>CANMQO010000001.1 GCA_947500055.1 uncultured Paracoccaceae bacterium
AAATGAAACACCAGGAATGGAACGACTACGCTTCACACTTCAGCAAATGGGAAAAAGAAAATACACTCGATATTTGACCCAAAAAGCCGCGCCAGAAATGGCGCGGCTTTTGCGTCTGGCGTCACGGCGCAAGCACAACAGCAATCATACAGGCCAAGGAAGGAACATGGATCATGACCAAACGTATCGCTGTTATCGGGGCGGGCCCTTCTGGCCTTGCGCAATTGCGCGCATTCCAGTCCGCCGCCGCAAAGGGTGCGGAGATCCCGGAAATCACCTGCTTTGAAAAGCAGTCCGATTGGGGCGGTCTTTGGAACTACACCTGGCGGACGGGTCTGGATGAATATGGGGAGCCTGTGCACGGGTCCATGTATCGTTACCTGTGGTCAAACGGGCCGAAAGAGGGGCTGGAATTCGCCGATTACACGTTCGAGGAGCATTTCGGCAAACAGATCGCCAGCTATCCGCCACGGGCGGTTCTGTTCGACTATATCCAGGGCCGCGTTGCGAAGGCAGGCGTGCGTGACTGGATCAGGTTCAGCACCGCCGTGCGTTGGGTCGA
This sequence comes from uncultured Paracoccaceae bacterium, assembly GCA_947500055.1. GTDB lineage: Bacteria > Pseudomonadota > Alphaproteobacteria > Rhodobacterales > Rhodobacteraceae > Yoonia. The sequence goes on from CANMQO010000001.1 coordinate 563, forward strand.
GAAGGATGGGGACATGTTCAATGTCACCGTCTGCCACCTGCCGGAGGATCGCACCTATACCGAGAGCTTCGACCATGTGATTGTGTGTTCAGGGCATTTCAGCACGCCAAATGTGCCTCAGTTTGATGGTTTCGACACGTTCAAAGGCCGGGTTTTGCACGCCCATGATTTCCGCGATGCGCTGGAATTCAAGGATAAGGATATCCTGATCGTCGGCACGTCCTATTCAGCCGAGGATATCGGCTCCCAATGCTGGAAATATGGGTGCAAATCGGTCACCGTCAGCCACCGCACGGCGGCGATGGGGTATGACTGGCCCGATAACTGGGCTGAGGTGCCATTGCTGACCCATGTCGACGGTAAAACCGCCCATTTCAAGGATGGCAGCAGCCGCGATGTTGATGCGGTGATCCTGTGCACCGGGTATAAACATCACTTCCCCTTCCTGCCCGACAGCCTGCGCCTGAAGACTGCGAACCGGCTGGCCACGGCTGATCTCTATAAAGGGGTCGCTTATGTGCACGAACCGGACCTGTTCTATATCGGCATGCAGGACCAGTGGTTTACCTTCAACATGTTCGACGCCCAGGCCTGGTGGGTGCGCGATGTGATCATGGGGCGGATCGAATTGCCGGATCAGGCGACCATGCAGGCCGATGTTGCCGACCGCGTGGCCCGCGAGGATGCGGGCGCGGATGATTATGACGCAATCTGGTATCAGGGCGACTACATCAAGGAGTTGATCGATGAGACGGATTACCCGTCATTCGACGTCGAAGGGGCCTGCATGGCGTTCAAGGAATGGAAAGGCCACAAGAAGGCGGGCATCATGACCTTCCGCGACAATGGCTACAAGTCCGTCATGACCGGCACAATGGCGCCCAAACACCATACGCCTTGGAAAGATGCGCTGGATGACAGTCTGGAAGTCTATCTGCAGAATTGATCAGGGCTCGATGGGAAACCGTACAAAGACAAGGGTCTGTCCAAGCGCGCCCTTGTCTTTCAATGATACGGCGTATTGCTGACCATCGTGGTCGATCAGCCGCAAATCATAGGCGTCAGGGTGATTGACGCTTTGATCCGCTCTCACCGTGATATCGGGGCCAAGGCAGGCTGTGACCGCGTCAAGCACATCCACGAATGCGTCGCGCGCCGCGGCTGACCGGTAGTCAAAGGCCCAGTGGCAATTCTGTTCCTGTCCGCGCCCCAATGACAGCGACAAGCGGCATTCGGCATGGCGGGACGTTGCGGGCAGGTGCAGTGCTCCCTCTGACCCTGGCTGTGTCATTGCTGCCATCTGGACGCAGAAATTGTCCGCCACAGCCTCGCTGGCGGTGATCGCGAGCAGGGTAATCGCCAGCCACCTCACCTTGTGGTCCGACCGACTGCCAGATCATCCTCCCAATCGGGGACATCATTGATCAGGATGGTCGCGACCCGTGCAAAAACGTCATTCAGCTTGTCGATATGCGGGCCGTGATGCCCCTCATCGGCGAGCGCCTTGCGCATGCAAAACAGCCAGTTTTCCGCATCTGCCTGCCGGATCGGCACATGGGCATGCATCAGTTTCACGTCCATATGCCCGTGTTTTTCGCGATAATAGTGGCGGCCGCCCATGAAACCGGACAGGAAATTGAATTGTTCGACCCGTGCATGAGGCACACCATGACCGCGCGCATGCAGGCGGCGCAGGTTGGATCCTTCGGGCAGGGTTTCGATCAGATCATAGAAAGTTTCGACCAGATCGCGCAGTTTCTCTTCTCCGCCGATGTTATCAAGAACGGTCATTGTTCTACCAATTGCTCGCCCTGCAACACGTCGAACGGGGTGGGTGGGGTTGATTTGCTGACCCAGAACCATTGGCCTGCATATTCCATCACAAACCAGCCTTTCCATTCGGCATCACCGGGCCAGATGCTTTGATATTCTTCGCCTTCCACCCGCCAGTTGCCCCTGGCAGAGCGAGCATTTTCCTGGGCAAAGATCGTTGTGCCGTCAGGGGCGAAGTATTGACGGTAGGGCACACCATCCCAATCGCCGACCGCCGTATTTCCTGACAAGAGTATCGTGATTTCAGCCTCGTTCAGCTTGATCGATTGCGCCTCTGCCGCGCTGGCCATCACGGCGAATGTCAGGGCAAAGCGGATCATGAGCGGGGGCGTTCCTTTTTGGGATCATAAGCGGCGAGTGTTTCGGCGATCCGCGCAGGCAGGCGCATCTGGTGGCCGTCCAACTTGCCAATCTCTACTTCAGTGCCCGGCTCCGCATGGGCCACATCGATCCGCGCAAGGGCGATGTTCTTATTCAGCAGGGGTGACCGCATCGACGATGTGACCTCTCCGATTTGAGCGCGGCCAATGTGGATGCAATCGCCGTGCCCGACATCAACATTGCCATCAATTTCCAGCCCGACAAGTTTTTTCATCGGATGTTCCTTGCGGCGGATCAGCGCGTCGCGGCCCACAAAATCATCCGTTTTGGATTTCAGCGGGCAGGTAAAGCCGATCCCTGCCTCAAACGGATCTGTCTGGTCCGAAAAGTCATATCCGGCAAAGATCAAACCCGCCTCGATCCGCACCATATCAAGCGCTTCCAGTCCCATCGGTTTCAGCCCGTGATCCTGCCCCACCTCCCAGATCGCGTCAAAGATTTCGGCGCAATCCTTGGGATGGCACATGACCTCGTACCCCAATTCCCCGGTGTAACCGGTACGGCTGATGACAAATGGTGTCCCGCTTTCATTATGCAGCCGGGCCGGGGTGAAACGGAACCAGTCCAACTGATCAAATTCCGGATTATGCGGCGCGGTCCAGATCAGTTTGCGCAGCAGATCGCGGCTTTCGGGGCCTTGTACGGCGACATTGTGCAACTGATCGGTTGATGACCGCACCAGCACTTTCAGCCCATGCTTTTCGGCCAGTTCGCGCAGCCATTCGCCGCCATAATCCGACCCGCCGATCCAGCGGAAATTGTCCTTGCCCAGCCGGAACACCGTGCCGTCATCGATCATGCCGCCATGTTCATAGCACATGGCCGTATAAACAACGCCGCCCACGGCCAGCGTTTTCATATTGCGGGTAAAGGCATATTGGCACAGCGCCTCTGCATCCGGGCCGGTGATTTCAAACTTGCGCAGGGGCGACAGATCCATGATCACGCATTTTTCGCGGCAGGCATGGTATTCCTCGATCGGGCCAGCGGCGGCAAAGCAATTGGCCAGCCAGTATCCATTATATTCGATGAAGTTCCGCGTATGCTTGGCAAAGCTGTCGTGGAAACCGGTTTGTTTTGTCATTTTCGGCTCCGAATTTGGGGTCGCGCGGACAGCAATAGCCCGCTGAAAGGTTTCCTTGCCGCTATAGGTGCGGACATGAATATCGGTGGGGTTCCAGCCATTGGCGGCCGTGGTGTCATCAGGGCAGGCGCTGCTGACGCAGACGATATCGGTCAACGCGCGCAGCAAGACGAAATCGCCGGGGCGCGACCACGGTTCATCCGCATACATCACCCCATGTTCATCAAGGAAAGTGTTGAAGAAGAAATTGATCGCCATCCAGCCGGGGCGCCCTGTGACGTTGAACTCTGACAGCGCCTTGTTGAAGTTTTCCGAACAGTTCACATGGCCGGGATAGCCGATATCGTCGTAATATTTGGCAGAGCAGGCCAGTGCAAAGGCATCGTGCCGCCCGCAAGTATCCTGCACCACCTCGACCAGTGGCACCATTTCCTGATCATAGTATTTCGCATGCAGGCCGGGCATCGGATATGCGTGGCCCATCAATGTCCGCGTTGTTGTGACGTCCAGCGCATGTTCAATCCCCTTATCCAGCTTGCGGGCCGAAAAACATTCAAAATCAGTGCATTGGCGTCCATCCACATCAAGGATTTGAATATAATCACCGGCCTTGACGAAATAGGCCTCTGCCGTCTGGCTATGGATGCGGATATCCGCAATCGGATCGGCGAGCGGATCGGGCAAGGCGAAGCGTGTATGGGTTTTCAATGTTGCCCGCCTGATCATCACGGTCAGCGGGGTGGCTGTGTCCTGCGCCTCTGCATCCATCACCCCGCCGGGGGCGGCAATAATGATGCTGCCGTCGCGGGATGCGGTAAAGCAGGCTTCGGTTTTCGCCGGTGTTGTGGTCCCGAACAAATGCACTGCCGTGGCCATCGCAATATCAATGCCGCGCGCGTCCAGCCCCATGCGCAATCCGCGCAAGGACTGATCATCACCGGTCAGAAGTGCCTGCAACCCATTGGCGGTGCCATCGGGCGTGGCCCCAATGATACCCGGATCAATCTTGCCCTTTGGATCGCTGACGACGATTTCGCAGCCTTGCCCGCCTTCGTCGTTGATGATCGTCACCTGATCGCCGGTTTCCAGCGGGATCAGGATCGCGCCCCGGCCCTCAACAACATAGCGTTCGGTTCCGGGGGGAAGGGAGAAAACCTGCGGTTTGATGATCGTACTGGGTTTCGGAGGGCCCGGTCGCACCATAGGGTAATTGTCTAGCATGTGTTCTCGTCCTCTTATGCGAGTTGCATGTGCGGAATATTTGTTTAACGATAAGAATACATACACTGACCTCTACGGCAATGAAATTTAGGCGCATGCACAGCTATCCCATCGTTTTTTCCGACGCGAGGCCAGATCACGGGCTGAATTTTGGAATATGGAATGGTGGAAGGGGCGGCATCTGGATGGTTGGTGACGACCGCACCTGTCTGATTCCCCATATCCACGAGGCACAATGAACACGCTTTTTCTTGGCCTGATTGCTGCCTTTTGTTGGGGGTTTCACGATATCTGCGTGCGCTTTCTAAGCCAAAAAGCACCTGTCAGCGCCTGTATCTTCATCGTGCTCCTGACCGGTTTGCTGTTTCACACCGGGCTTATGGCGACCACAGGTCAGTTTGCACCGATCCCCGCCCAGGCCGTCTGGCTGTCGCTGGGGGCCGGGGTGTTCTTTGTGATTGCCACTTACGGGCTTTATTATGCGTTCCAAAGGGGTCCTGTGCGGCTGGTGGCGCCACTGATTGCAGCCTACCCCATTCTGTCAGTCTCCTGGGCTGCGCTGCAAGGCACCAGCATTTCAACGCTGCAATGGGCGGCGGTTTTTGCAGTCGTGTCGGGCGTTGCCATCGTCGCCGCCTTGTCGGATGACAGCACCGATGCGGTGCCGCCAAAGGGGCCAACGATCCTTTATTCCCTGATTGCGACGGTCGGGTTTGCCGGGACTTTTGCGCTGGGGCAGCGGGCAGCCGACCTCAGCCATGAAATGCCAAGCACATGGGTCACGCGGATCATGGCCGTCGCCCTGGTGGTGGCGTTGGGTGTGTTGTTGAAACAGTCGTTCTGGCCCGGGCGAAAGGCCCTCCCGTGGCTCATTGCGATGGGGATTGCAGATGGGGTTGCGTTGCTTTGTGTCCTGTCAGCAGGAACATTGCCGGATCCGCAATATGCGGCTGTGACATCATCCATGTTCGGCCTTTTGACGATTCTCATGGCCTGGGGATTGTTGAAAGAACGGATGACGCTGCCGCAATGGGGGGGATGTCTGGTCGCCTTTGCCGGGGTCGGCTATCTCGCGCTATAGCCATCCGGCTGCGATTTGTCGCTGGTGAGCGACCATCGCATTACGCATCAGGATCGCAACAGTGACAGGGCCAACACCGCCGGGCACCGGGGTGATCCATCCGGCCACGTCCAGCACCGCATCTGTATCCACATCACCGACGATTTTGACACCATCCTCAGTCTCGATTTGATTGATGCCGATATCAATAACGGCGGCGCCCGGTTTGATCATATCCGGCCCGACAAGATGCGCCTTTCCGACGGCGACCACGACAACATCCGCACGGCGCGAATGCATCGGCACCGAACGGGTCATGTGGTGGCAGACCGTGACGGTGCAACCTTCGGCCATCAGCATCATTGCGGCTGGTTTGCCGACAATCTCGGAGTGGCCGATCATGACAACTTCCAGCCCTTCCATCGGCAACCCGGTCTCCTTTATCAGTGCGACGCTGGCCGCAGCGGTGCAGGGGGCCAGTGCCACGTCGGAATAGACGATGTTGCCGATCGATGCGGGGTTCATCCCTTCGACGTCCTTCAACGGGTGGATGGCTGACTGCATGGACCGCACGTTGATATGGCCGGGGACAGGGCGCTGCAGAATGATGCCAAGAACCGAAGGGTCATCATTCATCGCGAGGATGCGGGATTTGCAATCCTCCTGCGTGATATCGCTGGGCCAGTTCACCCGCTCGAACGGCAAGCCGGCCTGTTCGGCACCGCGCGCCTGGTTGCGCACATAGACGTCTGCCTCGGGCACGTCGCCAATAAGGACCGAGATCAACCGCGGCATATCCGATTGCTGTTCGGTATAGGCTTTCACATCGCTGATGATCCGCTTTTTGACGTCGATACCATTGATGATGCGATGATCCGGTGAAGGCATTTGTGAGTTCTTTCTTTGGTCTGCTGACAACAAAGATCAACTGCAGCCGCATTGGGCGTCAATTCGGTTCTGCGACATCACAATCGCAATTCACGTCATCAGTGGATGGGTGCTATTGGCCTTCGCCGATCAGCAGGCCCAACAAAGGGTTTCCCGGGGCCGGGTACATACCCCTGACCGCGTTTGCCGCTGGATCAGTCAAATTTTTGCTACCTTTAAGTGACACATTTGAGTAAAAACACGTGATGGTTGCGGGTGTATGCTATGCTTGTGGGTCTGAAATGGGCAAGCTTTCCGTGAAGCAGTAGAAGGCGTAGCAAATTGCGGGCCATGATTTTTGTGAGTGTGTTGTCCCTTGGCGTTTTGGCGGGATGCGGAGCGGCCTATATCAGCCCATCCATTCCAACTGACGATCCAAATGTGGATGTGGTGGTGTTGAATGACGACGTGATCAGGCAGGCCAATCAATCCCCATATGATCCAAAACCACTGCCGCAGGCCTTCTTTCAAACGGCCACAAGTGCCAATCTGTCCGCGCGCACCACTGTGCTCCCCCAGGCGGTATTTGATCGCCCTGCGCAATCAGCCCGCGTCGCCACCCGGTTGCCGCCATCGGCCCCGGTCATGCCGTACCGGATTGGTGTGGGCGATGTTGTTTTGCTGGCCACTCCATTGGGGCGCAACACCACAGAAGAGCTTGCCGGTTTGCTTGCGGCGCAGAACCAACGGCAGGGGTATACCGTTCAGGATGATGGGGCGATCGCGATTGCGAATGTCGGCTCAGTTGCGCTGCAAGGTTTGACTTTGCAGGAGGCACAGGATGCGATTTTCAACGCGCTTGTGTCAAACCAGATCGACCCGTCATTTGCGCTTGAGATTGCGCAATTCAATTCGCAGAGCGTGTCCGTTGGTGGTGCGGTTGCCGCGCCAAAGGCGGTTGCGATTTCCCTGCGCCCATTGACGCTTGAGGCGGCATTGTTGCGCGCTGGCGGCGTTCAGGTTCAGGACCAATCCGCAACCTCAATCCGGATCTACCGGGATGGTGCGCTTTACCAGATTCCGTTGGAAACCTACCTGGAACGACCCGATGTCCAGAAAACCCGGCTGGCGTCGGGGGATAGCATCTTTGTGGATGAGAGCCATGAGCTGACCCGAGCGGAGGCCTATTTCCGCGAGCAGATTGCGCTGGCGCAAATCAGACAGACAACCCGCGCACAGGCACTGGCCGAGCTGGAGGCAGAGCTGACCCAGCGGCGCGCCCAGCTGAACGAATCCCGAGAGAATTTCAACGCGCGTCTGGCCGCCGATGCGGTTGCGCGCGACTATGTTTATCTGACGGGTGAGGTGAGCAATCCGGGCCGTTTTCCGATGCCTTTTGCCCGCAGGGCCACGCTTGCGGATGCGCTGTTTGGCGAAGGTGGGCTGCGCACTGAAACGGCGAATCCCAGTCAGGTTTACCTGCTGCGCGGGCAGGGGGATGGGGGCCGGATCACCGCCTATAATCTTGATTTCCGCAACGCGGCAAATCTGGTGATGGCGACGCGGCTGGAGCTGCGCCCCAATGATGTGATCTTTGCCACAGAACAACCCGTCACAAAATGGAGCAGGGTAGTGCAGCAAATTACCCCGAGCCTGATCACCTCGGGTGTTGCTGCGGCAAATTAGGGGCTGGTCGGGGTGGTGGCACTCGGGCTAGTTTCGCGTAAGTGAAATGGCGGGGGAGCCTTGCATGTTCAAGAGGTTGAGGGCGCGCCGTGGAGGCACGACGCCGCCCTTTGAGGCCCCGATTGCACCTGATCAACCCTTTGTTGTCATTGGAGATATTCATGGTTGCCTGACGCAGATCAAAGCGCTCTTGCCGTTGCTTGAAGGGCATGGCACGCGGGTGTTTCTGGGTGATTATGTTGATCGTGGTCCGCAATCGGCACAGGTGCTGACCCGGCTATTTGCGTTGCAAACCGAACGCCCGGCAGATGTCATTTGCCTGATGGGCAATCACGAGGTGATGATGCTGGATTTCATCGATGATCCGTTGGGCGGCGGGTCGCGGTGGCTGCGTTTTGGCGGCGTTGAGACGCTGGCCAGCTTTGGCATTTCGATCGCGGATCCGGCCCACTCGTCTGAGGATTTTCCGGATGTTGCAGAGCTACTTGAACAGGCCATGCCGGACGGAATGTTGCAATGGCTGCGTGACCTTCCGCTGCAATGGTCCAGCGGGAATATGCATTGTGTTCATGCATCTATGAACCCCGCAAAACCGCCCGATGCACAAAGCGAAAACGCCTTGCTTTGGGGCCATCCTGCGTTCTTCTCCGCGCCGAGGCGTGATGGCCAATATGTCATTCACGGCCACACGATTGTGGCGGAGGGGGCGGTTTGTGACGGGCGAATTTCGGTGGATACCGGTGCCTATCGCGGTGGCGCTTTGACTGCCGCCCAGATCAGTACCGGCAGCGCGAAATTTATCACCGTGTAGTGCCGTTCCGGAGCCCCGAACGACCCGGCCGCGCAACGTTCGGTGGGGTGCGCAACGGGGCGTGATTTGCGGCATTCCGGAATTTGGCCGAATCATCAGTTAACATTGGGGCAGGGGCCCGAAATGCGGTGTCGGCAAAGCGTCGGCGATGCGTCGGCAAAACGTCGGACCCCTTTTGCCAGCAGACCCCATTTAACCCAGCGTGCGGTGTGATTGTTAAGGCCGCATTAACCTATGCGATTTTTTGCGAATTATTATCAATAGCATTTACAGTTGCGAATAATTCTCATATGCAAACTCTGACGATGCTGTATCCCTGCGAAAGGCCGATATTGATGAAACTCACAAAAACCGTTCTTGCCCTGATATCCGCGGTAAGCCTGACAACCAGCGCCGCAGCCGAGGGTGACAAGTTCAAGGCTGTTACCACATTTACCGTGATTGCCGATATGGCCCGCAATGTGGCGGGCGACGCTGCTGTGGTGGAGAGCATTACCAAGGCAGGGGCGGAAATCCACGGTTATCAGCCCACCCCCCGCGACATCATTCGCGCGCAGGATGCTGATCTGATCCTCTGGAACGGGCTGAACCTGGAATTGTGGTTTGAGCAGTTCTTTTCCAACCTGTCGGACGTGCCGAGTGTCACCCTGACCGACGGCATTGACCCGGTCAGCATCACCGAAGGTGAATATGACGGAAAGCCCAACCCCCATGCCTGGATGAGCCTGTCTGGCGCGCTGATCTATGTCGACAACATCCGCGATGCGTTCGTCGCGCATGATCCTGACAATGCAGAGGTCTATCGCGCCAATGCAGCGGCCTATAAGGCCGACATCACCGCAGCGATTGCCCCGTTGCGCGATACGATTCTGGCTGTCCCCGCCGAGCAGCGCTGGCTGGTGTCCTGCGAGGGTGCATTTAGCTACCTCGTCCGCGATTTTGAGATGCAGGAGCTGTATCTGTGGCCGATCAATGCGGATGCCCAGGGCACGCCGCAGCAGGTGCGCAAGGTGATTGACGGTGTCCGCGCCAACAACATCCCGGCGGTTTTTTGTGAAAGCACCGTGTCGCAAGCGCCGGCAGAGCAGGTGGCCCGCGAAACAGATGCGGCATATGGTGGGGTGTTGTATGTGGACAGCCTGACAGAGGCGGATGGCCCGGTGCCGACCTATCTGGACCTGCTGCGCGTGACGACCGAAACAATCGCGGAAGGATTGACCAAGTGACCGAAACCCAAGGCATCGTCGCCCGCGACGTGACCGTGACCTATCGCAATGGTCACACCGCCCTGCGCGATGCCGGTTTTGAAATACCGACCGGCACCATTACCGGTCTTGTGGGCGTCAACGGTGCAGGAAAATCGACCCTGTTCAAGGCCATCATGGGCTTTGTCCCCGCCGCAAGGGGCGAGATTGAGGTGATGGGCCTGACGGTGAAAGAGGCCCTGCGCCGCAATATCGTGGCCTATGTTCCGCAATCGGAGGAGGTCGACTGGACCTTCCCCGTACTGGTCGAAGACGTGGTGATGATGGGCCGTTATGGCCATATGGGGTTTTTCCGCCGCCCGGCGCAGGCCGATCATGATGCGGTGACCGCAGCGCTAGGCCGGGTGAATATGGTCGATTACCGGTATCGCCAGATCGGTGAATTATCGGGTGGTCAGCGCAAGCGAGTGTTCCTGGCCCGTGCGCTGGCGCAAGAGGGTCAGGTGATCTTACTGGACGAACCCTTTACCGGGGTGGATGTGCAGACCGAAGAGGCGATCATCGCCCTGTTGCGCGAAATGCGGGACGAGGGGCGGGTGATGCTGGTGTCGACACATAACCTCGGCTCTGTCCCCGAATTCTGTGACCGCACGGTGTTGGTAAAGGAAACCGTGCTGGCCTATGGTCTGACCGAAACTGTTTTCACCCGCGAAAATCTGGAACATGCTTTTGGCGGTGTGCTGCGCCATTTCGTGTTGGGTGGTGCCGATCTGCATGACGATGATGACAGCCGCGAGATCCGGGTGATTACGGATGATGAACGTCCCTTTGTTGTTTATGGCGACGAGGCGGGCAAATGATCGCCACGCTGCTGGAACCTTTTTCTTATGCCTACATGTTCAATGCGATGTGGGTCAGTGCCTTGGTGGGCGGCGTCTGCGCCTTTCTGTCCGCTTATCTGATGCTGAAAGGCTGGTCGCTGATCGGTGACGCGCTGAGCCATTCGATCGTGCCGGGGGTGGCGGGGGCCTATATGCTGGGCCTGCCCTTTGCGCTGGGTGCTTTTGCCGCCGGCGGGCTTGCAGCCGGGGCGATGCTGTTTCTGAACCAGCGGTCGGGGTTGAAGGAGGATACGATCATCGGGTTGATCTTTACCTCTTTCTTTGGGCTGGGCCTGTTCATGGTGTCGCTGTCGCCCACATCAGTCAGTGTGCAGACGATCACGATGGGCAATATTCTGGCGATTACGCCTGCTGATACGCTGCAGCTGGCGATTATTGGTTTTGTGACGTTGGCCGTGCTGCTGGCCAAGTGGAAAGACCTGATGGTCACGTTCTTTGACGAAAACCATGCGCGCTCCATCGGGTTGCGCCCGGATGTGCTGCGCGTTGTGTTTTTTACCTTGCTATCGGCGTCATGTGTCGCGGCGTTGCAGACTGTGGGCGCGTTTTTGGTGATCGCGATGGTGGTGACCCCGGGGGCGACGGCCTATCTGCTGACGGACCGGTTTCCGCATCTGTTGATGCTGAGCGTGGCGATTGGGGCTGGCACCAGTTTTATCGGCGCTTATCTGAGCTATTTTCTGGATGGGGCCACGGGTGGTTTGATCGTGAGCTTGCAGACGCTGGTGTTTCTGGCTGCGTTCTTTTTCGCGCCAAAGCACGGGTATCTTGCCGCCCGCCGCAAGGCCGCAATGGCGTTGGAGCGTGGATGATGGAAAGCTTGCTGTTCCCGTTTCAGTTCGCGTTCATGAACAACGCCTTTGTGATGATGCTGATCATCGCGGTCCCCACCAGCCTGCTGTCCTGCTATCTGGTGCTGAAGGGCTGGTCGCTGATGGGCGACGCGATCAGCCATGCGGTGTTGCCGGGTGTTGTTGTCGCTTATCTACTGAACATTCCGCTGATCATCGGGGCGTTTTGCGCGGGCATGATCTGTGCCCTCGCCACCGGGTTTCTGGCGGAAAACAGCCGGGTGAAACAGGATACCGTCATGGGGATCGTGTTTTCGGGGATGTTTGGCTTTGGCATCGTGCTTTACACCAAGATCAGCACCGATGTGCATCTGGATCATATCCTGTTTGGCAATATGTTGGGTGTGTCGGGGACCGATTTGTGGACCGCCGGGGTGATTGCGGGCTTTGTGGCCCTTGTGGTACTGGCCAAGCGGCGCGATCTGATGTTGCATGCCTTTGATCCGATACAGGCGCAGGCCGTGGGCTTGCCTGTGCGCTGGCTGCATTACGGGCTGTTGTCGCTGATATCCCTGACCATCGTGGCGACCTTGTCGGCGGTGGGCATCATCCTGTCGATTGGCCTGCTGATCGCACCGGGGGCGATTGCGTTTCTGGTCACCCGCCGTTTTGCGTTGATGTTGCCGATTGCGGTGGGCGTCACGGCGGTATCGGGATTTCTGGGCGTCTACCTGAGTTTCTTTATCGACAGCGCGCCCGCGCCGACAGTGATCCTGATCCTGACACTGGTGTTTATTGCGGCCTTTGTGCGGGCGAACCTGCGCGCGCGCGCTACGGCGTGAAGCCCGCCGCCTGATAGTAGCGGCTGATGCAGCGGGTGATATGTGACTGGATCAACTCATCGGGATCTGTCGGGATATCGCCGAATTCCAGCCCCAAGAAGGTTTGTGAGACCATGGTTTCCGGGATCGCGGTGTGTTGCAGGTTCTGGATAAGGGTTTTGAGCGCCGCGCCGACCTTTGGGTCGTTCCAGTAGTATCGGATCCGGTCGCTATAGCTGTAGATGCGCTGTGTTGCGACCTCCTCCGCGTTGCCGGTGTAGTAGTCCCGCCAGTTGCCGGGGTTATCCGTCATATGTTGATCCAGCACGTCGCGGATGTTTGACGGGGTAGCGCAAATCTGTTCCTCCAGTGCGGCAAGCGCCCAGACGGCTTCGCGGAAGCGGAAGGTCAGTTCGGGGCCGACCTTGAGAAAGAAGAAATGCTGCTTGACCAGATCGGCCAGCGCGGCGGTGGATTGGTAATCGGTTGAATGCGCCTCAAACGTCAGCCCGTCATGGTCAAGGATCGCGGTGCTGAGCGGCGCGGCCTTTTCCGGGATAAAGGGGTAGATGGAGCTATGCCCGAAATCGACGCCGGGTTGGGTCACGACTGAAACGACGCGGGTCCAGGCATCCATCAGCCCGCGCCCGGCAAAGGCGTCGTGATGCGTGCTGATCGTGTCGGCCAGACGGACGGGGGAGGTGACGTCGAGCGCTGCGGGTTCTTCGGTTTCGCCGCCGGGGATCGGCACCTCCGTCCCGATGATATAGACCAGTTTGGTTGGATCGGGCGCATGGGTTTCGGCCACGGCGCAAAGGTCAGCGGCCCGTTCTGCGATCTGCGCGAAGCTGGGGTTGGGTTCGCCGCCGCAGGCCATGCTGGCATCAAGATGGATCTTGGTGAAACCGGCGCTGACATAGTGCTTTACCATCTCGCGCGCCTTGATCATCGCCTGATCCAGCGGTTCGGATTTCCACGGGTTGGGGCCAAGATGGTCACCGCCAAGGATCAGGTTTTCCATTGGCATTCCGGCCTCTTGCGCCATGCCTTTCAGCCAATCCACGAAATCGGCGGGGGTCATCCCCGTATAGCCGCCATCCTGATTGACCTGATTGCATGTCGCCTCGATCACAGCCGGCAGGTTATTGGCGGATGCATAGGACAGCACCGCGCGTAATACCTGTTCATTCGCGGTGCAAAAGCAGGGCAGGCCAGTGGCCTTACCTGTCCGGTTTTCGGTGATCAGATCGTGGACAAGGGCCATTATGCGTCCTTCATTCTTTCGTGTTTTGCTGTTGACCGGCGCGGAATTGCTTGCCTACAGTCAAGTTATAAAATTTCGCGCGTAAAGATTTGCTGTGAATCCTGGTGGCGAAACATGTTCTGAACTGGCAGGGTGGCACGGGGGCGCGGAAACGATCAAGTGGATAGCTTATGGGCGAGCGGAAAATCAGGAATATGGAAGAATTCGCCGAGGTCAGCGGTATTTCGCGTCCGACGGTATCAAAGTACTTCCATGACCCCAGTAGCGTGCGCAAATCAACCCGGGGGAAGATCGAGGCGGCGCTGGAAGAATATGCCTATCGACCGAATTTCTATGCGGTCAACCAGAACCGCAAACTGACAAAAACCATCGGCGTTGTCGTGCCTAACTTGGCTGACCCGTTCTTTGCCGAGATTGCCCGGAATATTGAACGGCGCTGTATGGAGGCGGGATACGCCCCGACCCTGTTCGGATCGCATGGTGAGCCGGAACTGGAAGTGGAAATTCTGGATAACCTGCGCTTGCTGAAACCGGCGGGTGTGCTGATCGCCCCGTTGGGGCGGGTGACGGACAGAAAGGCGCTGGAGGCGTTTTGCCGCGATGTGCCGACCGTTCTTTTTGATAGTAATATTGAAGGTTTAGGGGATTTTTTTGTCGGGTCCGACAATTACAGTTTTGTCGATCAGACCGTGACTTACCTGTGTCGTTCGGGGCAGCCTCCTTGCTTTTTCGAGATGAAAAATCCCGCCAACCCAAATGCCAACAAGCGCCGACTGGCCTATATCGACAAGATGGCAGAGCTGGGCCACGAGCCGCAATTCGTACAGATCGAAGGCGAAGGTTGGGGGTTTGAAGAGATTGGCCGGCAGGGCGGGCTATGGGCAATAGAAAACCGGATATTGCCCTGTGATACGGTCCTGTGCAGCAATGACCGGCTTGCGATCGGGTTTTTGTCGGCATGCTATGAAAAGGGACTGCGTGTCGGAAGTGGGGCGGGTTGCGCCCTGCGCGTGGCGTCGCATGACGATCATCCCTATTCCCGATTCACCTGCCCATCCCTGACCACAGCGGCCCATGATTATGATTCGGTGTCCGGTCAGAGTATCGAGGCCTTGATGCGAGCGATTGATTCCGAGGCCCGCGGGGCCAGCCGCGAGGAGGTTTTATACCCTGCAAAGCTTATCATGCGGGCTTCTGCGTGATCCAAAAGTTTACGCGAGTAAAATTTTAGTTGACTTTGCGCGATATCGGCGCGAGGTTTGATCCAAGTAATCCAAGCATACTGGGAGGAGACTGGATGAAACTTCGTAACGCATTATTTGCAGCCTCTGCATTGGTGTCTGTCACGGCCACAGCGGCCTTGGCTGATGGTCATGCAACGACGCTGACAATCGCCACCGTGAACAATGGCGACATGATCCGCATGCAGGGTCTGACCGACGACTTCACCGAAAAAACCGGTCACACGGTTGAATGGGTCACGCTGGAAGAAAACGTTCTGCGCCAGCGTGTCACGACCGATATCACCACCAATGGCGGTGCTTTCGACATCATGACGATCGGGATGTATGAAACCCCGATCTGGGGTGCCAATGACTGGCTGGTGCCGCTGGATGATCTGTCTGACGAATATAATGTCGATGACCTTCTGCCCGCCATGCGCGCGGGTCTGAGCCATGAAGGCACGCTTTATGCGGCACCATTCTATGGCGAAAGCTCCATGATCATGTATCGCACTGACCTGATGGAAGCCGCCGGTATGGAGATGCCGGAAGCGCCGACATGGCAGTTCATCCGCGAGGCGGCGGCGGCGATGACCGACCGCGACAACGAGATCAACGGTATCTGCCTGCGTGGCAAGGCCGGTTGGGGCGAGGGCGGTGCCTTTATCACGGTCACGGCGAACTCATTCGGTGCGCGCTGGTTTGATGAGGAGTGGAACGCCCAGTTTGATCAGCCTGAATGGGCTGAGGCGCTGAACTTCTATGTTGGCATGATGGAGGAATCCGGTCCTCCGGGCTATGCCACCAACGGCTTTAATGAAAACCTGTCGCTGTTCCAGCAAGGTAAGTGCGGCATGTGGATTGACGCCACTGTTGCGGCGTCGTTCGTGACCAACCCGAACGATTCAACCGTGGCTGATAGCGTGGGCTTTGCCCTTGCGCCAAACAGCGAAGGTGTTGAGAAGAAGTCGAACTGGCTTTGGGCCTGGGCGCTTGCCATCCCTGCCGGTACCCAGAAAGCGGACGCGGCCAAGGAGTTTATCGAGTGGGCAACATCCACCGATTACATTGAATTGGTTGCTGAAAACGAAGGCTGGGCCAATGTACCACCCGGCGCGCGCACCTCGCTTTACGAGAATGCGAACTACAAGGACATTCCGTTTGCGAAGATGACGCTGGATTCGATCCTGGCGGCAGATCCGACTGATCCAACTGTCGATCCGGTGCCATATGTCGGCATCCAGTTCGTCGCGATCCCGGAATTTGCTGGCATTGCCACAGAAGTGAGCCAGGAATTCTCGGCCGCCTATGCAGGCCAGCAGACGGTGGAAGAAGCGCTGGAAAAGGCGCAGGCGATCACCAATGAAGCGATGGAGGCTGCAGGCTACCGTTAAGTCCGCAGCCCGACCAGAGGGCGGTTCGCCCGCCCTCTGGTGCTTGAAACCCTTTCCATTCGACTGTTTGCTTCCCGGTGGCCGTGACGGGCCGTCAACAGAGGAGATGTGTCATGGCGACCCAACATTCCCGATCAGCAGCCCGACTGATGATGGCCCCGGCGGTGATCCTGCTTTTGGGTTGGATGCTGGTTCCTTTGATTATGACCTTGTGGTTTTCCTTCCGGAAATACCTGCCATTGCGCGGCGGTGACCAAGGCTGGGTCGGTTTTGACAACTATGTGCGTTTTATCAGTTCCAGTTCGTTCTGGCCCGCCGTGCAAACCACATTGATCATCGTGGGTGGCGTTCTGGTGATTACGGTTGCCCTTGGCATCATTCTTGCCCTGTTGCTGGATCAGCCGATGTGGGGGCAGGGGGTTGTCCGCATTCTGGTGATCGCCCCGTTCTTTGTCATGCCCACCGTATCGGCGCTGGTCTGGAAGAACATGTTCATGGACCCGGTGAACGGGATCCTTGCCCATCTGTGGAAGTTTTTTGGCGCAGAACCGGTGCAATGGCTGAGCCAGGAATCGCTGCAATCGATCATCATGATTGTCAGCTGGCAATGGCTGCCCTTTGCGACGCTGATCCTGTTGACCGCCGTTCAGTCGCTGGACAGTGAACAACTGGAGGCCGCCGAGATGGATGGCGCCCCGTTCCTGAAACGGTTCTGGTTCATCATCCTGCCGCATCTGAGCCGGGCGATCACGATTGTGATCCTGATCCAGACGATTTTCCTGCTGTCGATCTTTGCCGAGATTTTTGTGACCACCGGCGGTGCATTTGGCACCCGCACCCTGACTTACCTGATCTTCCAGCGGGTGCTGGAAAGCCAGAATGTCGGCCTTGGGTCTGCGGGCGGTGTTTATGCCATCATCCTTGCCAATATCGTTGCGCTGTTTCTGATGCGCATCGTCGGCAAGAACCTGGATACATAAGGGGGGCTGATCATGGTACGTGCTGTTACAACACAACGCAAGGCACTGAATACTGCCATTGCCTGGACGGTTGGTTTGCTGATCTTCTTTCCGATCCTGTGGACGATCCTGACCAGCTTCAAGACCGAGGCGCAGGCCATTGCCGACCCGCCCATCTTCCTGTTCTTTGATTGGACGCTGGAAAACTATGCGGTGGTGCAGGAACGGTCCAATTATATGCGCTTCCTGTGGAATTCGGTGTTTATCGCGGGTGGTTCGACCATTCTGGGAGTGATCATCGCGGTGCCTGCGGCATGGTCCATGGCCTTTGTGCCATCAAAGCGGACCAAGGATATCCTGCTTTGGATGCTGTCCACCAAGATGCTGCCAGCGGTTGGTGTGCTTTACCCGATCTATCTGATCTTCATCAAACTGGGCATTCTGGACAGCCGCATCGGCCTGACCGTGGTGCTGATGCTGATCAACCTGCCGATCATCGTCTGGATGCTTTATACCTATTTCAAGGAAATCCCCGGCGAAATCCTTGAGGCGGCCCGGATGGATGGCGCGTCGCTGCGCAATGAAATTCTCTATGTGTTGACGCCCATGGCCATTCCCGGCATTGCGTCGACGCTCTTGTTGAATTTCATTCTGGCTTGGAACGAGGCGTTCTGGACCCTGAACCTGACAGCCGCGCAGGCCGCCCCGCTTACCGCCTTTATCGCCAGCTATTCGAGCCCCGAGGGCCTGTTCTTTGCCAAACTGAGTGCGGCCTCGACCATGGCGATTGCACCAATTCTGATCCTTGGCTGGTTCAGCCAGAAACAACTTGTCCGGGGCTTGACCTTCGGCGCCGTGAAGTAAGGAAAACGCAGATGGGACGTATCCAACTGAAGCAAGTGCAAAAGAAGTTTGGCGATGTTGAGGTTATTCCGCCGCTGGACCTTGAGATCGATGATGGGGAATTTGTTGTCTTTGTCGGCCCGTCGGGTTGCGGGAAATCAACGCTGCTGCGTCTGATTGCCGGGCTGGAGGACGCAACCGCCGGTCATATCGAAATCGATGGTGATGATGCCACCATGTTGCCGCCAGCCAAACGCGGTCTGGCGATGGTGTTCCAATCCTACGCGCTTTACCCGCATATGTCGGTGCGCAAGAATATCGCCTTTCCGATGCGCATGGCCAAGATCCCACAGGATGAACAAAACCGCCGGATTGAGGCCGCGGCGAAGGCGCTGAACCTCACCGACTATCTGGATCGCCGTCCGGGGCAGCTTTCAGGTGGGCAACGTCAGCGTGTGGCCATTGGTCGTGCCATTGTGCGCGAACCGGCGGCGTTCCTGTTTGATGAGCCACTGTCGAACCTTGATGCGGCTTTGCGTGTTGGCATGCGCATGGAAATTTCCGAACTGCACAAGAAACTCGCGACAACCATGGTTTATGTGACCCATGATCAGGTTGAGGCGATGACCATGGCGGACAAGATCGTCGTCTTGCAGGCCGGCGTGATTGAACAGGTGGGTAGCCCGCTTGAGCTGTATCGCGCGCCCCGCAACTTGTTTGTGGCGGGTTTTATCGGTTCGCCAAAGATGAACCTGATCGATGGGCCCGAAGCCGCCAAGCACAACGCCCAGACGATTGGTATTCGACCTGAACATATTGACGTATCCACGACCGAGGGTGCGTGGCAGGGGACGGTTGGCGTGGCGGAACATCTGGGATCGGATACATTTATCCATATTCACGGCATTCCGGGCTGCGATCCGATGACTGTCCGTGCGGGGGGCGAAGTGCTGGTGAACCATGGTGATACCGTCTATCTGACCCCGCGCGCGGAACAGATACATAGGTTTGATGCGCAAGGCCTGCGGATTGGTTAGTGCCAGTGAAACTGTCTGATGCGACTTTGAAGGACTTGCCGCCCGCCGTGCTGCGCCCCGCCTATGACCGGTCCGCGCTGACACCGGGGATCGTGCATATTGGTCTGGGCAATTTCCATCGCGGGCATCAGGCCTGGTATCTGCACCGGCTGATGCAGCAGGGGCAGGCACTGGACTGGGCCATTATTGGTGCCGGTGTGCGCCCCGGTGATGAAGAACAGCGCAAGAGGTTGGCGGGACAGGATTACCTGACGACCCTCATCGCGCTTGATCCCGCCGGTCGCGCGGCCGAGGTGATCGGGTCGATGATCGGTTTTGTCCCGGTAGAGGAGGGCAATGCCGCCCTGATCGCCCAGATGGCCGACCCCGCCATTCGTATCGTGGCGCTGACCATTACCGAGGGCGGCTATTACATTGACCCGGTGAGCAATGCCTTTGACGCGGCCCATCCTGATATTCTGCATGATGCCGCCAACCCGGACCAACCGCGCACCGCCTTTGGTGCGATGATTGCCGCGTTGAAGCAGCGCCGGGATGCGGGCATTGGCCCATTTACCGGTCAATGCTGTGACAATCTGCAGGCTAATGGTGAGATCCTGCGCCAGACTGTCGTGTCGCTCGCCCGGATGTCTGATCCTGATCTGGCCGGTTGGATTGATGCCAATTGCAGCTTTCCGAATGCAATGGTCGATTGCATCGTGCCCGCCACCGGCCCTGATGAACTGGCGCTGGTGCGGCGGATGGGCATTGATGATGCGGCCCCTGTCACCCACGAGAATTTCCGCCAATGGGTGATCGAGGATGATTTTTGCGCTGGCCGCCCGGATTGGGACCGGGCAGGCGCGACCTTTACAGATGATGTGCATGCCTATGAGGCGATGAAAATCCGTATCCTGAACGGCGGTCATCAGCTTGTCGCCAATGCGGGTGATGTTCTGGGTGTCGCGACGATTGCGGGCTGCATGGCCCATCCGTTGATCGGTTCCTTCTTTCGTAAGGTGGCCGAGGATGAGATTGCCCCGCATGTCGCTCCGGTCCCGGATATGACACCGGCGGCCTATGTTGATCTGGTCGAACGCCGTTTTGCCAATCCCGAGATTGTCGATACCGTCCGCCGCGTGGCGTTTGACGGATCGTCCCGGCATCCCGGTTTTGTGCTGCCTGTGCTGCGCGCGGCGCTGGCCGCAGGTGCGCCGGTTGAGGGGCTGGCGCTGTCGCAGGCGCTGTGGGCGCGCATGTGTGAGGGCAGCCGCGAGGATGGCACAGCCATTGCGCCGAATGATCCGATATGGGACGATCTGACAGTGGCCGCAAAGGCGGCAAAGGCTGATCCGCTCGTCTGGCCGGGCCAGCGCGCGCTTTACGGTGATCTGGTCGATGATGCGCGGTTTCGCGACAGTTTTACCCGCTGGCTGACCCTGATCTGGCAGAACGGGACCGAGGCCGCGATGCAGGCCTATCTGGCCGCCATGCCCTGAAACGAAGAACCCCGCCCGGCGATTTGCCGGACGGGGTTCTTTTGTCAGGTGTGATCTTTGATCCGTTATTCGCGGCTGCCGAAGAGTTGCAGCAGGAACATGAACATGTTGATGAAGTCCAGATACAGGTTCAGCGCACCCATGATCGCCGACTTTGCCAACCATTCGCTGTCGCCATGTGCGGCATGCGCGATATAGTCGTTTTTGATCTTTTGTGTGTCATAGGCGGTGAGCCCGGCAAAGATCAGGACACCAATCGCAGAGATCGCAAACATGATGGCAGGTGACTGCAGGAAGATGTTGACGATCATCGCCACGATCAGACCAACAACGCCCATGATCAGGAACGCGCCCCAGCCAGAGATGTCTTTCTTGGTGGTGTATCCCCAGAATGACAGGCTGGCGAAAGCGATCGCCGTGATCAGGAAAATCTGGATGATCGAGAAGCCGGTGAAGACGGCGAAAATCCAGCTGATCGAGACGCCCATGGCCGCAGCAAAGACATAGAAGAATGTCTGTGCGCCAGCGGCTGACAGGCGGTTGATCATTGCGCCAAACATAAAGACCATGGCGAGCGGCAGGAACATGATCACCCATTTCAGCGGTGTGCTGTAGAGCATGTAACCCAGATCAGTCAGGTAGGTTGACGCCCCGATCTGATACGCCGTCGGTGATTCAGTCAGCGCCAGACCCGAAATCGCCCAGGCCGCAGCAGCGGTGATGAGCATGCCCACGGACATTGTGCCGTAGACCTTGTTCATGTGGGCCCGCAGCCCTTCGTCGATGGCAGCGGCCCGCACGCCACCGATTGTTGATTTCATTGTCTCGTGTTGAGCCATGTAGACCTCCAGAATAACCAGTCGTGCCGCAGAACGGCATCCTTGCTTCCAATATCGGCTGACGGAGCCAATTTTTCAAGGCTCCGTCGCAGCGATTTCGTTAAATCTGATTGTTTTGGACGGGAATGGCGTGGTCTGCCCGATCAGAGACCTATTTGTGCCAGTGCGACGGTACATCCCAAGCCGGTTTTGCGGCTTCGGTATGTGCCTCGTGCCGGCTCAGCCCGATATCGTTCAGCAGATGATCATCCAGACGGGCCAGATTGCGGCGTTGCCGTTTCACTGCAAACATGTTGGCGAGCGTGCCAATCCAGCCGCGCCGCGCCGGTTTGGTGCAAAGTTCGGCGGGTCTGTTGAGCGTAAATGTGCGCATATCATGTCCTTTCGTGATCAATTTGTCGTCTTTCATTCCATTGCTTGATGTATACGGTGGGGTATGCCATGATAAAAATGAATATTTGATGGTTTATACATCAAGGATGGTGATAAATGAGAAATCTTGATATGACGGCGCTGCGGTCTTTCGCTGCCGTGGCTGATACCGGTGGGGTGACCAAGGCGGCGGGGCTTTTGAACCTGACGCAATCGGCCGTTTCGATGCAGCTGAAGCGGTTGGAGGAATCCCTGAATGTGTCACTGCTTGACCGGTCGGCCCGCGCGATTGGCCTGACACCACAGGGGGAACAGTTGCTTAGCTATGCCCGTCGGATGCTTGCACTGAATGACGAGATTTACGGAAAATTGACAGCCGTTGAATTCGAGGGCGTGATTACCCTTGGCGTGCCACATGACATCATTTACCCGGCCATACCCAAGGTCCTGCAACGTTTCGCGGCAGCCTATCCGCGTGTCCGCGTGCAGCTTGTTACATCATATACGCGAAAGTTGATTGAGCAATTCAACCGTGGCGAGATTGACGTCATCCTGACCACCGAAGATAGCGTTGGTGTGGGGGGAGAGACACTGATCAAATTGCCGCTTGTCTGGATGGGTGCCCCGGGTGGTCAGGCCTGGAAACAGCGGCCTTTGCGGCTGGCCTATGAGCAGCGCTGCATCTTCCGCCAATATGTCCAGCGACGTCTGGATGAAGTGGGGATTCCCTGGGACATGGCGGTCGAGAGCAATTCAACCCGCACCGTCGAAGCCACAGTCAGCGCCGATCTGGCGGTGCACACGATGCTTGAGGGCACAGCGCCGCGCCATTTCGAGACGATCAATCACGGTGGCAACCTGCCAGATCTGATCGAAGTGAATATCAATATGTATAGTGCGACATTGCAAGATGGCCCCGTTTTGCCGGACATGTCAAAGTTCATTCGCGAAGGGTTTCATACCCTGCGCGTGCCGGTCATGGCGTAACGACGACTTTACCGGTTGAGGTGCGATTTCGCATGAGTTCCAGTGCCTTGGCTGCATCTTCCAGCGGCAGGACGTGACTGACATGGGGGCGTAGCCGCCCTTGTGCGTACCACGCCATCAGTTCATCGAGACTGTCGGCCAGTGCCTTGGGGTTGAAGCGCAGATAGCCGCCCCAGTAGAAACCGATCACGGTGATGTTCTTGACCAGAATGATGTTCGCCGGGATCGCGGGAACATCGCCACTGGCAAAGCCGATCACAATGACTCGCGCCTCCCGGTTGCAAGCCCGTAATGCCGCCTTGAACGCATCACCGCCGACCGGATCGTAGACAACATCGGCGCCGCCCAATGCCTTGACTGCAGCAGTGATGTCATCCGTCGTGCTGTCGATCAGGTGGTCGGCCCCGGCCTTTCTTGCGACGTCCAGCTTGTCAGCGCCACGGGCGACCGCGATGACCGTGGCCCCCATCGCCTTGCCGATTTCGACGGCGGTCAACCCGACCCCGCCAGCGGCCCCCAGCACCAGAAGTGTCTCCTCTTTTTGCAGTTGCGCGCGCCGCGTCAGAACAAGATGCGATGTCCCGTAAGCCACCATGAAACCGGCCGCGATTTCGGACGGCATGTCGTCGGGAACAGGCCGACATAGTGCGGCGGGAAATGCCCCTTGATCAGCCAGGCCGCCATTGCCCCCGAACACCGCGACCCGGGTGCCAATGGCCGGTTCGGCGACATTCGGCCCGACCGCCGTAACGGTGCCGCATACCTCCATTCCAAGGGTGAATGGCGGGGTCGGTGTGTCCTGATAAGTGCCCTTTGCCATCAGCAGATCCGCGAAGTTCAGACCGCATGCCGCGATGTCCAGGATAACTTCATCATTTTTTGCAATTGGAGCGGGAACATTTGCGACGGTTGGGGCGTTGTCGAACGATGACACCTGAAATGCACGCATACGGAGCGAATCCTTCTTGGTATGATTTTATTAACTCTTATCAACAAAACATGCGGATGTATGAAAGGACACCGGCTTTGACCGGATGGACGATAAATGTCATCATGAGCCTGTCTTTAAGTTCAGGTCTGTTACTGCAACCGTTGCGTGTTCGTGGGGATTGGTGTCATGCACATCGTCATTGGACACGCGTAGACGGGTTGGGGAACGCGCGAAACGCTGCATCGGGCACTGGCGACACATTTGCCGTGTTCTTTCAAACTAGGGAAACGAACAAATGAAACATCCTGTAGATGTACATGTGGGCAAGCGGATCAGACACCGCCGCTGGATGAACGGAACGACGCAGCAGCAGCTTGCGGAGAAGGTGGGCATCAAGTTCCAGCAGATCCAGAAATACGAAACCGGTATGAACCGGGTCAGCGCATCGCGTTTGTGGGACATCGCGAAAGTGCTGAGTGTTCCGGTCTCATTCTTCTTCGAGGGTCTGGATACTCAACCTCCGGCTGAAGGTGCGAATAATGATATGCCGGGTGATATCCTGACTGACAAGGAAGCGTTGGAGCTGTTGCGCTCTTACTACGCGATCCCGGAAAACCAGCGGCGGCGCCTGTTTGACCTTGCCCGCGTTCTGAGCGAAGCCGCCTGATCGCGGGCTTGACCCTTTATCTGTCCCGCGCTACCGCCAAGGGATGCGCTGGACAGATAAGGATCGACTATGCCTCTCGACACGACAACCAAGGCGGATTTGATCCGTGTGGCCCATCTGCTGGCAGATGCAGCCCGTCCAGAAACGCTTCGTCTGTTTCGCCAATCTACCCTTTCCACAGATAACAAGCTGGATGATGGCTTTGATCCCGTCACCGAGGCTGATCGTGCCGCAGAGCGTGCCATGCGCGCATTACTGGCAGTAGAGCGCCCTGATGACGGTATCTTTGGCGAGGAGTTCGGCCAGCATGAGGGCACGACCGGGTTGACCTGGGTTCTGGACCCTATTGACGGCACGCGCGGTTATATCAGCGGAACCCCGACATGGGGGGTGCTGGTTTCGGTTGCTGATGCCAGCGGCCCGTTATTCGGCATCATTGATCAGCCTTACATCGGTGAGCGTTTTATCGGCGGTTTTGAACTGGCAGAAATGACCGGCCCGCTTGGGCAGGCCCCCCTTGGCACCAGCGCGCTGACTGATCTGGCGGATGCGACGGTACTGACGACATTTCCCGAAGTGGGAACAGAGGCGGAGATGCGTGCGTTTCAGGCGGTTGCCGGTCAGGCCCGTCTGACACGTTATGGCATGGATTGCTACGGATATGCCCTGCTTGCCGCAGGTCAGGTTGATCTGGTGATTGAGGCAGGATTGAATGCTTATGACATTCAGGCCCCGATTGCGGTGATAACGGCGGCTGGTGGGATCGTCACAGATTGGTCGGGCGGTCCTGCCCATGAGGGCGGCCGTGCCCTTGCCGCCGCCAACCCTGCCATCCATGCCGCCGCCCTTGCCATCTTGAAGGAAACATTTGGTGGCTGATCAGCTTATCCGCAATGCTGATGTGATCCTGACGATGGATGATGCCCGTGCCGAACTGGCAGGGGCAGATATCAAGATTTCCGGTGGTGTTATCGTTGAGGTCGGGCAGGGGCTGGTGGCGGATGATTGTCAGGTTATTGATGCCGCTGGCACTGTTGTCACGCCCGGATTGGTCAACACCCATCACCATCTTTATCAAACGCTGACCCGTGCTGTGCCAGCGGCACAGGATGCGCTGTTGTTCGGCTGGTTGCAGACGCTTTATCCGATCTGGTCCCGGTTTGGACCGGAAGAGATGTTCGTCTCCGCCCAGGTCGGGCTGGCCGAGCTGGCATTGTCAGGCTGCACGCTGACCTCCGATCATCTCTATCTGTTTCCGAATGGTGCGCGGCTGGATGACACGATCGCCGCGGCCGGCGAGGTTGGTCTGCGTTTTCACCCAACACGTGGTGCGATGAGCATTGGCGAAAGCGATGGTGGCCTGCCCCCCGATGCGTTGGTTGAGGATGAGGCCGCCATTCTCGACGACTGCATTCGTGTCATTGATGCATTCCATGATCCCGGCCCGGGTGCCATGGTTCGCGTTGGCGTCGCCCCGTGCAGCCCGTTTTCGGTAACCCGCGATCTGATGCGCGATGCGGCCTTGCTGGCCCGTGACAAGGGGGTGATGTTGCATACCCATCTGGCCGAAAACGATGAGGATATTGCCTATTCGTTGCAGAAATTCGGCTGCCGTCCGGGCCAATACGCAGAAGATCTTGGCTGGGTTGGTGATGATGTCTGGCATGCCCATTGCGTGAAACTGGACGGGCAGGAGATTGATCTGTTCGCCCGCACCCGCACCGGGGTTGCCCATTGTCCCTGTTCCAATTGCAGGCTGGGGTCTGGCATCGCACCAGTCCGGCAGATGCGCGATGCGGGTGTGCCCGTGGCGCTGGGCGTCGATGGATCGGCCAGCAATGACGTGGGCAATCTGGTGGCCGAGGCGCGTCAGGCCATGTTGCTGCAACGGGTCCAGAACGGGGCCGATGCGATGTCGGCCCGCGAAGCGCTTGAGATTGCAACACGCGGCGGCGCACAGGTGCTGGGCCGTGATGATTGCGGCCAGATAGCCGTTGGCAAACGCGCCGATATCGCGATTTGGGATGCAACAGCGGTCGAGGCTGCCGGATCATGGGATCCAGCCGCGCTGGTGCTGGCGGGCCCTGCAAAGGTGCGCGACCTGTTTGTTGAAGGGCGCCGGGTTGTTGCGGAGGGTCAGATGGCAACAATTGATCTGCCGCAGGTGATTGCGCGGCAGAATGAACTGGCCCGCAATCTGGCTATGTGACCCGCTGACCGGCGATCCAAACATCCGCAACGGCACGGTCATCGCCCATCATGATGGTCGGGAACAGCGCATCCCAGATGTCATGTGCCTTGGCGAACCGCTGTGAAATCGCGGCGGTCGAGGCGAGGTTCAAAACCGTGATATCAGCAACGGCGCCTGTATTCAGATGCCCGATTTCCCCTTGCATGTGAAGCGTTTGCGCTGACCCTTCGGTCGCCAACCACATCAACTGCGCCGGGTGCAGGGCGACGCCGCGCAATTGTCCGATCTCATAAGCTGCCGCCATGGTCCGCAGCATTGAAAAGGATGACCCGCCGCCGGTATCCGTGGCCAGCCCGATGCGCAGCCCCGCCTTGGCCAGCCCCATCATGTCAAACAGGCCGGAGCCGATGAAGGTGTTTGATGTGGGGCAATGCACCACCGCCGCGCCGATTTCGTTCAGCCGTGCAATCTCGCGTTTTTCCAGATGGATGGCGTGGCCATAAAGCCCGCGTTCGCCCAGCAGGCCGAACGCCTCATACGTGTCCAGATAGTCGCGGGCATCTGGGTAAAGCTCTTTCACCCAGCGGATTTCGGGATGTTGTTCGCTCAGATGTGTTTGCATCAGGCAATCGGGGTGTTCCGACCATAGCGCGCCCAGTGCTGCCATCTGATCCGGGGTTGAGGTGGGCGAAAAGCGCGGCGTGATCGCGTAGTTTGCACGGCCCACACCATGCCACTTCTCCAGCAATGCTTTGCTGTCGTCATAGGCCGATTTTGCGGTGTCGCGCAGATTGTCAGGTGCGTTGCGATCCATGCAGGTCTTGCCGGCGACCACGGCCATGTTGCGGGCCGCCGCCGCGGCAAAGAACGCATCAACGCTTTGTGGGTGGATCGTGCAAAAGCTGGTCAGCGTCGTGGTGCCATGAGCCAGTGTGAGATCGAGTGTCCGGCCCGCGACATCGGCGGCATAGGCTGCATCGCCGAACCGCGCCTCCTCTGGGAAAGTATAGGTGTTCAGCCAGTCGATCAGCTGCTTGCCCCAACTGGCGATCATGCCGGTTTGGGGATAGTGCATATGGGCATCAACAAAGCCCGCGCTGATCAACCCGTCGCCATAATCGGTGACAGTGGCGTCAGGATGCGCCGCCCGCAGCGCCTGCCCGTTGCCAACCGCCGCAATGCGACCCCCGTCGATCAGCACGCCCCCGGCGCTGTCAAATTGTACCGTATCCGCCCAATCCCCGATCAGGGGGTTGCCGGAAAATCCAAGGGTCTGGCCCAGAAGAAGTTGCTTTGTCATGGCAGTAGCATATGGCGGTGAAAGAACAGGGTAAATCGCTGAAAGCGCGTTGTATGCCCGTGCTGATCGATTATGTTGCGGGCAGGCGAGGGCATATCATGGCAGAACCACAGGAAAACACCGGCGAAGAGGCCTTCGGCATCACGGACAGCTTGTTAAGTGATGTGATGGAGGCCGTCGAAAACGGTGCGCGCGAAACGGTTGATGCGATCCTTGAGCCGCTGCACCCCGCCGATATTGCCCACCTTCTGGAACAGATCGACACGCGCGAGCGCCGCGACCTGCTGGCAATCTGGACGGACCGTGTGGATGGCGATGTGCTGTCGGAGCTGGACGAACATCTGCGCGAAGAAGTCATTGAACAGTTGGCCCCGGCTGAACTGGCCGAGGCCGTGCGTGATCTGGACAGCGATGATGTTGTCGATCTGGTCGAATATCTGGACGAAGAACAGCAAGTGGCGGTTCTGGATGCGCTGGATGCCAGTGACCGTGTTGTTGTTGAACAGGCGCTGTCCTACCCGGAGGAATCCGCGGGGCGCCATATGCAATCCGAACTGGTCCGCGCGCCTGAGCACTGGACTGTCGGCGAGGCGATTGACTATTTGCGGTCCGACGTGGTGCTGCCCGACCAGTTTTATCACATCATTCTGGTTGATCCGCGCCTGAAGGCCGTCGGTTATGTCACCCTTGGCCGCATCCTGAGCCATCCGCGCAACATGCCCCTGCGTGATCTGACCGAAGATACGTTCCGTACCTTCCATGTGGCCCAGGATGTCGAAGAGGTCGCGCAGGCGATCAACCACTATCACATGATCACCGCCCCGGTTGTGGATGATGACGACCGGATCGTCGGCGTCATCACGATTGATGATGCGATGGCTTTCCTTGAGGAAGAAGCCGAGGAAGACATCCTGCGCCTTGCCGGTGTGGGCGAGGGGCGTTTGTCCGACAAGGTGATCGAGACCACGAAGCGCCGCTTTCCATGGCTGGCGGTCAATCTGGTGACGGCGATTTTCGCCTCTCTTGTGATTTCGCTTTTTGACGAAACCATTGCCGGGCTGGTGGCCCTGGCGGTTCTGATGCCCATCGTTGCCTCCATGGGCGGGAATGCGGGCACCCAATCGCTGACGGTTGCGGTGCGCGCCCTGGCGACCCGCGATTTGACCACCACAAACGTCTGGCGCGTCATCAAGCGCGAGGTGCTTGTGGGGCTGATCAACGGGTTGATCTTTGCGGTGGTGATGGGTCTGGTCGGCCTTGTCTGGTTCGGGTCGCCGATGCTGGGGGTCGTCATTGCGGTGGCAATGGTGATCAATATGGTGGTGGCCGGATTGGCGGGCACTGTTATCCCGGTGCTCCTTGAAAAGATGGGAGTGGACCCTGCGCTCGCCTCTGGTGCGTTTGTTACAACTGTCACCGATGTTGTCGGTTTCTTTGCCTTTTTGGGCCTAGCTGCGATGTGGATATTGTAAATGGATAAATCTGACGCCCGAAACGCGGGTTTTGCCCGCCGCAAACTGGCACATGAGGCAGGGCAAGGCACTGCCGGATATCTGAGCGAAGTGCTGGCGGGGTATCGCGGCGCGCCGCTGGCCGGTTACATGGCGATGCGGACGGAGATTGATCCAACTGCGGCGATGGAGGAAGCCTCTGCCCATGGCCCTGTCGGCGTGCCGGTGATCATGGGGGCGGGAAAGCCGCTGCAGTTTCGGCTGTGGGAACCGGGTTGCCGCATGATACCGGGTGAATTTGGTGCCAAGATCCCAGAGGAGGGGGCGTGGATGGAACCCGAAATCCTGATCGTCCCACTTGTCGCCTTTAACCGGCGTGGTGGTCGTTTGGGCTATGGCGGTGGATTTTACGACCGCACGCTGGAAGGGCTGCGGGCCAAGCGGCCGACGCTTGCGATTGGCTTTGCCTATGCTGCCCAGGAGGATGATGATCTGCCGTTGGAACCGACCGATCAGCCGCTTGACCTGATCGTGACAGAGAATGGCGTGCTCACGCCTTGAAGAAAGCGCTAGAAGAATCCGGGCCCAGCCCCTAACACTGCGCCATGAAAATCTTGTTTCTTGGTGATGTCATGGGCCGTGCTGGCCGTGCGGCGGTGGCGGCCCATCTGCCGCGCCTGCGCGATGAATGGCGGTTGGATTTTGTCGTCGTTAACGGTGAAAACGCCACATCCGGCATGGGCTTGTCGGGTGATCATGCGAAGGTTCTGCTGGATGCCGGGGCCGATGTGATCACGCTGGGCGACCATGCCTTCGATCAAAAGGACATGCTGACCTTTGTTGAAAAGGAACAGCGGATCATCCGCCCCATCAACTTTTCCAAAGCCGCGCCGGGTTCCGGTGCCCGTGTGTTTGCCGCCAAGGGTGGTCGCAAGGTGCTGGTGGCGCAGGTGCTGGGGCAGGTTTTCATGAAACGCCCCTTTGACGACCCGTTTTCGGCGCTTGATGCCACGCTGCGCCAGTATCCGATGGGCGGGCAGGTGCAAGCGAGCCTGATTGACTTTCATTGCGAGGCGACATCGGAAAAGATGGCCGCGGGCCATTTCTGTGATGGGCGCGCCAGCATTGTTGTTGGCACCCATACCCATGTGCCGACCGCCGACGCGATGATTCTGCCCGGTGGGACAGCCTATCTGACCGATGCGGGCATGTGTGGTGACTATAATTCCGTGATTGGCATGGATAAGGCCGAACCGATGCGTCGCTTTGTGACAGGTATGCCCAAGACCCGGTTCACCCCCGCATTGGGAGAGGCGACGCTATCAGGCCTTTACATTGAGACCGATGACCGCACAGGCAAGGCGACGCGCGTTGCCCCGGTGCGGCAGGGTGGGCGGTTGATGCAGACCGGACCCGTGTAACGACTGCTTGCCCTTCCTTGATCAACCCGCGACACTGGCCGTGATGATTGATTTAATTGCCCTTTCACCGACCCAAGCTGCGGTTGTGACCATGGTCGTCGTGCTGGCCATGTTCATCCTGTTTCTGCGCGAGGCGTTCCCGACCGAGGTGGTCGCGATGATTGGCGCATCAATCCTGCTGGTCACGGGTATCCTGCCTTATGAGGCTGCGGTTGCCGCCCTGTCCAACCCGGCCCCTTGGACAATTGCCGCGATGTTTATCATCGTGGGCGCGCTGGTGCGAACCGGCGCGCTGAACGCGATGACACAGTTGGCGGAAAGACAGGCCTTGGTCAGCCCGGCCCGCGCCATTGGCGGTGGGTTGATCTTTGTCGCCTTTGCCAGCGCGATCATGAATAACACGCCTTTGGTTGTGGTCATGATCCCGGTTTTTGTGCAACTGGCGCGCACATTGGGCACCTCTGCCTCCAAATTGCTGATCCCGCTCAGCTATGCCGCTATCGTCGGTGGCACGCTGACATTGCTGGGAACTTCCACCAACCTGCTGGTGGATGGCGTTGCCCGCGCCTCTGGCATGGAACCATTTGGCATACTGGAAATCATGCCGGTGGGGCTGGTCGTGGTCGCATGGACCTTTACATATCTCTATTTCATGGCGCCGCGCCTGTTGCCGGACCGGCAAAGCATGGCGACGATGTTGTCGGACCGATCGAAAAAGAAGTTCTTTTCCGAGGCGGTCATTCCGCCCGACAGCAACCTGATCGGGCGCGAGGTGAATTCGGTCCAACTGTTCAAACGTGACGGGGTGCGCCTGATCGACGTGGTGCGGGGCGATACGTCGTTGCGGCGTAATCTCGCGGGTGTGACGCTGCAGGTCGGTGACCGGGTCGTGCTGCGCACCGAGATGACAGAGCTTTTGTCGCTGCAATCCAACAAGGAGTTGCGCCGGGTTGACCAGGTGTCGGCCGTTGAAACCACAACGGTTGAGGTGCTCATCACCCCCAATTGCAGGATGGTCGGACGCCGCCTTGGCTCCTTGCGTTTGCGCCGCCGTTACGCGGTTTATACGCTGGCCGTGCATCGCCGCGACGCCAATATCGCCCGCCAGATGGATGACGTGGTTGTCCGTGTGGGTGATACGCTACTGTTGGAAGGTGCGCCCGCAGATATCCAGCGGCTGGGCGAGGATATGAACCTGGGCGATGTATCAAAGCCGACCCAGCGCGCCTATCGTCGGGCGCATGCGCCCGTTGCGATTGGCGTGCTGCTGAGCGTTGTGATCCTTGCTGCCCTTGGTGTCGCCCCGATCCTGCTTTTGGCGATGGTTGGGGTCACGGTTGTTCTGATGACCGGCTGCATCGACGCCGAAGAGGCGTTTTCTTTCGTCGATGGCCGATTGCTGGCGCTGATCTTTGCCATGCTGGGCGTGGGCTCGGCACTGCAATCATCGGGCGCTGTGGGCATCATTGCCGATGCGATATCACCTGTGATGATGGTCCTGCCGCCATTCTTCGTTGTGCTGTCGGTCTATCTGCTGTCCAGCATCCTGACGGAGCTTGTGTCGAACAATGCGGTTGCCGTGGTCATGACCCCGATTGCGATTGGGTTGGCAACCGCGCTGGGCGTTGATCCGCGCCCATTGGTCGTTGCAGTGATGATCGCCGCCAGCGCCAGCTTTGCCACCCCAATCGGCTATCAGACCAACACGCTGGTTTACGGGCCGGGGGGCTATAAATTTGCCGATTTCCTGAAATTCGGTATTCCGCTGAACCTGTCATTGGCGCCGATCGCGTCTTTTGTCATTCCGATCATCTGGCCGCTGTAAGCAGGTGATATCCGCCCGTGCGCCCCGCCGCACGGGCCGCGTCCGACCAGCCCGGAGGGCGGACGCGCGCTGTGCATCCGGGGCTGCTGCCCCCTACCGCCTCAAAAGCTCCACCGGAGCTTTTGCAAGACGGCCTTCGGCCCCTGTCGGACACGTCCCTCTTGTTGTAGTCGCCGGTTGCAGGCACCATGTTGCATGTCTTATAGAGACGCAGATTTACACGATATCTGACGAGGTTTCCGATGGCTGGCCACTCAAAATGGGCGAATATTCAGCACCGCAAGGGACGGCAGGACAAACTGCGTTCCAAGCTGTTTTCCAAGCTTGCCAAGGAAATCACCGTGGCGGCAAAAATGGGCGACCCGGACCCCGATAAAAACCCGCGTCTGCGGCTGGCGGTCAAGGAAGCCAAATCACAATCCGTCCCCAAGGATGTGATTGATCGCGCGATCAAGAAATCGCAGGGCGGTGATGCGGAAAACTACGATGAAATCCGGTATGAGGGTTACGGCCCGAACGGCGTTGCCGTGATCGTTGAAACGATGACCGACAACCGGAACCGGACAGCTTCGACCGTCCGCTCCACATTTTCCAAGAATGGCGGGAACCTGGGCGAAACCGGCTCTGTCGGGTTCATGTTCGATCGCAAGGGCGAGGTGGTTTATCCTGCGGATGTTGCTGATGCCGACACTGTCATGATGGCCGCAATCGAGGCCGGGGCAGAGGATGTGCAAAGCGATGAGGACAATCATGTCATCATCTGTGCTGACACTGATCTGAACGAAGTCTCGACGGCGCTGGAGGCGGAACTGGGCGAATCGGAATCGACCAAGCTGATCTGGAAGCCGAACATGACGACCGAATTGGATCTGGACGGTCTGACCAAGCTGATGAAGCTTTTGGATACGCTGGAAGAAGATGACGACGTGCAGCGGGTCACCGCGAATTTTGAAGCCTCCGACGAGGTAATGGCGGCATTTGCCGAGAGCTGACTTGTGTTCCGGCGAGGTTGCTGCCACGCCTGACACATGACCCGCCCCGCATCATCACAGCCCCTGACCGGCATCTTCTGGATGATTGTCACGGGGCTGAATTTTGTCGCCGTGACCGCGATTGTGAAACATGTGGGCGATGATGTGCCTGCCGCCCAGGCGGCGTTTTTGCGCTATGTCCTTGGCATCGTTTTTCTGATCCCGATGATCAAGCCGATTCTGGCCGCGCGCATGACCCGTCGCCAGCTGCGCCTGTTCGGTCTTCGCGGGCTGGCCCACACGCTTGCCGTGATCCTGTGGTTCTTTGCGATGACACGAATTCCCATCGCCGAGGTGACGGCGATGAACTATCTGTCGCCGATCTATGTCACATTGGGGGCGGCCCTGTTCATGGGGGAAAAGCTGCCACCCCGCCGTCTGATTGCGGTAATCGTGGCGCTACTGGGTGCGCTGATCATCCTGCGCCCCGGCATCAAGGCGGTCGATATAGGCCATATCGCGATGCTGGGCACCGCTATCGGCTTTGCTGCGGGCTATCTGATCGCCAAGCAGTTATCTGGCGAAGTGTCACCGGTTGTTGTTGTGGGCATGCTGTCGATCACGGTTACCATCGGGCTTGCGCCCTTTGCTTGGGCCGTGTGGGTTACACCCACCCTACCGCAGCTTGGCTGGTTGTTCCTTGTGGCCTGCTTTGCCACGGCGGGACATTACACAATGACCCTGGCCTTTGCCGCCGCCCCGCTGACCGTGACCCAACCGGTCACATTCCTGCAACTGGTTTGGGCCGTGTTGCTGGGTTACTTCGCCTTTTCGGAGGCGATTGACGGTTGGGTTATTCTGGGTGGTGCCATCATCATGGGGTCGGTCAGCTTTATCACATGGCGTGAGGCCGTGGCCCGCCGGAAGGTCACGCCGGCGGTGACTGCAACAAAGGTTTGACCGGCTGAGGCGACCAACGGCCAATACGCAATCAGTGCGCCAGGACTATCCGCGATAAACTGGCCCCTCTCAGTCTTGCAAATTGACAACCCTAACTATTTTTGTCAGGTATTGCCCCAGCCAGCCTCGGCCCGATGCAAGCGACTCATTTCATAAAGCGCGAGAGCCATGATGAACGTCGCTAGAGACTTAACCCTGGACAGGTTGAAATCACCCAAAAAGGTTTCGGTCGTGCCGAAATCCCGGCTTATCGTCGAAGACTTAAGCGTTGGATATGGTGCGCAGGCAGTCGTGAAGGGCGTATCGTTGTCGGCTTGCGAAGGACAGCTGACAATCCTTGTGGGGCCGAATGGTTGTGGCAAATCGACCTTGCTTAAGACCATTGCGCGCGTGCTGCGTCCAATGTACGGCGCTGCGACACTGGATGGCGCGTCCGTCCATGCCACGCCAACCCGCGCATTGGCGAAACGCATGGCGCTTTTGCCGCAGGGACCGATCGCCCCGGAAGGTCTGACGGTGCAGGAACTGGTGTCGCAAGGCCGCTTTCCGCATCAGACCCTCGCGCGTCAATGGTCCGCCGAGGATAGCCGCGCTGTTGCCGCTGCGATGGACGCGGCAGACGTGACTGAATTTGCAGAGCGGCACGTGGACAGCCTGTCTGGTGGCCAACGCCAGCGCTGTTGGATCGCCATGATCCTGGCGCAGGAAACCGGGGTGATCTTGCTGGACGAACCGACCACGTTTCTGGACCTCAAGGTGCAGATCGACATCATGTCGTTGCTGCAAAAGATCGCCCATGAGCAAAACCGTACATTGGTCGTCGTCCTGCATGAATTGAATATCGCCGCGATGTATGGCGACAAAATCGTCATGATGCGCGATGGTCGGATCGTGGATCAGGGGACCGCTGATGATGTGATCACCGGTGAAAACCTCAAATCTGTCTTTGCGTTGAACGCG
Source organism: uncultured Paracoccaceae bacterium (assembly GCA_947500055.1). GTDB lineage: Bacteria > Pseudomonadota > Alphaproteobacteria > Rhodobacterales > Rhodobacteraceae > Yoonia. The sequence continues at coordinate 36,298 of CANMQO010000001.1, forward strand.
CATGTGATCAAGGACCCGATCTCGAACCGTCCCGTATGCCTGCCGGTTGTGGCAGGCCCGCGCCCATGACGCGTGGTTTTGCCGTTAGCCTGCTCTTGATGTTGGGGGGCATGGTGCTGGCTTTTGGGTGGCATGTCGCGGTGGGGGCCAAAGTCGTGCCGTTGGGCACGGTATTCGAGGCCCTGACCGCCTATGACAGCAGCATCTTTGATCATGTGATTATTGTTGATCTGCGCCTGCCGCGCGCGGTTTACGCTGTGCTGGTCGGTGCCTCGCTGGCCGTTGCAGGGGCGCTGATGCAAGGGATGACGCGGAACCCTTTGGCAGAGCCAGGCATCCTTGGGTTGCTGACCGGCGCATCCTTCGCCGTTGTCATGACCATCGGCTTCTTTGGCCTGTTATCGCCTGCATGGACACCGCTGGTTGCTGCCATCGGGGCCAGTGTCACTGCCGTGTTGGTCTGGGCTGTTGCCGCCGCCGCACCGGGCGGATCAACGCCGCTGACGCTGGTGTTATCGGGTGCAGCGATCACGGCGTTTCTTGGCGCGTTTACCGCGCTGGCGAATTTGCTGGATCAGGAATCGTTCGAAGCACTGCGCGTCTGGCTCACCGGAACGCTCACCGGTCGGTCGCCCGCGCTGTTGTGGTGGAGCCTGCCGTGGATCACAGGGGGTATGCTGATCGCTTTTGCTATCGCGCGGCAAGTTACGGCCCTTGCGCTGGGCGACGAAACTGCGGTGGGCCTTGGTGTCCATGTTGCGCGGCTCAAGGCGTTGGCGATGCTTTCGGTCATTGCCCTGACGGCGGCGTCGGTGTCCATCGCGGGACCGATGGGATTTGTCGGGCTTGTTATCCCGCATGTGGCGCGGATGTTTGTTGGCGCGGATTACCGCTTGATTGTGCCATTCTCGGCCGGGCTGGGCGCAACTTATCTGCTTTTGGTTGATATCGCTGCGCGGTTGGTTCTGGCCCCCATCGAAGTATCGACCGGTATTGTGACCGTCATTTTGGGCGCGCCCTTCTTTGTTTGGCTGGTGAGGGCGCGGCTATGACCACAATCGTTCTGAACCGGTTTGACGGACGGCTATCACTAAGGCTGCAATCCCGCGCGCTTTGGCTGTCGGCTATTCTGTTGGGCGCACTTGTCGCAATCACCGCGACGAGCCTGATGAGTGGAAGTTATCCGCTCTCTGTCTCAGCAGTCTGGGAGACCTTATTCGCAAGCGCGCCTTCGGACATGGCGGAAACAGTCGTCTGGCAGTTCCGCTTTCCCCGCACGCTGGTAGCGGCGTTGGCGGGCGCGTTGTTTGGCCTGTCGGGTGCGATCTTGCAGAATGTCACACGCAATCCGCTGGCCGATCCGTCACTGGTGGGTGTCAGTCAGGGGGCAAGTCTTGCGGTGGTTGCGATTATCGTCGTCTATCCCGATGTGAACCCGGCCCTGCGCCCACTTTTTGCCTTTGGTGGCGCCTTGGCCGTTGCGGCCCTGATCCAAAGCATCGCAATGCAGCGCGGGGGTGAGGCCACGATGCGGTTTATCCTCACCGGTATCGGGGTGGCCGCGTTCATTGCGGCAGTCACGAGCGCGATGTTGACCTATGGCAACATAGATCAGGCACAGTCAGCCTTGGGCTGGCTTGCGGGCTCCATTCACGCGGTTGGCTGGACAGAGGTCTGGTCGCTCTCGCTTTGCCTTGCCATTCTCGTGCCGGTGCTGATCTGGGCGGCCCGGTACATGTCTGTTCTGCGCATGGGGGCAGAGGTTGCGATGGGTCTGGGCGTGCCCGTGCGGTTTGCCCGCATCGGGTTGATTACGCTATCGGTCGCATTGGCGGCATTCGCTGTTGCAGCGGTCGGACCACTGGGCTTCGTTGGCCTTGTCGCCCCCCATTTGGCGCGACGCATCGCCCAGGCAGGCGTCGGACAGCATCTTGTTCTGACAGCGCTCACCGGTGCCGTTATGGTCGCGTCGGCCGACATCATAGGGCGCACCGCCTTTGCCCCCATCCAGATACCCGCAGGTATCCTGACCGCCATTCTTGGCGTGCCGGTATTCCTGTTTCTGATCATCAAACAAAACCACAACCGCCAGCTTTAAGCGCGCATCGCTTTCGCCAGCAAAGTCTTCAAAATCCGGAGAACCAATATGCACCGTGTTCCTGCGGCGAATGCTGCCTTTATGCCGACCCTTGCCTTCGTCCCCAAACAGGCTGACCGCGTTGTCGGTCTGCATGACCCACAGCTTACAGGGGGCGTCATTGAAACGGGTGCTCCGGGCGTTTCGTTTGCCGAGATGGCCGCAGCCCGGCACTTGATCGCCACCAACAACCCAGTGCCGGAGGCGTAAAGATGAAAGCATTTCTCTGCGCTGCTGTGCTTGCGTCCTGCGCGATGCCTGTGTTTGGCGAGGATTTCCCGCTGACCATCACGCATAAATTCGGGACAACGGAAATTCCGCAAAAGCCGATCCGGATTGCGACCGTGGATTATGCCGGAGCCGATGATTTGCTGGCGCTCGGCATTCAACCTGTCGCGTATCGCTATTGGTACGGGGATCATGCCGAAATGTTGTGGCCTTGGGCCTCTCCGCTCCTGCAAGGCGAAGCGGAGGTGCTGGTCGGCGCGCTTGATTTTGAACAGATCGCCCGGGCGGAGCCTGACATCATCCTGTCGCTTTGGTCCGGGATCGACCAAAATGAATATGATCAATTGTCACAGATCGCCCCCGTTGTCGCAGTGCCGCCCGGCGTCGGCGATTACGCCTTGCCCTGGGACGAACGCGCGCGCATCGCCGGACGTGCGATTGGTCTGCAAGATGCCGTCGACGCCAAGATCGCCAGTATTGAGCAAAAGCTGGCAGAGGTCGCCGCGGCGCATCCCGAATGGGACGGTCTGACGGCTGCGGTGGGCTTTGTTAGTGATGGTGTTGGTGCCTACACCGAAACGGACGTTCGTCCACAGCTTCTGTCCAGCCTGGGTTTCAAAAACCCTCAGGCGGTGGCCGACCTTGCCGCGCCGGGAGCGTTCTCGGTCCGGTTCAGTCAAGAGGACCTGAGCCCGCTGGATGCTGATCTTCTGATCTGGATTGATGCTGCCGGCAATTTTCAACCGGTCGAGGATCTTGTCGCCCGGCCCTTTCTGAAGGCCGCGCAGGATGGTCGCGAGGTGTTCATGGGCAAGGATATGACCGGTGCCTTTTCGCACGCAAGCCTGCTGTCGCTGCCCTATGCCATTGACCGGATGGCGCCGATGTTTGCGGCAGCGCTGGATGGTGATCCGACGACATATGCCGATGACCGATAAGCGAACAAAGAAAGAAGACCCCATGACCCGCTTGCCCATCGCCGCGATGTCCATCATCTGCGCCAGTCCTGTCATCGCCCTTGATCGCGACGCCGGAATGCATGCATTTAGGCAGGTCGCTGGTGAAACCTGTATCCCTGCTGACCCGCAGCGCATTATCACTTTGCAGGACCAGAACGGGCCGTTGCCGTTGATGGAACCCGGGGTGAAGCGCGGCCTTTTCATTGAATGATCCACGCTGTGCCCACTTCCTTACGGCATGCGCTGGATGCATTGCCCAAGCTGCACGCGGATTTCTCTCCCGTGGCGTGCTGGGGCGATGTGCTCGATGATATCGCGTTTGAAGCCGTGCCGGATCAGACGCTTGTTTCTTGGATGCAGGCTGCGGCCGCCAAAGAGCCCTGTGGCGATGCCCGACTACAGGCTGCCTATCTGATGAGTGATCTTGCGGGGGCCGTTGGTGAGGTGCTGGCAGGGTTGGCGCTGCGCGGCTATTGGCTGGTCTCTGCCGGTGCTGGTCGCGTTGCACTGACCGCGCGCCAGACAGCATGGGAGGATGATGGCGAAACCGGTGTGGCGCAGGTGTTCGATGTCGTTCTGGACCCGGCCGGATGTGGTTTTGTCCAACGGCCCAACCACAAAGCTTTTGCAACAGCAGTCGAAGCGATTTTCGGCCCTTTCATTCGCCAGCTCAGCGCTGCATCGGGACTGGGGCAGCCGGCCCTTTTCCGGCTGGTTGGGGATAGCTTTGGCTATGCGTTTCTTGCCCATGGGCGTCTGCTGGGCTGCCCTCTGACCGGCATCAACCATGCGAAAGCGATTTTCCAGATTTCCGGCACGAAGCTGCGGAATAAACAACTACGCTTTGACTACATCACCCTGCCTGAGGCGCCGGAGATCGGCGACTGGCTGCGCGTCCGTGGCGGATGTTGCCGGGCCTATACCCGCCCCGGAAAGCCCAACTACTGCACCACCTGCGTGTTGCGCGATGATGACAGCCGCAATGAGCGCTACCGCAATTTTCTGCGACGCAAGCATGTACCAACCCCCTAAAAGGACCGAACTTATGCGACTGATCACTCTCTTTTGCGCAATGCTGTTTGCGACAACGGCAACGGCCGAAGACACCCGCACCGTAACCGACGATACGGGGGTTGAAATTACTATTCCTGTGAACCCGCAGCGCATCATCTCAGGCCATGACCTGCCCATCACGATCCCGATGATCGAGCTTGGGATTTTTCCCATCGGCAGCCACGGACGCGGCGAAACGGTGGATGAGGCGTTTATTCGCGGCTCTGCCTCACTGACGGGCGTGGATTTTGACAACTCCGATATCTCTTGGGTTGGCAACCGTCCGATTGATGTGGAACTGATCGCGGCCCTTGACCCCGACCTGATTATCACAACCACATGGCAGCCCGCCGACGTGGACCAGCTTCGTCAGATTGCCCCAACCTTCGTTGTTGATTTTGCGACGCGCGATGAATGGAGCATCTATGACCTGCTGGCCGATCTGACGGGGCAGGCGGGTGAACTTGATTTGCTGAAGCGCCGCTACGAAGTCCAGCTAGAAGCGATCAAGAACGAGATTGACACCGCCAATATCACGGTGTCGACGATCCACGCCTATGATGGCCAGCTGTTTGCCTACAACCCCTATGGCACGATCGGAAAGGTGCTGGTTGATGCAGGGTTTGACCGCCCGGACCTGATTGAGAGGATCGGCTTGAACGAAAGTGAAGAGTTCACGGCCGAGCTTTTGCCGGAATTCGATGGCGATTTCATCATCACAACGCATCGTTCATCTGGCGGCGATACACCAGATGCCGTGCGTGGATATTTTGAGGCTGTGGTCCCCGGCTACTGCGATCTTTTGCATGCCTGCCGTGAGGGGCAGATGTATATCCTGTCCCGCGCCGAGGCCGCAGCGACATCCTATAATGCATTGATCCAAACCGCCTATACGTTGCGGAGTATTATTGGTGGTTCCGACTTCACGCCGCTTGCGCGATGACAGGCGCAGGGTGTCAGAAACCGCATCGGTGCCGCCGCCAGAGCCGCCCTGGTCCCGACCCTAGTCGCCGTTGGATGGTGTCAGCCGGGCCAGAAGTGAGCTTTGTGTGACCTGGCCAACGGGTTGCCCGTTTTCCATCACCTGCAATGCGTTGGCGTTGATCTGGTGCATGATGTCCTGCACAGGCGTTTCCACGTCAATTGCGGGCCCTTTGGCCGTGCCGTCCGTCATCACGTCGCGTGCCGTCAGCACACCCAGCGGGTTCATATGCGCCACGAAATCGGCCACATATTCATTCGCCGGGTTGGTGAAAATGTCACGGGGGGTGCCACATTGGACAATCCGTCCGCCCTCCATGATCGCAATCCGGTTGCCGATCTTGAACGCTTCATCAAGGTCATGGCTGACAAAGATGATCGTGCGGTTGCGTTGTTTTTGCAGGTCCAGCAATTCATCCTGCAACTTGGTCCGGATCAGGGGATCAAGGGCCGAGAACGGTTCATCCATCAACAGGATCGGCGCGTCGGTGGCAAAGGCGCGGGCAAGACCCACCCGCTGTTGCATCCCACCCGACAGTTCGCCCACCAAGGCATCGGCACGGTCGGCAAGGCCCACCATCTCCAGCTCCTGATCCACCCGCTTCAGGCGCGCGGTTTTTTCAAGTCCCGCCAGTTCCAGCCCCAGCCCGACATTGTCACGCACAGTCCGCCATGGCAGCAGGCCGAATTGCTGGAACACCATCGACACGCATTCGCGCCTGACGCGCCGCAGATCGGACGCCGACGCCTTGCCGACGCTACAGGACCAATCTCCGTCAAAGATACGTACCTCGCCCCGGATCACGGGGTTCAGCCCGTTTACGGCGCGCAGCAGCGTCGATTTTCCCGAACCGGACAGCCCCATCAACACAAGGATTTCGCCAACTTCCACGTTCAGCGAACAGTTGTGGACGCCAAGGATCTGGCCGGTTTTTTCCCGAATTTCGGGCCGTTCCAACCCGTCATCCATCAGGGGCAGGGCGGTCAGCGGTTTGTTCCCGAAAACAATCGAGACATTGTCGAATTCAACGGCGTTCATTTGTTCACTCTCAACATCCGGTCCAGCATGATGGCGACCGCAACAATGGCAAAGCCCGATTCAAACCCAAGCCCCGGATCGTTGCGCCCCAATGCCTGAACCACCGGTTTTCCCAACCCGTTCGCACCGACATAGGCCGAGATGACGACCATCGACAGCGACAGCATGATCACCTGATTTAGCCCCGCCATGATCTGCGGAAAGGCATAGGGCAGCTCCACTTTCCACAGACGTTGCGCGGGTGTGGCACCAAAGGATTCAGCGGCCTCCAGCAGGGGCGTCGGGGTGTTGGACACACCCAGATAGGTCAGCCGGACCGGTGCCGGCAAAACAAAGATCACAGTCGCAAACAGACCCGGCACCATGCCCAGACCAAAGAACACGATGGCCGGGATCAGATAGACAAAGGCCGGCAGGGTCTGCATCAGATCCAGAACCGGGCTCAGCGCCTGATAGGCGCGGGGGCGATGGGCCAGAAAAATGCCAATCGGCACGCCTAACCCCATGCAGACGACACAGGATGACAGCACCAAAGCGAGGCTATCGGTGGTTTCGTCCCAATAGCCCTGATTGATCACGAAAAGCAGGCATGCAAGCACCAGAAGGCAGATTTTCCATGACCGCTGCAAGCCCCATGTCAGCGCCACAAAAAACGCCACCACGATCCAGGCAGGCGGGGTTTGCAGGCACCACACGATGCCGTCAATCATCGCGTCCAGCCCATCGCTTAACGCGTCAAAGGCTGGTCGGCCATTATCCTTCAGCCAGTCCACAGCCGTTTCGGACCAGTCTCCGACTGGAATTTTGTTATCTGTCAGCCAGCTCATACCCGCCCCTTGTTCGCCAAAAAAAAGGGGGAGCAATGGCTGCTCCCCCTTTGTCTTTTTACTCAGCCAAGGCGGCTGTGACCGCGCCAACCGCGTCGCCGCCATCCTTGGTTGTCACGCCGTCCAGCCAGGCCGTCCAGGCATCGGGATTGGCAGCCAGCCATGCTTTGGCGGCATCCTCGGGGTCAACATCATCATTCAGGATGGCCCCCATGATCTCATTCTCCATGGCGAGCGAGAATGCGAGGTTTTGCAGCAGCTTACCGGTGTTAGGACATTCCGTGACATATCCTGCACGGGTATTGGTTGCCACAATGGCGCCGCCCAGATCAGGGCCAAAATAGTCATCACCGCCGGGCAGGTAGGTCATGTCGTAATTGGCATTCATCGGATGCGGCTCCCAGCCAAGGAACACAACAGGTTCGTCCCGGTCACCGGCCCGTTCCACCTGTGCCAGCATGCCCTGTTCCGAGCTTTCGACAACTTCGAACCCGTCCAGCCCAAAGGCGTTGGCGTCGATCATGTCCTGGATCAGGCGGTTGCCGTCATTGCCCGCCTCGATCCCGTAAATCTTGCCATCCAGCGCGTCGGCAGCCTGGGCGATAGATGCAAAATCAGTGATCCCTGCGGCGACACCCGCAGCATTGGTGGCCAGCGTGTATTTTGCACCCTCAAGATTTGTGCGCACCGTATCGACGGTTCCCGCCTCACGGTAGCTGGCGATGTCACCTTCCATCGTGGGCATCCAGTTCCCGAGAAAGACATCGATATCACCCTGCGCCATGGAAGCATAGGTGACCGGTACCGAGAGGATGTCAGTCGATGTTTCGTAGCCCAATGCCTCCAGCACGATGGATGTTGCCGCCGTCGTCGCCGTGATGTCCGTCCAGCCGACATCGGAAAAGCGGACCATGTCGCAATCTGCAAATGCAGGCGCGGCGGCACAGATGGCCAATACGGATAGTGTGGATTTCAGTTTCATGTTTGTACTCCCATATTTTTCTTGATTGACGAGTCAATAAAAAACGATTTATCTGTTTGTGTCCACCAGAAAGAAAAACAGATGCCCAAGATTGGAATGGAACCTATCCGGCGTGCCGCATTAGTTAAAGCGACGATTGATGAGATCGGGGCGGCGGGAACACTGGATGTGACGGTTAGCAAAATTGCTAAGCGTGCGGGGATGTCCTCGGCATTGGCGCATCACTATTTTGGTGGCAAGGATCAGATTTTCGAGGCCGCGATGCGCCAGATCCTGCGTGATTACGGGGATGAGGTGGTGGCAGCCTTGCGTGGTGCAAATGACCCGGTGACGCGCGCACGCGCCATTATCGCCGCGAATTTCGCCCCATCCTGCTTTGATCCGGCCACGGTCAGTGCCTGGATGACATTTTACGTCCAAGCCCAGACCAACCCGGCCGCCCTGCGCCTGTTGCGCCTTTATCAGCGCCGTCTGCGTAGCAACCTGACCCACGCGCTGCGCCCGATCGCGGCCAATCCGGAAGAAGCCGCCGACATGCTGGCCGCCCTGATTGACGGGTTCTATATCCGCGCCGCCCTTGCCGTGCCGGATGAGGATGCCCATGGCAAGACGCTGAAATTACTGACAATCCTGACGGGAGGTGTGGCATGAGCAAGCCGAATATCCTGATTATCATGGTGGATCAACTGAACGGCACGCTGTTCCCTGATGGCCCTGCCGACTGGTTGCATGCCCCTCACCTCAAGGCGCTGGCGGCCAGGTCCACGCGTTTTGCCAATGCCTACACCGCCTCACCGCTTTGCGCCCCGGCGCGGGCGTCTTTCATGTCAGGCCAGCTGCCTTCACGTACCGGCGTTTATGACAATGCCGCTGAATTTGGCTCCTCCATTCCAACCTATGCCCACCATCTGCGCCGTGCCGGATACCAGACCTGCCTGTCGGGCAAGATGCATTTTGTCGGCCCTGATCAGTTGCACGGGTTCGAGGAACGCCTGACCACCGATATCTATCCCGCTGATTTCGGGTGGACGCCGGATTACCGCAAGCCCGGCGAACGGATCGACTGGTGGTATCACAATATGGGGTCGGTAACCGGTGCGGGCGTGGCCGAGATTTCCAACCAGATGGAATATGATGACGAGGTGGCTTATCACGCGACCCGCAAGCTCTATGACCTGTCACGTGGCCATGATGACCGCCCATGGTGTCTGACCGTCAGCTTTACCCATCCGCATGATCCCTATGTCGCGCGCAAGAAATATTGGGATCTTTACGCCGATTGCGATCACCTGCTGCCAGAGGTCGGGCCGATCCCTTACGCGGAGCAGGACGCGCACTCGCAACGCATCCTCGACGCGAATGACCGCGACAATTTCAACATCACTGAAGACCACATTCGCCGCGCGCGACGCGCCTATTTTGCCAATATCTCCTACCTTGACGACAAGGTTGGTGAAATCCTGCAAACACTTGCGGATACGCGGCAGGAAGCGGTGATCGTCTTTGTGTCGGACCATGGCGATATGCTGGGTGAACGGGGCTTGTGGTTCAAAATGTCCTTCTACGAAGGATCATCGCGTGTGCCGCTGATGATTGCCTCGCCGACGATGACCGTGGGGCAAAATGCAACGCCGGTCAGCACGATCGACATTACGCCGACACTTTGCGACCTGGCCGGGGTGGACATGTCCGAGGTGATGCCATGGACCCAGGGCGAAAGCCTTGTGCATCTGGGGCAGGGGGGGCAACGCGATACGCCGGTTGCGATGGAATACGCGGCCGAGGCGAGCTATGCCCCGCTGGTGTCCTTGCGCTATGGCAAGTGGAAATACAATCGCTGCGCACTGGATCCTGACCAGCTGTTTGATCTGGACGCTGACCCGCATGAGTTGACCAATCTGGCTGAGGTTCCCGATCATCAAGGCACGCTGACCCAACTGCGCGCCAAATCCGAGGCGCGTTGGGACCTTGTCAAATTCGACGCCGATGTGCGCCATTCCCAGGCTTGCCGCTGGGTCGTCTATGAGGCGCTGCGCAATGGCAATTACTACCCATGGGATTACCAGCCGCTGCAAAAAGCGTCCGAGCGCTACATGCGCAACCACATGGACCTCAACGTTCTCGAAGAAAACCAACGCTTTCCCCGTGGGGAATAACCTCATCACCGTCGCCTGCAAACGCTCTCCCAGAGCGTTTGCTCAGCGGCTCCGATTACCAAAAATACTCCCGCCGGAGGCATCAAAGCCATGAACACACAACCCAAAGCTAGCCATTTTGTGGATGGCAGATATATCGAAGACACAGCCGGCGAGGTCATTGAAGTGATCTATCCCGCCACAGGTGAAGTCATTGCCAAATTACACGCAGCCACCCCTGCGATTGTTGATCAGGCGCTTGCTGCCGCCAAACGCGCGCAAAAGGAATGGGCGGGCTGGACGGCGACCGCGCGTGGCCGTGTGCTGCGCCGGGCCGCCGATATCATGCGCGACCGCAATCATGATCTGTCGGTGCTGGAAACCTATGACACCGGCAAACCCTATCAGGAAACCAGCGTTGTGGATGCCACATCCGGGGCCGATGCGCTGGAATATTTCGGCGGTTTGGCCGCCAGCATTACCGGAGAACACATCCCGCTGGGCGAGGATTTTGTCTATACCCGTCGCGAGCCATTGGGCGTTTGCGTCGGCATTGGTGCGTGGAACTATCCAACGCAAATCGCCTGCTGGAAGGCTGCACCCGCACTCGCTTGCGGCAATGCGATGGTGTTCAAACCGTCAGAAACCACCCCGCTTTGCGCACTGAAAGTCGCCGAAATCCTGGTCGAGGCGGGCGCGCCTGCTGGCGTTTACAACGTCATTCAAGGCTACGGCGCAGTTGGTGCATCGCTGATAACTGATCCGCGCGTGGACAAGGTGTCACTGACCGGCTCAGTCCCCACGGGGCGTAAGGTTTATGCCGCCGCAGCAGAGGGCGTGCGTCATGTGACAATGGAACTGGGGGGCAAGTCCCCGCTTGTGATCTTTGATGATGCCGATCTGGAAAACGCGGTGTCAGGCGCGATTCTGGGCAATTTCTATTCCTCTGGTCAGGTGTGCTCGAACGGCACGCGGGTTTTTGTCCAAAAGGGGATCAAGGACGCATTCCTCAAACGTCTGACGGAACGACTTGCGGGCGTCAAAATGGGTGACCCGCAGGACCCGGAGGTGAATTTTGGTCCCATGGTGTCTGAAAACCAGCGTGACATTGTTGAAGGGTTTTTTGCCAAGGGCGTGGATGAAGGCGCGACACTGGTCACCGGCGGCAAGCGTGCTGACCGCAACGGGTTCTACCTTGAACCGACCGTCTTTGCCGATGTCACCGACGACATGACCATCGCGCGGGACGAGATTTTTGGCCCGGTCATGTCGGTACTGGATTTCGACACCGAGGAAGAGGTGCTGGCGCGCGCCAATGACACGGAATTCGGCCTTGCTGCCGGTGTCTTTACCGCCGATCTGACCCGCGCCCACCGCATGGTCGCAGGGTTCGAAGCGGGCACATGCTACATCAACACCTATAATGATGCGCCGGTTGAGGCCCCGTTTGGTGGTTCAAAAATGTCTGGCGTGGGCCGCGAAAACTCCAAGGCGGCGATTGAGCATTACAGCCAGATCAAGGGCGTCTATGTCCGTATGGGCGATCTGGAGGCGCCGTTTTAGATGCGCGCAGATTACGTCATTATCGGCGCAGGCTCTGCTGGCTGCGCCATGGCTTACCGCTTGGCCGAGGCGGGCAAGCAGGTGCTGGTGATTGAACATGGTGGCAGTGATGCTGGCCCGTTCATTCAGATGCCTGCCGCGCTGTCCTACCCGATGAATATGAAAATGTATGATTGGGGAATGAAGTCGGAGCCAGAGCCGCATCTGGGTGGGCGCCAGTTGGTGACCCCGCGCGGCAAGGTGATCGGCGGCTCATCCTCGATCAACGGGATGATCTATGTGCGTGGCCATGCCCGCGATTTCGATCATTGGGCCGGGCAGGGCGCGCAGGGCTGGTCCTATGCCGATGTGCTGCCATATTTCAAACGGATGGAACATTGGCATGATGGCGGACATGGCGGTGACCCTGAATGGCGGGGCAAGGATGGCCCGTTGCACGTCACCCGTGGCCCCCGGAAAAACCCGCTCACCCGCGCCTTTGTCGAGGCGGGGGCACAGGCCGGATACCCTGTGACCGGTGACTATAATGGTGCGCAACAGGAAGGGTTCGGCCCGTTCGATGCAACCATCTACAAGGGGCGACGCTGGTCGGCGGCGAATGCCTATATGCGGCCTGCGCTGAAACGGCCCAATTGCACGATCACACGGGCGTTGGCCCGTCGGATCATCATCGAGGACGGGCGTGCTACGGGGGTTGAGGTCAGCCGGGGCAGCAAGATTGAGGTCATCCATGCCAATGTCGAAGTCATCATCGCCGCCTCATCGCTGAATTCGCCCAAGCTGCTGATGTTGTCGGGTATCGGCCCGGCGGCACATCTGGCCGAACATGGCATTGATGTGGTCGCGGATCGTCCCGGCGTGGGGCAGAACCTACAGGACCATCTGGAACTTTATATCCAGCAGGCAGCGACCAAACCGGTGACCCTGTTTTCCTATTGGAACTTGCGCGGCAAGGCCCGGATCGGGGCCGAGTGGCTGTTGTGGAAAACCGGTTTGGGCAGCTCCAACCAGTTTGAAAGCGCGGGCTTCATCCGGTCAAAGGCGGGGATCGATTACCCCGATATCCAGTTCCATTTCCTGCCCATCGCTGTCAGCTATGATGGCAAGGTGGCGCCTGAAGGTCATGGATTTCAGGCCCATGTCGGCCCGATGCGATCTGTTTCGCGCGGGCAGGTCACGCTCCGTTCAGCTGATCCCAATGACAACCCGCGTATCCAGTTCAACTACATGTCCGATCCGCAGGATTGGGAAGAGTTCCGGACCTGTATCCGCCTGACGCGCGAGATTTTCGCCCAACCCGCCTTTGATGAATATCGTGGGCATGAGATTCAGCCCGGCGATGCGGCGCAGACCGATGAGGAGCTGGACGCCTTCATCCGCGACCACGCCGAAAGCGCCTATCACCCTTGCGGCACCTGCAAGATGGGTGCGGTCGACGATCCGATGGCGGTGGTTGACCCACAGGCGCGGGTTATCGGGGTTGATGGTCTGCGCCTTGCCGACAGTTCGATTTTCCCGCGCATCACCAATGGCAATCTGAACGCGCCGTCGATCATGGTGGGCGAGAAAGTGTCGGATCACATCCTGCAACGTCATCCGTTGCCGCCGGTGAATGACGAACCATGGATCAACCCTGCGTGGGAAACATCACAGCGTTAGGGATTTGTTAACCTAGGTTAACAGAAGCGCTTGCTTAACGGTGGCCCGGCGCTCTAATCGGCGGGCATGCGTTGTCTTCTTTGGTTCTTATGCAGTCTCGCTTGGGCTGGTGCGGCTGTGGCCGGGCCGGAGGGCACTGTGCGCGTCGTCGATGCCGATACCATTGATGTCGGCGATACCCGCGTGCGTCTGCATGGCATCGACGCCCCGGAGATGGGGCAACCTTGCAGTGCCAATGGCCGCGAATGGGATTGCGGGCGCTGGGCGCGCGACTTTGTCCGTGACCAGTTCGAAGGGCGGCACGCCCGTTGCGACATGATCGAGACTGACCGCTATGATCGTGTGGTTGCAACCTGTCAGGTGGGCCGGCAGGACATGGGTGCCGCAATCGTGCAGGCGGGTGCGGCTTGGGCTTATCGCCGCTATTCCAACGCCTATGATCTGGATGAAAAGGCGGCTGCGGTGACGGAGCGGGGGATCTGGGGCTTTGCGATCGAAGCGCCAGCGGCGTTTCGTGAAAGACGCATCACCGGCAGAACTGCGCCGGACCCGTCTTGTGTGATCAAGGGAAATATCTCGGGCAATGGGCGGATTTACCATCTGCCGCGCGACGGAAGCTATGCCCGAACAGGCATCAATCCGGCCAGCGGCGAACGCTGGTTTTGCAGTATCGCAGAGGCCGAAGCAGCAGGATGGCGGCCCGTCCGCAAATAAGTTGATCCGGATCAAAGCCGGGTCACCAGCGGCAGGTTAACGTCACTTGGAACACGAAAGACCAAGGAGACCGCAATGTCGCATACCCCACATGAACTGAACGAAGAGTTTCCAGATCAACAGGCAACCATCCATAAGCTGAAGGAAGCGGACGCGCATTTTGCGAAACTTACCGACAGTTATCACGACATCAACCGGGCCATTCACCGGGCGGAAAGCGATGTGGCGCCGACGGACGATCTGCACATGTCGCAAATGCGTAAAGAGCGGATGCAACTGAAGGATCAGATCGCCGCCGCATTGCGCGACGCGGGCTAATCCAACTGATAGGGCAGGACCCCGCGCTTGTTGGGGTCCACCCGCAAATGACGCTCCAGCGGCGGAACAGACCTTTGATGGCAGTTGCGCCGCTCGCAGATCCGGCAGGAAATCCCGATTGGCGCATAGGCCGCTGCCGACCCCAGATCCATGTGGTCCGCATAGACAAGTGCCGGGGCGTGCTTCACCTCGCATCCCAACCCGATGGCATAGCGCCGGGTGGGCTGGCTGTAGGAGCCGCCGGATTTGCTGACATCGCGGGCCAGGCAGAAATACCGCGCCCCGTCGGGCGTTTCGGCCAGTTGCCGCAGGAATTGTCCGGGTGTTTCAAATGCCTGATGTACGTTCCACAGCGGACAGGCACCGCCATAGCGGGCAAATTGCAGTGTTGTCGCTGAATGTCGTTTGGTGATCGTGCCTGCCTGATCCACCCGGACAAAGAAAAACGGAATGCCCTTGGCCCCGGGCCGTTGCATGGTGGACAGCCGATGGGCCACCTGTTCCAGCGATGCGCCAAAGCGCGTCGCCAACACCTCCAGATCATGCCGGGTTTCCTCAGCGGCGGCCAGAAACACCCCGTAAGGCATCAGCGCCGCCCCGGCAAAATAATTGGCCAGCCCGACTTTTGCGATGCTGCGTGCCTCTTCCGATTGGAACCGCGCAAGGTCCAGCGTCGCGGTCAGCAGCGGATCTTGCGTGATCAGGGCCAGTTGCAGCAGCAGTTGAAAGGTCTGGGTCGCGGGGCTGGCATGTTTGGAAATCGTCAGCGTTTTTGTCGCCGCATCATAATGGCGGACCGCATCCGTGCCGGTCATCACGGTGGTGATTTGCCGCGTGGCCAGGGTGCGGATCGCGGCCTCCGCCATGGTTTCACCGGGCGGGCACTGGCTGGAAAAACGCTCGGCGCTGCGGTCTACGGCGTCAATGTAGTTGTCGCAGTAGTGGAAGAAATCGCGCACCTCTTCCCAGGGGCTGGGGCGCAGGCGCACATCCTCGCGGCCCAAGGCCTCATCCAGCGAGGCGAGCCGTTCGTGGCTTTGCCGGTAGGCCGCGTGCAATTCGAGAAAGGCCCGGGCCAATGTGGGCGCGTTGGCAGCCGCAAGGCGCAGATCGGCCAGGGCCGGGGCGGTGCCGGTAAAGACCGGATCGGCCAGCGCCTCGCGCATATCGCCGACAAGCCGCGCCTCATCCCCCGATTGCAGTTCGGTCACGTCGAAACCGAATTCCTGCGCCAGCCCCAGCACCACTGCGGTGGACACGGGCCGGTTGTTGTTTTCCATCTGGTTGAGATAGGGCAGCGACACGCCCAGCTTTTCAGCAAAGGCTTTCTGAGTCAGCGATAGCCGTCCGCGCAATTCACGCAGCTTCGCACCGGCATAGAGTTTCTGGGGCGGCATAGGGCACCTTTGCAGTTTTGCTAAGCAGGTTTAGCAAATGCAAACCATAGGTCAACCAAGCGCGTTTTCGCGCCAGATGACAAATAGCACCGACAGCATGGCCAGCACCGAAACGCTCAGCATCACCCATTGTAGGGGCAGCGTGCCGGTTTCCAAGGTTAGCAAGCCGCCTGCAAATTGTGACAAGGCCGCTCCACCGCCGATCATGATCGCCCCGCCAAGCCCGCTGGCGGTGCCAGCCAGATGTGGCCTGACCGAGATTGAGCCGGCCATGACATTGGGCAAGGTCATTCCATTGCCGACCCCCAGAAGGACGCAGAAGCCAAAGAAGTTCAGCGGATGGATCACCCCGGACAATGTCAGGATGACGGACAGGCCCATGCCGATGATCGTGATGCCGGTTCCTGCCAGTGCCATCCAGTTGATGCCCATCCGCACCGAAAACCGGCCCGACAGGAAATTTCCCATGGCATAACCGATGGCCGGTGCGCCAAGGGCAACTCCGCTCCAGAGAGGGGAAAGCCCGAAGATGCTGGTCGCCACAAAGGATGCGCCACCAAGCAAGGCAAAGAATGCGCCGGAACTGAAGGCCGAGCACAGCACGTAGCCCCAAAACCGGGGGGAGCGGAACAATTCGGGGTATCCTTTGACCTGATCGGCAAAGCTGACGCCCTTGCCCGTGACTGTTTCGCCAAGGTCGAAATAACACAGGATCAAAACGCCGGTACCGGCCAGGGCCAGAAAGATGAATGTCGCGTGCCAGCCGAATAGCTGATCCAGCGCACCACCAATCATCGGGCCGACCATGGGCACAATAGCCATGCCCATCGTGACATAGCCGATCATTGATGCCGCCTGTTCCTGTGGCACCATATCACGCACGATGGCCCGGCTGAGCGCCATGGACGTTGCCACGGCCGCTTGCAGAATACGGAACAGCAGGAATGTTTCGACGGTCGTGGCCATGTAAGTGCCTATCGTGGCCAGCACGAAGATGACCAGGGACCCCATGACAATCTTGCGCCGCCCGAACCGATCCGAAATCGGTCCGATAATCGTCTGCAATACGGCGGTTGCCGCCAGATAGCCCGAGAGGGCGATCTGCATGATCGCGTATTCCGTTTTGAAATAGGTTGTCATTGCCGCAAGCGAAGGCAGGAAAATCGACATGTTCAACGCTGACATGCCTGTAATCAGGATCAGTGTCAGAATGTGTGGCGGCGTTGCGCGATCAAGAAATCGAATATGCGGCAGAACGGTCATTCACCAGACTTAGGGTCGCAAGCCACAACTGTCCATCACAGTCAGGCGCAAACCTGCGACGCGGTGGTTGATTTGCAGTTTTGCAAATATGTTCCGATGCTAAGTCGTGTATTTGCAAATTTTCTCATTCCAACTTCTCCTGAGCCTGTAAAACCCTTAGGACAAGAGGGGACCAGCAGGGGGAGTGACATAAATGGACGTTCTGCAAGAGCTTGAGACGCGGCGCGAGGCGGCGCGATTGGGTGGCGGCGCGCGCCGGATTGATGCGCAGCATAGCAAGGGCAAGCTGACCGCGCGCGAGCGGATCGAGCTTTTGCTGGATGACGGATCATTTGAAGAGTTCGATATGTTCGTGGCCCACCGCTGCACCGATTTCGGCATGGAAAAGGAACGGCCCGCTGGCGATGGCGTTGTGACCGGCTGGGGCACGATCAATGGCCGCATGGTCTATGTGTTCAGTCAGGATTTCACCGTGTTTGGTGGCTCGCTGTCTGAAACCCACGCCCAGAAAATCTGCAAGATCATGGATATGGCGATGCAGAACGGGGCACCAGTGATCGGGATCAACGATTCCGGCGGGGCACGTATCCAGGAAGGTGTCGCATCGCTCGCTGGTTATGCGGAAGTTTTCCAGCGCAATATCATGGCATCCGGCGTCGTCCCGCAAATCAGCGTGATCATGGGACCTTGCGCGGGCGGTGCGGTCTATTCGCCTGCGATGACCGATTTCATCTTCATGGTCAAAGACAGTAGTTACATGTTTGTGACCGGCCCTGACGTGGTCAAGACAGTCACCAATGAGATTGTGACGGCGGAAGAATTGGGCGGCGCGTCGACCCATACAAAGAAATCCTCAGTCGCGGATGCCGCGTTTGAAAACGACGTGGAAGCCCTGGCGGAGGTGCGCCGCCTTGTCGATTTTCTGCCTCTCAACAACCGCGCCAAACCGCCGGTACGCCCGTTCTTTGATGATGTTAACCGGTTGGAGGACAGCCTTGATACGCTGATCCCGAACAACCCAAACTCGCCCTATGACATGAAAGAGCTGATTGCCAAACTGGCTGATGAGGGTGATTTTTATGAGATCCAGGAGGACTTCGCGAAAAACATCCTGACCGGCTTCATCCGTTTGGAAGGGTCGACCGTGGGTGTTGTTGCCAACCAGCCCATGGTGCTGGCCGGATGCCTGGATATCGACAGCAGCCGCAAGGCGGCGCGGTTTGTCCGGTTCTGCGACGCGTTTGAAATCCCGATCCTGACGCTTGTGGATGTCCCTGGCTTCCTGCCCGGCACGTCACAGGAATATGGCGGGGTCATCAAGCACGGGGCGAAACTGCTCTTCGCTTTTGGCGAGGCGACCGTGCCCAAGGTAACGGTGATCACCCGCAAGGCCTATGGCGGGGCCTATGACGTGATGGCTTCAAAACATTTGCGTGGTGACTTCAACTATGCCTGGCCCACGGCAGAGGTGGCGGTGATGGGTGCCAAAGGGGCAACCGAAATCATCCACCGCGCCGATCTGGGCGATGCCGAAAAGATCGCCCAGCATACCAAGAATTACGAAGACCGTTTTGCCAACCCGTTTGTGGCTGCCGAAAAAGGGTTCATCGACGAGGTGATCATGCCCCATTCAACCCGCAAAAGGATCTGCCGGGCCTTTGCATCGCTGCGCGGCAAGCAACTTCAAAACCCATGGAAAAAGCATGACAACATCCCCTTGTGATCCGTGGCAGGCGGGGCCGGTTTCGCGGCCTTGGCAATTTCACGCCGAGATACCGGCATTGGCACCGCGGGATTGTGACGACAGGCAATCCCAATATGTGGATGCGTTCCGGGGTATTGGTCCAAATATGGTGGCAACGTCTCGGCGTGTTTCTGCTGATGATGCGCTTGCGACACATGACGTCACCTTCGCCATTGAGGGTGATGAAAACAAACGGAAATTTGATACGCTTCCTGCGTGCGAACATGGTATCGCGCCCTCGTGGGGCCGAACTGGAGAAACCAGACGGTCCTGCATCACAAGAGGCAGGAAACAAAAATGGTACAAGGACTTATCGCTTTTGGGGTGGCCGCGCTTATGGCGTTGGTTGCAGTGTCCGGCAGCCATGAACGGGGACCATTGCAGGTCACTTCGGATATGGCCGCACAGGAGGCGTCCCGCTAAGGGCAATCGTTTACACAGGCAAACAGGTCACGGACAGGCAAGCAGGCTTGTCCGTGGCGCCCCCCAACCGATATGGGGGTGTTGAGATGGAAAAGCATCGCGGCTTTCCGGGGCGACTGCCCGGCACTGATTTCCAATTCACCATCAGACGCGCCAACAAGGACGGGGCGACCCCGTTGACCGTGCGCGCGCGCTATGCCGACCGACGCCCACCTGACAAACGGGCCGACGCGGGGTTTATGCAGGCCCTGTGGGAACAGTTCGGCGATGAACCGTTTGTGCGCGGCAATCTGGACGCGGGGCGGTTGAGTTGGCTGTTCGAACGCGAAGTCGTGCCTGCCGAAGACCCGTTTGACCCCGCCAGCTACGATGCCTTGCTACGCATTGATGTGGCGGTGGCCCGCGTCAGCTTCCCCGAGATCGAGGGTTTGTGAGTGCGCCCGGGTGGCGAAATCCTGCGGAGCGCTGCGGTGGTGCAGCAACTGGTCGCCCATTTCTGGGGGGGCAGATCAGGTCGCTTTGCGAAGCCCGGTGATTACGGCACAGTTGTCGCAGCAGCAGCGCAACCCAGCAAACATGCTGTTGCAACCTTAGAACGGTACGACCCTTCCCTTTTCCGGCCTGCCCTTTCCCAAGGCGGGCCGGTTCCGTTTTTCCGCTCATTTTTCCATTTTTTTGCGGTTGATATTGGATATCAGCCCAATCTCGCTATTCAGTGCGGCATAGTACGCGCCAATCCTGGGGCTACGGCGAAAACAAAGTTAGGCAGAAAACAATGCAGAAAACATCTATCATCCTTGCCGCGGTGGCTATGTTCGGCCTCGCAGGCTGTCTTGACAACGACGTTGAACGTGGCGTCGCAGGTGCGGGCGCGGGCCTTGTTGCTTCAGAAGTCCTGGGCACAGACCGGACTGGCACAATCCTCGCTGGCGCTGCCGTTGGCGTATTGTGCGACGATGCAGGCGTTTGCCGCCCATCACGCTAATACCGACGCGCCTTTGGCGCAACGAAATGAGCGGAACCGCCGCGGGGGGCAAACCCCTACGGCGGTTTTTTTGTCTGAGACGCAGTTAGAAATTG
Source organism: uncultured Paracoccaceae bacterium (assembly GCA_947500055.1). Taxonomy (GTDB): domain Bacteria; phylum Pseudomonadota; class Alphaproteobacteria; order Rhodobacterales; family Rhodobacteraceae; genus Yoonia. Next base: position 56,800 of record CANMQO010000001.1, read on the forward strand.
AACTGCACCGAGGATTGGATCCGGTCCGCGCTGGCAGTGCTGTCATTGAACAACGTCCGTTCGCCGCTGATATATTCAACGCCGAAAGTGACATTTTCCAACGGGCTGTAAAAAGCCGTCAGATGCACGGTTTCAAGGCTTTCGGTATCCGTGGCGCCGCCGCTGTCGATATCGCGGAAACCGTAAGCCGCGCCAATGGTGAATTGATCGTTCAGCGCCTGCGCAATGGCGAGGGTGTAGGCCTCGGTCTCGATCGCGGTATCGCCGTCCAGATCGTCGCCACCAAAGACCATCAGCGACCCGATGCCCTCACCCATGGTATAGCTGGCCTGAATGGTGCCACCCTGCCAGGGCGTGGCATTGCCCGAGATGTTGACACCATAGGCATCCACATTCCCCGACGGCCCGTCCAATTGCCGCGAAATCCCGGCCAGTTTGACGAACCCATTGTCAAACCCGTAACGCGCCGCCGCCGTCACCGCCAGATGCGCGCCCCCGTCGTCATCCTCGACGGACGCAGACAAGTTCAGGCCGCCAAGATCATGCGAGTAGCGCAATTGCGCCGTGCGGGCGAACGGAATACCTGCAGGCCCCTGAAAATCGACCGTCGTGGGATAGCTTTCTATGGGCATGAAGTTGCTCCAGGTTTGACCGGCCAAAAGCCCGCCAACCTCGCCGTAAGCATGACGCAACCGAAAGCCACCGCCGCCGTTACCAAAGAAATCGCCCTCGACCTGCGTCTTCAACGGGCCCCACGCGGTGTCCGTGGTGCTGCGAAACCCAAGGCGCGACTGAAACGCATGTGCTTGGCTGGTGCTTTCGCTGTCGGTCCCCGGCTCAAGACTGCCAAGGCCGAAAATGGTCAGCCCCAGATCGGTGTCGACGTCATAAATCAAATCCAGTTTGCCGTAACCGTAGACTTCGATGGTCGTTTCGGCCTGACCGGCGGTGCCCGCCACCAGCAACGCCGCGGTCGCGCAGGCAAGCTGCGGCCATTTATGTATAAGTGTGAACATGGTGCTTTTCCCTATGATGAGAGTCGCCGAAATCCGACAACTTCGGGAAGGGTGGCATGAAAATCACCCGGCACGGTTTCACGCATACTCACTTGGCATACAATTGTATGCGACCGGCATGTCACGCCAAGACAACAGGGTGTGACAGTGGCGCCCGATCACCTGAATTTGACTAAAGGACCTTGCGGATGTTCAAGAAAATACTCATTGCCAACCGTGGCGAAATTGCCTGTCGCGTGATCAAGACCGCCCGCAAGATGGGCATTCAGACGGTGGCAATCTATTCCGATGCTGACCGCAACGCGCTGCATGTGAAAATGGCGGATGAGGCGGTGCATATCGGCCCGCCTCCCGCCAACCAGTCCTATATCGTCATCGACAAGGTGATGGAGGCAATCAAACAGACCGGCGCCGAAGCGGTGCATCCCGGATATGGTTTCCTGTCCGAAAACCCGAAATTTGCTGACGCGCTAGAGGCCGCAGGCATCGCATTCGTCGGCCCGCCCAAAGGCGCGATTGAGGCGATGGGCGACAAGATCACCTCCAAGAAGATCGCGCAGGAGGCTGATGTATCGACCGTACCCGGCTATATGGGCCTGATCGAAGACGCCGAAGAGGCGGTTAAGATTTCCAATGAAGTTGGCTACCCGGTGATGATCAAGGCCTCCGCCGGGGGTGGCGGCAAGGGTATGCGGATTGCGTGGAATGATGATGAGGCCCGCGAGGGGTTTCAGTCGTCCAAGAACGAGGCCGCCAGTTCCTTTGGTGACGACCGGATTTTCATCGAGAAATTCGTGACCCAGCCCCGCCATATCGAAATTCAGGTTCTGGCCGATAGCCATGGCAATGCGGTTTACCTGCATGAACGCGAATGTTCGATCCAGCGCCGGAACCAGAAGGTGATTGAGGAAGCACCTTCGCCGTTCCTTGATGAGGCCACACGCAAGGCCATGGGTGAGCAATCCGTCGCCCTGGCGCAGGCGGTCGGATACACCAGCGCGGGTACGGTCGAATTCATCGTGGATGGTGACCGCAATTTCTATTTCCTGGAAATGAACACACGGCTCCAGGTGGAACACCCGGTGACGGAACTGATCACCGGTGTTGATCTGGTTGAACAGATGATCCGGGTGGCTGCCGGGGAGAAGCTGCCATTCCAGCAGTCGGACCTGAAAATCAACGGCTGGGCGATGGAAAGCCGCCTTTACGCCGAAGATCCCTATCGCAACTTCCTGCCGTCGATCGGGCGGCTGGTGCGCTACCGCCCCCCCACCGAGGAAGCCACAGACAAACGGGCCGTCCGCAACGATACCGGCGTCTATGAAGGTGGCGAGATCAGCATGTATTACGACCCGATGATTGCGAAACTCTGCACATGGGCCCCTGACCGGGCCACCGCGATTGAGGAAATGCGGCTGGCGCTGGATGGGTTTGAGCTTGAGGGGATCGGGCACAACCTGCCATTCTTGGCGGCTGTCTATGATCATCCGAAATTCACCAGCGGCAACATGACCACCGCCTTTATCGAGGAGGAATATCCAGACGGGTTCGAAGGTGTAACATTGCCGGAAGAGGCGTGCACCCGTATCGCCGCAGCCGCTGCCGCCATGCACCGCGTCGCTGAAATCCGGCGCACGCGCATTTCGGGTCGGATGGATAATCACGAGCGGCATGTGGGCGAAGACTGGGTTGTCAGCCTGCAGGGCCATTCGCATGACGTTGTCATTGGGGCGGACAAGGCCGGGGCGGATGTGAAGATCGGCGAGCAAACCCTGCGGGTCGAAAGCGATTGGACACCGGGCGATCCGTTGGCGCGGCTCAGCGTCGATGGCACGCCACTGGTGCTGAAAATCGGCAAGATCTCTGGTGGTTTTCGGGTGCGCTATCGGGGCGCTGATCTGAAGGTGCATGTGCGCACCCCGCGTCAGGCGGAACTGGCCGCTCTGATGCCCGAAAAACTGCCGCCCGATACGTCGAAATTCCTGCTCTGCCCCATGCCCGGCCTGATCGTAAAGGTCGATGTGGACGCAGGTGACGAGGTGCAGGAAGGTCAGGCGTTATGCACGGTTGAGGCCATGAAGATGGAAAACATCCTGCGCGCCGAACGCAAGGGCATCGTCAAGAAAGTGAACGCAGGTGCTGGCGACAGTCTCGCCGTGGACGATGTGATCATGGAGTTTGAATAATGGGATTTGCAATCGGGGTTACGTCTGTCCCGCTTTCTGAAAAAGCGCGGTTCCTGGCCAATGCAGGGCTGACCGAGACGCGGAATTCCGACAGCGAAAACGAAACCTTGCTCAGCGGTGCGGCATGGGATGACCAGTATCTGACATGGCGCAACCTGCGTCTGACGAAACGGCTCGCATCACCAAGCTACGATCAGATTTCGGTTGGCCTACGCTTATTGACACTGGAACTGCACGAGACATCCATGGGCGCGCAGGTTTGCCGGTATGAGGACGGTGTACAGGTCTGGGCAGCCACGGGGGATGACCACGGCTTTCTGACCGAAGGCCCCGTTCCGCTGGATGAAACGGCGCTGAAAGCGCTTTGCCAGACGCGTAACGTGGAAGTCTTTGGTGCGGAAAAGGCGGCACAATATGCCGCAGAGGATGACGGTTTTACCGATCCGTTTGCCATGGCGGTTGAGCTATTTGTCGCACAAACCGGTTTTCGCTATGACGGCCATGACGTGACGACGTTTATGGAACTGGGTGGTGAAATGCCGTTCCCAAAACCGTGGTGGAGGTTCTGGTGAACATGTCATACGCACCTTATCCCCCCAGCCGCCGGTCCGAAATCTCTTGCTGTCGCAGGGGCATCTTGTCGATGGACCGGGACAGTTCCCGCACGCTCCATGGGCTTGGTTTGCGCAGGGCGACGCGCCCGTCTTTGCCGATCAGCGCCATCATGTATCCGCGTGGCCGCAATGTTGTGCGCAATTCGGTTTCGGCGCTGGGGTCGGTGTCGGTGATGATGATCACGTCCCGCTCTGCCAGGTCATCCAGACCGTCCATCAGCCGATCCATCTGCTGTTTGAAACGTGGATCATTCGGCGTGTCGGCAAACACGACCAAGGGCCGGACCACCCATTGCAGCTCTGCCAACGTGATGTCAGTGGCCTCAAAGACCAGTGTAGGGTCTTCTTCCCACCGTTCCAGCACTGTGGCGTCTTGGGCGGAAAGTGGTGCGGCCATCAGGCAAAACACTGTGGCGATCTTCGTCAATTGTTTCATGAGATTAGATATAGAGGCGGCTTTGTTAAAAGCTAAGGGTATTGCGCAAATCAGTGCAAACAATTTCGCGATCCCTGCCGCGGACAGCAGGAGGCTGAGATGACCGACAAGAAAACCTGGGAAGACGTCGCGACCAAGGAATTGCGTGGCAAACCCCTTGCTGCACTGGACTGGGACACGTTGGAAGGGATCGCGGTCAAGCCGCTTTATACCGCCGAGGACACCGCTGACCTGCCGCATATGGGCGGCGTGCCCGGCATTGCCCCTTATACCCGTGGCGTGAAAGCCACGATGTATGCGGGTCGCCCCTGGACGATCCGGCAATATGCGGGGTTTTCCACGGCCGAGGAATCGAATGCGTTTTATCGCAAAGCGCTGGATGCGGGGCAGCAGGGCGTTTCGGTTGCCTTCGATCTGGCCACACATCGGGGCTATGACAGCGACCACCCGCGCGTCGAAGGGGACGTGGGCAAGGCCGGTGTCGCCATCGACAGTGTCGAGGATATGAAGATCCTGTTTGACGGCATCCCGCTGGATAAGGTCAGCGTGTCCATGACGATGAATGGCGCGGTGATCCCGATCCTTGCCAATTTCATCGTGGCGGGGGAGGAGCAGGGACATCCCCGCAATGTCCTTTCTGGCACGATCCAGAACGACATCCTCAAGGAATTCATGGTGCGGAATACCTATGTCTATCCGCCCGAACCGTCGATGCGGATCATCGCGGATATCATCGAATATACCACCAATGAGATGCCGAAATTCAACTCGATCAGCATTAGCGGCTACCACATGCAAGAGGCGGGGGCGAACCTCGTGCAGGAACTGGCCTACACGCTGGCCGATGGCCGTGAATATGTGCGCACCGCCATCGCGCGCGGCATGGATGTGGATCAGTTTGCCGGACGGCTAAGTTTCTTCTTCGCCATCGGTATGAACTTTTTCATGGAGGCAGCCAAGCTGCGCGCCGCCCGCCTGCTCTGGTCGCGGATCATGGCGGAGTTTGAGCCGAAGAACCCCAAATCCTCCATGTTGCGTACCCATTGCCAGACGTCCGGCGTGTCGTTGCAGGAACAGGACCCGTATAACAACGTGATCCGCACCGCCTATGAGGCGATGAGCGCGGTTCTGGGCGGCACGCAGTCTCTACACACCAATGCCTTGGATGAGGCGATTGCGTTGCCGACCGAATTCAGCGCGCGTATAGCGCGCAATACCCAGTTGATTTTGCAGGAAGAAACCGGGGTGACCAATGTGGTCGATCCGCTTGCCGGGTCCTACTACGTCGAAAGCCTGACCCATGAATTGGCCGAAGCCGCGTGGAAGCTGATTGAAGAGGTTGAGGAAATGGGCGGGATGACCAAGGCCGTCGCGTCCGGTATGCCCAAGCTGCGGATCGAGGAAACGGCGGCCCGCCGTCAGGCCGAGATTGACCGGGGGATCGAGGTGATTGTCGGGGTCAACAAATACCGCAAGGACAAGGAAGACCCGATTGATATCCTTGATATCGACAATGCCGCCGTGCGCGAAGCGCAGGTCGCCCGGATCGACGCGACAAGAGCGTCCCGTGATCAGGCGATTTGTGACGCAACACTGAACGAATTGACCCGCCGCGCGGAGGAAGGCGGCAATCTTTTGGAAGCCGCGGTCGAAGCCGCGCGCGCCCGCGCCACAGTCGGAGAAATCAGCATGGCCATGGAAAAATCATTTGGACGGCACCGCGCCGAGGTCAAGACATTGGCCGGCGTCTATGGGGCGGCCTATGAAGGCGACGAAGGTTTCGCCGCCATACAGAGCAGCGTGGAAGGTTTTGCCGAGGAAGAGGGGCGGCGCCCGCGCATGCTGGTCGTCAAAATGGGGCAGGACGGCCATGACCGGGGGGCAAAGGTCATCGCCACCGCATTCGCCGATATCGGCTTTGACGTGGATGTGGGGCCGTTGTTCCAGACACCAGAAGAGGCCGCACAGGATGCCATCGACAATGATGTGCATGTCATAGGGATCAGTTCCCAGGCTGCGGGACACAAAACACTGGCCCCGAAACTGGTGCAGGCGCTGAAAGACGCGGATGCAGACGATATCATCGTGATTTGCGGTGGCGTTATTCCGCAGCAGGATTACCAATTCCTTTATGATGCGGGCGTGAAGGCGATTTTTGGTCCCGGCACCAACATCCCCACCGCCGCCGAGGATATTTTGCGCCTGATCCGCGAGGCCCGCGCCTGATGCGTCTGGACCATCTGGCCGTCGCGGCGGAAACACTGGCCGAAGGCGTGGCATTTGTTGAGGATGCGCTGGGCGTTCAGATGGTGCCGGGCGGCAAACATGCAAGGTTTGGCACGCATAACGCGCTGCTGGGGATGGGTGATATCTATCTGGAGGTTATTGCGCTGGACCCGGATGCAAAGCGAGCGGGGCCAAGCTGGTTCGGGCTGGATCATTTCACGGGCCCGCCGCGCCTTGCCAATTGGATTTGCGAGGTGGGCGACATGAAATGGGCACCGCCGGAATGCGGCCCCGTAGTTGATTTGGAACGGGACGATCTGCATTGGCAGATCACCGTGCCCGACGATGGCGGCCTGCCCTTTGATGGGGCGCTGCCCACCTTGATGCGTTGGGGCGATGGGGTGACCCATCCGACCAAATCCCTGCCGGATAGTGGCTGTCGGTTGCGACGGTTCCGGGTGTTTCACCCCGACGCTGCGGCCATTGCTGCCACCCCCGACCCGCGCGTGCATGTGACGGCCGGACCCAAAGGGTTTGATGCGGTGATCGAAACCCCCGCTGGATCACGGCATCTGCGCGGATAGCGGTTGAATGATTTTGCTGCGCATCAGAGAATGCGCGGATGTCGATTTGGACCCGCATCGCTGACGCTTTGGCCGCCCTTGCCTCGGGCGAGGGGCTGTCGGCTGTGTTCGACAAATTGCGCACGCCGCCCGACCGGACCGTCGCCTTTACAATCGCTGTGATCGCGCTGGGCGCCAAAATGGCCAAGGCCGACGGCATCGTGACCCGCAACGAGGTGCGCGCCTTCCGCGAGGTGTTTGTTATTCCGCCAGAGGAAGAAGAAAGTGCGGCCCGCGTGTTCAATCTGGCGCGGCAGGATGTGGCCGGGTTCGAGATTTACGCCCGCAGTATCAAGGCGATGTTTGGCGAGGATGATGGCCCGCTGGCGGACTTGCTGGAAGGTTTGTTCCATATCTCGATGGCGGATGGTGTCTACCACCCCAATGAAGATGTGTTCTTGCGGGAAGTTGCTGATATCTTTGGGTTTAGTGCCCGCCGCTTTCGCGGTATTCGCGCCCAGTTCGTGCCGGATTCCGAAGGTGATCCCTATGACGTGCTGCATGTCGATCCCGACGCCCCGATGGATGAAATCCGGGCTGCATGGCGCAATCTGGTGCGTGAAACCCACCCCGACCGGATGATGGCGCGCGGCGTTCCCGAAGAGGCGATCAAACTGGCCGAGAAACGCATGGTCGCCATTAACCGCGCCTGGGAACAGATACAGGATGCCCGGTCGTGAGGATCGCGACCTATAATGTCGAATGGTTCAACAGCCTGTTTGACGACGCAGGTGCGCTGATCAATGACGCGTCGTGGTCCAGCAGGTGGGATGTGACAAAGGCCCAGCAGACCGGAGCATTAGGTCAGGTATTTCAAGCGCTTGACGCTGATGCGGTGATGATCATCGAGGCCCCGGACAGCAGCCGCAGGCGTAGTGCCGTTGCCGCACTTTCGCAGTTTGCGGCCCATTTCGGTTTGCGGGCCAATGCGGCAGTTTCAGGTTTTCAGAACGACACACAGCAGGAAATTGCCCTGCTTTATGACCCGCAAGTGATTGATGCCACGCACGACCCGCAGGATGATCCCGGCTTTCCGCGCTTTGATGGTATTTTCCAGATGGATCTGGATGTGGATGCCACCCCTGATGCGATCCGCTGGTCCAAACCGCCGCTGGAATTGGCGTTGACAACGCCGATTGGCCCGTTGCGCATGATTGGCGTGCATGCCAAATCAAAAGCCCCGCATGGTGCCCGCAACGATGCGGAAGCGATCCGGATTTCAATCGAGAACCGTCGCAAGCAACTGGCCCAATGTGTCTGGCTGCGAGGCAGGGTGGCGGCACATCTGGAGGCTGGAGAAGACCTGATCGTGCTGGGTGATTTCAATGACGGTCCGGGGCTGGACGAATATGAAAAACTGTTCGGCCGGTCGGGTGTGGAGATCGTGTTGGGCGAGGGGGACGCGGCGCGGCTGTTTGATCCGCATGCTCGGATCGCGCTAAGTCGCCGGTTGGGGGCAATGCCGGTCACGGCCCGGTTCAAACGTAAGGGAGAGCCTTATCTACAAGCCCTTTTGGACTATGTGATGGTGTCGCCCGGTCTGCGTGCGAAGGCGCCGAAATGGCAGATATGGCATCCGTTTGATCATCCGGAATGCTATGAAAACCCGGCGCTGCGCGAGGCGCTATTGCTGGGTTCTGATCACTTTCCCGTCGTGTTGGACATCGGCTTGTGATTTGAAAAATCATGCTGATCCCGCTATACTTTCGGCATGAAACAGATTGCTGCACTGACACTTGCCGTTGGCCTGTCTGTCAGCCCTGCCAACGCGCAGGACGGCGAGGTTCAAGAAGGCTTTAACCTGATGGAAGAGGGCGCGCGTTTGTTGATGCGCGGCCTTATGTCTGAAATGGAACCGGCGATTTCAGAACTGCGCGGGTCGCTGGAGGATATGGCCCCTGTGCTAGGCGAATTTGCCCGCGAGATGGGGCCAGCCCTGACCGATCTTTTGGCGCGGGTTGATGATTTCCGATATTATGATGCGCCGGAATTCCTGCCCAATGGCGATATCATCCTGCGCCGCAAACCGACGGCTCCTGTCTGGATGCCAGAGGATGAAAACGGCGAGATTGAGCTGTAGATCTGGGCGCGGGGCTGGCACCTGATTTTGTCGAAAATCCCTGTCGGCAAAGGGTCGGCCATGCGTCGGCAAACCGTCGGGCATGTTTGGCCGCAGGTTTAGGGTTTTTGAAACACGACCTTGCCTTCCGCGTTGAGTGCGCTTGTCAGGGCGGCGAACCGTGCTTCTGCCACTTCGCCATATAGCGGGCGCGCTTCGTCCGAAAGTTTCAGCGTCAGAATCCCCGATTTCGGCGACCATTTCAGTTTGCCGGGGATTTCATCCGCCGTCAGCCACAGCATCGCCCCCAGACGCATCGCCTTGCCCAAGATCTCGGCCTCTTTCACCTGATCATCGCTGAGCATGGCAAAAAGTGGGGCAAAGCGGGTTTTGTCGATTTTACTGGTATAGCGGTTCATCAGGGCCAGCCCCAACAGCACCCGTTCGTAATGCTTCAGCCCGCCCAGATTGGCCCGTGTCGCGTTGTCGAATGTCACCTCGGCCCGGTAGTCGGGATGCGCCCGCCAGCTGACGTCATGCAGCAGGCTTGCAGCCTTGATGATCCGCTTGCGTTGCCAATTGGCGCGGGGGAACAGGGGTTTGACAAAATCATACATGACCCGCCCAAATCCGGGCATGCGGGCATCTTTGGATTCAGCAAAGCGGCAGGCCTCGACCAGCGGATCCCGGTCGCGCAATTCCGATGGCATCTGTTCAAACAGCATCCCCTCGCGAATGCCATAGGACGACACGGCAACGTCCTTGGGTTTGAAGGTGCGCATCAATTCCTTGAGCACGATCGTGGCCAGCGGGACAAGCGACATCCGGCTGTCGGATATGTTGCATCGGTTGCGCAGGTCCTGAAGATCGGATTTGCGGATATATTCCGCCGTCTTGCTGATCTGGCGCGATGTCATCCGGTATTCATGAAGAACCGTCAGGGGATAATCGCGCCGCTCCATATCGACCCTTGCGATGGCCCGCCACGAACCACCCACCAGAAACAGGCGCATGCCGGTGCTGTTGCCCATGTCGTCATGCAGCCGTTCCATGGTTTCGCGCACATAGGCTTTTACAGCTTTCCTGCCGCCCTTGATTTCGCGCAGTTTCAGCGGGCCAAGGGCCGAGGTGACCCTGCGTCCAACCCGGCCTTCGGCCAGATCGGCCAGTTCCATGGACGAGCCGCCAATATCGCAGACCAGCCCGTAACTACCCGGCCAACCCAGCAGGACCCCCTGTGCGGATAGCCGCGCCTCCTCTTTTCCGTCGATCACCCAAAGCTTGATGCCCGTCTCGCGCTGCACCTCGTCCCGGAATTCCTGCCCGTCAGAGGCTTCGCGCACGGCGGCAGTGGCCACTGCCGTCAGCGGCAGGATGTCCATCCCCTTGGCCAATGCGGCGAAACGACGAATGGCGGACAGGGCGCGTTTGCGTCCCAACGGGTTCAGGTGGCCGGTTTCCGACAGGCCAGCGCCCAGCGCGCACATGATCTTTTCATTATAGAAATAGGCAGGCGACCGGGCCGCCCCGTCAAACACCACCAGACGGACAGAGTTGGACCCAACATCGATGACCCCGACACGGCTGAGACCAAGGGCGGCAGCATCTTCAAACAAGGGGCGTCCAAACGGCCCCCAGTCGATCGTCTCAGGCTGTTGTGTCATGTTGCCCCCGTCGCAGTCCCCGCAACCGGTATCGGTTAATCATCGGTATGGGTCAATTGTGGAACATCCGATGCGCCCGCTGATCCGCGCCCCGATAGTGACGGGTTTTCCATGAAGAACCGGTGGCAGTTGAACGGGAACTCGCCCTCGGCCACGACGGCCCGGGCAAAGCTGCCATCGGCGGCCATGATCCAGCTTTGGGTGACGTCAGCCATATTGGCCGCCATGATCTGACTGACAATCTGTGCCCTGACGGTGGCATTCTTGATTTCGACCAGCGTTTCGACCCGCCGGTTCAGGTTGCGCCCCATCCAGTCAGCAGAACTGATAAAGACCTTGGCCTTTTTGCTGGGCAGATCGTGCCCGTTGCCGAAACAGACGATCCGCGAATGCTCCAGAAACCGCCCGACAACCGATTTGACCCGGATGTTTTCGGACAGTCCTTTGACCCCCGGCCTTAGCCCGCAGATGCCCCTGATCACCAGGCTGATTTTCACCCCCGCCTGTGACGCCGCATAAAGCGCGTCGATCACGTCACTTTCGATCAGCGAATTCATCTTGGCCCAGATCGCGGCTGGCTTGCCTTCCTTGGCGTTTGCGGCTTCGGCTGCGATCAGGTCGAGCAGGGATTGCTTCAGCGTCAGGGGTGAAATGGCGAGGTTTTCCAAACCTTCGGGCTGGGCATAGCCGGACAGGTAGTTGAACACCTTGGTCGCGTCCCGCCCCAGTTTCGCATCACAGGTAAAAAGGCTGAGATCGGTGTAGATCCGCGCCGTGATCGGATGGTAGTTGCCCGTCCCGAAATGGGTATAGGTGACCAGTTTGTCGCCCTCGCGCCGGACCACTGTGCTGATCTTGGCGTGGGTTTTGTAGTTCAGAAAGCCATAGACCACATGCGCGCCAGCCCGTTCCAGCCTGCGTGACTGCCGGATATTTGCGGCCTCGTCAAACCGGGCCTTGAGTTCAACCAAGGCGGTGACGGATTTGCCGTCCTCTGCCGCCTCGCATAAGGCCTCGACAATGGGTGAGCGTTTGGAGGTCCGGTAAAGCGTCTGTTTGATGGCAACCACATTGGGATCGCGCGCTGCCTGTGCCAGAAACCGGACGACCATGTCGAAGGTTTCATAAGGGTGGTGCAGCAGCATATCCTTTTGCCGGATCGCGGCGAACATGTCGCCATCATGGTCCTGCACCCGTTCCGGCACGCGGGGGCTGAACGGCGGCCAAAGCAGATCGGGCCTTTCGTCCAGCACCAGTTCCCCCAGATCGGCGATGCCGATCAGCCCGTCGACCTCGATCACGGTTTCTTCGCCGACATGCAGTTCTTTCATGATCAGCGATTTCAGGGCGGGTGGTGAACCGGCTGACATCTTCAGGCGCACAACCTCGCCCCGGCGGCGGCGTTTCAGGGCGACTTCAAATTCGCGCACCAGATCCTCGGCCTCGTCCTCGACCTCAAGATCGCTGTCGCGCAAAACCTTGAAGGCGCAGCTTCCTTTGATCTGATAGCCGGGGAACAGCCGTCCGATATGCAGCAAAAGCAATTCTTCCAGCGGCAGGAAACGATGCCCTTCGTCCGATGGCAGGGGCACGAAACGGTCGATCTGCGCGGGGACCGGCAGCAAGGCGCGCAAACTGCGTTTGTCGTCATCGCGAACCAGTTGCAGCGCCAGCGCGAACCCTTCATTGGGCAGGAACGGGAACGGGTGGGCGGGATCAATCGCCAGCGGTGACAGCACCGGAAAGACCTGTTCGATAAACACGTCTTCGAGGTAATCGACATCTGCCTTGCTCAGCTTGTCGCGGGTCAGCAGTTGGATATTGGCCGCCGCCAGTTCGTTATTCAGCTGGGTAAACACGGTTTGCTGGCGCATCATCAGTTCGCGCGCATCCGCGTCGATGATCACCAGTTGTTCGGCAGGCGTGCGCCCGTCCAGACCCGGGGTGGTATTGCCCTCATTGGCCAACTCGCGCAGGCCCGCGACGCGTACAGTGTAAAACTCATCCAGATTGGTGGCCGAAATGGACAGGAACCGCAGCCGCTCCAGCAAGGGGACGCGCGGGTTTTCCGCCTCTTCCAGAACCCGCCAGTTGAAGCTGAGCCAACTCATCTCGCGGTTCACAAACCGGGCCGGACTCTTGAGATCTATGTCAAGGGTGGTCGGGGCGGGGTAATCCCCAATGAGGAAATTAGCTTGTGTCATAGCGCCTTGTCGGCTGGAACTGTTGCGGGAGTGTGACAAGTATCGCGGGGCTAGCCCGGGTTGTCCAGCAGTCGCTTGGCCAGTTGGCGGTTGATCTTGTCGCCAGTGGCCAATGCGGTTTCATCGAGCTGCGCCACGATGGCGGCGGCGGCGGCGTAAGACCGCTCAATCCGTTTGCCAAGATAGGCGACCAGATCGGGCTTTGGGGTGATCCCGCGATCGAAAAAGAGCTTCATCAGCAATGCCTGCAACAGCGCATCATCGGGGCCGGCGATCTGCATGACGGTTGTGGCCTGCATCCGGCTGGCCAGATCGGGCAGGGCGATGGGCCAACGGCTGGGCGCGCTGGTGGCTGTCAGCAACAAGGTGCCGCCATTGCTGCGCAGGTTGTTGTGGATGTGGAACACCGCCTCTTCTGCTGATTGTGGCAGGGTTTCCATGTCCTCAATGATTACGGTGGTTGCGTCACAGCGCGTGTCGGGCGTGATTTGCGACGCCAGCAGCATTTCGGCCCCGTTTTCGGCCTGAAACACCCGGGCGAGGTGGCTTTTGCCGCAACCCGGCGGCCCGGCGATGACCAGTTTGCCCTCTGGCCAATGTGCCGGGTCCTGCAGCATGGCAAAGACCTTGGCATTCGCCTCTGACACGAAAAAATCTTCCGGTCCCAGCGCAACACCTGTTGGCCAGTCAAATGACATCTGTCGGGCCATATTAATCGTCCGTTGATTGCCCGCGATAAAGCAGGCTTTGTTTGTAGCGTTCCAACCCGTAACGGGTGACGACGCCAAGCATGGCGGCGACTGGAACAGCGACCAGCATTCCCACGAAGCCGAACAAGGATCCAAAAACCGACAGGGCAAAAAGCAGCCAGACAGGATGCAGCCCAATGGATCCGCCTACCAGTTTTGGGGTCAGCACATTGCCTTCCAGAAATTGCCCAAAGCCGAAGATCCCTGCGACAATCCCGATCCGTACCCAGTTGGTGGCATATGTGATGGTGTCACCATCGGCCACTTCGACCGAGCTCCAGAATTGAAAGAGCGCGAGACCAACCGCAAGGACACCGCCCACAAGCGCGCCGACATAGGGAATGAAGGTGATCAGCCCGGCGATAAAGCCCACGATCAGTCCAAAATTCAGACCCGCCAGCATCAGGGCAACCGCGTAATAAGTGCCAAGGATCAGGCAAACCGTGCCTTGGCCGCGGATGAATGAGGCCAGCGTCGCATCAATATCGCGGGCGATGGAACGGATGGTTTCAACATGATCGCGGGGCAGCATGCTGTCGATCTTGGCGGTCATGTTGTCCCAGTCGAGCAGCATGTAGAATGCAACCACTGGCACAACAACCAGTAAAACAAGGATGTTGATCAGCCCAAGGGCAGAGCTGACCAGCCCGTTGACTAACTCGCCCCCTTTGGACTGGATCGTGTCGCCGATGGCGAGCAATTGCTTGCGGATCGTGCTGCTTTCATCAAGAATTTGCGGGAACCTGTCGGTCAGCCATGCCTGTAGCCGCCCAAAAAGCTCTGGTGCGGTGTCAATCAGGGCGGCGGTCTGCTGGATCAATGTCGGGATTACCAGAAGGATCAGCAGGACAAAGATCAGCGCGGCGATAAGCGTGATGATCGAGACCGCCACCGTGCGGCTGCATCCGGCCCGTTCAAGCCGGTCGGCCAGCGGATCAAGACAATAGGCGATGGCCCCACCCAGCACAAAGGGCAGGATCACATCGCCCAGAAACCACAAGATGACAAGGAATGCCGCCGCTGCGATGCTCCAGTATTTTGCCTGTTGTCCGACCGGTAACGCCATGAGTAACCCATAATTGCCTGAGGCATAAATGCGTTATGGGCCGTGCCGGTGCAAGGGTGCCTGCGCAATTACTGTGCCCTGATCACACGGGCGGCAATATCGAGGTTGATCACATCATCGACGATGTCGCTATATCCTGTCGCCCCGAAATCGGACCGCCTGACCGTCCCGCTGATCCGGAAACTCAACTGGCTCAGATCGCCCTCTGCCGTACCCTGCTGACGAAAGACAGCCGCGTTCAGGGTCACCGGCCTCGTGACGCCCCGAATGGTCAACAGCCCGTCAATCTTGCCCCCGGCGGATAGGTTGCGCGGGTTGTCAGGCCGGATCGCGGTGGATTGAAACCGGATCGTGGGATGGGCGCTGGCGTTCAGCACGCTATTTGCTTTCAGCGCCTCAGTCGCAAAGATCAGTCCGGTGCGTGCGCGGGTCACGTCAACGGTGACATCCGCGCTGGAATTGCTGAACTGGTCCAGATCTATGATGATCCGGGCGTTGCGCACAGGCATCGAACCACGATTTGGCGCACCGCTGAGCGAATAGACAAAGCCGACTTCGGACCGGTCAGATTGCAGATTATAGCTGGCGGGTGCTGCAAAGCCGGCAACCGGCGTCAGCATCAGGATCAGGGCAAAAAGGCGTCGCATTTGGTGGCTCCTTTGATGTCGGTTCTACACCGGTTACGCAGGAGCGCGGTGATTTATTCTGCGGTGTTACATTTGGCTGACGCAAAAATGACGGGCGTTTTTGCCCCGGCCGGGGCAAGAGCATGACGCATATTGGCGGGGTTCTGCCGCAATGCCGGTCAAGGAAAGACGGCTGCCCCTATGACGATAGGATGCAGGAATACCACCAACAGATAGACAATCCCGCCGGCGCCGATGCGCATGACGGTATCCCGTGATGGCGGCCGAAACCGCCGATGTTTCCGCGTTTCGGACAAAAGTGTTGCCCATCCATCGGCCCCAAATTCCCGCCGCTTGCGCCGGTCAATGATGCGGTGCCCCAGAAGGGCAAAAAGCGACAGCACCCCGAACAGCAGAACATGGGCAAGGTCGCCATTCATCAGCAGGTGCAGCATGGCCCAGAGCGCGAGCACGCCAAGAAGCGGATGCCGGAGATAGCCGATGATACCGGGATCTTCGGGGTCGAACCTGCTGTTGTTCCTGCCACCAAAGGAAAACGGATTCGGTCGGCCAATCGAAAGTGCAAGGATCAGACAGGCAATCAGCATTCCCAGCCAGACAACAGGCCGATGCCAGGGGGCCTCTGCCCAGAGTAGCACAAACGGTGCCTGCTGCGCCGTCCGGATCAGAAGCGCAAGCATCAGGAGCGAAAGCGCGGAATAGGTGATGGTAAATCCGCGTGGTCCAAAAAGGCGGATCAGGCGGTGCTTCACCGGTGGCCGCACGGGGATCGAATGTGTTGCAAAGAAAAGTGCAAAAACACCTGCAAATGCCAGCCAGTTGTTCATTTGTTTGTGGGCCTCGCCCGCATCAGGGATGGTCCGTATGCGGTGGCAAATCCGGCAAAGGCACCAATCCACAGAACGCCGGACAATATATAAAGCGGCATGGCGGATCCAATCCAGAGCGCGGCCGCCAGCCGGGCAAGAACCGCGCCGAGCAATGCCAGATAAATCAACACGGTAGCAGGCCCGGCGTGCAGTTCCTGGCCTGTATGCCCGCGTGTCGCGCGGGTCATCATGGCCAGCGTCATCAACCCAAACGCCCCCGCCATCCAGATATGCTGGGTCGCCGCCACGGGGATCAGTTCAGGTTGCAGGATCGAAATACCGGTCAAAACCGCACCGATTGGTACAAATGCGTAACCCAGATGCAAAGTCCAAAGCAGCGGTTCCGCAAAGGTCTGCATGGATTGCCAGCGGAGCAGGCGGGCAAGATGCAGCCCCCCGACGATCAACAATGCGCCGCCCGTCATCGCGTGACCCGGAACGCCTATCCACGACGCAAGCGCAACAACAGTGACAACCAGCACGACCTTATCAAAGCGCTGCATCGGTGGAACGGGCAGCCGTGTGGCCTTTCTTTGCACCAGCCAGTTGCGGGTGAAAGAAGGAACCACGCGCCCGCCGATAACGCAGATCATCATGATGACGACAGATACGCCAAGGCGCAAACCCACGCCCTGCGCCGCGAACCCGCCGTGGATTGCGTCGATGTGAAACAGCAGGTTTGCCGCAAGAAAGACCAGTAGCAACACAAGAACCACAAGATTGCGCCAGTTCCTGCCTGCAATAATCTCGCGCAGGATGACCAGCGCCAAACCAAGGGGAAATGCCAGATCAACCGCCTCGGCAACGCCAATGGGCCATAGTACAGAGGTTGCGACGGCGATGCGCCCCGCCACCCAAAGCGCAAAGAGCCAGACAAGTTGCCAGCCCACAACCGGCAGCCGCCCGGTCCAGTTTGGGACAGCGGTCAGCAGGAAACCGGCAATGATGGCGCCCAGATAGCCAAACAGAAATTCATGCGCATGCCATGACACCGGGTCCAGCCGGGTTGGCAGCATGGCCTGACCTGACAGCATCATTATCCACAGCAGCATGGCCATCGCTGCCCAGACGGCCCCGAACAAAAAGAACGGGCGAAAACCGAAGGAAAACACCGCCGGTCCGGTCCATTGACGGGCTTGTTCAGAGGTCGTTTGCGTCATTCGGGCACCTTGGGCGCAGGTTTCGGCATCCGGGGCCGAATTGGAAAGCGGGTTTTTTTCAGGATGGCGCCTGTCTGATCAACGACAAGCCGAACCGCGCGATCACCATGTATGAATGTCAGACGCGCGCGGCCCGCATCGGCCCCGACACCAGTTTCGCTTTTTGAGGTGATGTCACCACTGCGCATCAGGGGTTGAATTTTCTCGGGCGGCAGTTTGAACGCCGCCGCAATGACTGTCGCGTCAACGACAAACCCGTCCTGGGTGACTTCAACTTGTGTCATCGCGTCCGGCCCCTGATGACCAGCGCCCCATGCAATCGGTGCGCTGGGGTTTCATTCCACAATCATACGGCAATGACCCAAACGGCAATCAGGCCAACCACAAGATAGACAAGCGTGTTGACCATCCAGCGGATCAGGCCCGCATCGCCTTCGGGGTCGACGCCCAGACGTTCGCAGACCTTGGTTCCCGGCCAGAGAAAAGCTTTGGATAATGACATCGGTATCACCTTAATAGGTATTCTTGATGCGGAATATATACCGCTTCTAAATGCGCATTGTAAATGCTAAATATCGCATATGCGGTTGGATAAATTCACTGATTACGCCCTTCGCGTGCTGATGACCCTTGCGGTAAGGGCCCCGGCGCGTGTGCCCACGTCGGAAATTGCAACGCTTTTTGGACTGTCCGAGAATCACCTGTCAAAAGTGGCAACCGAACTTGTCCGAGAGGGCTTCGCCGCCTCTGAAAGGGGCCGCAATGGTGGTCTTACCCTTGCGCATCCGGCCGATCAGATCCGGGTGGGGGATGTTGTGCGGGCAATAAAGCGTGATGAACCGGTGGTGGAGTGTTTCGGAACAGATTGTTCCTGTCTTATTCTGCCGGCTTGTGGGTTGCGCGATCCGCTGGCCGAGGCACAGGAGGCGTTTTTTGCAACGCTGGATCGTTACACACTTGCCGATGTTCTGGGTCCCCGGCAGGCGCTTGGTGCGTTGCTCAAGGCACAGGCGCGCTAACCCGCGCGGCTTGCCTGCAGCGAAAAATCCCCGCAACGGACCTCGTCTTTCCGTGTTTTCAAGTGCATAGCGGGTGAATGGAAACCTGGATTCTCATCACCCTTGGCGCTGCCTTTGCGCAGACCCTGCGCTTCATGCTGCAAAAACACCTGAAGGCGACGCAGCTTTCGACGGCGGGGGCGACCTTTGCCAGGTTCATCTATTCAGCGCCGCTGGTGGCGGTGATTGCGATCATCTATGCCAATGTCAGCGGACAGGGGATGCCGGGGGTTCCTGCATCGTTTTGGCCCTACATGCTGGCTGGTGGCACGTCGCAGATACTGGCGACCATGTGCGTCGTCGCCCTGTTTGCCCGGCGCAATTTCGCGGTGGGGATCACGTTCAAGAAAACCGAGGTGCTGCTAAGCGCGCTGTTCGGATTTCTGATCCTCGGGGATGTTTTCACATGGCCTGCTATCATGGCGATCTGCATTGGCTTTGCCGGGGTTCTGCTGCTTGCCGATAATCCAACGGGTGATGGGCCGTGGCGCAGACGGATCTTCAACCGGGCCACGGCGTTGGGGCTGGGGGCAGGGGTTCTGTTCGGGATATCGGGCAACGGCTATCGCGGGGCATCCCTGTCGCTGGCTGATGGTGATGTGTTTTATCGGGCGATCTTTACATTGGCCTGCGTCACGGCATTTCAGACCATCGCAATGGCGGGCTGGCTGATCTGGCGGGAACGGGGTGAGATCACCAAAGTGCTACGGGTCTGGCGCGTTGCCGGATTGGTCGGGCTGACCAGCATGGCAGGGTCGATCTGCTGGTTCACCGCATTCACATTGCAGAATGCGGCCTATGTGAACGCAGTCGGCCAGATTGAACTGCTCTTCTCACTGATCATCGGGGCGTTCGTCTTTGGTGAAAAAGTCACCGCCCGCGAATGGCAGGGGCTTTTGCTGCTGACAGGCAGCATCGTCATGTTGGTCCTTGTGACCTAGGCCATGTTGACATTCACGCGCACCATTTGAGAGCGCAGACGCGATTTCCAAGCCGCGTTCACGATGGTGACCAGCTGTCTTGCGACGGCAGCTACGACGACCCTGTGCTGGGCTTTCCAGCCGCGCGAAGATGCAATTGCCAGGGATCAAAGGCGGTGGTGATCGGATGGCAACAGGCCCAAGGTTGCCTCAACGACAATCACCAAACCTTAACGCAGCATTCACATGTCCACCGCACGCCCCCTTAACCCCGGAAATCCGCAGAAATGGGTCCGACGCTTTGCCGACGCCTCGCCGACGCATTGCAGACCGTCCGTTTCGCCCCAAACCCCTGCATTAACCTGTTCCAAGACGATTCGGCCCCGCCGGGGTGTTGCGACCGCACGCTCCACCCACCGAGCGTTGCGCCCCCCATATTGCGCTTGCCCTGAAAATCCGCATTTTGGCGGGGTAGGACAAAGGGGTGGTCATGATACCGGTCAGTGGGTTTGAAGGTCAGACAGTGGCCGTTTTGGGGTTGGGCCGCACGGGCCGGGCGGCGGCGACGGCCTTGCAGGCTGGCGAGGCGCAGGTGATCGTCTGGGACGATAGCGCCGCCGCAAGGGATGTGGCGGCCGATGATGGGCTGGATGTCGTGGATCTGGGCAAACCGGACGCCATGGATGGTGTCGCCAGCCTGATCGTCAGCCCGGGCATCCCGCATCTTTACCCCAATCCCAACCCGATTATCGCCGCCGCCTGGGCCGCTGGCGTTCCTGTCGACAATGATATCGGCCTGTTTTTCCGGTCCTTCGCCACGTCCGATTGGGACAGTTTCGATGTGGCCCCGCGCGTTATCGCGGTCACAGGATCAAACGGGAAATCAACGACATCGGCCCTGATCCACCATATCCTGATCGAAAACGGGCGGCCTGCGCAGCTTGCGGGCAATATCGGGCGCGGTGTGCTTGATATCGATCCGGCGCAGGATGGGGGGGTGGTGGTGCTCGAACTCTCCTCCTACCAGTCCGAGTTGGCGCGGGCGCTGACCCCGGATGTCGCTGTTTTTACAAACCTTTCTGCCGATCACCTCGATCGGCATGCGGGGCTGGGCGGCTACTTTGCCGCCAAACGTCGGCTGCTGACGGAAGGCGGACCCGACCGGGCCGTCATTGGTGTGGATGAGGCTGAGGGCCGGTTCCTGTGCAACCAGATGATCCAGGGGCCGCAGGATGACCGGGTGATCCGGGTGTCTTCGGGGCAAAAGCTGACGGGGCCAGGCTGGACCGTTTTTGCGCGCAAGGGCTTCCTGTCTGAATATCGCAAGGGGCGGCAGGTCGGATCCATCGACCTGCGTCATGTCAAGGGCTTGCCCGGCGCCCATAACCACCAGAATGCCTGCGCGGCTTACGCGGCTTGCCGAACGTTGGGATTGGGGCCCAAAGGGATTGAGGCGGCGATGCATAGCTATCCGGGCCTGCCGCATCGCAGCCAACTGGTCGCCGAACGGGATGGGGTGCGGTTTGTGAATGACAGCAAAGCCACCAATGTGGATAGCGCCGCCAAGGCGTTGCAGGCGTTTGACAAGATCCGTTGGATCTGTGGCGGATTGCAGAAAGAGGGCGGGCTGGACGGCCTGCTGCCGCATCTGGGCCATGTGGTCAAAGCCTATGTGATTGGGCGCGAGGCGGAGGATTTTGCCCGGCAACTGATTGATACGGAAACAGACATTTGCACGACGATGGAAACCGCCGTATCCCGCGCCACTGCCGACGCAAAGCCGGGTGAGGTTGTCTTGCTGGCGCCTGCAGCGGCTTCTTTCGATCAATATGACAATTTCGAAAAACGGGGCGAGGATTTCATGGCCTGCGTGACAGATGCGACAACGTAAGATGGGTTTAAACCCATCTTACGGGGCCTTGATTGCCTGTCCGGCGGCCCAGCCGGACGACCAGGCCCATTGGAAATTGTAACCGCCCAACCAGCCGGTCACATCCACGCACTCACCAATAAAATAGAGACCAGGCACCGCCTTCGCCGCCATTGTCTTCGACGATAACCCATCGGTGTCCACCCCACCCAAAGTGACCTCTGCCGTGCGGTAACCTTCACTCCCCGATGGCCGTAATACCCAGGCGCCAAGCTGATCACAGATCAGTTTCAGGGCGGCGTCACTTTGATCCCCGATATTGCCGGATAGCGGCAGCTCGGCCCGCAGATGATCCACCAGCCGGGTGGGCAGATGCTGGCCCAGAACCGTTGTGAACGCCTTGCGCCCGTCGTTCTTCCGTTGATCTTGCAGGGCATTCAGCAGGGCCCCGCGTGGATCAAGGTTCATCGTAATCGGATCACCTTCTTGCCAATAGGATGAGGCCTGCAACACTGCGGGCCCAGACAATCCACGATGGGTAAAGAGGATCGCCTCATCAAAACTTGTGTCACCGGCGGCCACACGCGCCGGGACCGCAACACCCGCCAAGGGCTTGAACCGATCATCGCTGAATGTCAGCGGCACAAGACCGGGACGGGGCGTGACCACGGGCAGGCCGAATTGTGCGGCCACCTGATAGCCCAGCCCGGTCGCCCGCATCTTGGGGATCGACTTGCCGCCGCTGGCCATCACCAGATTGCGGGTGGTCACCTGACGGGCAGCCCCATCCTTGGTCAGGCTCACCGTGAAACGGCTGCCGTCATGGCCAATCTCGCCAACCTCTGTTTGCAGCCATAACTCTGCGCCAGCCTTCTCAATCTCGGCCCGGAGCATGGCGATAATGTCCTTGGCGCTGCTGTCACAAAACAGCTGGCCCAGCGTCTTTTCATGCCATGGGATACGGTGCCGATCGACCAGCGCGATAAAATCCCACTGGGTATAGCGGCCAAGGGCAGATTTGGCGAAATGCCTGTTCTGGCTGATGAAATTATCCGGCCCCGCATGCAGATTGGTGAAGTTGCACCGCCCGCCGCCCGAGATACGGATCTTTTCGCCCGGCGCCTTTGCATGATCGACCAGCAGAACGCCGGGACCCGCATGGGCGGCGCACATCATGCCCGCAGCACCGGCGCCGATGATCAGGGTTTCAACTTCCATGAGCGGCATGTGCCATGCGGCGTGGACAAGATCAATTCGCGCCTGACACCGCGAACCACACCCCACCGAATTTCAGTGGAATCAGGCCACAATGCCCGCTATGGTGTCCTCAGACCCGGAAAACCGGGCGAGCAGAGGCAATATTGGCGGTGATCCATGACAGAAATGGTGCATGGGGCGATCCCGGTTTCATCCGGTGATCCTATTCTTCCACGGTGGTGGCGGACGATTGATAAATGGACGATGTCCTGCATCCTTATCCTTTTCGGGATCGGGTTGCTTTTGGGGCTGGCATCCTCGCCCCCCTTGGCTGCCAAGAACGGGCTTGAACCCTTCCACTACGTCACCCGGCAGGCGATCTTTGGCGGGGCGGCGATGGTGACCATGTTCATTGTGTCGATGATGTCGCCGACGCTGGTGCGGCGTCTGGCGGTGCTGGGCTTTCTTGCGGCCTTTGCGGCCCTGGCGATGCTCCCCGTCTTGGGCACTGATTTCGGCAAGGGCGCGGTGCGTTGGTACTCACTCGGCTTTGCATCATTGCAACCATCGGAATTTCTCAAACCCGGCTTCATCGTGATGGCTGCATGGCTGCTTGCTGCCAGCCAGCAGATCGGCGGCCCGCCCGGCAAAAGCTACTCCTTCGTGCTGACCATGGTCATTGTGCTGATGCTGGCGATGCAGCCTGATTTCGGGCAGGCGGCGCTGATCCTTTTTGCCTGGGGGGTGATGTATTTCGTGGCTGGTGCGCCGATGCTGATCCTGATCAGCCTGGCCGGGCTGGTGATTTTCGCAGGCACAATCGCCTATTCCAATTCCGAACATTTCGCACGCCGGATTGATGGGTTCCTGTCGCCCGATCTCGACCCCACAACACAGCTTGGCTATGCAACGAACGCCATTCGCGAAGGTGGGTTCTTTGGTGTTGGTGTGGGCGAGGGGCAGGTGAAATGGTCACTGCCTGACGCCCATACCGATTTCATCATCGCCGTCGCGGCAGAGGAATACGGGTTGATCTGCGTGCTGGTGATCATAGCACTTTATGCTGTGATCGTCGTGCGCTCGCTCTTGCGCCTGATGAAAGAACGTGACCCGTTCATCCGACTGGCGGGTACCGGGCTGGCCTGCGCCTTTGGCGTGCAGGCGATGATCAATATGGGCGTTGCGGTGCGGTTACTGCCCGCCAAGGGGATGACATTACCATTTGTCAGCTATGGCGGTTCATCCCTGATTGCCGGAGGCATCGCCGTAGGCATGCTACTTGCCTTCACGCGCAGCCGTCCGCAGGGTGAGATGGAAGATATCCTGCTGCGCCGGGCCAACCGATGAGCGCGCCGCTGATCATCATCGCCGCAGGTGGCACGGGCGGGCATATGTTCCCCGCGCAGGCGCTGGCAGAGGCTATGCTGGAAAAAGGCTGGCGCGTGCGCCTGTCAACCGATGCGCGTGGTGCCCGCTATACCGGAGGTTTCCCCAACGCGGTTGAGGTCAACGTGGTCGGCAGCGCGACTTTCGCACGCGGTGGCATCCTGAAAAAACTGCTTGTGCCGTTTCGCATCCTTGGCGGTATCGCCGTTGCGAAATGGCGGATGCTGCGCGACCGGCCGCAGATCGTTGTAGGTTTTGGCGGCTATCCCAGCATCCCCGCCATGACAGCGGCCTGGGCTCTGCGCATCCCGCGCATGATCCATGAACAAAACGGGGTTCTGGGACGGGTGAACCAGCTTTTTGCCAAACGGGTGAACGCGGTGGCCTGCGGGACGTGGCCAACGGCGCTGCCCAATGGGGTGGAGGGTGTGCATACAGGCAACCCGGTGCGCGCCGCCATTCTGGACCGGCACCAGGCCCCCTACATTCCGCCGGGTGATTACCCGATGTCGATACTGGTCATGGGCGGCAGCCAGGGCGCGCGAATCCTGTCGGATATTGTGCCCCCCGCCATCGCATCATTGCCCGAAGAGATCCGGCGCAATATCCGGGTCAGCCATCAGGCGCGCGAGGAAGATCTGCAGCGTGTCACGGAATATTATGAAAGCGAGCTGATCACGGCGGATGTGCAGACATTCTTTACCGATGTGCCGGGCCGCATGGCGGATGCGCAGCTGGTCATCGCACGCTCTGGCGCGTCGACCGTGGCAGATGTCAGCATCATCGGGCGACCCGCGATCTGGGTGCCGCTTGCCTCTGCCATCCGGGATGAACAAACCGCCAATGCGCGGCAATTGGTGGAGGCCGGAGCGGCGATCATGATGCCCGAAAGCATGTTTGAGGTAGATACGCTGCGCGAACAGATCGCACTTGTGCTTAGCAACGAAGAAGGGGCCATGCGCATGTGCCATGCCGCCCTTGCCTGCGGCATCCCCGACGCGACGGAGCGGCTTGTGCAATTGGTCGAAAATCTGGCAGAGGGGCGCGGAACATGATGGATGGGAACCCGGTGATGAATGCAGCAACCAAATTACCGCTTGATATCGGCGCAATCCATTTTGTGGGGATCGGCGGGATCGGCATGTCCGGCATTGCAGAGGTCTTGCTGAACCACGGCTATCAAGTGCAGGGGTCTGACCTGAAGGCCTCGAAAATCACAGAACGGCTGAAATCGCTGGGTGCTGTCATCTATGAAGGGCAGCGGGCCGAAAACCTGGACGGGGCAGAAGTGGTGGTCATCTCATCAGCGATCAAACCGGGAAACCCCGAACTGGATGAGGCGCGGGCCAAAGGCCTGCCTGTCGTCCGCCGTGCCGAGATGCTGGCCGAACTGATGCGCCTGAAATCCAACGTCGCTGTAGCAGGCACCCATGGCAAGACAACGACGACCACCATGGTCGCTGCCTTGCTGGACGAAGGCGGCATTGACCCGACCGTGATCAATGGCGGCATCATCCATGCCTATGGGTCCAACGCGCGCATGGGGCAGGGCGAATGGATGGTGGTGGAGGCGGACGAGAGCGACGGCACCTTCAACCGTCTGCCCGCGACCATCGCCATTGTCACCAATATCGACCCCGAACATATGGAACATTGGGGGACCGAAGAGGCGCTGCATCAGGGCTTTTACGATTTCGTATCAAATATCCCCTTCTATGGGCTGGCTGTCTGCTGCACCGATGACCCTGATGTGCAATCTCTGGTCGGTAAGATCACCGACCGGCGGGTGGTGACTTTCGGGTTTAACGCCCAGGCCGACGTGCGGGCCGTTAACCTTTCATACAGAAACGGGGTCGCCCATTTTGATGTGGCACTGCAGGCCGAGGATGCGGTGATCGAAGGCTGTGAACTACCGATGCCCGGCGATCACAACGTCTCCAACGCGTTGTCAGCCGTGGCCGTTGCCCGGCATCTGGGCATGAAAAAGGATGAAATCCGCGCCGCCCTCAAGGCGTTCGGCGGCGTTAACCGGCGCTTTACCCGTGTGGGCGAGGTCGATGGGGTGACCATCATCGACGATTACGGCCACCACCCGGTTGAGATTGCCGCCGTCCTGAAAGCCGCCCGTCAGGCGACCGAAGGTCGCGTGATCGCCGTGCACCAACCGCACCGGTTCACCCGGCTGCATCATCATTTCGACGAGTTCTGCGCCTGTTTCAACGACGCTGATGTAGTCGGCATCTCCGAGGTTTTCGCCGCAGGGGAAGACCCCATCGCAGGGGCCAGCCACGCCGACCTCGTCGCCGGTCTGATCCGGCACGGCCACCGGCACGCAAGGATCGTCACGGATCAGGACGACCTGACACGCATCGTGCGCGAACAGGCAAAACCGGGTGACATGGTCGTGTGTCTGGGGGCGGGTACGATCAGCGCCTGGGCGAATGAACTGCCGGAGCGGTTGAAGGGGTAGATGTTTGGAGATTGATGAGGTCGTTGATCAGGAGACGCTAAAGGCCTATCTGGCGGCACTTCCATATCAAGAGCGATGCGAGGTCAGCTTGCGCGTTGCGACAAAAGCGGCAGCGCGTGTTTTACCCGTCGCTGTATACGGGTTCTCGACCGATGACGAAGCATTAGGACGTGACGTGACACAGGTAGCGATTTTTGGCGCTGTCGTAATCTCTTGGGTTGCGCGCAAAATGCCAATCCGAGAGATAGCGACCGCCGCTGGCGCCGCCGTCACCACCGCCATCTCTTCCCACGCTGCCACGGCCAATTCCGTCGCCTCCGCCACCATCTCAGCGGCCTCTATCGCGGCCCTTGCCGCTCCCAATACTGACGCCAATCCCGACCCTGTCGCCGTTGCCCTTGCCGCTACCAACTCTGCCGCCTCTTTAAATATGTTTAATCACTGGCAAATAGTGCGGCTTGATCTGGCCGCAGATCGTGCTTTGTGGCCAGGTGGTCCGCCGGCCAAATTGCAAGAAATCTGGTCTAAATCGGTTACTGTATTTCGGAGGCATCCTGCCGATTGGTCAATCTGGATTCATTGGTACAATCGCATCCTGCAAGATCGCGATTGGCACCCGGAAGCCATTGGCGCAGTTCTGGCAAAGATCACCCAAGACGATTGGGAGAAGGGTCCGGCCCATATCAACCCGATGTTTGATGAGGTTTTAGCGCTTTATTTGGAGGAAGACGCCGCAACTTCTGACGTGAGTGGTCAAGATCGCTCAACCAATCATTTGAAAACCATTCGCGCACAGGTCTTCGCGTTGCAAGAGTTTCTGCAGGCGGAGTATCTCAACCTCGCTGGGCATAATGCACGCAACCCCGAGCAGGACGACATACTTGAGCTGCTGAAAGCGTTGAAAGCGCTGGTTGAAGACATGATCGCGCAACTGGACCGCAGTGACGATGATGGGGCATTGGTGATTGTGCGCGAAACGCTGCCCGTCGTGGTCGAAAAGGCAGGTGAATTGGCGGTAATAGAGCCAGAGCCGGTCGTGAGTTCGACGGTTGCGACCATGAGTGCAACGATCAGATCCCTAACTGAGGCGGGGGCGGACCCGGAATTGGCAACGAAATTTGCGATCAGTGAAGCTGCCGGTAAAAAGTTATGGCCCCGGATCAAGGGCTTATTTGGGCGGCAATAACCAGCGCGTTCCTACTTTTGATCTTTAACGCTTGTGCGGAATGCTGAGGCCAGCCCGCGACCCTGGGTGGGGGTGAAGCCCCCTCCCGTGGGGAGGGTTGGGGACTGCCCGGCCTATCGGCCGGGCGGGATCTGGCTCGGCGTTGGAGCTTCATACGGTGAGGCAAGAATTTCTGATCAGTTCGTCGGTTGCCGTTGCCGCGCCCGCTTTCGGTGGTATTCTTGCCATGATTATGGAAGACATCATCACATCATGACTTATTCGATTATTCTTTGCAGCCTGTGGGTTGTTGCTTCGACGATCGTGGCGCTTTTGCCGATGCGGTATCAATATGTCCCCGGCGTCAGCCTGTTGATTGCCGCGCCAATTCTGATTGTCTGGATCGGCTATGATCACGGCTGGTTCTGGTCGTTTCTATGTGTGGCAGGTTTCGTTTCCATGTTCCGTAATCCGCTGATCTATTTCTATCGCCGTGCCCGGGGGGAGCACCCGGATATCCCGAAATGAGCATGCAGCTGGTTTCCGTTTGTCTGTGGATATTGCTGGCCTTTGTGATGGCAGCTTTTCCATCAAATGATAACCATTGGCGGCGGGCCTATATCCTGATGACGATTGGGGCGCCTTTGCTGATCTGGATTGCCTGGACGGGGCATTACTGGGTTGCTGCGCTGTTTGTGGCGGTGGCTTGTCTGGTGTTTCGCTGGCCGCTCCGCTTTCTGTGGCGCTGGATGCGGCGTCAGGTCGGGCCCTGACCTGTGGCCGGGATTGGCGTTCTGGCCCTGATGATCTGCGCCGCGATGCTGCCCTTTGCGTTGCTTGCGCGGCTGGTGCGCGGCGGGAAAAGCGGGTTGGCGCTGAGCCTGATGTCGATCGCAGGCGGGATCTTTGTCATCCTGATCTATGCCAGCGGGCGACCATTTGGGGTTGATCCCGTCCGCGCAATCTCCATCGCCATGCTGGTTTTCCTGCCTGCACTTCTGGGGGGTGGGGCGGGGGCGTTGCTGGGTTGGATGCTGCGGCGCAGGGATGATTTGCGACTTCGTTGAAGACCACGGTAAGAAAATACTTGAACATTGTTCATTCATCCGTTAGAAAATGAACAATGTTCAAAAATGGAGTAGAATCATGCTCACCGAAGAGATCCTTGTTTTTGTGGTTCCTGTTGTCGCTTTTGCACTCACGGCTGCGGCTGGCTATTTTTCCGTCAAGGCGCGCAGCCTGGCCGCATCGCTGATGCTGGGCCTTGTCTGGGCAGGGTTTACAGTGGCGATGTTTTTTGGAATTGAAAACGCGTCCGGTTGGGATGGTCTGGGGTACCTGATTGGCCTGCTTTTCATCAGCGCCCCCACGGGTCTGGGCCTTGGTATCGGCAGTCTGGTCGGCTGGTTAAAGAATGGAAACACATCGCATGCTTGATCTTCCCCCGGTGCGCGGCACCCTGACTGCGGACCGGTCCCTGGCGGACTTGACATGGATGCGGGTCGGTGGACCCGCTGATGTGTTGTTTCAACCAGCAGACACTGACGACCTTTGCGCCTTTCTGGCGGGTCTTGATCCATCCATCCCGGTTTTCCCGATGGGTGTCGGCAGCAATCTGATTGTGCGCGACGGCGGTATTGCAGGTGTTGTCATCCGCATGGGGCGCGGCTTTAACGCAATTGAAATTGACGGTGACAAGGTCATCGCCGGGGCCGCCGCACTTGACGCCCATGTGGCCCGCAAGGCGGCTGAGGCCGGGCTGGATCTGACCTTTCTGCGCACGATCCCGGGCACCGTTGGCGGCGCCGTGCGGATGAATGCGGGCTGTTACGGCGCCTATGTGGCCGATGTTTTAACATCGGCTACCCTTGTTTTGCGCGATGGCACAGTCACTGAAATGGCCGCTGACGCCCTGCATCTGGCCTATCGGCAAAGCACGATCCCCGACGGTGCCGTCATCATTTCTGCAAGCTTCACGGCCCCCGCTGGTGACCCCATAGCCCTCGCCACCCGGATGCAGGACCAACTCGCCAAGCGTGACGAAACCCAACCCACCAAGGACCGCACCGCCGGATCGACCTTCCGCAATCCCGCTGGTTTTTCATCCACCGGGCGCGCCGATGACACACATGATCTGAAGGCCTGGAAGGTCATCGATCAGGCGGGCATGCGTGGTGCCACCCGTGGCGGTGCGATCATGAACACCAAACATTCCAACTTTCTGACCAATGCCGGGGGGGCCACCGCCGCCGATCTTGAGGATTTGGGCGAAGAGGTGCGGAAAAAGGTTTACGATTCGCAAGCGATTAAGCTAGAATGGGAAATCATGCGGGTCGGTCGTCGCGAAGGCGAAGGGTCTGCACAATAATCGGCCAAAATGGCCTGATCCGGGGCCCGATAGAGGTCTGGGATCGACAAAATTGACGGGTCGCCAAAGACCCGCGAACGAGGCGGTAGGGTATGTCGAGCAGGGCAAACCCGAAAGTTGTTGTCCTGATGGGCGGTCCATCGGCTGAGCGGGAAGTGTCCCTCAGCACGGGCCGTGAATGTGC
This sequence comes from uncultured Paracoccaceae bacterium, assembly GCA_947500055.1. GTDB lineage: Bacteria > Pseudomonadota > Alphaproteobacteria > Rhodobacterales > Rhodobacteraceae > Yoonia. The sequence goes on from CANMQO010000001.1 coordinate 86,937, forward strand.
GGCGGCTTTGCGGGAAGCAGAATGCGAAGTGATCGAGGTCGATGCGGGCCCCGATGTGTCTGCGCGCCTGCAGGAGATCGCGCCTGACGTTGTTTTTAATGCGCTGCATGGCCGCTGGGGCGAAGATGGGGCGGTCCAGGGCATTCTGGAATGGCTGCAAATTCCATACACGCATTCGGGCATCCTCGCCTCAGCCCTCACCCTCGATAAGCAGCGCACCAAAGAGGTTTACCGCAGCGTCGGCCTGCCTGTTGTGGACAGCGTCCTTGCCGCTGCTGATGATGTGCGCGCGGCCCATGTGATCCCCCCGCCTTATGTGGTGAAGCCCTATAATGAAGGCTCCAGCGTCGGCATCTATATCGTGGATAAGGACGCAAACGGCCCGCCGCAATTGGCCGATGATATGCCCGATCAGGTAATGGTTGAGGCATTTGCACCGGGCCGCGAACTGACCACCACCGTGATGGGTGACCGCGCGCTGACGGTGACCGATATCATCACCGATGGCTGGTATGATTATCACGCCAAATATGCACCGGGTGGATCGCGTCACGTCCTGCCTGCCGATATTCCAACCGAGATTTTTGATGCCTGCATGGATTATGCCCTGCGTGCACACCAGGCCCTTGGCTGCCGTGGTGTGACCCGCACCGATTTCCGTTGGGACGAGGCCCGCGGCATCGATGGTCTGATCCTGCTGGAAACCAATACCCAACCGGGTATGACGCCCACATCACTCACCCCCGAACAGGCGGCGCATGTGGGCGTCACCTTTCCTCAGCTTTGCCGCTGGATGGTGGAGGACGCATCATGCGATCGCTGATCCGCCGCCGTAAAGCAGCAGATGCACCGCATGATCCCGCACCCTCGCGTCTGGGCTACCGGTATCAGCGGTTATTGTTGACGCCGGGGTTCCGGGTCTTTGTCCGGGTTGGCGTTCCGATCATCCTGATTGCCATCATCGCAACCAGCTGGTTTTCGCATGCGGAAAACCGCGCCATGTTGCAGGCCCGGATCGACGATGCGCGGCAAAGTTTTCAAACGCGCCCCCAGTTCATGGTGAAATCCATGGCAATCACCGGTGCTGATGCGGCGCTTGAGGCTGAGGTCGCGGCGGTTCTGCCCATGGTTTTTCCGGTGTCTTCCTTCGATTTGGACCTTGAGGCGCTGCGCAAGCAGGTCGAGGCTCTGCAAGCTGTGAAGTCCGCCCGCGTCAAAGTGGGTGAAGCCGGGGCGTTGCAGGTTGCCGTCAGCCCGCGTGTGCCGGTTGCCTTATGGCGCGATGGGACGACATTGCGCCTGATTGATGCCGAAGGGGTCCAGTCCGGCACCGTGATTGCCCGGTCAGACCGGCTTGATCTGCCGCTGATCGCCGGTGATGGGGCCGAACAGAATATTGCCGAGGCGCTGGCATTGCATGCCGGTGCGGGGCCGTTGCGGGACCGGGTGCGCGGGCTGGTGCGCATGGGCGAACGTCGCTGGGATATCGTGTTGGATCGGGATCAGCGGATCTTGCTGCCGGGCGAAGACCCGGTCGCGGCCTTTGACCGGATTATCGCGCTGAACGAAGCGCAGGACATGCTGGAGCGTGACGTGGCGGTTGTGGATATGCGCAACGCCAACCGGCCGACCTTGCGCATGAATGAAGAAGCATCGCTGGCGCTGCGCCGGGTCAATGAAATAATACCAAATAACGGGGCGAACGAGTAATGGGTGATCTATATGACAGCCAACGGGCGATGCGACAAATGCGCAAGGCGGCGATGCAGCGCGGTGTTGTGGCCATTCTGGATGTCGGTACATCCAAGATTGCCTGCCTCGTGTTGCGCTTTGACGGGCCAGAGCAATTCCGCAGCGTTGATGGTGTCGGCTCCATGGCGGGACAGTCGCAGTTCCGGGTGATCGGCGCGGCCACGACCCGTTCGCGCGGGATCCGCTTTGGCGAAGTCGATGCGATGCAGGAAACCGAACGCGCCATTCGCACGGCCGTGCAGGCCGCGCAGAAAATGGCCAATGTCCGCGTGGACCACGTGATTGCCTGCCTGTCGGGCGCGCGCCCCCGGTCATACGGTTTGGACGGGTCGCTTGACGTGTCGGGGGCGATGATCACCGAACAGGATATCAGCCAGGTCATGGCCGATTGCGATGTGCCGGATTACGGTGCGGATCGTGAAGTGCTGCATGCGCAACCGGTGAATTTCGCGCTTGATAACCGGTCGGGCCTTGCCGACCCGCGCGGTCAGATCGGGCACCGCCTGACCACCGATATGCATATGCTGACGGTGGATGCGACCGCGATCCAGAACCTGTTCTACTGTATCAAACGCTGTGATCTGGAACTTGCCGGGCTGGCATCATCGGCTTATGTGTCGGGCATGTCATCGCTGGTCGAGGATGAGCAGGAGTTGGGTGCCGCCTGTATCGACCTAGGTGGCGGATCAACCGGCGTGTCGATCTTCATGAAAAAGCACATGATCTATGCCGATGCGGTGCGCATGGGCGGGGAACATGTGACCTCTGATATCTCAATGGGCCTGCAAATCCCTGCGGCGACGGCAGAGCGGATCAAAACATTCTATGGCGGGGTGGTCGCCACCGGCATGGATGATCGCGAGATGATTGAAATTGGTGGTGATACCGGTGATTGGGAACATGACCGGCGTACCGTCAGCCGGGCGGAACTGATCGGGATCATGCGCCCCCGGGTTGAGGAAATCCTGGAAGAGGTGCGCGTGCGGCTGGATGCTGCCGGGTTTGAACATCTGCCTAGCCAGCAGATTGTGCTGACCGGCGGCGGCAGCCAAATCCCCGGTCTTGACGGATTGGCCAGCAAAATTCTGGGGCAGCAGGTGCGGCTTGGACGGCCCCTGCGGGTGCAGGGTTTGCCGCAAGCCGCTATCGGGCCTGCATTTTCCAGTGCAGTCGGGCTGACATTATTCGCGGCGAATCCACAGGACGAATGGTGGGATTTCGAAATTCCGGCCGATCGTTACCCTGCAAGATCGCTGAAACGTGCCGTGAAATGGTTCAAAGACAACTGGTAATACGCAACATCTTGCCGATCCGCCGAAATCAAGCGGAAAAGTAAAGTTTTTTGTCCAGATTTGGTGGCGATTTTGTGTTTTTAACGTGACCTTTCGGCATCACTCCGGTAGTGTGGGTTCCAATAAGCAGGCGCTCGTGGGCACGGGCATAAAAAACAGGCGGATCGAGTATGACATTGAATTTATCCCTCCCGGGGCATGACGAATTGAAACCACGCATCACCGTTTTCGGTGTCGGTGGCGCAGGCGGCAATGCCGTCAACAACATGATCGAGAAAGAACTCGACGGGACAGAGTTTGTCGTTGCCAACACCGATGCGCAGGCATTGCAGCAGGCGCGCGCCGACAACAAGATCCAGATGGGCCTGAAAGTGACCGAAGGTCTGGGGGCAGGCGCCCGCGCAACCGTCGGTGCCGCAGCCGCCGAAGAAAGCATCGAACAGATCGTCGATCATCTGGCCGGTGCGCATATGTGTTTCATCACTGCCGGTATGGGCGGTGGGACCGGCACCGGTGCCGCCCCGATCATTGCGCAAGCTGCCCGTGAAATGGGTGTGTTGACTGTTGGTGTTGTCACAAAACCCTTCCAGTTCGAGGGTGCCAAGCGGATGAAGCAGGCTGAAGAAGGCGTTGAAGCCCTTCAGAAAGTTGTTGATACGCTGATCATCATTCCAAACCAGAACCTGTTCCGGTTGGCCAATGAGAATACCACCTTTACCGAGGCTTTCGCATTGGCCGATGATGTTCTCTATCAGGGCGTGAAAGGTGTCACTGACCTGATGGTCCGCCCCGGCCTGATCAACCTCGACTTTGCCGATGTTCGCGCCGTGATGGACGAAATGGGCAAGGCGATGATGGGTACGGGTGAGGCTGACGGCGAAAACCGCGCCATTCAGGCCGCTGAAAAGGCCATCGCCAACCCGCTTCTGGACGAGATTTCACTGGAAGGTGCAAAGGGCGTTTTGATCAACATCACCGGTGGTTACGACCTGACCCTGTTCGAACTGGACGAGGCCGCGAACAAAATCCGCGAAAAGGTCGATAGCGAGGCGAATATCATCGTTGGCTCAACGCTTGATACCGGGATGGAAGGCCGCATGCGCGTATCTGTTGTCGCAACCGGCATTGATGCGACAGTCAGCCATGCCGACGCGCCGCTGCCGCGCCGGTCGATGGCCGCGCCACTTGCGCAACCCGCCGCTGTCGAAGCGCCAGAGCCTGCGCCGCAAGCAGCCGTGGCACAAGAAGTGCAGCCGACATTTGCCGAACTTGACGTTCCGGCAGCCGCGCCCGCCCCGCAGCCGCAGCCAGCGGCATTCCAACCGCGCCAGGAGCCAGAGGTCGCACCGCAGCCGCAACCTGTTGCCGCAGATGACCTGCCACCGCCAGCCTACACGCCGCGTCCTGCCCCGCAGTTGAGCGAGGCGGAAACATTTGTCGCACCGCGCGCCACTGCACCGAATGCAGCACCCGGCACCCCAACGCCGGAAGCAATGGCGCGTCTGCAGGCGGCTGTCGCACGCGCGCCGGGTCAAGCGGCAGCACGGCCAGCAGCGCAGCAGCGCCCGCAGGAACAGGCCGCACAAGAGGCCGAGAAGCCACGGTTTGGCATCAACTCGCTGATCAACCGGATGACAGGCGCACAAGCCGAAACCGGCGGCCAGCAACCTGCGCGGGCCCAGCCCCAGGTGACAGCGATTCATCAGGAACCAGAGGCCAGCGAAGATCAGGAACGAATCGAAATTCCTGCATTCCTGCGCCGTCAGGCCAACTGAGCTACGGTTTTTTGCCCGCTTAACGTAGGGTCACAGGAAAACGAAAAGCCGCCAACTGGCGGCTTTTCTTATTTGAAAACAATAACTTGTTTCGCGTGCCACATTGTTGCCACCAAAAAGCGCGTCGATGTTTCAGACCGTTAGAAAGAGTGAGTTGAGGCAAGCCGCGCATCCCCTTACTCCCTACATGTAGAAAAAATGTGACAAGGGCCTCACCCCCGTGCAAACCACCCTCCAGACTGACGTCGTATTCGATGGCACCGGATTACATTCCGGCGTGCCCGCGCGCGTTGTTCTGCGTCCGGCTGCGGCATCGACGGGGATTGTGTTTCGCCGGACTGACCTGTCGGGCATGCCCGAGCTTGCGGCGACCTGGGACAATGTCGTTGTCTCGCCATTGAATACTCGGCTGATAAATGCTGATGGGGTGACGGTCTCAACAATCGAACATCTGATGGCGGCGCTTGCTGGCTGTGGTGTGCATAACGCGTTGATTGAAATTGACGGACCCGAAGTGCCGATCCTTGATGGCAGTGCTGCTGTGTTTGTGCGTGGCATCGTCCGGGGTGGGGTCACGCGGCTTTCCGCTCCGCTGCGCGCGATTGAGATCCTCAAGGATGTGACCGTTACTGAGGGCGATGCGGTTGCGACACTGTCACCTGCAACAACATTGCAGATCGATTTCGCGATTGATTTTGCGGATGCGGCTATTGGCCGGCAGCACAAGGTTCTGAACCTTGCAAATGGCACGTTCGTGCGCGAGCTGTGTGATAGCCGCACATTCTGCCGCTCCTCTGATGTTGAGGATATGCGCGCCAATGGGTTGGCCCTTGGCGGGACGATGGAAAACGCGGTGGTCGTGGATGGCGATGCGGTGCTGACACCGGGCGGCTTGCGTCACCGGGACGAGGCCGTGCGCCACAAGATGCTGGACGCGTTGGGCGATCTGTACACGGCAGGGGCACCCATCCTTGGACGTTATGCGGGTTCACGCTCTGGTCATGCCATGACAAATAAACTGTTGCGGGCACTTTTTGCTGACCCGGCTGCGTGGCGCTGGGTTGTTTGTGACGCAAAAATCGCTGCCCGTCTGCCTGGTGTCGGGGTCAGTGCGGCTGATCTTTATGCCGTCGCCTGATCCGTCGCGCGGATAGTTGAACAGCAACCTGCGCAAAAGGCATTTTGCCCCCGATTTTTCTATGCTAGACCCGGTGATAACAAAGGGCCAATGTGCCCGGAATTCGAGCAGCCACAGGGTGGAGACATCAACAATGTCAGGCGGGACAAGCAAAAAACGCGCGAAATTCGGCGCTGTTGTGGCTTTGGCATTGCTTGCTGCTTGCGGTGGTCCGTCTGAGCCTGCGCTTGATACACTGACGGCACAGCAGATTTTCGAACGCGGTGAGCGCCAGTTGCAAAATGGCCAACCCGATGACGCGGCGTTTTCATTTGGCGAGATTGAGCGGCTTTACCCCTATTCGGAATTCGCGCAGCGCGCCTTGATCATGCAGGCTTTTGCCTATCACAGGGACGAAGATTACCCCAATAGCCGGGCAACAGCGCAGCGTTATCTCGATTTTTATCCGGCGGAAGAGGACGCGCCATATGCCGCCTATCTGCTCGCCTTGTCTTATTACGACCAGATCGATGAAGTTGGCCGGGATCAGGGACTGACCTTTCAGGCGTTGCAATCGCTGCGCCGTGTTATCGAACAATATCCTGACAGCGAATATGCCCGCACATCGGTGCTGAAATTCGATCTTGCCTTTGACCATCTGGCGGCGAAGGAAATGGAAATCGGGCGCTATTACCTCAAGCGTGGGCACTATGGCGCCGCCGCAAATCGTTTCCGCACCGTGGTTGAGGATTTTCAAACCACCACACACACGGCTGAGGCATTGCACCGGTTGGTCGAGACCTATCTGGCACTGGGACTGCTGCAAGAGGCGCAAGCGGCGGGTGCAATCCTGGGGCATAATTATCGGTCTACCGACTGGTATGCCTCAAGCTTTGCGTTGTTGAATGGTCGTGATCTGCCGCCCGAGGCGCGCGGCGACAATTGGCTGGCGTCAATCTACCGGCAGGTGGTGCGCGGTGAATGGCTGTAACCAAGACGGGGTGAACCCGACCACTGGGCGCTGACATGCTGCGCGGCCTTGATATTCGGGACATGCTGATCATTGACCGACTGGAGCTCGCGTTCCAGCCCGGGCTGAATGTGCTGACCGGGGAAACGGGTGCAGGCAAGTCGATCCTCCTGGATGCTTTGGGTTTCGTTCTTGGCTGGCGGGGGCGGGCAGAACTGGTCCGACAGGGTGCCGACCAGGGTGAGGTGACAGCCTGGTTTGAATTGCCCACCAAGCATCCGGCTTTGGCGGTTCTTGAGGAGGCGGGTATCACCTATGACGGTGAATTGATTCTCCGCCGGATCAACACCCGCGACGGGCGCAAGACCGCATGGATCAATGACCGACGTGCCAGCGGTGAAGTGCTGCGGCGCCTTTCTGATACGCTGGTTGAACTGCATGGGCAGCATGATGACAGGGGGCTGCTGAACCCGCGCGGCCATCGGCAAATGCTCGACCTATTTGGTGGGCATGACACGGCTGTGGGCAAAGTGCGTGCCGCTTGGCGGGCGCTTGGTGCCGCGAAAGCTGCGTTTGAGGCCGCGACTGCAAAAGTGGCTGAAGCAAAGGCCGAAGAAGATTACCTGCGTCATGCTGTGGCAGAGCTTGATGTGCTGTCTCCCGAGGTGGGGGAAGAGGAAGCACTCGATACCCAGCGCCGCCTGATGCAAGCGGCCGAGCGGATCCGCGAAGATATCTCCAAAGCGCTTGAGGCCTTGGGGCTGAACGGGGCCGAGGGTTTGGTCAATGACGCCTCGCGCTGGCTGCAAGGGGTCGCGGACAAGGCCGAAGGACACCTGGATGCGCCTCTGTCATCAATCGAACAGACCTTGCTGGCGCTTGATCAGGCACAGCAAGGGGTCAGCAGTTGTCTTGACGCGTTGTCTTTCAACACCTCCGAACTGGAAGAGGTTGAAGAAAGGCTGTTTGCGATCCGCGGTTTGGCTCGAAAACACAACGTTTTGCCGGATGATCTGCGCGGATTTGCCGATGATCTGCGCGCCCGGCTGGCAATGCTGGATGACAGCGCGGGAGAACTGGGCGCGCTGGAGGTTGCGGTTGATCAGGCCCAGACCACCTATGAAAACGCGGCGCAGCAATTGAACGCCAAACGAATCAATGCGGCCAAGGCGCTGGATAAGGCCATGGTAACCGAACTTGCGCCACTGAAGATGGAGCGCGCCGCCTTTGCCACGCAAATTGAATTGTGTGAACCCGGACCCGAAGGTTACGACGCGGTTGCGTTCACGGTTGCCACGAATCCCGGTGCACCGGCGGGCCCTTTGAACAAGATCGCATCAGGGGGTGAGTTGAGCCGTTTTCTATTGGCACTCAAAGTCTGCCTGACCAAATCGGATGACGGCCTCACCATGATTTTTGACGAAATTGACCGTGGCGTCGGTGGCGCGACAGCGGATGCCGTCGGGCGGCGTCTGGCGGAGCTGGCCGAGGGTGGGCAGGTGTTGGTTGTCACGCACTCTCCGCAAGTTGCTGCATTGGGCGGGCATCACTGGCGGGTTGAAAAACGGCAACAGGCAAACGCGACCACATCAACCGTTGTTCCCTTGGACCACGATGCGAGAATCGATGAAATTGCGCGGATGTTATCGGGTGACACTGTGACAGATGCGGCGCGGGCGGCTGCAAGGGTCCTTATCGAATCCTGAACGTAGGGTCTAAAAAATTGGGGGCGACACATGCGCTTTCACGCTGCATCACCCCCGGAACATACGGGTTACCCAACCCACTCATAAACTTGTACGTTTTGGCCACTCACCTCCGCCACGTACGGCCTTCAATCTGTCTTGAAAGGACCCGCAAACGTTTCCTTCCTTTAACGATGGGCAAAATTCCGCCTATATGCGAATTCAAACCCAGCTACTCGTCAACAACCCAAGATCAAAGCGACCTCGTAAAAGATAATTAGCAGTTTTTCGCCCAACCGCTCAACCTGTCCCAAAGTATGTCATGGTAGCTGACCTAACTATCAGAAGTTGATAAACTTCGACCAAATTGTATCCAAAATCCAGTTTCGCAAGTTGTAATATCATGTAGGATTTGGTGAGTGGGCCAAAAAAAATCGTTGAAATACAATGATATATCATCCAATGCCCTTGTGGGCGCATCTGCGCCCCGAAGTTTTACGGCATGGCGGGACTTGAAGCGGCGTTCGCCTAAGGATTGAATTCTGCGGCGCTGTGCCAGACTGTCGAAGACGAAAAAGATGACGTTGGGGTACTTTTGTTGCATTTATGCATCGGCAATTTATTGCTCAAATGAATTGGCTTACAAATGCTGCTTGTCTTTGGTGTGAAGGCAAAGAGGCGCCGTCTTTTCCATCTAACCGGATCACTTCATCCGATGTGAACCACACCAGGAATATATGCCCGATCTGCGAAGATGGCTGATCCAATACCTGATTCAGGTTCCCGGAGAAAGGCTGTAGAAGAAGTCATACATTGTGCCGCAGGCAGCGCAGGGTGGGTTAGATGACACGCCAATCTGGGTTGCCTGAATTTCTGGCACAGTGTTGGTGCAAGGGTTGATTGAATGAATGGCAACGTGCTTATCTCGTGGTTCTCGCAATGGTTCGCGAGCCTGCGCGCATCGTGCGTGACTGCCCTGCATGTGATGAAGACCCGTGGCCCCAGTCAGGTGCAATTCTGGTTTATCGCATTGGCAATTGGTGTGGCCTCGGGATTTGCAGCCCTATTGTTCCGGCTTGGGATCGAGGCGGCGCAATCCTGGCTTTACGGTACAGACGATCCATCATCGCTGGCCAGTTTTGCAGCCGGGCTTGCCTGGTACCAGATTCTGATAATTCCGGTGTTGGGCGGGCTATGCGTGGGGATCATCCTAGACCGGTTCACCGATGATGGGCGGGTCAGGTCGGTTGCTGACGTCATTGAGGGCGCGGCACTGGCCGAAGGTCGCGTTGAGGTGCGGCGCGGGATCGCATCTGCCGCAGCATCGCTGATCACCCTGTCCACCGGCGGATCAAGCGGGCGCGAGGGACCAGTGGTGCATCTGGCCTCGGTCCTATCCACGGCCGTTTGCCGTCTGATCCGGGCAAACGGAATCACCGGGCGTGACCTGTTGGGCTGTGCTGTGGCGGCGGCCGTGTCGGCGAGCTTCAACGCACCAATCGCCGGGGCGCTTTTCGCGCTTGAGGTTGTCTTGCGCCATTTTGCGGTTCACGCCTTTGCCCCGATTGTCATCGCCTCGGTTGCAGGCACAATCATCAATCGGTTGGCCTTTGGCGATGTGACGGAATTCATGCTGACGGGCAAAAATGCCTTGGCCTTTTACGTGGAACTGCCCGCATTCCTGCTGCTTGGTCTTGTCTGCGGATTGGTGTCCGTTGTGCTGATGAAGGCGATATTCTGGGCTGATGATTTCGCCAGCTTTATGCAGGATACAACGGGCTTGCCGCGCTTCCTGCGCCCGGCGGTTGCCGGTGGTTTGCTGGGGGTGTTGGCAATCTGGTGGCCCCATATCATCGGCGTCGGCTATGAGACAACATCTGCGGCCCTGACTGGTAAACTTCTGCTGCACGAGGCGATTGTCTTTGTCGTCCTAAAGGTCATTGCGGTGGCGATCACCATGGGCGGGCGCATGGGTGGCGGGGTGTTTTCACCGTCCCTGATGGTGGGGGCGTTGACCGGTCTGGCCTTTGGGCTCATCGCCACATCAATCTTTCCAAATGTGTCGGGCGAAGGCACCTTATACGCGCTGGCGGGCATGGGCGCAGTTGCGGCGGCAGTACTGGGCGCACCGATTTCAACGACATTGATCGTCTTTGAACTCACCGGGGATTGGCAGACGGGGCTTGCGGTTATGGTGTCGGTCTCGCTGTCGACCGCACTCTCCTCGCGGCTGGTGGACCGGTCCTTTTTCCTCACTCAGCTGGAACGGCGTAACGTGCATCTGGCTGCCGGCCCGCAGGCCTATCTGTTGGCTACATTCAAAGTCGCCAATGTGATGCGGGGCAAGGATGCCAAGACGGCCGCGCCAGAGGAACGGTGCTGGGAACTTGTCAGCGACGGGGTCTATATTGATGGGAACGCAACGCTGGAACAGGCCATGCCGATCTTCGAACAATCCGGGCAGGCATTCATCCCGGTTGTGACATTGGGCGGTGAAGGCAGACCGCCCGAGCTATGGGGCGCGCTGTTTCAGGTTGATGCGTTGAAAGCGATGAATCGGGCGCTGTCCGAAACGGCAGCCGAGGAACACTCCTAAACCTCTTCGACTGCCACCTTGGATGTGTAGAACGCAAGGTGATCCTTGATCCCTGCCACAGCATCAAGCGGATCTTCGTATGACCAGACCGCGTCTTTGATCAGTCCGCTTTTGGCAACGATGGAGTAATATGTGGCCTTGCCCTTGAAGGGACAGGTTGATGAGATGTCGCTGGGTTCCAGAAACGCCATGGCGATGTCTGACCGCGGGAAATAGATGACCGGAGGATAATCGCCTTCCTGCAATTCCAGCGCGCTTTTGCTTTCCCCCAGAACGGCGCCACCTGCGCGCACGGTCCAGTTTCCGGATGCAGGGCGAATGGTAATGTGGTCAGCCATTGCGGTTTCTCCTCTTCGTCACAACTTAAGGTCCGCATATGACAGTTATGTTTACAGCGGTGCGCAGGCCTGTATCAGCCAATCGCGCACCGCATCATCCAATCGCGGCGCCAGAAGCGTGACTGTATCTGCATGGTAGCGATCAATCCAGTCCCGTTCTGCCTGGGTCAAAAGGGCAGGGTCAATCAGGCGACGATCAAACGGTACATAGGTCAAGGTCTCGAAATGCAGCATCTCGCGCCCATCATCGCCGGGGATGCGTGGCGCCTCTCGTGTCACGATCAGGTTTTCGATGCGGATGCCAAACGCGCCTTCGCGGTAATATCCGGGCTCGTTCGACAGGATCATGCCGGGTTCCAGCGCGACCTCTGACCGGCGCGATAGCCCTTGCGGGCCTTCATGCACGCTCAGATAGCTGCCGACCCCGTGACCGGTGCCATGATCATAATCCATCCCCGCCAGCCAAAGCGGTGCGCGCGCCAATACATCAAGATGCTGACCGCCAACACCTTTGGGGAACTGGATCCGGCTGACAGCGATCATCCCTTGCAGCACGCGGGTATAGCAGGTCCGGTGTTCGTCCGTGGGTGTGCCAACCACAATCGTGCGGGTGATATCGGTGGTGCCATCGACATATTGGCCGCCGCTATCGACCAACAGCAACTCGCCCGGATTGACCGGGCGGTTGGTGTTTTCATTGACCCGGTAATGCACGATCGCGCCATTGGGCCCGGCACCGCTGATTGTCTCAAAACTGATATCGCGCAGGGCATTGGTTTGGGCGCGGAACCCTTCAAGCGCTTTGACCACGTCAATTTCGGTCAACTTGCCTTTGGGGGCTTCGGCATCCAGCCATGCAAGAAACCGGACCATGGCAACGCCGTCGCGTTCATGGGCGGCCTTGGCCCCGGCAATTTCGACAGCGTTCTTGCGGGCCTTGGGCAGGATGCAGGGATCGCGGGCCTCAATCGTTTTGATACCTGCGTCGCGCAGCGTTGTTGCAATGACATCAGGGCAGGATTTCGGGTCGATCTGGACCGGACCTTCCAATGTCGAGAGTACGTCAAGAAAAGTGCCCACGTCCTTGTCTGTTACGTCTTCGCCAAGATGGTCGGTGATATCCCTTGTTTTGCCTTCGATGGCGAACAGTTCAACGGCTCCGTTATCATGCAGCACGACAAACCCATGCGGCACAGGGTTGCGCTCAATATCCGTGCCGCGAATGTTCAAAAGCCATGCAATGCTATCAGGCAGGGTGATAACAGCGCTTTTCGCCTTCAGATCAGCGGCAAGCCGGCTGCGCTTGTCACCGTGGCTTTCGCCTGCATGTTCCATTGGATGCGCGGTGAACGGGGCGGCGGGGGCGGCAGGCTGATCATCCCAGATCGCATCGACCAGATTATCGATGGGGCGCAGGGTGAACGCTTTCAGTTTCTTGCCCAGATCGGCAATCTCGGTCACCGTATGCAGCCAGGGATCATAGGCCAGCACGCCACCATTTGGCATCTGCTCTTGCAGCCAATCGGCCAGTTTGACCTCGGGCCAATCAACCGGGGTGAACGCCGCCGCTACTTCGGTGCGAACCTGTACGCGGTAGCGGCCATCAACGAATACTCCTGCAATGTCCGGCAGGATGGCACAGAACCCGGCCGATCCGGAAAACCCTGTCAGCCATTGCAGCCTTGCATCACGCGGGGCGACATATTCGCCCTGATGGGCGTCGGCGCGCGGCACCAGAAAACAATCGACCTTGTGCTGCGCCATCAGCTGGCGCAAGCCTGCCAGTCGCGGCGGCCCTTGATCAGGTGATGATGAGGCCTCGAATGTCTGAAACATATGGTAAATCCCTGCGGGTTAGCTTGCCTTGCGCATGCCCATGACGCGCGCGCGTTTGCGCGGATCACTATCAAACAGCGAGGCCAGTTGTTCGGTCATCGCACCTGCGAGCTGTTCGACATCCGTGATGGTGACCGCGCGTTCGTAATAGCGGGTCACATCGTGACCGATCCCGATGGCAACCAGTTCCACAGCTTTGCGTTTTTCGACCATGGCGATCACGTCGCGCAGATGTTTTTCGAGATAATTCGCGGGATTAACGGACAAGGTCGAATCGTCCACCGGCGCCCCGTCAGAGATCACCATCAATACTTTGCGCTGTTCCTGACGGACGGCCATGCGACGATGCGCCCATTCCAGCGCCTCGCCGTCGATATTCTCTTTCAGCAGACCCTCTTTCATCATCAGTCCCAGATTGGGCCGGGTTCGCCGCCACGGGGCGTCGGCGGATTTGTATATGATATGGCGCAGATCATTCAGGCGACCGGGGGTGGCGGGCCGTCCTTCGGCCAGCCATTTTTCGCGCGATTGGCCGCCTTTCCATGCCTTGGTGGTAAAGCCCAGAATTTCGACTTTCACGTCGCAACGTTCCAGCGTGCGGGCCATCACATCGGCGCAGATCGCGGCGATGGAAATCGGGCGCCCGCGCATGGAGCCCGAATTATCCAGCAGCAGGGTGACAATCGTGTCTCGGAATTCGGTGTCTTTCTCGACCTTGAACGACAGCGGGGTGGTGGGTGAGGCGACGATGCGCGCCAAACGACCTGCATCCAGAATCCCCTCTTCCCGGTCAAATTCCCATGACCGGTTCTGCTGGGCCTGCAAGCGGCGCTGCAACTTGTTGGCCAAACGGGATACGGCGCCTTTCAACGGTTCCAATTGCTGATCCAGATAGGCGCGCAACCGTTCCAGTTCGACGGGTTCGGCCAGATCTTCTGCCCCGATTTCCTCGTCGAAGTCGGTCGTCGACACCTTGTAGTCCGGGTCGGCGTCGGAAATCGGTTGCGGGGCAGGCGGTTCCAGCGGGGCCTCGCCGTCGGGCATTTCGGTTTCTTCGCCCATCTCTGCATCAGCCTGATCATCCATGCTGACTTCGGCCTGCGATGCATCCTGCTGCTGTTCCTGACTTTGCTCGGGCGAGGCTTCGGCCTCGTCCCCTTCGCTCTCGTCGTCGCCGGTGCTTTCCGGCTCATCTTGGTTGTCGTCCTGACCTTCCTCGGCCTCATCATCCTGATCGTCGTCAAGGCTGTCGGGATCATCACCCAGCTGATCGCCATAGCCCAGATCGCTGATCAACTGCCGCGCAAATTTGGCAAATGCCTGCTGGTCGCTCAGCATATCCTCAAGACGGTCGAGCGTGCCGCCGCAATGATCCTCGATAAAGCCGCGCCACAGTTCCATGACGTTTTCGGCACCCTTGGGCATGTCGCGCCCTGTCGCCAGATGGCGGATCAGGTAGCCCGCGGCAACGGCCAGCGGGGCATCTGCCGCCTGGGTGATCTGGTCATAGCCCTTGCGCATCGCCTCATTGCCGATTTTGGCGTCGATATTGCCAGCTGTGCCGGGCATGTAGCGGGCGCCGACGGCCTCAATCCGGGCGGTTTCCATTGCCTCGTAAAGGTCCTGCGCCATCTGGCCTTGCGGCATGTAGCGGGCAGCGACCTTGGGGTCGTGAAACTTGTGGCGTAAGGCAAAGGCATCCGCCGTCCCGCGCGCCAGCAACACCTCATCCTTGGTCATGCGGCGGCTGACCTGGGGCAGGCGAATAGTGTCGGCGGTCTGCCCGGCAGGATCAACCGAATAGGTGACGGCCAGTTCCGGATCATCGGCCAAGACCTTCGTCGCCTCGGCCAATGCCTTCTTGAACGGATCGGCAGGATTGTCTGTTGGTTTGTTCATCGCCCGGTGTCCTTTGCTGCCTCGCAAACTAGAACCGGGGCAGGGCAAAGGCCAGAGGGCAGAACCTACTCTTCGCCGAAATCATCCATTTCGAAACTGATATTCATCTCGGGCGTGATGTCGAACGGGTCGGATACCATTTCATGCAGGTTCACAAGGTTGGCAGCTCCGGGCAAGAGGTTCCCGCTGTCGTCAACAAAGGCAACACGCGGACGATAGGTTTTCCCTCCCAACTCAATCTCACCCTCATCAAACAGATAGGCCAGTTCGGTCAGGATGCCTTCAACATTGGCCTTGGCAATGTCTTCGCTCATGTTCTCCGCAAAAAGCGGAAGCAGGGACTGCGCGATCAATGCGCCAGCCGTTTGTGCCAGGTCTTCATGACTGACCACGTAATCGGCAGGCAGCTCTGTTCCAATCTTCATCTTCATGATCGGCTCCGGTTTACTAGTTATTCGCTACAATACTGACAAAACGGACCGGATTATGACAAGCCTGTGGTCATTCATGCACATATTCTTAATGAAATTGGGCATTTGTGGCCGCGCAGCGGGCTAATTCAGAGTCTTGGCACCGATGGCTAAATCCGCCAGCAGATCGACGTGCACATCCAATGCGTCGATCACCCGATAGCCCGGATCACGACCGTCGAAGGCGAGGTTCAGGTCGGTTCCGGCCAGAACAACGGCATCGGCGCCAAGGTCATCGACCATGCGGGCGCCTGCATCAAGGAACAAACTGCGTTGCGCGTCAGTGCATTGACCGGCGACGGCCATTTCCTGATATTGCTGTCCCAGCGTTTCGATCTCACCATCTAGTGCGACGGCTTCCGTCTGGCGAAGCTGGCCGTAAAGGCGGGTGCGCATGACAACCCGTGTCCCGAGAAGGCCGACTTTCTGAATAGCTTGGGTGGCAAAATAGGCATCCAGTGGCGTGACCGCCGAAACAAGGGGCAGGGGTGACAAGGGGACTGTTTCGTCAAAACAGAAATGCCCGCCAAGCGAGGTAATCGCCGCACAATCACAGCCCGCCGCCTTTAGCCGGTCAATCAATCGGGCATAGATTTTGGCCTGCGTTTGACGATCATCAGCCAGATTATTGCGGATCAATTCCTGCACATCGGCATGCACAATTGTCAGGTCAAGCTGCCCGCCCCGCGCATTCACAGCGGCAGTCAGCCTCTGATAATAAACAACCGTGGCTGCGACGCCGATCCCGCCGATCAGGCCGATATGCAGCCCCTTACTCACCCCAGGCTCTGGCTCGCTGCGCTTTCCGGCAGTTCCTCGTCAAAGCAGCGCTGATAGAACTCGGCCACTGTCTGCCGCTCAAGCTCGTCACACTTGTTAAGGAAAGACAGGCGGAACGCATAGCCGATATCGTTGAAGATCCGGGCATTCTCGGCCCAGTTCAGCACGGTCCGCGGCGACATCACTGTGCTCAGGTCGCCATTCATGAAGGCTGTCCGGGTCAGGTCAGCGACGGTGACCATTTGAGAGATGGTGTTGCGGCCTTTCTCGGTATTGAAATGCGGTGACTTCGACAGAATGATCGCGGCCTCGGCATCGTGGGACAGATAGTTCAGTGTGGCGACCAGTGACCAACGGTCCATCTGTGCCTGGTTGATCTGCTGCGTGCCGTGGTAAAGGCCGGTTGTGTCACCCAGGCCCACGGTGTTGGCCGTGGCAAACAGACGGAAATAGGGGTTGGGCGTGATAATCTCGTTCTGGTCCATCAGTGTCAGCTTGCCGTCCGCTTCCAGCACCCGCTGAATGACAAACATGACGTCGGCACGGCCCGCATCATATTCGTCAAAGACGATGGCAACGGGATTGCGCAGCGCCCATGGCAGGATGCCTTCGTGGAATTCGGTCACCTGTACGCCGTCGCGCAGCTTGATCGCGTCCTTCCCGATCAGATCGATTCGGCTGATATGGCTATCAAGGTTTACGCGAACGGCGGGCCAGTTCAGCCGGGCGGCAACCTGTTCGATATGGGTCGATTTCCCGGTGCCGTGATAACCCTGGATCATGACGCGGCGATTGTAGCCAAAGCCCGCAAGAATGGCCAAGGTCGTGTCAGGGTCGAACTTGTAGGTGCTGTCAATCTCGGGCACGCGATCAGTGCGATCCGCAAAACCCTTGATCTTCATGTCGCTGTCGATGCCAAACACATCGCGGACCGAAATCTCTTCAGTTGGTTTCGCTTGCATATCGGTTGTGCCGTCGGCCATGTCGGTTGCCTTTTCCAATGCGTCAAATCTTTCACTGCCGAGATGCAACATAACGCGCGGCGCTGCAAGGGGAAGGGGCCTCTGACGGGGAGCTAACGGGGTGTTCACATGATCGTGGGGCGGGTGGGTTTTGCTATCAATGCCCAAGACGGGGTTGCTAGATAGATTTACGCCAAAAGGAGTTTGCGCCAATGAACCGCCGTATCTTCACCCTGTCCGCCCTTGCAATGGCCGCAGCACCTGCTGCCCTGCAAGCCGGCACGTTTGAAGTCACCCGCACTGATGCAGAGTGGCGGGCCATGCTGACCGACCTGCAGTATCGGGTAATGCGGCATGAGGCGACAGAACGGTCCGGCACCTCCCCGCTTGATAAGAACTATGCGGAAGGGACCTATTATTGTCGGGGTTGCGATCTGGCGCTTTATCCGTCTGACACCAAATATGACAGCGGCACCGGCTGGCCGAGTTTCTGGGCAAGTCTGGACAATGCGATCGGCACCAAGCCTGACCGCAGATTGTTCTCTGTTCGGACCGAATGCCATTGTCGGCGCTGCGGCAGCCATCTGGGGCATATCTTTGATGACGGCCCCCAGCCTACCGGCAAGCGGCACTGCCTGAATGGGGTCAGCTTAATCTTCAAAGCGTAGCGGCCGAGCAGGTTCAAGCGTTCATTTTCGGCATAATCCTGCCTCATTTCGTCCGGGATTCGGGGCGAAAACTGAAACCAATGCCAGATAGGGTGTTGGCTGGGCGCGCAATGCGATCGATGCGAGGTCAAAAATATCAAGCATTTCAAATGACTTGATGAAGATGAGCGGTTTTTCGCCGTTTTTTCGTTGAGCGCGTAGGCGGAATATGGCAGAAAAGAGGCATTAAGAAAGTAAGCGCCCTGTGACGTTTCGCACAGACCGACATCAAGGTTTTTGCAAAAAAGAGGTCGTTAACCAGTACTTGGAGGTATGCGCAAATGTTCGCGCGGCTATTAAACAAACTACATTTAACCCGCGGCCAGAAAGCCAACGCTTTGGCCTATGGCGCGGTTATGGCGGTCGGTGCAGGTATTTCCCTGATGATCATGTCCGCCATGGACGGCGAAAACGCTATCCCACCTGAACCAACCCTTTTTGACAACTGGATCATCCTGGCTGGCGGTCTTGCCTCCGGTCTGGCGCTGTTCCTGTCAAGAAGCTGGCTGGGTGGCAGCGGCGCGCTGGGGCTTGCGCGTGCGCTTGTGGCATCGGTTATCGTAACCTTTGTCGCAGCACTGATTGCCGGAACGCTTGTGGCACCATTTTATGGCACTCTGGCGGCACCTTTCATCCTCCTCTCGGAATTCACTGCGGTCCCGCCATTAGCGGTCGCGTGGTTCGGGGTTCTTATCGGGGCGCATACCTTGATCGGGATTTGGCGGGACGAACGGAACTGGGGCCAGAGTGGCAGCGCCGTATCGCAGTTGAGCGAATTGTCACAGGCAAACCTTTATGGCGGTACTTACCGGCACTAGGTCCGCATCGTCTTATTTTGGCAATGCAAATGAAGAAGGGTCCGCGTCGCGGACCCTTTCTTCGTTTTGGGCTCTGGCCCAATTTGCGCAAGAACTGCACACCCCGCCATAAATATGTGCAGGCTATGCGTTGAAATTCGGGTCAGACAGACAACAAGCCGGAGCAAAGCATGCCATTTCCAATCCCCAGCACCCGCGCCACTATGATCGGGGCAATGATGTCGGCCACTGGCGGATTGACCGCGGTAGTCATGTTTCTGGGGTTCCGGAGCGATGGCATCAACCTTCTGAAAGGCGAGGAAATACCGGTCGTGATTGTCGCGGTCATTGGCGCGTTTCTGGCAGGGCTGATAACGTCGCCCGCATTTGGCAGGAAAGGTAAGATCGGCCTGCTATTGGCCCTTGTGGGCGCGATTTGCGCAACCGCTACAGGCGCGTTCCTTGGCGGCCTGTTACTTTTCCAGGCCGTTGGTCAGGGACTCGGCTGCGCAATAATGCTGGGAATAAGTTTTGTGACCTACCCCATCATCACAGGCCTGCCATGGGTGTTGATGATGGGGGCGGTTCACGGTGCTGCCCTATTCCTTGTCCCGAAAGTTCCGGCTGACCTTGATCTGATCCCAGGCCCAAACGACCTCTGATAGCTGTTCTTCCTGGCTACGGTCACCGCCGTTCATATCAGGGTGCAACACCTTGATCAGGGACTTATAGGCCTTGCGGATTTCCGGTTTTGACCAGTTATCCTTGGCTTCAAGTATCTCAATCGCGCGGCGCTCGGTGGGCGGCAGTTTGCGGCCCGACGCCGCACCACGACCGGGGTTTTGCGTGGCGTTGGCACCCAGAACCTGATGTGGGTCGTCAACACCCAACCGGGCCCAGGCACGTTCTTCCACGGTCCGCTTGAACGGTTTGGTCGGGCGTTCCCAGACGCGATCCTGATCCATTTGCGCGGCCAGTTCGGCCTCTGACGTGCTGTCGAAGAAATTCCATTTCAGGTTATATTCGCGGACATGTTCCTGACAGAACCAGAAATAATCATCCAGAATATCCGGGGACTTTGGCGCGCGGTATTTACCCGATTCCTGACACCCTTCGTGGTCGCACACACGGGTCGATGTCTCGGACGCACCGGACATGCCACGACGGCCACGCGGGTTCTTTTTCTTCGAACTCGACACTGACATGTCGAAACCAAATGGATCATCTTTCTTCATAGCGTGTCTTCTCTTTCCGTCACGAGCAGCACAGTTTAAACCTTTGGGCGACAGATAGAAGAGGGCAGAGTGAAAATAATGTCATTAGAAGCCGAAATTCGCGAAAGTTTGCTGTCGCTATCGCCGACGCATTTGGAAGTCATTAACGAAAGTGGACAGCATCGCGGCCATGCGGGCGATGACGGGTCAGGGGAAAGCCATTGGCGGGTGGTAGTTGCTGCGCCACAGCTGGCCGATCTTTCACGGATTGCACGGCATCGCGCGATCCATGCAGCCCTGGGAAAGGATATCATCGGGCGCATCCACGCCCTCGCCATCGATATTCAGTAACTACTCGGCCGCTACGTCCGGCTTCTTGCCGGGCTTATCGGCCAGATCAACTTCCATCAGCTCTTCTTTCAGCTCTGGCGTCAGGCGTTCAGGGGTGGGTGCGGGGCGGCTGGCCGGCGGGGTCGTGCGATCAGCACTGGTCGTCAATGCCGGTTCTGACCGCTCTGTCGTCGGGGGAAGTGGCTGCGGTTCTATGGCAACCGGGGTTGATGCGCTTGCCGCTTTGGTTACCGGGCGGCGGAACACCAGCATGTTTTGATAAACCGTGGTCTTGCTCATCAGGCCTTCGCGCTGCTCGGCGGGCAGGGTGTCGGTGCGCTGATACTCCCAACCGTCAGCGGCCAGTTCATTCATCGCCGTTTCAAGCGCATTGGCAAACCGGTCTTCGGCGGTTTTGATCCCCTTGGCTTTCAGCCCGCGCGTCGGCGCAGGCACGACCTTATATTCGTATGACATCACGTCACCCCTTTTTCCACCGGACAGGTATAGCAAGCCGCCCACCCGAATCCAAGGATTCGGGTTCACACATCGTTAACACTTTGTGCCCGACGTTTGTCCGACGCTTTGCCGACAGGCGATTTTCTAAAGGCCGAGTTTCGCCGTGACCAATTGATTGACGGCTGCGGGATTGGCCTTACCACCGGTGGCCTTCATCACCTGACCAACAAACCAGCCCGCCAGTTTCGGGTTCTGTTTGGCCTTTTCCACCTGTGCGGGATTGGCGGCGATGATCTCGTCCACTGCGGCCTCGATCGCACCGGTATCGGTGACTTGCTTCATGCCCTCGGTCTCGACGATCTCGGTCGGCTCGCGGTCGGAAGTATACGCGATATCAAAGACTTCCTTGGCAATTTTGCCGCTGATATCCCCAGACTTGATCAGCCCGACAATCTGGCCCAGACGGTCAGCGGAGATCGGGCTATCGCCGATTTCCCTATCGTCCTTCTTCAGCCGGCCGAAAAGCTCGTTGATGACCCAGTTCGCGGCCAGTTTCCCGTCGCGCCCTTCCGCCACTTTTTCAAAGAACGCGGCATTCTCCGCCTCTGCGGTCAGGACAGATGCGTCATAGTCTGACAATCCGAAGTCACTGATAAACCGTGCCTTCTTCGCATCCGGCAGTTCCGGTAAAGTTGCCGCGATGTCGTCAACCCAAGCCTGCTCAATCTCAAGCGGCAGCAGGTCGGGATCCGGGAAATAGCGGTAATCATGCGCCTCTTCCTTGGACCGCATGGACCGGGTTTCATTCTTGTCAGGGTCATAAAGCCGGGTTTCCTGCACGACCTCCTGACCATCCTCAACCAATGCGATCTGGCGGCGGGCCTCAACATCAATCGCCATCTGGATGAACCGCATGGAGTTCATGTTCTTGATTTCGCAACGCGTGCCCAGATGGGAAAAATCCTGCGTTTCCTGATACTTCTCATAGGCGCCGGGCGTGCAGATCGATACGTTCACATCCGCCCGCAGGTTGCCGTTTTGCATATTGCCATCGCACGTGCCCAGATAGCGCAGGATCTGACGCAATTTCAGAACATATGCAGCGGCCTCTTCGGGGCCACGAATATCGGGGCGGCTGACAATTTCCATCAGCGCCACGCCGGTTCGGTTCAGGTCCACGAAGGACATGTTCGGGTCCATATCGTGAATCGATTTACCCGCATCCTGTTCCAGGTGAATACGCTCAATCCGCACCTTGCGGGCTGTGCCGTTGCCCATCTCAACCAGCACTTCGCCTTCACCAACGATCGGGTGATAGAGCTGTGAAATCTGGTAACCCTGCGGAAGATCAGGATAAAAATAGTTCTTGCGATCAAATGCAGACACCAGATTGATGTCCGCTTTCAGGCCAAGACCGGTACGGACCGCCTGTGCAACACATCCTTCATTAATCACCGGCAACATGCCGGGCATGCCAGCGTCAACAAAGGCCACATTGCTGTTGGGCTCAGCACCGAACAAGGTGGATGCGCCCGAAAACAGCTTGGCCGCCGTCGCCACCTGGGCGTGGACTTCCAGTCCGATCACGAGTTCCCAGTCCTGCTTCGCTCCGGCAATCACCTTGGGGGCTGGGGCGTCATATGTCAGGTCAAGCATGCGGCACTTCCTTTATCTTTCAACGGCTGTCTAAGAGAAGGCGGGAAAGGCTTCAAGTCGTCGGATCACCGCCGACGCCAGAAACAACGCTTGCGTGGCGTCGGTATGCCGGTGCAGATTGCCGCAATGAACTGCGTCAAAACCATCGTGGGGGCGATGGTGGGTGTCGCGATTGCGACAAGTGCTGCTGCCAACCCGCTACAGGACCGCCCCCTATCGCGCCAGGATGCGCTGGATGCGCGCCTCGCCTCTGTCACACCGGTTGCGCGGCCGCCGCATATGTTGCGCTATCCGGTCCGGGTTGAGACCCGAGCCCCGGATCTGCGCCCAGTTGCTCGCGCCCGGTTTCAGCCGCGCGCGCGCTGGGATTTCAAGGAGGGCGGGCGGATCTGGACCCGCGCGGCAATGTCGGCGATTTCCGATCATGCCGAGGCGCTGCTGGACAGCGTGCCGCGCGATATCGACACGTGGTGTCCGGCTTATGCCGATCACGGTCGGGATATGCGCCGCGCCTTTTGGGCGGGCATGATGTCGGCCCTCTCAAAACATGAAAGCACCTACAATCCGCGCGCCGTGGGCGGCCCGAATCTATGGTACGGGCTTTTGCAAATTTATCCAGACACAGCAAGGCGTTACGGTTGCCGTGCCCGCACGGGTGAAGCGTTGAAAGACCCGGCGGAAAACCTCAGCTGTGCCGCCCGGATCATGGCGGTGACCGTGCCGCGCGACAATGCCGTAGCTATCTATGACGGGCGCTGGCGCGGTGTGGCTGCGGATTGGGGCCCAATGTCGAACCGCGGCAAGATTGCGGAAATGTCCGCCTGGACCCGTGCGCAAAGTTATTGCACGCCCATCGACAGTGTCAGACCCGTTGTCCGGCCTCGTCAGCCTGTGGCGATCTCGACCATGACCGCGACGCAGCTATCAGATTGACGGCGGGCGCGTCCTTGCCGCCCAAGGCGAGCGTTGCCTTGCGTAACATCGCGATCCCTTCTTCGGAATTGCGCGGCATGGAGGCCGCCGAAATCGGTTCACCCACGGTGACGCGATAGGGTTGTTTGGCCTTGTTCAGCGTCTCGTGAAACAGGGTGATATCGCGCAGGGTCGGGTGCATCAGGTCGAACAGGTAAAACAGCACCGAGTTGCGGGCCTGAATATTCACGGGCAGCACCGGCAGATCAAATTTGCGCGCCAACATCGCCGCCGATGCCATCCATGGCCGTTCAAACAGGCGCAGCCCGCGCCTTTTGGCGAGTCGCCCTGAGGGGAAGATCACGCCAAGCCGCCCCGCCGCCGTTGCATTTTGCACATATTGCAGAGTGTCGCGGGTCTTGGCGTGGCTGCGCCGCTCCTTGCGCCACTCAACCGGCGCAATCATGCATTCCATCTGCGGAAAAACCCGCAGGATATCGCGATTGGCAAAGAAATAGGCGTCAGGTCGCACCTGGGCGATCAGGTGATTCATGATGATTCCATCAGCGATCCCGGTGGGATGATTGGCCACAATAAGGGCCGGACCATGGGAGGGAATATGGGTCAGCCCGCTGGCCTCAACCGACTGGGCAAGGAGGTCCCCCATCGTGCCCATGATCCGGTCAGCCGGTTGATCTTGCAGCATTTTTGCGATGCGTAAAGTGGCATCATATCCCAGCATCCTGTGCAGGCTGCGCCGGGCAAGGCGTCTGCCGGGGCGCTCATCATAAAGCCAGGGCGCACGTTCGGCAATCAGCGGGTCAATGCGATGTTCCATGCCGCATTCTTGCGCAGCCCAGCGTAACGGTTCCACGACAGAGCGCGAAGATACCCTGTTCTGGCAAAGCGCCGCGCCAAATCCCCACCCCTATCGGCGAGCATCAGCCGAGCATGCGCGCGACCATTTCTTCCAGATCTGGGGACAAATCCGGCTGTTGCGCAATCCGTTCCAGATTGGCCCGCATTTTCGCCTGTCTGTCCGCGTCATAGCGTTTCCAGGTCTGGAATGCCTTGCTGAGTCCCGCTGCAATTTGCGGGTTGATGCGATCGAGTTTGAGCAGCCAGTCAGTCATCAGCTCATAGGCCGCCCCGCCGGGATGGTGAAAACCGGCGGCATGCCGTGCCAAACTGCCGAACACGGCCCGCAAACGGTTGGGGTTTTGCATCATGAAATCAGCATGTTGCGTCAAGCGCTCTGCTGTTGCTGCGGCTTGATCGGGTGCGGCGCAGGTCACCTGCAGGCCGAACCACTTATCCATGACCAGCCCATCATGCCGCCACTGCGCCTCAAACGCGGATAGCGCATCGGCACCTTTGCCAATCTGCAACAGCGCCGTCAAAGCGGCCTGTTGCAGGGTCATGTTGTCGGCGGCGTCATACTGCTGTGTCGCTTGTTTGCCGCCGTCCAGCTTTGTCATTAACGACAGGGCCGTATTTCCCAAGGCTCTTTTGCCAGCCGGTTCCGCGTCGGGCGTATATGGTCCTGCGACACTCATGTCTGCATAAATGCGCGGCAGGATATCCTGCAGATGCTGCGCGGTTTGCAGGCGCAACGCCTCATGCGCGTGATAGATTGCAGTCGGGTCCGGTATCGTCCCTGCGTCGACTAGGGCTTGCGCGGTGTCATCTTGGCTGGGGAGGGTAAGTACAAGCGCGCGAAACGCGGGATCAAGGCTGTCGTCGCGCAAGACAGCGGCGAGACCATCCAGATAGGCGCTATCAGGAGTGGCATCATCGCGGACCATACGAAGCAGCACATCCTGCGCAAGGGCCCGTCCGGCGTCCCAGCGGTTGAAAGGGTCGGTGTCATGGGCGAGCAGGAATGCGCGTTCGGCATTATCCTGCACGCGCCGTATGATCACCGGCGCCGAAAAACCACGCAAGATCGACGGGATCGGCTTGCTGGATAACCCTTTGAAATGGAAGCTTTGTTCGGCCTGGGTCAATTCCAGTATTTCGGTGGCCCGCACCTCTTCGCCAACTTCATTCAGCAGGCCAACGGCAATCGGAATGACCAGCGGCGCTTTGTCGGATTGTCCGGGCGTTGGGGGTGTGTTTTGTCTGACATGCAGGCTGTAAGTGCCATCAGAGAATTCATCGGTGACGGCAATCTCTGGTACGCCGGCCTGACTGTACCACAGGGCGAATTGGGTCAGGTCGCGGCCTGTCGCATCCTCAAAGACGGTCAGCCAATCCTCGATCGTGGCGGCATCGCCGTCATGCCGTTCAAAGTATAAATCCAGTGCCTCGTAATACTTCGCGTCGCCAACCAGCGTTTTGAGCATGCCGATCAGTTCGGCCCCTTTTTCGTAAACCGTGACAGTGTAGAAATTGTTGATCTCCACAAAACTGGCCGGCCTGACAGGGTGGGCCAAGGGGCCGCTATCCTCACGGAACTGATGGGCCCGTAGGACAACCGCATCATTGATCCGTTTGACGGCCGGGCTGCGCATATCGGCTGTGAATTGCTGATCACGGAAGACGGTCAGCCCTTCCTTGAGACAAAGCTGGAACCAATCGCGACAGGTGATCCGGTTGCCTGTCCAGTTGTGGAAATACTCATGGGCGATGATCGCCTCGATCTGTTCGAAATTGCCGTCTGTGGCGGTTTCGGGCGAGGCGAGCACAGCAGAGGCATTGAAGATGTTCAGCCCCTTGTTTTCCATCGCTCCGGCGTTGAAATCATCGACGGCCACGATGTTGAAAATGTCCAGATCATATTCGCGGCCATAGACGTCCTCGTCCCATTTCATGGCCTTTTTCAGTGCCTCCATCCCAAAGGCGCATTTGTGGATATCGGCAGGGCGTACCCAGATGTTCAATTCAACATTCCTGCCGGAAGTGGTGGTGAATTGGTCAGCGTGGTTCACAAGGTCGCCCGCCACGAGGGCGAAAAGATAGGCCGGTTTTGGCCATGGGTCATGCCATTCCGCCCAACCGTCGCCCTGGGCGGTGGGGTTGCCATTGGACAAAAGTACCGGCTGGTCATTCTCGATCCGCACGGTGAATGGGGCCATCACATCGGGCCGGTCGGGATAATAGGTGATCTTGCGAAACCCTTCAGCCTCGCATTGGGTGCAATACATGCCCTTCGACATGTAGAGCCCTTCCAGTGAAGTATTCGCGGCGGGGTCGATTTCGACCTCTGCCTCAAATGTGAAAGGGGCGTCTGGGGCGGGGTATGTGAGCCCGGTTGGGGTCAGCGTTGGTGTGATGGCTGTGCCATCGATCTGTGCCGAGATCAGTTTGAGCGCCTCGCCATGCAAGAAAAACGCACGGGATTGCGCCTTTGGGTTGGGCCGAAACCGGATGCGCGACAGGACGCGGGTTGCGCCGGGGGCGAGCTTGAATGTCAATTCTACATTTTCGACAAGATAGGCCGGGGCTGCATAATCCTTAAGATAGATCGTCTGACCGGCAGCGTTTTTCATTGATTGGGACCTCTGGTTGTGTTGCGGGTAGTCTAGGCGCAGGGGCCGCATTGTACCACCGGGATTGCGGGCGGGCGGACAAAATCTGACACAGATTTTGATCCAAAGTTTTTGCAAAACTTTGGTTGCGCCATGGCTGACATGCCAAGCTCAGGATAGGGCGACAATCCGTGCAGCCACGTCGAAAAACGGCACCACCCGAAACCCCCATGATTTGTTGCCTGTTGGAAAATTCTGCTCTAGGTCTCAGCATGAAACGCAGCCGGTGTGCGGCTGTATGCATTTAGGACAAGAGGCAAATCATGACCGATCATGTTGAAATAAGCGGGCTGATGGTGGCGCCGGAACTGGCCAGTTTTGCCGAAGATCATGCGCTGCCCGGCACCGGGATTGCGACCGGCGCATTCTGGTCGGGCTTTGCGGCGCTGGTTGAGGCGTTGACCCCTCGCAATCGTGCCTTGCTGCAAACCCGTGAGGATATTCAGACACAAATCGACGACTGGCATCTCAAGCAGCGCGGGCAGGCCCATGACCGTACTGCATACGAGGCCTTCCTGCGCGAGATTGGATATCTGGTAGACGAGGGTGATGATTTCGAGATTGGAACCGCAGATGTCGATCCCGAGATTGCCAATGTTCCCGGTCCCCAGCTGGTGGTCCCCATTACAAATGCCCGCTTTGCGCTGAACGCGGCCAATGCCCGCTGGGGCAGCCTTTACGATGCGTTTTATGGAACGGATGCGATGGGCGTGCAGCCTCCCAAGGGCCCTTATGATCGCGGGCATGGGGCCCGTGTCGTGGCGCGCGCGCGCGTGTTTCTGGATGAGGCATTTCCAATCGAGGGCACCAGCCATGCGGATGTGTCGCGCTATTACGTCCATGAGGGCGCGTTGCTGATTGATGATTGTCCACTGCGTCAGCCGGAAAAGTTCGTCGGTTACCGTGGCAACCCCAAAGCGCCCGATGCGGTCCTTCTTGTCAATAATGGCTTGCATGTCGAACTGGTCTTTGATCGTGCCCATCCGATTGGCAGCCGTGATCAGGCGCTTTTGGCAGATGTCCGTCTGGAAAGCGCGATGACGGCTATCATGGATTGCGAGGACAGCGTTGCCTGCGTCGATGCCGAGGACAAGGTATTGGCCTATGGCAATTGGCTGGGCCTGATGCGCGGCGATCTGTCGGCTGAGTTCAGCAAAGGCGGGAAGACACGGACCCGTCGCTTGTCGGATGATCTGACTTACACTGCCCCCGATGGCAGCCCGTTGATCCTGAAAGGCCGTGCCTTGCTCTGGGTTCGCAATGTCGGTCACCTGATGACGAACCCGGCCATTCTGGATGCGAATGGCGACGAGGTCTTTGAAGGGTTGATGGACGCGATGTTTACCGTCCTGATCGGGATGCATGACCTCAGGCGCGAGGGCGGCAATTCCGTCCATGGAACAATCTATGTGGTCAAGCCCAAGATGCATGGGCCGGATGAGGTGGCATTCACCAATGACATGTTTGCGATGGTCGAGGATGCGCTGGGGCTGCCGCGCCATACGGTCAAGATCGGCATCATGGATGAAGAACGTCGCACAACCGTGAATCTCAAGGAATGTATTCGCGCCGCGAAGGATCGCGTGGCTTTTATCAATACTGGTTTTCTTGATCGCACCGGCGATGAAATCCATACCTCAATGGAAGCGGGACCATTTAGTCGGAAAGATTTTATCAAGCGAAAACAATGGATTGGAGCTTATGAAGGTCAGAATGTTGATATTGGTCTTGAATGCGGGTTTTCTGGCAAGGCCCAGATCGGCAAGGGCATGTGGGCCATGCCGGACATGATGGCGGCGATGCTGGAGCAGAAGATCGCGCATCCGCAATCGGGGGCCAATTGCGCCTGGGTGCCGAGCCCGACAGCGGCCATTCTGCATGCATTGCATTATCACAAGGTCGATGTGATGGCGGTGCAGGACAAACTGCGGAAGGGTGGCAGGCGGGCCTATGTGTCCTCTATTCTGGATATTCCACTGGCCCAGTATCAGCGCTGGACGGATGCGCAGAAACGCAAAGAGGTCGAAAACAATGCCCAAGGCATTCTTGGTTACGTTGTGCGCTGGATCGACCAGGGTGTCGGCTGTTCAAAAGTGCCTGACATCAACAATGTCGGCCTGATGGAGGATCGTGCAACCTGTCGGATTTCCAGTCAGGCATTGGCGAATTGGCTACATCATGAGGTCGTTTCCGAGGCGGATGTGATGGACGCGATGCGCAAGATGGCGGCTATTGTTGACGAACAGAATGCGGGCGATCCGGCCTATCGTCCAATGGCGCCGGATTATGATGGAATTGCATTTCAGGCGGCCTGCGATTTGGTCTTCAAGGGTCGCATTCAGCCGTCAGGCTATACTGAGCCGGTTCTGCATCAGCGCAGATTGGAATTGAAGGCGCAGCGCAACCACTAGCGTTGCGCAAATGCACAGACGACATGGCGGAAATGGCGACTTTCGCGACGTCATGTGACGCGTTACTAAGGTTCAAATCTGAAGGGAAACGATATGCGCCGTCCGGTCATTGGCATTGTTGGCAACAGCTATTTGATCAATGATGAATACCCGGTGCACGCTGCCGGGCATATGAACACGCGCGCGATTTCCGATGTCGCGATGGCGATTCCGATGATCGTTCCCACAGACCCGGCTGTTGTCACGGTCGAGGAACTGATGTCGGTTTGCGACGGCTTTCTATTCACTGGCGGTCGCCCGAATGTGCATCCCGAAGAATATGGCGAGGTGGCAACCGCCGCCCATGGTGATTTTGATCGCGATCGTGACCGGATTGCCTTGCCGCTGATCCGTGCCTGTGTTGCCAAAGGGCAGCCGTTTTTTGGGATTTGTCGCGGATTTCAAGAGGTTAATGTGGCAATGGGTGGCACGCTTCATCCCGAGATCCGTGAGCTTCCTGGCCGCGATAATCATCGCATGCCCCCCGATGGGACGTTGGAGGAAAAGTTTGAGCTGCGCCACGAGGTGACCTTTTCCGCAGACGGCCCGTTTCGGCAACTGATGGGCGCACAGACGGTGATGACCAACACATTGCATGGTCAGGGTATCATGGTGCCGGGCCCGAGGATTGTGATTGACGGGCATGCCGATGATGGCACGCCCGAGGCGATCTATGTGGCAGATGCCCCCGGTTTTACCTTGTCAGTGCAATGGCATCCGGAGTGGAATGCCGATGCTGACCCGGTGTCCCGCCCGCTGTTTGAGGCATTTGGCACCGCCTGTCGTGACTGGGCTGCCGGGGCGTTGCGCAAAACTGGATGACACCGTGCGTTGCGAGCGGTTGCAGGTTGTGGTGCCGACCTAACCCGAATCATTCGTAAACACTGCTGTTTAGGCCGAATTTCCCGGTCGGCGATGCGTCGGCAAAGCGTCGGCCTTTTGTCGGACCCCATCGCACGGTGCGGGTGAATTAAGGTCGCGCGCGGCGCGATACGAACTGATTAAGATCAATGCGCCAGGCTGTCCGTTCTGGCATGCATTCCCCGAACACCAACATACGGGGAACCTGCCATGAAAGTTTTGATCGCCTATACCTCGACCGAGGGACAGACCCGCAAGATTGCCCGCTTTTGTGCGGATCACCTGATTGATACCGGACATTCGGTTGAACTGGCCGAAGCTGACGATGCCAAGGATATCGCGTTTGACCGGTTTGATGCCGCTCTGCTGGCAGGGTCCGTGCATGCCGGGAAGTACCAGAAAGCCCTGCGCAAACTGGCGCGTCGCCAAAGTGAGGCGCTGCGCGGTATGAAATCCGCGTTCATGTCAGTCTCGCTTGCTGCGGCGGGGGATGATCCGGCGGATTGGGAGGGGTTGCGCGCTTGTGTTGACCGGTTTGCCGAAACGACCGGCTGGACCCCTGCGACCGTGATGCATGTGGCGGGCGCGTTTCGATTTTCGGAATATGATTTCTTTCGATCCTGGGCGATGCGTTGGATTGCCGCCCAGAAGGATCAAGCCGTCGATCCCCATGAAGACACCGAGTACACCGATTGGGACGGGTTGAAGGAAACGCTGGATAACTGGTTGGCGGTTGGATGACATCACCTAACCGCCGGTTGGTCAGAGGATCAAATCGAATGTCTTGATTAACGGCAGTTCCCGTGCCCGGGTGCCGGTCAGATCAAAAAGGGCATTGCCGAGTGCAGGCATTGATGGCGGCGTCCCAGGCTCACCCACCCCGCCCAGATGCGGGCTGGTTTCCAGTATCCGCACCTCGAACTCCGGCACGTTATGCATTCGCATCGCGTCATAGTCATAGAAATTGTACTGCTCTGCCGCGCCGTCGCTGAATGTCACCTCGCCCTGCATCGCGGCAGAGAATCCAAAGACCGCACCGGAGGTCATCTGCGCCTCGACGATACTGGGGTCGAGTGCCGTGCCCACATCACAGGCGATCCAGCATTTGTTGAGGCGGATCCCGTTGCCGGTGTCTTCAACCTCCACCACTTCTGCAACAGGTGTGCCGAAGGAATAGGTGAAGCCGATGCCGCGCCCGATATTGGCGGGTGTTTCGCTGCCCCAGTTTGACATCTCTCCCACGGTCTCAATGACACCGGCGGAAGGCGCATGTTCCGCGCGGGCCATGGCCAGCCTGAATTCCAGCGGGTCGGTGCCTGCGGCATGCGCCATTTCATCGATGAATGTGTCAAAGAAGAACCCGTTGAAGGAGTTGCCGACCGATCGCCAGAACCCAAGCGGCACCTGCAAATCCGTCAGATGCCCGGTGATCCGGTAGTTGGGGATGCTATAGGGTTGATCGGCTGCCCCTTCCACATGCCCCCGGTCCGGCCCTGGCGGGATTTGCCCAACCAGCCGCATGGAGGAGTTATGCGTGACAGATGGGGCGGCGATTTTACCGTCCAGCAGTTGCGCCTGCCCATTGGCGACGACACCCCGGAACCGCGCCATGGCGGCGGGGCGATAGAAATCGTGGCGCATATCTTCTTCCCGGCTCCAGGTCATGCGGATCGGGGTGCCGGGGAATTGCTTGGCGATCTTTGCGGCATGCACCGAGAAGTCAAACTCCCCCCGTCGTCCGAAGCCGCCCCCAAGCAGGGTTGTATGCACGGTGACCTGTTCCGGGGTCAGACCACAGGCCTCGGCGCATTTGTCGCGCACGATGATGGGGGCCTGGTTGCCGGACCAGACCTCAAGGTGTGTATCAGTGTAGAGCGCGGTGGCATTCATCGGCTCCATCGTGGCGTGGGCGAGAAAGGGAACGGTGTATTCCGCAGTGATTTCAGTGCCTTCAACCGCGCCATTCACATCTCCGTCATCACGGGTGCTGCTGTCCGGGTCATTATCAAGCGAGGCCCTGATCGCTGCCATCAGCCCGTCTGTGTCTGCCGGGTAGTTCGCTGCCTCCCATTCGATATCGACCATTTCGGCGGCCTGGATCGCGAGCCACGTATTGCTGGCCACCACGCCGATCCCGTCACCCAGATCAACGATTGCCTCAACGCCGGGCATGTCTTTTGCGGCGCTGTCGTCATAGCTTGTCATGCCGCTGCGGCGCGGGTTCATCCGTACCGTGGCAAATTTCATGCCCTCCAGCTTGGTGTCGGCCGCATAGGGCGCGGTGCCGGTGGATTTGCCGATCATGTCGGTTCGGGGCATGGATTTGCCAAGGTATTTCCAGTCGGCTTTCGCCCGCAATGGGACCTCGGGGGGCGTGATGTCGCGGACAGCTTCGGCAAGGCTGGTATAGGTCAGTTCGGTACCGTCGGGCGCGATGACCTTGCCGTTTTCGGTCCGCAGGGTGCTGGCATCGACGCCGAGTTGTGCAGCCGCAGCCAGTTTCAACGCCTCGCGGGCGGACGCTCCGGCGTGCCGCATGCGTTCATATGCGTCCTTGATCGAGGTGGACCCGCCGGTGACCTGCAGGTTCAGCAGCTTGCCAACCATGCCGATATTCTGGCGCAGGTTATGTTTGAATTCAGTGTCAGCGTAATGATGGAAGGGCAGGGCGAGCCCAAGCAGCGCCTGATTGTAATAGGCCTGTGCCGGGGGCCCGTGCAGGACGGTGATATCGTCCCATGCCAGATCCATTTCGTCGGCCACCAGTGCGGCCAGGGTTGTATGCACACCCTGTCCCATCTCTGCACGCGGGGCGATGATCGTCACCCCGTCCTGATTGATCAGGATATAGGGGTTCAGGGTTGCCTCACCCTCTCCGGCGGTCAGCGGGTTGGGCGCATCCTTGCGCACCATATAGACACCAAATGCGGCCCCGCCTGCGATGGCAGCCACCCCGACCAGGAATGTACGCCGTGCGATTTTGCCGATGCTGGCCATGGTTCAAGCCTCCTGAATGCGCTGGGCGGCGTCTTTGATCGCGGCGCGAATGCGCGGATAGGTTCCGCAGCGGCAAAGGTTGCCTTGCATCGCGTCATCGATGTCCTGATCGGTTGGGTTGGGCGTTTGCGCCAGAAGGGCGGCGGCGTTCATGATCTGGCCGGATTGGCAATAGCCGCATTGGGCGACCTGATGGTCGACCCATGTTTGCTGGATCGTGGCCATGTTATCAGGGGTGCCCAGACCTTCGATTGTTGTGACGTCACCCCAGACATCAGCAAGGGCGACCTGACAGGAGCGGACGGCCTCCCCGTCGATATGCACGGTACAGGCGCCGCAGGCGGCGACACCGCAGCCGAATTTTGTGCCCGTCAGCCCAATCTCGTCCCGAAGCACCCAAAGCAGGGGGACATCACCGGGCAGGTCGACGGTTTGCGGATGACCGTTGATTGTGAGCGTCGTGGGCATGTGGGACCTCATGCAATAAGTGAACGGTTTAGTTTAGATTACCCGTTGGGCCGCGATCCCGCAAGCTGTTTAGGCAGTTGCGATACCTTTGATCCGGAAAAACCCGTGGGGTGTGGAGTTTCGCGATACGGTGCTGGGCAACCCATGCGGTTTGGGTCATTGGGGGGTCAACGCCAGGTGGGGCGCAACTCGGCTCAATCGCGCGCCGCAGGCAAAGCGGTGGCACTGCGTTTCAACGGCGTAAGATGGGTTTTAACCCATCTTCGTTGATCACTCAGGCATGAACGGGTGTCTTGGCAGTTGTCGCAAAACAGCCCAGCACAACGTCCCAACCGTGCAGGTAGCTGGTGCTGACCGCGTCGGCCAGATCGCCCAGAATATCGAAACCCCCGTGACACAGATCGCAACGGGTGCCGTTTTCCGTCGCTGTGAAGGCCAGTGTGACAACAGTTGCTTCATCTTCCGACTTGCCCGGGTGCCATGTGAATGCGAGGTATTTGCCCGGATCATAGGCCAGGATGGTTCCCCAGATTTCCGTTTTGCCTTCGTCGGTGATCTCGGAGATGTGGCCGTCCTTATGGGTGTCGAACCCGATTTTTCGGGGCGCCTTGTTTTTCGCGGCCGAAACCGAATGGCTGGCCCCGGGCCACCATTGGTCGATCCCGCCGGTAAACAGCGCAAATGCCTCTGCCGGGGGCAGGGGAACGGTGATTGATTTGTTGATCGGGTCATTCATCGGATTTTCCTTTGGCTTGGTCCTCGGCGGCGCGCGCAAATGCCGCGAGCGCGTCATCCCACAGATCGTCAAGATACTGACGCAATCTATCCACCCCATCAGGGGCAATTGCATATAGCCGCCGGTTTCCCGCCGGTGTCACCGTCAGCAGCCCTGCATCGGACAAGACGCGCAAGTGTTGGCTGACCGCCGGGCGGCTGATCGGCATGGGGGCGGCGATGGCACCCACGGGTAGCGGACCGCTGCGCAACCGCTGGATGATATCCCGGCGGGTAGGGTCTGCCAATGCGGTCATTGTGGCGGCTATTGCATCTTCGTAGCTCATGACTTACCGTAAGTCATCGCTTACCATTTGTCAATCATGGCCTGCGACCCTTGAAGCCCCTGACACCGGCCACTAAGACTCTGTCAGGATTTTAGAACTAGGACGAAGATCGTCCGGATATGAGGCAGATAACATGCAAGACCCCGTCGAGACCTATATGAACCTTGTCCCCATGGTGGTTGAACAAACTGCCCGTGGTGAGCGCGCCTACGATATTTTTTCCCGCCTGTTGAAAGAGCGGATCATCTTTCTCAACGGTCCCGTCCATGACGGGATGAGCCAGCTGGTGGTCGCACAGCTGCTGCATCTTGAGGCTGAGAACCCCAAGAAGGAAATCAGCATGTATATCAACAGCCCCGGCGGCGTCGTCACCTCGGGCCTGTCGATCTATGACACGATGCAATATATCCGCCCCAAAGTGTCCACCCTTGTGATTGGTCAGGCTGCCTCCATGGGGTCGCTGTTGTTGACCGCAGGTCATGCCGGCATGCGCTTTTCGCTGCCCAATTCCCGTGTCATGGTCCACCAGCCATCGGGTGGTTATCAGGGGCAGGCGACGGATATCATGATCCACGCCCAGGAAACCCAGAAGCTGAAGGATCGCCTGAACGAGATCTATGTCAAACATACGGGTCAAACCCTGAAGAAGGTCGAAACCGCGCTGGAGCGTGACAACTTCATGTCGCCGGAAGAGGCGAAGGATTGGGGTCTGATCGACGAGATCGTGGAGAACCGCGAGAAGTCTGAAGACTAGCACAAATATCCTGCCGGTCTGGCTTGAGAACGGGCAAAACTGCGCCGTGCCAGACCGGTGCCGCAATACTTTGTTAACGTGACCGTGCGCATGGTCATTTTGACATTGTGGACCTTGGCGGGCTGTCCTAGTGTTGTCGCGGGGGCTGCCTGAATATTGTTTGAGCGGCCAATTGGCCAAGAGGTTTGAGATGGCGAATACATCAGGTGGCGACAGCAAGAACACGCTTTACTGCAGTTTTTGTGGCAAGAGCCAACATGAGGTGCGCAAGCTGATTGCTGGCCCGACCGTCTTCATCTGCGATGAATGCGTCGAATTGTGCATGGATATCATTCGCGAGGAAACCAAATCTGCTGGTCTGAAAGCGGGTGATGGCGTGCCGACCCCGACCGAAATTTGTCAGGTTCTTGATGATTATGTCATCGGCCAGGTACATGCCAAGCGCGTGCTGTCTGTCGCGGTCCATAACCATTACAAGCGCCTGAACCATGCCGATAAGTCTGATATCGAACTGGCGAAATCCAACATCATGCTGATTGGCCCAACCGGTTGCGGTAAAACCCTTCTGGCCCAGACACTTGCCCGCATTCTCGACGTGCCGTTTACCATGGCGGATGCCACCACACTGACCGAGGCCGGTTATGTGGGTGAGGATGTGGAAAATATCATTCTCAAGCTGTTGCAGGCATCCGAATATAACGTCGAACGCGCGCAGCGCGGCATCGTTTATATCGATGAGGTCGACAAGATCACCCGCAAGTCGGACAACCCGTCGATTACCCGCGACGTGTCGGGCGAGGGTGTGCAGCAGGCCTTGCTGAAAATCATGGAAGGCACCGTGGCCTCCGTTCCGCCGCAGGGTGGCCGCAAGCATCCGCAGCAGGAATTCCTGCAAGTGGATACGACCAATATCCTGTTTATCTGTGGCGGCGCTTTCGCAGGCCTCGACAAGATTATCGGTCAGCGCGGCAAAGGGTCCGGCATGGGCTTTGGTGCCGATGTAAAGGATAATGACGACCGTGGCATAGGCGAAGTGTTCCAGGATCTGGAGCCGGAGGATCTGCTGAAATACGGGTTGATCCCTGAATTTGTGGGCCGTTTGCCGGT
The DNA here is from genome assembly GCA_947500055.1 of uncultured Paracoccaceae bacterium. GTDB lineage: Bacteria > Pseudomonadota > Alphaproteobacteria > Rhodobacterales > Rhodobacteraceae > Yoonia. Next base: position 123,712 of record CANMQO010000001.1, read on the forward strand.
GATTGCAACGTTGACCGATCTGGATGAGGACGCACTGATCACCATCCTGACCGCCCCGAAAAATGCCTTGGTCAAGCAATATCAGCGCCTGTTTGAGCTGGAAGACACCAAGCTGACATTCACCGAAGACGCGCTGAGCGCTATCGCCAAACGCGCGATTGAGCGCAAGACCGGTGCCCGTGGTTTGCGGTCAATCATGGAAGATATCCTGCTGGATACGATGTTTGATCTGCCCGGCATGGACACCGTAACCGAGGTGGTGGTGAATGAAGAAGCGGTGACATCTGACGTGGCCCCGCTGATGATCCACGACAAAGGCACCAAGAAAGAGTCGGCGACGGCCAGTTAAACCATGGTCGTCCGGCATATTTCAACGGGTTCCCCATTTGAAAAGCAGATCGGTTACAGCCGCGCGGTTGTTGCCGATGGTTGGGTTTTTGTTGCCGGGACAACGGGTTACGATTACGCGACCATGGTGATGCCTGACAATGTGGTGGATCAGTGTCGTAATGCGCTGGCCACCATCGGGAAGGCGTTGGAGGAGGCGGGCAGCAGCCTCGACCATGTGGTGCGGGTGAATTACATCGTACCGAATGCGGATGATTGGCCCGATTGCTGGCCTGTCACATCGGCGGCCTTCGCCAAGGCGCTGCCAGCCGCCACCATGATTTCAGCCGCCTTGCAGACCCCGGAAATGAAGATCGAGATTGAGGTCACCGCGCGCATTCCGGCCTAGAGCGTTATGTGATACGTGATGTTTCAGGTATTTCGTCAAACGCTGTGGGTGGGCTTGATCACACTGGACCTTTGCCTGCGCTTGGTGCATGACAAAACCACTTAACCGGAGACGCGCAATGGGCCTTGGTCACAACATCAAACGCATTTTCACCTGGTGGGACGGTCAGTCCTTTGGCACGCAGCTATGGACCAGCCGGAATGGGCAGAAGGTTGGCGAGGATGCGGAAGGCAATGTGTTTTACCGCAATGCTGATGGCAGCCGCCGTTGGGTGATTTATAATGGTGAGAATGAGGCGTCGCGCGTCACCCCCGAATGGCATGGTTGGCTGCATCACACCTGGGACGAAGCCCCAAGTGAAGTAGCACCCAGGCGGAAGGATTGGGAGAAGCCACATCAGGAGAACCTGACAGGCACTGCGGCCGCTTATGCCCCTGCAGGATCCATTCGCAAGGCTGCCCCTGCTGAGCGCGCTGACTACGAGGCGTGGTCACCCGAATAGGGGCCCTTTCGTCATGCGCAAGTTTCTGACATCCTGTTTCTTCTCCGCCTTTGCCTGCGCTGCAGCGGGACAAGAGGTGACCGATGGTCCGGGCGGTGATTTGCGTGTGTTGGACAAGTTGACAGGCGCCGTCACTGATATGACCTTGCGGATCGGCGAGACAGGCCAGCTGGGATATTTGCGTGTGAAGCTGAATGCCTGCCGTTATCCGGTGGACAACCCGTCAGGCGACGCATTTGCCGAATTGGAAGTGCATTATCAGGACGAGGCCGCGCCTGTTTTTTCCGGTTGGATGCTGGCGTCGGCCCCGGCATTGAACGCGATTGATCATCCGCGTTACGATGTCTGGGCGTTGCGCTGTATGACTTCCTGAACCGAGGGGAGCACCCCGGGTGCGATGAATGAGGCTTGCCCCTCAATCGCGTCCGCCAGTTGTTGGCGGTATGCGCCCCGGCTGATTTCAATCGCCCCAAGGCTGGCCAGATGGGGCGTGATGAACTGCGTGTCAAAGAGCGTGAACCCGCCTCGCCGCAACCTGTCCACCAGATAGGCCAGCGCCATTTTCGATGCATCCTTGGATCGGCTGAACATGCTTTCGCCAAAAAAGGCAGCACCAATTGTCACCCCGTAAACACCGCCCACCAGCCTGGACCCTTCCCAGATTTCCACCGAATGCGCGTGTTTACGATGGAAAAGGGTGAGATAGAGATCGAAGATCGTGTCATTGATCCATGTCTCTTCCCGATCTGCACAACCCGCCAGGGTTTCGGCGAAAGCGGCGTTCACGCTGGCCCGCAGATGCCCGCGTCGCATGGTGCGCGCGAGGCTGCGAGATATCCGAAAACCATCCAATGGAAACACCCCGCGCCGCCTGGGATCAACCCAGAACACATCCGGGTCATCGCGCCCTTCGGACATGGGAAAGACGCCGACCCTGTAAGCCTGCAAGAGCAGGTCCGCTGTCAGGGTCGGTTCATCATCCCGCATCGGCCTAGCCGAGGTTTTGTTCCAGCCAGTGTTCCAGCCAGTGGATGTTATAGTCGCCGGTTTGCACGGCTTCTTCGGCCAGCAATGCATGGAACAGAGGGACCGTTGTATCAACGCCATCGACGATCAACTCGCCAAGTGCCCGTGCCAGTCGCGCCAGTGCCTCGGGCCGGTCGCGTCCATGGACGATCAGCTTGCCGATCAGGCTGTCGTAATATGGCGGGATGCGGTAGCCGTCATAAAGCGCGCTATCCATGCGCACGCCCAGCCCGCCGGGGGCATGGTATTGCGTGATCGTACCGGGGCAGGGGGCGAAGTTGGGCAGTTTTTCCGCATTGATCCGCACTTCGATCGCGTGCCCGTTGATTTTCAGGTCGTCCTGGGTGAACGACATTGGCTCGCCCGCGGCAACCCGCAGCTGTTCACGCACCAGATCAACCCCAAAGATCCCTTCGGTCACAGGGTGTTCCACCTGAAGCCGTGTGTTCATTTCGATGAAATAGAACTCATCGTTTTCGAAAAGGAACTCGATGGTGCCGGCGCCAATATAGTTGATTTTGGCGACCGCGTCCGAACACACTTTCCCAATGCGCGCGCGCAGTTCGGGGGTGATGCAGGGGCCGGGTGCCTCTTCAAACACTTTCTGGTGCCGTCGTTGCAGCGAACAATCCCGTTCGCCCAGATGAACCGCGTTGCCCTTGCCATCCCCAAAAACCTGAATTTCGATATGGCGCGGGGTGGTCAGGTACTTTTCAATATAGACTTCGTCATTGCCGAAGGCGGCCTTGCCCTCTGCACGGGCCGAATGGAACGCCTGTTCCATATCCGCTGCGGTCTGGGCGACCTTCATGCCGCGTCCGCCGCCGCCAGCGGTGGCCTTGATGATGACAGGGTAGCCGATTTCCTCGCCAATCCTTTTGGCATCCGCAAGGGTCGGTACGCCACCGTCAGAGCCGGGCACGCAAGGGACGCCCAGTTGTTTCATGGTGTCCTTTGCGGTGATCTTGTCACCCATGACCCGGATATGTTCGGCGGTTGGGCCGATGAAGGTCAGATCGTGGTCCTCAACGGCCTGCACAAAGGCTGCGTTTTCGGAAAGGAACCCGTAGCCGGGATGGATCGCCTGCGCGCCAGTGATTTCACAGGCCGAGATGATGGCCGGAAACGACAGGTAGCTTTGCGCGGATGAGGGCGGGCCGATGCAGATCGCTTCATCCGCCATGCGCACATGCATGGCGTCGGCATCCGCGGTTGAATGCACGGCAACGGATTTGACGCCCATTTCGCGGCAGGCCCGGACAACACGCAATGCGATTTCGCCACGGTTCGCGATGAGGATTTTATCGAACATCCGGTGATCCTATTCGATGATCACAAGGGGGGCACCAAATTCAACGGCGCCGCCGTCTTCGACCATGATCCGCTTGATTGTGCCCGCTTTTGGTGCGGGGATATGGTTCATGGTTTTCATTGCTTCGATGATCAGCAATGTGTCACCTTCTTTGACGCTTGCCCCAACGCTGGTGAAGGGCGCTGCACCAGGTTCAGCGGCAAGGTAGACCGTGCCCACCATGGGGGAGGTGACCGCACCGGGATGTGATGCGGGATCCGAGGCTGTTTCTGCCGGGGCGCTGGCGGCTGGTGCTGCCGGTGCGGCAGCTGGTGCTGGTGCGGCGGCGGGCACACTGGCTTGCACCACTGTTTGCGTTTGTCTGCTGACCCTGACATTCAGGCTGTCGTTTTCTGCATAGTCCCGTTTGACCTGCAATTCGGTCAGATCATTTTCGCGCAGCAATTCAGCCAATGCCTGAATGAAGCTGACATCGCTGTCGTGAGAGGTTTTGTTGCTCATATTGTCCTCGGCCCCGTTGCCCTTCTTTTCAGCACGCGCGACGTTGCGTCACATGCGTTCTGCACGCTTATAGGGCAAGGCTGCGGAGGTGGGAAGCCGGGGAGGATTGAAAAAATCCGAAGGCAATGTTTCGTATGATGCGGCGGGGCTGGATTTGGGTGATTAAGGACGGTTCTGCGCGCTGGCGGGTTCCTTGGCCTCAGGCCGTTCCGCAGGCTTGGCGTTATTCACGATATGCCCGACATCTTCCGTTTCGTTGGCAGACAGCATGTGGTCAGGCGGCAAGTCCGGCCCTGACTGCCCTGCAGGTGATGATGCGGTGATCCCTTCCTGGCTCACGTCTTCCTCCGGATCCTTTTCGCCGGGCAACATCGGCGTGTTGTAGGGGCGTAGGGTGCGTTCGTCGGGCGCAATCTCTCCGGGGTTGTCGGGGAAGGCGGTGCCGGAAAGCCGGGCCGTGACAACCTGTGCCACAAAGGGCCTTTCGGCAGGTAATGTCGCACTTGCATCGACGCCTTTGACGACGGGCACCTTCTTATCGGACGGTGGTCGCTGTTCGGGCGCATAGCTGAGAGCGGGAATTGCGGTCTTGGGTGCGAGGGTGAGTGTCGTATCCATTGTGAAGCTCCGAAAAGCAGAAATTCTGTCAATGATAGAATTTACCTTTCACCTTACCAGAAGCTTAACCCGCACCCTCAATATCCGTTGCATTTGAATTGAAACCTAACGATCAAATCGCGAGATATTGCGCGCGCAACTCTTCATTTTCGAGGACTTCGGCGGCTGAGCCGTCAAACACAACGGTTCCGGTGTCGAGAATGACCGCCCGATCCGCGAGTTTGAGGGCCGCAACGGCATTTTGTTCGACAATCACCGTGGTGATCCCCTGATCGCGGATGATGCCCAGTGTTTTGGCGATTTCCTGCACGATGACGGGGGCAAGCCCTTCGTACGGTTCGTCAAGCAAGAGCACCTTGATGTCGCGGGCCAAGGCGCGGGCAATGGCCAGCATCTGCTGTTCGCCGCCCGACAATGTGACGCCTTCCTGTTTGCGCCGCTCGCCCAAACGCGGGAAGAGATCGTAGATGCGTTCCAGCGACCAGCCCTTTGGCGGGGCGATCTGCGCCAGTTGCAGGTTTTCCTCTACCGTCAGCCCGGGAATGATCCGCCGGTCTTCGGGGACAAGGGCAATGCCGGCGCCGGCGGCCTCGTAGCTTTTCATTTCATGCAGCGGTTTGTGGTCGAGCCAGATTTCGCCATGCCGCAATTCGGGGTCGTCGAGTCGTGCGATCGTGCGCAAGGTGGATGTTTTGCCAGCGCCGTTGCGTCCCAGAAGGGCGAGGATTTCGCCCTCATGGATGTTGAAGCTGATATTCTGGACGATGTAGCTTTCACCGTAATAGGCCTCGATCTCCCAAATGCTGAGGTAAGCGGGGTGCGTCGCGGCGTTATTGGCGTGTTTGTTGAATGATGCGTTCATCTGCGTCTCCGGGTGTCAAACTTTCGCAGAAAGTTTGGGGCAATTTTTGTGCCAAAAATTGGCGGCCTAGACCTGCGCTTCGCCAAGATAGGCTTCGCGGACTTTTGGGTGACCCTTGATATTGTCGGGGGTATCCTCGACAAGCGGCGTTCCTTGCGCCAGTACCGTGATCCGTTCGGCCAGGGAGAACACCACATTCATATCGTGTTCGATGATGGCCATGGTGATCCCGCGTTTCTGCCTGATCTCCTTGAGCAGGTTGATCGTGTTTTCGGTGTCGGCCCGTGCCATACCGGCGGTTGGCTCATCAAGCAACAAAAGCCGGGGATCCTGTACAAGGCACATCGCCATTTCCAGGCGCCGTTTATCGCCCCGCGACAGGCTGGAGGCGATCATATGCTCTTTTTCCAGCATATTCACATCGTCCAAGATCGCCTCGGCCTGCGCCTTGATCCCTTTTTCAGCAAAAACACTTTCGATGGCATGCATCCGAAATGATCCGTCCCGCTTGGCGAAACAGGGGATCATCACGTTTTCCAACACGCTGAGATCGCTGAAAATCTCAGGTGTTTGGAATACCCGGCTGATCCCCATCTGGTTGATCTCATGCGGTTTGCGCCCCAGTACCGATTGCCCGTCGAACATAACCGACCCGCTATCGGGGATCAGTTTGCCGACCAGTACGTTCAGCAATGTCGACTTGCCTGCCCCGTTGGGCCCGATGATGGCGTGGGTGGTATTTTCTTCCACGCTCAGATTCACGTCGCCAAGCGCCTGCAGCCCGCCGAACCGTTTGTTGATGCCTTTGACTTCAAGGATTCCCATGATCTGTCTCCCTATTCGGCGGGTTCGGTGGCGCTGGATTTGGCGTCATCGGGTTTCTTGCGCTTCAGCGCCGCTGCGATCCTCTGGCCGCCTTCGACCAGGCCACCGGGTAGAAAGATCACGACCAGCATGAACAGGAGCCCGAGCGTCAGGTGCCAGCCTTTGCCGACAAAGGGGTAGATGATCGTGATCACCACATCCTCGATCCCGTCGGGCATCCAGTAGAACCAGCCTTCCAGCGTTGTCTTGTTAATTTTTGACACGATGTTTTCGAAATATTTGATGAAACCCGCCCCGAGAACCGGGCCGATCAACGTGCCAGCCCCACCCAGAATGGTCATCAGGACAATCTCGCCCGAGGCCGTCCAGAACATCCGTTCGGCACCGGCTTGTGGATCCATCGAAACGAGCAACCCACCTGCCAGACCAGCATACATGCCTGAGATGACGAAGGCCGCAAGTGTGTAGGGGCGCGCGTTCAATCCGGTATAGCTCATCCTTGTCTGGTTGGACTTGATCGCCCGCAGCATCATGCCAAAGGGTGACCGGAAAATCCGGATCGAGATGTAAAAGGCGATAATCATGATGACCGCTGCAAAGTAGTAGCCAACATTGAAGGTGAAAACCCAACCGCCCACCGATAATTCCAGACTGTCACGCATATCGAACAGCCCAAAGAACCCCGGTGTTGCTGTCTCTCCCGGCGCCAGGGCCCCGTCGAGGATGCGTGGATCGCCCGGTTTTGGCTGCAACCCGGTTTCGCCACCTGTGAGTGGTGTCAAAACCGAATAGGCCAGCGCGTAGGACATCTGTGCGAAAGCGAGTGTCAGGATCGAAAAGTAGATGCCTGACCGCCGCAGCGACACATAACCGATGATCAATGCGAAAACCCCTGCGATGATCACGCTGAGCAGGATTGCGGGCACAACGTTCATGCTGAGCAATTTAAACATCCACACGGCGGCGTAGGAGCCGACCCCGAGGAAGGCCGCATGCCCAAAGGACAGATACCCGGTCAGCCCGAAGAGGATGTTAAACCCGATGGCCAGGATCCCGAAGATCACGAAGCGCTGCATCAGATCCGGGTAGCCTGCATTGAACTGCGCCATATCTGATCCTTCGGGGAAGGGGTTCAGGATGAAGGGGGCAAGCATGGTCAGTGCCACGACAATCAGCAGCAGCCGGAAGTCTTTCTTTTCAAGTCCGAGCATGGCTTATTCCTCCATCACGCCTTTGCGCCCCATCAGGCCGCGTGGTCGTGTCAACAGAATGATAATGGCGACAAGGTAGATGATGATCTGGTTGATCCCGGGCAGGATGTTGATCACCGCAGACATCGACGCGAAGCTTTCGAGGATGCCAAGCAGGAAGCCTGCCGCAACCGCACCGGGCAGAGAGCCCATGCCCCCCACAACTACCACAACGAAGCTGAGCACAAGGAAATCCATTCCCATATGGTAGTTGGGTGGGTTGATCGGCACATACATGACACCAGCAAGCCCCGCGACAGCGGCGGCAATGCCGAACATGACCGTAAAGCGCTTGTCGATATTGATCCCCAGCATGCCCACAGTTTCCCGATCCGCCATTCCGGCCCGCACCACCATGCCGAATGTTGTAAACTGCAGGAAGGCGAACACAGCCCCGATCACGATGACCGAGAAGAAGAAATAGACCAGCCGCCAATAGGGGTAGATGATCGCGTTTGGGTCGAACCCAAAGGCCACGCCGAAATCAAAGCTGCCGGTAAAGGCGCTGGGGGCCGGTGTTGGAATGGGGTTGGCCCCGTAGAAATACTTGATCACTTCCTGCAACACGATGGCCAGACCGAAGGTCACCAGAATCTGGTCTGCATGTGGCCGTTTGTAGAAGTGCTTGATCAGCCCCCGTTCCATGATGAAGCCAATCGTGACCATTATCGGAATGGCAAAGATGATGGAAATCGGCACGGCCCAGTCGATAATGGCATCGCCAGCCCCTTGCCCGAACCAGTCGTAGACGTAAGGCACATCGACTTGTAGCGGGTTGCCAAGGAAATCCGTCCGCGTCTCGTCCACCACTTTGTGGCTGAGCGTCAGGAGCTTGCTGACGGTTACCGAAACGAAGGCCCCCATCATGAACAACGCGCCGTGGGCGAAGTTCACCACACCAAGTGTGCCGAAGATAAGCGTCAGCCCCAACGCGATGAGCGCATAGGCAGAGCCTTTGTCCAAACCGTTCAGGATTTGCAGGATTATCTGGTCCATGCTGGCCTCTGATCTTGGGACAAGCGCGCCGTGTCACCCGCATTTGCGGGCGTGCAAAGGCGGCACGATGTCGAGAGAAGTTGAAGCGGGTCACCGCAGATGCGGTGACCCGGATTGTTTTATGCGCCTGGGTTGCAGGTACCCAGATCGCCACCGGCGAACTGCGGGTGATCGGGTGCGTAAGTCACCTGATCAACCGGTGTCACTTCAACGATTTCGAGAAGGTCGAATTCGTTTTCCGGGTTCTCTTTCCCTTTCACGACCAGCACGTCCTTGAAGCACTGGTGATCGTCGCCGCGATAGAGTGTCTTGCCGTTGCCCAGACCGTCGAATTCGAAGTCTTCCAGCGCTTCGGCAACCGCGCATGGGTTGAAGGAGTTGGCCCGTGTGACCGCATCTGCATAGAGCAGTGTTTGCACGTAAGTTGTGTGCGCGGCCTGGCTTGGTGGGAAGCCGTATTTGGTGCCGAAGGACCGTACAAACGCCTTGGACCCTTCGTCCTGCAGTGACCAGTGCCAGTTGGTGGAACCGAAGATGCCTTTCACGTTGGCGCCAGCACCTTTGGCCATCAGGCGAGAGTAGAGGGGCACAACGATTTCGAAGTTCTGACCGTTGGCCTGTGCCTCGCGCAGGCCGAACTGAACCGCGTTGGTCAAGGAGTTCACCATGTTCCCGCCGTAGTGGTTCAGCACCAGCACGTCGGCGCCGGAATTCAGAACGGGCGCGATGTAGGATGAGAAGTCGGTCTGTGTCAGCGGTGTTTTGACCGCGTTCACGGTTTCCCAACCTAGGGCCTCGGTCGAAGATTTCACGGCTTCTTCGGTGGTGTAACCCCAGTTGTAGTCCGCGGTCAGGTGGTATGCCTTACGGTCTGTGCCGTAGTTTGCCGCCAGCACCGGTGCCAATGCGGCCCCGGACATGTAGGAGTTGAAGAAATGGCGGAAGCCGTTGGCGCGCTTGTCTTTACCCGTTGTGTCGTTGGAGTGGGTCAGACCCGCCATGAAGATGATGCCGGCCTCCTGGCAAAGCGCCTGCACGGCAACGGCCACACCGGATGACGACCCGCCGGTGATCATGATGGCGCCGTCTTTTTCGATCATCGAACGGGCCGATGCGCGTGCAGCGTCAGATTTTGTCTGGGTGTCACCCGTCACATATTTGACTTCGCGGCCAAGGATACCTGTGCCGTCCAGAACTTTGGACGAGAAGGTGCCGAGCATGCCGCCATCGCCGCCGCCGTTCAGATGCTCAACCGCCAGTTCATAGGCGCGCAGTTCGTCGGCACCTTCGTCGGCATATGGCCCGGTCTGTGGCACGTTGAAGCCCAGAATAACCTGACTGTCGCCGGGGGCGTTGGTGAAGCCGCTATGGCCATCCGCGCGCAGATATGTTGGCAGCGCCAGTCCGGCGCTCGCGATGGCGCCGGTCTTCAGCACGCCGCGACGCGAGAAATTCGATTTTGTCATTAGTATCCTCCCTAAAGATAACTGCCGCTGAACGGTTCCGTACAAATCGGCATCGGCCTTTCGGCGTGGCCAGAGTGTGCAAGAGGGCGGGCAAATCTACCAACAAGCCTTTGTTGGTGCTGGACTTTCTTGTAAATTTTTCTACGGTAAAGTTGTGAAATCTGTAAAACGGTTTTCCTGCACCTGCAGAAAGCGTTTGAAAATGCAGGAGGATTCATCAATGCCCCAAGGTCGATTGACGGGCTCTCGCATCCGCGAAAAGCGACTTGATCAGGCATTGCGGCAGTCCGCCGTGGCTGAGGCGGTGGGTATTTCGCCATCGTATCTGAACCTGATTGAGCATAACCGCCGCAGAATCGGCGGAAAGCTGTTGCACGACCTTGCGCGCGTCTTGAACGTTGACCCCTCGCAGCTGACCGAAGGTGTCGACAACGCATTGCTGGATCAGATGCGCGCCGCTGCTGCCGCATTTGGTGAAACCGCCGAGATTGCCCGTACCGAAGAGCTTGCCGCCCGGTTTCCGGGCTGGGCCGGGTTGATTGCCGCGCAGGCCCGGCGGCTGTCCGTCCTGGAAGATCGCGTGCAGACCCTTATTGATCGGATGGCCTATGATCCGCAGCTTGCCACGTCTTTGCATGAGGTCATTTCGGCTGTCACAGCGATCCGCTCGTCAGCCTCTATTCTGGTTGGTCAGGAGGAGTTGGATGCTGACTGGCAGCGCCGGTTTCATGAAAACATCCATAATGACAGCCGCCGTCTGGCCGATAGCAGTGAGGCCTTGATCGCCTATCTGGAGGCTCCGCAGGCCGATGCATCAGTAGCCACATCCCCGATGGAGGATGTTGAAGCCTATTTTGCGGCACAGGATAGCCATATCTCTGCACTTGAGGTGACCGATGTTGATCTGGATGCATTTATGGCAGAGGCGGGGCTGACCGGGGCGGCCCGGAAACTGCTGCGCATCACGGCCGAGACCTATCACCGCGATGCCGTCGCATTGCCCCGCGCCGCCTTTGAGGCGGCCAGTGTTGAGCTGGGGTATGACCCGATCAAACTGTCTGCCCGGTTTGCAGTCGAGTTCGACGTGATCCTGCGCCGTCTGGCCACCTTGTCCCGACGGGATGGTCATCCGCCGATGGGTCTGGCCGTTTGTGATGCCTCGGGGACGTTGACGTTTTTGAAACATGTGCCCGGTTTTGCGCTGTCGCGCTTTGGTGGGGCCTGTCCGCTTTGGCCGATTTTTCGCGCGATGGGGCAACCCGGCCGCCCCGTGCGTGCCGATGTTGTCCTGCCTGGCGCGGTTCCAACGCTGCTGCGGTGCTTTGCGGTGGCCCGTCCGGTTGGGCAGGTGCAGTTTGATGTCCCACCTGCAATGCAAAGTACCATGCTGGTGCTGCCTGATCCGCCAGAGGGCGCGACGGAGCCGTTGCAGGTTGGCGTGACGTGCCGGATTTGTCCGCGGTCTGGCTGTAGCAGTCGCCGCGAGCCGTCAATTGACGGCGATGCGCTGCAGGCGCTTTGACAGTCCCCGAAATTGTGGTGATAGTCGCGGGCAGCGCGGCTTGGGGAGGCCGGGTATCTAAGGGGAGGAAGATGAGATGGGCAAACGTGTCCTTCTGATCGAGGATGAGCCGAACATTATTGAGGCGATCAGTTTTATTCTGTCCCGCGATGGCTGGACCGTACACACACATGAAGACGGTGAAACGGCGATGGACAAGGTGCTGGCCTTTCCACCGGACCTGATCATTCTGGATGTCATGCTGCCGGGCCGTAGTGGCTTTGACATTTTGCGCGATGTGCGTGCGGATACGGTAACCAAGGATATTCCGGTCATGATGCTGACCGCCCGTGGCCAGGACAAGGATCGCGATCTGGCAAGCCGCCTTGGCGTCAATCACTTCATGACAAAGCCGTTTTCCAACGCAGAGGTACGCGACCACGTCCGCAATCTGATGGAGGCCTGAGATGAACGGCCCGCAAAAGACCGCCCTGTTTCTGGAGCGCGCGGGATATCTTCAGCGCCGATTGCGCGATGCAGCTTTGCTGGTCCCCATTCTTGGGATCATTTTGTGGACCATTCCCCTGCTGTGGCCTGTCGAAGAAGATGGTGCGTCGATCGGTCGGTTTGCAATCATCTATATCTTTGGTGTTTGGGTGCTGCTGATCGTTTCAACGGCACTCATCGCGCGCGCATTGCGCCAACCCGACGCAGAGGACAACACCGGCTGATGTTGGCTTTCAACGCCCTTATCGCCGTTGCGCTGGTCTATGTGGGCTTGTTGTTTTTTGTCGCTTTCTGGGCGGAACGACGGGCGGCCAACGGCCATGTCCGGTGGCTGCAATCGCCGATCGTTTATACCCTCTCGCTGAGCATATACTGCACGGCGTGGACGTTTTATGGTGCCGTTGGCTACGCGGTCCGTTCGGGTCTTGAATTCGTGACGATCTATCTGGGGCCAACCCTTGTCATGGTGGGGTGGTGGTGGATCCTGCGGCGTCTGGTCCGCATCGGGCGTTCGCAACGGATCACGTCAATCGCCGATTTGATTTCATCGCGGTTTGGTAAATCTACCCAGCTTGGGGTGATCGTGACGGTCATTTGCATCATTGCCGCGACCCCGTATATAGCCCTGCAATTACAGTCTGTTACACTATCGTTTTCCGTTTTTGCCAGCAATAGCGGCGCTGCCTGGCAACCTGCCGATCTGAATGCTGCTGCTGCCTGGGTCTCTGTCGGGTTGGCGGTTTTCACCATTCTTTTTGGCACCCGCAATCTTGATGCAAATGAGCGCCACCACGGGATCGTCATGGCGATTGCCGTTGAAGCGGCGGTCAAATTGATAGCCTTGATGGCCGTCGGTGTGTTCGTGGTTTGGGGTGTTGCCGGTGGCCCTGTTGCGATGCTTGATCGGATCGAGGCCTCGCCCATTGATGTCTGGGACCAATCGGGCGGACGCTGGGCGACGCTGATCTTTTTGTCCGCTGCGGTTTTTCTGTGTCTGCCGCGGATGTTTCAGGTGTTGGTTGTCGAAAACGCGAACGAGCCGCAACTGCGCGTCGCCAGTTGGGCCTTCCCTTTATACCTTTTTTTGATGAGCCTTTTTGTGGTGCCCATCGCGGTGGTCGGTTTTGATCTTTTGCCGGAGGGCAGCAACCCGGACCTGTTTGTTCTGACCCTGCCCCTGGCACAGGGGCAGGAGGGGCTGGCGGTCCTGTCCTTTCTCGGGGGGTTTTCGTCGGCTACATCGATGGTCATCGTGGCAACGATCGCACTTGCGACGATGGTATCCAACCACATCGTCGTGCCGATCTGGTTGCGGTTGAACAATGAACAGGGCGCAGTGATCTCTGGTGATGTGCGCAAAGTCATCATTGTGGCCCGCCGGTTGTGCATCGTTGCGGTTCTGGCTCTTGGTTTTGTCTATTATCGTCTGTCGGGTGGTGGCACGGCCCTTGCCGCCATTGGCCTAGTGTCCTTTGTCGGCACTGTTCAGATCCTGCCCGCACTGGTGGGGGGTATTTTCTGGCGCGGGGCCACGCGTGTCGGGGCAGCGCTTGGCTTGCTGACCGGGTTGATCATCTGGCTCTGGACCCTGTTTCTGCCCAGTTTCGGTGAAGGGGCCGTCATTTCGCAAACGGTGATGGCGGCAGGTCCGTTTGGCTGGGGCTGGCTGCGTCCGCAGGCCCTGTTCGGGATCACCGGGCTGGATCCGCTGATCCATAGCGTTTTGTGGTCGATCCTGCTGAATGCTGCGGCATTTGTGCTAGGCTCGCTGATCAGTTTTCCGACCCCGCTGGAGCGTTTGCAGGGCGCGCAGTTTGTCAATGTGCTGGATCACACGGCAGGGGCGCATGCCTGGACAAACGGTGCTGCGGGTGCAGAGGATCTGTTGATCATGGCGCAACGGATCATGGGTAGTGCGGATGCCCAAGCGATTTTTCAACGCGAGGCGGCGCGGCAAGGAAAATCGGGTTATCTGCCGGAGGTGACACCGGCCTTTATCGAGCTGTTGGAGCGCGAATTGTCCGGCTCGGTCGGGGCTGCGACGGCCCATGCGATGATTGGTCAGTTGATCGGCGGCAGCGGTGTTCTGGTTGAGGATCTGATGGCGGTTGCTGATGAAGCTGCGCAGATTCTGGAATATTCCAACAGGCTTGAGGCCAAATCGGAAGAACAGGAGCGCACCGCCCGCGCCTTGCGTGATGCCAATGAAAAACTGACCGCGCTGTCGATCCAGAAGGATGCGTTTCTGAGCCAGATCAGCCATGAACTGCGCACGCCGATGACGTCGATCCGGTCCTTTTCAGAGATTTTGGGCGATGGCGATCTGAAGCCGGAAGAGCGCGAGCGCTATGCAGGTATTATTCATGATGAAGCGATCCGGCTGACGCGGTTGCTGGACGACCTGCTGGATTTGTCGGTGTTGGAAAATGGGCAGGTTCATCTGCATCGTCAGACCGGATTGCTGAGCGATCTTCTGGATCGGTCCATTCGCGCCTCTGGCGTGACCGAGGCACGCCTGCCGATCCTGCGCCAACCGGCCACGGAAAAGGTGGAGTTGACGACCGATCTGGACAGGTTGGCGCAAGTCTTTATCAACCTGATCGTGAACGCACAGAAATATTGCGACGCCACATCGCCACGGCTGAAGATATCGGTGACCGAAATCCCGGACGGTTATCATGTTGATTTTGTGGATAACGGTAGCGGTATTTCGGATGAAAACCGCCAAATGATCTTTGAAAAATTTTCGCGCATCGCGGATCAGTCAGAGGCGGGAGGCGCGGGGCTTGGCCTTGCGATTTGTCGTGAGATCATGCGCCGCCTTGGCGGCGATATCAGTTATTTGCCGGGCCAATATGGGACCGCCTTTCGGGTGGTTGTCCCCAAGGTTGCAGTCATGGCGGCACCGGTTAGGACAACGGTAACCACTGCGGACTAATCTGCGGATTGATCCACCTGTGGCGGGCTGATGACCGACAACATGCATTCCACGATCCTGCGCCGTATGACCGGTGGTCAGGCAACCGACGCGGCGGCGGAAGTGCCGCAAACCGCATCGCGCGCGCTGCGCCTTGCGTTGACGAGGGCAGCGAACGATACGGTTGGACTGGTCCTGACCGTCACCAGCACCGCCGAAGATGAGCAATCTTTGGACGAGATGCTGGACGCGCTGGATCAGCAGTTGATGTTAATTGCCTTGAACCGGGCCGATCAGCTTGTCGGGTTCATCGCTGTCGACATGGAGTTTCGTGCCGCAGTCATGGAGATGCAGACAATCGGGGCGTTGATTCCGGCAGTTGCCGAAAATCGTGCGCCGACCGGGACCGACAAGATGATGTGCGATCCCGTGCTTGCGGCGTTTCAGAACGCCTTGCCCGAGGCAATGAATGGAACGCCCTTGCAGGGCTGGGTCGATGGTACCGTCCTGGGCGAGCGGATTGCCAGTGCCCGGGCTGCGGGGCTCGTGTTGGAGGATGATACCTATCGTATTCTGCGGCTGAATGTTGATCTGGGCGTTGCCGACCGGCAGGCACAGGTATTGATCGCGCTGCCGCTTTTGGCAGAACAACGCCCGGTTCCAGTCGCCACGGAAGAAAAGCCCGATTGGGCAACCTTGTTTCCGGCGGCTGTGCAGGAAGCGCCGGTCGCACTGGACGCACTACTGCATCGCTTTGAAATGCCGCTTGCGCGGGCCCATGCCCTGCAGGTAGGGCAAGTGGTGCCGCTTTTGGGATGCAAGGTAAGTTCTGTGCGCTTGATGGCGCCTAATGGCAAGCAGGTGATGACAGCGAAGCTGGGTCAATTTGGTGGCAAGCGTGCCGTTCGGATAGAGACACCCCCGCAGCCGCAGATGCATGAACTGCCCGGTGCGCCGATTTCACAAGGGCGGGGTATGATGGTGAATGAACTGACTTCGAATGCAGGGCCAGTGCCTGCAGCGCCGGAGATGCCCGTAACCGGACCCGAGGCTTTGACAGCCCCAGAACCAGCCGCGGAGCTTGGATTGGAAGAAAGTGCCGCCTTGGCACCGATTGAGAGCGATATGATGTTGGACTGAAGCATTACGCGAAAAATCCGCAATCACATAACGTTGCCTGAAATCCGCGATTTCAACGCGCTATGCGATATTTCAGGTATTTCGTCAAAGGCTATAATGGCCCGGAAAGACGAATTTGCGGCAAGTTTACCCGCGTGACTGGTTGGCAATCATTTCCAGCTTTGGCCGCAATCCATCGAGGCTATAGCCGACATTTGTTGTCGCCTGAATGATGTCATCGGCAGGCATATCATCGGCCATTGCAAGCGACCACACAATCGACGATCGCGTACCGGATGCACAATAGGCGAGTGCCGGTCCGCCTGCGTCCGCAATGGCCTGTTTTTGGCTGGCGACCATCTCCATGCTCAGGCTTTGATGCGTCACCGGAATTTCGACGAATGCGAGGCCTGCATCCTGCGCCGCAGCCGCGATGGCGCTGGCCTGATGGCTGGGCGGTACTTCCGCGTCGGGCCGGTTGCAGATGATGGTTGTGAACCCGGCTTCGGCGATGGCAGGGATGTCCTCAACCGCGATTTGCGGAGAGACGGCGTAGTTCGGGCTGAGTGTGCGAATGTCCATGCCGGCTTTCTAAACCGCTGCTGGCTTCTGGTCCAGACGCATCCGCAGGGCAGGGGTGACAAGCATGCCCGACAGCATGGCGATCAGAAAGGCAACGCCCTCCCAACCGGCAAAGCTGAGCGACGCAATGGCTGGCCCCGGGCACAGCCCGACAAGCCCCCAGCCCATGCCGAATAATGTCGAACCGATCACCAGA
Organism: uncultured Paracoccaceae bacterium; assembly: GCA_947500055.1. Taxonomy (GTDB): domain Bacteria; phylum Pseudomonadota; class Alphaproteobacteria; order Rhodobacterales; family Rhodobacteraceae; genus Yoonia. The sequence continues at coordinate 140,628 of CANMQO010000001.1, forward strand.
TTGCGCCCCAGCTTTGGTTCCGGTGGTGCAGGGAATTGATCGGCCAGAACAGGTTTGCGCCCTGTCGTTATGCGCCATGCCACGGCCATGGGGAGGATGGCACCGCCCATGACGAAGGCAAGCGTCGGATCCCAGTCGCCGAATATGTCCAACCATCCCTGAACTTTTGTGGTGTCCGTCATGCCGGATATCAACAGCCCGGCACCAAACAGCCCACCAACAATGAACGACACAAGGATACGCATCAGATTATCCCCCAAACATGCTTGAACAAGACCACGGTCAGCCCACCCGCGCCGATATAGAACGCAGTTGCCACGATCCCGCGGAGCGACAATCGCGAAATACCGCAAACCCCGTGCCCGGACGTGCAGCCATTGGCCAGCCGTGTGCCGATGCCGACGAGCAACCCGGCAAAGGCGATGATCATCCAGTTGTCTGTCAGATGCGTTTCCCAGCCATTGCCGAAAGCGACCATGACCGCTGGCACAATCAGCAGACCAGCGATGAGTGCTGCCCGCTCTGTCCAGTCGTGCCGCCCTGATCCGTCGACCAGTCCGCCGATGATCCCCGACGCCCCCATGATACGACCGTTGAACAGCAAAAGGATGGCCGCCGCTGTCCCGATGATGCCACCTCCGATGAGCCCAAGTAACCAATCACTTTGCATATTTTCCCTCAGAACTGCCGTTGCTGGTTGTGTTATTTCCGAATCCGCTTTGGTATGAGTTAGGAGTAATTTCAATATATTTCAATATTGGAATGTAATTTGTGAGTTAATAGGAGGGCGCCGTGTCTGCACCAGCTGAAATTGAAAAAGATGCCATGGATGCGGCTGCCGAAGAGGCTGCGGACGTTCTCAAGGCGCTTGCCAATCCGGGACGCCTGCGCATCTTATGCGCCTTGGTTCCGGGGGAAATGTCCGTCGGAGAGTTGGAAAGGGCGATTGGTGCCAGCCAATCCTATGTCTCCGGGCAGCTGCTGCGCCTGCGCCAAGAGGGCCTGGTCACCTGTGAGCGCGACGGGCGCAGCATGCATTACAGCCTGTCAGACCCGCGCATCCGACCGATTCTGGAGCGGATTTACGAGGTGTTCTGCCCCGAAACGTAAGGCGCCAGTTCTTTCCGGGCGACCTGTCTGCGATGTACGGCGTCTGGTCCATCTGCCAGTCTAAGCGTGCGTAGATGCGTCCACTGTCGGGCAAGCGGCGTGTCCTGGGAGACGCCAGCGGCCCCATGCATCTGGATCGCCATGTCAGTGACTTTCAGTGCGACCTGTGGCGCCACGACCTTGATCTTGCTGATCCACGGCGCCGCGGCTTTTTTGTCCCCCTGATCCATCATCCAGGCCGCCTTCAGGCAAAGCAGGCGCGCCTGTTCGATATCCATCCGCGCCTCGGCGATCAGGTCGAAGTTTTCGCCGAGCTGGGCCAGTGGTTTTCCAAAGGCTTGTCGCGCCACGGATCGTTCACACATGGCGGCCAATGCCGTTTCGGCCTGACCAATCGCGCGCATGCAATGGTGAATCCGACCCGGACCAAGCCGCCCTTGGGCAATTTCAAATCCGGCTCCTTCGCGCACCAGCAGATTTTCCGTTGGAACAAGGACGTTTTCGAAGCGGAAATGCATATGCCCGTGGGGTGCATCGTCGTGGCCGTAAACCTCCATCGCGCGCAGCTTGGTGATGCCGGGCGTATCGGCGGGCACGACGATCATGGAATGTTGCTGGTGTTTTGGTCTGTCATGGCCAGTGCGGACCATCACGATGTAAACTGCACAGCGCGGGTCGCCTGCGCCGGTGGCCCACCACTTTTCCCCGTTCAGCACATAGTGATCACCATCCCGTTCGCATCGCATGGCGATATTTGTGGCGTCGGAACTGGCGACATCAGGTTCCGTCATCAGATAGGCTGATCGGATTGTCCCATCCATCAGCGGTTTCAGCCATTGTTCCTGCATCGCGGCGGTGCCGTAGCGGGCGAAGACCTCCATATTGCCGGTGTCGGGGGCGTTGCAGTTGAAAACCTCGGCCCCGAGGTGGCATTTGCCCATCTCTTCGGCCAGATAGGCGTATTCGACGGTGTTGAGTCGCGGACCGTCCCGGAATGTATCCCAGAAGTTCCACAACCCGCGATCCTTGGCCTTTTGTTTGAGCCCTTCAAGGATCTCCGTCTGGCGCTTTGTGTAAGTCCAACGGTCGCCGATGCTGACCTCTGCCAGAAATGCGGCGTCCAGCGGGGCGATTTCGTCTTGGATCATTGCCTTGACGGCCGCCAATACCGGTTTCAGTGGCTCGGTTTGCCCCAGATCCATTGGTCTGCTCCCTTATCAGTTGTCGGTATCGTGCATTGGCCCGCTGTTAAGTCAATCGAAGGGTTGCGGAAACTGCGCGGGTCAGCCCAAATGAGCATATGGAAGAAGCAGCAATCGGTCTGGGTATCTCGCATGCGGCGCTGGGCGCCTATCTGGAGGATGCCATTGACGGGTTCTCTGGCTTGGGGGCCGTGACGAAATTTGGCACCGGTCAGTCAAACCCGACCTACAGGCTGGAGGCGGCAAGCGGCACCTATGTGTTGCGTAGCAAACCATCGGGCAAACTGTTGCCGTCGGCCCATGCAGTTGATCGCGAGTTTCGTGTAATGCAGGCCTTGGCGCAGACCGATGTTCCCGTGCCTGCTATGCTGCATCTTGCCGGTGATGACATATCGCCAAGCGGTCGCGCGTTTTTTGTGATGCGATATCTGAGCGGTCGGATCTTTTGGGACCCAGCCCTGCCAGAGGTTGATCAGCCGGTGCGAACCGGCATCTACGATGCAATGAACGCGACCCTTGCTGCGCTGCATGATGTGGATGTGGGTGCGGTTGGCCTTGCCGATTTTGGCAAGCCCGGCAATTACTTTGCCCGCCAGTTGGATCGCTGGAGCAAGCAATATCTGGCCTCGACCGAAACACCTGATCCGTTGATGACGGGGATCATGGATTGGCTGGCTGAGCGGATGCCGGCAGATGACGGGCAAGTGGCCCTTGTTCATGGCGACTGGCGGTTGGATAACATCATGTTCAAGTCCGAAGGCTCTGAAATAGCTGGGGTGTTGGATTGGGAGTTGTCGACGCTTGGTCATCCGATGGCCGATTTGGCCTATCAATGCATGCAATGGCGTTTGCCCAATCAGGGGGATATGCGCGGGTTGGCTGGCGTTGACCGTGACGGTTTGGGTATCCCGTCGGAGGCGGATTATGTGGCCGCCTATGCAAGGCGGCGCAATCTGGATCGGCTGGATGACTGGCCGTTCTATCTGGCCTTTGCGTTTTTTCGGCTGGCGTCCATTCTGGCCGGTGTTGCCGCACGCGCAGCCGCGGGCAATGCGTCAAACCCGGAGATGGCGCGCAAATATGGCGCGGCAGTTCCGGTATTGGCGGCGATGGCAGCAGGTGTGATCCGCGAAGGCCCCTAGCTGAGCCAAACACCGATGATGACGGCCATCAGCCCGATCATGGAAATAAACAATGCACCCAGATTGATCGGAAGGATCATGCCGACGCGTGCGCGGAGTTCTTCATCGCTGAGATTCGCCTTTTTTGCCCGGCTGACGGCAACGATACTGTAGACAATTCCGGCCAGCCCCATTAGCGACAGCGCTGCTCCGCCCCAGACGACAAACTCCATTTTTTGCTCCTCCCGGCCCTTTGCGTTGCGTTATCCCGCGCGCGACCCTGGTGCAAGGGTTGCAGGCGCATTGCGACGCAGATAGGGAGAGGGACGCCTGCGAGGAGAGCATTGATGAACGATTCCGTGACTGACACAACTACCACTGTTGCCGCGCAGGAATTGCGCCAATTTGTTGAGCGTATTGAACGGCTTGAGGCAGAAAAGAAAGATATCGCAGACGCCCAGAAAGAGGTGATGGCAGAGGCCAAGGGCCGTGGTTACGACACCAAGGTTCTGCGTAAGGTCGTTGCGATCCGCAAGCGCGATGCAAACGATCTGGCCGAAGAAGAAGCCGTGCTGGATATGTATAAGGCCGCGCTTGGCATGTGAGTTTATGTGAAGGGGAGCAGCAGCCGCACCCCTTCCATCTGGCCGATGTATTCAACATCGTCATCGTACATTTCAGTCATTTGTGCGATCATATCCGGGTCGAGCTCACGCAGGTTGATTTCATCCTCGATCTCGTCCTGCAGCGCGTAGGCTTCCCAGATTTCGGCGATGATTTCGTGCCGCTGCGTGTTTGAGCTTGGCGGGTCTGCTTCCAGCCGTTTGTTCAGCAGCGCCATGCCGTCTTTCGAGATGATCGAGGACAGCATATCCAGCCCGCCTGCGATGCCGGTGAATGGATCAACACCTGTGATTTCGCGGATCAGCTGTTCCCATAGAAGGGGGCTGTCTTCGTGGCACCAGACGGTAAGCGGAATGTCAGGCACCGCCATTTTCAACCGGCGCATCACGTCGGACCACTTAATCTCATGAGGTTGCATCATCCCCATATATTCACCGATTGACGTAGCGCTTGACCTTTCAAAAGTCTCTTGCAGGAAGGTCGTCGGATTGCGGATCGCCAGAAAAAGGCTGATGTCATCGCCATTGAACAGTTTTGAGAGCGCGCGCGTTTTTGTGTCGATCTGACTATATAACAGCCCGTGGTCGAAAATCCGGTTGGGCACACAGATGAAGTTGTCATTGCTCAAGACAACCCGATCAATATCGTCATTCTCGACGATCGTATCCAGCAGAACATCACGTGCATCCGGTGCAGGGCTGGCGCCATCAAGTGCGCCAATCGTCTCGCGGATAAGGCTGCGGTAACGGCCGGGGCCGGGCACGGCGATCCCTTCGGTGAGCAGGCTGTTTGCGTTCTTGAGGATGGATTTCAGAAGCCGGTCGCTCTCTGTGCAGTTTGCGCCGATATGAAATGCAATCTGCATGGAGAACTAGCCCTGGTTGCCTGCGTCATTGCATCATAGTTGGATTTCTGGACAGTTAAACTGGTTTCAGATATCGGGGCGTGAGATGTCCGAGCAAACTAGTCAGATATACACGTCGCGCCCCAAACGCAGCCGGTTTGATCCGTGGTCAACCGGTGCGCTGGCGATTGCATGTCTGGTCCTTGTGCCAATTGTCGCCGTAATCTGGTTTGCACTCACCCCGACCGAGAATATCTGGCCGCATCTGATGCGGACGACGTTGCCGCGCTACTTCAACAACACTGTTATTTTGATGCTGTCCGTTGGCTTTTTGACGGCGGCGGTCGGCACAGGCGCGGCCTGGCTTGTGGTGATGTACCGCTTTCCGGGACGGTCGGTTTTGCAATGGGCCTTGCTGATGCCTTTGGCCGTTCCGGCCTATGTCGGCGCTTATGCCTTGGTGGATTTTCTGGAATACGCGGGGCCGGTTCAAACGGGCCTGCGCGAGATGATGGGCTGGCAAACATCACGCGATTACTGGTTTCCTGCGATCCGGACCCGCGAGGCCGCAATCGTGGTGATGAGCGCCGCCCTTTATCCATATGTCTATATTCTGGCCCGCGCGGCCTTTCGTGAACAATCGGGTGCCGCCTATGAGGTGGCCCGTGCGCTGGGTGCCGGGCCATTCGCCCGCTTTTGGCGCGTCGGTTTGCCGCTGGCCCGCCCGGCCATTGCTGCGGGGGTTGCCGTGGTGATGATGGAGACGGTCAATGACTTTGGCACGGTTGACTATTTTGCAGTGCAGACGCTGACGACCGGGATCTTCTCGGTCTGGTTGCAGGGCGGAAATCTGGGTGGGGCGTCGCAACTGGCGACCTGTGTTCTGGGGTTGATCGTGATTCTGGTCACGCTGGAAAAACTGAGCCGCCGCAAAAGCCGGTTCTTTGGCTCGGCCCGTGGCCAGCGTCCGGTTGTTCCCAAGCTGTTACCCGCCGGTTGGGGCTATGTTGCGATGCTGTGTTGTGCGCTGCCTGTCCTGGCAGGGTTCGTGCTGCCGGTCGGCGTATTGCTGACCCATGCGTTTGACGCGGCCGAATGGTCGGCGCGAGGTCTGCACAAGGCGATCTGGCATACTGTTACCGTTGGTGGGATTGCCGCGTTTCTGACAGTGCTTGGTGGTCTGTTCATGGTTTACGGCGTGCGCCTGTCCCGACGGAGATTGCCGCGATTGTTGATGCCGGTCACGGCCATCGGCTACGCGGTTCCGGGGGCTGTTCTTGGGCTGGGTATTCTGGTGCCGCTTGCCGCATTCGACAACTTCATTGCCGACAGCATTGTGTGGGCAGGTTTTGACGATCCCGGCCTGTTGCTGACGGGAAGCGCAGTGGCGCTGACATTGGCCTATGTTGTAAGGTTTTTTGCGATCTCCCAGGGAACGGCGGATGCCGCATTGGGCCGCGTTCCGCCAAGTTTGCCGATGGCGGCAAGGTCGCTGGGGCGCACGGCGGGCGGCACATTGCGGGCTGTTCATTTGCCGCTGGTGCGCGCATCGGTGGGATCGGCCCTTTTGCTGGTGTTTGTTGATTGCGTGAAGGAATTGCCTGCAACGCTTTTGCTGCGCCCCTTCAACTATGAAACACTGGCTACGCGGGTACATGCAAAAGCATCGCTTGAGAACATCGCCGAGGCCGCCCCGGCTGCCATTGCGATTGTGCTGGTTGGGCTGTGCGCTGTGACATTGCTGGCCCGGACCAGCCGATAGATATATCACCGTTTCAGGGCGGACTTGTGCCTTTGTCCGGCTCTGCCTAACCTTTGGCGTTAAAGGGCAGGCAGAACACCAGTGATCCGGACAATTTTCAAGACGATGGGACGCAGATATATGGACGTGACCATGAGGTCCGGCCCAGATTATCAGGTCCGGATTGTCGAGCGCCCGGGCCGCTGGATGGCGGCCGACGCATTGGCGGGATTGTCACAGGACTTACGCCAAATTGCGGGACGCACGCTGCTGCATGGCAATCTGACATATGGTGTTTTTTCCGGAGATCCGGAGGATTTGAAAGATGTCATCATCACATTGGTGCGTCGCCGTGACGGGGCACCGATTGCTTTTAATGCGCTGGTGGTGATGAATATCGACACTGCACCACGACCGGTGGATGTGCTGCATCTTGGCCTTGTCATGGTTGATCCTGATGAGCGATCAAAGAACCTGTCTTGGGTATTATACGGGCTGACCTGTTTTCTGATCTTCTTTCGCCGACAGTTCCGCCCTGTCTGGGTTTCCAATGTGACCCAGGTGCCTGCGGTTGTGGGCATGGTGTCGCAAATGTTTTCCGAGGTCTGGCCCAATCCGCAAGGCGGGCGGCGCAGCCTGAATCACGTACTCCTTGCCCGCCTGATCATGGCACAACATCGCGGCGTGTTCGGGGTGGGCGAGGATGCGGGCTTTGATGAAGATCGTTTTGTCATCACGGATGCATATACCGGCGGTTCGGATGGTTTGAAAAAGACCTGGGATGCGGCACCGAAGCATCGGGAGGATATATTTAATCGGTTCTGCGCGGAACAACTGGATTATGGGCGCGGCGATGATGTGATCCAACTGGGCAAGATGGATATGGCCGCCATGCGCGATTACCTGGCCCGCGATGTGCCGAAATCGGCGGTGATCGGCTTGCTGTTGACTGCAGGATTTGTGGCGTTGCGCCGTATCATTCTACCCGTTGCCCATTGGTCCGATAGCGGCACGGAATGGTCGATCCTGCGCTCAGCAAAAGTCGACCGGAAATGATTGCTGCCGCCAGTATCCTGATTTCGGCCTTTCTGTCATCGGCGGCGCTGCTTGGATTGCTCACATTGCGTTGGGTTCTGATCCGGCAAGGCGATCACGATCCGATCAACCGCCGTTTCCTTTTCGGTGTGCGGGTGATGCTGCTGCTGTTTGCGGGGCGGTTATTGATGATCCTCACAGGTATTGCCGCCTTCCGGATATTGGTTTTGCTGGCTGCGGCGTTCATCCCGTTGGCGGTTTTGCTGCTAACCGAAGGCCTGTTGCGCCGCCATGCGCCCCAATGGATCAAAGCACTGATCGCAGGAGGAACGATACTGTTCGCGATCTCAGCCTTTTGGTACTCCGACACTATTGATCCCGCGCGGTTATTTGGGTTACTCGCCTTTCAGATCACCGGCTTCTGCTTGGCAGGCTGGCTGATCCTGAGACGCGACAACGGCACGCTTTCGCTGCGAGAGAACATCATGGTGAGCCGGCTGGCCTTGTCACTGCTGTTGTTCGTCCCCTTAGCCGCCGGTGACTTTCTCGCTGACTATTTTGGTTTGCCGGTGCAGTTTTCGCCGCTTGGTGTATTGGTCTTATGTTGGTTGGCCATTGGGCTGGCACGGTCGCAGATCGGCCATGGCGAAACCCTGTTGATCTTTTTTGTCATGATCGCGGCGTCGGCACTCTCAGGTGGTTTGATTGCGCTGGTGGTGGGCGTTGGCGTCATTGATATGCTGATGATCATCGCCCTGATCTTTGCCGTGATGCTGTTGGTTGCGATTCTTCAGGATGCCCGCAGCCTGCAATCGGAAGAGCGTAGCTTTGGCCTGCTGTACCATATGGCGACCGCGCGGACCAAAGACCCGATTGCGTTCTTGCGCGATCTGCGTGCCCATCCGTTGGTTGACGGTGCGGTTGTCGTAAACGAAGAGAACCTGCGCGAGCTGGAGCCAGATACCCTGAGAACGATATTTCAGGCCGCGCCGGTGTTGCGGCGGGCGGCCCCCCCGACGCTAGGCCCGGCTGCGGATGATCATATTGCCCATCTTTTTAACCACTACAGCGCCACACATATTATTCTGGCTTGCCCGGAGCCGCGCGTGCTGATCGCGCTTTCCATGCCATCGCTTGGATTGTCGCCGCAAGCCGAGCTGGAACTTGAAGTGGTGCAGCGCATGGCGGCATTGATCGCAAATCAGCAGGTCGACAGAAAAGGAACGCTGAATGGTTGATCCGAAGGCGGAGTTGCGGCGCATTTTCGACGCAGGCGTTGCGGCGGCAGATCCATATGCGGCTGTGTCACGTCACCTGGGCGATGTCGCGCCCCCGGCATTGATCGTTGCGATAGGGAAGGCCGCAAGCCTGATGGCCAAGGCGGCAATGGCCCGGTTTCCGGGCGTGCGCACCATTGTCATCACCAATTACGAGAACGCGGCTGCGATACGGGGATCTGAAGTCTTTGCCGCGGGTCATCCAGTGCCGGATGATAACGGCGCTGCGGCGGCAAGAGCTGTCATTGGCGCGTTGAGATCCGCGGACGGACCGGTGCTGGCCTTGATTTCAGGTGGCGGTTCGGCTTTGGTCCCCGCGCCCGCCGGGTGTTTGACACTTGCCCAGAAGGCGCAGGTTAATGATCTGCTTTTGGGATCAGGCCTGCCCATCGACCGGATGAACCTGATCCGGCAGCAATTGTCGGAACTCAAAGGTGGCGGGTTTCTGCGCCATGCGTCCCCGCAGCCGGTCACAGCGCTGATTTTGTCAGATGTTGTGGGCGATGATCTGTCGGTGATTGCAAGCGGCCCGACGATGCCGCCAATCGGCACATCGGGCGAAGCAATGGCGCTGTTGCATCGCGCAAATCTGTGGGACCGGGTGCCGCAGCCGGTGCGCGACCATTTGATGGCCGCAACTGACCCGGTGCCGTTGCCACCCGCGCGAAACATCCTGGTGGGGTCGAACTCACAAAGTGTGGCGGCGATGTTGATGGCCGCACCTGACGCCAGCGTGATCAGGGCACCGGTTGAAGGGGACGTGCGTGATGCGGCGGTGCTGATCTGTGATCAGGCGACACATGGCGTTACGCTGTGGGGAGGCGAAACGACCGTTGTTCTGAATGGCACCGGGCGAGGCGGGCGCAATCAGGAACTGGCGTTGCGCATCGCCAGAGAAGCCAGTTTGCGTGGCTGGAAATCATGGGCATGCCTGCAGGCGGGCAGCGACGGGCGCGACGGGCCGACGGATGCCGCTGGCGCGATAGTTGATCAGGGCACGCTTGCACGCATTGCCGCTGCTGGTGGCGATTTGGATATGCTACTGCGCAATAACGACAGTCACGCCGCCCTTGACCGATCCGGCGATCTGTTGGTGACCGGTGCGACCGGCACCAATGTTGCGGATCTGGGGGTGCTTATCCGCGATGATTAGCTTTCGTTGAATGTGCCGTATTTACCGGCATGAAAGACCAGCGGGGTGCCGCCCTGATGGTGCGCCTTTGTCACCCGGCCCACGACGATAACATGGTCGCCTGCATCATGTGTGGCCTCAAGATTGCACTCGAACGTGGCAAGTGCCCCTTCGATGATCGGCATGCCGCAATGGGACAGATGTGTCGGCACATCCTTGATGGCCGTTTTTGAGCGCACAATTGCTGCACAGACATCGCGCTGATCGGCGCATAATACGTGGATTGCGAACCGGCGCGAACCGGCGAAATGTTCGAACCGTTTTGATCCTTTTGCAGGCGACCAAAGCACCAGTGGTGGGTCCAGTGACACGCTGGCAAAGCTGTTGGCGACAATGGCAACCGGCCCTTCGGGACTGTCGGTTGTGACCACAGTGACACCGGTCACAAATGTGCCAAGCGCCCCGCGAAAACTGTCCGCGTCGGTGCTGGGGTCGAATGTCGCGATTGTGCCTGCGTCCATTATGGTACCTCTTTGCCAAGTGCGGCCGTATAAAGTTCAAACCAGGTCTGCCGGTCCATGTTTACTTTAAGAGCGTCCGATAATGCTTTGATCCGGTCAAGATTATTCGTGCCCATCACAGGCATGATATTCGCAGGATGTGCCAATAGCCATGCGACTGCGACTGCGCCAATATCCACTTCGGTTTTCTGTGCCACTTTTGTCATTGCGCTGCGCAGTTCCGCACTTCCTTCGCCACTGACCAAGGTACCGCCACCGAGCGGTGACCAGGCCATGATCGGGGTTTTGCGTTCCTGCAAGAACGCCACATCCCCATTGATGAACCCTTGATGTGCCGTCAGGGACAATTCGATCTGATTGGTGATCAGCGGCGTTTTCATTGCCGATTGCAGCAAGGTCCAATCGTGCAGTTTGAAGTTCGACACCCCGACGGAACGTACCTTGCCCGAGGCCACGACCTCGTCCAGCGCCGCCCCTGTTTCATTGTGATCCATCATCGGGTCGGGGCGGTGGATCAGCAAAGTGTCAATCTTGTCGATATTCATCAGGCGCAGTGAATGATCCACCGAGGCCATGATATGGGCGCGGCTGGTATCATAATATTTGACCCGCGCATCGCCATAGCGCCCCGCAGGTGCGACGATATCGCATTTGGTGACAATCTCGATCTGATCTTTCAGCGCGGGCGCGGCCTTGAGTGCATTGCCCAGCACTTCCTCGGCCTCGTAACCGCCATAGATGTCGGCCTGATCCATGGTGGTGATGCCTTGCGCAAGGCAGGCCTCGATCTTGGCCTGAACATGGGCGGTTGACGTGTCTTTGTCATCGCTCAGCCGCCACATGCCATAGACAATGCGGCTGAAGGATAGGTCATCGGTGATCTGAATACGGTTCAACGGCGTGGTCCTGTCCCCAATGGGGTTGCTGGGGTTTCTGTTGGCACCCGCCCATAGGCATGGGGCAGGGAGCAGGTTTTGAGTTCTGGCATCACATGTTTGCCGAAATGCTCAGCCTCTTCGATATGCGGATAACCTGAGAAGATGAAAGCACGGATGCCCATCTTTTGATAGGTTTCAATTTTGCTAAGTATCTGATCTGCAGAACCGACAAGCGCGGCCCCGCAGCCAGAGCGCGCGCGGCCAACCCCGGTCCATAGCCCCGGTTCGGTATATCCGTATTTATCGGCCAGTTCGCGCGCGCGGGCCTGGTGGGCCACGCCGAGAGAAATGCTGTCATGCGCCCGGTCGCGGATCAGTTTGCCATATTCATCGTCCAGTTTGCTGGCAATGTAATCGGCATATTCTTTTGCTTCGGTCTCTGTGTCGCGCACGATCATGTGCACCCGCAGCCCGTAATCGAGCGTGCGCCCATGCGCCGCTGCCCGTTCATGCACGTCCTTCATCCGCTGGGCGAGTATATCGGTTGTTTCAGGCCACATCAGGTAGACGTCGCATTGCGCGCCGCATAGTTCGAGCGCGGCTGGCGAATAGCCCCCGAAATAGAGCAGCGGCCCGCCGTTTTGTTGGTAAGGGCGCGCCGGGTCCGTCGTCAGTTTGGCAATCTGGTAGATGTCGCCATCATAGCTGACTTCGTCCTGCGTCCAGCATTTGCGCAGGATTTCGACAACTTCATGGCTGCGCTTGTAGCGATAGGCGCTTTCGGCCACTTCGCCGGGGAAATCCGATGAGATGACGTTCAGGGTCAGCCGTCCCTTGAGCATATGGTCAAGCGTGGCAATGGTGCGGGCCAACATGATCGGCTGCACCTCGCCGCAACGGATCGCCGCAAGGAAATTGATCTTTTCGGTTAGTGGCGCCATGCCCGCGACGAAGCTAAGCGTATCCTGCCCGACCTGATAGGATGATGGGGCAAGGATGTTGCGGAACCCTTGTTTTTCTGCGGTCAGGGCGATGTCGCGGCAATGTTCCCAACTGGACCGCAGATCGCCGTCGGGGACCCCAAGAAACTGATAATCATCGGAGCAGAGGGCGGAAAACCAGCTGACTTCGGCGGCATTCAGTTCCGCGCTGGTAACCGGTACGATCGTCATCGATTCTCCTCCCCCGAATTTTGTGTTGCCTCTTGCCTAACATGGGATTTTTGGTGCAACAATAGTGTATCAATTTTGAGTGCCGACCGGGGAAGGGGTTGTCATGGCGAAAAGCTCGGCCCTGCCGAAATATATCCAGCTGAGTGAAATGCTGATCCGTGAAATTGCCGCCGGGCGATTGGCTGATGGATCTCGGCTACCGCCAGAGCGCGAGATGGCTGAGGATCTGGGCGTCGCGGTGGGGACTTTGCGGAAGGCGTTGGCTGATGTCGAGGTCAAGGGGCTGTTGCACCGCGTTCAGGGCTCCGGGAACTACGTGCAGCATCGCCCGGCGGTCGAGTCTGTCTATGCGTTCTTTCGTCTTGAGTTGCTGAAGGGCGGGGGATTGCCCACGGCGGATGTGTTGTCGGTTGACCGTCTTGCCAAGCCGGACGGTTTTGCACAGTTGGGCGGACACAAGGAAGGGCACAGGATCCGGCGTCTGCGTTCGCTGGATGGCGTCTTGATCGCGTTGGAGGAAATCTGGCTTGATGCTGGCCAGCGTGATCAGATCAGCATCAGCGCCCTGTCTGAATCGCTATACCATTTTTACCGGCACGAACTGGGATTGGTGATCGCCAGCGTTGAGGATCGCATCGGCGTTGATGTGGTGCCTGATTGGTCGCCAACGGCATTTCACCTGAATGCGGGTGAGGTCACGGGATATATCGAGCGGGTTAGCTGGACCGCCACCAAGGAACCGGCGGAATTTTCGCGCACCTGGTATGACGCCAGCCGCGCCAACTATATCTCTCGGATGGGAAAAGGGTAAGACACTTGGACATGGTGAACTATGGGTTGATTGGTTGTGGCATGATGGGCCGCGAGCATATTCAAAATATCAACCTCTTACCCAAAGGGCGTGTGTCCGTCGTGTACGACCCCGTTGCGGAGCTTGCGGAATCGGCTGCGGCCCTCGCGCAGGGTGCCCATGTGGCGGCGTCATTGGAGGCATTGCTCGCCTTTCCGCAATTGGATGCCGTGGTGATCGTCAGCCCGAATTATCTGCATGTTCAGCAACTCAAGCAGGTTGTTGCCACGCGTCCCCTGCCGATCCTATGTGAGAAGCCTCTTTATACCGCGCCGGAAGATGCAGCGGTTGTTGACAGGATTTTCGAGGGTTTCGCGCATCCCGTCTGGGTGGCGATGGAGTACCGTTACATGCCGCCGGTGGCCGCATTCATCGAAAAAGCCGCTGAGGTGACGGGTGGCGTCAAGATGCTGAGTATCCGGGAACACCGCTTTCCCTTCCTGCCCAAAATTGGCGACTGGAACCGGTTTAATGCGAAAACCGGTGGGACACTGGTTGAGAAATGCTGCCATTTCTTTGATCTGATGCGGGTTATTCTGGACGATGATCCGGTGCGCGTCATGGCGAGTGCCGGTCAGTCGCTTAATCATATCGAAGAGCGTTACGACGGGGCGGCGCCCGATATCTGGGATAGTGGTTACGTCATTCTGGATTTTGCCAAAGGCAGCCGGGCCATGTTGGAACTTTGCATGTTTGCAGAAGGATCGCGTTATCAGGAAGAGATCAGCGCCGTTGGTCCAGACGGCAAGATCGAAGCCTTTGTGCCTGGTCCGGGGCGGTTTTGGCCGAAAAACCTGGGTGACGCACCAGTGCCACAATTGGTGATCAGTCCACGGGCGCCCAAGGGCCCATTTGTTTCCGAAATTCCCGTTGACCCAACATTGCTGGCGGCGGGCGACCACAACGGCTCTACCTTCTTTCAGCACCAGCGGTTTAATGCAGCGGTACGCGGGGGAGGGGCCGTTGAAGTCACGCTGACAGACGGCGCAAAGGCCGTGGCAATTGGATTGGCCGCGCAGGAAAGCGCCAAAACAGGACAAGCTGTCCTGCTTTAACGCCCCAGAACTACCAGACTTAGTCGTTTTGTGTATTCGCGGTCACAAAGATCAGGCAATCGGTGCCTTCGCAATCGACATAGCGCGCTGGCACATGAATGTTGCCTGTTTCGGTCGCAATGACGTAAGCGTTTTGCTTGAAACCCGCAAACTGGCCGCTGATCGCAACGTCCTGATCTTTCAGGGTTAGCGTGATTTCATCTGCGCCTGCTGCGCTGGGCAAAACTACGCTAAGAGAAATCGTTGTTGCCAATACAGAAACATTAATAATTGTTTTAAACATTTTCATCACCTACTAGATACAAACTGGTCTAAATTATGCCTTATTTTACGAGCGGCTTCTGTTCGCTGTCAATGGATTCGGCAGCTTGATGGTGAGTAATCTGCCGCATGCGGGTACAACCACCCTGGTCGGTGTCGACGGGTCACAGATACATTGCATGGCGATCCGTAATCGTGGCCCGTTTCACGTCGCTTGGAATTGCCGACACCTAAGAATAGGCTCGCCGGTGAATCACACAGATTGATCGAACGGGATATTTGATGAAACCCAGTCATCCGGCATTTACGCCGCCATCCGATGCAGATGCCCGGCGTGCGAAATCTGCGGTTGTTTGCTATCCGACAACGACTTTGGCCCCGCCTGATCTTGGTGCCATGACCGCACGGCGGGCAGGCGCGAGGAAAACGACGCAATGCATCGTGCCGCCACGTGATGCGCGCTGCACAACTGTCCCCGCAGGTAGTTTCTTTCGCATTACATGCACGGAAGGACCACAGGTTGGTGACTTGAACCTTTGGTCCGCGGCAAATCTGGAAGAGCGGTTCTATTCGGGAAAGACGCGTGCGCTGCATGGAACCCATGTTTCAACGGGTGACCGGTTATGGTCGTCATTCCCCACGATGCGCCCCATGGCGACGATCTATGAGGATACGCTGGACTGGTATGGCTGGGATGCTGATGGCGGGTCGGTGCATGACGTGATCGGAACGCGCTGCGACCCTTACACAGGGCGGTTATTGTCAGGGACGGACTATCATTACTGTTGCCATTCCAACCTGACGCGTGCGTTGGCTGAGCACAACGGCATACCCCTCAAAGTTGCAGAATCGTTTGTGCATGACGTGCTGAATGTCTTTATGTGCACCGGGTTCACCCAGGACACACATCAATATTTCATGAAAGCGAGCCCCGTGCGCGCTGGTGACTATCTGGAATTCTTTGCAGAGATTGATCTGATTGTTGGACTTTCGGCCTGTCCGGGCGGGGATTGCGGTGAAGAGCATACCTCTGATCATGCGGCTTGCCATCCGCTTGTGATCGATGTTTTTGAGAATACCGCCCCTTTCACATCACCTGCATTAAATGCCTATGATGGCAGTAATGGCCGGTAAGGTATCCGACTGATTGCACAGATATATTGACAGAAATTGACCGGTTGGATGCGCCCCGACTGGGGCACCCATGACCGCTTCTGATCGTCGCGGGCAGACAGGCTGCGCGCCCATCATCAGCGATTGCGTTTCGACGGCGAAGTGCCGCAATCCGGTTTTTTACCTTTAGAAAGCGCTTGCAAGTTTGTCTTGATTCGAAGTTAGTATGAACGCGTAACGCGTGGTCAACCCACCGAAAAGAACTAACAGGGAGCCGGTTTTGGCGGAAACACAACAAGGCGATGCCTTCGTCGAGTTTGAACGAGTGCAAAAAAGTTACGACGGTGAAACGCTTGTCGTGAAAGACCTCAACCTCAGCATGCCAAAGGGCGAGTTTCTGACGATGTTGGGGCCATCCGGGTCGGGAAAGACGACCTGTTTGATGATGTTGGCCGGGTTTGAGACGGCCACCCATGGCGATATCCGGCTGGATGGCAAATCCATCAACGACATTCCGCCCCATAAGCGCGGCATCGGCATGGTTTTCCAAAACTATGCTTTGTTCCCGCATATGACCATTGGTGAAAACCTCGCCTTCCCGCTGGAAGTGCGCAAGATGGGCAAATCCGAGCGTGACGAGAAGGTCAAACGCGCCCTGGACATGGTTGAAATGGGTGCGTTCGGCAATCGTCGTCCCGCCCAGCTTTCGGGTGGTCAGCAACAGCGTGTCGCACTGGCGCGGGCGCTGGTGTTTGAGCCTGAACTGGTGCTGATGGACGAGCCCTTGGGTGCCCTGGATAAGCAACTGCGCGAAAAGATGCAGTTCGAGATTACGCATCTGGCGCATAACCTTGGAATTACAACAGTTTACGTCACACACGACCAAACCGAAGCGCTGACCATGTCAGACCGGGTTGCTGTGTTTGATGATGGCCGCATTCAGCAGCTCGCCCCGCCGGATGAGCTTTACGAAGCGCCGCATAACAGCTTTGTCGCCCAGTTTATCGGCGAGAATAACACCCTGAGCGGTGTTGTGACGCAAATCGACGATGACAAATGCATCGTCAGGCTCGATAGCGGCGAAGAGATTGACGCAAAGCCCGTCAATGTCTCGCAAGTGGGTGAACGCACAACGGTTTCAATCCGACCAGAGCGGGTTGAGACCAACAAGGACCGCTTGTCGGACGATGCCCACACACTGAAAGCAGAAGTGCTAGAGTTCATCTATATGGGTGATATTTTCCGGACCCGCCTGCGTGTTGGTAATTCCGAAGAATTCATCGTCAAGACGCGGAACGCGCCTGACCAGCCGCGGTTACGCCCCGGTGAGCAGATCGAGATTGGTTGGCTGCCAGAAGATTGCCGCGCTCTCGACGCCTGAACAGGCCGAAGAAATCACCAAGATAGGGGGTGCGCTGTCTAGTGCGCACCACCTGAAGGACCAAAGATACTAGGCAAAATGGGAGAGAACTATGAAATTCACAAAACCAATTCTGGCGACAATGGCCCTGGGCCTTTCAGCCGGTTCCGTCAGTGCCGACGGCCACATGGCCTCGGACATGACACTTGTTAGCTGGGGCGGTGCTTACCAGCAGTCCCAGATCAACGCATATGCTGACCCATATGTCGCCAATAATTCCGGTGTGACGGTCACATGGGATGAAAGCTCTGCCGAGGCTGTTGCAAAGCTGCGCGCCATGAACGAAGCCGGTTCAATCACATGGGATGTGGTTGATGTTGTTGCCGCTGACGCGCTGCGTCTGTGCGACGAAGGTCTGGCGATGGAAATTGATGCCGATGAGATGCTCGCCGCAGCACCTGATGGCACATCTGCATCCGACGACTTTGGTGACCTGCTGGTCGGCGACTGCTTTATCCCGCAGATCGTTTATTCAACGACATTCGGCTATCGTACAGACATGGTGCCTGATGGGGTTGAGCCGCCAAGCAACATCTGTGACGTGTTCGATCTGGAAACATATCCAGG
Source organism: uncultured Paracoccaceae bacterium (assembly GCA_947500055.1). GTDB lineage: Bacteria > Pseudomonadota > Alphaproteobacteria > Rhodobacterales > Rhodobacteraceae > Yoonia. The sequence goes on from CANMQO010000001.1 coordinate 158,551, forward strand.
CATGCGCGCGCTTGAAAAGCGCCCGATCAACAACGTTGAATGGGCACTGCTTTGCGATGGCGTTGCAAAAGAAGATGTCTATGACGTGCTGGCCACAGAAGAAGGCCAAGAGCAGGCTCTCGCCAAGCTCGGCACCATCCGTGACAGCGTTTTGTGGTGGTCTGCCGGTGCTGATACTCCGCAGCTTCTTGCTGACGGTGAGATCTTTATGGGTTCCACCTATAACGGTCGTTTGTTTGCCGCGATCGAAGAGCAGGGCCAGCCAATTGGCATGATGTGGGACGCGCAGGTGTTTGACCTTGACGGCTGGATCATTCCAGAAGGTCTTTCCGATGAGCGTCTGGCACGTGCGTTGGACTTCGTGCATTTCGCCACCGACACGCAGCGCCTTGCTGATCAGGCCAAGTATATCTCTTACGGTCCTGCACGCCTGTCATCTGCGCCGCTTGTAGGTAAGCACGCGACATTGGGTATCGATATGGCACCTCATATGCCAACTGATCCCGATAACGCAGCGAACACGTTCCTTTATAACTACGAGTTCTGGGCTGATTATCGCGACGATATCGACGCGAAATTCCAGGCTTGGCTCGCGCAGTAAGCCAAAAACTGGAAGGGGCGGAGACGCCCCTTCCTGCAACGTATTTTCCTTGAATAGACCATGCGACGAACGATTGGGGACGACATGAGTGACACAACAGGCTCGGGACCAATGCTCGCCGCTGATGGTACACCGCTGAAGGAAAGCCTTGGGCGGGCACTGCGCCGCCAAAAAATTCGCGCACTTGCGCTTGTCGCGCCTTTGTTGCTTTTTGTCCTTCTGACATTTGTCATTCCGATTGTGTCGATGCTGGTCAGGTCGGTTGAAAACCAGATCGTGTCAGACACGTTGCCAGGTACGGTTGCCGCGCTGTCCAGCTGGGACCGGCAGGAGGGCGCGACCCCGTCCGAAGACGTTTTCCAAAACCTGTTCTTTGACATGTTCAATGCCGCCGAGGCGAAGGAACACACTAAACTGGGCACCCGCCTGAATTATGAAAATACCGGCCTGGCATCGCTGTTTCGGACATCAGGCCGGTCCATGGATGATATCGGCGAAGTTTTTCAGGACGCTATCGAGGATGCCGACGCCCGTTTCGAAGATGGCGCATTCTGGCATGAAATGATGAGCGGGGAGGGCGGCGACGCACTGGTCGCAGATCGCCGCGCCCGCTGGGAGAACCTGACGGGCGAGCCGATGTCCGGCGATATCGGATATGTTCCATCGCAGGATATCATCGTGCTGTTGCCTGAAACGGCTGCCGCCTACACAGATTTTGCGATCTGGACGGCGATTGAAGACAATGACGTGGTGGCCGAAGAGGACCCTTGGGAGGCGGTTTATGCCGCCCTTGCGGTTGATCTTCGCGATCCGTCCCGTGCTGCGGCCATCGCGGAATATAGTGGTGCTGGCGCGGATGCCTTGCAAGCCCTGACCGCGACAGAAATGCCGACGCTGACCTTCACCGATGCCTTTGCGGAAATGGATGAGGATTGGTTGACCCCCGGCGTATGGCAGACCGTTGATGTCTATAGTTCGAATTATACTTCCGGCTACTTCCTGAACTCCGTTGACCGCGAATTGACCGTCGATGGCGTCGAGGCGCGCCCTGAGAATGAGCGGCTTTACATCAAGCTTTTCGGCCGGACCCTTTGGATGTCCTTGATCATCACGTCCAGTTGCATCCTTTTGGGCTATCCGGTCGCTTGGTTGCTTGCGAACTTGCCGGTCCGCACCGCCAATGTGCTGATGATCCTGGTGTTGCTGCCCTTCTGGACGTCGCTTTTGGTGCGGACCTCCGCATGGAAGGTGTTGTTGCAGCAACAAGGGGTGATCAACGAATTGCTCGTCTGGCTGGGTTTCGTCGATGATGCAAACCGCCTGATCCTGATGAATAACTCAACAGGTACCATCATTGCGATGACGCATATCCTGCTGCCATTCATGATCCTGCCGCTTTATTCGGTGATGAAGACCGTGCCACCGACCTATCTGCGTGCGGCCAAGTCGCTGGGTGCCACGAACTGGACCGCGTTCTGGCGCGTCTACTTCCCGCAATCGGTTCCCGGAATTGGTGCGGGTTCGATCCTCGTCTTCATTCTGGCCATTGGGTATTACATCACGCCCGAAATTGTCGGCGGCACTGATGGTGTCTTTATCTCCAACCGGATCGCCTATCACATTTCGCGTTCCTTGAACTGGGGGCTTGCGGCGGCCTTGGGGACAATCCTGCTGGTTCTGGTTCTGGCGCTGTACTGGGTCTACGACCAGATCGTCGGTATCGACAACGTGAAGCTGGGGGGCTGAGGTCATGAGCAAGGTACAAACAGCATTGCCCCGCCCCGATCTGTTCCGTTTCACAATGCCGCTGATGGCGGCGCTGGCCGCGATGTTCGGTTTCGTCGGCGGCAACATGGTTGCCCAGCCGTGGCTGGGGGCCGTGATCGGTGCGGTCATTGGATGCGCGATTGCGTGGGTCGCCGAAACCAACCTTGAAAAGCGTACGGCTGTGCGTTGGGGCGTTATCGCGGTGCTTGCACTGGCGGGTCTGATCTTTGGCAATCTGGGCACTGCGGTTTCCGGCGCGCTGATCGGTGCCGTTTTGGGGTGGGCTGCCTATTGGCTGGTGCGTAGTGACTACCGCGCTGCTGTGCCGATCTATTACACACCGGGACAAACCCTGTGGCACAATACGTTCAAGTTCATCTGCGGCCTGATCTTCTTTTTCCTCGTGGCCCCACTGATCCCGGTCATGTGGCTCAGCTTTAACGCCGAAGACTTCTTTACCTTTACGCCGGAGATGCTGAATTTCCAGGCGGAAGGCTATAGTCTGAAGCATTACCGCAATTTCCTTGGCACGGATGAATGGATGGTGCCGTTGAAGAACTCTTTGATCATCGCGCCGATAGCGACGATCATTTCGGTTTCACTTGGAACGCTCGCCGCGATCGGGTTGTCACAAAGCCACGTGCCGGGGCGCCGCGCAATCATGGCGATCCTGATTTCGCCGATGATTGTGCCGTTGATCATCTCGGCCACTGGCATGTTCTTTTTCTACGCCCCGCTGGGGAACTGGCTTGAGGCGAATTTGGGCTTGTCCCAATCCTTTGTCGGGTTTGTGAAAGTGATCCTGGCCCATGCGGTTCTGGGAATTCCGTTTGTGATCATTACCGTGACGGCAACGCTGGTCGGTTTTGACCGGTCGCTGACACGGGCGGCTGCCTCCATGGGGGCGGATCCGGTGCGTACCTTCTTTCAGGTGCAGATGCCGCTGATCTTGCCGGGGGTGATTTCTGGTGGGCTGTTTGCCTTTATCACATCGTTTGACGAGGTGGTTGTGGTGCTGTTTGTCGGCTCTGCCCAGCAGCAGACCTTGCCATGGCAGATGTTCACGGGTTTGCGGGAGCAGATCTCGCCCACGATCCTGGCGGCGGCGACGATTCTTGTGATCATTTCGATCCTTTTGCTGACAACGGTCGAGTTGCTGCGCCGCAGGTCCGAGCGTTTGCGCGGGCTTAGCCCGGCGTAGTCCCCCCAACAAATTTCCAATAGCAAAGCCGGTCCAATTTGGACCGGCTTTGTCGTAAATGGACTAGCCGAAAAGATCTGTTTTGGGTGATGTAGCGGCACGGGGAGGCGATGGCGTCGCCCGCAATCTTTGCGTAACCCTGCACATACTTTCCTGAACGCCGGGACTTCACTTTGCCGCTCGCGCGACAGATCGGGGCCCACTCTTTTCCTCGCGCTACGGCATTCCGATAAAGGAGCCATAGCAATGGATCGTCCAGAATTTTACCGTTTTCATCAGGGGGAGAAGACGCTTCCCTTCGCGCCGGAAGAATATGACAATCGCCTGTCTGGTCTGCGGGCCGATATGCAGCAGGACGGGGTAGATGCCTGCGTCTTTACGTCAATGCATAACATCGCCTACTATTCCGGTTTTCTGTACTGCGCATTTGGGCGCCCCTATGCCCTTGTGGTCACATCAACCGAATCCGTGACAATCAGCGCTGGCATTGATGCTGCCCAACCATGGCGCCGCAGCCATGGTGACAACATCACCTATACTGACTGGCAGCGGAACAACTATTGGCGCGCTGTGCGCTCCGTGACGGGCAGCGGGAAGACGATTGGGTATGAGGGCGATCATCTGACCCTTGCCCAGTCGGCGCTGATGAACACGTTCCTGTCTCCCAAGGACACTGTGGATGTGGCCGCAACGACCATGCGCCAGCGCATGCATAAGTCATCGGCTGAAATCGCGCTGATCCGCAAATGTGCGCAGGTGGCTGATGTGGGGGGGTATGCGATCAAGGCGGCGGTCAAGGCTGGCACCCGCGAGATTGATGTCGCCATGGCAGGCCGCGACGCGATGGAGGTGGAAATCGCCAAGCGTTTCCCGGATGCCGAATATCGTGACACATGGGTCTGGTTCCAATCAGGGATCAACACGGATGGTGCCCATAACCCTGTTACGTCGCGGATCTTGCGCAGTGGCGATATCCTGAGCCTGAATACATTTCCGATGATCAGCGGCTATTACACGGCCCTTGAGCGTACCATGTTTGTCGAAACCGTTGATCCTGCCAGCCTGAAGATATGGGAGGCCAATATCGCTGCCCATGAATATGGGATTAGCGTGCTGAAGCCCGGCGTCAGCTGTGCCGAGGTCACCGAGAAGATCAACATCTTCTTTCAGGAGCGCGACCTTTTGCAATACCGCACCTTTGGCTATGGCCATTCCTTTGGCGTGCTGTCGCATTATTATGGCCGCGAGGCGGGGCTGGAACTGCGCGAGGATATCGACACGGTTCTGGAACCTGGCATGGTGATTTCGATGGAGCCGATGCTGACCGTGCCTGAGGGCACAGCCGGGGCAGGGGGATATCGCGAACACGATATTCTGGTCATTACCGAAGACGGCAATGAGAATATCACTGGCTATCCTTATGGGCCGGAATTCAACGTTGTCGGTTAGATGATATTGTCGCCGGGGGCCTGGATGGCCCCCGGCGATACCGGTCTTGCAACGTGATGATTGTGCAAGGCGATTAGCAAGAACCACTTGATGGGCAGCCATTCCGGAACACCGTCGCCATCGGCAGGGAGGCGCACGCGCATCCCGCGTCTGCTTGCCTGATCCAGCGCGTCCCGCACGTCCGGAAATGACATGCCGCCAGATTACTGCCGTCATTCCATCGAGCATCATCGCATCCACGGTTGTGTCGGGCAGCGGAAATGCGAAACGCGAAATAATGACGGCCATCGCGTAGCAGATAACAAGCCGGAAAATCAGTCGAACGAATTTGCGTACCTGACCCATGATCCACATTTTGGTTCGAAAGGGCCGATGTTTCGGATGGATGGCTGTGCTTCGAAGTCCTGTCCGGACGGTCCGGACTGCCAATTGATCCTTGCAGGCAGGATCGGACGACAGGCCGTTGGTCGGCGGTTTAGGCGTTGGGCACCGACATGTCGCAGTGGCAGATTGGAGGGACCGGAAGATGCTGAGATTGGCTCAGAAAGCGCAAAGAACGCGAAACGCTGACGGGTTGGATGATCCCGATCATCCGATCGTTGCCTTTTTGAACAATTGCGCATCATCGCCCCCCAAACGATCTGCCGCGCGATCATTGCTGCGCTCTCAACGGCCATCACTCACGATCACGTTGCGTTGGGATGTCGGACAAAGAAGACCCCGGGCGCGTTTGGGCAGCGGGCTGCTGCCCAAGGCGACGCTTTGTCTGTGCCGCCGATGATTGTTGCAGGGACTGCTGTGACATGCCGGTACCTGACCCGGAGAAGGCGCGTATCGCCGACCTTCTCCGGGTCAACGCATCATGTGCCGGTTTCGGCGGCACGAAATTGTCCGAACCGACCGGTCCGGACGACAAAACACGAAGAAATCAACTAACCCACCACACAAAGAGATATGATTATGACTGTCAGACCCCAAGACGCCGCACCGGCCGACGAGACATTGAAGACGCCCCGGGCCATGGGACTTGTTGTGCATATGCGATCCGCCGGGCGCCGCATGATGCTTGCCTGCGTATTGGGCGCGAGTTCACTGTCGGTTGGCATGGCGCAGGCCGCGGACATTCAGCCCCAAGACGGGCAATGGCAGTCGCGGATCAAGGTCGAATCCGTTACAGGTTGCGCCCCGGAGATGCGGGCCGAAATTGAAGCGGATGCAACGGCGAATGGAGGCGCTTCGCGGTTCATCGCATTCTCCCAACCGTTACAAGCCGCTGATCTTGACAGGCTTGTTGACACTGAAATGAACTGGGAGCGCATTGATGCCAACCGCTGGGTCGGCAAAATCAGAGAATCCGATTCAACCTTCTTGGGGCGCGTCGAGTCCCGCATTGACAGCGTTCTTTCGGTGTATTCAGCCAGCAGCATCGCGCAGCAGGTCGACCTGCAGCTTTCGCTGCCGCCCTTGGTTGCGCGGCAAATGGGCTCGGATGAGCAGTGCCAGATGCACCTGAAAATCCAACATGACCGCATCGGAGAGTAGAATGGCAGACGACCTTGCCAGGGCGGGACCCGCTCTGGCTGCACTAGCAAAGCTTTGTCAATGCGGGTATTGCAGATCGTTCATCTGCACGCCAATAGATCAAAGCAAACACAATGGATGAAAGTCAGCTTAGTATCGCACTTGAGGCGTGTCAGTTCGCCATTTCATTATTCTGCTTTAACATCTTGTTGTTACGGCAACGAAACCAGCGGGTGTATATTCCGCTGGCGTTTTTCTTTGGGACTAACGCGCTGATGTTTCTCCCATTTTTCCTCCTCAATCTGGACGTTATTGATGCCCCCATAAAGATCGTCTGGCCAATGGCCATTTGCTTTGCTCCGCTGATGTTCCTGCAACCGTTTTTGTTCTGGCTTTTTGTCCGGGGACTAACCGCCGAAGACGATTTGGGGCCTGTGAAATATAAACTGTTGCATGCGTTACCACATTTCATCGTGGCGCTTCTGATCGCAATTTTCGTTGTTTTCAGCCCGACGTTTTTTATCGCCGAAATCACAATGATCTCTCAGTTGCCGGTATGGGTATTGTATCTTGCGCCTTTCGGATTGGTGATGACTGGGGTCTACTATATGGTGGTCGGCACCTATCTGCTTCTCGTTGTATTGCTGCTTCGTCGCTACAAGTCGCGGGTCAAGGACCTTTTTGCGACGACCGAGGGGCGGGAATTGACATGGATTGCGTGGATCGCCGTGATTGCCGCATTTTCGATTGCCTGGAGCGCATTGGAAATCCCCGATCAGGCATTTGGATTTGGCTCCGAAGAGCAGAGCCATGATATATACTCTTTTGTCGAAGCTGTGCTGAACCTTCTGATTATCTGGATCATCGGTATCTGGGGATTGCGTCTGAAGCCGGGGCTGTCGCCAGCGGCGGCGCAAAAACATCATCGTGCGATGCAGGAAAATGCTGACAAACAACCGAAATACGAGCGATCCGCACTTGGAGAAGAGCAGGCAAGTCGCATTGCGCGCAAGATCGAAGCAGCGATGGAACAGGAGAAGCTGTATCGTGACCCGGGCTTGTCCCTCTGGGATCTGGCCCAACATGTCGGCGTGAATTCAAACCATGTTTCACAAACGCTGAATGCCACGCTTGAGAAGAATTTTTTTGATTATGTGAATGGCTGGCGGATCAAGGAGGCAGCGGCGTTGCTGCAATCAACCAGCAAATCGATTCTGGACGTGACCTATGAGGTTGGTTTCAACTCCCGATCTTCGTTTTACACAGCCTTTAAGCGTGAACTTGGGACTACACCAAAGGCTTACAAGAATGTGCAATCGGAGGGCGGGGGCGCAGTTTCGAAGGTGGCTTAGTACCTGTATTTCTCGGACAGTCTGAGAAATACAGGTGCTGAAGAAGATGCCGCCTGCAAGGCGATTGCAGGCGGCTTTGTTGTGGCTCAGAAACGGAAACCGGCCCGAAGGGTCACGGAATTCGTTTCGATATCGTCGTCGGCAGAACCGACATCACGGTATTGGCTGCGCAGATATTCCGCACCAACTGTGAAGTTTTCGCTGACCGCGAAATCATAGCCGATTCCATAAACCGAACCTTTGGCTGTCCCGCCCTCTTCGACCTTGGCCCGTGCAAGGCCCGCCGTGCCATAGAGCAGACCGCCCACAACCGGGATACCCACCCGCCCTTTGATGTGCATTGGCTGCTCCAGCTCGGAGCTGTGGGGCGCGTTATAGCTGAACTCGCCCCCGACCACCGCTGAACCCATGTCAAAGTTGTAGCCGGCAAACCCGCCAAAGGCATTTTCGGCGTCATTGGGTGCATCTTTGCCGATCTCACGTCCAATGGACAAACCGCCGTAGAAGCCAGACAAATCCTGCGCTTCGGAGATCTGTGGCAAGGTGACCATCGCGGTTGCGCATATCAGCCCGCACACTGTGTGTACCCAAGCCGCGTTAAAGCTGCGTTGACCTGTAGATTTGGCTTTTTTGAACATTTCCTGTTTTCCTTTTTAGGGTTTCGTTCGTGCAGCCAGATGTCATTCAATGGGGATAGGAAGTCGTCCGGTCCTGTCGGTTGAGATACCAAAATGCGTCATCCGGCAGGCCCGGAACAAAAGCGTGCCTGGGCGGGCTAATCCGGTCCGCGTGGGTTGGCATGATCCAACCCGGGCCGGGCAACGCGTCAATGCGCCAACAGCACCGGGTATTCGCGCTGCTTCACCAAAACCTCTGTCGTGCCACCAAAGATAAGTTCGGTCCAGCGGCTACGCCCGTAAGCCCCCATGACGATCAGATCGACGGCACGTTCCTGCGCGCGTTCCAGGATGGCCTGGCCGACGGTTTGACCCGCGCTGGAATATTCCTGCACAGTCACCCGGCAACCGTGATGGCTAAGCCAAGTGGCCAAATCGGCGCCCGGGTTTTCCCCGTCTTCCCATTGCGATGGGTTGGCGTCAAAGCAACCGATTGTCACCTCTTTGGCCATGCGCAAAAGCGGCAGTGCGGCCCGTATTGCCCGTGCGGCTGGCAGGCTGTTGTTCCAAGCGATCAGCACATTGTCAGGCTTTAGTGCCTTGCTGTCCTGTTCTACGTTTAGAATGATTGGTCCGGGTGCCTCGAACAACAGCCCGTAGACGATGTTGTTAAACGCGACGTCGTTCTCGCGCAGGCTGTTCTGCACGATGCTGATATCAGCAAAAAGCGAGCGCATTGCGACAAGGTCGTGCAGCGCGGCAGGCTCAAGACTGATGGTTCCGACCTCGCCGGTGAGGCCTTGTTGTTTCAGGTATTCCCGCGTTTTGGATTGCGCCTCGGCGAGGTGATTGGCCATCTCATTGCGTTTGTTGACCCATCCATCCGGAACAATCGGTGCGCCATATGGCGTTGCACTGACGGTGTAGGCCAGAAGCGGTACCGGTCCGATATGGACCACACTAAGCCGCCCGGCATTTGCCTGAGCCGCATCGGTAATTGGGGCAAGGTCTGCGGTGTTGCCCTCGGGACCCTGGAGCGCCAGGAATGTGAAATTCTTCATGATGGACCTCTTGATTGCCTGGTTCGCAACCTAACCGCAGCCGAGGCCACAGAATTGAGATTAGTCAATTCCGGAGGTTTCCCTTCGTGGCAAGGTCACCGCGATGAGAAGTGAGACCAAGCAGTGACAGACGAAGCCCATTATCAAGCACTTGGCATTCCGACAGATGCGTCTGCCGACGATATCAAACGCGCCTATCGTCAGATGGCCCGCAAATATCATCCCGATGTGAACACCAGCGCTGAGGCTGATGCCAAATTCAAGGCCGCCGGTGCAGCTTATGACGTTCTCAGCAATCCTGAAAAGCGTGCTGCCTACGACCGTTTTGGCAGAGATTGGGATCAGCCGCGCCCTGATCCGGTACAGGACGCCCAATGGCAGGGTGGTTTCGCCTTTGATGAACGTGATGTGAACCCCGACATGTTCCGCGAATTCTTTGGACAGCGGTTCGGGACAGGGGGCAGGGGGCAAGATCAGCATGCGCGGATTGAAGTGGCCCTTGAAGAGGCCATAACGGGCGGGCGCCGTACTCTGCAACTGCAAGTCCCCGAAATAGACGGGTCAGGGCGGATCACTTTGAAGACAAAGGTTATCGAACTGGCAATTCCCAAGGGCATTCTGCCCGGTCAGCAATTACGGTTGCAGGGGCAGGGCGGAGAAGGGGGCGATCTATTCGTCGAAATAGCGTTCAAGCCGCACCCGATCTACCGCGTGGACGGGCGCGACCTGCATGTGACGCTGCCGATAACCCCGTGGGAGGCCGCGTTGGGCGGCACGGTCAGGATGCCTACACCGACAGGTCCGGTTGATCTCAAAGTGCCCGCAGATGCCCGTCAGGGCCAGAAACTGCGTCTGCGTGGCAAAGGTATGCCTGCCGCCCAGAAAGGCGATTTGTTTGCGGAGCTTCACATCGTGAACCCGCCGAAGATGTCACCCAAAGCGCGCGCGCTCTACAAGCAGCTTGCCAAGGCTCAACCATTCAACCCGCGTGCTAATCTTGGAGTATGACGCCATGAAAAAAGCAAAACACCGTACCAACCGCATTGATGTCATCGAAACGTTGTCATTATCTGAACTGACGGTGTTTTGCGGCACAAACGCGGATTGGGTTTTCACCCTGGTCGAGCATGGCGTTGTTGCGCCGATTGCGCGTTCGGCACCTGAATGGGAGTTCACGCCGTCGCATATCGCGCGGGCCCGCAAGGCCGCCCGTTTGATGCGTGACTTGGGATTGAATGTTGCGGGCGTGGCTTTGGTACTTGATCTGATTGATGAGCGCGACGCCCTGACCCGAAAATTGGCGCTACTTGAAGCGTCTGATATGTGACGTTCTGGATGTAAACGCCACGTGACGCAGTCGTGTTCTGCGCAGGAATTCTAGCCGGCGCGTGAATCTAATGTAGATTGGCAATTCGACCTCTGTTATCCGGCGATCGTCAAAATTTCCAGCCCAAATATCTGTCAAGAATACCCTTGTTGCTGACATCAGCGCCCTGGCGGGTGGACCTCGGCGCAAGGTCGAGAATGCTAAAAAGCTTGCTTCGACATGTTCCGGGTGTTTTCATTGTGGAACAAATAGGTTTCTCCGTTCGGTTTTAATTCCACCGGCGCAACAGCGCATTGATCGACGCAAGAAAAAGGGAAAGGCAAAAAACTTCAATTATTAGAGGGAGGAAGCTATGCTAAATAGTCATCTCTCCGTGACGGGAATATTGGCGTCATCGCTATTCCTTTGCGGAGCCGCAGCACTGCCCCTGTCCGCGCAGGACACCGCAACCGCTGCACAGCAAGAAATCACATTTACTTCGTGGACAGGCCCGTACATGCGCAGTCAGATGCTCGGCTTTGTGCGGCCATATGAAGAGGCAAACGATGTGCGCGTCCATGTTGAGCACTACAATGGCGGTATTTCGGAAATCCGCGATCAGGTAGAATCGGCCAATGTTGTCTGGGACGTCGTCGATCTCACGCAAGCGGATTCACTGCGCGCCTGTGAGGAGGGATTGCTGGAGGATCTATCCGGCATCACCCTGCCTGCGGGTAAGGACGGCACCCCTTTCCAGGAGGATTTTGTGCCGGGTGCCCTGAGTGATTGCGGTGTTGGCGTGATCGAATGGGCCACCGCCTTTGCCTATGCAGAAACGGCGTTCAGCGACAATCCGCCGCAAAGCATCGGTGATTTTTTTGATACCGAGACCTATCCAGGTGCGCGTGCAATCCGCAATGACCCCACTGTCATCATGGAATGGGCATTGATGGCTGATGGCGTTGTCCGTGAAGATGTTTATCCGACGCTTGAAACCGCTGAAGGTGTTGCACAGGCGCTTGGCGTGATGGATGCGATCAAGCCCGGTCTCCAGGTCTGGTCTACGGGGCGCGAACCCGTTCGGCTTCTGAACGCCGGTGATGTTGTCATGTCGTCAATCTGGGCCACCACCGGCGCAGCGGCCGCAGAAGAAGAGGGCGCAAGTTTTGTCATCGTCTTTGATGGTCGGGTGCTTGAACTTGATCTGTTTGGTATTCCGAAGGGCAGCCTCAATAAAGAGGCCGCGCTGGAATTCATCCGCTTCGCAAGTTCTTCTGAATCGCTCGCCAATATGGTGGGCTATTTGCCGAACGGGCCGACACGTAAATCGTCGATGGCACTGCTGTCAGACGAAACACTCGCGAAAATCCCGAATAGCCCGGCATATGCCGATAATCTCAGCATCGTGTCAGATGCGGACTGGTGGTCCCAAAACCACGGACGTCTCGAAGAGGTGTTTCAGCAATGGCTCACCACCAATGACCAGCAGGGCCCTGCTGGCACAACACGATAGAAGGGGGTCAATATGCCTAATCCAAAGCACCGCGCGCCCGATAACCTGATTGCGAAATCAGGCCCGTTCAAGGGGATGAATACCTTCATGGCGCTTGCTTCAATGGTGATGATCGTCGCTTTTGTCGCTTACACGATCGTGGATGTCGAAAGATCATCCGCCGTCTTTGCCGCCGGAAAGGGGTTCATTATCGGCAGCATGAACTGGTTTTATGTGCTGGTCGTGAATGCCGCCCTGTTCTTTTCGCTTTGGCTGCTGTTCAGCCGCTTCGGTGATGTGAAGCTGGGAAAAGATGATGACGAGCCGGATTTTTCCACATTCTCGTGGATTGCGATGCTGTTTTCGGCAGGTCTTGGCTCCGGCCTGATCTATTGGGGTGTGGCAGAGCCGATGTTCCACATCCAGGGCAATCCGTTTGCAGATGCAAATGGCATCGCTGCCGGATCCAGTGAGGCCGCCGTCAAGGCGGTGACCGTCACGATCTTTCACTGGGGTTTCCATGGTTGGGGGCTTTATGTGCTGGCGGGAATGTCGCTGGCGTATTTCGCCTATCGCCATGATCTGCCTTTGACGCCACGTGCAGCGCTTTATCCGATCCTGAAGCACCACATATATGGCCCATGGGGGCATCTTGTTGATCTGATTGCTGTTTTTGGCACGATCTTTGGTATCGCAACCTCGCTTGGTCTGGGGATCACGCCGATTGCCGCCGGGCTGGAACGGCTGGGCTGGATCGAAAACAACCTGACAAATCAGCTGGTGCTTGTTGGGTTTATCACGATACTTGGCACGGCCTCTGCCGCGTCTGGCGTGGGCAAAGGCGTGCGCATTCTGTCAGAGCTGAATGTGATGTTCAGTCTTGGGCTTTTGCTGTTGTTCCTGATCCTTGGACCAACAGCGTTCTTGCTTGGGGTGACCATTTCGGGCATCGGCGATTATTTGTGGAACGTTGTCCCCATGGGGTTCAACATCATCGGCGATCCGGAAAATGAATGGCAAAGCTGGTGGACTATCTTTTATTGGGGCTGGTGGATCGCATGGTGCCCATTCGTGGGCATGTTTATCGCCCGTGTATCCAAGGGTCGCACGATCAAGGAGTTCTGCATTGCGGTGCTGTTCGTGCCGGTGACGGTTGTCATGGTCTGGATGGGTGTCTTTGGCGGGGCCGCAGCCGGTGTTGAGCTGTTCAACCAGGGCGGTGTTGTTGAGGCGGTGAATGCCGACTACGCACGCGGTGTGTTCCAGACCGTTGCCGGTTTTGGATATGAATGGCTGACCACGCCGATTTTCTTCCTGATCACGATCCTGCTGATCTCGTGGTTTGTCACCTCGTCGGATTCAGGGACGCTGGTGATGTGCACCATGTTGTCGATGGGCGATGAACATCCGCCAATCAGGTTCCGCATATTCTGGGGTCTGATTTCCGGTGCAGTGGCGGCGGTCCTGATGTTGGCGGGGGGGCTTTCGGCCTTGCAGACGGCCTCGATCGTTGCCGGGCTGCCAATTGCGGTGATTGTCTTGCTGATGATCTACGGCATGGTCAAAACACTGCACGAGGAACATCCGCTGCCTGAGTATAAGGACAAATACGAGTGGGAGTTCCTCAACCGCTAGGCATTGCCTTTTACAAAAAAAGGAACGGGCGGCACTTCGCCGCCCGTTTTGCGTTTGGCTGTCAGTTCAGATTCTCGCCGCAATGGGGGCATTGCCTTGCGGTTTTGGTTCCTTCCGCCCTTTGCACATCTGCCCTGATTTCCTCTGCGATGCGGCGGCTTAGCCCCAGATCCCGCCGGACGATTTCAAGTTCCCTTTCTTCGTCTGCATCGATCACGCCATCTTCGAGGGCGACGCGCAGTTCCTTGGCCATCTCAGCCCGCCGGCGACGCAGTAAATCGGCCATACCGCTTGCCAGAATACCGGCGGGCAGTGCCGCGATCCCGATACCCACGACGCCGACCAATGACCCGAATATCTGACCGGCGGGTGTCGCCGGTGTCACATCCCCATAACCAACCGTGGTCAGTGTCGCCATGGCCCACCACATCGCCGCCGGGATAGAGCCAAACTTGTCCGGCTGCACCTCGTGTTCGGCCAGATAGGCGCCGCTGGCCGCCAGAACCAACAGGACGATGAGGATGAAGAAGCCCGCAAAGAACGCGTTGGCCTCTTCGCGGAACACGTCCAGCAGCATCGACATGGCCGAAGAATAGCGGGTCAGTTTCAGAATGCGCAGGAGGCGCAGGATCCGGAGAAACCGCAGATCCATATCCACGACAAAGCCAAGATAGAAAGGCAGAATCGCGATCAGATCGATCAGGGCAAGTGGTGACGTCATATAAGCGATCCGGGGATATTTGCCATCGCTGAATTCGGGATTCGCTGGGCAGGCCCAGACCCGGACGGCATATTCGACAGTAAAAACTGCCACCGAGATGATCTCGATCACCCAAAAGACCAACCGGAACCGTATTTCGATACTTTCGACAGTTTCCAGAATGACAGCCGCGACGTTGATCGCGATCAGCGTGATCAGGAACAGGTCGAGAAGTCTGCCCAGCAGGTCAGATCGGCTGCTTGGGTCGAGTTTTTCGTGGACGATTTTCTGAAGCTGGCCCAACGCATTGCACCCTTGGTCGGCATCGATAACCCGATACTAACCCGAGAACAGGTGGGTTTGGTGCATTTTCTGCCAATGCGTTGTGGGTAGCCGGATTGGTTGGGTTGCTGCGGAAAACCGACCGGCCTGAAGAGGTGGCTGATCTTAGCTTTCCGACAAGGCCACTTTCATGTCTTTGACCTGATAGATCACTTCACCGTCCGCCTCGACAATCCCGTCAGCGACACCCATGGTCAGGCGGCGTGTCTGTATCGCCTTGGTGAAATCAATCTTGTATGTCAGCATCTTGCGGTCGGGGCGGACCATGCCCGTCAGCTTCACTTCGCCAACGCCAAGCGCATAGCCACGCCCTTGCCAGCCCCGCCAGCCAAGATTGAAGCCGGTCAACTGCCACAGCCCG
The DNA here is from genome assembly GCA_947500055.1 of uncultured Paracoccaceae bacterium. Lineage (GTDB taxonomy): Bacteria > Pseudomonadota > Alphaproteobacteria > Rhodobacterales > Rhodobacteraceae > Yoonia. The sequence goes on from CANMQO010000001.1 coordinate 173,956, forward strand.
TCAAGGCCCAGGCATCCCGGCATGATCGGGTTGCCGGGGAAATGGCAGTCAAAGAACCAAAGGTCGGGCGTGATATCAAACTCGGCCAGCACGTGGCCCTTACCATGCGCGCCACCATCACCCGAGATGTCGGTGATCCGGTCCATCATCAGCATTGGCGGGGCAGGGAGCTGTGCATTGCCGGGGCCAAAAAGTTCTCCCCGGGCGCATTTCAACAGGTCGTCCTTGTCAAAGCTGGAAGGATAGTCCGCCATTTTTCTGGTCTCATTCATTGCTACTGCGTCAACCGATCTCTATCACCGAGCACTTCTTCAGGGCAAGTGCGTGTCATTTCAGACTATTTTGTTTGATCCGAAGGTGTTTCTTCCCATATTAAGGAGAGAGGCAACACTTGGATGAACATGACCGACCTTGAGACAGAGCGGAGCGCAGCCTGGCTGGCCGGTGCGGGTTTACGCCCGACGCGGCAGCGACTGGCATTGGCCGGATTACTGGTCGGGGATGGCAAGGATCGCCATGTCACGGCTGAAAGTCTATTTGATGCCGCGTCATGCTCGGCAGAAAAAGTGTCGCTGGCGACGGTATATAATACGCTGCGCGCATTCTGTGATGCCGGCCTGATGCGCGAAATTACGGTGGATGGATCAAAAAGTTACTTCGATACCAATATGTCAGACCACCCGCATTTCTATTGGGAAGACAGTGCAAAACTGACGGATGCCCCGGCACAGGATTTGCAGATCAGCAAGCTGCCTGCTGCCCCGGATGGCGCTGAAATTGCGTCTGTCGATGTTGTGATCCGGTTGCGCCGCACCTGAACATCTCGGTCAGGATTTACCGACCTTGTCCAACGGTTTAGATGCGGCCATGTTGCGTGTCATTCGCTTTTTGGGGTGCGGTGATGGCCGAAGAAAAACGTACAGAAATGGTATTGTCCTATTACCGCGTGCGGACCGCGCTTGGTATGTTGGGGATTTTCCTGCCGATTGTCCTGATCGTCGGGGGATTGATTTATGATCAGAGGATTGAGCCGTCGATCAGCGATTTTTATCACACCATCTACCGTGATGTCTTTGTTGGCAGTCTTTGCGCAATCGGCGTCTTTCTGATCTCCTACCGGGGCTACAAATTGCAGAGCGGGGAACTTTTCGACGACAATTGGGTGGCAACGGCGGCCGGTTTTTCCGCCTTTGGTGTTGCGCTGTTTCCCAATGAGGGGCCGCCGGAGAAGTTGCTGATACTCCGGGAGGCAGGCGTTCTGGTTGGGACCAGCCCGATGTGGCACTATCTATCCGCGCTTGTGTTCTTTGGGTGCCTTGCGAATTTCTGTTTCAAATTTGCGCGCACAGCTAAGAAGCGACGCAAGCCTATCTATCTGACCTGTGGTTGGGTGATTATCGCGATGCTGGTGGCAATCGCCGTTGCCTCGACCATCAAGATACATGGCGATGGCTGGCCGCAGGAATTTGTGATCCGGTCCAAACTCGTCCTTTGGTTCGAGGCGATTGGCATATGGGCGTTTGGTTTGTCATGGCTGGTCAAAGGGCGCGCCGATATTGCATTGGCCAATCTGACCGGGGCAAAGGCGCTGGCAATCGATGATGCAGAATTGCCGAAACCCTAAGGAGGATGGGTTAAAACCCATCTTACGATATGGCCTTTTGTTTACGAGTGATTAACGATGTTCGCGCAGGTTTGTGCCATGACCAATTACATCAGGCGCTACGTCCCTGGCGGCACCTATTTCTTTACTGTTCGTTTGCAGGACCAAAGGTCTGATCTGCTCACCGCGCGCTTTGATCTGTTGCGCAGCGCGACCCGGTTATGCATGAAACGCTGGCCATTTGAGATCGCCGGTGCTGTGATCCTTCCCAACAAACTGCATATGATATGGGTCTTGCCGCCAGGAGACGCCGCGTTTTCAAAGCGTTGGCGTCTGATTAAATCCACATTCTCGCGCCATGTCCCGGCACCAGCCACAATTTCGACCAGCCAATCAAAACGACGTGAGAAGGGCATTTGGCAAAGGCGTTTTTGGGAGCATGTGATCCGTGATCAGCAGGGTTTTGACCTGCATATGCATTTGATCGCGTCTGCACCGGTCCACGAAGGGTTGGTCAAGCGCCCCCGGGACTGGCCTTATTCATCGTTGCAACACCGTAAGATGGGTCTTGACCCATCGCCGCCTAGAACCATTGCCCCGGTTCCATCAGCCCAAGATCGCAGAGCTGCTGCGAATGCCAATTGAATGGCTCAGAATTTTGCCAGTGAAAGTCACCGATCTTGTTCCGGCTGCTTGGGTTGCGTTTCAGTGCTTTCGCCGTGCGGAATGAACAGACGGTTGCCGTGATATTGTGATGCCAGGGACAGGCATATGTGTTGAATTCAGGGATGTTGAACCGGCGGTCAGATAGCATCTGCAATCCTGGCACAGCCTGAAAAATCGAAATCCGGTCAATCCGCCGTCGCAGGTAGGGCACGTGCTCTTCAAAGCGCCAGCGCAGCCCCCCGAAGAAATCGATCTGCCGGTCCAGCGGTTCGCCGGTTTCATCTGTTCGGGCAAGCGCGTAATATCCGGCCCGGTCCAGACATGCGCTCTGCCGGTCCACGCCCAGGGGGGCCGTTTCAAGATCGCGTGCATAAAGATCAACCACGTAAGTCAGGATGCTGTTGCGGCGTTCTTCGGTCGTAAAACCGGTCAATTCGCCCACTGACCGCGTTTCACAGAACGGATAGAACAGATATTCGGCGTTATAGCAGTAATGAAGCCAGATATCGGGGGCCGCTTGCGCAACGGCATTCACGATCTGGGGCAAGGCCGCATCAGACTGAACGTCGTGATCGACCCGGTCCACTTCCGCTGGTACGTCAAGTTCGGCGGCTCCGAACGCGATGATGTTGGCAAAGCCAAGATTATGCAAATGGGTCAATGTGCTGTCGACCTCAATTGCGTCTTCCAGCAGAACCAGCGCAACTGGTCCCTTTGACAGGGCGCGCTTTCGATCTGCGATGAGGGCGGCAAGGCTGGGGTAGTGCATATTGTCCGGCTGATCTGGCTATCGCGGCAAAATCGGTGAAATTGCGCTGCATTGCAAGCGGCCTTGCAAATCGCTAGAAGGCGCGAACCTTTCCTGTAATTGAGCAAATCAATGTCCACGCCCAAAAAGCTGTTTATCAAGACCTATGGCTGTCAGATGAATGTCTATGACAGCGAACGCATGGCCGAGGCGTTAGGTGGCAAGGGGTATACCCAAACCGATACGGCCGATGACGCCGATATGATCCTGCTCAATACCTGCCACATCCGCGAGAAGGCCGCCGAAAAGGTGTATTCGGAACTGGGCCGGTATAAGGGGCTGAAGGCCGAAAACCCTGATCTGAAAATCGGCGTCGCGGGTTGCGTTGCGCAGGCCGAGGGCGAGGAGATCATCCGTCGGCAACCGCTGGTCGATCTTGTGGTCGGCCCGCAAAGCTACCATCGCCTGCCAGCCATGGATGACTTGATCCAGACCGGGGCCAAGGCACTGGATACCGATTTTCCGGAAGATGACAAATTTGACACGCTGAAATCCCGGGCAAAGGCCAAACGCGGCCCTACCGCGTTCCTGACCGTGCAAGAAGGCTGCGACAAATTCTGCGCTTTCTGTGTCGTGCCCTATACGCGCGGTGCGGAAGTATCCCGCCCGGCCGATCGCATTCTGCGCGAGGCGCGGGAATTGGTGGAAAGCGGTGTACGCGAAATTACGCTGCTGGGGCAGAATGTGAATGCCTATAATGGTCATGATGAAGGATTGGCTGGTCTTATCTGGGCATTGGACAAGGTGGATGGTCTGGAACGCATCCGCTTTACCACGAGCCATCCCAATGACATGGATGACGCGCTGATCGATGCGCATGGCACATGTGACAAGCTGATGCCCTATTTGCATTTGCCGGTTCAATCCGGGTCTGATCGGATTTTGAAGGCCATGAACCGCAAACACACCGCCGAGAGCTATATCCGCCTGATTGAACGCATTCGCGCTACCCGGCCTGATCTGTTGCTATCTGGCGATTTCATCGTCGGTTTCCCCGGAGAGACGGATGCGGATTTTGAGGACACCATGCAGCTGGTGCGCGACGTGCATTATGGACAGGCTTATTCGTTCAAATACTCGACCCGCCCCGGCACACCGGCGGCGGAAAAACCGCAATTGCCAGAGGACGTGATGAATGAGCGGCTACAGCGGCTGCAGAGGTTGCTGCGTGAGCAACAACAAGCCTCGCAAGCATCCATGGTTGGCCGTGAAGTCAAAGTCCTGTTTGAAAAGGCCGGGCGTGAAGCGGGGCAGATGATTGGAAAGTCAGAGTATCTGCACGCGGTCTATGCTGATGCCCCGGTTGCGGTTCTTGGACAGGTTCGGCCCGTTCGTGTTGTTGAAAACAGTCCGAACTCACTGAAGGGCGAAATGATCGGGTAAGACAATTCCTGGCACAGGAATTGCCGTCAAATCCTCTGAGAGGATTTGTGCATAGATTTTCGTTGAAAATCTATCGCCGCGATTTCATATCAATTCGTGACATTTCGCGGAGATGGCTTGCGCGTCGCCGCCGGACTTGCAACCATATCGTCAAAGAGACTCAAAGGAGAGCTGATTGGCCACTGGTGCCCTGACCCCACCCGCTGAAAACGTTGCAGAATCCCTGTTGGAATTCCCGGACAATTTCCTGTTGATCGACCTGTGCGGCGAGTATGACCGCAACCTCACCACCATCGAAGACAAACTGAGTGTTCAGATTTTGCGCCGCGGCAACCAGCTTGCGGTGATCGGCCACGATGGCGCAAGACAGGACGCGGTCGCGGTGCTCAAGGCGCTCTATTCGCGCCTGGAGGCCGGCCGGTCGCTGGAGCCCGGGGACATTGACCGTGAATTGCGTATGGGCCCAGAAACCGTGCGTGGACCTGCGCGCGACGGTGACCAGATCGAGCTCTTTAAAGGTGATGCGAGCGTTGCACGGGTCGAGATCAAGACACGCAAGAAATTGATCGAACCGCGCACGGACGCGCAGAAGGCATATGTGCGATCGCTGTTTGACAATGAACTGGCCTTCGGGATCGGCCCTGCGGGGACAGGCAAGACCTATCTGGCGGTCGCTGTGGGTGTGAATATGCTGATCAGCGGACATGTGGACAAGATTATCCTGTCCCGGCCAGCGGTAGAGGCCGGTGAGAAACTGGGGTATCTGCCGGGGGATATGAAGGACAAGGTCGATCCTTACATGCAGCCACTTTATGACGCCTTGGGTGATTTCCTGCCCGGAAAACAAGCTGCGAAGATGATCGAGGAAAAGGTGATCGAGATTGCGCCTCTGGCGTTCATGCGCGGGCGGACGCTATCGAATGCTTTTGTGGTGCTGGACGAAGCGCAGAACGCCACAACAATGCAAATGAAGATGTTTCTGACCCGCTTGGGCGAAGGATCGCGCATGGTTGTTACCGGTGACCGCACGCAGATCGACCTGCCGCGCGGCGTGAATTCCGGCCTTTGGGATGCGGAGCGCCTGCTCAAGAATATCTCCAAGATCAGCTTTAACTATTTCACTGCCAAGGACGTTGTGCGCCATCCTTTGGTCGCTGCAATCATCGAGGCTTATGAGGCGGATCAGGGCAGTTGACCGTTGATTGCATTGTCGAAGATCCGCGTTGGGCTGATATCGAAGCCCTCGCGAAGACGGCAACTGACGCTGCACTGAACCGGTTGGGGCTGGAGCCATCTTCCTTTGAAATAAGCCTGTTGGCTTGTGATGATGCCCGTATTGCCACATTGAACGAAGATTTCCGTGGTAAGCCAAAGCCCACAAATGTGCTCAGCTGGCCGTCAGATGAACGCGCCGCAAAAGTGGCTGGTGGGATGCCGATACTCCCGGAGCCTGGCCGCGATGCGGAACTGGGCGACATTGCCATCGCTTACGATACCTGCGCCCGTGAGGCGGAGGAAGCGGGCAAATCGATTGCGGATCACACCATTCATTTACTGGTACATGGCACACTGCATTTGTTGGGTTTTGATCATGAACGTGACCGTGACGCCACCTTGATGGAGGCGTTGGAAACTGAAATACTTGGCAAATTGGGTATTTCTGACCCATATAAGGAAGAGACGGGCGTTTTTGCCCGCAAGAGATAGGATGAAATGGGCGACACCGGCGACGGTCCTTCTATAGCAGCGCAGGGCGCGCTTATGGACCAGATACCGCGGAAAAGGGGCGTATTTGCCCGTTTGCGCGATGCAATTTTCCTAACCAAAGCGCCAGAGGCGCCGGAGGATACACCACGCGAATCCGTTTTGACTGCGGCTGGTATGCTTGGCATGCTCAACCTGCGCCGCAAACGCGTCGAGGACGTGGCGATACCCAAGACCGATATCATTGCCGTCCCGGTGAATGCCACCAAGGAGGAACTGGTCCGGACATTTCGCGACTGCGGCCTGACCCGGCTGCCGGTCTATGATGGCACGTTGGACACGCCCATCGGGATTGCCAACCTCAAGGATTTTGCCCTGCAACATGGATTCAATGGGGACAGTCCCAATTTCAATCTGCGCGAAATGCTGCGCCCGTTGCTGTTTGTCCCACCCTCAATGCCGCTTGGCGTGCTGTTGCAGAAAATGCAGGCAGAGCGGATCCATATGGCTCTTGTCATTGATGAATATGGCGGCACCGATGGTCTTGTGACCATCGAAGACCTAATCGAACAGGTTGTTGGTGAGATCGAGGATGAGCACGATATCGAAGAGGCCAAAAGCTGGGTTTTGGAAAAGCCGGGGATTTATCTGGCGCAGGCCCGGACGGAGCTTGAGGATTTTGAGGCGGAAATCGGTCTGAAACTGACCGCCAATGATGATATCGACGAGGAAGAGGTCGACACATTGGGTGGGCTTGTCACGCTTTTGGCGGGCCATCTGCCCGCCCGGGGTGAGGTCGTAACCCATCCCGATGGCCCTGAGTTTGAAATCATCGACGCCGATCCACGTCGGATCAAACGGCTGCGTGTCTGTCTGAACGGGACAGAGCGTGGCTAACCTGTCAGGCCGTATTGCGGCACTATCGGGGAGGGGGCGTTTTGCGTTCTTCGTCCTGCTTGGTGTGATCACCGGTTTGGGGCAGGCACCCTATGACTTGTGGCCCGCCACAATTCTGGGGCTTGCATCGTTTCTTGCCGTGAGTCGCTTCGATGATGCGCCGCGCCGCGCCGCATTCCATGCCTGGTGCTTTGGCCTTGGATATTTTGCCTTCAGTTTGCGTTGGATTGTTGAACCTTTCCTCGTCGATATCGCCCGGCATGGATGGATGGCTCCATTTGCCCTTGTTTTGATGGCAGGTGGTGCAGGATTGTTTTGGGCGGTCGCCGGATTTCTTGCCGCACGTTTCGCGCCGGGGCGGACATTGTTTTTCGGTGTTCTGCTGGTTGGGGCAGAAATGACCCGTTCCCTGATCCTGACAGGGTTTCCATGGGCGCTTTTGGGGCATGTCTGGGTACCCACACCGATCGCCCAATTGGCAGCGCTTGGCGGGCCGCATTTGCTGACGCTTCTGGCGGTGCTCGCAGCATGGTCGCTCGTCTTGCTTGCCAAGGGTCGCGTCTTCGTCGGTGGTGGCTTCATTGCGGGCCTTGCACTGGCTGCGTATCTCGCCCAGCCTGCCACGACGGCACCAACATCGCCCGACGCGGCAGTTGTGCGGTTGGTTCAGCCCAATGCACCCCAACATCAAAAATGGGATCCTGTGTTCCGAAACCTGTTTGTCGACAGGATGATCGCCTTTACCGGTGCTGGCGAGGTCCCCGACCTTGTGGTGTGGCCAGAAACTGCGGTTCCCTTTCTGCTTAATCATATTCAGGATGATATGAGCCCGATGGTGGATGCGGCGCGCGGCGCGCCGCTGGTTTTTGGTATTCAGCGCGCTGACGCGCAGCAACAATACCATAACAGTCTTGTCGTCATGGGGCCGGGCGGAGAGTTGCGCAGCATTTATGACAAACGGCATCTTGTGCCATTTGGTGAATATGTCCCCGGTGCGGCCCTGTTGGGAAGGGCGGGCGCAAGCGGGTTGGCGCGCAACCTGGGCACCGGTTTCACCCCCGGTCGTGATCCGGGGCCGGTTTCATTGCCCGGGATCGGGCCGGCAATCCCGCTGATCTGCTATGAGGGGATCTTTGCCGAGGAAATCGGTGGAGGTGATGCGCGTGCCCGGCTGATTTTGCTGATTACCAACGATGCCTGGTTTGGCAAGGCAGCGGGCCCATACCAGCATCTGGCGCAGGCCCGATTGCGCGCCATCGAACAGGGGCTGCCCATGGTGCGCGTCGCCAATACAGGCATCACAGCGATGATTGATGCGCATGGCAGGATCACCGATATGATCCCCTTGGGTGAGGAAGGGGCGATTGACGTTGCCTTGCCGCCGTCACGCCCGCCAACCCTTTACACCAAATGGGGGGAAGTGCCTGTCATTGCGCTGTTGTTTGCATTGATGTTGATGCTTTGGACCGTGCGGCGGCGCATTAGCGATTGACCTGACAGCATCCACCACGTAGGGACGAGTTCATTCCTGTCACAACGGCTTCCTGGCGTGGCAGTTATTTTTTATTGGAGCATCTCCCATGGCACGTAAAGACTATATTTTCACCTCGGAATCTGTATCCGAGGGGCACCCGGACAAGGTCTGCGACCGTATTTCAGACGCAATCCTTGATGCGTTTCTGGCGGAAGAGCCCGAAGCGCGGGTCGCCTGCGAAACATTTGCCACAACCAATCGGGTTGTGATCGGCGGCGAGGTTGGGTTGGCTGATCAGGCCAAACTCAAGGATTACATGGGCCGGATTGACAGCATTGCACGCGGCTGCATCAAGGATATCGGCTACGAGCAGGACAAGTTTCATCACGCGACCTGCAAGATAACTAACCTGTTGCACGAGCAGTCCGCGCATATTGCGCAGGGTGTCGATGCCAATGCCGGCAAGGATGAAGGTGCCGGTGATCAGGGGATCATGTTTGGTTATGCCACAACCGAGACTGATGCGCTCATGCCAGCACCGATCCAGTATGCGCACGCAATCCTGCGCCGTCTGGCAGAGGTCCGCAAATCAGGGCAGGAACCAACACTGCGCCCCGATGCCAAAAGCCAGGTTTCGCTGCGTTATGCTGACGGCAAACCGGTCGAAGTGACTTCCATCGTGCTGTCCACGCAGCACCAACATGAAAGCCAGTCCAGCGCCGATATCCGCGCGATTGTTGAACCATATATTCGCGAAGTGCTGCCGGATGGCTTTATCACCGCCAACACGGAATGGTGGGTAAACCCAACGGGGACCTTTGTTATCGGTGGCCCTGATGGGGATGCGGGCCTGACCGGTCGCAAGATCATTGTTGATACTTATGGCGGCGCTGCCCCCCATGGTGGCGGCGCGTTTTCGGGTAAGGATCCAACCAAGGTTGACCGCTCAGCGGCCTATGTGTCGCGCTATCTTGCCAAGAATGTTGTTGCCTCCGGCATGGCCGAGCGTTGCACGATCCAGTTGAGCTATGCAATTGGTGTGGCAAAGCCCTTGTCGATTTATGCTGATACCCATGGCACAGGTGAGGTGGCTCCGGCGGCGATTGAACGCGCCATTGCCGAGATCATGGATCTGACGCCACGCGGCATCCGTAACCATCTGGGCCTGAACAAGCCGATCTATGCGCGCACGGCAGCTTACGGTCATTTTGGTCGGGCACCTGACGCCGACGGCGGGTTCAGCTGGGAACGCACCGATCTCGTTGATGCCCTGAAAAGGGCGGTCTAGGGGGCGATGGGTTAAAACCCATCTTACGTTGGTGCAACCGCCGCGTTGCCACGACGTAAGGTGGGTCTTGACCCACCCCCGATTGCCTTGGTTTCCGTCGCTTGTTAAAGCCACAACATGACCAAAACCAATCACCCCTCCGGCGCCCCGTGGCGCAATTTCTACGGCCGGTTCAAGGGTAAAACCATGCGGCCGAGCCAGCATGACTATCTTGACAATGACCTCGCGGCACTGTCGCCCGGGGCGATCAGTTGGGATGACAATCCGGACCGCACGCCGCTGGATATTGCCAAGCTCTTTGGCGATGCCGATCTCTGGCTTGAGATTGGATTTGGTGGCGGCGAACATCTGGTGCATATGGCCGACCGCAATCCCGATATCGGCCTGATCGGTTGCGAACCCTATATCAACGGTGTTGCCATGCTTTTGGGAAAGATTCGCAAGGCTGATGTCAGTAATCTGCGCGTCCATCCCGGCGATGTGCGTGATCTTTTTGACGTCCTGCCAGACCAGTCGCTGGCGAAGGTGTTTCTCAACTATCCTGATCCCTGGCCCAAGAAGCGCCATCATCGTCGCCGCTTTGTCACACCAGAGCATCTTGAACCGCTCGCCCGTGTCATGAAACCTGGTGCTGAACTGCGTGTTGCGACCGACATCCCGGATTACGTGCGTCAGACCCTGGAACAGGTGCCCCGTCACGGGTTTGACTGGCTGGCAGAGTGTCCAGCTGATTGGCGTACCCCCTGGGACGACTGGCTGTCGACGCGCTATGAACAAAAGGCTTTGCGCGAAGGCCGGACGCCCCATTATCTGACCTTTCGCAGGTTGTAAGGCCGCGCCGTCTCCGGCGGGAGTATTTTTGGCAAAATGATCAGTGGTCATGGACCCGGTCTGGTCACTGGGCTATCACGCGCCGGAAGCTGCAAGAAGGTCCGCATATGTCTGCCCACGGCACCCCAATCCCCATGACATCCCGCCCTGCAGGCCCGTTGACGGGCGTTGCAAATGTGCCCGGTGACAAGTCGATTTCGCATCGCTCATTGATCCTTGGCGCCCTTTGTGTGGGAGAGACACATATCTCTGGCTTGCTGGAGGGTGATGACGTGCTCGACACTGCCGCGGCGATGCGTGCCTTTGGCGCGACGGTGACCAATCATGGCGATGGTGACTGGACGGTGAATGGGGTTGGTGTCGGCGGATTTGCAGAGCCTGAGGCTGTCATTGACTGCGGCAATTCAGGAACGGGTGTGCGACTGATCATGGGCGCAATGGCCACATCGCCGATTACCGCCACCTTTACAGGTGACGCATCGCTTAACGGTCGGCCAATGGCGCGTATCACGGATCCTTTGGCCCTGTTCGGCACGCAGGCTGTGGGTCGGCAAGGTGGACGCTTGCCGATGACCCTTGTCGGTGCTGTGGATCCCGTACCTGTGCGCTACACGGTGCCCGTTCCTTCGGCGCAGGTGAAGTCGGCAGTCCTGCTGGCCGGATTGAACGCGCCGGGCCAGACCGTTGTGATCGAAAAGGAAGCGACCCGCGACCATACCGAGCGCATGTTGCAAGGATTTGGTGCCGATTTGACGGTCGAGGAAACCGATGAGGGCCGGGTCATTACATTGACAGGTCAGCCTGAACTGACGCCGCAAACGATCATTGTGCCGCGCGATCCGTCCTCTGCGGCCTTCCCGGTTTGTGCGGCCATTATCACGCCTGGATCTGACGTGCTGGTGCCCAATATCGGGCTGAACCCGACCCGGGCAGGTCTTTTCACAACCCTGCAGGACATGGGCGCTGATCTGACATTCGAAAATATGCGCGAAGAAGGCGGTGAACCGGTGGCCGACCTGCGTGCGAAGTTTTCCCCCGATCTGAAAGGGATCGCCGTGCCGCCGGAGCGCGCCGCCAGCATGATTGATGAGTACCCGGTTCTGTCGGTCGTCGCGTCTTTCGCTGAAGGGGTGACTGACATGCAGGGCGTCAAGGAACTGCGGGTCAAGGAAAGTGACCGTATCGATGCGATGGCAAAGGGCCTGCGTGCTGCGGGTGTCCAGGTTGATGAGGGACCAGACTGGTGGAAAGTCACCGGTTTGGGCCATGGCAATGTGCCGGGCGGGGCGCGGGTGGCCAGCGTGCTGGATCACAGGATTGCCATGGCGTTTATGGTCATGGGCATGGCGACGCAGAAACCAATGACCGTGGATGACGGATCACCAATTGCCACGTCTTTCCCTATTTTCGAAGCGTTGATGGCGCAGCTTGGGGCGCAGATTGTGCGGGTGAACGGCTAAGCATCTGTTCGGGCAGCGCTGTTTCCCCCAGAAACGCCGCCACGGTCACACCGGGGCGCCGTTTGCGGCGCAACCATTCGCCCATTTCGCGCAGAACGACACGCCGCCCCATGGCCGTATACCAGCGCATCGCGTGCCGTATGTCAGGATCGGGGTGAAAATATGCCCGGTACAGCGCGCGTGGTCGCGCCTGCAGGCATATTTCAATCGCCTTGACCCATAGGAAGACGCGCCACGCGGGGACGGAAGGAACCTCCATGACCTGATGTTTGTAATCCCAGTTGTGTTGGTCATTCTCAATAATCCGGCGGTTCTTGACCTGATGAAAGAAGGGTGTCCAGCGATGCGGCGTGGCATAAACGGACATGATCTGATCGGGATCATAAGAGAGTAAGTGTTTGAGAATGTGCCAGTAATCGCGATCTGTTTCCTCTTCAAAACCGATCGCGAAGGTGCATAGCCCGATTATCCCATGCGCGCGCAGCAATGAAATGGCCTGCCGATCCTTGGCGCGGCTGCCGCCTTTCCTGACGGCTTGCAACGTGGCTTCGTCCGTCCCCTCCAATCCCATCAGGAAGCGGATGACCCCGGCCTTTTTGTAAAGATGCAGGATATCGGCATCGCGCACGATGTCCTCGGCCCGTGTGCTGCCGACGATCTGGACCTGCACATCCTCGGCGATCAGAGCCTCAAGAAACGCCTTCCAGGCCTTCGGCGATGTTGTTGGGTTCTCATCTGCCAGGTTGATCAGCTCGACCCCGTGCTCGCGGTGTAGCCAGGCAATCTCTGCCGCGAATTTCACCGGATCCCGGTGCCGCCATCTGCTCCAGAAGCCGCGTTGGCCGCAATAGGTGCATAAATGCGGGCAGCCGCGCGAAAATTGCATGATGACCGCCCGTTTTCCGCCCCAATAGCTATGTGATTTGAAATCGATCAACTCCCATCCAATCCGGTAGGCATCGAGCTTTGCAATCATCGGGGCAGGGGGCGTGGCTATGGGCTTGCCCTTGTCTCGATAAGCGATCCCTTTGATATCGCGCAGGTTTTTGCCAAGAGCTGCGACCAGCAGCGGGGTCGTCGCCTCACCCTCACCGCGCACGATGATGTCGATGGCCCGGCATTCTGTCAGGACATCCTGCCAATGATAGCTCGGCCAGACGCCACCATAGATGATGATCGTATCGGGCAGTTGCGCCTTGATCAGCGTGGCAAGTTGCACGACGGTTGGATGCGCCGAGGTTGAGCCGGAATGCCCGATCAACAGGGCATCCGGCCTGCTTTGCACAACCGCTGCAACGGTATCCTTGTCGGGCATCGGCCCCAAATCTGCGTTGATCAGCGTGACCTGATGGCCCGCATCGATGAGTGGCCCGCCGAGGCATAACAAGCCAAAGGGCGGCAGATTTTCGCGTGGAATGCGGCTGCCGATCGATGTATGCGGGGGGTGAAGAAGCGTGATGCGCATGGGAACCTCGTTGATTTTTCCCAGGCTAGGCAGTGGTTTAGCAGTTTTTGAGGAGTATGGGTTGAGTTTCACAGTGGCAATTGATGGCCCCGCCGCCGCAGGTAAGGGCACGATTTCAAAGGCTGTGGCCGCCCATTTCGGGTTTGCCCATCTGGATACCGGGCTGCTGTACCGCGCCGTTGGTGCCAAGGTGCTGGCAGGTGGTGCCCCCGCTGACATGGCCCGTGCGCTGGACCCAGTTGATCTGGAAGATGACAGCCTGCGCACGCCTGCTGTGGCACAAGCCGCAAGCGAGGTTGCCGTGATCCCGGAAGTGCGCAGCTTACTGGTTGATTTTCAAAGAAAATTCGCCGCCCGCGCTGATGGTGCGGTTTTGGATGGCCGCGATATCGGTACGGTGATTTGCCCGCATGCCGAAGTGAAGATGTTTGTCACGGCAAGCGCGGAGTGCCGGGCGGATCGACGCTATAAGGAACTGGCGGGCAAGGGCATGGATGTCACGCCTGAAGGTGTGTTGGCCGATGTCAGGGAACGCGATGAACGGGACCGTAACAGGGCGACGGCCCCGCTGATCCCTGCCGATGATGCCGTCCTTCTGGACACGTCCGACCTGACGATTGAGGACGCAATCGCGCGGGCCGTGGCCATCGTCGAAGCCGCACGAAACCCTGTCGGCTAAGCGTCGGCAAAACGTCGGACCCCTGCGGGCGGTGCATATTGCAGAAATTCACCAAAGCTTGCTTAGGTTGTGTCCCGCAATTGGGCATAGGATCGGTCCCAAAAGGAGTTGCCTCATGATCCGTGTCTTTGCTCTGATTGCCCTGATGATCCCCGCCGGCCTGTCCGCCCAGGAGGCCGAGCCACATATGACCCTGTCGCGCATGGCGGCGATTGTGCAGGCCTTGGATCCTGACGCCCGCGTTGCGGGCAGCGGTTTTGAGTTCACCATCGACGATGTGCCGGTCCTGATTGTCACGGATGTCCGGGCCAACCGGATGCGCGCCATGGTGCCGATCAGATCTACCAACGGCATGACGCAGGAAGAGCTCTTGCGCCTCATGCAGGCCAATTTCGACAGCGCCCTGGATGCCCGCTATGCCATTGCAAATGACAGCCTTTGGGGTGTGTTCATTCACCCCTTTGCCGAGTTGGAAAAGAACCAGTTGATATCGGGCGTCGCACAAACGGTGAATGTCGCGAAAACCTATGGCACGCTTTATTCCGGCGGTGCGGCCCAGTTCGGTGCGGGCGACAGTGGCGATCTGCAGCGCGCGTTGATCGAGGAATTGCTGGATCGTGGAGAGGAAATCTAGCGCCTGCGGTTTGCATGCTGCCAGATGGTGAATGGCAAAACCGCCCAGAAGCCAATGCTTGCCAGATGATCTGCTAGCGACCCGCCTTTGACGGGGATCAGGATTTGATGCAGCCGGTCCGGATCAACAGGTGACTTTATCACGATCTGCACTGGCAGATCAGTGAATATCATCTGATAGAAGGTGTAGTAAACCTGCGGCGATAGCCAAAGCACCCCGAGGTAGATCAGCAAGCCTGCCAAGATATCCAAAGGGATGGCCATCCAAGGGGAAAACCGCCCAAAGGCGCGGGACTTGAGGGCCAAAGCAGCGAAGATGCCCACCAGCCCGATCACGCTGATCGCAACAACACCGATCCGTCCGCCCCAGCCAAGCGTCCACAGGCTATCATCTGTGTAGTCCGAATTCAGAAATACTGCAGATAACGCCAGAGTAACCACAGTGATGGAAGCTGCGGTAAGGGACAGCGTCCGCTGCCAATGCCGGGGCAGCCGCCGCGAGGTTCGCCAGACCTTGTAGAACAAGACGAGGCTGAGCCCTGGTCCGATCAAGCTCATGTCCCGGGCAGCGATGTGACGTCAGTTGGCAATTGCGGACCGCCTCGTGTGAATGAACATGCCTGAGTAGTACAGACCGCCAACACCTGAGACCAGACCTGCGCGACGGGTGCTGAAAGCGTCCACTTTGAGCCCATCCTGTGATTTCGATTTTCGTGCGGCACGCACTCAAAATCTGACGCTGCGCTGCGGCTATGAAATAGGTCGTTGATGTAGCACGCAGCAAGACTGGAACGGGCAATTACACCTCGTAATACCGACATCTTGGAAAACGCGAACGGGTGGAGATCCATATCGCGGGGGACAGTATACCTCGGAAATTGCGTTAACGCGGAAACAAGGTCGATATCGCATTTGACAAAATATTGGGGTGTTGGAAAGCAGCCAGTTGGCCTGATGTGGGTGCAGTAATCAGATCGCAATTGTTGTAATTGCGCAGCCATGCTTCGATACGGTCCACATGAAACATCTGGTTGTCCAAACCGTGAAAGAAACGAATGCGCGTGCGGCGGGCGATTTCATCAAGAAGAGGATGCCAATCCGAGGCCCATCTGGACACATTTCGGACAAGGCTGTCGGTGTCGTCGAACGAATAGTCGATCAATGCCCGTGTAACATCATAAGCGTCCCGTCGGGTTCGTGTCAGTTCGCGTTCTACCGGGCTGCCGGTGAAGAAATAGTCGATAACCTGCGCTTCGCCCTTCCGGGAGCGGCGGAAGTTTGACGCAACAAGGCGATGTGGCAGATAAAGAATGTTCGGAAAGTACCGGGCGGGAACCATGGTGCGCCGGATTGGCTTCGGCAGTTCCATGAGCTCGGACCGTTTGCGGAACGGTACGCCTGTGTCGATCAGGCAGACAGCCAACGTGCTGTCGGGGTATTGCCTGGCAAATTCAAGCGCAAAAAGCCCGCCCGAGGCCTGACCCGCAACAACTATCGGGCCGACGCCGATCGACTGTAGGACTTTGTTGTATAGCCGAGCCATCCGTTCGGGTTCTGGATGCCCGGCAATCTTGTCACTGCGGCCTGATCCGGGCTTGAGCGGCGCGATCACCCTCAAGCGCTGTTCGAACATATGCACACGCAGGGCCTCGGTCAGGTCAGGCGGGTGAGTGGATTGCAGCAGCAGTACGGGGTCACCCTCGGGGTGGCCATACTCCAGAACCTCTGTCGCGTATCCTGAGGTTTGGATCACTTTTGATCGGATTGCAGCCTCGACCGGGGTCTGCCCGGGTTGGGCAGGAACAGGTCGTTCAGTTTCATTTTGTAACCCCTCCAGCGTGGCCAGGAACAGCGCCAGGCCGGTTTGTCCACTAATGCCCATCTGCGCAAAGATGTGCGACAGCTGCGTTCGCACGGTTCGGATCGACCGCCCTCTGCGTTCGGCCACACCCTGAACCGATCCAGTTTCGACAAAGTTCTGCAGGATCTCGATTTCGGCGATGCTCAGACCATAGGCCTCACGCAGCAGGTCGCCGGTTGTGACATCCCACTTCGGTTTGATCAGCATCAAAAAAATCGCCCGCGCGCCGACTTGCATCATTTCGATATTTGGCAGAAGCCCTGCCAGAACAGACACCGGACGGGCGTCACCCGGGGTAATCATGTTTAGGATGGTCCGGCTGTCGGGGGCGTTTGAGCGCGCCAGTGCCATAAACCGGTTTCGGTCGGCGGGCGTTGCAAACTGTTCTTTCAGACTAAGGCCGGCAGGGCCAAAACCGCTTTCGAAAGCCACATTGGCGACCAAAATTTTGCCGGTGGGATCGACAACGGCTGTCGCGTTTGATCGGCGCTCGACGAATTTGAGCGGCGTTTCGGATTCCTGGCGGCTCATGATGTCAAACACATGCGCAGCACGGTCAAAATGGGGCTGAAACAGCGGGGTTAATTCGGCGGCGCTCTCTTCAATGACGGGATCGCCCAGCACTTGATCGATTACCTCGTCCATAGCGAAAAACATCGGCTCGTAATCTGCGCCCTCGGCAACAGCTTCGTAGAGATTCGAGATCACCCGCAGGGCAGTGCTTTGCATGTCACGAGACGTCGGATCGAGTTTGGCCTTACTCATAATACTCTGTTCAGACTGAGATTTCTCCTTTGAGCCTAACACCCAAAAACGGGTTGTGCAGTCACAAATACACCATTTGACGTATGCGCGACCACATCCGCCCGATTAGTGCTTGGTCAATGGTTTCGAAGGAGGATGATTTGGTCCGAATATGTGTATTGGTAACTGCTTTGAGTGCATGGATCGCAGGGACTGCCGCTGCCTCCCCCCTGTGCGGGGATTTCACTGCATCAGCGGAAGAACTGGACTTGATCTATCTGGATCAGGCAGACCCTCTGGCCGAGCGTGTTGCGCAGCCGCTGGAGGCTGATCTGCTGCGCCCACAGATTGCCGAGACCACCCTCGGGAGCCTGCAAAAAATCTACTGTCGAATTGGCATGTTCGAGCTGAAGCTGCGCTTTGTGCAACCGGTTGAGGACGATGCTGCCGCAGCTGTCGTTACTGAGGCCATTTATGCTTGGGACGCCACGCAGGACCCCGCAGGCTGGGTTCTGTCGCGCCTACGGCGGCAGGTGGCCTGTTCACGCGGCGCGGCCACCTTCGCCGATATCTGCCCATAACTTTCCATTGGAGTGACCTGATGTTTCAATTCTTGCGACTGGCAACGCTTTGCCTGCTCTCAATTGCGCCGTTGAGCGCGGCCGCGGCTGAGGCCGAGGAGCTCGCGCGTCTGTCAAAGTCCGAGTTTCTCGAGGAGTTTGAGGAATTGCTGCCGGAAATGCTGGCAGCGCAGAAAGAACTGTTTGTCCGTTTTGATCCGCAATTGGCCCAGCGGGCCATTGATACAAGCCCCATCACCGACGCCGAACGCACGGCGGTGGCTTGCCTTTGGGATATGATGAACGACCAAGGTCAACTCGAAGGACTCGCACGGCAGGTCTTGATGGGAAGGACGATGGTCAGAATGATGGCGGAACAGCCAGAGATGGACATCGTTGACTTCTTCCTGAATCCGAATGTGGTCACTGAACTGACTGCGGATGTGCCCGATGAGGTACTTTCGGCAATGAGCAGCTGCGGCTCCATGAAAGCGTCGGCACATAGAACGAATATTGGCCCTGAGGTGTGGTCCGCGCTCGGCGCTGCCGCCGCCGAACGGGGGTATGATAATTGAGAGCGCTGATCGCAAGTTTGGTTCTGATCCCGACCTCGGCGATGGCGGATCCGCTGCAAGACGTCCGGCCTGATTTCATGATGCAATGTGCCTCCGACGGAAATGACACCGCCACCTGCACCTGCATGTTCGATTCCTGGGCCGAAACCGTGCCCAACGACCAGAAAAAGATCGCGGCGACTGCAATCATGATGTTTGCAGGGGTTCAACCTTCTAGTCAGGCCGAGATGATGGCGGCCGCATCAATGGCGCAATCCATGGGCGCGATTACCATGCAATGTGCGTTGGGTATCAGTTCTGAGGACCTGTACGCAGGGGGCGATGCGATGGGTCTGGCCAATGGGGTGATGGCGGGGGGGCTGGGCGCGTTGATAGAAGCAGCACCAGCGGATTCCGACCCCAACTCCACTGTGGCCGTTCTGGATGTTCCTGCAAAGGAGATACCAGGGAACCTGGCGTCCACCTATGAGGCGGAGCTGGCCAAAATCCATGGGCACCCGATCGAAGGCAGGGCACTGGCGGATTTCCAGCCTGTCTTTACTTCATACTGTCACCTACGCGGCGGAACCAATGCCAAATGTGGATGTTCATGGGGTGTTCTGGTCAGCAGCGGCGCGTCTTCGGACACGGCTTACCTGGCCTCGCGCAGCGAAGGTGACGATGTGCTGGAACATCTGCCTCGCAACCGCCTGAATGCCGCGCTGGACGGGTTAGACCGCTACCATCGCGCCCGCGCGGCCTGTCCTGATTGATAGCCATCCAGACACCAGTGCCTACAAGTGGATTTTGCATTGCCCCAACTCTTCATCTGTCGCGCAGCCCGAACAGCACAGTCGCAACGCGCGCTGGAGGAATGTCCAAGTTCTTCAGGCCAAATTCAAAGGAGCTTCCGAAAATGAGAACGTCCACAATACTTTGCCGAATTGCCGCATCCGGTTTGCTTGCCCTCACCGCTGGCGGGTCGATGGCCGAGTCGATTTTTCGGGATCCTGTCGACTTGACGCTCAAACTGCGTATCAAGGTTGAAGGCAACGTCGCCGCGATCAACCAGGGCTTGGGCATATCCTGTATGCTGAACGGCGGGTCGAACGTGCCGGCCGTTGTCAGGGAAGTCCTGGCTCCCGGTCAAATCTTTGTGCCTGAAACCGCTGATGGTTTTGTGGAAACCTCGATCACGTTCGAAAACCTGTCCCTGGACCATCCGGTTATCCTAGAAAACAATGAGGGGGCAGACTACAATCCGGCAGTTGCCTGGAATTGTCATGCCGTGCAGATCGGCGCGAGCGGAAGCTGGGAGCCGGTGTTTGTCTCAACAGCGACTGGGATCAGGGCCGTGGACCCGGTATATCGTGGATCATGCCCGAAGGTTTCCACCCTCATTGACCATTCGGGTGAGTTTCCATTCGTTCCCACGACAACCTGCGCCGATTAATGATGCTTCGCTTCATACTTGCCGCCCTTCTTGGTATCTGGCCGCTTGGAATACAGGCGCAATCTCCGAATCAAAGCCTGGAGATCGACGTTCCTGCAATGATCGTCATCGGCAAGCCGCCGCCCGAAGAGCTTGTCATTGCAGTCCCCCCCCTCGTGGTCATCGGCAAGCCACCGCCCCGCGAACTGGTTGTATCGGTCCCTCCCCTCGTGATCATCGGCAAGCCGGAACCCAGACAAATGGCAATAGACGTGCCTGAGATGGTGATTCTGGGGCGGCCGGATTGCGAAGACGAGCCCAGCGACGTCGAGTGCAACGAAGCGCAGAATCAGGATGTTATCGGGCTGGAAACCGGTATGACCCCCGAGACAGCGGATGTCGGCCCGGCCGAAACAGCGCCGCCCTGGCTTTGGTGCAACGGGGACTATTCCGCACATTTCAGTGCGGGTCTGGCGACCGCGCAAGGGGTTGCCGTGCCAGTTGGGCAGTTCAACACCGCCCCGTCATCGGTCGAAACCAAGGACTGCGGTGCCCGGATGACGGTCACCATTGGCGGGATGCCGGTCGACATGGCATTCGACGAAGAGAGCCAACTTTATTCCGGTGTGCTCAAGGGCATGGGCGATGGCGTGAACCGGCGGCTGATTCTGACATGTGACGAAGATTTTCAGATGCGCGGCCAATTGGTGGCTCAGGACCCCGATTTGCAGATCGCACGCGCCGTCTGGCTGATCCGCAAAGGCGACCCTCAGGAGATGATATGCAACTGACCCCTACCCTCAGAAACTCCACGCTGATCCTTGCTCTCGGTCTTGGCGCCGCAGAGGTACAGGCTGACGAGGCGCGGCCGGTGTTTTCCGAACCTTACAGCGTTTCCGATGCGCGGGCCGCTTTTGCCGAAATCGATATGCGCTGGGATATGGCGGAGGCCGAACAGCAGGCACGTTTCATGGCGTTCAATGGCAAGATAGAGGACTTCGTCCGCAGTGATCCTATCCTGCAACAGGTAAGCTGGGATTATGATACCTGCATTAACCTGATCAGCCTGATCCCGCCTCCGCTGAAGGGCTGGGGTCTACGCAGTGAGGCGTCATTTGTTGAAATCCCGGTCTCGGATACCGGTGCGCAAGTTGAATATGTTCGATACGGTGCGGGACTAGGATCGGCGGATGAAGGCTTCTATCCCAGCGAAGAGAGTGTATCAGTCGTATTGAGCAACTCGTCAGATATGGTGCAATTCTTTGATACGATGATGGCGCAGGAGATGCTGCGCGATGCCAGTTTCGATCAAGGTCCGTTCAACTATCCGCTTCTGAAACATTCGAACAAGACGCTTTTGGGCGATATAACCGTAGACGTGACGGCCACCAGACCAGAGGATGCCCAGCTGTATCTGCAAGAGATCATCGGTTGCGCCATCAAAAACGGTATGATTGCTGCAGGCGTTGATCCCGACGCTCTTCGTTCGCAACCTTGAGTTCAGGTCACGTAACGTGTGGGGCGGTTCGCTGCCAAGGCAGACATCTGGCCGGTTCCGTGCCGCGATGATCTACGCTGGTCGCGAAAGAAAGGCATCCTGAGATTTGGATATCACGTTGGTTTGAATGACCGGTCTGGCGATATGGGCTGCAAGGCAGCAATGGTCGCGTCGCAAAAACGAGCGGACGCTGCGTCAGCAGTAGCCAAATGAGCAAAAGGCCGGTTTGGTCGGCGTCACCGACATTGCCCGAGAATGTTCTGAGGGGCAAACCGGGCAGGAACTGGTTATGTTGGGGCAATAATCCGCGACGCCGCCAATTGATAGGGCGCAGAAAAGCCACCGCGCTGATTGGTATTTTGCGTCATTCCACAGTTGAACGAAAAAGGGCCGCCACAGCGGGCGACCCTTTGATTGGCGTCTTGTGACGCTTTAGAACTGTTCGCCCACGCCCCATTCTGCGATCAATGCGTTCAGAGAGCCATCTTCCTTCATTGAAATGATTGCAGCGTTCAGCTTTTCGCGCAGTTCGCCATCGCTTTCGCGCACACCAAGACCGACACCGCCGCCGATCAGCTCTTCCTGATCAAGCAGCATGACATCGGCATCTGCTTCTGCAATTGGCGCAAGGAAGGATTTATCGGCCAGCACCGCGTCAACTTCTCCGGCCTTGACGGCGGCGACAGTCTCATCAGGTGTTGCGAATTCAAGCAGTGTCGCGCCGGATTCGGCGATGAATGCCGCTTGAATTGTGCCCGTCTGTGCTGCAATCACCCCACCGGCGAGGTCAACATCCGCTGACGCCGCCAGGTATGCGGAGGGATCGGGCTGTGTGTAGGCTTCCGAGAAGTCGATGACTTCGTCACGCTCGGCGGTGATGGACATGCCAGCGATGATCACATCATAGTTGCCCGAAACGAGGTTGGGAATAATGCTGTCCCATTCGTTGGTCACCCATTCGCAGGTCAGTTCAGCCCGGGCGCAAATCTCGTCCCCGACCTTGCGCTCAAAACCGTCAACTTCGCCCGCATCATTGATGAAGTTGTATGGAGGGTAGGCGCCTTCGGTGCCCAGACGGACAACAGAGTGGCCATCGGCCATTGCCATGTTGCCCAGAAGGGCCAGAGCGGCAGTACTCAGGATCAGGTTATTCATCAGGTTTTCTCCCAGTTTGATGATTTTTTAGGAAACCGTGGCGGATAGAAACCCGCGCAGCCGGTCGGTTTTTGGATTTCCGAACAGGTCGGCAGGTGGGCCCTGCTCTTCGATCTTGCCCTGGTGCAGGAACACAACATGGTCACTGACATCCGCAGCAAGGCGCATATCGTGGGTTACGATAATCATGGTGCGCCCTTCGGCGACCAGATCCTTGATCACTTTGACAACTTCCTGTTCCAGTTCCGGATCCAGCGCGCTGGTCGGTTCATCAAATAACAGTGCCTTTGGTTCCATGCAAAGGGCGCGGGCAATAGCGGCGCGTTGTTGCTGACCGCCCGATAGCTGGGCAGGGTAGGCATCGCATTTATCGCCGATCCCGACCTTGTCCAGATATTTGCGCGCGGCGACCTCGACCTCGGCCCGGTCACGTTTCAGAACGGTCACCGGGGCCTCCATCACGTTCTGCAAGATGGACATATGTGCCCACAGGTTGAACTGCTGGAACACCATCGACAGATTTGTACGAATACGGATCATCTGGGCGTGATCGCCAGGGTGCCGGTTGGCGCCGTTCCCTTTCCAGATCACCGGTTCACCGCAAAACCTTACCTCGCCCTGCTGGCTGTCTTCCAGCAGGTTGGCACAGCGCAGAAGCGTCGATTTTCCGGACCCGGATGAACCGATCAAGGATACAACATGACCTGCAGGGGCCGTGATATCCACACCTTTGAGCACTTCAAGCGCACCGTAGGATTTATGCAGATCAGTGATTTCTATAACGGGGGCAGTGTTGGTCACGAGTGGCAGATTCTTTCCATTGCGTCGCGGAGTAGTGCCTATTTTTGCGGGTTTTGCAACGTGTTGCTTTTTTATGGCCAAACGTCAGGCCACTGGCGCAGTGAAATGGGTCAGACCCCTTTGGCAATCTGTAAGCGCGCCGTGTGGCTTTCCTGATCCGTGATGCCGAGCAGGGATACAACCATGCGCATCAGGCTGTCCTCTGCGTCATCCCGCGCCCCATCAGCCAGCACGATTGACCACATATCGCTCACCACAGATAGCCGGTCGTCGTGGCTCACCGCATCCTTGATCGCGCGGGTAAAGCGGACGGTGTCGGGCGCTTCTGCTTCCAGCGCCTCGCATTCGGCGCGCAGCTGCGCTGCTTGCGCTGCATCCATCGCGTAACGCGCCATCAATGCCTTGTCGATCTGCGCAATCTCGATCCGGGCATAATCGCCGTCGGATCGGGCAAGGCGGACCATCAAGGCGCCAAGGGCCAGCCTTGCATCCGGATCAGGGAGTTTTTGAGGTTCGGGGGCGGTCAGACGCCGAAGGAGATCTGCAAACATGCGCCCTACATAAGCCCCTGAGCGGCATTGTGAAAGAGCGCGGTCAGACGTGCGGCTTCATTTTCAAACCCATAAGGCGGATGCACGATGAACATGCCTGATCCGATCATCCGGTGCCCGGGACGAGCAGGTGGAAAGCGGACCTCGTGCACTGTGCTGTCAGGGATCGCTGCTCGCAGCGCCTTGATCATCGGGTGATGTGGTTCCTCCGTCAGTATCGGGTACCACAGCATCAAGAGGCCGACGCTCCATTTGCGGTGCAGCTTGGCCATGGTGTCGGGGACGGTCTGATAGTCCGATTTCACCTCATAGGAGGGATCAATCAGTAACAGCCCCCGGCGCGGATCGGGCGGGCAGAGCGACTGGGCCATCTCCCACCCGTCCTTTTGCCTGCATATGCTGCCATATGGCGCCATGTTTGACTGCAGGGCCGCAAATTCCTGGGGATGTAACTCGGACAGGTGGATGTCATCCATTGGGCGCAACAATTCGGCGGCGACCAGCGGTGAGCCGGGATAGAATTGCTCCCCGTGCCGGGCGCGAATACGGGCCAGGACCTGCGCATAGGGATGTTCAGGGGCAAACCAATCACCTGCTATCGTGATGCCCCGGGCGGCCTCGCCTGTCTTGCGGGCGGCGTCATCCGTCAGGTCATAAAGGCCGCGCCCGGCATGGGTTTCGATATAGGACAAAGGCTTATCCTTGGCCGTCATATAGGCCAGTACCCACGCCAAGATGCTGTGCTTATGCACATCCGCCAGATTTCCGGCGTGGTAGCTGTGCTGGTATGACAGCATTGGGGTGTCCTTCGATTGCGTTCGCTGGCCCGGGGTAACGATAAAGCGATGACAGGCCAAGAGCCTTGTTGTTGGGGGGCAATAGGCTATCGTTACGGGGGAACACTGCGGGAATGGAAACCACCTATGACCTTGCGGATGATCAGCTTGATTGCTGCAATTATGGCGACATCGCCAGCCTTTGCGCAGGATACTGATGATGGGATCACATTCCGGCTTGGCATTGGTCCCAAGGTCTCGCCGGAGTATTTTGGTGCAGAAGACCCTACGGTTACGCCTATCGGGAAATTCAGATTGGAGCGTTTGCAACTGGGTGGGCAGAGCTTTGGTGGTGAAAACAGCACCGGATTGGGATTCGGCGGATCGGTTGGGTTTGTCCGGGGGCGGAGTTCGGATGACTATTCCGAATTGGAAGGCCTTGAGGATATCGACCCGTCGCTGGAGCTTGGTGGCGGGCTGCGGTTTCGCCAACCATCCTATGATCTGTTCGCCAATCTGCGTTATGGGGTGATCGGGCACGAAACATTGATGGGTGAGATCGGCGGGGATGTCATCTATCGGCCAACCGAACAGCTGACATTACGGGCCGGGCCGCGGCTTATCTGGGGCAGCGATGACTATGCGCAGACCTATTTTGGGGTCAGTGCTTCGGAAAGTGCTGCCAGCGGGTTTGACGCCTTTGACGCAAGCGGCGGCATTCTGCGACAAGGGGTCAAGGCAGAGGCCACTTATCAGTTCAATGATGATTGGGGGCTGATCGGCACCATTCGCTATGACCAGCTGCGCGACGATGCAGCGGACAGCCCGATTACCCAATCCGAAGATCAGCTGTCAGGTAGCATTGTGCTTACCCGTAAAGTGACTTTTGGTTTCTGAACATTTCGGTGTTGGCTGGAACCCAGACTTTTTCAAAAAGTCTGGGGAAAATCTTGACCAAGATTTTGTCCAATTCCTTTGAAAGGAATTGGTACGCTTTGTCGGCCAGTTGCTAGACCAACCGCGATGTGTCCACCGCTGCCCGCACGAAATCAGCAAATAGCGGGTGCGGCGCAAAAGGTTTTGATTTCAGTTCCGGATGGAACTGCACCCCGATAAACCACGGGTGATCTTTCCATTCCACGATTTCGGGCAGTTTGCCATCGGGCGACATTCCTGAGAAACGCAGTCCCGCTTTTTCAAGGGTTTCACGGTATTTTACATCAACTTCGTAGCGGTGGCGGTGGCGTTCGTCGATGGCCGTATTGCCATAAACCTCAGCCACTTTGGACCCTTCGGTCAATGTGGCGTTATAGGCCCCAAGACGCATGGTGCCACCTTTGTCATCATCGGCCTTGCGGGCCACCTTGTGATTGCCCTGCACCCATTCCTTCAGATGATAAACCACCGGTTCAAAGCGCTTCTTGCCGGCTTCATGGTCAAATTCCTCTGACCCGGCCTTGTCCAGGCCAGCCACATTGCGCGCGGCCTCGATCACGGCCATCTGCATGCCCAAACAGATCCCCAGATAGGGGATCTTCTTTTCGCGGGCGAATTGGGCAGCCTTGATCTTGCCTTCGGTCCCGCGTTCGCCAAAGCCGCCGGGCACCAGGATCGCATGATAGCCTTCCAGATAGGGGGCGGCATCTTCGCGATCGAAAAGCTCGGCATCGACCCATTCGATCTTGACCTTCACCCGGTTGGCCATGCCGCCATGGGTCAGTGCTTCGGCAATGGATTTATAGGCGTCCTCGAGCTGGGTATATTTGCCGACGATGGCGATTTTCACTTTGCCTTCCGGGTTGTGGATGCGGTCATAAACATCGTGCCAGACATCCAGCTTCGGGGCAGGGGCTGGCGAGATATCAAACGCATCGAGCACCGCCTGATCCAACCCCTGTTCGTGATAGGCCAGCGGCGCCTCGTAGATCGATTTCAGATCATAGGCGGCCACGACGCATTCCTTGCGCACGTTGCAGAATAGCGCAATTTTTTCGCGTTCTTTTTCTGGGATCGGTTGTTCAGAGCGGCAGACCAGCACATCCGGGGCAATCCCGATGGATTGCAATTCCTTGACAGAGTGTTGGGTAGGCTTGGTCTTTAACTCACCCGAGGCGGCCAGATAGGGCAGTAGCGTCAGATGCATGAAAATGCACTGACCGCGCGGCTTGTCGTGGCTGAACTGGCGGATCGCCTCAAAGAACGGCAGGCCTTCGATATCACCCACGGTCCCGCCGATTTCGCAAAGCATGAAGTCAACTTCATCTTCGCCGATACTGATGAATTCCTTGATCTCGTTGGTGACATGGGGGACGACCTGGATGGTTTTGCCCAGGTAATCGCCGCGCCGTTCTTTTTCGAGCACGTTGGAATAGATGCGCCCGGAGCTGACAGAATCCGTCTTGCGGGCGGGGACCCCGGTGAAACGCTCATAATGACCAAGGTCCAGATCGGTTTCGGCACCATCGTCAGTGACGAACACTTCGCCATGTTCGAAAGGTGACATCGTGCCGGGATCAACGTTCAGATACGGGTCCAGCTTGCGCAGCCGCACCGAGAAACCGCGCGCCTGCAAAAGTGATCCCAGGGCCGCTGATGCCAGCCCCTTGCCAAGGGAGGACACAACGCCGCCGGTAATGAAAATGAAACGCGCCATCGGCTGGGAACCCCCGTGAAAAATCAAAAATATGTGGGAAAGCGAACGTGGAAATTCGCATCATCACGGGATTTGACTATTACCGGATTCGGGTGAAAAGCGCAACCGGTGACGCAACATCATGTTGCCGAACGTAACCGATCGGCAACCACTTGTGGTTAATCGCCAGATGGAACAAGCGGGGCGTCATCTGCTGTTGGTGGCAACAGGCTATCGCCCAGATCAGGTGCATTCGCATCATCTGCGCCCTGTTCGATCCCCAAACGATCCACGACCGACCCGGTTGCAGATTTATCTGCCGCAATCAGGGTTAACGCGATTGAGGTGCAGATAAACGCAACCGCCAGCATCCAGGTGAATTTCGCAACCGCACTTGCGGGGGGGCGTCCCCCAGACATGCCCGCGCCACCGCCTCCGCCGCCCATGCCCAGACCGCCACCTTCGGACCGCTGCAGCAGCACGGTGCCGATCAGGCTGAGTGCCAGGATCAGATGGACGATAAGGATGACGTTTTCCATGTCGGGCCTTTCAGGGCGTTCGCGAACAAGCGGTATCTAAAAGCTGCAGACCGGTCCCGCAACCCCCGAAAAGCCCCTTATTCGTCGACGTCATCCATATCTGCCTGCCCTGACAGCCTGCGACGCACGATTGACCACGACAAGCCAATCGCCAGAACCAGCGAGAGCGTGACAATCGCGATCCAGGTATTCACGGTTGGATCGTCCAGATTGATCATTCCCTGATCGAACAGAACCCAGATCAGCGTCCCCACGATGGCGAGGATCAGCAGCATCCCAAAAACCCCAATCGATCGCAATGTGGCCCGCAGGTAGATAATGTATCCAACAAACAGGATCAGACCAAAAAGGACCGTCAGTGAAAGACTGGTCTCATAGTTTGCCATGCTCCAACGGGTGAAATTCCAATCTGTCGGATTATAGGTTGCTGCCAACAGGACAAAGGCAAAGATCCAGCGGATAACGAAACCCATGACATTTCTCACTTCTTTTGTTCGGGGCGGACAATGGCGGGACTGTTTGGACCTGTCCAGCCCGGGGCCGCGAATTTTGCGGTTTCCCACCCAAGCAGGCGGCGCTATACGGCTCGTCGGAGATCGAAAGGACAGATCATATGGCAAATGTGGTGGTCGTTGGCGCCCAATGGGGTGACGAAGGCAAGGGCAAGATCGTGGATTGGCTTTCAGAGCGGGCCGATGTGATTGCCCGGTTTCAGGGCGGCCATAATGCGGGCCATACCCTGGTCATTGACGGTAAGGTCTACAAGCTGAATGCGCTGCCCTCCGGCGTGGTGCGTGGCGGCAAACTGTCGATTATCGGCAATGGTGTGGTGCTGGACCCCTGGCATCTGACCGAAGAAATTGCCCGTATCCGTCAGGATGGGGTCGAGATCACGCCCGACACCCTGATGATCGCAGAGAATACCCCGCTGATCCTGCCTATTCATGGTGAGCTTGACCGCGCCCGCGAAGAGGCCGCATCTCGCGGCACGAAAATCGGCACAACAGGCCGTGGCATCGGGCCAGCTTACGAGGACAAAGTGGGCCGCCGTTCAGTGCGGGTTGCCGATCTGGCTGATCCCGCCACGCTGGAAGCGCGCGTTGACCGCGCATTGCAGCACCATGATCCGTTGCGCAAGGGCTTGGGAATTGAGCCGGTGGACCGCGATGCATTGCTGGCGCAGTTACGCGAGATTGCGCAGGAAATTCTGCCTTACGCCGCGCCGGTCTGGAAAGTGCTGAACGAGAAACGCAAGGCGGGCAAACGCATCCTGTTTGAAGGGGCGCAAGGCGCGCTTCTGGATATTGATTTTGGGACCTACCCTTTTGTGACCTCGTCCAATGTGATTGCGGGACAGGCGGCGACCGGTGTCGGGATCGGGCCAACATCGATTGATTATGTGCTTGGCATCGTGAAGGCCTACACCACCCGGGTGGGCGAGGGGCCATTCCCGACAGAACTCGATGATGCAGATGGTCAACGGCTGGGTGAGCGTGGCCATGAATTTGGCACGGTCACCGGACGCAAGCGGCGCTGTGGCTGGTTTGATGCAGCCCTAGTACGCCAGACCTGTGCGACATCAGGTGTGACAGGGATTTCGCTGACCAAGCTGGACGTGCTTGACGGGTTCGAGACATTGAAAATCTGCGTGGGCTACGAATTGGATGGCGAGACGCTGGATTATCTGCCGATTGCGGCAGACCAACAGGCGCGTTGCACACCGGTGTACGAGGAAATTGCAGGCTGGTCGGAATCGACCGAAGGCGCGCGCAGCTGGGCTGATCTGCCCGCGCAGGCGATCAAATATGTGCGCCGGATCGAAGAGTTGATTGATTGTCCGGTTGCCCTCGTTTCCACGTCACCCGAGCGTGAAGATACCATTCTCGTCACCGATCCATTTGCGGATTAAGCAACGTCATGGGGTATAAGGCACGCAAACGTCTGGCGCTGATCGTGCTGCTGGTGGGATTGCCCGCCTATATCGTGTTGGCCGTCACCGTGATGAGCGAGGCATCGCGTTTTCCTTTGGTGATTGAGCTTTTGATTTATGTCGGGCTCGGGATCGGATGGGCCTTGCCACTGAAGTGGATTTTCAAGGGGATCGGACAACCCGACCCTGACGAGAAGCCCCGACCTGAATGAGCGGGCCTATGGCCCGCATGACATGTTTTGTCTGGTGCCTGACCGCGAAAGTTCCGGGCAGGCCTTTAACGTAAAAAAGGCGGGGTTTTTGCCCCGCCTTTGTCGTGTCTGCACGTGCTCGATGGTCAGCCTTGCGCGGCCTTATCGGTGGGTCGGAACCGTGTATCCTCGGATACCTGGAAACGTCCGTTATTGAGTTTGATGATCCGGCTTTGGCGCAGCAATCGTCCGAACGAGCGCAACCCGTCTTCGCGGCTGAACTCATCGGTTGCAGCCAGTTGCACCTTTTTCATGACCTGCGGCCTTGAGAAATCAGCATCGCCTTCGACAAAGGCGATATAAGCTGCCGCTGCTTCCAACAGATCACCCAGTTCGGTGGCGCCTTGCTCTTCTGCGAATTCAGCGAAACCTGCCGTCGGAGCGGCGTTGTCATCCTTGACCGATGCAATCTGACGCAGCCGGTCGGATGGGTTTTCCGGCGCATCCTCGATCCGCTGTTCAGCTACCAGCTTCAGCGGTACGGCCGCTGGGCCTTCATTATTGTCTTCGTCGCCACCTTCACGAACGGCCTCATCAAGGTCTTCGCGGAACGCGTCCTGTGGGTCTACGTCGTCTTCACGATCACCCAGCTGGCGCGCGGCCTCGGTTGCCACAACCGCCGCCTTGAGTTGGGCAAATGCGTCGCGATGGCGGCGTCCTTCGGGCTCGCTCAGCCGTTCGTCGGCCTGAGACATGATCCGCGACATCGCATCATCATCGTTTTCAGGCAGGTTCGCGCGTTTGGACTGATTGAGCCTGCGCATCGCTGTTTCGTCGTCCTCTTCGCCGTCCTCTTCGTCGTTCTCGGCGATGTCGGGCGTTGCGCCGTTATGATCGGCCTCCGTGTCTTCGGCGTTGATTTCGGGCGCATCTGCGTCCTCATCTTCCGCCGTTTCGCTGTCCGAAAGAACAAGCGGGGCCGTCTCTTCGTTCTTGAACTCAAACCCGTCGACGATGTCCTCCGCAGGAGGCGTATCCTCTTCGGTTTTGGCGGTCAGCGCTGACAAACGGTCAGTAATGCTCGCGGTAGGGGCGGCCGCCTCTGCTTGCGGGGGTGGCGCGCCACGATTTGCGGGTGGGACCCGACCAACCAAGGCCCTGATCCGCTCCAGCTTGGCGGCGACGCTGTCGCCATCTTCTGATGTATCGCGGGCCTTTGCGGGATCGTAAAACGGGGTGATCTCTTGTGCGGTGTCGTCCGTCGCGGTTTCCTCTGCAACGGTTTCGTCGATTTCTGCCGCATCATCACCGTCGTCGTTAGCCATCTCTGGCGCGGCGCTACGTTCTTCTACCTCAGCAAGGGGCGCGTCATCCTCGTCCTCGTCCTCGGCGACAGGCTCCGTTTCCGCCTCGGGCGCATCTGCCTCGGCGTATTCTTCTTCATCGACCGGCCCTTCATCCTCGACAGCGGTATCCGTGAATGCGGCATCATCATCTGCGAAGGTTTCGGCGTCGTCGGCATCATCGGCAGGGGCCTGCTCCAGATCATCATCAAGATCGGAGCTTTCTTCTGCAACCAACCCACCCTCGGATGCAGGATGATCGGCGTCTTCATCTATCTCGGCGATGTCTTCCGGCATCGGTGCGACAAAGGCGGCGCGCAGGCTCGGGCTGTCTTGCGTTTCTTCCACCGGTTTCGGGATGCGCAAGCTGACAGCACCAGCCACGGTTGTAACCTCAACGGGTGCGGCATCTTCTTCCTGAGCGAGTTCTGCCAGTGCGTCAACATCGGGGGCTTGCGGATCCATATCCATGAAGCGGTCATTGCCGGCCAATTCATGAAAATACGACACGACGGCTTTCATCGTCTCGACAGAGTCGTCAAATCCTTCCAGACGGCACGAAAACGTACCATATGACACACTCAAAACCTTGTTGCTCTCGCCCATTGTGTTCCGCTCTCTAATCTAATGGCAGCAGTTTGCTGGACAGACATTCCTTCTTAACCGAGAACAGCATGACGGTGCATTCGGGATCATTTTGTGACCGTTTTGAGGAATGTTTGTGAATAGGGGTAAATAAAGTGCCAAATGATGGAATTGTTTCGATCCATGATATAGTCGGCCTTGTCGGCGGTGCAAGTATTCATCCGCAAGATGTCGCGTCAATTTCCGCCTTTGTTGACAGATACATAGCCGTCGACGGCGGCGCTGACCATATCTTGAATGCCGGAAAACAGCCCGAAGCGGTGATCGGTGACCTCGACTCACTGTCTGATCACGCGCGTGCCACATTTGCCGACAGGCTCTGCCACATTTCAGACCAATCGACCACGGATTTCGAAAAGGCGATGATCCACCTTCGGGCGCGGGCAATCGTGGCTTTGGGCTTTACCGGCGGGCGGATGGATCATGTTCTGGCGGTGCTGAATGTCCTGGTGCGTTTTCCTGAACGGCGTGTGATCCTTGCCGATGCCGATGATGTCAGTTTTCTGGCAAGTCAGGGTCAAAGCAAATTGCACCTGCCGCGGGGCACGCGGATATCGTTGATGCCACTTGACGCGGCACTGGTCAGTCTAGACGGCGTCGCCTGGCCCTTCACAGGGATGCAGATGCATCCCGGCGGCTTTGTCAGCCCGTCCAATGCCGTTGCGGCTGATCAGGTCACGATTGACGCGCGGGGACCCGTGCTGGTCACTCTGCCGCGGGCACATCTTGCGGCAGCCTTGAAAGCTGTCGTTCCCGCAAGATGATGTAAAGGCCGGCACCGATGGTGATGCAGATACCAATGGCGGCCAGCCCGTTTGGCAGATCGGAAAAGATCAGCCAGCCGATAAATGTCCCAAACGGGATTTCCAGATATTGCATCGGTGCCAGGGTTGAAGCCGGGGCAAAGCGCAGGCTCCAGGTCATGAAAAGATGCGCGGCAGTGCCGATCCCCCCAAGGGCGAGCAGCAGCCAGATGGTGGTGGGCGTCAGGTCCAGCGTGTCTTGCCCGGCGGGCGTCAGAATAAGCAAAGGCAACAAAACAATGGTCGCCTGCACGCCGCTGATTGCCTGCAGCTTGATTGGATCAATCGCACGGGCGATCTTGCGCGTGACCATCATGAAAAGTGCAAATACCACCGCAACACCCAGCGGAAGCAGAGCGGGGTAGCCCACTTCGACAAAATTAGGCTGGATCACCAGAATTGTGCCGACAAACCCCACGATGCAGGCCATCATCCGCTGTTTGCCAACTTCCTCGCCCATGGCAAAATGACCCAATAACAGCATGATGAAGGGCATAACGAATGCGATGGCCAGCGCATCTGCCAGCGGCAGGTAGCGTAACGCGGTGAACATCAGCCCAATGCCGACAATATGCAGGGCTGTACGGATCAGCGTCCAGATCAAGACGTCATTGGGCAGGCCAAAACCTTGTCTGCCGATGAGCACCAAAGGCAGTAGAATGAGCCACTGCAAGGCAAAGCGCACCAATAACAAGACCCCCAACGCCACCGCCCCGCCCAGCAGTTTCGCGACGCTGTCGCCCAACGGGGCCAGCACACAAAAGGCGAGCATCAGAAGCACGCCAAGAAAGGGACGATCAGTGGACATGGCCGGACCCTAACCGAGCGCCTTTCGGGCAACAATGGCCCTGCGAAAACCGCCGCGATATTTCGCAAAACGGAAACAATGATGAAGAATTTGGCGCTTTATGCTATTTTATTGATGCGAATCGGGTGCGTGTATTTTCAGCCTACTTCTGCAATTTATTGATGATACGGCATGCGACATTACTGTAAGCTGCTAATTTTTAAAGGAAATATATTATGGTTACGCAAGATCGCGTCGAAACCCTCAGAAAACGCCGCTATATCGAGGTCGCTACTCCTGGTGACGAGGATCTTGGTCCGCTAAAACATCTGCCCGGTACCTGGGAAAATACCGGCGATTTTGATGGGCGCGGCTGGAACATGATTGCGCTGCCCTTCGCCCAGGAAGGACATCCGATCAACTACCGGGTTCTGGTCAACCAATATAACGAGAAGCTGAAATTCTCGCTGGTGGACAAAGGCGTGCCCAATCGCGGGATCGAGGTCGGCGACCCGACCGAAAATACCGACCAGCTTGTGGTGACGCTGGATTACGAACAGGGCATTGTTCAAAAAAAGGCCGCAGACTTTCCTGAAACAGAACTAGCCGGTGCGCCCGAATTGCCGATCCATCATGAGCCGGGCCTATGGCTGCATATGTTGAACAGACGCACCGATAATCTGGATATTGCCCGTCTCGGGACGATCCCACATGGGGATAGTGTCCTTGCATTGGGGGAAAGCCAGATCGCAGATGCAGCACCTGTGGTGCCGGATATCAGCGGGCTGCCGATTGGGGTGCGGGATGATTTGGACAGCTTCTACCTGTCGCCTTACAAGCACTTCAATGACAATCCGTTCAAGGGCGATGTCACAGCGGAAGGGTTTCCGGGATTCAACCCGGTTTCACCAAATGATCTGCTGAAATTCCCGCTGCCCGGAAACATCAAGCAGACAACTGTGCTGCATGTGAAAACTGGGCTGCATGATGCCCGCATTGCCAATATCCCGTTTATCGTCAAACAGGCGAATGCGACGGATATGGAATCCACTTTCTGGATCGTTGAAACCGAAGTGGATGGCGAGGACAAGCTGATCCTGATGTATACCCAAACCGTGATGCTGGATTTCTTCGAGCGCCGCGATGGGCAGGACGGGCTGATCCGCTGGCCCCATGTGAGCATCAACGTCATGGAAAAAGTCGCAGACCCCGATCAGGGTGCTTATCAAATGCCCACCGCCTGACCTTGCGAGCGATTTCAACGCAGTAGGCGGCT
The DNA here is from genome assembly GCA_947500055.1 of uncultured Paracoccaceae bacterium. GTDB lineage: Bacteria > Pseudomonadota > Alphaproteobacteria > Rhodobacterales > Rhodobacteraceae > Yoonia. Next base: position 208,925 of record CANMQO010000001.1, read on the forward strand.
CTGAAAGAGCCGCCTAATCTTGCAAACTGATCGCAAACAGGCGCGACGTCTTCAGCAATTGGGCACGTTGACGGCCAGCCCGCCCAATGCTGTTTCCTTGTATTTCTCGCTCATATCCACGCCGGTCTGCCGCATCGTCTCAATCGCCACATCCAACGATACCAGATGTTGCCCGTCGCCGCGCAGGGCAAGCGACGCGGCAGAGACCGCCTTGATTGCACCCAGCCCGTTCCGCTCAATGCAGGGAACCTGCACGAGACCCTTGACCGGGTCGCAAGTCATTCCCAGATGATGTTCCAGTGCAATTTCCGCTGCATTTTCAATCTGTTCGGGGGTGCCGCCCAGCACGGCTGCCAACCCGCCCGCCGCCATGGCAGAGGCGCTTCCGACTTCGGCCTGGCAGCCGCATTCGGCGCCCGAGATTGACGCGTTAAACTTGATCAGCCCTCCGATCGCTGCAGCGGTCAGCAAGAATTCAGGCACTTTCGAGGTCGCAGCGCCCGGCACGTGATCCAGCCAATAGCGGATCGTGGCCGGCATTACCCCCGCCGCCCCGTTTGTGGGGGCGGTCACCACCTGCCCGCCGGCGGCGTTTTCTTCGTTCACGGCCATCGCATAGGTGGACATGTAATCGTTGATCGTGTGCGGCGCCGTCAGGTTCATGCCCCGTTCGGCCATCAGGGCATCATGAATGCCCTTGGCCCGGCGACGCACATTCAGACCGCCGGGCAGGATGCCATCCGTGGTAAGGCCGCGATCAATACAGGCATTCATCACCTCCCAGATCCGGGCAAGGCCGCGGTCCAGATCGGCGTCGGGCATGCGTGACAATTCGTTGGCGCGCTTCATCTGGGCAATGCTGCGCCCCGACATGGCGGCCATATCCAGCATTTCCTGGGCTGTGTGAAACGGGAAGGGGACCGGTGGGCCAGTATCGGTATCCTTGCCCGCCTTCAGTTCCGCATCCGTCAGAACAAAACCACCACCCACGGAGTAATAGGTGACCTCTGTAATCACATCGCCCTGGGCATCGGTCCCCTGCAAAATCATGCCATTGGCATGACCGGGCAGGGCGGGGCCGTAATCAAAGATCAGATCATCCTTTGGGTGAAAGGCCAATTTACCCAAACCATCGGGCGAAACGCTATGTTCTTCGCCAATCCGGGCCAGTTCCTTTTCGGCTTTCTCCGCGTCGTAATCATCGGCGCGAAACCCGGCAAGCCCCAGAATGACAGCACGGTCTGTCGCGTGGCCCACACCGGTGAATGCCAGACTGCCATGCAAGGAGGCGCGCAGGCCGGCCACAGTAAAGGGTTGGGCCCGCAAATGATCCAGAAACCGGGCGGCAGCCACCATGGGGCCGATTGTATGGGAAGAGGACGGGCCAACACCCACTTTGAACATATCAAAGACAGACAGAAACATCAGGTTGCACTTCCTTCGGGCGGGTGACACGGGGTTGGGTTCGAAAACGGGGTGGGGCCAAGCCCCTCGGCTGTTGCAGACCGGCGCGCAGCATTGCGCTGCTCGATCCGTTTGGCAAATGCCTGCAAGCGGGGCCAGCGGTCAAGAACAAACCAGTCCGTCGGCCCACCATAAAGCGCGAGCCACCGCAGCATTGGGGCAAGATAGCATCCCTGCACGCTGGGCGCGTCGGCGTCGATCCAGGCCGCGTGTCGGGCATTTTCCAACAGATCCAGTTGACCGGTCAGGCGCTGGCGCGTGATGCGCCGGAACGCCTCCGCATCGCTGTCACTATATTGGTCGGGGTAGAACAGCATACGGGCGGCGGGGTGCAGTGTGTTGGACAGCCAGATCAGCCATTGCAAAGCATGGGCCCGACCCGGGTGCCCCGGGGCAGGCATCAGCCCGCCCGATTGTTCAGAGAGCCACAACAGGATCGCCCCCGTTTCAAACATCGGGCCTTCCGGGGTTTCCAGAACCGGGATCAGGCCGTTGGGGTTCATCGCCAGAAAACCCTGCGATTTCTGCGCCTTCTTGCTGCGATCAACAAGCACGGTTTCATAGTTCAACGCGGTCTCTTCCAACGCCAGCCGCACGCAAAGCGATGCATTGTCCGGGGCATAGTGAAGGCGCAGCATATCATCCATGCGCATTGGTTACCCGATCCCGCATTGCCCGTCCGCTCAAATGCGACGCTTGTTTTCAAAAAGGCGGAGGGACACAGTGCTGTGAGGCGTGGGTGAAGGGCATTTGAGGTCTCGCACCTCGTCCCCATCTTGCCTATAAGGCACTAGGATTTTTTGGAGCTGCCCCATGACCAGTGAATTGTCACCTATTGATAAGGCAAAGTTTGTTGCCGCCAAGCAAGCCACCGAATACGTCCAATCCGGCATGAAGGTCGGGCTTGGGACGGGATCCACCGCCGCCTGGCTGGTGCAATGTCTGGGCGAGATGGTGCGCGATGAAGGCTTGAAGATCAAAGGTGTGCCAACCTCAAGCCGCACCGCACAATTGGCGCGTGATGTAGGGATAGAGATCATCACGTTGGACGAGGCGCGTTGGCTGGACGTCACAATCGACGGGGCGGACGAATACGATGGTGAGTTGAACCTGATCAAGGGCGGCGGCGGCGCACATCTGCAGGAGAAGGTTGTGGCGACCGCAAGCGACCGGATGATCGTGATCGCTGATGCGTCAAAGAAAGTCGATACTTTGGGGGCGTTTCCGCTGCCGGTTGAAGTGATCCCTTTTGGGGTCCGCACCACCCAGGCGTTGATCGAGGAGACGCTGGTCTCGCAGGATGTGCTGGGGCGCAACGTAACCCAGCGCAAGAATGGTGACGCGGCATTTGTGACGGATGAGGGTAATTTCATCTTTGATTTGCATCTTAAACGGATTGGCAATCCCCGTCAGCTTAGCCTGATCCTGAACCAGATCCCGGGCGTCGTTGAAAACGGGTTGTTCCTTGATATCTGTGACGTTGTGATAGTGGGCCATGGGGACGGCAAGGTCACCGTGCGGGACAGCGCCGAGAACGAGGGTGCGGAAATCCACTTTAACGTCCTGGATGACACAAACATCTTTGCAGATTTGAACGACTAACCGCGAGCAGAACGGAGCAGGCAAATGACATTCGACTATGATCTTTTTGTGATCGGTGGCGGCTCCGGCGGGGTGCGGGCCGCACGGGTTGCTGCGGCCACGGGCGCCAAGGTGGCCCTGGCAGAAGAATATCGGATGGGTGGCACCTGCGTGATCCGGGGCTGCGTGCCAAAGAAACTGATGGTCTTTGCATCCGGTTATTCAGAGATGTTCGATGACGCCCGCGCCTATGGTTGGGACCTGACCGACGGACCATTTGACTGGACGCGCTTTCGCACCAAGCTGCATGCTGAGCTTGACCGTCTTGAAGGCATTTATCGCAAATTGCTTGATGGTTCTGACGTGGAAATCTTTGACACGCGTGCCACGGTCAAGGACCCGCACACTGTGACAACGGCGGATGGGCGCGACATCACCGCAAAGCATATCCTGGTGGCAACCGGCGGTCGACCGGTTGTGCCGGATATGCCGGGGGCGGAACATGGGATCACGTCCAACGATATTTTCCTGCTGGACCAGATGCCGAAATCCATCCTGATTGTCGGCGGAGGTTATATCGCGTCGGAATTCGCGGGCATCCTGAACGGGCTTGGGGTTGCGGTGACGCAGTTTTATCGCGGCGCACAAATCCTGCGGGGTTTTGATGATGAGGCCCGCGGCCTTGTTGCCGAAGGGATGCGCGAAAAAGGTGTCGATCTGCATCTTGGCACCAATATTGTTGAGATGGAAAAGCGCGATGGCGGCATCTGGGTCAAGGCGACCAACGGCAACGAGGCGATCTATGATCAGGTGATGTTTGCCACCGGTCGGGCGCCCAATACCGATGGGATGGGGCTGGAAGACGCCGGCGTCGAACTTGGTCGCCAGGGTCAGATTGTGGTTGATGACTATAGCCAGACCAAAGTGCCATCAATCTATGCCATTGGCGATGTGACCAACCGTGTGCAACTGACGCCTGTTGCAATTCGCGAAGGCATGGCATTTGTCGAAACCGTGTTCAAAGGCAACCCGACCAAGGTTGATCATGAACTGATCCCGTCTGCGGTCTTTACCCAGCCCGAGTTGGGCACCGTGGGCCTGACCGAGGAACAGGCGCGCGAGATCGAACCGGTTGAGGTTTACTGCACATCGTTCAAACCAATGAACCACGCCTTTGCGGGCCGCAGTGACAGGGTGTTGATGAAGCTTGTGGTCAGCGTCGCCAGCCGTAAAGTGTTGGGATGTCATATCGTCGCGGATCATGCGGGTGAGATGATCCAACTTGCGGGGATTGCGGTGAAAATGGGCGCAACGAAAGAGGATTTCGATCGGACGGTGGCCGTTCACCCCACAATGGCCGAGGAATTGGTGACCATGAAGGAACCGATGCGCACCGCTTGATTTTGCATCTCAGAGCCACACGTGGCAAAAGGACGGCCCAACATGTCAGGGTCCCGAAAAAAGGAAGCACAGGAACACAATGTCAGGAAACACGGGTGGCCCATGGGGCGGCGGCGGTAACAAAGGATCGGGCGGCGGTGATGATGACCGTGGCAATGGCGGGCGCAGGCCCGGCAGTGATGGTCCGAACATTCCCGAAATTGACGATCTGGTAAACAAGGGGCGCGAGCAATTGCGCGTCCTGATGGGCGGCGGCGGCGATGGCGGCAGCAGACGCGGTTCCGGCGGCGGCGGTGGTGGCCCACAGCTGACACGTGGCACGATCGGGCTGGGTATTCTGGGCGCGGTGGCACTTTGGCTCTTTGCGTCGTTCTACACAGTGAAACCCGAAGAACAGTCCGTTGAACTGCTGCTGGGGCGCTATAGCCAGACCGGTGGGCCGGGCCTGAACTTTGCACCCTGGCCGATTGTCAGCCGTGAGGTGATCGCGGTGACCTCCGAACGCAATATCGACATCGGCACCAGCCGGGCCGGCATGGATGCGGGCCTGATGCTGACCGGCGATGAAAACATTGTTGATATCGACTTCCAGGTGGTCTGGAACATCACGGATTCGCAAAAATACCTGTTCAACCTCGCCAACCCGCCACAAACGATTGAGGCGGTGGCCGAGTCGGCGATGCGCGAAATCATCGCGCAATCCGAACTTGCGCCGATCCTGAACCGGGATCGTGGGGCGATTGCCGATAACCTGCGCACGCTGATCCAGTCCACGCTCGATAGCTATGACAGTGGGGTGAACATCATCCGTGTGAACTTTGATAAAGCCGATCCGCCTGATCCCGTTATTGACAGCTTCCGTCTTGTGCAGGATGCCGAACAGGAACGCGACCGGGTGCAGAACGTGGCCGACGCCTATGCCAACCGGGTTGTGGCCGAAGCGCGCGGTAACGCCGCACAGATTTTGGAAGAGGCCGAAGGTTATCGTGCTCAGGTCGTCAACGAGGCCGAGGGTGAAGCAAGTCGTTTCTCTGCCGTTTTGACAGAATACCAGAACGCGCCAGAGGTAACACGCAAACGACTTTATCTGGAAACCATGGAACAGGTTCTTGGCGGCGTCGATATCATCCTGCTCGACGACGTGCAGGGGGGTGGCCAAGGCGTTGTACCCTATCTGCCACTGAATGAACTACGTCGCACCGCGCCGACAAATGAAGGGACAAACCAATGAAGAAGTCAGCATTTCTTCTGCCCGTCATCGCGGTTGTCGTGATCGGGGCATTATCATCGGTCTTTATCGTCGACGAACGTGAAAAGGCGCTGGTCCTGCAATTTGGCCAGATCGTGAAGGTTCAGGAAGATCCGGGGCTGGGGTTCAAAATCCCGTTGATCCAGGAGGTTGTGCGTTATGATGACCGTATCCTGAGCCGTGATCTGGAACCGCTTGAGGTGACACCATCCGATGATCGTCGTCTGGTTGTTGACGCCTTTGCACGATATCGGATCGCGGATGTGGAGCAGTTCCGCCGGGCCGTTGGTGCAGGCGGGGAGGAGGCCGCAGCGCGCAGGCTTGATTCCATTCTGCGGGCCGAAACTCGTGAGGTGCTGGGTTCTGTATCGTCCAACGACATTCTGTCGGTTGATCGTGCCGCACTTATGCTGCGCATCAGGAACTCCGCTATCGCCGAAGCCAATGCGCTGGGGCTTCAGGTGATCGACGTGCGCCTGAAACGCACCGACCTGCCGACCGAAAACCTCAACGCGACTTACGAGCGGATGAAAGCCGAACGTGACCGCGAAGCGGCTGACGAAAAGGCCCGTGGTGAAGAAGCCGCGCAGCGGATCAGGGCGCAGGCCGACCGGACCGTGATCGAATTGGTGTCGGATGCTGAACGGCAATCCCAGATCATTCAGGGTGAGGCGGACGCAAGGCGAAACGCGATCTTTGCAGAAGCCTTTGGCGCTGATCCGGAATTCTTTGAATTCTACCGGTCAATGACAGCCTATCAACGGTCGCTGAGACCCGGCAATTCCACCATGGTTTTGTCGCCGGATAGCGAATTCTTTAACTACCTGAAATCCGATCAGGGCTCCGCTGCCAGCCAGTAAGCCTTGCTTTGGAACGAAAAAAGGGCGCAGGGAAATCTCTGCGCCCCTTTTTCGTGGCGGGTCAGAAATCGACCTCGATTGCGACACCTTGTTCGACCGCCCGATCTACGATGGACGATGCCACCGCAAGGTCCTGCAACCCCACGCCGGTGCCATCGAATAGTGTGATTTCATCATCGCCGGTACGGCCCGGATGCCTGCCATTGATCACAGCGCCAATCTCGTGGATGTCATCGCGCTGTTTCAGCCCGGCGCTGACAGCATGCTGCGCCTCACCCAGTGTGACCGACTGCGCCACCTCGTCGGTAAAGACGGTGGCCTTGACAACCAAATCTGTTTCACACTCCTGCTTGCCAACCGTATCCGTGCCCATGCAGGCCACATGGGTGCCCGGGCTGATATGGGCGGCCCCGAAGATCGGCGAAAAGACGGAAGTGATCGAGATGACGACGTCGGCTTCGACCATACCATCGAGGCTGACTTCCTCGAACGGCACGCCTGCCTCTTCGGCGACCGCGGCCAGACCGGGCAGCATTTCGGGGTGGTAATTCCAGCCGATGACCTTCTCGAACGAGTGGGTTTCCAATGCCGCGCGAAGCTGGAACTTAGCCTGATGTCCCGCGCCGATCATGCCCATGACCTTTGCATCCTTGCGCGCCAGATGTTTGATCGACACCGATGATGCGGCTGCGGTGCGCAAGGCCGTCAGCAGATTGCCACCGACCATGGCGGCGACCGTGCCAGTGTCGGGGTCAAACAGGAACACGGTGGACTGGTGATTGATCAAACCGCGCTTTTCAAGGTTATGTGGCCAGTATCCACCGGCCTTGAGGCCGAGCGCCATGCCCTTGCCATCAAAGCCCCCTTTGAAGCCATAAAGGGCCTCTTCATGGCCAATCGCCTCACGGATGACGGGAAAATTACAGGCATCGCCAGCGGACATGGCGGCAAAGACCTGTTCGACGGCTGTAAACGCGTCAGCGCGGGTAAGGATATCCGCAATCGCGGCTTCGGGTACGATGATCATGGTGATGTTTCCGGTATTGAGTGCAACGCGTCCCGGGCTTGACCCGGGACCTCATGGTTGACGTGGAGGCCCCGGGTCAAGCCCGGGGCGGGTGTTTCTAATACGCCTTGCCGCGCGCAGAGACGGGCCAGAGCGTTTCGACCTTCCCGTTCCGCACACCCACATACCACTCATGCACGTTGCAGGTCGGGTCGCAGTGACCGGGCACCAGCTTCAGCTTGTCGTTCACCTTCAGCACCCCGTCAGGGTCGGCCACCACGCCATGCTCATCCGAGCATTTGACATATTCCACATCCGTGCGGCCATAGATCGTGGGTAGACCACTGTCGACAGACTGCGCCTTCAGCCCCGCATCCACGATGGCCTTGTCGGCCTTGGCGTGGCTCATAACGCTCGTCAGGATGAACAGCGCGTTTTCCCACTCATTCTCGTCGATCCGGTTGCCATCCTTGTCGAGGATACGACCATAGTCTGCGTCCATGAACGCATAGGACCCGCACTGGAGTTCATTGAACACGCCGGAGTTGCTTTCGAAATAATAGGAGCCTGTCCCGCCACCGCCAACGATTTCGCTTTCGATTCCTTCGGCCTTCAGCATCTCCAGCGTTTCGCGCACCTGATCGATGGCGATCTGGGTTTTGCCCTGACGGTCCTCGTAGGAATCAAGGTGCTGCATGGCCCCCTGATAGGCCTGAATGCCTGCGTATTTCAGACCCGGGGCGGCATCGATGGCTTTCGCCAGATCAACGACCGGCTGGCCGTATTGTACACCGCAACGCCCCGCGCCCACGTCGATTTCCACAAGGCATTCGATGGTTGTGCCATGCTTTTGTGCGGCGGCTGATAGATCGGCCACATTGTCCATATCGTCGACGCAGCAGATCGTGCGCGCGCCCAGTTTGGGCATCCGGGCCAGACGGTCGATCTTGGCCGGGTCACGTACCTGATTGCTGACCAGCACATCCTTGATCCCGCCACGGGCAAAAACCTCAGCCTCGCTCACCTTCTGACAGCAGACGCCGACAGACCCGCCCAATTTTTCTTGCAGCAGGGCCACATCAACGGATTTATGCATCTTGCCATGGACCCGATGGCGCATGCCGTGGGCTTTGGCGTAATCGCCCATCTTCTTGATGTTGCGTTCCAGCGCATCGAGATCCAGCACAAGGCAGGGGGTCTGGATATCGGCCTCGTCCATGCCCGGGATGGCGGGGACGTCATAGCCGACTTCAAGGTTCTTGAGGTTGCTCATATCGTTCATGTTCTTCTCCTTCAGCCTTGCATCCAAGGCAGTTTGTCCAGATCGACGTTGCCGCCGGTGATGATTACGCCAACGCGCTTGCCGGCAAAGCGGTCGTTGTTTTTCAGAATTGTCGCCAGGGGTACGGCACTGCTGGGCTCCATCACGATCCGCAGATGCTTCCATGTGATTTTCATCGCCGCGACGATTTCTTCCTCCGACGCGGTCAGGATGTCGGTCACATGGTTCGATACGAAATGCCAGGTGCGTTCCTTGAGCGGGACCAAGAGGCCATCTGCGATGGTTTTCGGCGCATCATCGGCGATGATGTAGCCCGCCTTGAAACTGCGATAGGCGTCGTCGGCTTGTTTGGGCTCGGATGCGATGATCTGCACCTCTGGCGCGAGGGTCGACAGGGTCAGGCAAGTGCCTGAAATCATGCCGCCACCGCCGATCGGGGCGACCATCATGTCCAGCCCATCGACCTGTTCCATGAATTCCTTCGAACAGGTCCCTTGGCCCGCAATCACGCGAGGGTCGTTGTAGGGGTGGACGAAATCGCCGCCGCTTGCCGCCTGCACCCGGGCGAATGTTTCCTCGCGCGATGTCGTGGATGGTTCACACTCCGTGATCACCCCGCCATAGCGGCGCACCGTGTCTTTCTTGGTCTGCGGTGCGGTGCGCGGCATCACCACGTTGCAAGGAATGCCCCGGCGCATCGCTGCATAGCTGAGGCATGATGCATGGTTGCCCGATGAATGGGTTGCCACGCCTTTCCTGGCCTGCTCGTCGCTCAACCCGAAAACGGCATTCGTGGCACCCCGCACCTTGAACGCGCCGGGTTCCTGAAAGTTCTCGCATTTGAAAAACAGCTCGGCCCCCGTCAGCTCATTCAGATAGGCGGATGTGCGGATCGGCGTGCGGTTGATATGCGGCTTGATCCGCTCATGCGCATCCAGCATGTCCTGATAGGTCGGGATATACATGTCAGTGGCGTCTTTCATTACGCTGCATCCTTGAGCGTTTGGGTCGTGTTGCCGCGATAGTAATCCTGTGCCGCAGCCACGCCGGAGCCCAGTTTAATGTCGAGGCCCAGATCAGCCATGCACATTTCTGCCGTGGCGATCCCGGACAGGGCCATGACGTCGGTCATGCTGCCCAGATGCCCGATGCGGAACACCTTGCCAGCCACCTCTCCAAGTCCGGTGCCAAAGGCGACACCGTATTTTTCGGCCGCATGGCTGACGATGTCAGAGGCGTTGAAGCCCTCCGGCGTCAAAATAGCACTGACCGTGTCCGATTGCACATCGGGGTTTGCGGCGCAGAGCTCCAGGCCCCAGGCATCCACTGCCGTCCGTACGCCAGACGCGATGCGATGATGGCGGGCGAAGACGTTATCGAGGCCTTCCCCCAACAGGGTTTCGGTGGCCAGCAACAACCCGTTCATCAGGCCCACGGCAGGGGTGTAGGGATAGGCATTGGCGGCATAGCCTGCCGTCATGTCATTGATATCAAAGAAGGTGCGGGGGAGTTTGGCGGTCTTGGTTGCATCCAGTGCGCGCTGGCTGAACCCAACAATAGCAAGGCCGGCAGGCAGCATGAAACCTTTTTGCGAGCCGGTCACCGCAACATCAACGCCCCATGTGTCGAACTGGAAATCCATCGACGCGATGGAACTGACCCCGTCAACAAACAACATCGCGGGATGGTCCGCCGCGTCTATCGCGTTGCGGATGGCGCGGATGTCGGATTTCACACCCGTGGCCGTCTCATTATGGGTTGCCAGGACGGCTTTGATCGCATGGCTGGTGTCGGCCATAAGCGCCCCGGCCATTTCACCAGCGGGGATACCATGGCCCCAAGACGTTTCGATAATCTGAACGTCCAGCCCGTGGCGCTGGCACATGTCGATCCATTTCTGGCTGAACATCCCATTGCGGCAGGCGAGCACCTTGTCACCGGGGGACAGTGTGTTTGTCAGCGCCGTTTCCCAACCGCCAGTGCCGGTGGAGGGGAAGATGAAGATCTCGGCTGTTTCGGATTTCAAAATCTGCTGCAGATTGGCGCGCACCGGGTGCAGGATCTGGCCGAAAAGCGGTGACCGATGGTCGATCGTGGGCATGTCACAGGCCTTGCGGATCGCTTCCGGCATGTTGGTTGGGCCGGGGATGAATACGGGGTTCTGAAAGCTCATCGGTCTCTCCTGCGTTAGGTTGTGGGTTTTTTGGCAGATGTTCTCCCACCGCTCAATTTTTTTGAAATTGGGTTTCATAAAGCGTACATTGCGGGAAATCGTTTATTGTCAGGCGCTTGTATTTTTCATATCGTGAAACGACTTTTCACTATTGGGAGAGGATGTGTGGAAGATGATTCCAAGCGGGGCCGGGGCCGCCCGAAATCCTGGGATGACAAGGGGCAACAAAACACAATAAAATCGCTTGACCGGGCGTTGGAGGTGCTTATCGCGCTGGGCGATATGGGTGGTGGTACGTTGTCGGAAATCGCCGGCCAACTGAACCAGTCACCGGCCACCATCTACCGGGTTTTGCATACATTTCAGCGACGTGGCTTTGCCGATTTTGATGATGACACGCAGGTCTGGCATATCGGTCCGACGGCGTTTCTGACGGGGGCGCATTTTCTGCGACGCACGTCACTGGTTGAGCGGGCGCGCCCGGTGATGCGCGATCTGATGGAGGCGACGGGTGAGACGGCGAATTTGGGGATTGAGCGTGACGGGCAGGTGTTGTTCCTGGGGCAGGTGGAAACACAAGCGACGATCAGGGCGTTTTTTCCGCCGGGCACGTCTTCCGCCATGCACGCGTCTGGCATTGGCAAGGCGCTATTGAGCCGAATGGACGACGCCCGCCAACGGCAGGTGCTGGCTGCAAGCAAGCTGGAACAGTTCACCCCCTATACGCTGACTGATCCCGAGGCGATGATTGCCGACCTGAATGCGGCGAAGGAACGCGGCTATGCTATTGATGGGGAAGAGAAAAACATCGGAATGCGCTGCATCGCTGCGCCCGTGTTCAATGTGTTCGGCGAGGCCGTGGCCGGTATCTCGGTTTCCGGGCCCACGACGCGGATCACCGACGCGCGGATCACCGCGCTGGCCGAACCGGTCATGCAGGCCGCTGATCGGCTGACCCGAGCAATTGGCGGCAAGGGGCGACCTGCGGGGTGAGGCAACGAGCGGTGGGGTGCGCACGGTGGTCGTTGGAGGCGCGACACCCGAAGAGGGGCGGATCATATGTTAATGCAGGTTTTGCAGGCCGGATGGCCGGTCGGCAAAGCGTCGGCGATGTGTCGGCAAAACGTCGGACCCCTGCGCGCGGTGGGGCGGGATTAACGGGCCGCACGGTGGATGTGTTAAGCGGCGTTAAGATATGCCAATCGCAGCAGGTAGCCTCGGTTGGCTGATCGCCGCGTTAGCGTTCATTCGCGCCCTTGCCCGCGATGATCTTGCTGCGGAATTTAGCGATCCGGCTTGTACGTGTTTCTGACTTTTTCGCGCCGTTGAGGTTGATGACATAGCTTCTCTGTCGTCCGCGTGTCAGGGCCTGAAACGCCTCTGACAGTTCGGGGTCCGCATCGAGCGCGTCTATCAGTTCGGCGGGCATTTCAGACGCGCTGTCGTCTTTGGGTGGTTTTTGCCCCGTCGCGGCGTAACCCTTTGCCTCCTCCAGATAAGTTAGGACCACGTCTGCGACCTTGTCAGGCCCGTCATTTGACGTGAAGCGGATCATGTCGGGATGCTGCGTGTTCGGCCCCTGCTTTTCCAGAATGCCTGAAGGATCTTTCATCAAAGCAGCATTAAAGAAGCTCAGCCGAAAGTCATTCCGCAAGGCGCCGATGATGACGATGTTGCGCCCGGCATGGACATAGCAGGGATGCCCCCATTTTGCCGTTTCTGTCATGTCAGCCCTGCGGCAGATGTCGCGCAGTTTTGCCAGGCCGTCCTTCCAAAGTCTGGTCGCGCAATCAGCCGTGTCAAAACGTGCGCAGCGTCCGCAGCCCTTGGTGAAATAATCTTCGACGTTGGTGATCATCATGCCCGCACAATATCATTCAATGACAGACATTCAAAACCTGCCAGCCGGTACGGCGGTCAACATATCGCCACCATGCATTAAGGTTTTGACCTTGCAGGGGAATTGTCGTTAGGCTGCGGCAAAATGGGGGAGCTTGCATGCATCTTGGCCTGACTGATGAACAGGAGATGATCGTATCGACGGTCCGGTCTTTTGTGGAGAATGAGATTTATCCGCATGAGGATATGGTCGAGCGGACGGGTGGGGTGCCAAGGGAGGTTGCCGCCGCCATCAAGGCCAAGACCAAGGAACTGGGTTTTTACGCCTGTAATTTCCCTGAAAGCGTTGGCGGGGCCGGCCTGTCCCATCTGGAATTTGCGCTGGTGGAGCGTGAGCTGGGCCGGGGATCGATGGCCCTGACCCATTTCTTTGGCCGTCCCCAGAATATCCTGATGGCCTGTGAGGGTGATCAGGTGGAGCGTTACCTGACCCCCGCCGTGCAGGGCGAGAAGATGGACGCCTTGGCCATGACCGAACCCGATGCCGGGTCGGATGTGCGGGGCATGAAATGCACCGCCCGCCGCGATGGCGGCGATTGGGTGATCAACGGGACAAAGCATTTCATCTCGGGTGCGGAACATGCCGATTTCTTTATCGTCTTTGTCGCAACGGGCGAGGATGACACCCCGCGCGGCCCCAAGAAACGCATCACCACATTTCTGGTGGATCGCGGCATGCCGGGCTTCACGGTTCGCGACGGTTACAAGTCGGTCAGCCACCGCGGCTACAAGAACATGATCCTGGAATTTGACGATTGCCGCTTGCCCGATGCCCAGGTGCTGGGTGCGGTGGATGGCGGCTTTGCTGTGATGAATGAATGGCTTTACGCCACCCGGATCACCGTGGCCACGATGTGTGTGGGGCGCGCCCGTCGTTGTTTTGATCTGGCGTTGAACTATGCCGCCGAACGCAAACAATTCGGCCAGCAGATTGGCAAGTTTCAGGGCATCAGTTTTCAGATCGCCGATATGGTGACCGAAATTGATGCCGCCGATTACCTGACGCTGGCCGCCGCCTGGCGGCTGGATCAGGGTCTGCCTGCGAACCGCGAGATTGCCAGCGCCAAGGTTTACGCATCCGAGATGCTGGCAAAAGTTACCGACACCACGTTACAGATTTTTGGGGGGATGGGTTTGATGGATGATTTTCCGGTGGAACGATTCTGGCGCGATGCGCGGGTGGAGCGGATCTGGGATGGGACCTCCGAGATACAACGCCACATTATCAGCCGCGAGCTTTTGCGGCCTTTGGGGGCCTGATGGAACGCCTGTTGCGCCCATCCTCCATCGCCGTGGTGGGCGGCGGAGCATGGTGCGACGCGGTGATCGCGCAGAACCGCAAGATCGGCTTTGATGGCCCGGTCTGGCATGTGCATCCTAGCAAGGATGGCGCCTATGCATCGGTGAGCGATTTGCCCGGCGTGCCGGATGCTGTGTTTATTGGCGTCAATCGCGATGCCACGATCGAGGTTGTTGCCACCCTTGCCGCGATGGGTGCGGGCGGGGCTGTCTGTTTTGCCAGTGGCTTTGAAGAGGTGGCGGATGGTGCCGAACGCCATGCCGCCTTGTTGCGTGCCGCCGGTGACATGCCGATCCTTGGTCCCAATTGCTATGGTCTGATCAACGGGGTGGATGCCGTCACCCTTTGGCCCGATCAGCATGGTGTTGTGCCGGTTGCGTCCGGTGTGGCGATCATTGCCCAGTCATCGAATATCGCGATCAACCTGACCATGCAGCAGCGTGGCTTGCCCATTGCCTATGTCGTCACCCCCGGCAATCAGGCGCAGCAGGGCATTGCCCGGATCGCCATGCAACTGTTGCGCGATGACCGGGTGACCGCCCTTGGCCTTTATATCGAAAGTTTCGGTGATGTGGCCGCGTTTGAGGAACTGGCGCGCGTGTCTGCCGAATTGGACAAGCCCATTGTTGCCTTGAAGGTCGGCCAGTCAGAGGCCGCGCAACGTGCCACGGTCACCCATACCGCATCGCTGGCCGGGGGTGCCGTCGGTGCGCGGTTGTTGCTGGAGCGCATGGGCATTGCGGCGGTGACCTCCTTACCGGTGATGCTGGAGACCTTGAAGATTTTCCATTGCTTTGGCCGCCTGCCGGGGACGGCGATTGCCAGCCTGAGCTGTTCGGGCGGAGAGGCCGGCGTGATGGCCGATACCGCCGCCCGCCATGATCTGACATTCCCGGACCTGACGGAGGCGCAGGCGGCGGCGATGGCCCCGCATCTGGGTCCGCTGGTGACGCTCTCCAATCCGCTGGATTACCATACCGGCATCTGGCGCAATCAACCGGCCATGGCGGCGGTGTTTGCGGCGATGACAGGCGAAGATCTAGACCTGACCCTGATCGTGCTGGATTTTCCCGACCGTGCCAAATGCGATGATGCCGATTGGATGATCACCATTGCCGCGATTGAACAGGCCGCTAAGGGTGGCGCCCGGTTTGGCGTTCTCGCCTCGCTGGGGGAAAACATGCCTGCCGATGTGGCAGATCGGTTGCTTGCAGCGGGGATCGTGCCGCTTTGTGATTTTGATCATGCCTGTGCGGCGATCAGGGCCGCGGCAGGCCCGGGGCCAGCGGATGCCGCTGCGGTACTGGCCGCCCCGCATCTGCCGCGCACCGAAACCCTGTCCGAAGGTAATGCCAAGAAACTGCTGTCTGAGGCGGGCCTGGATGTGCCGCGCAATGTGGCGGGCATTCCCCGCGCGGTGTTGCCCGCGCAGGCGATGGCTGTGGGCTTTCCGGTGGCGCTGAAGGCCGAAGGCAGTGCCCATAAATCTGAAGACGGTGGCGTTGTCCTTGGTCTTGGCGATGTCATGCAGGTGCTGGAAGCCGCCCGCGAGATGCAGGCGGAGACATTCCTGATCGAGGAGATGATCCCCGGTGGTATCGCCGAATTGCTGGTTGGCGTTGTGGCTGACCCGGCACATGGGTTTGTGCTGACCCTTGGGGCGGGGGGCGTGATGGCCGAGCTGATGCAGGACACCCAATCGTTGCTGATCCCGGCCACGCAGGACCAGATCTTGCACGCGCTGGCCCGGCTGCGCATTGCCGATCTGTTGCGGGGGCATCGGGGCAAGCCCGGTGCCTTTATCCCGGCCATCATGCAGGCGATCCTGCGGTTGCAGGCCTATGTGATCGACAATGCCGCCGATCTGGCAGAGGTTGAGGTAAACCCGCTGATCTGCACAGAAGACCGCGCCGTGGTGGCGGATGCGCTGATTGTGAGAGGACGCCGATGACCAACCCGATCAAGACCCGCCGCGATGGTGGTATCCTCGAAGTCACGCTGGATCGACCCAAGGCCAATGCGATTGATCTGGCGACCAGCCGGATCATGGGCGATGTCTTTGCCGATTTTCGTGATGATCCCGATTTGCGGGTGGCCATTATCACCGGCGCAGGCCCGAAATTCTTCTGCCCCGGCTGGGACCTGAAGGCCGCCGCTGATGGTGATGCGGTGGATGGCAATTACGGGGCTGGCGGCTTTGGCGGCTTGCAGGAATTGCGTGATCTGAACAAGCCGGTGATTGCCGCCGTGAACGGGATTTGCTGTGGTGGCGGGCTGGAACTGGCGCTGTCGGCTGATATTATTCTGGCGGCGGATCATGCCAGTTTCGCCCTTCCGGAAATCCGGTCGGGCACAGTGGCCGATGCCGCATCGATCAAACTGCCCAAGCGCATTCCCTATCATATCGCGATGGAAATGCTGCTGACAGGCCGCTGGCTGGATGCGGAGGAAGCACACCGCTGGGGATTTGTGAACCAGATCCATGCGGGTGACGCTTTGATGGATCAGGCGTGGGAGATGGCGCGCTTGCTCGCCTCTGGTCCGCCGCTGGTCTATGCGGCGATCAAGGAGGTCGTGCGCGATGCCGAGGATAGCAAATTTCAGGATGCGATGAACCGGATTACCGGCCGGCAGTTGCGGTCGGTCGATGTGCTTTATGGGTCAGAGGATAATCTGGAAGGTGCGCGCGCATTTGCCGAAAAACGCGACCCGGTCTGGAAGGGCAAATAGCCGCGACCGGCAACACTATCCATAGCGATCAATAACGCGCAGCGCGGCTGAGGGTCGGGACGAAACCTGTCCAGACCTGTGACGATGCGCAGCGGCATTTCAGGTCTTTGCTGTTTTTTAAGACAAATACGTCACTAAAGCGCGCAGACCCGTTATCAAGTTATTGGAGTTCCGCTTATGCGATTTAGAAAGACTGTGCTTGCGGCTGCGGCACTTATGGCCTGCCCTGTGCTGGCATCTGCGGATCAGGGCATCACTGATGACAGCGTTACTTTCGCGCAGGTCGCGGCCTTTGATGGACCGGCGGCAGCGCTGGGGCAGGGGATGCGCCTTGGGATCAGCGCCGCATTTGAAGAGGCGAATGCAAATGGCGGGGTGCATGGGCGCAGACTGTTGCTTGACACGATGGATGACGGCTACGAACCTGACCGCTCTGCCAGTCTGGTGAAATCTGTCATCGATGCGGACGCCCATATTGGCCTGATCGGTGCTGTGGGAACGCCAACATCTTCGGCGACGCAACCCATCGCCACGGACGCGAATGTGCCCTTCATCGGGCCGTTCACGGGTGCCGGTTTCCTGCGTGACGCCGCGCTGGGGAATGTGTTTAACGTGCGCGCGACCTATGCGGCGGAAACCGAAGCCTGGATCAACTACCTTGTCGACCGGGAGGGGATGTCTTCGATTGCGATCCTCTATCAGGATGATGCTTTTGGGCGCGTCGGCCTTGCGGGGGTGAATGCCGCACTGGAGCAACGCGGCATGACATTGGCGGCCGAAGGGACCTATACCCGTAATACAACGGCGGTGAAACGGGCGCTGCTTGATATCCGCAAGGTCGAACCGGACGCGGTGGTCATGGTTGGGGCCTATAAACCCGTTGCCGAATTCATCAAACTGGCTCGCAGCCTGGACCTTGATTCGACATTCGTGAATATCTCTTTTGTGGGCTCCGCAGCACTGGCAGAGGAGTTGGGCGATGCGGGCGAGGGCGTTATCATCAGCCAGGTTGTCCCATTTCCATGGGACAGCTCCGTTCCGGTTGTTGTGCAATATACCCGGGCGCTGGAAGCGTTTGATCCATCCGCTGAACCGGGGTTCATCTCGCTGGAAGGGTATATCGTCGGACGTCTGGCCATTCAGGCCCTGAACGATGCCGGACAGGATTTGACCCGCGAGACCTTTCTTGCTGCGCTTGCCGGGCTGCGGGCCATTGATCTGGGCGGCGTGACCATGGCGTTCGGTGCTGACGATAATCAGGGCATGGATGATGTGTTTCTGACCCGCATCACTGCTGGAGGTGCTTTTGAACCGATCGACATGGGAGGTGATTCCTGACCGTGAAAAGGCTGTCAGTGCGCCCTTCCAGCCCAACGCCCACCCCTCTCAGGGGCGGGTGTAACGGCCAGAATTTCCCTTAAAGGTTCCGTCATGGCTCGCAACCCCGGCGCGCAGTTCCTGCGCCGCATCAATCCGATCTCAAGCATCCGTGGGAAAATCACCTTCATCCTGCTGGCATTGACAGTGGCGGCCGGGGCGGCGGGCTATTCCATCTACCAATCGCTCGACCGTGTGTCGGCGCGGGTTGGCGAAATGACCGAAGCGAACCTGCCACAGCTTTCGCAGAGCACTTCATTGATGACGGCGGCGAACCAGGCCAAGGAAGGAATGATCTTTGTGATGTTGTCGCAAGACAGCGAAATGCTGACGGTGGCAGCATCCAGGGTGCAGGTCGCAATAGCAGAACTGGCCGCCTCGATTGATGTTTTGCCGAAAGATGATCAAGCCGCATTCAAAGAGGATCTGGGAGAGGTGACGCGCAGGTTGCATGCATCGATTGATGCACGCGGTCGGGTTTTTGAAAACGCCGATCGTGCCAATGCGATGATACGGGATCTTCATGCGCTTGCCGATGGATTTCGAAAGGTCCTGTTGGAGTTTTCGGACAGTGCCTATTTTGAAATCGCGATCCAAGGCGAAGGTACTATTTCCTCGATCGAGGATACATTACGCGATTTGGTTGAACAAAAATTCGCAGCGCTTCAGGCCCTGTTGCAGATCAGGTCAGAGATTAACCTGTTGTCCGGCGTGGCGTTGGCCATTGCGACGGCCGATGATCCCGCGATGCTGTCAATCCTGTCTGATTTATCAGATTCGTCCTCTGGCCGCCTGGCTGATGCCATCAACGCATTGGATGCGACAAATGCTGAACTGGCGATCAGCGAGGATATTGCAGGTATCGCCGCCACACTTGATGCAGCGGTTTTGACCGGCAAATCCGGTCGCCGGGTGAATGCTGCAGAGGTCCTAAGCGCACGCCAATCGGCAGATGCGCTATTGGCGTCGGCGGTGGATGATATGGTATTTGAGTTAACGATTGCCGCCGACGATGCAGCAGCCGGTAACCGGGACGCCATCGAAGGGCTGCTCAACACCGAAGTCGCCTTTATCAGTACATTGCTTGAAATCAACGCGCATCTGGGATCGTTTCAGACCGAAGCGCTCAAGATTGCGACGGCCCGGAGTGTCGAACAGGTGCAGGTGTCGGAAAAGGCCATGCTGGCCGCAGCGACGACACTGACCCAGTTCCGCACATTTGGTGACGGTGCCTTGGCCCCGTTTGTTGATGGTTTGGTCGCGATGGCTGAACCCCAAACCGGTCTTGCATCGTTCCGGATGAATGTCCTGACGGCCAGTTCTGCAGCGACTGAGGCGGCGACAAGGACCGCTGAGGCGGTGTTGGGAATTGCTGATCGGGCGGCCCTGCGCAGCAAAGACAGCCAGGCGGCGATAGCCGAGCGGATTTTGCAAATTGATACTGACGCGGACGGGGTCAAGAACAACCTGGAGCGCCTCGGCTGGTTGGCCCTGGCATTTGTTGCCGCGGTGATGATCCTGAACCATTTCCTGATCCTTCGACCACTTGATGCGATCAGCCTGACCACCGAACGCCTTTCACAAGGCGATATGCGCCCGGTTTGGGGGTTCGAACGCACAAGCGATGAAATTGCCCGCATTGCCAGTGCCTTGACCGTCTTTCGGGACGGTTTGGTCGAAAAGGCGGAGCTGACGAAAGCAACTGAAAAGGAACGTTCTGAAAATCAGGATCGGCAGACCATGGCCGTGCAGGCAATTGGGACCGGCCTGGCCCGCCTGGCCGGCGGGGATTTGACCTACCGGATCGAGGAGAGACTTGATGAGGGTTACGCCCAGTTGAAGGATGATTTCAATCAGGCGGCAGAAACATTGCAGCTTGCGGTTGTTGATGTGGTGAGAGTCGCGGAATCCATCAGGGTCGGCACAAAGGAGATTAGCCAGGCAACAGAGGCGCTGTCGAAACGCTCAGAACATCAAGCCGCCACATTGGAGGAAACCGCCGCAACAATTGAGGAGCTTGCGGCCAGCGTCAAGGAGGCCGCCGAAGCGTCCCGCGATGCGGCCATGACAACCCATGACGCCCGTGAAGAGGCCTCAAAAAGTGCGATTGTGGTGCAAAATGCCGTGAAGGCCATGGAGGATATCGAAGAAAGCTCCTCCCAGATTGCGCAGATCATCAGCGTTATCGACGACATCGCCTATCAGACCAACCTGCTGGCACTGAACGCCGGGGTGGAAGCTGCGCGCGCAGGCGATGCCGGGCGCGGGTTTGCGGTTGTCGCATCGGAAGTGCGGGGCTTATCCCAGCGCACGTCCGATGCCGCCCGCGAGATCAAGGATCTGATCACAAAAAGCTCTGATCAGGTTGAATCCGGCGTCAACCAGGTGGGACGAACCGGCGCGACATTGGAAAGCATTGTTGAGCGGGTCAATCATATCTCCAACCTTGTCAGTGGCATTGCCGATGCCACCGGTGAACAGGCCGTTGGTCTTGATGAATCGAGTTCCGCGATCACGCAGCTTGATATTGTCACCCAAAAGAATGCGTCAATGGTCGAGGAAACAAGTGCCGCAAGCCGGACGTTGCGAAATGATGCGGAAAAACTTGTGGCGCATATGGCAAAGTTTTCTGTCGCGGCGCATGTCGCGCCGGATTGGTTTGGCAAGGACCATGTTGAGGCTGTTTGCGCCGATGATCGACCGCGCGCCGTTCGCCGCGCTTAGGGTTCTTTGCTGGAAACAGGTCCGGGAAACCCTCCTGCCATGGTGTTGAACCGGTCCCCCCCGCGGTCCATTCACTGGTCACGATCCTTCGCGTGTGCCAAAGGGCCTTCAGCTGACGTTGGCAAAGAAAGTTTGCCGACTTCTCGCAAGGTCATGTGTCCGGATTGGTCAGCTCATCGAGGATCCAGCCCCGAAAAGCCGCGACATTGGCGATGTCTGCCTTTGCGGGCGGAATGGCCAGATAGTAGGATTTGGGTGAATTGATGGCCAATTCGAAAGGCCGTACCAGTTGACCGGATTTCATGGCGTTGTGGCAGATGAATTCGTCACCCATGGCAATGCCCTGCGCGTTCAGCGCGGCGGCATAGACGAGGTTCATATCGGCAAAGACAATTCCAGAATGCGAAAAACCTTTGGGCAGATTGGCAAGTTGCCCCCAGGCCGCCCAATCATTGCGGTCTGCCAGATGCAAAAGGTCGCCGCGCAGAATATCAGCGGGTTCCTGCAAGCCGCCAACCCGGTTCAACAGAACCGGGCTGACAAGAGGTGTAAATGTGACCTCTTTCAAAAGCTCCACATGGAGCTCGGTTGCATCCAAGGCACCAAAGGCAACAAACAGGTCAGCGTCAGGATTTGATACATCATCCAGCTGCGCTGGCGTTACGATCGAAAGCGAGATTTCGGGGCAGACGCCGCGAAACCGCGCAATCCTGGGGCAGAGCCAACTGGCGGCAAAACCGGGCGGGCAACTGATTGTCAATTGCCCCGTAAGGCCCCGCCCGGCGTTGCGGGATGCAGAGCCGCTGATCATGGCCAGTGCACCTTGCACATCACTGGCAAAGGTCCGCCCGCGGCTGGTCAGGACGATCCGTGTGCCAACGCGATCGAATAAGGCAAAACCCAGATCACGTTCCAGTAATCGCAGCTGATGGCTGACCGCGCTGCGGGTGATGTGTAATTCATCCGCCACTTTGCGTACCGCGCCAAGCCGCGCGAAACATTCCAACGCGCGCAGCGCCTGTGTTGATGGGATCCGTTGCATATCGTTACGTTAGATAGCAAAGGTGAAAAAAATTTGCCAATGGCATGCAAAGGTTTCACTTCCCCGAGCCTGATCAAGCCGACTAACCTCGGTCCATGGAACGATCAAACCAGACATCCCCCGCCCAGCAAAACGCCCGTGGCATCGTTGATGACCGGATGCCGGAACTGTCCGATTGGTGCGCCACCATCTTTGACTTTGGCGAAACCGCATGGCGAGAATATCAGTCGGCGGCATGGTATGTCGCACGGCTGCGCGCCGAGGGCTTCAGCGTTGAGGAAGGGTCAGGCGGGATGCCCACGGCCTTTTGCGCGGAATGGTCCAATGGCGATGGGCCAATCATTGGCATGTATGCCGAATATGATGCGGTACCGGGCAATTGTCAGGCCGCCAGCACGCGGCGCGAACCACGCGCGGGCCTTGGGTTTCAGGCCGGTGGCCATACTGACCCCCATTCCGGTCTGGGCATTGCGACCCTGGGCGGATTGCTTGCCACCAAGGCGGCGATGCAGAAACACGGGATCAAGGGGGGCTTGCGCTATACCGGGGAACCGGCTGAAAAACTACGCGGATCAAAGCCCGTTCACGCCGCCAAAGGGTATTATGACGGGCTGGCGGCGATGCTGTCATTTCATCCGTTTTACATGCTGCCCATGTGCAATACCGTGCGTTGGGATACCCATTGCGGGGCCGCCTATGCGATGATTTATCGCTTTATCTGCGATGCCCCGGAAAGCTGGGGCGCCGATGATGGCAGCCCGATCCCGCAATCCCATTCAGCCGTCCGCGCGCCGGGGGCAAATGACGCGCTGATGATGATGTATCAATCATCAAAAGCGCTGCGCGAGGCGATGTTGCCACATCAGGGCGGTTGGTCCGTGTCAGAGGCGATCCTGACAGCGGGGCAGGCGACGGCGGATAATTTGCCCGCCGGTCTGGCCGAAATTCAGTACATGATGCGCACACCGACGCTGGCCATGGCCGATCAGATCACGGCTGTGCTGGACCGCAACGCCACTGCGGCGGCGGCCATGACCGGGTGCCGCTGGGAACGGCACTGGGTCAGCAAATCACGCCCCGGTCTGGCCAATCACGCCATGGCCAATGTGGTCTGGGATGCGCTGCGTGATGTGGGCGCGCCGGTTTGGGATGACGCCGCCAAAAAGATTGCCCGCGAGATCCAATCCAGCCTTGGCATGACGCCGATGCAGGATCCGTTCATTGACGAGATGACGAGGCTGATCACCCCGCAGGAGGCCGAGGCGGGCCTGCGGCAGGACTTGCCACCCAGTCAGTTGAATTCCACATCCGATGATTACACCGACATGACCTGGCACGCGCCCACCGCGCGATTTTATATCGCCCGGCCCGCGTTGAAGACGCCGGATGGCCGCCCCTATCCGCCATGGGTGATGAATGCGCTGGGCGGTATTCCGGCAACGATTGACCCGATGATCCGGACCGCCGCCAAGGTGCTTGCCGGTTCCGCATTGCGGCTGTTGGAGGATGCCGATGCCCGGCAGGCGGCCATGGCAGAGTTTCAGACGCGCACTGGCGGTGGCGTTGGTGGGACGAAGTGGATGCCGCCGCTATGTGATTATGACCCGCCCATTCATTTCCGCTGGCCCGAATATGTGACGACGCCGCGCGGGCGCGACTGGTGGATCCCTGCAACAATGCCTGACGCCTGACATTCAGCCCCGAAAGGAAAACCTGACATGCCTCTTGATAAGTCCAGCGATGGTTTCAGCCTGCAACGCCGCAATCCCAATGGCGGGACCGCACCGCTGACCCATTGGACACTGCCCAACGAAACCGACCCGCTGACAGATGTGCTGCTGGGCTCGCCCGCGCATCTGTTTCACCGTGCCACGTCCAGCCTGTCGCGCAAGCATCTGCGCGAGGCGCCGTGCAACATCCAGACAGCGCAGGCACAGCATGCGGAACTGGTCGATGCCTACCGGCATTTCAACGTGAATGTGCATATGCTGGAGGCCGCGCCGGAACTGACCATGCAGGTTTATTCCCGCGATAGCAGCTGCATGACCCCCTATGGGGCGTTCATTACCGCCATGTCGCAATGGTGGCGGCGTGGCGAAAACTATGCCGCGATCCGGGCTTATGAAAAGCTGGGTATCCCGATTTACGACATGGTCACCGCGGGCACTTTCGAAGGCGGTGATTTCAACGTGATCGAGGAAGGGTGCGTTCTGATCGGTTGCGGCGGTGCCCGCACACAAGAGGAAGGCGCGCGGCAGGTCGCCAGCTGGTTCGAGGCGGAAGGCTGGGAGGTGCGGCTCGCCTTTATCGACGAATATTATGTCCATATCGACCTGATGGTTGTGCCCATCGCCGAAAAGCTGACCGCTGTGTGTCTGGCCTGTACGGAGCCTGCGATTGTTGACTGGCTCAAAGCCAAGGGGCATGAAATTATCGACGTGCCGTTTCAGCAAACCATGGCACTGGGCTGCAATCTGATGTCGCTGGGCAATGATCGGGTCATGGCGCCCGCATCGTCAACGGTGCTGGTGGATAATCTGCGGGCACGCGGGTTTGAGGTTGCGGCGGTGGACACTGCCGAGATTTCGAAAACCGGTGGGGGTATTCATTGCATGGCGCAGGCCTTACGGCGCGACGCGACCGTTTGAATATGTAAACGCCGGGCGGGGTGGCCCCGCCCGGCGTTCGATCCCTTAGCTCAGCTCTTTTGGGTCGCGTTTCTTCGTCCATTGCCACGTGACGCGGCCCAGTTCCTGACCTTCGTGGAACTGACCGATGGACAGTGAATTGCCGGGCCGGCCGGCCTTGGACAACCCTTCGACGATGAAGCGGCATTTCAACTGTGCGTTCGCCCCCAGCAGGACTTTTGGCACAACCAGACGTTTGGCCGTTGGCAGTGCGATCTGCGCCCTTTGCCGGTCTTTTGAAAAGGTGCATTTCAGATCAAGTTCACCACAGAATGCCTTGGCAATCTGGGCGGGCACATCAAGCGAGATTTTCACATCGCGCGGAATTCGCCGATCAATGACAAATTCAAAGGCCCGCCGTTCCTGATCGGGGAAGTTGGCAATCAGGAAATCCTGCACCGACGGATCGCCGGAAGGGTCATCAATGTCATCAATCACGTTGAAATTGCGCCAGGCGACATTGTTATTGTCACGGATGAAGGCGCTGAAGCTGGGGAAGCTTGCGGGCAGTACCGGTGCCGGGTCCGCCGCGTGGTCAAGGATCGCGATGAAGCAATAATGCCCTTCTGCGGGGATGTCGGCCTCTGCCCAGGTCAGCCCGTCTGCGACAACAAGGCTGTCGTCATCGGGGACAGTGATCGGGTTGGTGGTGCCAATCGGGTTCCACATATTGGGCGTGACCAGCGTTGAAACCTCGCTCCAGAACACTTGTGCGGTGACATTATTGGCAGTCTGGGCACCACGGTTGCGCATCCGGACATAGACGAAATTGTCCTGACCTGCCTCAACCTCGAACCCAAGGTTATTGGCGTTTTCGGTGCCTGAGCCTTCGCCAAAGGCGGCTTGGGGATCGGCGACCGCGACGGGCCGCACGATCACATCTGGGCTGGCGCTGACGCCACCCGAGGATGGCACCGTGCCGTCATCACCGACATTGTCGCGCAGATACACATCCGCAGCGAGGCCCAGGTTCCCCTCCAGAATTGCGCGCAGGTCAGGCATGACCCCGATATTGCCCGCAACCGTGCCCCCTTGTGCCGTGCCGGTTGCCGGGTTTGACAGAACCAGCCGCATTTGCGACGGGGACAGACGCGCGCCGGTCGTGTCCTCATGCATCGCCTGCACGACCATGCCTGCGCCGGTGACAATCGGCGTCGCAGAGCTGGTGCCGTTGAATGTTGCGGTATATTCGTCATCCGGTCCGCTGCCAGCATCCAGATCACCATATCCGGCTGTCACCACGTTCTGGCCCCAGCCATAGCAATTGACCCGCGCGCCAAATGACGAAAAACTGGCCCGCTCATGCGGGACGGTGTCAACCGCCGCGCCGCAAATGATTGCCCCGCTATCGCGGAAATCAGCCGAGGCGGGGTTCAGGATGTTCAAGCCGCCGACCATCAGCGTATCAAGGTCATTATTGCCATTGCCTGCCGCCTCGAACACGATCCGGCCAAGGGCGCTGGCCAGTCTGGTTGCGTCAAACGCATCGTCGAAAATCTCGACCGGGGCGCCAAAGATTGCGCCGGTGGACTGGATTTCAAGAATGATGCAGTCCCCCGCGTTCAGCGCGTTGATTGCCGCCACAATCGCATTGGTATAGTCGGAGGAGGTGTTGGTCGCCGCGTCGTAGTAGGAGGACGCATGCACAACCGCCGCCGCATTGGCGATCCCGACAACCCCAACCATATTGTCATCGGCGATCATTTCGCCCAGCACTGCGGTGCCGTGGTTCTGACTGCCGGGTCGGTTATCGCCGTTCAGCAAGGTCGGAGATTTGGATGCAAAATCCTCGTGGCCCAATCGCCAGCCGCGTTCCACGTCAACAACACCCATGCCATCACCGCACCCGGCGGTCTGGGTCCATGCCCAGCGGGCATCGATCCCGGTGGGTGCCGCATCAAGATAGCCTTGTTGCGCGTTATAGGGATCATTCGCCGGATTGACGGCCGGATCATCCCCGGCCTCTTGCGGATAGGCGCGGTCAACACCGGGTGCAGCCTGCAGCCGCTTTGCGATTTCGTCTTCGCGGCCACCATGTTTGCGGGCGTCAACAACCCAATAGCTCAGCAGGCTGTGCAGAGGCGGGAAGGGGCTTTGCCGGGCCGCGGTCTCCATCTCGCGCAGTTCCTTGGATGACACAGCGGTCACCAGACGCCTGCCATCGCCCAGATCAAATTCGTCCAGCAAACCGGCCAATGTGCTAAGCTCCAGCGCCTTCGCGACCTCTGCCAGTGTATCGGCGTCGTCGAGCGCTGCGATATCGGCCACCTCGGCCAGACGGATCACGATGAAGCCCGGGCGGTTGCCCTCTTGCTGGCCCGGTCTGTCCTCATCGGGGATGCGGACAGGTGGTGTCAGCTCTGGCAGTCTGGCCGCCAGATCTTGTCTTGTAATTGCCATGAGTGGTGAATTGATTGCGGATTTCAGAACGTCCGTGCGGAATCGACCTGTAAACATCGAATTACTCCTAATAACATATTTAAAATCAAAAGCTTAAATGCAGTCTTTTGGCCGGGCGCAAAAATAAAACACGCACGACCCGCATCTTGTCTAACATAGAATCCCGTCCCGGCAAAGGGGCGCGCTGTGCTGACCCGCAGGCGGTTGCCATCGGCCATGCCTGTGGCCCGGACCACATCGCCATCCTGATTGTGCTCTTGCAGCGGGCCCGCAACTGCTATTCCTCCCCGACGCAGTGGTTAGCCCGGCGTTACATCAAACACGGTCCCTTCGATCCGGGTTTGCATGTCAGGGCTGGCGCGGTCGACCCGCGTGCCGGACGGCCTGATACTGCGACAGAAACACGTTGCCGGTCATGGACTGCAGGAAATGCTGTGCCTTCAGGCGGTCCATCACCGGCCCTTTGACCTCTGATAGGTGTAGTTTCACGCCCATTTCGCGCAGCCGTTCGTTGATGGTCTCAAGCGATTCCAGCGCGCTGAAGTCGATTTCATTGATCGCGGAACATTGCAGGATGACATGGCGGATTGCCTTGTCCCCCGCTACCCGGTTCTGGATCTTATCCTCCAGAAAACGCGCATTCGCGAAATAGAGGCTTTCATCCACCCGCAAACTGACAACTTCGGGATCGGTGATCACGTCATGGCGTAGGATATTCCGGAAATGTTCCGTGCCCGGAACCAGCCCCACTTCGGCGATATGCGGCTTGGAGGATTTATAGAGGTGCAGCAGTATGGACAGGCTCACCCCGGCGGATACCCCGGCCTCGACCCCCGCGACAAGCGTCACCATTATCGTGACAAAGACAGCAGCAAAATCGGCCTTGGAATAGGCCCAGCTGCGCTTGAGGATTGAGAAATCAACAAGGCTGAGCACGGCGACGATGATGGTTGCTGCCAGGGTGGCCTTGGGCAGGAAATAGATCAATGGGGTCAGGGCCAATGCGGCGATGGCCAAACCGATGGCGGTAAATGCGCCCGCCGCCGGTGTTTCCGCGCCTGCATCGAAGTTCACGACGGAGCGTGAAAAGCCCCCCGTTACCGGAAACCCGCCTGTCAGCGATGCCCCGATATTGGCCGCCCCCAGCCCGATCAGTTCCTGATCGGGGTCGATGCGCTGTCGTTTCTTGGCCGCAAGCGTTTGTGCGACCGAGATTGATTCCACGAAACCGATGATTGAGATCAGGAAGGCCGGTAGCAGCAATTGCCCCAGAAGCGTTGGCGAGAAGGATGGCAGGGTGAAGGGTGGCAGGCTTTGCGGTACATCGCCCACGATCCGCACGCCTTGATCCGCCAGACCAACCCCCCAGACAGCAAGAGTTGTGGCGACGACAACGACAACCGGGCCGGTTTTGACCAGCACACTGGTTGATCCTGTCCCCAGCCCTGCGCGCTGCAAGAGCGGCCCCAGACCCTTGCGCACCCAGAAGAGAAATCCCGTCGCACTGATCCCGATCAGGGCGGTGATCCAATGGGTGTCTGCAGCATGTTCCGCCAGCGATGTCAGCAATTCCAAAAGGTTATGCCCATGCGCGTCGATACCCAGAATATGTCTGAGCTGGCTGGCGGCGATGATGATGCCCGAGGCGGTAATGAACCCCGCAATTACCGGATGCGACAGGAAATTGGCGATAAATCCCAACCGGAACAGGCCCATCGCCAACAGCATGACGCCCGACAGCCCGGCCAATGACAAGGCTGCAATGGCGTAGCCCATTGTGCCTTGTTCCACGATGTTGCTGAGTGCGGCCGCCGTCATCAGCGACACCACCGCCACCGGCCCCACCGCCAGCGCCCGGCTGGTGCCGAACACCGTGTAGAGCAGGATCGGCACGATGGAGGCGTATAAACCCGCCTCTGCCGGTAACCCCGCCAGAAGCGCATAGGCCAGCGATTGCGGGATCAGCATGATTGTCACAATCAGCGCCGCCATCAGGTCGTTTGACAGGTTCCGGCGCGAATAGGTTCGGCCCCATGAAAGGATGGGGAAGTATCGGATCAATGACATTGGGGTTTTCCGGGTCAATTTGGCCGCCCCGCCTGTTCGCGCGCGGGGCGGCCGGGGGCTTACTCAGCGGCGATCTTTTCAGGCTTGGCCATCCATTCACGTCCTTTGAGCATGCCTTTCCAGTAAACAGGGGGCAGCATCTTTTCCTTCAGAAACCACGCTGCGCGGGTCGGCTTGGTCCCGTCGATCAGGAATTTCGGGAAGCTGGGCAGCAGCGTGCCGCCATAACCGAACTCGGCCAAGACGATCTTGCCCCGCTCCACGGTCAGCGGGCAGGATCCATATCCGTTATATTGCGCTACAGGCGATCCGCCCTTCATATCCGCGATGATGTTTTCCGCGACAATGGGCGCCTGTATCCGGGCAGCCGCGGCGGTTTTTGCATTGGGCGCGTTCATCACATCGCCCAAGGACCAGATATTGTCATAGGTCTTGTGCCGCAGCGTTGTCTGATCCACATCGACCCAGCCTGCCGGATCGGCGAGCGGTGATACGCGGATGAAATCCGGTGCTGTCTGCGGTGGGCAGACATGCATCATGTCGAATGCCATCTCAACCCGTTTGGTTTCGGAATCCGGTTTGGTCACATCGAACCACGCCTTTTTGGCGGGGCCGTCAACAGCAACGAGGTTGTGAAAGAAGTTCAAGGTGGCGTCGTATTTTCCGACATAATCCATCAGCGCGGGCACGTAATCCTTCACCCCGAAAAGCACGCCGCCTGCATTGTTGAACTGGATGTCGATATCTTTCAGGACGCCGCGCCTGTGCCAGGCATCGCCAGACAGATACATCGCCTTTTGCGGCGCCCCCGCGCATTTGATCGGCATTGGCGGTTGGGTAAAGATCGCGCGGCCTTCGCGCATGCCTTTCACCAACTGCCATGTATAGGGGGCCAGATCATAGCGGTAGTTGGAGGTCACGCCATTCTGGCCCAGTGTGTCCACCAGCCCGTCGACCTTGTGCCAATCCAGCTTCAACCCCGGGCAGACGATCAGCCGGTTGTACTTCACGACCCGGCACCCATCCAGGATGACCGCGTTATCGCCCGGTTCAAAAGCCGCAACCGCCGCTTTGATCCAATGCACATCTTTGGGGATCAGCGATCCCATGGTGCGCGATGTCTGTTCCGGTTCAAAAATGCCGCCGCCAACCATGGTCCAGCCGGGTTGGTAGTAATGGATATCGGCGGGATCAATGATAGCGATTTCGAGCGTGGGCTTGCGTGCCTTCAGGCTCGCCGCTGCGGCGATGCCCCCGGCACCTGCGCCGACGATGACCACCTCAAAACTGGCATCCCCGGTATCGGTCAGGGTCTTGCCGCCATTGACGATCCGCCGCACCACGCCACCCATATCATATCCCGCAGCCTTGGTCGCTGCGAGGATGTCAGTGGTGCTGCGCTGACCCGCCTGCGCCAATGACCATAGGGTTGCGGATCGCGTACCGGTTCGACAATAGGCCAGCACCGGGCCGGGCAATTCCGTCAACAGGTTGCCAAAGGTGGTTGCATCGTCATCCGTCACCTTGCCTGAGACAATGGGCAGGTAGCGGGCCTCGATCCCGGCCTTCCTAGCTGCTTTCGCGATCTCGTCGAATGTGGGCTGGTCGCCGCCTTCGCCATCAGGCCGGTTGCAGATCACCGCGCGAAAGCCCGCATCCCTGACCGCCTGAAAATCGGCCGCAGTGATTTGTGGGCTGACAGAAATGCCAGCCGTCAATGTCTTGATTTCCATCAGTTTTCCTTTTTTGGCTAGAGTCCGTTGACTGGCACCTTCAGCATCGGGTTGCCATCGTCATCGGTCGGCACTTCGCCGGCCCGCATATTCACCTGCAACGCTGGAATGATCAGTTTCGGCATGGCCAGCTGCGCATCACGCTCGGTCCGGAACTTGATGAATTCCGCGCGGGTTTTGCCGCCGCCCACATGGATATTATTGGCCTTCTGTTCGGCGACGGTTGTTTCCCACTGGATGGCGCGACCGTTCGGGCCGTAGTCATGGCACATGAAAAGCCGGGTTTCATCGGGCAGCGACAGAACTTTCTGGATACTGTCATAAAGTTCACCTGCATCACCGCCGGGGAAATCCGCCCGGGCGGACCCGCCATCAGGCATGAAAAGCGTATCACCGGCAAAGGCCGCATCGCCCATCACATGCACCATGCAGGCCGGGGTGTGGCCGGGCGTATACATCGCAAAGCCTTGCATATTGCCGACCATGTAAGTGTCGCCATCCTTGAACAGCGCATCAAATTGCGATCCGTCCCGCTGAAATTCGGTGCCCTCGTTGAAGATTTTGCCAAACGTGTCCTGTATGACCATGATCTTTTCGCCGACACCGATCTTGCCGCCCAGTTTTTCCTGAAGGTAGGGGGCAGCACTCAGGTGGTCGGCATGGACATGGGTTTCGATGATCCAGTCGAGCGTCAGCCCGCGTTCCTCGATCTCCGCGATCAGGGCGTCGGCATGATCATAGGTGATGCGGCCTGCCGCATAGTCGATATCCATCACGCTATCGATGATGGCGCAATGATTGCTATCGGGGTCTTTGACGATATAGGTGATCGTGTTGGTGGCTTCGTCAAAATAGCCGGATACTTCGGGTTTGACGGCCAGATTTACGGGGTAGGTCATTTGTTTTCCTCTCATAGCGTCATGGGCGCAGTATCACATGCGGCATGTCTTGATGCCGAAGATACGATAAAGCGGGCAGAATTTCATCGCCGAAGTCGCCACCATGATCAGACCCGCGACGACCGATATGATTGTCGCGGTGGAGCTTTCATAAAATGCCAGCCCGCTGAAAAAAGGTGCGCCCAGCAGAACCACACCCAGGATCAGGCGAAATACGCGGTCAAATGAACCCAGATTCGTTGTCATTTGCAGTCTCCTTCATCGGTTGATTGTTTCATAGCTGCATTGGCGGCGTTTCTTTGGTGACATTGTCACCAAAGAACGGGGCATTTTTGATATTTATCGAAAGGGCCGCGACAAAACGGCGAATTGCAGGCGCTTGCGCCCCGGTCCAAACTTCACCAAGAGGTGGGTATGCACCGCTTTTGGATGGTTTCGCGATGAACAGAATGCTGCAAAAGGGTCAGTTGGCGCTGCGCCGCCTGATGCTGCCGTTATTGTGCATGCCGTTCCTTATTGCGCAGTTGATTGCGCCGGGCACCATGGCTGTTGGCGGCCCGCAGGGTCTGCGCATGGTGCTGTGTTCTGGCGGGGCCGCGATGACCGTTGTGCTGACCGCAGAGGGCGATTTTGTCCCGGTCGATGATACTGAGGATGGACATCGCCCGTCGGGGGCACCTTGCCCATGGGCGCTGGCCTTCGACCATGCGGCCATCGCAACCCTGCCGGTGGTTGCAGAAACAATGGCCACCCCGGCACGGCTTGACCCGCCACGGGCCGGCATCCGGTTTCTGACGTCCGCCATGCGGCGCGGCCCCCCGGCACGTGCGCCCCCGTTTACAGTCTGATCCCCACAAACGCCGTCGCCGCGGGCCAAAACCCCCGGCGCATTTCTATCTGTCCGGCATGACCGGATCCGTGATAAGAGACTGTAATCAAAATGAAAAACCTAATGAAATCCGTGCTCCTTCTGACCATTCTGGGCACGGCTGCATCGGCTGACGACATGATGCCAATGATGCAGGATGTCACCGCAGGCCAGCTGACCCTTAGCGATGGCTTTGCCCATGCCACCCTGCCGAACCAGCCGGTTGCCGGTGGTTTTATCACGATCACCAATGCCGGTGATGCGGCTGATACGCTGATTGCGGTGCGATCTGATATCGCTCAGGTGATGCAAATCCACGAGATGGCCATGCAGGATGACACCATGGTCATGCGCGAGCTTGAAGGCGGGGTCGTTGTCCCTGCGGGTGAGGCTGTGATGCTGAAACCCGGTGGCATGCATCTGATGTTCATGCAGCTGGATGGCCCCTTGGTTGAAGGCGAAAACGTGTCCGTCACCGCAACCTTTGAACAGGCCGGGGATGTTGTGCTGTCCCTGCCGATCCGCAAGAAGATGATCGGCGGACATGGCACGGTTCAGGAAACGGATGGTGATCGCTGATGGCAAAGTCGCTTCGTATCATTATCGCAGCAGGGGCCCTTGTGGCCTCTGCGTTATTGGTCTGGTTTGCCTGGGTGCAGCCCTATTTGACCCAGGAAGATGTCATGCAATTGGGGCAGGGGGAATATTCCCTGATTGGCACCGACGGGCAGCCCTTTACCCAGGCCACATTGCAAGGCGCGCCCTCGGCCATTTTCTTTGGCTTCACCCATTGCCCCGAAGTTTGCCCAACCACCCTGGGTGATATTGCGGTCTGGCAGGATGAACTGGGGGAAGCGGCGCGGGATCTGCGTGTATTCTTTGTCACGGTCGATCCCGAACGCGATACCGCAGAACTGCTGGGCGATTACGTCGGATGGGTGCCGGGTGTTGTGGGCGTTACAGGTGACACCACCGAAATTCGCGCCGCCGAAAAGGCGTTTCGGATCTATTCACGAAAAATCCCGCTGTCAGATGGTGAATACACGATGGATCATTCGGCCTATGTTCTGTTGTTCGACGATCAGGGACGGTTTTTTGAGCCGATCACCTATCAGGAAGACCTTGACCGGGCGTTGTCCAAGTTGCGGCGCTTGCTGGGGTAGGGGTGTTTGAAGGCGTCGCTTGGCGGCATTGAATTGCCAATGCGCGCCGCGTCAGGCGCGCGTCGCGGTTGGTAATTGACCCAGGTGTCGGCCACCGGCGCGCGGTTCATTCGGGCTCCTTGGTCTTTTCGTGATATTTGTCCTCGCGGGCATCACCGAACAATTGTCGGCTTTCAAGATATTGCCGCTGCTGACGATAGAAATCCGATAGGAAATCCCAGTTATCCCCTTGTGCGACTTTCTCGGCATAGCCAATCTTGCGCTGGATCGTTTTTGAGACATCTTCCATGCGCGTGACCGCTTCGGGTGTGCGGGGCTTCTGGCGC
Organism: uncultured Paracoccaceae bacterium; assembly: GCA_947500055.1. GTDB lineage: Bacteria > Pseudomonadota > Alphaproteobacteria > Rhodobacterales > Rhodobacteraceae > Yoonia. Next base: position 243,156 of record CANMQO010000001.1, read on the forward strand.
AGGATCTCTTCCAGCACCTGCAATTCATAGCGACCGTAAACTTCCAGATGGACGGTATCAAAGACGAAGCCCGCCGCCTGTGAAGTGCCGTTCGCAGCAAGATCGGGCAGTAGCACCGATTGCGGTTGATCGATCACATATGTCCCTGCGATCATGTCGCCCAGCCGCTGGCGTTTCTTATTGAAAAGCGGCACCAGAAGGACAAGCAGCATCCAGATCACCAGCGCGAAGGTGACCCATCCGCTTTCCACCGTGGCGGATAGGATGGTGGTGGCTGGCATGAACACCTCAACCTCTTTCATCAGGTTGCGTGCGGTGATCTGATGCGGCGTCAACCGTCCACCATCGGCACTGACCACCCGGATCTTGACGATACGCTTGCCGATTGTCCGCCCGTTCCAGACCAGTTCGGAAAAGATGTAATAGGGCACCCGCAAAAAGAACACGAGCAGCAGAAACAGCGTGGCAATCAGCGACCAGTCAAAAATACCGCTCCAGATCATCGCGAGGAAAAACAGGAACATACCGCCAAAGGTGATCAGGATATCCAGCAATTGCGCCCCGAACCGCTGTCCGCCGGTCGCGATGCGGAAGGAGATTGGCACACCTTCGGGTGGCGAAATGCGAATGGCGAGGTTCGTCATGATGCAGCGGTATCCCGCGTCTGTGTCTTGTCCTGACCAGTGTCACGCCCAGATAGCAGCAACCATGCCAGCCATGCGGCCCCAAGGCCCCAACCAATCATCAGGCGCAAACTGATGCTTTGCACCAATTGGCGCAGGAACCCTTCCACAATGGCGGCGACGATCAACATCAGACCCGCCAGAATGATCAGTTTCACCGCGTCGCGCCCCGCCGCGCGCAATGCCTCGCGCCGGGTCAGATTGCCGGGCAGCAGTACCGCCAGCCCAAGCTGGGCGCCACCCGCACAGGCAATGCAGATCGCGGATAACTCGGTCACGCCATGGATCGACAGCCATGCAAACAGGTCCAGCGCCAATCCGGCCTCTGCAAACATGGCAAAAAACGCCCCCAGAAGCAGACCGTTATAAAAGGTCAGAATAAAGCTGGGCAGGGTTGCAAAAACCCCCAGCGCAAAGATGAAAATCGCGATCCGGGTGTTATGAGAAAACAGGAAGGACGCAAAGACGCCAAGCGTTTCGCCACTTCGGTCGCCACTGTCGTAAAGGGTTTCGCGCAGGTAGCTGTAGGACGCGCCGGGCACGCGCCCGTCCGACATCTCTGGCGGGACAAAGGTGAAGAACCAGCCGGGGTCCTGAAAATAAAGCAAATAGCCAACGACAGCGCCAAGGAACATGGCCAGAAAGCCAACCGAAAGGGGCAGGGCGGACCGCCGCACTGCCTGCGGTATTCCATGTGAAAAGAGGCGCGCGATGATGCCGCGAATGCTCTCCTGCGGGGCGTAGACAACCAGATAGGCGCGCGCGCATAGCGCCTCAAGATAGCTGAGCAGCGCCTTATCCATAGAGATCGAGCGCGCCACGCTCAGCGAATTCATCGCCTGCCTGTAGAGACTGGCCAGTTTCTGCGCCTCTTCGTAACGCAATGACGGCAAACCGGCCTTTTCCGTCCGGGTGACCAGTTGATCAAGCTCTTTCCAGCCTGCCTCACGCTCTGCCCGGAAACGTGACGAACGGATAAGATCGGCGTTTTTTGCGGAAAGGCCCGTCATATCAGTTCCTGCGATTTGATGTCGATATAGCGCGATACCAGCCCTGCGGTCAGTTTCTCGGGCACGGTATCAAGGCATAGAACACCCAGCCTGCGCAGCCTGTCCAGAACCTGCCGGCGTTCAACCAGCAACTGCCGGGCCGAGATCGCGTCGGCGACCGATGCCATGGATATATCGGCGGGATGGGCAATTTCGGCCAGTTTTGGGTCCTGCAGGGCAACATAAAGGACAAGATGCTGCCGGGTCATCACGGCAAGGTTTTCCACCAACAGTTCAGCAGTGACGCTGTCCACGAAATCGGAAAAGATGACGATCAGGGATCGGCGCGACAGATGGCTGTTCAATTGGCTTAGCCCAAGCGTGTGGTTGGTTTCGCTCGCCTCTTGCAGCAGTGTCGCGCTGTGTTTCTGGATCTGGCCAAACGCGCGCCGTCCGGGATACGGCGGAAGGAAGGTTTGCGGCCGGCTGGCAAAGCTGTAAAAGCCCACATTGTCACCGCCAAGCCCCGCAGCCCAGGTCAGCGACAATGTCGCGTTGATGGCGTGGTCCAGCTTGGCCAGTTTGCCGATCCGTTCCCCCATCAGGTGACCGCAATCCAGCCCAAAGATGATCTGGTGATTGCGCTCGGCCCTTGTTTCGCGGGCGACAAGGCTATGGGTCCGGGCGGACCGTTTCCAGTCGATGCTGCGCGGGTCCATGCCTTGCTGAAAGTCGCGCAGCTGGTGAAATTCGGATCCTTCACCGCGCAGGTTCATGTCTTTCAACCCGTCAAGCAGGGGCAACATGCTTGTCTGGATCTCGCCGCTGAAAACCGGGGAGACATCCGGAATGATGCTGATCGACAGGGAAAGCGGCCAGCGTGGCAGCATGTCAAACAACCCAAATCGGGACGCAAAACACATGCTCAGCCTGCGCAGCGACGCCTCGCCACGTTCAAGCAGCATCAGCGGGACCGTCACGGTGGTTTCGGTGCTGAGGGGCGTCGGCGCGGTGGTGATCGTGTCGTCCTGCGTGCCGATGCCATGATCCTGGGTCAGGCGCAGATCAAACCGGCGCGGCAATTCCCCTTTGCGCGCCGTCAGATGCAGCGATAGGGGGGCGGTTTTGCCCACATAGCCTGTTTCATCCAGATCCGCCGCGATGTCGAAATTCCGCGCCGATGGTGTCACGGCAAGATCCGCCAGTGCCACCACGATCAACCCACCCCACAGCACGGCCGCCACAAAGCTGCCATCGGGCCGGAACAATCCGATCAGGATGGTCAGTGCGGCCAGCACAAGCACCAGCAGGATGAAGTGGCGGGACGGGCGCATGCTATCGTGGCGCGTCGGTGCGGTTGATGATCGTCTGCAACACATCATCGGATGTGCGGCCCTCAATCTCGGCCGAGGGGCCAAGAACAAGACGATGCCGCAGCGCAGGGATAAGCAAGGCCTGCACATCATCCGGTATCGCATAATCACGACCATCAAGGGCGGCTTTCGCCCGCACGGCCCCGGCAATGGCATTGGCCGCCCGGGTCGATGCACCGTGCAGGATTTCGCCATCATTGCGGGTCGCGCGCACCAGATCGACGATATAGCTCAGGATTGTTTCATCCAGATGAATGGAATCGACCAATGCATGGCCCGCCCGCAATGCCTCCCGGCTCATCACCTTGCGCAATTCCGTGCGCCCGCTATCGGCATCCAGTGGCAGACCCGCGCTGCGCTTGAGAATATCAATCTCGGCCTGACGGTCCGGGAAATCCACAAGGATCTTGAACAGGAAGCGGTCCAGCTGCGCCTCGGGCAGGGGGTAGGTGCCATGCTGTTCAATCGGGTTTTGCGTGGCGATCACAAAAAAGTCCTGACCCAGCGCATGGGTCGTCCCGTCAATCGTCACCTCGCGTTCGTTCATCGCCTGCAGCAAGGCCGCCTGCGTCTTGGGCGGGGCACGGTTGATTTCGTCAGCCAGCAGGATATCGGTGAAAACCGGACCCTTGGTCAGGCGGAACTCATTGGTTTCAAAGTTGAAAAGGTTCACGCCCAGCACATCGCCGGGCATCAGGTCGGGGGTGAACTGCACCCGGCCAAACTCCAGATCGACCACCTGCGCAAGGCAGCGGGCCAGCAAGGTCTTTGCTGTACCGGGTGGGCCTTCCAGCAGGCAATGGCCGCGCGCAAAGACCGATGTCAGAAGCATGTCGATCAGCGACTCCTGGCCCTGAACGACAGATCCTATTTCGCCGCGAATATCATCGGCCAGCGTTTGAAACTCAGACAGGTTCATGTTGGTTCACCACTTTCTTGAGAAGGGAATGATAATTGGCCAGCTGCCGGTGCAGCTGTGCATCAGACATGTGCGGCGCGTTTTGCATCAGATCGGTACTAAGGTCATCGAATGCGCGGGCAAGTTCCGGGTCGCGCCGGGCAAGCAGGGTCAGAAACCGTTGCTCTGCGTTCTGGGGGGCGTCACTGCCAAAGCTGCGTGCGGCCAGTTCGCGCATTTCGGAGCGCACGAAATCGGCAACCATATGACCATCACTGCCAGACAGACGCAGCAGGCGTGCCTTTGCGGTGATCACCGCACGTTTTGACCGCTCGGCGGCAAACCGGTCGCCGGTTCGGACGGGGCCAAAGCGTATCGTGCCGCGCCAGAACAGGCTGGCAAGCACGATCAGCAGGGCGGCCCAGAACACGGTGAAGGGATAGTCAAAAAAGCGCGCGAATTCCGCGCCGCCGCGTTCATATTCCTGCCGTTCATCGTCGCGCTCGATCGTGGTCAAAAGATCGGGGCTTGTGTCGACATAAACAGGTGCATCCGTCGCGCGTCGCAACGGGGTCAGAAGGTCGGGCACGAAACCGGCATTGCCTGCAACAGTAAGGCCATGATTGTTCATCAGATCGGGGTCAGCGACATAATAGACCGGGAACTTTGCGTCGGTCTGCTTGCAGGCAATGACCAATGCATCTTTGCCAAAAGGAACAATGACACGGCAGCTTCTGGGAAGAGTGACGCGATCAAACAATTGGGCATGAAACAGGGCCAGCGTTTGGCCGTCTTGCGTGTGAGTGGAAAACTCAGCCCCGCCACGGGTCAGCCCAACACCACCAAGCGCGATCTGGTCCAACAGCGGATCAATCTGGTCCGTCGGGATCAAAGAACGTTCATGCGCGATGCCAAGCTCAACCATGGCGCCACGCCATTTGGGCAGCAGCACGACGGTGGGAATTTCTTTGATCTTCGTAAAATAGTTCTCTTCATAAATATCGCGCAGCGTGGTTTGATCCAGCCGTTCCACGGTGGTTTCCGGCGGCGTCGCATCGGCATAGAGGTTCAGATCATAAAGAGGGAGGATGCGCAGACCCATATCCTCGGCCCGCGGGTGCAGCCGTGGATGCGAACTGCGCGAGGGCAGGCCGGCCTGCTCAAGCCATGGGGCAAGCGCTCTGAGGCCAATGCCGGAACGATCCAGAAGGCGATCACGCGCACCGGCGCCAAAAACGGTCAGCAACGCGAGCCCCGCAACCAGCAAACCCACCACCACAAAGATCGGCGTGCGACTGCCCGTATCGGGTCTGCTTTGGTCTTGCGTCCCGTCAGCCATGCTGCGGCTTTCCGGCCTTGCCAGCATCCAGAATCTCGCGCCCGGCGGAAAGGGCGTTGCGAAACACATCTTCGGTGACGGGCCGCGCCCCGTAATGGGCCAGTTCCGTCCGGTGCAGGATCGTTTTCAACCCGGCCATTTGCGGCCATTGCGATGGCAACCTGCGGAACGCAAGCCGTTCGGTATCTGATCGGGCAAACCTTGTATCGGTCGCCTCGGCCGCGGCCAGCAGACAATGACGCAGCAACAAAACAAGGGCCGCGCTGCGGTCTGGCATGGAAGCAATCCGGTCAAGCAGGCCTTGCGTGCTGCCTGACATCTCTTCGGCTCCGATATTCCAGTTTGCGGGCGCATTTGCCTTGGGTTTGCCGTTGGAGGGCTCGCGCGACAACAGCACGCCCGACCCCCCGAACTTGAGCCAGAGCATCAGCGCGCCAATGACGATAAGCACGGCAAGAAACACGCCGAACCCATCAAGATTGACGGGCGCGCCGTCGCGCCTTGGTCTGGCGGCGGGCGTGTTTTCCGCAGTCGCCTGCCAATCAATTTTGCTGACATAGTCGACGTCGCTTTGCACACCGTTTTGTCTGGCGACGTTTTGGTAGGTCTCCAATGATGGTGCGCGTGGTGGGTCGACCCGTTCGATCACCACATAGTCCTTGTTGATGTCACCCCTGTCCTGCGCAAAAGCGGCGCTGACATATAGTGTCAACGCCGCCAGGCAAGATGTGATGCAGCAACGCAGCATCGTCGATCAGGCGAAAACATCCGCGCTGTTCTGAGCTTTCAGCGGATCAGGGCCAAACCGGTTGTCGCCATCGGTCCCTTTCAGGATAGTGATGACCAGCATCACGATGCCCACAACAGTGCCAACATAGGGGATGTTGCTGCCGACCCAGCCAGCCAGTACCCACCAGCCCGACAAGTCGCGGTCGTGGAACCTGCGCACCTGCACAGAGATATTTGGGATCAGAATGTAAATGAAACCAACAACACACAATGCACCAACGATGTAGTTGACGGTGGTAAAGCGACCGGTTTCGATCGCCCGGATACCGCCCAACCCAAAGAAGGCGGCAGCAAGGACTGCCCAGCAGATTACAACGAATAGATAGAAGTACCAGTATTCGGACCGCGAGGCCCTTCCACTGAAAGTAAAATATTTCTCGCGCATGCAGGTGCGGACTGCTTCCTTAAACCCCATGATGCTGTCTCCTGTTTCAATTCAAGGTTGATATCGGTTATCTTTGGATCGATTGTGGTGCAATCTCTAGATTTAATAAATGGCCGCATTGTGGCAGCAAATCAGTGATTTTCGAAAGTTAACGTGGCATTCACGGATTGCCCGCGCGCGGCATTAATCCCGCCCACAACCACAAAACTGTCCGACGGTTTGCCGACGCATCGCCGACGCTTTGCCGACAGGTGTTTTTGGCCCAAACCCCTTTGTTAACGGTATTTCCGGCGATTCTGTTCAGCGCGCCGTTGCATGGCCCGCCCCTGCCCACCGAACGTTGCGTGATCTACGATGCGCCTGTCGTTAAAGTCGCATTGATCTTGTCCATCAAGGCGACGCCATAGGGCCGGTTGCCATGCATCAAATCGGCATCGGGTTGCGAGATATCGTTTTCCATCGACAGCCTGACCGCATCCTCCATATAGCCAGCGCGGGTCAGCATGTGGTTCTTGATCGTAAAGGCGGGTTGGCCCAGAAAATCAATGTTCTGCTGTTCAAAACAGGCTTTCACCAATGTTTCATATTTGTCCGCCATATAGGCAGCATCGCCCCTGCGCACAGCACGTTTTATGGCCAACAGCTTGTGTTCATTGCTCGACATCAACGCCTCTGACGGGCGCGGCGCTTCGGCAACAAAGATCGGTTTGTCACTGAACTTGCGCAGGGTATCGCATATGCGCCCCGCAACGCTATGTTGGATACGGTGGGTCAAAACCGCGTCCACGGCAGCCTCTGACATCAGGGCCCAACGCGCCGGTTCTGCAAAATCATGACCCGCCATTGAAGGCAGCCCAATCCAGCGCACCTGACCGTAAACATAGCCGATCATGTGCTGGCCAACATCGCCGCCAATCACCGCAAATGCATCAAAGCGCCCCAGATCAAGTGCGCCGGTGCCCGCCATATGCTGCATGTTGTGTTCAAGATCTGCAGTGGTCGGGATCATCACGCCTTTTGCGATACGGTGATCCAGCAATCGGTGGCCAGTGGCCCCCACAAAGGTGATGTCCAGTTCAGGCCACGCGTCCGGCTCCGCGCGGTAGGCATTCCATGGGGCCGCGATATGCGATGTTCCAAACATGCAAAGGCGGATCATGGGGCGAAAGCCTGCAACAGCACGTCCTCGCAATGTGGGTCTTCATCCGATGCGTCATCTTCGGACATATCGGTCATGGTGAGGTGATGTGCGCGAAAGAAATGGCGCATGACATGGTCCACCCCAGCGAGGGCCACATCCCGCCCGTTTTCAGCAAACCATGGCCCACCCGCCACCGGGGCGGTGACGATTTCATAAGCCGGGAAATAGTCGGCGTGGGGATTGTCCTGCACAAAGCCACCAACCGCGGCGCGCAGCGTGGCCTTTGCCTGGGTCGTGGCGGTCAGGACATGCTCGGGAGTGGCTGTTGCCGTCAGCGGGACGGGAGACACCGTCAGGAGCAGTTTCATCTCAGGTTGAAACTGGCGCAAAAGGCTGCCGATCCAGCCCAGATCCTTGGTGATTTCCGCAAAACTGAACTCATGAAACCGATGTTGGTCTGGCTCAAACGCACCGGCAATCACACCGGGACAAACAGGCAGGGTGCGGCCAGTGGGCTGATCGATCCAGGCCTCTGTCAGGCCAAGCGTGAAAATGAAAATATCAGTTTTTTCAAGTAGTTGTGCGACTCGCATCAAGTGATACTTGCGATGGTCGAGAACCTCTTGCACTGATGCCAGACCAGCCGGTTCCACCCCCGGACGCAGGGCATCAAAATAGCGTCCATCGCGCTCCCAGACCAATTCGGGCTTGGCCTTGGGGGCTTGTGCCTCTTGCAGCATTTCGGCCAGCTGACGGGGGGTGTAGATGTTGCCATAGCGCGCACTATAGATGCCATAAGCAAAGCGTTGGGCCACGGGGTCGGGCATACGGCGCAGGGGCGGTTCCGTGTCGACGACAGCGCAATTGGCCCGGCGCAATGCCTTGCCGATATGCTGGGCAAAACAGCTGCCAGCGGTGGCAATGCGGGTTGTTTCATCAATTGTGAACTTGGGCGCGTAAAGGTCAGTGATCAATCCGTCCGGATCTGGCAAGGTTCCGTTGCGCCAGAAGGCTTTAGCGGGCATTTTCTGATAGGGGTGAGACATAGATCGGACCGGTCCAGCAAAGATTGACCCGACCCTAAAGCCTAGGTTGGCATCGCATCAAGTCGTGTCGCGGTTCTTGACACTGGCGCGCCCGCGGGCCAACGCTGCGGCATGCTTGATTTACGCCCTGTGGGATATGTGATTGGACTGCTTGTGGCGTCGCTTGGCCTGACCATGCTGGCGCCCATGGGGGCCGATCTGCTGGCGGGTAACGGGCACTGGTTTGTCTTCTTTGAAAGTGCGGTCATCACAATCCTTATCGGCGGGATGATGTCCATCGCCTGTGCAAACGGGGTCACCGCGGGGCTGAGTCTGCGACAGACCTTCCTTCTGACCTCGCTTGTCTGGCTGACATTGCCGATCTTTGGAGCGATCCCGTTTGTTTTTGGTGCGACCGGGGCGAATTACATCGACGCGTTCTTCGAGGCGATGTCAGGCCTGACAACAACCGGGGCGACAGTGTTTGGGCAACTCGATACCTTGCCCGACGGGCTGAAACTGTGGCGCGGTATCCTTCAATGGCTGGGTGGTGTGGGGATCATCGTTGTGGCCATGGTGTTTCTGCCGGAATTGCGGGTTGGGGGGATGCAGATCTTCCGTTCTGAAGGGTTTGAGACCGGGGGCAAAATCCTGCCCCGCGCGGGCGAGATCGCAACGCAGATCGCAGGAATTTATGTCGCCCTGACAGTGGCTTGTGTCCTGGCCTATGCCGCGACCGGGATGGGCGGGTTTGACGCGATCGTGCATGCCATGACCACGGTTTCAACCGGTGGAATGGCCAATTACGACGGTTCATTCGGGGCATTCGGGGCCGGCGTACACTACGTCGCCATCGTGTTCATGATCCTCGCGGCCCTGCCATTCGTGCGCTTCGTGCAGTTGCTGGCGGGCACGGCAGAGCCGTTGTTGCAAGATCGGCAAATCAGGGCGTTTATGACGATCCTTGGGTTTTGCGTGCTGCTGATCGCCTCGTGGTTATGGGGGCGGTCCGGGTTTGTCAGCGAAAGCGCCTTGCGTGACGCGTTGTTTAACGTGACCTCAATCATGACGGGCACCGGTTATGCCAGCGCTGACTACATGGGCTGGGGGACATTCCCGGTGACAATGTTCTTTTTCATTGGTCTGGTCGGGGGGTGCGCGGGCTCCACATCCTGTTCGGTCAAGGTGTTCCGGTATCAGTTGCTGTTCGCCTCGGTCAAAAGCCAGATCCGCCAGATCCATTCGCCGCACGGTATTTTCACCCCCCGCTATGAGGGCCGCCCGATCAGCGAGGATGTGTTGAATTCGGTCATGGCGTTTCTGGTCGCCTTTGTTCTGTCACTTGGTGTCACGTCGGTCCTGTTGGGCATGACGGGCCTTGATTTCATGACCTCTGTATCCGGTGCCGCTGCCGCGTTGGGCAATATCGGCCCCGGTCTGGGCCTGCAGATTGGCCCTGCAGGCAACTATGCCAATATCAATGATACCGCCAAGATGATCCTTGCCATTGCGATGCTTGTTGGCCGGTTGGAAATCATGGTGGTGCTGACCATCCTGTCCGTCAAATTCTGGAGAAACTGATGACCGAACGCCCGCTTGGTGCCCAAATTTCGCATATGCTCAAAGATCGCGGGGTCGATGTGATCTTTGGCATTCCGGGCGTGCATAATCAGGAAATGTATCGCGGCATCGAAGAGGCCGGATTGCGCCATGTGCTTGCCCGCCACGAACAAGGCGCGGGGTTCATGGCGGATGGCTATGCAAGGGCGACGGGCAAACCGGGGGTGGCTTATGTGATCACCGGGCCGGGCCTGTGCAACATCATGACGCCGATGGGGCAGGCCTATTCCGACAGCGTGCCGATGCTGGTGATTTCCTCTTGTCTGGATGAAACGGCAGCCAAGCGCGGGCAGTTGCACCAGATGAAAGATCAGGAAGGGGCGGCGCGCACTGTCTGCGATTGGTCGGAAACCGCAAGGACGGCTGAGGCCGCCTACGGGTTGATTGACCGTGCCTTCACCGAATTTCAGATCTCGCGTGAACGCCCGAAACACATCTCTGTCCCGATTGCACAGTTGGAAGCTGTGACGGAGAAACCAGAGACGCGCGGACCGATTGGGTGCTATGATCTGCGCCCGCCACAAGAGCAGGAAGTCGATCGGTTTATCGAAAGACTGGCAGCGGCAAAGAAGCCGCTATTCGTCTTTGGTGGCGGCGCGACCGGTGCGACATTCGCGGTCCGGGAAGTTCTGAAGAAAGTGCCTGCCGCTTCTTTCACGACATATGCGGGGCGCGGCATCGTTGTGGACAATCCGTTGCACTTCGGATCGTCCCTGGCGCGCCCAGACAGCGCTGATGTTTTCAAAGAGGCTGATTATGTGGTCTTTGCAGGCACGGATATGTCGGAGGTGGATCTGTGGCGGGACGAAGCTGGCCATGAATGTGACACCCATATCATCAATATTGATCCTGAATTACTGGCCGTTCAGGTTGGGCATCATGATTGCACACGGGTCGATTGTGGCGCTTTTTTTCGCGCTGTGAGTGACAAGCTTGAAGCTTCTGCGAACACGACGGATTGGTCAGTTGATGCCATTGCAAAACGTCGCAGCAACTGGCGCAATCAAATTGAAGCGGATCGTCCGGGGATACTGGCTGTCGCGGACGCATTGAAGCAGGCCGTGCCGGACGACACGCGCATATTTTCCGATATGACGCAGTTTGCCTATGCGGCGAATGAGATCTATCCCCTGCCGCATCCGCGACTATGGCACCATCCGTCCGGCTTTGGCACTCTCGGCTACGCCCTTCCTGCGGCCATCGGCGGCAAGATCGGGGTGGGTGACGAGCCGGTCATTGCCATTCTGGGCGATTACGGTTTCCAGTACACCGTGCAGGAACTTGCCGTTGCGGTGGAGCTGGAACTGACCTTGCCCATCATTATCTGGGACAATGGCAAGCTGGGCGAGATTGAGGATAGTATGGTCCGCGCCCAGATCGCGCCGAATGCCGTGATCCAGCGTAATCCGGATTTCTGCAAACTGGCCGAGGCTTACGGGGCAGGGGCCGCCCGTCCAACCGATCTGGCATCATTCCAGCAGGCCATCAGGGATGCGCTGGCCACCAAAGGGCCAACGATCATTCACGTCAAATCGGATATCGCGACCTAACGCCCGCGACTTACCAGCAGCTGATCAGCACGGTGATATCTGCCGCCCGTCGTGTCAGCTCGACCGGGGAAATGGGCCCGGAGGCCGCGCGCGTCTTGGCGGTCACGCCCTGGGCTGCCAGAAAATCAACGATTTGCTGGGCATCAAGCGAGAAATTCACTTCGGCTGGCAGGACTTGTGTATCGCCATCTGCCCGGGGCAGCAGCATGCCGATCACTGCGCCGCTGTCGTCAAAGATCGGTCCGCCGGTATCGCCGGGTTGCGGCAGGATCGCCAGCCGTTTGATCCGGTCGTCCCCGTTGAGGCCGCGAATATCGACCACCTGACCAAAGGTCAGCGTTGGTGCGCTGAGCACCCCGTTAAACGGATAGCCCGCCACTGCGATCTGATCCTGCAGGCGGGGCGTGTCGGTCAGGATTTCCGCAACCCGGATCGGCACCAGGCTGTCGCGCGGGCGCAATAGGGCGATGCCGCGATTTTCGTCGATCAGGATTACCTCTGCATCGTCTTCGCGGTCATAGGTGATGCGCTGGCAGTTTTGCACAGCCTCTTGCGTGGTCACGACCGCCCCGTCGTCCGATACATAAAAGCCCGAGCGCGACATCTGTGGTTGCCGCACGGCAAGCCCGGCCACCATGTCAACGGCCTGATCTTCACCGGGAGGCGCGATATCGGGGTCAAGAACGCCGTCAAGCCGTTCGAAGCTTTTGCTCATCTCCTCGATGATCCGTTCCCGGCGCTCATCGTCGCCTTGCGGCCAGACAAGGGTGAACCCCTTGATGGCACCATCCAGCAGCGAGACGCTGGTGTAGGAATGGATACCGTCGCCGATCCCTTCGATGACAAAGCCGTTGCGCGTCAGGTTGCGCGGCCCTTCGGGGGGAACAATATCAAGGATCTGAAACACCTCATAAAGCCCGACCAGCCGCCCCTCATCCCCTTGTTGCGAGATAAAAAGCACCTGCGCCTCGGGGAAGTCGCCGCTGGCGTCAAAGCGCACAAATGGTGGCTTATATTCCGTAAAGCTGACGATTGCCGTTGGCACCCTCATCCTGATGCCGGAGGCATCATCGCGCACGAGGCGCATGTTCAGCCCCTCAAGAACACTGTTATATTGTTCAAACAATAACGCACGTTGTTTGGTTGTCAGAATGCCCGTGGCTTCCTGATTGTTGGCCTCTTGCCAGGCTTGCATCGCCGCCCGTGTCCCGCGCCCGTATGATCCATCAATCGCGGCGTCGTAGAAACCTGCCCAACGCAGGGCGATTTGCAGGTCTTTCTTTTCATCACGGGTCAAAAGCGATTCTGACGCGCGCGCCTCGTTTGGTGTTTCATCGGGCGCATCAACCGGGTCGTCTGGAATGGCGGCTTCGGTCGTTGTTGGGGTTGCGGCTGGATCGGATGGGGCATTGGGCACAATCACGGTGCCGCCAATGGGCCAGAACTGCTGTTTGAAGAATTCACCGTTCTTGACAAAGCTGTCAGACGGGATGACCCCACGGGCAAGCAGACGGTCCAATGCATTTTCGGCGCCGAACTCATCAAAGGGACCGATGAAAATCCCGTAGAAACCGTCGCCAATATAAAAGCCTGCCACATTGTCCAGCCGGCCTGCATATTCTCTTGCGCGTTCCTGTGCGCCTGTCAGCGTCTGGCGTGCTTCTATCTGGACCCAGAACCAGTCCTGCGCCGCTGCGGGCAAGGCCATACCAAAAAACCAAAAGAGTGTCGCAAGTAGTCTGATCATTTTCGCCCCAAAATGCCGTCCCGCATGGTTTTTACTGACTGGCCTGCCGTTTCATTAGACGCAAGTGCCAGCCTGGCAGTTTTTAAGCAAATTGAACAAATAGTCGCAACCCGTTGCCCAATTGACCCTTGCTGCCCATCGCCCTATTGAACGCGTAATTGCAGACGAGGGTTAACATGGCGGAAAAACCACGCAGTTTTCAGGAGATCATCCTGCGGCTTCAGAATTACTGGGCCGGGCGCGGCTGCGCCATTTTGCAGCCCTACGATATGGAGGTGGGCGCAGGCACCTTTCACCCGGCGACAACGCTGCGCGCGCTGGGCTCAAAACCCTGGGCCGCAGCCTATGTCCAGCCGTCCCGCCGCCCGACCGATGGCCGCTATGGCGAAAACCCCAACCGGTTGCAGCATTACTATCAGTACCAGGTCATCATCAAACCATCGCCACCCGATCTGCAGGAGATCTATCTGGGCTCGCTTGAGGCGATTGGCATTGATGCCTCCATGCATGATATCCGCTTTGTCGAGGATGATTGGGAAAGCCCGACATTGGGCGCCTGGGGGCTGGGCTGGGAAGTCTGGTGCGACGGGATGGAAGTAAGCCAGTTCACCTATTTCCAGCAGGTCGGCGGCCATGATTGCAGGCCCGTATCGGGCGAATTGACCTATGGGTTGGAGCGCTTGGCGATCTATATTCTGGGCGTCGATCACGTGATGGATATGCCGTTCAACGATCCGCAATCGCCGATCCCGCTGACCTATGGCGACGTCTTCAAACAGACCGAACAGGAATATGCCCGCTGGAATTTTGATGTGGCCGATACGGATGTGTTGTTGCAACATTTCAAGGATGCGGAGGCCGAATGCCAGCGCATCCTTGATGAACCCGCAGATGATCCAAAAACCGGCCTGCGGATCATCATGGCGCACCCGGCCTATGACCAATGCATCAAGGCATCCCACGTGTTTAATCTGCTCGATGCGCGCGGGGTGATCTCTGTCACCGAACGGCAGGCCTATATCGGGCGGGTGCGGGCGCTGGCCAAGATGTGTGCCGATGCCTTTGTCCAGACAGAGGCCGGAGGGCAGGCCGCCTGATGGCACGTTTTGCAATTGTGGGGATCGTTGTGGCGGCTTTGATCGCGGGCATCTTGCTCTATTACCAACAGGTTTATGCCTATTACACACCCGTGCAGGCGGAGGCGGCGGATGTGCGTCTGACATCCGTGGTCACCGGCGCGCCGGAAGAGGTCATCCATGACAGTTTCGAGGCGATTGATGCCGAGAGCAGCCCGCTGCGCTACCGCGCCTGTTTCACCATCCCGCTCAGCCAGGCGATGCTGACCGAAACCTATGTCATCTATGACAATGCCGAACCGCGCGTCGCCCCCGGCTGGTTTGACTGTTTCGATGCCGAACAGATCGGCACGGATCTGCGCGGGGATGCAATCGCGTTTCTGGGTGTCGAAAACATCCAATACGGGATCGACCGGATCGTTGCCGTTTATCCCGATGGCCGGGCCTATGCCTGGCACCAGATCAATGAATGCGGCGAGGTTGTTTTTGATGGCAACCCTGTTCCCGAAACCTGCCCGCCGAAACCTGAAAGCGCTGAATAATGCCCGATCTTCTGATTGAACTCTTTTCCGAGGAAATCCCCGCGCGCATGCAAAAACGCGCCTCTGAGGATCTCAAAAAGCTGGTGACAGACGGGCTGGTCGAGGCAGGTTTGACCTATGCGGGCGCTGCCGCATTCGCGACGCCCCGCCGCCTGACCCTGTCGGTGGAGGGGCTGACCGGTGAAAGCAAAGCGGTGCGCGAGGAACGGCGCGGCCCGAAGGTTGGTGCGCCGGACAAGGCGATTGAGGGGTTCCTGCGCGGGGCCGGTGTGGCCCGCGAGGATCTAGAGGTCCGTGATGACAAGAAGGGGCAGGTCTATTTCGCCGTTGTCGAAAAGCCGGGACGCAAGGCGGCTGATATCGTGGCCGAGCTGCTTGAGGCGACGATCCGCAATTTCCCATGGCCGAAATCCATGCGCTGGGGTGATGGCCCACTGAAATGGGTGCGCCCGCTGCATTCGATCCTGTGCATCCTATGTGATGAGGCCGGGGCAGAGGTGGTGCCGCTGGATATCGACGGGATAAGGTCAGGCAACACGACCCAGGGTCATCGGTTCATGGCCAAGGGCGCAATTTCTGTTTCATCTTTTGATGATTACGAGGCAAAGCTAAAGCGTGCCTATGTGGTGTTGCGTGCCGATGAGCGGGCAGAAATGATCTGGCATGATGCCACCAATCAGGCTTTTGCCGCCGGGTTGGAAGTGGTCGAGGATCGCGGGCTGCTGGCAGAGGTTGCGGGGCTGGTCGAATGGCCGGTCGTCCTGCTCGGCCGCATTGATGATGACTTTCTGGGGCTGCCGCCAGAGGTGTTGCAGACATCCATGAAAGAGCATCAGAAGTTCTTTTCCGTGAAAAACCCCAAGACGGGCCGGATCGAACGCTTTGTCACCGTGGCAAATATGGAAACGGCAGACAACGGCGCGACGATCCTTGCGGGCAACCAAAAGGTGCTTTCTGCGCGGCTGGCAGATGCGAAGTTCTTTTGGGAGAATGATCTGCGGGTGGCCAAAGCTGACGCAGGCAACGGCTTCGAGCCGTGGTTCGATAGCCTGAGGAATGTCACGTTTCACAACAAACTCGGCACCCAAGCGGAACTCATCAATCGAATGGCAACGCTTGCCCGAGAAATCGCGCCTAGCGTCGGCGCGAACCCTGACGTGGCAGAGCAGGCAGCGCTGGTGGCAAAGGTCGATTTGGCGTCAGAGATGGTCTACGAGTTTCCAGAACTTCAGGGTGTGATGGGGCGCTACTACCTTAAGCACGCTCGCTATATTGATGATGTCGCTGATGCAGCGCGAGATCACTATGCACCACTGGGGCCGTCCGATCAGGTGCCATCCGCGCCGGTCTCGGTCGCCGTTTCGCTTGCAGAGAAGATCGACAAACTGACCGGGTTCTGGGCGATTGATGAGAAACCGACCGGGAGCAAAGATCCCTTTGCGCTGCGAAGGGCGACGCTTGGTGATTGTCGGCTGAAGGTCGAAAATGGGATTCGTATCTCGCTGAATAGTTTGGTCTCGGATGCCTATTTTGGAATTCAGGAATCTCTGGTTCGAAGTAGTTCAACTTGGGCCGGGTCCGCTGAGTGTGCCTTCAAACTGGCGGATGGACGTTTTGCAGCCATCTGCTATCCGAGAGTGACAGATGCAGAGGAAGTTTACCTTTTTGCAATTGAAGACATAAGAAAAAATGAAGAGCTTGAGTTTTGGTTTTTTCCGTCTGGGGTCTCTGACGACGCCAGAGATGCGTGGAAACTCGTAGGTAAGCGAGAAGTTGTCTCAAGCCTCCTCTCCTTCTTCCACGACCGCCTCAAAGTCTTCCTCCGCGACAAAGGCATCCGCCATGACATCATCGACGCCTGCATTGCCATGCCGGGCAATGACGACCTGACCTTGCTCGTGAAACGGGCAGAGGCTTTGGCGGCGACCCTTGCCACTGACGACGGCGAAAACCTGATCCAGGGGTTCAAGCGCGCCAACAACATCCTGACCCAGGCCGAGGAAAAGGACGGGGTGGAATATTCTTATGGGGCTGACCTGAAATACGCCGAGGAAGACGCCGAAAAGGCGCTTTTTGCCGCCCTTGATGCTGCGGATGCAAAGATCGCGCCAGCGATGGAAGCTGAAGATTTCAGCACGGCGATGACTGCCATGGCGGCACTTCGCGGCCCGATTGATCAATTTTTCACCGATGTGCAAGTGAACGCCGAAAGTCAGGTGGTGCGCCGCAACCGGCTTAACCTTTTGTCACGTATCAGGAAAATTTGCCTGAGCGTTGCAGATCTGACGAAAATCGAAGGCTCGTCATAAATCTGTTAAGATTTTTGTTCCTGTAGAGGATTTATCGCCTATGCTGCACCCACGTCATAGATGGTGCCGCAGTGCAGCAACAAACAACATATCAGGCCCTGACGCTCATTACTCCCACGGCGGCGATGCATGCTTCCGTGCATGGGCGACGTGCGAAATGCCTGCAGCGTCTGGTGCGCCTCGGCTTTCCGGTGCCGATGACGATGGCGCTGTCCTTTGATGCTGTGCATGACGTGGCGCTGGGTAATATGCCTGATATGGATGCGCTTATGGCGCCGTTTGGGGCGCAGCCGCTGTTATCGGTGCGCCCGTCCAGCCAGGATCAGGATTGGGGTGGTCCCGGTGCGATCCTGAATATCGGGATGAACGATGCCCGTCATGCCGAAATGATCGCGGTCATCGGTGAATGGTCGGCAACCGCGCTTTATCTGCGCTTTGTCCAATCCTATGCGATCCATGTGGCACGGCTTGACCCGGATGAGTTTCATCTGCCCGATGTGCCAGACGCGGCAAGCCTGAAGGCGATGTTGGACACTTATGAACTGGAAACCGATGAGCCGTTCCCGCAGGACCCAGCGGTGCAACTGGCTGGTGTTTTGCGGTCGATGGCCCGCGCATGGGATGGCACCACCGCCCGTCTGCTGCGGCAGGCCAAGGGCGCGCCTGCCGATGCCGGGCTGGGTCTTGTCGTGCAGGCGATGGCGCTGGGTGTGGGCGAGGGTGAAAGCGGCTCTGGCGTGATCCAGTATGTCAGCAGCACAACCGGCGCGCCGCAGGTGACCGGCCGTTATCTGGGCCAGAGTCAGGGGCGCGAGGCGTTAAGCGGGGCGGATGGGTCCCTGTTTCTGACCCGCGATCCGCGTGGTCCGTCATTGGAAGAACGCTGCCCCGAGGCATTCGCCGAGCTGATCGACTGCGGCGAGAAATGCCGCCAGCGTCTGCGCGAAGAAATGCAGGTGGAATTTACCATTGAAAACGGTGGTTTGCATATTCTGGATGCGGTGCCGATCCAACGATCCTCACGGGCGTCTGTACGGATTGCTGTCGCCTTGGCCGAAGATGGGGTCATCCCCCGCGAAGAGGCCGTTTTGCGTGTGGAACCGGCGACCCTGTCGGAATTGCTGCATCGCCAGATTGACCCCGAAGCCAAGCGCGACCTGATTGTCAGTGGCATTCCGGCCAGCCCCGGTGCCGCCACGGGCCGCATCGTGATGACTGCAAATGAAGCGCAGGCCAGTGCCGCCCGCGGTGAAGCCTGCGTGCTGGTGCGCCGCGAAACAACGCCCGAGGATATTCGCGGTATGCATGCAGCACAGGCGGTCTTGACCATGCGCGGCGGTGTCACCAGCCATGCTGCCGTGATTGGCCGTGGTCTGGGTGTGCCTTGTGTTGTTGGTGCCTCTGATCTGAATGTTGATCGCAAGGGCCGCCGGTTTTCCGGGCCGGATGGCCGCGTCTTTGCCGCAGGTGATGTGATTACCGTCGATGGGACAACCGGCCAGATCCTTGCCGGTGAGCCGCCCATGCTGGAGGCCGCGCTAGACGGTGCCTTCCAGACCCTGCTGCAATGGGCCGATGAGTTTCGCGATATCGGTGTGCGCGCCAATGCCGACACGCCCGCCGACGCCCAGACCGCCCGTAACTTCGCCGCCGAGGGCATTGGTCTTTGCCGCACGGAGCACATGTTCTTCGAAGGTGACCGCCTGCGTGTCATGCGCGAGATGATTTTTGCCGAAGAGGGCGAGGATCGTCGTGCTGTTCTGGATCGCTTGCTGCCGATGCAACGTGCGGATTTTCAGGCCCTGATCGAGATCATGGAAGGCCGCAATGTCTGCGTCCGCCTGTTTGATCCACCGCTGCATGAGTTTCTGCCCGTCGACAAGGCCGGGCTGCGCGATCTTGCGGAACAAACCGCGCTGCCGCTTGCCGAGGTGACAGAGCGTGTTGACGCGATGAAGGAGTATAACCCGATGCTGGGGATGCGCGGCGTCCGTCTTGGCATTGCGATACCTGAAATCTACGACATGCAGGCCCATGCGATTTTCGAGGCGGCGGCGGCAGCCCGTGCAACGGGAACGGATGTGACGGTCGAGATCATGATCCCGCTGGTCAGTGCCATGCGCGAGGTTGAGTTGGTCAAGGCCCGGATTGATGCGGTTGCAACTGCGGTGATGACCAAGACCAAGACGGAATTTGATTATCGTCTGGGCGTGATGGTCGAAACCCCCCGTGCCGCCTTGCGTGCCCAGGACATCGCCGAACATGCCGAATTCCTGTCATTTGGCACAAATGACCTGACCCAGATGACCTATGGTCTGTCCCGCGATGACGCCAGCCGCTTCATGTCGGCCTATGTGAAGCAAGGCGTTTATGCCGAGGATCCGTTTCATACGCTGGATGTGGAAGGTGTCGGCGAGTTGATTGCCCTTGGTGCTGAAAGGGGCCGTCGTGGCCGCAAGGATGTTATTCTGTCAATCTGCGGTGAACATGGCGGCACCCGCGCCGCCATCGCGTTTTCCCGTTTGCATGGGTTTGATTACGTGTCCTGTTCGCCATTTCGGGTCCCCGTTGCGCGACTCACCGCGGCCCAATTGGCGCTGCGTGATGGGGTGACTGGCTAAGCAACGCCCCCGGCTGTGACATATTTGCGGCAGACTGCGTCCGGACAGGCGACAATGCGATGCTGCGCTGCGGCATAAACCGCCGGTTCGTGGACAGTCCCGGCCCGGGGGTAGACGCAAGGGTCACTTTCCCTTAAAGACACGACCGCTAGCGCGGGGCTTTGCCGTGTTGTTTCCTGGGTGGGAATAGTGATGATGATTTTTAAGGCGTTGCGTGCCACATTTGTTGTGGCGCTACTAACAATTTTTGTGCCTGCCGTTGCGATGGCAGATGAATTGATGATCAGCAGACTTGGTGCCCTTTTAGGGCAGGAACGTCAGGCGCTGGCAGTTGTGCCGGATAATCGCCTGGCCGCATTGACCAGTTTGCCGCCAGCCAACGAGCGGGGCGTTTCGACGAAAGCGGGCGTCCGCTATGACCGCTCCTTTCTGGCATCGCTGCCAGCTGCCAGCGGTGGGGAACAATGGCAGTGCCTGTCAGAGGCGCTTTATTTTGAAGCGCGTGGCGAGAGTGTCGAAGGCATGTTTGCCGTGGGCGAGGTGATCCTGAACCGCGTTGACAGCAACATCTTCCCCGATACGCTTTGCACCGTGATCAATCAGGGGACCGGTCGCAAATATGCCTGCCAATTCACCTATACCTGTGACGGTCTGGCCGAAACGATTGCTGAGCCGCGCGCGTGGGAACGTGTGGGTAAAGTTGCCCGGATGCTGATTGACGGTGCACCACGTTCGCTGACAGGTGGCGCGACCCATTACCATACCAAGGCGGTGAACCCGTCATGGGCGCGGGTTTACCCACGTACAACATCCATTGGCTCGCATTACTTTTATCGCAAGCCGACACGCACAGCATCAAACTGACGTCGGGCTTCGCAGGCTGAACGTCGCCTGTGGTGCTTGCCCGATGTCGATTGGGCTAGTATCGAACAGCGATACGCTACCTGTGCGGACCAGATGATGACCGATGATATTCGCCTTGCTTTTGCCCATCCCAGTGAACGGGCAGAGGCCAGCAGCCAGACCCCTTGTGACCGTATTTCCCTGCGCGATTATGTCGTCGAGGTCGAAATCGGGGCGTTTCAGCAGGAACGCGGCACGTTGCAGAGGGTGCGGTTCAATGTGGTGGTTGAGGTTCTGCCCCTGACAGGCCCCATCGAGGACGATGTCGACCGCATCCTGTCTTATGACAAGGTGACCGAGGCCATCGGGATAGAGCTTGAGGCCGAGCGCATCAACTTGCTGGAAACCCTTGCCGCCCGTGTCGCCGAACGCATCCTGCTTGAACCGCAGGCGGAGCGGGTCTTTGTCCGTATCGAAAAACTGGATCGCGGCCCGTTTGCGCTCGGGGTTGAGATTGTGAGGTCACGCGATGGGGTTGATCTGGCAGGGCAGGACCATGTGGAGGCACCGCATCCCCGCATCGTCTATCTGCCGCATGACGCCGCTGTATCCCCGCAACTGACAGGCTGGCTGGATCAGTTGATTGCGATGGATGCCCCTTTGATCATCTGCGTTGATGCGGGCGATATCATGCCGCCTCAGGCCGGAAACCCGCTGGCGCAGCGCCGTATTGATCTGTTGGCGATTGAACAAAACGCCTGGCGGTTGGCCGCAAGGGATCGGCGGGCCAAGGTTGTCGAAACGCGGACCGAATTGGATTGGGCGATGAAGAACGGCCAGACCTGTATCTGGGCCCCATCCAAGATCGTTCTGGATGCGGTTGATGGTCCATCTGCCAGCCCTGCCGACACCGCAGCACTTGTGGCCTGGTTCGCGGGTGAAATGTCCGCCAAGGAATTGTTGATCATCGGGGCCGACGCGCCCAACGCCCCCGTACCGGTTCGCCAGATTGATCTTGCGACAAAGACGATCTGATGACGGCCTATTATCGCCCCCTTGTGCAGATGGGCCGGGATCGTCCCGAAGCGGCGCTGCCCCTTGCTGGCGGGTGGTGCTGGTTTCGTGAGGTGGTCGTGCATCGTCGTGATGCGGCACCCCAGACAATCCCGGCGGAAGAGGTGCCGGATGGCATGCTGGCCCGATTGACCGCCCCGCGCCCGCATGTGGCCGGGCTGTCGATGGACCGCCCGCAGATTATGGGGATTTTGAATGTCACCCCGGATAGTTTTTCGGACGGCGGAAAGTTCACCCAATCCGACAGGGCTGTTGATCACGCCATGCAGATGGTCGGCGATGGGGCCGCGATCATCGATATTGGCGGCGAAAGCACACGCCCCGGCGCGGCGGAAGTCCCGATCCAGCAGGAGATCGCCCGTACTGCGCCGACAATCACCGCAATCCGGGGGCAAAGCGCCGTGCCAATCTCAATTGACACCCGCAAGGCTGCGGTCGCGCGGGCTGCAATTGATGCGGGGGCATCGCTGATCAATGATGTTGCGGCCTTCACTTATGATCCGGCGCTGGCTGACGTGGCGGCTGAGGTGGGTCTGCCAGTCTGTCTGATGCACGCCCAGGGCAGCCCTGAAACCATGCAGGCCGACCCGCGTTATGATGATGTGCTGCTGGATGTTTATGATTTTCTAGCGGAACGTGTGGCCGCAGCTACAGCGCAAGGCATCGCTGCCGATCAGATTATTGTTGATCCGGGGATCGGGTTTGGCAAGACGATTGACCATAACCTTGCGCTTTTGCGTGGTTTGTCGCTGTTTCATGGGTTGGGTTGCCCGATCCTTCTTGGGGCCTCAAGGAAGCGGTTCATAGGGAGCATTGGCGGTGGGCAATCAGCCGCTGACCGGGTTGCAGGATCTGTCGCGGTTGCCCTGCAAGGGCTGCGACAGGGGGTGCAAATCCTGCGGGTTCACGATACGTTTGAAACCAAACAGGCGTTTGATCTGGAACTGGCAATCAACGGAGCAGGGCAAGAATGACACGGAAACTTTTTGGCACTGATGGGGTGCGTGGCAAGGCCAATGCCTATCCGATGACGGCCGATATGGCGCTGAAGATCGGCGCGGCGGCCGGTCGGTATTTCCGTAATGACGGGTCCAACGGACATCGGGTCGTGATCGGCAAGGATACCCGTCTGTCGGGCTACATGTTCGAAAATGCCCTGACGGCAGGACTGACCAGTACGGGCATGAATGTGCTGTTGCTGGGGCCAGTGCCGACGCCTGCAGTGGGGCTTCTGACCACATCAATGCGCGCTGATATGGGGATCATGATTTCTGCCAGCCACAACCCGCATCATGATAACGGGATCAAGTTTTTTGGCCCAGACGGCTTCAAGCTATCAGACGATGCGGAAGCCGAAATCGAAGCGTTGATCGGTGGAGATATCGAACCGGCGCAGGCGCGCAATATCGGACGGGCGAAACGGGTTGACGATGGGCGGTTTCGCTATGCCGAACGGATCAAGTCCACCTTTCCGGCGGGGATGCGCCTTGATGGGCTGAAAGTCGTGATCGACTGCGCCAACGGGGCCGCGCACCGGGTGGCGCCAGAGGTCTTATGGGAACTGGGGGCCACTGTCATTCCGGTTGGTGTCAGCCCCAACGGGATGAATATCAACGAAGGCTGTGGATCAACCAGCACGGCTAACGCGTCAGAGATGATCCTGCGCGAAGGTGCCGATGTTGGCATCTGCCTTGACGGTGACGCGGACCGGGTGATGATCCTTGATGAAAAGGGGCAGGTGGCCGATGGGGATCAGTTGATGGCCCTGATGGCCGGGCGCTGGGCCGATCAGGAACGCCTGAACGGCGGCACATTGGTTGCCACTGTGATGTCCAATCTGGGGTTGGAGCGCTATCTTGATGGGCGCGGTCTGCGTTTGGAGCGGACAGCCGTTGGTGACCGCTATGTGGTCGAGGCGATGCGCGCCAATGGCTGGAACCTTGGGGGGGAACAATCGGGCCACATCGTGATGACCGATTATGCAACCACGGGCGATGGTTTGCTGGCTGGGTTGCAGTTCCTCGCGGCGATGATCGAAACCGGTCAGGCGGCCAGCACGCTGACAAAAATCTTCCAGACTGTGCCCCAGATGCTCAAGAACGTGCGCTATGCGGCGGGGAAGGATCCGTTGGGCGCGTCAGGTGTCAAAGCATCCATCGCGGATGCGGAAGCGAAGCTGGTGGGCAAAGGGCGCTTGTTGATCCGTAAATCAGGAACCGAACCGCTGATCCGGGTCATGGCGGAATGCGAGGATGACGGCTTGCTGGCGCAGGTTGTTGACGGGATCGTGGCCGAGGTCGAGGCAGCGGTTTAGCGCAGAAGCAGCCGCCGCAGGCCGCCGCCCTGACTGATCGCGAGACCCAGCAGGATCAGCCCAAGCGCTGCGAAAAAACGCAGCGGCAGCACCTCGTTCAGTATCCAGACACCAAACAGCATGGACCAGAGCGGTACCTGATAGTTCACAAGTGTCAGGAAGACCGCGCCCGCCGTGCGAATTGTCGCGACACGGATCAGGGCGGCAAGGGCGGTTGGCAAAAGCCCGAGCGCGATGATTGCGATAGTGGATCGTGGGTCGCTGACCGTTGGCACGCCTTCAACAATCAGCATTGCGGGGATCAAAGCGACGGCCCCGACACAGAGCAAGAGGGCCGCCATGGTGATCGGGTCAATTGGCGGGCAGCGGCGGGTCAGGATGCCGGATACCGCATAGGAAAAGGCAGCGGCGATGCAGGCCAACTGGCCCAGGGGTTCCAGCCCAGTGCCAATCCGCAGGATGCCCGGACCAATCAGTACAACGGCGCCGACGAAACCAAGGCTGACGCCTAAGCTGTTGCGGAAGTTCAGTTTTTCGTCCGTGAAGATATGCGCCAGCGGCAAAACGAAAAGCGGCAAAGCGGCCATGGATATTCCGGCAAAGGCGGAAGGGACATATTGTTGCCCCCAGCTGAGCAGGGCAAAAGGAATGGCGGTGTTCAGGACCCCGATTGTGATCAGATACCAACACATCTGCCCTGTGAATTCCGGCATCGGCCGCCGCATCAGGTGCATCAGCGAAAGCAGGGCCACGGCGCCCAGCGTGGTGCGTGCGCAGGCGACAGTCAGAGGTCCGTAACCTTCGAGCGCGATGGCGACGACCATGAATGTCGCCCCCCAGATCAAACCGAGGATCAGGATGGAAATCCAGTTGGTGGCGGTTGGCGGCGTGATCATGGCGTCTTTCGTCTTAGCGGTGATGCAGCCTGCTGTCTTTGGGCGCCTGCGCGCGGTCATGCAAGCCATAATCACGCGAAACCTCCGCGATCCGCAGGCGGTAGCCCTGAAACAGATCGCTGCGTCCGGCGGTCTGACTTTGCCGGTGCTGTAGGGTGTTGCGCCATGCTGCGACGGAGGCCTCATCCGCAAAAAAGGAAAGAGACAGCAGCTTTTCTGGTGTGGCAATGCTGCGGAATCGTTCAACCGAGATGAACCCGGGATGTTTGTCCAGCAGCGGTCGGAGCTGTGCGGCCTGTGCGAGATAAGCCGATTCCTGACCTATGCCAGGTTGCAATTCGAACATGACGGCAATCATTGGGGGTTCCCGTGCGGTGCGGAGGCCAGGCGCAGAAAAGTGCGGTCTTCGCGTAGGATGAACTTTTCGCGCTGGGCGAATTGATAATTCTCCTGACCCAGCGGATCAGAGGCAAGGTTTTGGCGGTAGGTTTCGTAGGCGGCGAGCGATGGGATGTTGTAGATGCCGTAAGCCAGCGTGCTAGACCCTTCATGCGGGGCAAAATAACCGATCAGGTCCGCCCCGTTGCGGGGGATGGCCTGCCCCCAGTTGCGGGCATAGGTCTCAAAGGCTTCTTTCCGGGTGGGGTCGATATGATAGCGAATGACACAAGTCAGCATGTGGATCTCCTGTTGGTGAGCACAACTTAGCTGTTGCTGTAACGTAAATGCTTCGGCTATGATCGAACTATGCGAGAAGGACCGGATATCGCCCATGTGGCGGCCCTGATTGGCGATCCAGCCCGGGCCAATATGTTGACGGCATTGATGAGCGGGAAGGCCCTGACGGCAACTGAATTGGCCGGTGAGGCTGGGGTGACCCTTCAGACCGCAAGCGGGCATTTGTCGAAACTGTTGGATGGCGGGCTGGTACAGGTGCGCAAGCAGGGGCGGCATCGGTATTTTGCATTGGCGCATGCGGATGTGGCGGCGACCCTCGAGGCGCTGATGGGTTTGGCGGCCGGGCAGGGCGCATTGCGCACACGCACGGGACCGAAGGACGCAGCCATGCGGCAGGCCCGGGTGTGCTATAATCATCTGGCCGGGCAGATGGGTGTGCAGATGTTGTCCAGCATGGTGCATCGTGATTTTGTCAGGGAAGAGGGTGAGGCGCTTGGCCTGACACCTGATGGTGCGCAGTTTGTGACGGCATTCGGGATCGCGCTGGCGCCGTTGAACACGGCGCGCGCGCCGCTGTGCCGCAGTTGTCTGGACTGGAGCGAGCGGCGGACCCATCTGGCGGGTTCACTGGGCCGGGCGATGCTGGCCCGGATGGAGGCGACCGGATGGGTGCGGCGCGACAAGGGCAGTCGCGCCTTGCTGTTCAGTGCGACGGGAATGGCAGCGTTCGACACGGCCTTCCCAAATGAAAAGGGCACCCGTTGCGGGGTGCCCTGAGCGAGGATGGGTCAAGACCCATCTTACGGTGTTGATCAGTTCTTGGCCTTATCAACCATCTTGCCTGCGGAGATCCATGGCATCATGGCGCGCAGTTTTTCACCGACCTGTTCAATCTGGTGTTCGTCATTGATACGTCGTGTCGCCTTGAAATAAGGCTGTCCAACTGCGTTTTCCTGCATGAAGTCACGCACGAATTTACCGGTCTGGATGTCGGTCAGCACGTCTTTCATACGCTTCTTGGTCTCATCATAGGGCAGGATGCGCGGGCCGCTGACATATTCACCATACTCAGCTGTGTTCGAGATCGAGTAGTTCATATTGGCGATCCCGCCTTCGTAGATCAGATCCACGATCAGCTTGGTTTCATGCAGGCATTCGAAATAGGCCATTTCGGGCTCGTACCCGGCCTCGACCAGTGTTTCGAAGCCCATCCGGATCAGTTCCACGATCCCGCCGCACAGCACGGCCTGTTCGCCAAAGAGGTCGGTTTCGCATTCCTGGCGGAAATTGGTTTCGATGATCCCGGAACGCCCGCCACCAATGGCGGAGCAATAGGAGAGCCCGATTTCCAGCGCCTTGCCGGATGCGTCCGTGTCGACCGCCACAAGGCAGGGCACGCCGCCGCCTTTGGTATATTCGCCGCGCACGGTGTGGCCCGGACCCTTTGGCGCCATCATGATCACGTCAACGCCAGCTTTTGGTTCGATCAGGCCGAAATGCACGTTCAGACCGTGGGCGAAAGCGATTGCGGAGCCTTCTTTCAAGTTGTCATGCACGTATTTCTTGTAGGTCTCGGCCTGCAATTCATCGGGCATGGTGAACATGATCAGATCACACCAGGCAGCCGCTTCGGCGATCCCCATGACCTTGAGACCTTCGCCTTCGGCCTTGGCGGCGGAAGGGGACCCTTCGCGCAGGGCAACAACGAGGTTCTTGGCGCCGCTGTCCCGCAGGTTCAGCGCATGGGCGTGTCCCTGGCTACCATAGCCCAGAATAGCCACTTTCTTGTCTTTGATCAGATTAACGTCGCAGTCGCGGTCATAATATACACGCATTGGGTCTCTCCCGTTGAGGTTTCTGGCGCTCTTCTGCTTGAACCTTGTGTTGATTGCGAGGTTGAGATCGAGGGTATTTTTGGCGAAATGATGATTGCTATGCGCTGATTGTTCAAATAGTCCGATGATTATGCTTGATACGGAAGATAGAGCGATTTTGCGGCAACTGCAGGCCGATCCGACACTTGCAATGCCGGAACTGGCTGGGCGTGTTGGATCGACAGCGGCCCGCGTAGCCCGGCGGGTAGAGCGACTGGAAGCGAGCGGGGTGCTGCTGGGACAGGTTTGGGAGATCAACTGGCAGGCGCTGGGTTATGCGGTTGCGGTGTCCTTGCGCATCACGCTTGATAAAACGGCGGCGCGTGCATTTGACGAATTTCTGGCGGCCGCCCGGTTGGTGCCGCAGGTTCTGGATATTCAGACCTTTCTGGGTCGCGTTGATGTGCGCCTGTCATTGATTGCGCGTGATCTGGCGGATTATCAGCATGTGTATCGCACACAGATCCTGACCTTGCCGCATATCGCGGATATCGAGGCGCTGATGGATGTCGCCAATGTCAAATCCAATCGGGATCTGCCGTTGTGACGCTGGATGAGATTGACCGCGCGCTTGTTCTGGCATTGGCGCGTGATGCCGCGCAGCCGACCACGCAGCTGGGGCGCAAACTGGGGCTGAGTCAGCCGGCAACATGGCGCCGCATCCGCCGATTGCAGGAAAGCGGCGTTCTTTCCGCGCGTCGATTGCAACTGGATGCAGCCAAGCTTGGGTTTGACGTTACGGTGTTTCTGGGGATCAAGCTCGCCACCAAGGGGCGTGTCAGCCTGGAGGATTTCGAACGCGCGGTCTCTGCTATCCCCGAAGTGCAGACTGTCGATCATGTCCTTGGTCTTTATGATTATCGCTTGCGTGTCGTGGCCCGCGATCTGGCGGATTTTGAGCGTGTCCTGCGGCGCCGCATCATGACATTGCCTGGCGTTGGTGATGTTGAGGCGAATGTGCTTTTATCCGAGGAGCGCAGGCCCGGCCCAATTTAACCGGATCGTAAGTCGCCCCGTCTAGGTTGTGTTTCACATGTTGAAACGGGATCCAGAATGTTGCGCCTTACCAACCGGTTATCCATTGGCGCTTTCTGTATTGTGATCGCAGCCTTTGCGACCGGGATGGCGACAGGTCTGGAATACGTGTTTTACCCGGAGGAGTTTGCGTCGACGCCATCGGGCAAGAAGGCGATTATCGTTTCGACGATTGCTATTCCCATTGCCTGGGGCATGGGGGAAATCATACGGAAAAACCAGTTACTTACGGCCGAGTTGAGTGCACTGGTCAACCGTGACCGGCTGACAGATGTGGCCACGCGTGACTATTTCTTTGCGCAGATGAACGCTGCCCCCGATGCCTATGGCGTGTCCCTGATGGTCGATATTGATAAGTTCAAATCAATCAATGACAGCTATGGTCATTATACTGGCGACGCGGTGATCCGCGATGTTGCCACGCGCATCAAGAATATGATCCGCACCGAAGATATCATATGCCGGTTTGGCGGTGAGGAATTCATCGTGTTTCTGTACCACCAGAATCGTGCGACAGGTGCCGAGACGGCGGAGCGTATGCGGATCGCAATTGCGGCGAACCCGGTTCGTTTTCAGGATCACGAAATATCGGTCACAGTATCGATCGGTGGCTCGCTCAAGGATCGCCTGAATGACGTGGATGAGGCGATACAACGGGCGGATGAGGCGCTTTACCGGGCAAAGTCTGCAGGCCGCAATCGGACAGTTTTTGCGGGGGAAGAGCCCGCGCGCCATCACGTTCCGGCGGCCTGACCGGGCAGCGCCAAAATTTTGCTTTGCCTTCGCCCTGCTTGCGGACTAGCCATAGTCATTGACGCAAGCAGGTGAGGCAGTGATGAGCGGTGCAAGAACACAGGTAGACCCGGACGGTTTGATGGAATTTTCGGTGGTTTTTACCGACCGATCACTGAACCATATGTCAAAGGCGTTTCAAACAGTGATGACCGATATCTCGGGCATGCTGAAAGATGTTTACAACGCCGATCATGTGGCGCTTGTCCCCGGTGGGGGCACCTATGGGATGGAGGCTGTGGCCCGCCAGTTTGGCAATGCGGCGCACGCATTTGTGGTGCGCAATGGCTGGTTTTCCTATCGCTGGACGCAGATTTTCGATGCGGGTGAATTCACTGCCCGCACAACGGTGATGAAGGCCCGGCAGGCGGGCAATGACACCCGTGCCCCTTTCGCGCCTGCGCCGATTGAGGATGTTGTGGCCGCGATACGAGACGCCAGACCCGATGTTGTCTTTGCGCCGCATGTGGAAACCTCTGCCGGGATTATTCTGCCCGATGATTATCTGACGGCGCTGGCCGCAGCTGCCCATGAAGTGGGCGCGCTGATGGTGCTGGATTGCATCGCGTCCGGCTGCGCCTGGGTTGATATGAAAGTGACGGGCGTCGATGTCCTGATCTCAGCGCCGCAAAAGGGTTGGTCGGCGACCCCATCAGCGGGGCTGGTGATGATGTCGCAGCGCGCGGTGGACCGGATGGCCGATACGTCATCGGATTCCTTCGCCATTGACCTCAAGAAATGGCACAGCATCATGCAAGCCTATGAAAATGGCGGTCATGCTTACCACGCGACCATGCCGACAGATGGGTTGCGCGCATTTCGCGATACGATGATCGAGACGCGCGAATACGGGTTTGAAAAACTGAAGGACGCGCAATGGGCCTTGGGCAATGCCGTGCGCAAGGTATTGGCAGATAAGGGTATTCGCTCGGTGGCCGCCACCGGCTTCGGGGCGCCGGGGGTAGTGGTCAGCTATACGGATGATCCGGGGGTGCAGAACGGGTCAAAATTTGCTGCCGAAGGTATGCAGATCGCCGCTGGCGTGCCGCTGCAATGCGATGAACCTGACGATTTCCGTACTTTCCGGTTGGGGCTATTTGGCCTCGACAAGCTTTACGATGTTGATGCGACCTTGGGTCGTCTGGTGCCTGTGCTGGATCGGGTGCTTTAGCGCGCGCCCAGTCCCAATTCCATCAGCGTGCGCCTGACCGGCGCCATGCCGTAGAGCGCCTGAATGCCCTTCGCCCGCAGGTCTTGCGCCAATGGGCTGTCCGCAATCGAGGCCCGGTTCAAAGCGTCAATCCCGGCGACGCGAAGTTGTATGTCGGGGTGGCGGTTGCGGGCGTAGCGATCCAACATGCGCGGTGCGCCCAGACCGGTTGGGTTGGCTTGCGCGAACTCCAGCAGGCTTGCGAGATCCTTCAGTGACATGTTCAGCCCCTGCGCCCCGATGGGGGGGATCACATGGGCGGCCTCGGCCGCGAGGGCGGTGCGCGGCCCGGTTAAGCGGTCGGCGATCTGGCTGATAATCGGCCAGGTGCTGCGGCGCGATGCGAGCCTGAGCGGGCCGTAATGCAGCGCGGACCGTTCATTCGCGGCGGCTTCAAATTCATTCGGGTGAAGGTCAGCAAGCCGCAACACCTCTGCCCCGTTGTCCATCCAGACCACAGCAGAGCAGGGCTGACCCTCATGATCGGGGAGGGGCACCAATGTGAAAGGGCCGCCGGATTGGTGGATTTCGGTGGATACATTGTCATGCGGGGCGTCGTGCGTGACCGCAAAGGTCAGTGCCCGCTGCCCGTAACGCATTGTTTTCGCATGAATCCCTGCCGCTTGCCTGACTTGAGAATTGCGCCCGTCAGCACCAATGACCAAACGCGCCGATAGCTGGCTGTTATCCGACAATGTCACAATCGCGGTGTCGGTGCGCGCGAGCATCCGGGCGAAGCCGGTGCCGGGCCGGAAATCCACATTCGGCAATTCCGCAAGGCGCGCCACCATTTCGCGGCGCAGCAGCCAATTGGGCAGGTTCCAGCCAAACGGGTTGCCCGATATATCGGCCGCGTCGAAATCGCGGATCACAGGTGGCGAAGCGGCGGCATCCACGATCCGCATGATCTGTAGCGGCGCGGCGTGGGGGGCGAGCCTTTCCCACAGGCCTGCAGCGGCCAGAAAATCCCGGGCGGGTTGCAGGAATGCGGTTGTGCGCAGGTCGGACCCATCAGCGTCACGCGTTGTGACCGGCGGCGTTGGGTCGACGATGGTGACGTCAAACCCCGCAGTGCCAAAGGCGGCGGCGGCGGTCAGTCCGGCGACACCACCACCTGCAATGAAAATATCGGTCGATTTGCGTTCCATGGACCTGACATAAGCCTTCGGGCCGGGCGCGAAAAGGGTCAGCGCACCACCTGCGACAAGAAGTCGGGCAGGTCATTGGTGTGGTGGTGGATATGCGCCGCAGGGTCAGGCGCGGCATGCACGTGAACCGTGCGCATGCCCATCGCATGGGGCACTGCCAGGTTGCGCGCCTCGTCCTCGAACATGGCGCCGTTTTGGGTGATCACGCCGTCCTTGGCAAAGATCGTGTTAAAGGCGTCCTGGCTGGGTTTTGATTTGAAATCAGCATGTTCGACGCCATAGATCGCATCAAATGCGCGGGTCAGACCGCGCGCGGCCAAGACCCGTTTGGCGTGGTTTTCTGACCCGTTTGTATAGACGATACGCCGGCCCGGCAGGGCGCGGATCGCGGCGGTGAGCGTCGGGTCCTCTTCCAGATGCGAGATGTCGATATCATGCACATCGGCCAGAAAATGATGTGGGTCCACATCGTGATGTTCAATCAGGCCAAGCAGGGTCGATCCGTAGTGATCCCAATACTCGGCGCAAAGTTTCAATGCCCGGTCCTTGTCCAGCCCGGTTAATCGCGCGACATAGGCGGCGAAACGCGTGTCCATGCGGCCAAAAAGATCAGCCGATGGCGGGTAGAGCGTGTTGTCGAGGTCAAAAACCCATGTGTCGACATGTTCAAAAAATCTGGCAACCATGGCGGTTTTCTACGGTGGCACCGCGGCTGGTGCAATCGCTTTGACTTGAAAGGCCGGGCAGGCGTATGGTCCGACGCATCAGGAAAGGTTTCGTCGATGCATGATCAACGCACATCACAGAAGGACGCTTATGTCCTGATCCTCGAGGCCATCGACAGCCATGTCTACAAGCCCGGTGACCGTCTGGTGGAGAGCGAGTTGGCCGAACGGTTCGGTGTCTCGCGGACCCCAATTCGCGAAGCACTTCAACGGCTTGAAACGCAGTCCTTGCTGACGCGCGATGGCCGGTCGCTGATCGTGGCTTCGCTGGATCATTCGCAATTGTCAGAGCTTTACGTGGTGCGTGGCGAGTTGGAGGGGCTGGCCGCAAGGCTGGCGGCCCGCCATGCTGCCCCCGAAGAGGTGAAAGTGCTGCGCGATATGCTGGAGGAAGACAAGAAACTGGTGGGTGATCCACTCGCCCTGAGCCGTGCCAATCGTCGCTTTCACAAGCAGATCCATCTGGCGTCGCATAACCGTTTCCTGGTGCAGCAACTTGACCTTGTGCACCGCTCGATGGCCCTGCTCGCCACGACCTCACTGGCGGCGGAGGGCCGGAGCGAAGGGACGCTGGAAGAACATGCCAGGATCGTCGAGGCGATTGAGGCCGGTGACGGCGATGCTGCAGACAAAGCCCTGCGAGAGCATATTTCGGAGGCTTATGTCACCCGTCTGAAACTGGATGCGGCGGCTGTAGAGGCGGCGGAGTAATCTGTTTTTGCCATTCTTCCGGCAACAGAACCCCATGCGCCGTCTTGTCCCAGTAAAAGGGTTTTGACGCCAGTTCCAGAAGCCCCTTATAGGCCGCCAATGCAGCCAGCGGGAAATAGAATTGCAGGGTTACCGCCCATTTGATCAGCCACGATTTACCTGCCTTGCGGACCCCCGCAGCGGCCACGGCCAGCCCGACCAGTTCGGAGGTCACAAATAACCCTGCAAGTAACCAGAATGCCCAGGATGGGATCATGCTGCTTAGCGGATGAACAAAACCGAATGGCAGCAGCCAGAATATCCAAAGAACCGGCGCGAGTGCGAATTGTGTGAGTGTCCCCAGAAACAGCAGTTGCAGACCAAAGAATCGCTTTGCCCCCAGATCACGCCACAGCTGGAGCGGATTGCGCATATGGACCCCGTAAGTGATCGCGTATCCTTTCAACCAGCGTGATCGCTGTTTGATCCAGGGCCATGCGCGGCCATTCGCCTCTTCCTCGGTCACGGTGTTGATCAGTTCGGTCCGATAGCCATACCGCGCCAGCCGCACGCCAAGATCGGCGTCCTCTGTCACGTTATGGGCGTCCCATCCGCCCAGTTCCTCAAGCGTGTCGCGACGAAAGAACAGCGTCGTTCCGCCCAACGGGATGACCAGTCCAAGTGTCTGAAACCCCGGCAGGATGACCCGGAACCAACCTGCATATTCAACTGTAAAACAACGGGTCAGCCAATTCGTGCTTGCGTTATAATAGTCCAGAACACCTTGTAAACAAACGGTTTTGGGGTCGCAATTGGCAAAGCCGCTTGCGACGACACGCAGCTGATCGGGCGCGGGCGCGTCTTCGGCATCCCAGATACCAATAATGCTGCCGCGGGCAAATTCCAGCGCGTAATTCATTGCGCGCGGCTTGGTCTTGATCGTGCCCTTGGGCACGACGATGGGCCGCATCCATGTGGGCAGGATTGTGCGCCCAAGCGTGGCGCGGGTCGTGACATCATCGGCTTCCAGGATCAGGCAGACGTCCAGAAGTTCGCGCGGGTAGTCCAATGCCTTGAGCCGGGCTAGCAGGTGCTCTGCGATGGCTGTCTCATTATAAAGCGGCACCAGCATCGTGATCATGGGAAGGCGGGCAGGGATTGTGGACTGCTTCAGCTTTGGTGGTTTGCGCCAGTTGGTCAAAGCGGCCGTTGCACGCAACAGCGTGTTGAGCAGCAACACAATGATGGCCCAGCCGGTGAGGAGGGCAAAGATGGTTTGCGCTGAAAAATAGGCGCATACGCCAGTGATGACCAGAATTGCCGCGCCCAGCCGAGCCGCAAGCGGCGCGTCCCAATGGCGGCAGCTTTCGGTTTGTTTTACCCGTGTCTCGGCTGCCGCGACCATTTGTTGGCCGCAAAAGTAACTGACCGTTCTTGAAAGTTGATCATCTGTTGTGATCGCCATGCGGATGGGCCCAAAAATACGTGTCAATTCAGGCCGGTATTCATCAAACCTATCAGGCTGCGTTGTCAGTATGATCGTGGTGCCGCCGATCTGTCGCCAGGGCATCAGCGCATGTTTCAGGCAACGTTCTGCGCCAAATCTGTTCAGCAGCTCCTGTTCGGGCGGCTGTTCAATCGGGTTGATCAGTTGCGCGCCTGCATCGTTCGCGAGGATATCGGCAATCGTCAGTTGCGAAATGCCATAGCTGCGCGTGTAGATATCTGCCAATCGCAGATCACGCTGCTGCGCTGTCGCCTCGGCTATGCTGGCGTCTTGATAGGAAATCAATGACCGCCGCATCAATTGTCGGCTCAACACGTCTTGTGGCGCGTGTTTCGCCTTTTCGATTTCTGTGCCTTGATTTCGTTGGTTAAAATGAAACATCACACCCTCGACACGCCCCATAGGAGCATGTCGTAACAGGGTTAATGATCAGTTAAGAATGATTCTCAACTATAAGTTGCAGTCCGCTCACCCATAGCGTGTGAAAACCGTTCAAAGAGATAGTAGCTGTCCTGCGGACCGGGGCTGGCCTCTGGGTGGTATTGCACGCTGAACACGGGCCGGTCGGCCATGCGAATGCCGCAATTGCTACCGTCAAACAGCGACACATGCGTTTCGATCACACCGTCCGGCAATGTCTGACTGTCAACGGTGAAACCGTGATTCATGGAGGTAATTTCCACCTTCCCGGTTTCCATATCCTTAACGGGGTGGTTCGCACCGTGATGGCCGTGGTTCATCTTGATTGTGCTGGCGCCCAATGCCAGCGCAAGCATCTGATGCCCAAGGCATATCCCAAAGACCGGAATATCTGTTTCCAGCACGCCCTTGATCATCGGTACGGCATATTCCCCGGTTGCCGCCGGATCGCCCGGCCCGTTGGACAGGAACACGCCGTCAGGCTTGTGGCTGAGCACCTCCTGCGCCGTGGCGGTGGCGGGCAGGACGGTCACGTCGCAGCCAGCACTGGCAAGGCAGCGCAGGATGTTGCGTTTCGCGCCGTAGTCAATGGCTACGACTTTATGTTTTGCTGCCGTTTGCGGCGCGTAACCATCGGGCCAGGCCCACCGCATTTCGTTCCACCGGTAAGACTGTGCGCAGGTGACATCCTTGGCCAGATCAAGCCCTTCAAGCCCTTGGAATGCGCGGGCTTTTTCCACGAGCGCCGCAATGTCAAAATTGCCGTCCGGATCATGGGCAAGGGCTACATGCGGCGCGCCCTGTTGCCGGATCGCCCGGGTCAGCCGCCTTGTGTCGACGCCCCCCATACCGATCCTGTTGCGTTTGGCGAGCCAATCGGTCAATTCTTCGGTGGCGCGCCAGTTTGAGGCAAGCGTGGGGTCCCATTTGACGACCATCCCCGCCGCAACGGGGTCGGTTGTTTCGTCATCTTCGGGGTTCACGCCGGTATTGCCAATATGGGGGAAGGTGAAGGTGACGACCTGACCGGCGTAGGATGGGTCGGTCATGATCTCCTGATAGCCTGTCATGGCGGTGTTGAAACACAGCTCTGCCACCGTTTCGCCGGTGGCCCCGAAGCCCATACCGTAAAAGACGCTGCCATCTGCAAGTGCCAGACATGCGGTGGGTTTTGTTGGTTCGCCCTGTGCCATGATCATCAATCCCCTGCAGCCAAATTGGGCCGGGTTTACGGGGGCGGACAGCCCGGGTCAAGGCCGGATTGCCGCCTAGAAACAAGGGCTGCCGCGACGCAAGCCTGCCTTGTCAGCCCGGCACTTGCGCGTTAGGGTGCCGGTTCGTTTTACGGTCATGAACGGGAGTTTTCATGGACATGCGCGATCGGGTCAATGCGGCCCTGAAGGATGCGATGAAGTCGAAAGAGGCTGATCGTCTGTCCACATTGCGGCTGATCAATGCCGCTATCAAAGACAAGGATATCGCTCTGCGCGGCTCTGCTGATGAAGATGGCGGCGTTTCAAATGACGATGTGCTGGCCATTCTGGGACGGATGGTCAAGCAACGTCAGGAAAGTGCGCGCGCCTATGAAGAAGGCGGCAGGCTGGAGCTGGCGGAAAAGGAATTGTCTGAAATCAAGGTGATAGAAGAATTCCTGCCCAAGCAACTAACCGAGGAAGAGGCCGAGAAGGCGGTTGGTGATGCAATCGCTGAGGTGGGTGCGACCAGCATTCGCGACATGGGCAGGGTGATGGCCGTTCTGAAAGGCAAATTCACCGGGCGGATGGATTTTGGCAAGGCCGGTCCGATGGTCAAGGGCCGATTGGGTTAACGGATTTTGCCGGCAGAATGACCTGTCGGCAAAGCGTCGGCGATGCGTCGGCAAAACGTCGGACCCCTGCGCGCGATGCGTTATCTGTTGCGAAAGGTTAATGGCAGGCAGGATGGGTCAAGACCCATCTTACGCAGCCGGTCTGTTGTGATTAATCGCGCAGGGCGCGCCTGAGATCGTCATAAAGCGCTAGGCGCTCACCGGCATCCAGAAACGCCCCGATTTCAACCTCGCGGTCACCACCACGCAAAGTGATGTAGTTTTCCACTGGCCCGCCTTTGGGATGCAGATGAACACTTACCCAATGGCGGTTTGCCTCCCACGCCTGCATGTCGCCTTTGGGGTTGTGTCGGGTCAACTGCACAGTGGTGTCATCAACGCTGAGTTCTTCCAGCACTTCGCCCCGCCTGTAACTGACATTCAGGGCGGTCCAGATCCCCCAGAGCATCAGCAGAAAGAATGGCAAAAGCCCCCAGAGGATTGCCGTACCCAGCACGGTAATCAGTGGCAGTGTGACAATCAGAGCCGTCGCCCCGATGAACAACACAAAGTCCCTGCGCAGCAGTGACCGGTATGGCCAGAGGCAAAGCTGCCAGTCTTTGCCGGTGAGCGGCGGGGCGTGCGGTGTCCATTCATATGGCATGATGCATCAGTAATGGATCGTCCCGGACAGGCAAATGCGTAGTGCTGTCGCGGGACGCAATTTACCTTTGTTGGGACCTGATGACCGGTTTCTGAACTTGCGAGAGCGGGCCACCTTCAGATTGCCGATACTTGACGGGGCGCCACAAAGCGAGCGCCCGGCTCATGCCGCGTTGACAGATCAAAAGCGCAGTATTGCAACTGTCCGATCATCAAAGAAGGCCGTTGGGGTTGACCCTTTCACAGCAAGGGATCTTGAAATCTTATATGGGTCAGTGGTTTCGAGGTCCGCATGCTGATTTTCCCACCCATCGATTGAGACCATGGGTGGCGGGGCGAGGTAGCCATCTGAGAAAATCTCGATCGATGCAAGTCCGTTATGGGCAATTGTCTGGTCGATCGCATGGCGCATTGCGAGGGGGCTGCCGTTCAGGACACCATAGCCCAATTGCGCATCTTCCGCGTTGGCCAAGCGGAACTGGGATTGCAGGCCGTGCCGGATGAGGTCGCTTGCTTCGTCAACCGCCTTTGGCATGGCAAGCTGATCCAGGGTTCCCTGCAAAATCCTTTCGGCGTCCGCCTGCGAAAGAAGGCCTTCGTTGACGGCCCAGTTGACGCCTTTCCCGATGCATGCGCGTGACGCGTCCTCGCATTTTTCCATTGGTTCGCCGCGGTCGAGAAACAGTTTAAAAAGCGCGACACGCGCAGGAATGGAGACGCGGTCGGGGGCAAGATCCGCGATTTGCGCTGCGCCGCCATTGACCCGAAACCCGGTGTCACCAATGCCAAGCATGCGGATCCCGTCCGTCTTTTCAAACGCAATCATCGCTGTGGTTGATGCCGGGCCGTCATCTGCATCGGTTGGCACCTGTGCTGCCACTGCGCGGCTGAGCGTTTCCAGAATGTCACGCGCAGCCCAATCGGCCGCCTCTGCCGGTAGTGCCGCCGCCGCCTGCGCGGCCGCCATCGCCGCCAATCGACCAACCGGCACGCCATTGATACGCCGCCCCAGGCTGTCGCTTGCCCCGTCAAAAACGCCGGTCATCCTGCCCGGAAGATGCAGCAACACATCGTCGCCGGGCACGGATAAGTCGCGGGCTTTGGGGTGTGAGAAGGCCTCAATCTTCATGGTGAGCCGAAGAACCGCGCAGGTCAAAGCCATCCAGCCTGGCCCAGGTTTCGGTCAGGTCGACGACCTCGCCGGTTTGGCGCGCCTGATCGAGCGCCATAGCGGAGATGCCGGCCTCAATCGCGTCAACGACCGATACTTTGAGGTTGTTGCCCGTGCCGCGCAGGTAATCGGCAAGTTCAATCGCCATCTGCTTGTCTGATCCATAATGATCAATCTGCGCATCAGGGTTTTTGGTATAATCCACATCCAGAATCCGGTCATTTGTTGCAGCATCAGTGACACGCAGATAGCCGCGTTGCAGGTCACCTTCGGCCATGCCCTTTGTGCCGACAATGCAGAAATGACGACTTTCGTCGGGGACGTTGAGGTTGGTGTGGAAGCTCATCGTGATCCCGTTCTCAAACTGCATGATCGCATTTTGATGGTCGATGATATCCGCGTCGGACTGGAAGGGATCATCGGTTGTTTGCCAGAGCGAGGGTGTCGCATGGTAGAGATCATTGTGCTGATTGCTGCTGGGTGCGTTTTCGGGGGTGAATGTCTTGCGCCCGCCAAAGCTGGCCGCGCGGAGCACCCGCGATCCTGTCATCATGTGGTAAAGGTCGATGTCATGGCAGCACTTTTCCAGCATGAAACCACCGGAATAGCGGGTATAGCGCCGCCAGTCGCGCATGAAGAACCCGCCATGTTGCGGCTCAATATGTTCGTTAGCTTCCAGCGAGACGATGCGCCCCAGATGACCGGCGGCGAGGGCCTTGTTCAGGTCCTTGATTTGCGGTGCGTAGCGCAAGACAAGCCCAACCATCAACTGGTCGGCGCCATATTCACGCAGCAGGCTGGCCAGTTCCCAGGTTTGATCAAGAGTGGTCACAATTGGTTTTTCGGAGAACACGCGAATGCCTGCGCGCAACCCGGCTGTGATGTGATCCAGATGCAGGTGGTTGGGGCTGCCGACAAAGAGCAGGTCAGCCTGGGTCCGGGAGAGCATCGCACCCACATCGTCGAACGCTGGCGGTGTGTTTTCTGTGCAAAGCTGGCGCAGCATGGCTGCGGACGGATCGACATAGCCCACGATCTGCATTTCGGGCATGGCGGCACGCAGATAGCCAAGCACTTTAACGCTGCGTTTTCCGACACCTGCAACGGCGATGCGCATGGTCATAGTGCCGGTGCCGCGAGACGGGGCAGGGCGCGCCCGCCGGTGTCAAAAACATGTACGGCGTCGGGATCTACTGTAAGCGCGATCTGATCGCCGGCTTGCAGTTTCACCAGCCCGTCCAGTGCCGCGCAGATCGGCGTGTCATCGGCCAGATTGCCGTAAACAATCGTGCTCGCCCCCAACCGTTCCAGAACCCGCACCCGGACGGCAAAGCCTGCGCCATCGGTGGCCAGCTTCAGATCATCGGGACGGATGCCCACGTCAATCGAAACGCCGGTGCTGTGCCCTTTGGCATCAACGCGGGCGTTTTGCGTGGCCTGACCTGCGAATTGTGCGGTGATCTGCTCCGCGCCCATATCGATCAGTGTGGCGGGGATGAAATTCATGCCCGGCTGGCCAATGAAACCCGCGACGAAACGCGATTGCGGATTGTGATAAAGTTCCATTGGGGTGCCGAATTGTTCGAGTATGCCGCCATTGAGCACGACGATCCGGTCAGCCATTGTCATCGCCTCGACCTGATCGTGGGTCACGTAGATCATTGTGGTTTTCAGTTGCTGGTGCAGTTCCGACAATTCGACCCGCATCGCGCCGCGCAGGGAGGCGTCGAGGTTCGACAGCGGTTCATCAAACAAGAACAGTTTGGGGTCGCGTACAATCGCCCGCCCGATGGCAACCCGCTGCCGTTGACCGCCGGACAGTTCACTTGGCTTGTGGTGCAGCCGGTCGGTCAGGTTCAGGGTTGCGGCGGCGGCTTCGACCCGTGCTTTGACCTCTTGCTTGTTGTTTTTCTTTAGCCGCAGCGGAAAGGCGATGTTATCGAACACAGTCAGATGCGGATAAAGCGCGTAGGATTGGAAGACCATGGCGACCCCACGCTCAATCGGTTCCTTGCCCGTCACTTCCTGCCCGTCGATCCGCAATTCGCCTGATGTCTGATCCTCAAGCCCTGCGATGATCCGCAGGAGGGTTGATTTGCCGCAGCCTGACGGGCCGACAAATACCACGAACTCGCCATCCTCAACAGAAAGCGAGATATCCTTGATAACGTCGGTTTTGCCAAAGGCCTTCACAATGGAATGAAGCGAGAGGGTTGCCATGTCTTATCCTTTGGAAATGGTCGTTACAGCCGGTGCCAGGAAGGCATCCAGCGCCATGCGGCAGGCCAGTTGCGCGTGATTGGGCACGTGACGGGTGTGGATCAATGGTGCGGCGTTTGTTGCGGCAAGCGGGCCGCCAAAACGTCCGGTGCCGATGGGATCGACGTGCAACCGGTCGCCAAGTGCTGAGAGCAGGTCCTTTGGCATGCGAGAGCAGACATAGACCGCTTCGAAATCAAGCAGGGCAAGGGCGGTGGTGATCGCATCGCTGATCGCGTCACCTGAACGGTCAAGGAACGCTGAAAGCGCGGTTGTTTCGCCTTTTTTCATACCTTGCCACTCTGCCCAGCTTTTCAGCCCCGCGGCCTGCAGGAATGCCGTTTCAACGGGGCGGTCCGGGCCAGCGGGGAAAAGTGCGCCGATCTCGCCCGCATTGCCATTGACCCCCGGCACCAGATTGCCCTTGCTGACCACGCCGCCACCGATACCCGATCCGATATGCAGGCAGATAAAATCCTGATGGGGTGACGACCGGATCAGGCTGCTGGCCAATGTCCGCCCGTCGTTCATCAACTGCACCGGGACGCCAAGCCGCTGGTGCACATGCCCGATCAGATCAATTTGCGACCAGCCCACCGGGTCAGCTTTGGCGGCAAAGCGTGTGCTGCCAGACATCAGATATCCCTGGACCGAGATACCCGCGCCAATGACCTGCGTGGTCGCGGGCAGGTCATCAAGTGCCGTACCCAGCAGCAGATCAAGATCGCCTAATTGCACTGCTGCGCTGTCATAGGTTGTTGCCTGACTGGCGGAAGCAAGCACGTGCCCGGCGAGGTCACAGATCTCGACCCGCACCCGATCCACCGCAAGACTGATCCCCACGGTGGCCAGCGATGCGGGCACAAAGCCAAGCTGTCTGGCCGGTTTGCCGCGACCACCGCTGATGGCCGCAACTTCCGTCAGGATGCCACCCTCGATCAATGGCAGAACGGCCCGCATCGTTGTCTGCGCGGAAATGCCAAGCCGATCCGACAGCTCACCCCGTCTGATCTGCGGTTGGGCAAGAACCGCCCCAATGATCGCACGCTGGTGGTCGGTCAGTTCAAGAGGGGCACGGTCCAGCATCACCCTTTCACCCCGCCGCCGACGAAGCCCTGCAGCACATATTTTTGGGTCAGCATGTAAATGATGATCAAGGGCAGGGTTGATATGACAGAGCCTGCCATCAGCAAGGTCCATGACGCTTCATATTGGCTGACGAAGGACATGAGCCCCAGTGGCACGGTCTTGAGTTCGTTGGAATTGAGAAACAGCAGCGGGCGCAGCAATTCGTCCCAGTTATTGATGAAGGCAATCACAAATACGGCGACCAATGCAGGCTGTGCCAGCGGCAGATAGACCTTCCAGAAAATCTGAAACGGGGTGGCGCCATCGACATAGGCGGCATCGCCGTAATCCCGGGGCAGGCTGGCAAAATATTCGCGTAACATGAAAGTGCCAAACGCGCCCACAAGGAATGACGGCACGATGAGCGGCAGGAATGTGTCCACCCAGCCAAGGCCGCGCATGATCAGAAATTCGGGGATGATCGTGACCTCAACCGGCACGAATGCGGTGACCAGCACCAGCGCGAACAGCCAGTTCTTGCCAGGGAGATCGAGCCGGGCAAAGGCGTAGCCGCCAAGCGATGTAGCAAAGACCTGCCCAACAGCCGCCATGAAAGAGACGAACGCCGAATTCCGAAAATAGATCACGAAATCCCGCTGGGTCCAGATCTCAACATAGTTTTCAAAAGGGTGATCGGTGAACAGCAGTTTGGGCACAAAGCTGGGGGGCAGTTTGAACACGTCCCGCGGTTCCTTGAAGCTGGTGATCAGCATCCAGATAAAGGGCATCAGCGTGACAACCGCATAGATAAGCAGCACGGCGTAAAGGACGATCAACGTCACGCGGGCATTGCCGCGATTTGGATGCAGATTAGCCGTCATGGACCCACCGTTTGCGGAAGTAAAAATTGGTGAGCGTGAAGAGCCCCAGAATAAAGCACATGATGTAGGACAGCGCCGCCGCATAGCCCATCTCGAACTCAACAAATGCGTTCTGATAGACATAGAATGCCAGCGTGGTTGAGGCCCGGTTCGGGCCGCCATTGGTTAATGCGTAGGTGATCTCAAACGTCTGTGTGGATCGCACAAGGGCGAGGATCATCACGAAAAACAGGCTGCGGGTCAGCAGTGGCACCGTCACCTTGAAGAACCGTTGGATTGGCTTGGCCCCGTCCACCCGCGCTGCCTCGTAAAGCGTGGGGTCAATGGTTTGCAGACCGGCCAGCAGCAGGATCATGTAGAACCCGACATCTTTCCAGATCGACACCAGAGCCACCGCCGGCAATGCCCATGTCGGGTCAGCCAGCCATGCTGGCGCATTGTCGACACCCAGCCAGCCAAGGAAGTTGTTCAGCAACCCAAACTTGGTCGAGAATATCCACCGCCAAGCGAGTGTGACAGCCACGGTCGAGGTGATGTAGGGCAGGAAGAACGCGCCCCGAAAGAAGGCCGAACTGCGTAACCCGTTATTGAGCAAGACCGCCAGTACCAGTGCCAGCCCAATCGAGCCGGGGACGTAGATCGCTGAGAAATAGGCGGAGTTGAGGAAAACCTTGTAGGCCGTTGGTGATGAGAAGATATGCGCGTAGTTGCCAAACCCGACAAATGTCGGCGTGTCGAAAATCTTCCAGTCGTAAAAGGACAGCGCGAATGACCAGCCAATCGGGACCAGCCGAAAGACCAGCAACCCGATAATGGTTGGCGCAAGAAACAGCAGTGCTGTGATGCGGACTTTGCGGGAGCTGCGCATGTCGGGATGACCTGTTCAGGGAAGGGGGGTGTGCAGGCCAGGCAGGGAGGCGCCCGGCCTGCAAGCCGGGCTCAACGTGATAGCACGTCGTTGCCATAAAGGACAAAGGCATCAATCGCCTCGTCCAGTGGTTTGCGACCGTTGAGCACCTCGTCCAGTTCACCGTTCATCCCTGATGATCCGGTTGAATCGTATCCGCGCCAGCCGCTCCAGTTTTTGGAGAACCCGGTGTAGACATTCTGCGCCCCGATCTCGAGCAGCAGCCCCTTGTTGGCGGGCATCTTGTCGGATTCAAGCCAGCCTTCGGAAGTGGCGATGTCGATATAGGCGGGGACTTTTCCACCAAGGAAGTCGGATGCGTCCCGCCCTTCACCGACCATGTGCTGGATAAAGGCCCAGGCCAGTGCGGTATTGTCGCTGTCTTTGCCAACCGCCAGCATATCGGCCCATGCGTAAGCGGCCACATTGTCGTCCGTTGCGTCCGGCCCAACCGGCACCTGGGCAATCCCCCAGCGGAAGTCATCACCTACAATGGAGCGGGTGTTGGCGATGTTCCATGATCCGTCGACCCACATCGCGGCCATGCCAAGCGGCATGATGTCCTGCTGCCGGACACCTTCCATCTCCTGCGGCTGCGGGGCAACGCCTTCGACATTCACGAGATCGGTCAGGAATTTCAGCGCATTGACGGCCTCATCGTTGAGTTCAAGCGCGGTTTCATCGGCATTCAGGTAACGCCCGCCATTGCGAAACACCCAAGGCTCGATATGGGCGTATCGACCATATAGCGACATCCCCCAAACATCCACCGTGCCGTCGCCATTTTCGTCGATTGTCAGCGCTTTGGCAGCAGACAGGAAATCGTCCCA
Source organism: uncultured Paracoccaceae bacterium (assembly GCA_947500055.1). Classification (GTDB taxonomy): domain Bacteria; phylum Pseudomonadota; class Alphaproteobacteria; order Rhodobacterales; family Rhodobacteraceae; genus Yoonia. The sequence goes on from CANMQO010000001.1 coordinate 288,035, forward strand.
TGTCCAATCAGTGGTCGGCAATGGCACGCCTGCGGCCTCGAACATGTCGATGTTGTAGTAAAGTACCGGGGCAACCCAGTTCTGTGGAAACGCCACGCGTTTACCATCGATCACACCGATTGAGGCGGCACCCTCGTAATAGTTTGCAAGCTCATCGTCCGATACCACGCCCGACAGATCGGCGAGGTTGTCAGCCGCCGCCCATTCTTTCACAAAGCCCGAAGACATCATGAAAACATCCGGCAAATCGCCAGACGCGGCCAAGGCCGACAGGCGCGGCCAATAATCCTTTGGTGGCATGGCCGACGTTTCGATTTTCACCCCCGGATTGGCGGCTTCAAAGGCTGCAATCGCCTCCTGCTCGATCTCAAGCTGCTCCGGATCCCACGACATATAGGACAGCGTCGTGTCCTGCGCCTGTGCCATCCCGGCACCGACAATAAGTGCGCCAAGCGCGTAGCGAATCGTTTTCATATTTGTCCCTCCAGTTCCAACAGTATTTTATTCCACGATGAAATAAAAACAAGCGCTGATGAGAAATCCGTGAATCTGGGACAGAAAGGGCATAAAGGGAATTCGGGATCATGCCGGAAAAGGGCCACCCAAAAGGTCATTGGTGCGTTGTCTTGAAAGTGCAAGCGGGCCCCATTGGTCGCTGATGGTGAGCTTGTCGCGAGCAGCGATTTATGGGGCTGTGCATGGGGGATTGTCGACAGGCCCAACAGAAAAGTAATGGGCCATCATGGTGACTACATCGACAGAACGCGATGTTTGAACCTTTGAAAGGGATAGGCTAACAAAAATATCCCGCTCAATTCAGGGCTCGATACGGGTTTTGGCCTAAGATTGAGGAGCCGAGGCCGTTCGGGTGGGAACGACCTCGGCCTATCTGTATGGTGACAAGAAATTCAGATTTCGGAATCCAGCGGTGAAGGGGGTGGCAACCGGCATCCGTGCTTCATTAGTCCTGGTTGGCGAAGACACCTGAAAAGACTTCTGAGTCATCGTTAAACGCCTCGGCTGCGAATTGCTCCGCGTTGTCGCCGATGAACGCCCCGCTTGCGGAGAGATTGACGTCAATCCGGGGCCCATCGCTGGGCGTGACAGAGCCCGTGATTTGACCACTGTAGGCATTTGTGCCTGCTGCAATCTGGTCAAGCTCGTAGGTCAAGCGACCATCAATCCGCTCACCCTCCAGATTTGCAAAACTGTCTACATTTGGATTGGAGATCTGAAAGAAGTTATTCGCAGAACCGGAGATTTCATGATCGTCAAAATCAGCCACCAAAGTGGAGGAACCAATCGCGAGGAAGGCGTTGTCGTCATTTTCGCCTTCCGCTTCAACGCCAACAATCGCGATCCCGGTATAGCTTCGCGAACCTGAGGTGGGCAGATTTGCGAATGGCGTTGGATCTGCATCTTCAAAGTTCTCGGTACCTATCGCGGCAAAGAACGTCTCGCTACGTGATTGAAGTTCCTCCAGCGTGACCTCGTCAGGTGAAGCACCGCCCCCGCCGGAGCCTCCGCAAGCTGACAAAAGTAGTGCTGCGCAACAGGAGATAACAACGTTGATTCTCATAAGTCTGTCCATTTTGAATTTGATGTCGTCACATGACACCCGGACCAGCCGGACGATCATATGTTGCCTTGGTGGGTAATCATCGACTGGAGGAAAATTGAGACTTAATATTGTCTTAACTGCGACATCGCGGTTTCGCCCATAAGAACTTTGCATTTTATTGGGTGAAATCCTGAGTTGTGCCGTTGCCACGTTCTGAGCCAAAGTTTTCACCAACGAAAAAGGCCCCACCAATCTGGCGGGGCCTTTGTTCGTGTTCTTGTCGCAGTTTAGTGTGCGTGCCCTTTGTCCCAATCGGACTGCTTGGGCAGCGTTTCGAATGTGTGCTCTGGTGGAGGGCAGGGCAGGGTCCATTCAAGCGTGTCTGCGTATTCGTTCCAAGGGTTGTTCTGTTCAACCTTCTTGCCTTTCAGCAATGTGTAGAACAGCACCCCGATGAAGAACAGGAATGATGCGAAGGACAGGAAAGCCCCCAGAGATGAGACATAGTTCCAGGTTGCGAAAGCATCAGGATAGTCGATGTAACGCCGTGGCATGCCCTGACGACCCAGGAAGTGCTGGGGGAAGAATGTCAGGTTGGCACCAACAAACATCGCCCAGAAATGCAGCTTGCCTGCCCATTCGGGATACATCTTGCCCGACATTTTGGGCAGGTAGAAATAGATCCCCGCAAAGATGGCAAAGACGGCACCAAGTGACATCACATAGTGGAAATGCGCCACAACATAGTAAGTGTCGTGATAGACGCGGTCGACGCCAGCCTGTGACAGCACGATGCCGGTCACCCCGCCCACGGTGAACAGGAACAGGAAGCCGAACGCCCAGAGCATCGGGGTTTTGAACTCCACCGAACCGCCCCACATGGTCGCGATCCACGAGAAGATTTTCACCCCTGTCGGCACCGCGATCACCATGGTCGCCAGCATGAAGTAGGATTGCTGTGTCAGGGACATGCCCACGGTGTACATGTGGTGCGCCCAGACGACGAAGCCCAGAACACCGATGGCAACCATCGCATAGACCATGGGCAGGTAGCCAAAGACCGGCTTGCGGCTGAACGTGGCGATGACATGGCTGATGATGCCAAAGCCGGGGATGACGATGATATACACTTCCGGGTGACCAAAGAACCACAGGATGTGCTGGTAAAGGATCGGGTCACCACCGCCAGCTGGCTGGAAGAAGGTTGTGCCAAAATTCCGGTCTGTCAGCAGCATGGTGATCGCACCGGCCAGCACCGGTAAGGCCAGAAGGATCAGCCATGCAGTCACAAAGATCGACCACGCAAAGAGCGGCACCTTATGCAATGTCATGCCGGGTGCGCGCATGTTCAGGAAGGTTGTGATCATGTTGATCGCACCAAGGATCGATGACGCCCCTGAGAGGTGGACCGCAAAGATCGCAAGATCCATGGACATCCCGCCCTCGGATGTGGACAGCGGCGGGTAAAGCACCCAGCCAACGCCGGACCCCAACTGCCCGTTGCCGCCCGGAGAGAGCATGGAGGCGACACCAAGCGATGCACCGGCCACAAACATCCAGTAGCTGAGGTTGTTCAGACGCGGGAACGCCATGTCCGGTGCGCCGATTTGCAGCGGCATGAAGTAGTTGCCAAAGCCACCAAAGAGCGCCGGAATAACCACAAAGAACATCATCAGGACGCCGTGATAGGTGATCATCACGTTCCAAAGGTGGCCATTTGGCGTGCATTCACCTGCTGCCGCAGCAAAGAACCGCGCGCCTTCGGCACACATATACTGCACCCCGGGGTTCATCAGTTCCAGCCGCATATAGACCGTGAAGGCGACCGAAATGAAGCCGATCACACCCGCCGTCCAAAGGTATAAGATACCGATATCCTTGTGGTTTGTGGACATGAACCACCGGGTAAAGAAGCCCCGGTCGTCTTCGTGTGCGTCGCCGTGGATGGCTGCGTCTGCCATTATGGCACTCCTCGTATTGGCTACATTCCTCAAGGGTGCGCGATTCACACACGCCCCATTTGGCGTCGGTTCTAGTCGCTTGATGCGAAAGGAGCAATAAAGGATGCAGATTTGGCGCTGGGTTAAATTGGCGCAGGGTGGCTGCCTTATGCGTCGTCAGCTGCTGCGTTGCGCATTGCATCGTCGAATGTCTGCCGCAGCGCCACATCCAGATCATGCATTGTTACCGGCAGGCCCAGATCAACGAGGCTGGTGACCCCGTGATCGCTGATCCCGCAGGGCACGATCCCGTCGAAATGGCGCAGATCGGGGTCCACGTTGATGGACATCCCGTGGAAGGACACCCATTTGCGCAGCCGGATGCCCAAAGCTGCGATCTTGTCTTCGGCCAGCGTCCCATCGGGCTGAGCCGGTTTTTCGGGCCGCTGTACCCAGACCCCAACGCGCCCTTGCCGGATTTCACCCTTGACGTTGAATGTCTCTAACGTGGCAATCACCCAGTTTTCGAGGTCCTGCACGAATTTCCGCACGTCCCGCCCGCGCTTGCCGACGTCGAGCATGACATAGACGACCCGCTGCCCAGGCCCGTGATAGGTATATTCGCCGCCCCGCCGTGCCTCGAACACCGGGAACCGGTCAGGGTCTATCAGATCATCGCGCTTGGCGGAGGTGCCCGCAGTGTAAAGGGGCGGGTGTTCGAGCAGCCAGATCGCCTCATCCGCCGTCCCCGCAGAGATCGCCGCCACGCGCTGTTCCATGAAGGCGAGCGCCTCTGCGTATTCGGTGAGCCCGTCAGTGATGATCCATTCAACCATGGGCGCTGGGTAACGCTCTGATCATCAGATGCCAAGTATGCGATTTCCCCTCTTGGCATCGCAAACGGCCTCGTCTATGAGATGCGGGCTTACCAGCCTTTGGACTTGCGGTCGTGGCGGAATTGGTAGACGCGCAGCGTTGAGGTCGCTGTGAGGTAACACTCGTGGGGGTTCGAGTCCCCCCGACCGCACCATCACCCCCTGCACATGATGTGATTACCCTGCTGCCTGAACAGGTTAGTGCATGTAGCGCAAATTGCTGAATGTTTGCCGCCACTGTGACACCTCAGCCATGATGGCATCCCCTTTCAGGCCGCGCGCGATGAGTTGGGCAAGCCGTTCTGCGTCAGCGCTTGTCATGCCCCACCGCACCAGTTCCGGCGTTCCGATCCGCAGACCGTTCATGTCACCGGTGACATCCGCGACGGGGAGGCCAATGCCGCAGGCCAGAAACCCCGCATTGCGCAGCAATTTGGAGGCCGTTTGCCCGCCGCCATACTGGTCTGCCAGAACCGCGAATTGATGTGAGTTGGTGAACCCTTCGGCCCCGGAAAACACCGGGACGTCCAGATCGTGCAACGCCGAGGCCAGCGCTTGCGACATTGTGATCATTTCGCGGGCATAGGCCGCCCCGAAATCGCGCCAGTCCAGCATCGTGACAGCCAGGGCGGCTGACTTGGCGGCATCAAAATTGGCCGTCATTCCGGGGAAAGCGATGGCATCAAGCGATTGCGCGATCTCGGCGTCGTTGGTGACGATCAAACCACTAGCCGGGCCGCCAAGGCTTTTGTATGTGCTCATCGTCATGAAATGCGCGCCCTGATGTATCGGGTTTTTCCATGCCCGTCCTGCGATGATCCCGCATTGATGCGCCGCATCGAACATGACCTTTGCCCCAACCTCATCGGCAATCGTTCGGATGTCAGCCACGGGATGCTCAAACAGGTTCAGGCTGCCGCCGATGGTGATCAGCTTTGGCTGCACTTTTTGGGCCAATGCGCCAAGGGCATCAAGTGCGACGGTATACCCATCCGTCGTGACGGGGGCTTCAACAATGTTCAGCCCGTAAAGGCCAGCGCAGCCAGCGTCGTGATGGGTAACGTGCCCGCCGATGGAGGCAGGGGGCACGATGATCGTGTCGCCGGGTTTGCAGGTCGCCATGAAGCCGTAGAGGTTTGCAATCGCACCTGATGGCACCCGAATTTCGGCATATCTGGCGTCGAAAACTTCGGCGCAGAGCTGGGCTGCGATAACCTCTATCTCTTCGATGGCTTCCAGTCCCATTTCGTATTTGTCGCCGGGATAACCAAGCGACGGACGCGATCCGATGCCGGAGGCCAGCAGCGCTTCGGCCTTGGGGTTCATCACATTGGTTGCCGGGTTGAGGTTGAAGCACTCTTTCTCGTGGATATCCCGGTTCCGCGCGGCCAGATCGTTTATCTGTGCCAACAGGTCAGTGGCGGATGATCTGCCTGTTTTGGCAGCGATGGTGCCGACCAGTGTTTCGCTTTGTTCAGGAACCCAATTGCGGTGAGCCAGTGACATGCGCATTCCTCCGTTGTTTGCCATAGTTTCACCGGTTGCAGATGACAGCGCAAATCAGTTTTGCTATTTCTTGGCGTAGAAAAACTAAGGCTATGAAATGAGTGTTGACCCGCCACGCCCCAAAGGCCCGCCGCTGAACGCCATACGCGCGTTTGAAGCTGCCGGGCGTCATCAGAGCTTTGTGGGTGCCGCGCAGGAGTTGAGCGTCTCAGCCGGTGCAATATCGCAGCATATCAAGGCGCTGGAAGGCTGGTCAGGTGTGGCGCTGTTTCAGCGCAATGCGCAGGGTGTGGCGTTGACGGCAGCAGGTCGACAACTTGCCCCGCGCTTTACTGCGGCATTTGATGCATTGGCCGATGCGACGCATGCGTTGCGGAACCTGTCGGTGCATAAGGATATTCATATCGCCGCCTTGCCATCGGTTGCGCAATTGTGGCTGTCGCCCCGGCTTCGCAAGGTGAGGGCTGCCTTTCCGGATATGAAATTTTCCGTCACTGCGATGGAAAACCCGCCCAATATGACACGCGAGTTATTCGATCTGTGGCTGTTTATCGGCGTGCCGGGTGATCATCCTTATGAGGTCATTATCGCGGCGGATGATGTGGTACCTGTTTGTGCGCCATCACTTGTCGAACAGATTGCGACGCCGGAGGATTTGAACACTGTCCCGCTGCTGCATGATCAAACATGGCGCGATGATTGGGTGGCGTGGTCAAAGGCCACGGGTGTGCCGCTGAACAATGCCACAACAGGGCCCAGCTATTCGCTATATAGTCTAGCGGTTGAAGAGGCGAAATCGGGTGCCGGTGCGTTGATGGGCCACCGGACGCTGATCAGGGATGCATTGGATGATGGGACGCTTGTTGCTGCTTATCCGGAACCGGTGACAATGGGCCGGTCACTTATTCTGGGGCTGCCCCGCGCATCGCGCCGCCGCGCTGAAATTGATGAGATTACCGCAGTTCTGCTGGATGAGCTGCAATAGGAGGCCAACCCGCGCTGCCCTATGGCAGGATAAAGAGCCAGCACCAGACTGTCAGGATTGATGCCGCAGTGCCGATCAGCACGGCGGAGGCGGCGACGCGCCGCGCTGTCCCGTACATGTTGGCAAACACATAGGCATTGATCCCCGGTGCCATCGCCGCCGTGAGCATGGCGGAGCGGACCGCATCTTTGCCAAGCCCGTTTGCATGCACCAGCCCCCACACGATGACCGGGTGAAGGATCAGCGAAATGGCGACAACGAACAGAATGGTGCGCATGTCGCCTTCTGGCCGGTAGCGGTAGAGCACACCGCCAAGTCCGAACAGGGCCGCTGGCAACGCAGCCCGGATCATCAGGTCAAGCGCATCCGTAAACACGCCGGGCAGGGCCAATCCGGTGAAATTCACGATGAAACCCAGCGTGATCCCCAGGATCAGCGCGTTGCGGAACATTGCGTTCAGCACCTTGCCGGGCAATTGGACAAGGTTTCCGCCCCGGTTGCGCGCAATCTCCATCGCGGTGATCCCAACCGCGTAGCAGAACGGTGAATGGATCGCGATAATGGCGTAGTTGGCTTCCAAAGCGTCTGACCCGTAGGCCCGTTCGGTGATTGGCAACCCGAGCAGAAGCGAGTTAGAGAACAGGCAGCAGAAACCGATGGCGACGCTGTCCTCCCACCCCCGCCCGAAGATGTAGCGCGCGCCCATCATGCCCGCCAGAAAGCCGGTCAATGCACCTGCATAGAAGCTGCCCAACAGTGCAAGGTCGAAATTCTGGCTGAGGTCCAGCGTCGAGATTGCCCGGAACAGCAGGCAGGGAATAGCAAAGCCTTGGGTGAATTTCATCAGCCCGTCAACGCTGGCATCGTTGAAATACCCTTTCCAGACAGCCAGATAGCCAAAGCCAATGACCAGAAAGACGGGCAGAATAATGTCGATGAGTGCGGACATTTGCCCTAGCGCGCCGGAACGCTGATTGTCAGCCCATCAAAGGCCGGCTGGATATGGTCCGGGGTTTCCTGTGCCACCGTTTCGTAGTCCAGATCATTGTGCATATTGGTCAGCACGGCCTGTTTTGGGGCGGCCTGTGCAATCCAGTCCAGCGTGTTGGCCAGATGCGAATGGGTCGGGTGCGGGTCACGCCGCAGCGCATCAACGATCCAGCAATCGAGACCTTGCAGCTTGTTCCAAGATCCGGTCGGGATGGCCGACACATCCGGCAGATACGCCACATCATCCACCCGGAATCCCAATGCGGTGATACTGCCATGTTCGACCTCAAACGGGGAGAGCGTGATCCGCCCGCCTGGTCCATCGACGTTGATATCACCGTCGATTTCGTTGAGTTCACAAATCGGCGGGTAGGGCGACCCTTTGGGTTGTACGAAAGCATAGCCGAACCGGTGGAGCAGGTCATTGGTTGTGCCACCATCGGCCCAGACTTGCAGCCGCGTCCGCATGTTGAACACGATCATCCGCAGGTCGTCTATCCCATGCACATGGTCGGCGTGACCGTGGGTGTAGACGACAGCGTCGAGCGTACCCACGCCAGCATCCAGCAATTGGCTGCGCAGATCGGGCGAAGTGTCGATGAGTACTTGCGTCACATCATCGCCGCTTGTGCGTTTGATCAGCAATGAACAGCGCCGCCGGTGATTTTTGGGGTTTGCCGGATCGCAGGCTCCCCAAAGCCCGCCGAGCCGCGGCACCCCGCCAGATGACCCGCAGCCAAGGATGGTGAAGCTGAGCGTATCGCTCATGCGCTGGCCTTCCAGAAAAGCCGGTCGAAATTGGCGGTGGTTTGGGCCGCGAAGTCCGCATAGGACATGTCAAACAGTTCCGCACCGACCTTGGCCGTATGGGCGGTATAGGCCGGTTCGTTGCGTTTGCCGCGGTGGGGCGGGGGCGCAAGATAGGGACTGTCGGTTTCAACCAGGATGCGGTCAATCGGGGCGGCGGCAAAGATGTCGCGCAGTTCGCGGCTTTTGGGGAAGGCGGCGATGCCGGACATGGACAGGTAGAACCCCAGATCAAGGGCGGCCTTTGCCAGTGAGGCACTGCTGGAGAAGCAATGCATGACACATGTATAGGCCCCGTTGGCGTATTCCTCGGTCAGGATTTGCGCCATGTCATCGTCTGCCGCACGGGCATGGATGATCAGCGGCAGTTTGGTTTCGCGGGCTGCTGCGATATGGATCCGCAGGGATGTTTGCTGCACCTCCGCGCTGTCGGATGTGTAGTGATAATCCAGCCCGGTTTCACCGATCCCGACGAATTTGGGGTGTTGGGCGAGGGCGATCAACTCGTCGGTGCTGGCCAGTGGCTCATCTGCCGCGCTCATCGGGTGGGTGCCAGCGGCAAAGAAAACCGGCGCATGGGCTTCGGCGATGGCCCGCACCTGTGGTTCCAGCCGCAATCTGGTACAGATCGTGACCATCCGTTCGACCCCCGCATCCAGCGCGCGCTGGATGATGGCGGGGCGTTCATCGTCAAAATCGGGGAAGTCGAGATGGCAATGGCTGTCGACGATTTTTGCTTCGGTCATGACGCCTCTACGCTGCGGCGACACCTTGCGCCGTCTCTTCTATCTTGAAGATCATATCAAGGATCAACGCGGCAGGGTCAAGGTTCACCGCGCGCCCGTGGCGCGACCGGTTTGACAGGTCCTGTTGCAGTTGCGCCCAGCGGCGCGCGGCCCCGTCATCGGGTGCCAGCCGGGCCAGCAATCGTGCCTCGCCCGGCGCGCCTTGGGCATTGGGTTCGCCCATCAGTCCGGCCCGGGCGGCCCGCGACAGGAACAGATCAAGTAAGTCGAGCGTCATTCCGAAGCGGATGTCCGCACCGCGTCCCGCGCAGCTTTCAGCGAGTTTGAGCGCTTGTGGACGGTCGATCCGGGGCAGCCCATTCAGCAGATTGACCAGTTCGGCATAAAGCGGCAGCCCGTCATGGTTCAACAGTCGGATTGCATCGCCAGCGGAGCCACCGGCCAAGGTGGCGAGGCTTTCGCTGTTTTCGACGTCGTGCCCGGCTTGCGCCAAGGCCTTTTGCAGATCATCCGCCGATAGCGTACCGCACCGCAGTTCCCGGCAGCGGGACCGGATTGTCGGCAGCAGGCGCGATGGCTGATGGGCGATCAGCAGGATGGTACATTTCTCGGGCGGCTCTTCCAGTTCCTTCAGGATTGCGTTGGCCGCATTGCGGTTCAACTCATCCGCCGCATCCACGATCACCACCCGCCTTCCGCCGTCGGCGGCTGACATCTGGAAAAAGGTTTTCAGGCTACGCACGGCGTCGACTGTGATTTCGGCGCGCAATTTCTTGGTCTTGTCATCCCAAGGCCGCCGGATCAGGGCGAGCCTAGGATGCGCGCCGGATTGGATCAGGCGTGCGTCGGGATGGTCGGGCGAAACCTCCAGCGTTGGATCGCCGAACAATCCGGTCTCTGCACTGGCCAGAAGAAAGGCAGCGATCTTCCATGCCAGTGTCGCCTTGCCCACGCCGCGCGGCCCGGTGATCAGCCAGCCGGAATGCAACCGGCCCGCGGCAAAAGCATCAAGGAAGTCCCGTTCAGCCTTGGCCTGCCCGAAAAGCTGCGCTGTTTCGCGGGGGTGCGGTGCCCCTTCCACCCGGTCGGGTTCGGGGATGGTATCGTCGCTCATGCGTAGGCCGCGATTTCAGACGCGATCTGATCCGCCGTGCGGTTGCCATCGATCAGGATACAGCGTTCGGGTTGGGCATGGGCGAGGGCGAGGAAGCCGTGGCGCAGCGTTTCCTGAAAGGGCAGGCCAAAATCCTCGAACCGGTCTTCGCCGGATTTGCGCGCCAACCCGCGTTCAAGGGCGGTGGCTGGATCCATGTCGATGATGAAGGTGAGGTCCGGTTCCCGCCCGATCATCAGCGCGTGTAGCTGGTCCACCATGTTCCGCAGGTCGCCCCGGGTGGCCCCCTGATAGACCCGTGTGCTGTCGGCAAAGCGATCAGAGATCACGGTTTTGCCCGCCGCCAATGCAGGCTCAATTGTCTTTTCCAGATGATCGCGACGCGACGCCGTAAAAAGCAGAATTTCTGTCTCGGCAGACCAACGGTCCGGATCGCCGGTCAGAACCAGTTGCCGGATTTCCTCTGCCCCCGGGCTGCCGCCGGGCTCTCGGGTCAGGACGATGTCCTGACCCAGCGCGCGCAGATGGTCTGCGAAACGTCGGGATTGGGTGGATTTGCCGGAACCGTCGATACCTTCAAATGTAATGAAACGCGGGCTTCTCATGCGCCCTCTGCTGTTTCGGCGCCTGGGCCGAATTTGCCCCATAGAACCGTTGCAGCCGTGCGCAGCCGGGTCGTGAAGCCACCACGGGCAACATCTGCCTCTGCCACCAGCGGGATGCGTTTTTCGGGCAGCCCGTCCAGTTTGACCACCAGTTCGGCAAGTGTATCACCGGCGCTGACCGGTGCCTCGATCGGGCCGTCATAGACGACTTCGGCATCCAGCGTGCCCTGGTTCAGAACCGGGACCAGCAGGGACAGGTCCTCTGCCACGGTCAGGCCCACCGAAGGCGCGCCGCCCATCCAGATGTCGGCCTCTGCAATCCTTGTGCCTTCGCGGGCGACTTCCTTTTCCGCGAATTGGCGGAACGCCCAATTGACGATCTTTTCGGCCTCTTCAGCGCGGGTGGCCTGACTATCCAGACCAGTGATCACAAAGATCACGCGACGGTCACCCTGCTTGGCTGATCCGACCAACCCATAGCCTGCTTCCTGCGTGTGGCCGGTTTTCAATCCATCGGCCCCGATGCCCAGCGACAAAAGCGGATTGCGGTTGCGTGAGTTGGACGGCACCCGTCCGTCAAATGCAAACTCGGTTTCCGCAAAAAGCGGATAGAAGGTTGGGTAGTCGGTGATAATCCGGTTGGCCAGAATACCAAGGTCTTCCATCGACATGCGGTGCCCGGCGGCGGGCCAGCCGTTGGAATTGACAAAGCTGGAATTCATCATCCCCATCTGTTGTGCCCGTGCGGTCATCATCCGGGCAAAGCCTGCCTCGGTCCCGTCGGGTGACAATGCCTCGGCCAGAACGGCGCTGGCGTCATTGCCAGAGAGGACGATCACCCCGCGCAACAGATCCTCGACACTGACCCGGTCGGTCGTGTCCAGAAACATCGAGGATCCGCCATAGGCGGCGGCTTCCGTCGATACCGGCAGCAGTTCATCAATTTCAAGCAACCCGTTCGCAACCGCCTCGAACGCCATATAGACGGTCATCAGTTTTGACATGGAGGCCGGGGGCAGGGGTGTGTCTTCGTCCTTGGCCAGCAGGACGGTGCCCGTGGTCTGGTCGAATACATACGCCGCCTTGGCGCGTGTATCAAAGGTTTGGGCAAAGCCTGCGGAAGCACTGAAGATCATGGCGATCACGCCAATGCGCAGAGCGGAGAAATGCATTGTCTATGCTCCTATTGTGTGGGGTCAGCTGTCAGCTTCGATCAGCACGGCATCCACGAAACCGGCCCCTTTGATCCGGGTCAGCGTGGCGTCGGCATTGGCATCGTCCTCGGCTGGGGACGACACGACGAGCCAGACAACCCGGCCCCCGGCTTCTTGCGCGACCACTGATGTGGGGATGCCCGCGCCGCGCAGTTGGGCGCCGGCATTTTCAGCATTTGCCTCAACACTGAATACCCCGATCTGGAAACGCGGACCGGAGGTAGCAGCAGGCAATGCGACGGCAGCCGCAGCGGGTGCCGCAACTTCAACGGCGGGTTCTGCCGGTGGCAGGTTCACCTCGACGATATCGGCATCGTCGCTGTCATCAGCCGTTGCGGCGCCGGCGATCGCGGTTGCGGCGGGCAGGGTGACGGCCACGGCGGTTTCGCCTGCGGTTTCAGCGGCTTCAGCGGCGGTTGTGGCACCGTCGACGGGATCAAGTGGCGTTGCCTCAACATTCACCGGGGTGGCCAGATCGGCGACAACCGGGTTTGCGGCGGGCGATTCTTCGGCAACGGTGACCTCTTCACGGCGCAGGGCAACCACGTAAAGCTCGGTTGGCGCGCCGGGCAAGACGCCCAACTCCTCAGCCACGTCGGACGAGATTTGCAATAGCGGTCCGGGGTTTTCGCGTTCGCGCCGGAACAAGGCCCCGACGATGGTTTCGCCAGTGGCGGTATTCCGGATCAATGCCCGTTCCGGCTGGTCGACATCCGGGTGTGCAACCCATGCACCGCCAAGCGACGGACGCCCGTCCCAAAGACCACGATCCGTGACTTCGAACACGTCAGGCCGTTCAACATCCTTTTCGGTTGTGGTGGTTGTCCGGCGCGGTGCGCTGACGGATGTGGGTTCGGCACTGGTTGCGTTGCCACTACCGGGAAATGCGAATTCCCCGTTATCGTCACACGCAGCCAACCCCAGTACAGCCACCACGCAAAATAATGCGGGATGGCGTCGCGCCTGTCGCAAAGAAATACCTGTCATGTTTTGCCCCTTCATTTCGCCCGATTTGGCAGGGTTTATGGCCATTTGGCCTACTGCTGCCGCCCGCAATGCTCACCTCACGAAATGCGCTTTGCCTGAACCGTTGCCGGCGCCCCCTGATTTTGAAGCAACGATAGCGTTGCCAATACTGTTTTGGAAGGCTTTGCGCCAATTTGTCGGCGGAATTCCCCAATGTTGCGGGTCGGCCATTGATGTGATGATTTCCGGCCTTGGTTGAGGGCTTGACCATATCGCACTTTCCGAATCACAAATTGCTCGCTAAAGGAACCCGCACGGAGGTTTGGCAGAGTGGTCGAATGCACCGGTCTTGAAAACCGACGGGCGTGAAAGCGTCCCCAGGGTTCGAATCCCTGAGCCTCCGCCATCGCCTCAAATGCAACCTTATGACTGCCCCGGCGGTTATTGCCGGGGGATGATGAAAGTGCCTGCGCCATCGTATTGTTCGCCGGCGGTTGGTGTGACATCCAGCGCCAGAACGCCGCCTAATTCATCTGCATCCGGTCCGTAGAACGTTGCGTCTATCTCGGAGGTGCTGCTGCAAGGTGCTGTGCACGTTAATGTTCCTGCGAATCCGTTGCTCGTGATAGGCGTGCTGCCAAGTGCCAGGTCAACATCGATGTCGCTTGTACCGTTGTTATAGGTACCGTCGAGCGTGCCGCTGGCCCTGTTGGTGGCGAAGTTGGCGGTGATCATGATGTCACCCTCTAGCTCGGTGCCGTAGGCCGGGCCACCACTGTTGGTCACGATACCATTGGCCAGAAAACCACCTTGATAGGTCACATTGCCTGTAACGGCGTCAAAGCCGCTGATCGTATCGGGGTTGGTTTCAAAACCAAAAACCGTGTGCGTCTCGCCGTCCAGTGGACCTGAGATGCCCGGTTGCTGAGAGCCGTAGGAAACCGCAGCAACTGCGCCTGCGTATGTTCCGGACCGCGATGGGTCGAAAATGACGTTTACGGTTTGTCCGTTGCTGGGCAGCAGACCAACGCCATTGGTGATCGTCACCGTTTCGCCAAAAATCTGTACGGTGCCGCTGCCGTTGTCTATGCTGCTGGTAAACCCGTTGCCTAACGTGATGGCGCCAGCGGCGATGGATGTCGTCGTACCTTGGACGTTTGCGGATTGCTGCGTGATCTCAACACCTTCGGCCTGGTCGATCTGCTGGCCCGGAAACCCGTAGTTCAGACCGTTTGTGCCCGGGATGGGTTGCGGTGCTGTATTGGTCGTCGTTCCGCCCCCGCCACCACCACAGCCCGACACGCCCAAAGCGGCGATGAGCATCAGGGCAGTTTTTGCGTGTTTGGTCATGATGGAATCCTGTCTGAAGCACTGCATGGATCATTTTCAGGCGACTATAGCGACAAAAAATAACAAGTTTAAAGCCGTTGTCGCCGCCGCGACGTTGAATAACTTGTAAATTCAATTGGACTATTCTTGACGTGTCGTCACCCCGGGTTTTTTCGTCACAAATGCCAGAGTTTTTCCGATTTTTGCCACAGTTGCATTGTCTGTGGGTGGCGAGATCACCGATTGGCGCATATGTTATGGCTGACATTTTCGCCGTGATTTGCGTAACAATGGATTTTTAAAGGATCGACGTCCAATGCCGCCTTCCATTCCTGATCGAAGCCCCGTTGATTCACTCGACTCGGGAACACAGCGGACCGACAGCTACATCACTGTGCATTTTGTGGGGGCCGGCCAAACAGCGCTGGATGATCCTGATGCAGTTATTTCCGAAGGCTGGAGTCCCTATGAGCGGTCTCGTGTCGAGGCGGCCCTGAGTGCCATCGCAGCAGTAACCAATCTCACCTTTGGGATCACATCCAGCGTTGATGCTGATTTTCAACTTGTTTTGAGTGATGACCCATTCGCAGGGCCGGGCAATCTTGGGTATTTTTATCAACCCTATTTGGACACACCCAGCGCGGGCGTGTTTAACCCGGACGGTTACGGCTGGACGGATGACGGGCTGCGCAAGGGCGGTCTGGGTTATGCGACGATTGTACATGAACTGCTGCATGGGCTTGGCCTCGACCACCCGCATGATGGCCGGTCCGTGCTGTCGGGCGTCTCGAACCCTTTTGGAAGCTATGGGCGCAGTGATTTGAACCAGGGTATCTGGACAACAATGTCCTATAATGGCGGGTACAACCGGATACGGTCAAATAGCGACGATATCGGGTATGAGGCCGGTCCGATGGCGCTTGATATCGCGGCCTTGCAGGCCCTCTACGGCGCGAACATGAGCTATATGACGGGGAATAACACCTATCAATTGGACGACAACAATTCCAATGGCGCCGCCTGGGAAGCGATCTGGGATGCCGGTGGAAATGACACAATCCAGTATGGCGGTAGCCGGGATGCCGTGATTGATCTGCGGGCCGCCACATTGGATTACAATGCCGGGGGCGGTGGCTATGTTTCAAATGCAGCCGGTATCAAGGGCGGCTTCACCATCGCAAATGGTGTGGTGATCGAAAATGCCATTGGTGGTTCTGGTAATGACAGCCTGATCGGCAATGCCGCCGACAACATACTGACCGGGAATGGCGGTCGGGATTACCTGTTTGGCGGTGCGGGGGCCGATGTTCTTGATGGTGGCAGCAATAACGACAAGCTGCGCGGCGGTACCGGCAGCGACGATCTGACTGCCGGGTCGGGCAATGATGATCTGTCTGGCGGTTCAGGCAACGACACACTTTCCGGGACCAGCGGCACCAATGTGCTGAATGGCGGCAGCGGTGCTGATACGTTGACTGGTGGTACCGGGCGCGACACGCTGAATGGCGGTGGCGGCAATGATAACCTGCAAGGCGGCGGCGCTGACGATGTGCTGAACGGCGGTCGTGGCGCGGATATACTGGATGGTGGCGCAGGCGCCGACACTGTGCGTGGTGGTATGGGCGCTGATCAGCTGACCGGTGGGGCTGACGGTGACACTTTCCTGTTCAATTTCCTGAGTGATAGCTGGGCCGGTGCGGGCAATCGCGACCAGATTCTGGATTTTGACGCGGGCACGGACCAGATTGATATCAGCGCGATTGATGCCAACCTGTCAGTGGCTGGGGATCAGGCATTTTCCGTTATCGGAACCGGGTTTACAAACACTGCGGGCGAGCTTCGGTTTGATGTGGCGGGCGGTGATACCATTATCCAGATCGACCGCAACGGCGATGGCGTGGCCGATATGGAGATTGAAGTGGTCGGAGTGACATCACTGACCGCTGATGATTTCATACTTTGAATATCTGACCCTTATGCGTTGAAATCGCCGCTTTTACCTGCATTTCCGCTTTATGAATTCTTGATGCGGTGATGGTCGTGTATAGGTTGTATTTACGAAATCAGCATGCCAAATTAACCTTTTGTTAAGTCCTTCACCAGACGTTGCGGGGGGGGATAATTTGGTTTGTGAGGTGACGATTTACCCCTATAGATTTTTGGATTGACATGGACGCGCCCCAAATCATTAGGCACCACAAAAGAACGCGGAGACCGGGGGGAAACTGGGTGCGATTACAGCTCAAGCAGTGGACAACTGCGGCACATGATCAGTTAGATGCACAAATGAGCCGTTTGGTACTGACCAGATCGGTCGATTATGTAGTTTTTCTGCAAACCCATCATGCAGCATATTCCGAACTGTTGAGGGCACTTCCCGCATCGCATTGGATCTGCACCGTCATTCGCGGGGCTTTGGCCGATCTGCGTACGGATCTTGAAAAATTTGGTGTAGCACCAATTGTTGTCAGCGGGGCGCCGGAACCGACCATTCACCCGCTTGCTGCTGCATATGTGGTGGCTGGTTCGCATTTCGGCAAACATATCCTGCGTCGTCGCTGGGCGGCGGCGACCGACCCTGTGGTTCTTTCGGCGGGGGCTTATCTTGGCAGCGATCTTCTGAAACATGCCTGGGACCGCCTGATGCAGGAATTTGACAGGATCACAACGCCTGCATCATTGCTGCCGGAACTCGGCCCGGACGCGGATCGGGTCTTTGGCTTGTTTCAGGACTGCCTGACAAAGGCGCAAGGGCAGGAGCACGCGGATGCAGTCGCCTGATTTCGCGCAAGAGGCGGTCAATCTCGATAACTGTGACCGGGAGCCGATACACATCATCGGACGGGTGCAGAATTTTGGTGTCCTGCTCTCCGTTACGGCGGACTGGATCGTCAACCATGCCTCTGAGAACGCGTGCGATTTGCTGGGCAGAGAGGCGGCTGCACTGGTCGGAAGCCCGCTGTCAGACATCCTGCAAAGCGATGCAATTCAAAAGATCCGCGCCCGTCTGGCCTTTGTTGCCACGGCTGGCACGGTTGATCGGCTGTTTGCGTTGCAAGTGACGACAGATGGTCCGGTTTGCGACGTGGCCTTTCATCGGTCCGGCCCCAACATCATTATCGAATTTGAACGCAGTGACCTCGACCAAACCGACGACCTGACCGCCTATATCCGCCCGATGATCGCCCGCATGGATGGATGCAAAACGGTTGCTGATCTGTGCGATATGGCGGTGCGGCAAATCAAGAAACTATCAGGTTTCAACCGGGTGAAGGTCTACCAGTTCAACGCTGATGACAGCGGCACCGTGATCGCAGAGGCGCGTGATGTGGAGATTGACAGCTTCCTCGGGCTGACTTTTCCCGCCTCGGACATCCCAAAACAGGCCCGCGCCATGTTCCTGCGCAATCAGTTGCGTGTCATGTACGATACCGATGATGAGGGCAGCGCAATCCTCCCGGCAGCCGGCCCGGACGGTCAACCGCTGGACCTGACCATGAGCGTCACCCGCGCCCATTCGCCCATTCATCTGGAATATCTGCGCAATATGGGGATCGGGGCCACCCTGACGCTGTCGATCATCCGCAATGGGAAACTTTGGGGTCTGTTCGCCTGTCACCATGATACGCCCAGACTGCCCGCCTACCCATTGCGGACAGCGCTGGAACTGTTTGGCCTGCTGTTTTCCTATCGGCTGGACCAGACGATTTCGGCGCAGGAGCAGGTCGGGTTTCTGCGTAGTCAGACATTGCATGATCAGATCATGGTGCAATTGGCCGAAGACACGTCAATTGCCAGAAACTTTCGCACGGTCATCAACCTGATCGCGGAGGTGATCCCTCATGATGGTGCTGTCGGTTGGATTGATGGCGCATTTGATAGTATCGGCAGCGCCCCACAGGAGGATGCGTTTCGCAAGCTGTTGCCTTTTTTGAATACCACCACGCCGGGGCAGGTCTTTGCCACCAACAGTATTGTACAAGGCGTTCCTGATGCTGTGGATTTTGCGGATCAGGCAGCCGGTCTTCTGGTTCTGCCGGTTTCACGCAAGCCACGCGACTTTATTGTGCTTTTCCGCCGCGAGATTGCCAAATCTGTGCGTTGGGCGGGCAAGCCCGAAAAGGAAATGACCTATGGCGAATATGGTCCCCGACTGACGCCACGTAAAAGCTTTGAAGCCTGGCAGGAAACCGTGCGCCATCATTGTGCCGAATGGACCCCCGCCCAGATCAACGCCGCCGAAACACTGCGCATCACTTTGATGGAGGTCGTCTTGCGCATGGCGGATGCACAGCTGCATGAACGGGCCCGCGCGCAGGAACAGCAGGATTTGCTGATTGCGGAATTGAACCATCGGGTTCGCAATATCCTTAACCTGATCAAGGCGGTGGTAAGTCAAAGTGCGGAAGGTCATGACGACATTTCATCTTTCACCCGGACACTGGGCGGTCGTATCCACGCACTTGCCCTGGCGCATGATCAGATTACCCGCCAGAACTGGCAGCCGTCGTCATTACGCCAGCTGATCGAGACAGAGGCCGCGGCCTATCTGGATGATGGGATGACCCGTTTGGATATTGCCGGACCCGATGCGATGCTATTGCCCAAGACACATACGACGATGGCCCTGGTCCTGCACGAAATGTTCACAAATTCGGTCAAATACGGCGCCTTGTCGACCACACATGGCCGGGTTTCGATGACGATCAAGGAAATGAACGACGGCGCCTTGGCCTTGTCATGGGTTGAAAGCGGAGGCCCGGCCGTGACAACCCCAAAGCGTCGCGGATTTGGGACAACGATTATCGAACGCTCCATTCCCCACGAGTTGCAGGGCGATGCCGTGTTGCGTTTTGCGCTGGCTGGCGTCGAAGCCAGATTCATTATACCACCGGCTGCGGTCGAAAAATTCAGGGATCACCTCGCGGATAACTTGACCTCATTGCCGCCGGTGAGGGCCGCGAAAAAGAACGCGCCTGAACGGGTTCTTATTGTTGAAGACAACATCATCATCGGCATTGATATTGAGGGCCTGTTGGAACGGTTGGGCGTGTCAGAGACGGTGATTGCCCCCAATGTGAAAGCAGCCCTGGCTGAGCTGGATAAGGCGGCGTTTGACTATGCTTTGCTGGATATCAATCTGGGCACCGAAACCGTGTTTCCTGTCGCCGATATGCTGACCCGATCGCAAATCCCGTTTACCTTTGTCAGCGGTTATGGCGAGGTACGGGATATGCCTGACAGATACGCCGAGATAAGGGTTCTGACGAAGCCTTATGAGGAGGCTGATTTGGAAGATGCATTGATGTCAGCGGTAAGCTGACATCAATTGGGAGCCAAGTCTATCGCCCCAGCGTCCTGGCAATATCTTCCGTCAGTTCCAGCACGGCTGCGGACTTTGCCGCTGCAATGCTGGGCAAGTCCAGACCGCGCATGGGGGTGCTGATATCAAAAGCGTGCGTGCTGTCGCGGAAATCAATGCCGTCCCCGCCGACAAAGAACTGACCGGTCAGGTGAAATGCCCCATCCGCCCCGGCGAGCATTCTTTCCACCTGCACCTCGACGGCCACATCCGGCAATTCGACAAAAGGCCATGGATCGGGGCCGACTTTCGTGTTCAGGATATCGGTCAGATTTCGGATGATCGCGATGGTCACCGATCGCTGGGGGTCATCTGCCCAAAGCACATCATCATTGCTGGAAATCAGCCCATTGGGCCCTTCAAACGCAATTTCTTCGGCGGCGGCGTATGTGGGCAGAATGATGTCACGGATCATGACACTGCTAACCAGCGGGCGCAGTTCCATTGCTGATTGCACGGGCGTCATTGCCAATCGTTCCAAAGGGGAAGAGCAGGCGGCCACAAATGCGAATGCGCAGAAAGTCAGATGTTTCAACATAGGGTTACCGTCCTGTCAGCAATGAATTGGGGTTGCGCTGGATCGCCCGGGCAAGATCCGATACGGCATCTGCCGCCGATTGGATCTCGCGCAGGGTTTGCAGCGTTTCTGTGCCGAACCGGGACCGTTCGCTATAACCGTTCACGACAGCCTCTGTCTGGGCGACAAGGCGGCTGGCACGGGCTGAAAGTTCGGGCAGCGAACCGACGGAGGTTTCAATTGCCTGTGCCGCCTGATTGGCAGCTTCCAGTGCAGCATTCACGTTCTCAATCGCGCCGCCTTCACGCACTTCGGTCAAGAAGCCGCGCATCTCGTCCAATGCGCTGTTCAATGTGCCGGGCAGGGCGACTGCGCTATCGCTGCTGACAAGCGCGTCAATGCCAGCGAGTGTTTCATTCGCCGTTGATATCAGCCCTTCCAGGGCCAGCGCATTGGCCTTGGCGGTCAATGCTTCGATCTGCGTGATGATCGCGGGCAGGTTCTCAGTTGCGGCATCCAGATTTTCGACGGCTGCATTGGCCGTTTTCAGGACGGTGTCCAGATCGCCGACAAGATCAGCCTCTGCCGCGCTTTCAACGATGGCATCAAGATCGCGGATGACGGTGCGCAGGTCGCCGGGAATGGCTTGCGCGTCCTCTGATGCGACCAGCGCGCGGGTTTCGTCCAGAAGTTCAACAAGCGCAGCCGGGGCCGCGCGGGTGTATTCATCATTGGCGAGCCGTTCGATGCTATCCATCATGTCGATGGCACCATCCATCAGGTCTTCGACCGGCAGGGCATTGATCCGGGCCAACACGCCTTCGGCGGTGGCGGCGACATCGGAGATTTCAGATGTGGTTGTTGGGATAACCGGATATTGGCCGGAGGTCAGCGTCACGATGGCGGGCAGCGCGTCGTCAATCTGCACCAGTTCAACCAATAGCGACCCGGACAGGATATTGCCTGTCACCATGCGCGCCCGCAGACCCCGCGCCACAAAATCAGAGATTAGCGCAAGTGCGGCATCCGGGGTGGCGTCAACACTCATCCCCAGACGCGATGGTTCGATCGACAGGACCGCTTGCAAACGCACATCGGCGCTTTCGCCCTCGCCGACGACAATCGCGCTGAGGTCGCTGACTTCGCCGATCCGGATGCCCTGAAACCGGACCTCGGCCCCTTCAGACAATCCGCTGACAGATTGCTCAAAAAGTACGGCCATTTCCAGCACGGCGGCATTGGGATCGATGAACAGGCTGTCACGGGCGGCCTGTTCTTCCTCGTATATGTCGAACAACTGTCCATCGCGCACCGGATCACCGCCGGACACGATTGTGTCGAATGCAACCCCGCCTTCGATCAGTGACGCCAGCGAGTTCACATCCAGCGACACACCACCAGTGCCGAAGGTCACGCTGAACCCTGACGTATCCCAGAACCGCGTGCTTGAGGTGACGCGGCGATCATAGGGGCTTTCGATGAAAGCGGTCACCAGGACCTGACCACCATCAGGCGAGAGTTCCGGCGCTTCCAGATAGCCGACCTCAATCCCCTTGTGCAGCACGGGCGCCCCTTCGGACAGGGCGTTGCCGTCATTTGCCCGCAAGATGATTTGCGTGCCCCGTTGGCCCGCCCGGGTCAGGGCCGGATTTTCCAATCCGACAAATTCAAACTGCGCCACATCGGCGTCAGTGTCCCAGTTGCCCTCTATATAGACACCTGACAGCACGGTATCGAGCCCGGTGATCCCACGCACTGAGACATCGGGGCGCACGACCCAGAACTGCGCGTCATCATCAAGATAGGGTGCCACGGTTTTGTCGATGCGGGCATGGACCAGAACATCCGTCAGGCCGAAAGTGAAATCGACATCCTCGACCTCGCCCACGGTCACGTCGCGATATTTGATAACGGTTTCACCGGCGGTGATCCCGGCGGCATTTTCAAAGCTGATGGTAATCAGCGTGCCCCGTTCCTGATAGCTTTGCCATGCGGCAAAAAGTGATGCGCCAAGGGCGATCAGCGGCACGAACCAAACCAATGAAAGCCGCCGCCAGATCGGTTGTCTGACCGGTCGCACATCGAGCGGCGCTGGCCCAGCCTGTTCTGTGTTGGTCATTCTGCTGTCCTGTCAACGTCCCAGATCAGACGTGCGTCAAAGCTTTGCGCCGAAAGCATGGTGAATATCACTGAAAGGGCAAAGCTGACGGCGGCAATGCCCGGGTTGATGGTTGCAATGGTATTGAGTTGCACCAGCGCCGACAGGATTGCAACGACAAACACATCGATCATCGACCAGCGCCCAATGAACTCAACGATCTCATAGGCTTTGTGTCGTTCGTGTTGGTTGCTGCTGGACCGCTGTTGCACGCTAACGGCCAGGTAGATGATTGCGACAAATTTTCCCATGGGGATCATGACTGAGGCGACAAAGACAATGATGGCGATCCCGATGGAGCCGTGATGGATCAGTTCCCAGACGCCGCCGATGATGGTGCTTTCGCTGCGTTCCACCAGCGTAGAGGTCAGCAGCATGGGATATAGATTGGCGGGGATATAGGCAATCATTCCGGCGATAAGCCAGGCCCAGACCTTTTGCAGGCTTTCGGTGTCCCGGCTTTGCAATGCCCCGTCGCAGCGCTTGCAATACAAGGTGCCCTGCCGGTGGACCTGACCGCAGCGTTGGCAGGCGACCAGCCCGGCCTCGCGTGCCGTGATCAGGCCGCTGACTGTTCCAGTGCTTCCCAAATCGAATACCTGCAAATCAGTTGATCCTTGAGCACTGTGATAATCACAACGCCCGCGAAGGCCCAGAAGGCCGGCCCGATGGTCACAGCGGCCAGACCGGCCACTTTGATCAGGGCGACGGTGACACCCACGATGAAAATTTCGGCCATGCTCCATGGGCGCAGCCGTTCAGCCAATCCGAATGCCTTGCGCGCGCCACGCCGCGCCGGCGCGTCGCGGACGAGTGGCCCAAGCGCATAAATCAGGGCTGCCAGCCGGACCAGCGGGATCACCATGATGAAAAAAGCCACTGCAATCGCCAATGGGATTGCCAGGCCGTCATTGAACGCAAGCACCGCGTCAATCACTGATGTCGCGTTATGCAACCCGCCCGCGTCCAGCGTCAGGAAAGGAAAGCTGACGGCGGCGATCATCATCACGAAGGCGGTCAGGGCAAGGCTGAGGATACGCGCCATCGCCGCGGGCTGCGATGTCATCAGGACAATGCCGCATCGTTGACAATAGGCGCGCGCATTGTCGGGCAGGGTGCTTGCGTGATGGAGCGTGTCACACTGCGGGCAGGCGACCAGATCATCAACTGGAGGTAATGCGTATTGCATTGGCAGGCCATTGCCCTCTAACTGCACGCGATGCATTCGCGTGGGCTATAGATAGGCTATGGTCAGCGCCCCTTCAACGCAATCGATGAGGCCCGTTGCATGACCGACACGCTTTTCCCGCCCCGCGCGACACCGGTTGTCCCGGTGAACGGGCAACCCGGGTTCCCCGTGGCCCGCATATTCTGCGTTGGCCGCAACTATGCGGCCCATGCCGCCGAAATGGGGCAGGAGGTTGATCGAGAGGCACCGTTCTATTTCACCAAATCCGCCCATGCTGTTTTACTGTCGGGCCGTGATATGCCCTATCCGCCGCGCACCGCCGATCTGCATCATGAGATGGAACTGGTTGTGGCCATCGGCGCGCCAGCCGGCGATGTATCCCCGGCCAGTGCCTTGGATGCGGTGTTTGGCTATGCTTGCGGATTGGACATGACCCGTCGTGACTTGCAGGCCGCCGCCAAGGAAAAGCGCAGGCCGTGGGATACCGGCAAGGATTTTGAGAACGCGGCCATTATTGCGCCGATTACGCCAAAGGACGCCGTTGGGCCGCTGGGCGGGCTGCGTATTCAGCTGACCGTGAACGGATTGGTGGCGCAAGAGGCGCGCCTGTCAGATATGATCTGGTCGGTGCCGGACATCATCGCCGATCTGTCGACGCTTTACACGCTGGCGCCCGGCGATCTGATCATGACCGGCACCCCCGCAGGCGTTGGCCCCGTGGGCCCCGGTGACCTGCTGGAAGGGACCATTGGCGCTCTTGATCCGGTGCGAACCCGCATTGCTTGACGAATACCGGCTTGCGTATTGGCTATGCATCGTCTCAAATCCTGCCCAGATTGATCGAGGGAGGATCACCATGAGAACCAACCGCCGTACCCTGCTGGGCCTGATGACAGGGGCCTTGCTGAGCACTAGCGCCGTCGCACAGGATGTCACTTTGCGCCTGCATCAGTTTTTGCCCGCGCAGGCCAACGTGCCCGCCAAAATCCTTGATGTCTGGGCTGACAAGGTCGAAGCCGATAGCGATGGCCGTATCAAGATTGACCGCTTTCCATCAATGCAGCTGGGGGGCACACCACCGCAGCTGATCGACCAGGCCATTGATGGTGTGGCCGATATCATCTGGACCGTGGCAGGTTACACGCCGGGTCGTTTCCCGCAGGTGGAGGTGTTCGAACTGCCCTTCATCTCAACCAGTGCAGAGGCCACATCCCGCGCCTATTGGGAATTGGCTGAAGAACGGATGATGGACACGGATTTCGCGGATTTCAAACCGCTTGGTCTGTGGGTGCATGGCCCCGGCCTGATCCATTCCAGCCGCCCAATCACGGATGTCGCCGACCTGAACGGTCTGAAACTGCGCGCACCAACCCGGACCACAACAACGATGTTCACCAGCCTTGGTGCCACATCCGTCGGCATGCCGGTGCCTGCGGTGCCAGAGGCCCTGTCAAAGGGCGTGATCGATGGCGCGGTGATCCCGTGGGAGGTCGTGCCAGCCCTGAAGGTGCAGGAACTTGTTGGCAACCACACCGAATTTGGCGACGCCACACTTTATACAACCGCGTTCATCTTTGCCATGAACAGCGGTGTCTATGATGGGTTGCCCGATGACCTCAAGGCCGTCATTGATGTCAATTCCGGGCTGGAATTTTCCGCCTTTGCCGGTCGGACGATGCAGGAATATGATGCACCGGGCCGCGAAATGGCCGTCGCTGCGGGCAATAATATCATCACCCTGAACCCCGATCAGGTTGCCGCGTGGCAGGCGGCCAGCCAGCCCACGATTGACGCCTGGATCACCGAGGCTGATGGCGCCGGGATAGATGGTGCCGGCCTTTACGAGACGGCGAAAGCACTGATTGCCAAGCATTCGTCAGACAATTAAGTCAATTGCGACCCCCGTAACAACGGGGGTCGCATTGCGTCCGGAGACTGAAATTTGCTGCATGGCCTGATCGCATATTTGGCGCGCTTCATGGCGCTTGTGGGGGGGATTGTCCTTTGCCTGCTGGTTCTGATCGTCTGCGTCAGCATTCTGGGCCGCGAGGCCAATGACATGTCGCATGCGGGCTATCTTGGATTGCTGGGTGAATGGCTGCTGGCAAAGGGGGTCGGCCCGGTGACAGGTGATTTTGAACTGGTCGAAGCGGGCATCGCCTTTGCCATTTTCGCCTTTCTGCCGCTGACCCAATTGAATGGCGCCCACGCGACAGTGGATATCTTTACCGGTGGTCTGGGGCCGCGCGTCAATAACGCGCTGGCCATGTTCTGGAGCGTGGTGATGGCGGTGATCATCATCCTGATCACCTGGCGCCTGTACGAGGGTATGCAGGACAAGATCCGCTATCGCGAGACGACATATCTGATCCAGTTCCCGGTCTGGTGGGCCTATGCGGCCAGTCTGGTGGCTGCGATTGCGGCCAGTATCGTCAGCCTTTATTGCGCTGCGATGCGCCTGGCGGGGATGCGTCAGGGATGAGTGATCTGGCCCTTGGATATCTGTCCTTTCCGTTCCTGCTGCTGTTGATCTTTCTGCGTGCGCCAATTGGGTTGGCAATGCTGATCTGCGGCATTGGCGGATTGTTTCTGGCCACGGATGGCACCACTGTGTTCATGGCCAAGCTGAAGTCGGAAGTCTATTCCACCTTCTCGAGCTATAACTTGTCGATCATTCCGATGTTTTTGCTGATGGGCCAGTTTGCGACCCTGTCAGGCATGTCGCGCGCCTTGTTCAAGGCGGCAGAGGCGTGGCTGGGCCACCGCAAGGGCGGCATGGCGATGGCGGCGGTTGGGGCCTGTGCCGGGTTCGGGGCGATTTGCGGATCGTCGCTGGCCACTGCCGCCACGATGAGCCGGGTGGCACTGCCGGAGTTGAAAAAATACGGCTATTCCGGCGGGTTTTCGACGGCTACGTTGGCCGCTGGCGGGACGCTGGGCATTCTGATCCCACCCTCTGTCATCCTTGTCATCTACGCCATTCTGACCGAACAGAATATTGCCAAACTTTTTGCCGCCGCCTTCATCCCCGGAATTCTGGCCGCCCTCGGCTACATGCTGACCATCGCGATTTATGTCCGGCTTTACCCTGATCAGGCAGGCACACATCCGCGCCTGCCTTATGCGCAACGGGCTAGGGCATTGCTGGCCGTCTGGCCGGTGCTGATCGTTTTTGGGCTGGTCGTGGGCGGAATTTACAATGGCTGGTTCACACCAACCGAAGGCGCCGCGGTAGGGGCGATGGGGACGGGGTTGATCGCGCTTTTCTCGGGTTCGCTGAACTGGGCGGTGTTCCGCGACAGCATCCTGCAAACGGCGACCGGTACCGGCATGATCTTTTTCATCGTGCTGGGGGCTGGGTTCTATAACGGCTTTCTGGCGCTGACACAGGTGCCGCAGGAGTTGTCCGGCTGGGTGACCGGGCAGGGGTTCAGCCCGTGGACCGTGATGATCCTGATCCTGCTGTTCTATCTGGTGCTGGGCTGTCTGATGGATAGCCTGTCGATGATCCTGCTGACGATCCCGATATTCTGGCCGGTGATCCAGACATTGGATTTTGGCATGACGCCGGAAGAAGTGGCGATCTGGTTTGGCATTCTGGTGCTGATCGTGGTCGAGGTCGGGCTGATCACGCCGCCGGTGGGCATGAACCTGTTCATCATCAACAACATGGACAAGGACACGCCGATGATGGCCACCTATAAGTCGGTCCTGTTCTTTGTCGGGTCCGACTTATTACGGGTGGTCATCCTGCTGATGTTCCCGGTGATCACGCTGATCCTGATCTAGGTTCTGACGTCTGGCCCTTTGCGGCCGGTGCGCGCTGCGATCCCTGTGATCTCATCGGTGGCCGCGATCACCTCGGCAAGCGCGGTCTGTGCATCAAGGTGCAGCTTGTCGCCCCGGGTTTCCAGCCGTTCCAGATAGAGCCGGATTGTCGCCCCTTTGGTCCCGGTGCCGGACAGGCGCAGGACGGCGCGGGCATCTTTGTCAAACCTGATCCTGATGCCCTGGCCGGTGGTGCGGCTGCCATCGACCGGATCATCATAGGCGAACACATCTGCGGACTGCACGGTCAGCCCGGCAAAGCCTTGCCCTGCAAGATCAGGTAACCGGTCCTCCAGTTCCTGCATCAGGGTTGCTGCTGTTGCGCTTTCCACGGCTTCGTAATCGTGGCGGGTGTAGTAGTTGCGCCCATAGGCTGCCCAATGGTCGGTCATCAGCTCTGAAACGGATTTGCCGGTCTTTGCGATGATGTTCAGCCATATCAGGACGGCCCATAGCCCGTCCTTTTCGCGCAGGTGATCGGCCCCGGTGCCTGCGCTTTCCTCACCACAGAGGCGGACCTTGCCCGCGTCCAGCAAGGAGCCGAAGAATTTCCAACCGGTGGGTGTTTCAAAGCAGTCCATGCCCTTGGCCGCAGCCACCCGGTCGACCGCGCCGGAGGTCGGCATGGAGCGCGCCACCCCGACCACACCATCCGCAAAGGCCGGGGCCAGATGCGCGTTGGCCGCGATCACGGCAAGGCTGTCGGACGGGGTGACGTAGGCCCCGCGCCCCACGATCATGTTGCGGTCGCCATCGCCATCGCTGGCGGCCCCGAAATCGGGGGCACCGGGTCCGGTCATGATCCCCATCAATTCATGCGCCCAGATCGGGTTCGGATCAGGGTGGCCGCCGCCGAAATCGGGCAGGGGTGTGCCGTTGATGACGGTGCCGGGGGCCGCGCCCAACATATCCTCCAAGACGGCCTTGGCATAGGGGCCGGTGACCGCGTGCATGGCGTCGAATGTCATGCGGAAACCACCCGCGAACAGCACCCGGATCTCGTCAAAATCAAACAGGGTCTGCATGAGTGCCACATAATCGGCGACCGGATCGACGACGCTGATCTGCATAGCCGCCAGAGAGGTTTGGCCAAGTGTCGCGAGATCGATATCGCCAGCCTCTGCAATGTAGTATTCGCTGATATTCGTCGTTTGGGCAAAGATGGCGTCGGTCACGGCCTCGGTCGCGGGCCCGCCATTGGGCATGTTGAATTTCAGCCCGAAATCCGCATCGATCCCGCCGGGGTTATGGCTGGCGGACAGGATGAACCCGCCATCGGTGCCATGCAGGCGGATCAGATGCGATGCGGCAGGTGTCGAAAGCAGACCGTTCTGGCCGACGATCATCTTTTCGGCCCCATTGGCAGCAGCCATGCGCAGGATGGTCTGAATGGCTTCTTGGTTGAAATAGCGGCCATCGCCACCGATCACGAATGTCTTGCCCGCAGCCCCGCCGATCCCGTTAAGGATGGATTGCACGTAGTTTTCCAGAAAACCCGGCACCATGAAATCGCGTGTCTGGCGGCGGAGTCCGGATGTGCCGGCCTTTTGGCCCGCAACAGGCCGGGTCAAAACAGTTTTCATTGTCAAATGCCTCACAATTTATGCGGGCAGGTTTGGCGCAGGATGGGGTTGTCCGTCAAACGTAAAGTCACATTCCAGCGCGCGATCAACGACCCGCTGTGCATTGGGGATGTCGTTACCTTCGGCCCGGCGGGTGGCGACGGCGCGCGAATGGTTCAGCGACAGCCAGCGATGGATCAGCCGTGCGCGCAGTTCCGGCATTGGCACGTCCAGCCGCGCGCTGACATCCCAAAGTGCGGCCAGTTCGGACCATGGCGCCTCGTCAAACATCAGGTAGTTGCCTTCGACGATCACGATCTCGGCTTCGGGTGGCACGGCCACGGCCCCGGCAATGGCGATGTCGCGTGTGCGGTCAAAGATTGGCGCAAACACCTCATCCCCGGTTTTCAACGCTTTGATCAGCCTGATAAATCCGGGCGCGTCAAAGGTTTCCGGCGCGCCTTTGCGGGCATATAGCCCACGTTCCTCAAGCACCCGATTATCAAGGTGAAATCCGTCCATGGGCACCACAACAGTGGGGCGCTTGCCCAGATTGAGCCTGCGCGCTAGCTCTGTGGCCAATGTGGATTTGCCGGAGCCGGGCGCGCCTGTCACCGCGACAAGCTGGCGCCCGTGATCGGACTCAAAAAGATGTTCCGCCAATTCATTGACGTGAAGTGTCAGCGTATTCAAAGTTTTGCCTGCCTTGTTCGGGCTTTGCCCAGTTTTGTTACAGGCTAGCGCGAAGCACCGGACCGGGCGAGTGATTTTTTCGCCAGAACCGGATTCTTGCCCAAAGGTGTGACTTTGGCGGTGCTTGCAGGTGGTCAACTGTCCCGTCCTGCCCTATTTCTGGGAGTGACAAGGCGCGGCAATGGTGAGGGACGATATGACAATGGCCCTGAGGGTCTGGCGTGTTCTGGTGGCGGTCTGGACCACGGCCAGCGAAAAGCACCTTGGCCTGATTGCTGCGGGGGTCGCGTTTTTCGGGATGTTCGGGATTTTTCCGGGCATTGCCGCCGTGATCGCGATTTTCGGGCTTGTGGCTGATCCTGTTGTGATTGCGGAACAACTGGCCTTGATGGAGGGGATCATTCCCGAGGGCGCCTATGGGTTGCTGTCAAGTCAGGTCAACGGGCTGGTCAATGCCCCGGCCGAAGCGCTGGGATGGGCCACATTTGTGTCGATAACGCTGGCGCTTTGGTCGTGCCGGGCAGGGGTCGCGGCCTTGATTGGGGGGTTGAACGCGATTGCGGGGCATCGCCAACGCAACGGGTTTATCCAGCTGTTTGTGGCCTTCCTGCTGACCATGGCCCTTGTGTCCATGGCGATCATCGCTGTGTTGATGGTTGTTGTCCTGCCTATTGCCGTGACCCTGATTTCATCGCTGACCGCGACCGACTGGTTGCAACAGGGCCAGATTGCCTGGCTGCTGGAAGGCGCGCGGTGGCTGATCGCCCTTGGTGTGCTGATCCTGGCGCTCAACCTGCTTTACCGCTATGGCCCTGCCCGGATCGGGGGCAGGGGCCGCTGGTTTACCGTTGGGGCCTTTGTCGTGGTGATCCTGTGGGTCGCGGCTTCGATGGGATTGTCATATTATCTGAGCAACTTTGCCAGCTACAATGAGGTTTATGGCTCAATCGGTGCTGTCATCGGTTTACTGCTCTGGCTTTATGTCAGCGCCTACCTGATCCTGTTGGGGGCGGCGCTGAACGTTGAGGTGCATGGGCAGACCAAACCGGATAGGGGCGCCGATACGGCTTACCTGACTGAGGGCTAAACCTGTCCGCCCGAAATCTCGACCGTTTGCCCGTTAATGCTGCGCGCCCCGTCAGAGCAGAGCCACATCAAGGCTGATGTTGTTTCATCCACCTGCAGCAGTTGCCTGCTCCGGTTGCCCTTGGCGATGGCGGCAATCGCCCCGTCCTCATCAACCCCGAACCGTTTCATCAGGCCGGGCAGTTGGTTGCGCACGATGGCCGTGTCCACATAGCCGGGGCAGAGCGCGTTGAAGGTGATGGGCCGGTGCAGATATTCCTCTGACAGCCCGTGGATCAGGCCGATCACCCCATGTTTGCTGACCGTGTAGGGCACGGCGTTTTTCAGACCCCGCACACCGGCGATGGAACTGATCACGATCATGCGCCCGGCGTCCTCTGGCCCCAGTGTCGCAAGGGCGGCTTGCACCGTCAGAAACACCCCGTCAAGATTGGTCACCATGGTGCGCCGCCAGTCGGCGAGGGTGGTCTGATCAAAGGGCTTGCCTTCGGCGATACCGGCATTGGCGATGCAGATCTGAACCGGCCCGCGCGCTTTAGCCGCTGCTGCGATCCCGTCGCGCACCGAAACCTCATCGCTGACATCCATCACCAACGGGTGCAGCCGTTCATGCAGTGCGGCAACTTCGTCCAGCTTGTCCGCCCGTCTGCCGGTGATGGTCACATCCGCCCCGGCCTTGGCCAAGGCGATGGCGACGTCCTTGCCGATGCCGGTGCCCCCACCGGTGACCAGCGCGTGTTTTCCTGCATGTTCCATGAGTGCCTCCGTTTTCCACGGCGATGCTACAGCGGTGGACACAATCAGCAAGGGGCGTGGCAGTCTTTTGCCGTGTCGCGTAAAAGGATGTCATGAAATGGATCGATATCCCCCCCGTCTGGCTGGTTCTGGCGATTATCATGGCTTGGATGATCGCGGATGTGCAGCCCGCCCGGCTGGCTTTTGGCGGCCCGGTGATGGATCTGCTGGGTGGTCTGCTGGTTGGTGGCGGGATTGTGTTGATACTGCTGGCGATGGCCGAGATGCGCAAAAGGAAAACCACAATTGTCCCGCATCGCGAGGCTGACAACCTTGTCACGACGGGTATTTTCAAACGCAGCCGCAACCCGATCTATCTTGGTGATGCGCTGGTTCTGGCGGGGCTCGCGCTGCGTTGGGATGCACCGATTGCCCTGATTCTGGTGCCGCTTTTCATGTTCACCATCACAACCCGTTTCATTCTGCCCGAAGAGGATGGTTTGCGGCGCAAATTTCGCGCGGAATTTGCCCGTTACTGCCAGAAGACACGGCGCTGGCTCTGACATGCGCTAACAGTGTTGTAATTTCCGCGTGATACAAAAGAACGCGATCTCCGCTCTCTTGTGAAATATTATTCTGCACTGTAATCCAACCCGGAACGCATGAGCAAATATGGGGGATGGTCCGTGAAAATCGGCACACCAAAAGAGATATTTGAGGGCGAAGATCGGGTTGCGATGACCCCGGCTTCGGTAAAGGATTTGCAAAAGCTGGGCTTCGATTGTGTGATCGAAACCGGTGCTGGCACAAAGGCAGGTTTTTCCGATCAGACTTATGTTGATGCGGGCGCCGAGGTGGTCAAGACGGCCGCAGCCCTGTTCAAGGCTGCCGATATCGTGGCCAAGGTGCGCCCGCCGGAAGAGACTGAAATCAAGCGCTTGCGTGAAGGGCAGACCCTGATTTCATTCTTCTATCCGAGCCAGAACGAAAAGCTGATGGAGGCCGCTAACAAGAAGGGCGCAACCGTTATTGCCATGGACATGGTGCCACGCATCAGCCGCGCCCAGAAGATGGATGCCCTGTCATCCATGGCCAATATCGCGGGCTACCGTGCGGTGATCGAGGCAGGCAACAATTTTGGTCGCTTCTTTACCGGACAGGTCACCGCCGCTGGCAAGGTTCCCCCCGCCAAGGTGCTGGTTGTCGGTGCCGGTGTTGCAGGGCTTGCCGCAATTGGGACCGCCACATCGCTGGGTGCGATCACCTACGCCTTTGACGTCCGTCCCGAAGTGGCCGAGCAGGTTGAGAGTATGGGCGCGGAATTCGTCTTCCTCGATTTCGAGGAAGATCAGCAGGACGGATCGGCGACGGGTGGCTATGCTGCTGTGTCCAGCCCGGAGTTTGCTGCCGCCCAATTGGCCAAGTTCCGCGAAATTGCCCCCGATATGGATATCGTGATCACGACCGCATTGATCCCGGGTCGCGACGCGCCGGAGCTTTGGACCAAGGATATGGTTGAGAGCATGAAGCCCGGTTCCGTCATTGTTGACCTTGCGGCCGAGCGTGGCGGGAACTGCAAACTGACCGTCAAGGATGAAAAGATCGTCACTGACAACGGTGTCACGATCATCGGTTATACCGACTTCCCCAGCCGGATGGCCGCCCAGTCATCGACCCTATATGCCACGAATATTCGCCATATGATGACCGATCTGACGCCTGAGAAGGATGGTCAGGTCAATCATAACATGGAGGATGACGTGATCCGGGGGGCGACCGCCACCCATAAGGGCGAGATCACATTCCCGCCGCCGCCGCCCAAGGTGCAGGCGATTGCGGCCCAACCCAGAAAAGAGCCGCCAAAGGAGCTGACGCCCGAAGAAAAGCGCGCGCAGGAACTGGCGGAATTCAAGCAACAGACCCGTAATCAGGTGACCCTGCTGGTGGTTGGCGCGGTGCTGCTGCTGGCAGTGGGTTGGGTGGCGCCGCCCAGCTTCATGCAGCATTTCATTGTGTTTGTGCTGGCGGTTTTCGTGGGCTTCCAGGTGATCTGGGGCGTCGCCCATTCGCTGCACACGCCGCTGATGGCTGTCACCAACGCGATTTCGTCAATCATCATTCTGGGCGCATTGACGCAGATCGGGTCGGGGTCGTTCCTTGTGATCGTTCTGGCGGCCTTGGCGGTCTTTATGACCGGGATCAACATATTCGGCGGCTTTCTTGTGACACGGCGCATGCTCGCCATGTTCCAGAAATCTTAAAGGGGTAGGGAACAATGGAAATTGGTTTCACAACAGCGGCTTATGTTGTCGCAGCAGTTCTCTTCATCCTGTCACTGGGTGGCTTGTCAAATCAGGAAAGCGCCAAGCGAGCGGTCTGGTATGGAATTGCCGGTATGGCGCTGGCGGTTTGTGCCACGCTGATCGGACCCGGTTCGGGGTTCTGGTTGCTTTCGGTCATACTGATCGCTGCGGGCGGGATCATCGGTTATCAGCTGGCCACCAAGGTCCAGATGACCCAGATGCCAGAGCTTGTCGCGGCGATGCATTCGCTGGTTGGTCTGGCGGCGGTATTTGTCGGCCTGATCGCCCATATCCAGATCGGCAATGTGGCGACCGGTGATCCAGCGACATTTGGTGCCTTTGCCCAGTTGATTGCCAAGAAATCGGCGGTAGAGATCAATATTCTGCGGGTCGAGTTGTTCCTGGGGATCTTCATCGGTGCCATCACCTTTACCGGGTCGGTCATTGCCTATGGCAAGCTGGCGGGCAAGGTGGACAGTGCCGCGAAGAAGCTGCCCGGTGGCCATATGCTGAATGCGGGTGCGGCCATTCTGTCGCTGGTCTGTCTGGTCTGGTATTTCAATTCCGGGGCCTTCCTGCCGCTATTGCTGATGACGCTGGCGGCATTGTTCATCGGCTATCATCTGATCATGGGGATTGGCGGGGCGGATATGCCTGTCGTTGTGTCCATGCTGAACAGCTATTCCGGCTGGGCGGCGGCGGCGATTGGTTTCAGCCTTGGCAATGATCTGTTGATCGTTGTGGGTGCGCTGGTTGGGTCTTCCGGTGCGATCCTGTCCTACATCATGTGCAAGGCGATGAACCGGTCCTTTATCAGCGTGATCCTGGGCGGCTTTGGTGGCCCAGCGGGTGAGCAGATGGCCGTGGAAGGTGAGCAGGTGGCGATTGATGCCGACGGCGTGGCGACCGCCCTGAACGAGGCTGATTCAGTCATCATCATTCCCGGTTACGGGATGGCTGTCGCGCAGGCGCAATCGGCAGTTGCTGAACTGGTCCGCAAGCTGCGTGCGCAGGGCAAGAATGTGCGTTTTGCCATTCACCCTGTTGCGGGTCGCTTGCCCGGTCACATGAATGTCCTGCTGGCGGAGGCCAAGGTGCCTTATGACATCGTGATGGAGATGGACGAGATCAATGATGATTTCCCGGATACGGATGTTGCCATTGTCATCGGATCCAATGACATCGTGAACCCGGCCGCACAGGACGACCCGAACAGCCCGATCGCTGGCATGCCGGTGCTGGAATGCTGGAAGGCCAAGCAGGTGTTTGTGTCCAAGCGCGGCCAGGGCACAGGCTATTCCGGTATCGAGAACCCGTTGTTCTTCAAGGACAATACCCGGATGTTCTATGGCGATGCGAAAGCATCACTTGATACGCTGCTGCCCAAGATCGACTGATCTGGTTGACAGCTGGTAAATGGACCGCCCGCGTGATGCGCGGGCGGTTTTTTGTTGCGACGTTCCCACATTGTGCCGAGGGCAGCCCCTGACCCTGGGTGGGGGTGAAGCCCCCTCCCGTGGGGAGGGTCGGGGGCTGCCCGACCTGTCGGCCGGGCGAGGTGTCCGTTATCGGACCGTTCGGGGTTGTTAATCCCGCATTCTGTGCGACATCCTGAAAAGCGCCATGTTATCAGTCATCTACGTTGGAATTTGACTGTCGGCAGTGCGTCGGATTTGTGTCGGCGAAACGTCGGACCCCAACGGGCGTTCCCCGCAGGTCTTGTTAACGAATTGCGTTATAGCGCCCATCCCATTGCCATCAGGTGAATGCGCCGCACTTGATATCATGGCCCATCGCTGCCACGCTTGCCCCATATTTTAAGTATGGAGGGATTATTATGCCCGTTTCTGTTGGCGCGATTACGCTGTTTATGGGCCCCGTTAACGTGGGTGCCCCTGATGATCTGGAAGGTCCGATCATAGATTTTATCGGTGCCGCCCAGACCGAGTTGCTGGTGTCGGTTCAAGAGCTGGACCATCGCCCGATTGCCGATGCCCTGATTGCCGCCCGCAGACGTGGCGTGCGGGTGCAGGTTATTCTGGAGCAGGATTACCTGCGTGAGCGCCAGGTGCCGGAGGGTGATGGGCTGGGCGCGCAGGAGTTGAACCGCGAGTTACTGACCCTGATCCTGCGGGTTGGTGTGGACGCCAAGGCGGATTACAATCCGCAAATCTTTCACCAGAAATTCATCGTTCGCGACAGGCAGGCTCTGTTGACGGGATCGACCAATTTTACCACCACCGGGGTCACCAGAAACCTGAACCATCTGGCCATTCTTGAGGATGTGGAGGTCGCCCGCGAATATGCCCGCGAGTTCCGCCAGATGCGGCGCGGTGTATTTGGCAAGCGCAGTCTTGAGACACCGCGCAAACCGCTGGAGGATCATTTCGTGAGTGGCGTGCGCGCCAAGCCGCTCTTTGCCCCTGATCATGCTCCGGAGATGGAATTCATCAAACAGATGATCAAGGCGGAGACCCGGATTGATTTTGCTGTCTTCACCTTTGCCCAATCGTCGGGGATCGACGATGCGCTGGTCAATGCCCGCCAGAAGGGGCTGGCCGTGCAAGGCGTGCTGGACCGCAGGCAGGCCAATCAGGAATGGGCGTCAAAGGGGACGCTTGTGGATGGGGGCATTACCCTGCATCGCAACAAGACCGGGACAGGGGTGCGCAAGATCCATCACAAGCTGATGGTCATTGACGATGCCCTGACCGTCATCGGCAGTTTCAATTACACCGGCCCGGCCAATCTGGTGAATGACGAAAACATCATGGTGCTGGGTGATCTGGATTTGCCGCCCGGGCAGGCGCGTGATGATCAGGAAATCCTTGCCCGTTATGCCCGCGATGAGATTGACCGGATCATTGCCGAGCAGGCGGAGCCGATCGACGTCACGTAGCCTCGCAATAAAAAAGGGCGGCCCGTCGCGCAGGGCCGCCCTAATGTTTTGTGATGGTGGAACAGTCAGATCGCTGCCAGTTCCTGCTCAAGATCGCCCATTTCGGCACCACCTGACATCAGGCGGCGCATTTCCTCGTCCCCGATCTCGGCCGCTTTGCCAGCGCCAATGACCTTGCCCAGGGCGAGGAAGGTGAACCGGTCGCCCACAAGCCGCGAATGGATTTCGTTATGGGTGATGAAGATGATCGCGATATCGCCGCGCGCGCGGACCCTTTTGATGGTTTTCAGAACGCCCATCTGCTGCTTTTGCCCAAGCGCCGATGTGGGTTCGTCAAGGATCAGCACCTTGGCCCCGAAATGGATTGCCCGCGCGATGGCCAGCGTCTGGCGCTGACCGCCTGACATGGTGCCGACGGCCTGTGTCGGGTCGGAAAAGTCGATCCCGATTTTCAGCATCTCGTCATGGGCGATCTGGTTCATCTCGTCCATGCGCAGGGTGCCCAGCGGCCCCTTGAGCTCGCGCCCCATGAAGAAGTTGCGCGTCACGCTCATCAACTGGTTTAGCGCAAGATCCTGATACACGGTCCCGATCCCGGCGTCTGATGCGTCGCGGGGGGATCGGAAGTTGACCGGTTTTCCTTCGATCAGGATGTTGCCTTCGGTGGGCTGGTGGACCCCGGCCAGCGTTTTGATCAGCGTTGATTTACCCGCCCCGTTATCGCCCAGAAGGGCGTGGACTTCGCCGGGGTAGACCTCGAGATCGACGCCGCCAAGGGCGGTGAACGGACCAAAGCGTTTGACCAGTTTTTCAACTTTCAGATAGGGTTCGGCCATCTTAGATCCCTCCCGTGATACGTTTGCGGATACGTTCATTGGCAAAGACGGCCGCCAGCAGGATGCCGCCCAGGAAAACCCGGAACCACGCCCCGTCGATGGCCGGGATGAAGAACACGGCATTGGCCACAAGACCCACAGTGATCGCCCCGAAGACCACCCCGATCACCGATCCGAACCCGCCCGTCATCAGCGTGCCCCCGACAACGGCAATGGCGATGGCGAACAGCTCCATCAGGTTGCCCTTGGCGGCGTCGGATGTGTTGGTGTCAAAGACCTGACAGGCCGCGAACATGGTGGCGCAGAAGGCGGTGAACATGAACAGCCCGATCTTGACCCGGTTTACCGGGACGCCATTGGCACGTGCGGCTTCCTTGTTGTCACCAGTGGCATAGATCCAGTTGCCGATCTGGGTCCGGCTGAGGATGAAATAGGCGATACCGGCGATAACAAGCCACCAGAGGAAGCGCGCATCGAACCCTTCGACCCATTGTTCCCCCCGCCGGTTGAGATTGCCGCCCAGCATGAACCACAGGTCATAGAACCAGCCAAAGACATCGCCGCCGAGGATATCGGCGAACCAGCTCGTTTCCTTATAGTCGGGCAGGCCCGAGATCTGCGTGGATTTGTTGATCAGGCGAAAGCTGACCTCGGTCACGCCGCGCAGGAAAAAGAGAAAGGCGAGTGTCACGATGAAGCTGGACAGCCCCGACCGGACAACCACGGTGCCGATCACCCAGCCCAGGGCCAATGTCATGGCCAGCGTGATGATAAAGGCGGTGAAGGGTGTTGCCTCGCCCAGGCCGAATGGCAGCCCCCATTTGAGCATCATCGCCATGGACATGCCCGCAAAGCCGATCATCGATCCAATCGAGAGGTCGAATTCCCCGGATATCATCAACACCGCCGCCCCGGTGGCGATGATCCCGTATTGCGCGATGATGGCGATATTGTTTTTAAGACCCAGCGCGTTGAAGGATTTCCCTTCGGAGGCAATGGCCAGCGCCACGATGATGATGATCATCACCACGAAAGACCCGATCTCTGGCCGTCTGATCAGTTTCTGGAATGCCGTTTCCTGTTGTAGCCTGTCGGCTTCGTTCTGGTTGGCCATTTGAAAGCGCCCCTTTTCGCTTTTGATCGTCTCATAAAGAACAGGCGGCTAAGCGCCGCCTGTTCCGGGTGTTTGAGAGTGAGGACCTTAGCGGTCGATCCCAGCCAGTGCTTTCACGCTGGCCGCGTTTGACTGGTCAACAAAGCCGGGGCCGGATGGGATGTTGGCACCCGGCAGCAGACCCGCGCTGTTATTGTAGAGGTGCAGCACGATGACCGGCATGTAGCCTTGCAGACGCTGCTGCTGGTCGATGGTGAAGGCCGCGTCACCTGCTTCGATCATGTCCATCACACCGGGGCTGAGGTCAAAACAGGCGAGGTGCACATCAGCGCCGACAGCTTCGATGGCCTTTTGTGCGGCTTCACAGACATGTGGGCCGACGGCCAGAACGCCATCAATGCTATCATCGGCCTGCAGGGCAGCCGCGGTCCGTGTTTCGATCTGGGCCGGGTCATTGGACACGTCGATCATGTTCAGTTCACCGCCAAGCCCGTCGAAATAGCCCGAGCAACGGTCAACAAGCGCGGTGTTGAACGCTTCCTGGTTCAGGCAAAGACCGTTGGTCACACCTTCGGCTGCGGCGCGTTCACCGGCCTTTGACCCGGCAAGACGCTCTGGCTGGCCGACATGCATCAGCGCGCCCAGTTCGGCGGAAGATTCCAGACCGGAGTTTATGGTGACAACCGGAATACCGTCTGCAACAGCGGCCTTGATTGCCGGCCCAAGTGCAGCCGCGTCCGGCAGCGACACGATGATCCCGTCAGGCTGGGTTGCGGCGGCGGCTTCGATGAGCTTGGCCATTGCGGACATGTCGCCGGAGACGTCAAAGTTATATTCCAGCGTGGCGCCAACATCTTCGGCAGCGTCGCGACCACCCTTTTCAACAACTGGCCAGAACGGGTCAGTGCCCTGGGTGTGTGTGATCATCACATAGCGTTCTTCGGCAATTGCCGCGCCCGCAACGATCGAGGCCGCCATGGCCGCAAAAAGTACTTTTTTCATTTGTTCCTCCCATAGGATGGTGTCCGGTGCACCAAAATTTTCCGGAAACCTGCATTCAGGTCCATCTCCTCTTAATTGAGGATGACATCTGCTGATGCGTCAACAGATTATTCTTGCGTCTCGCATCTAGAGCATTCGCACTGTTAGCGCTACCAAAATTTTGGATATTGGCATGTTTTCTTGAAAATATCGGATAATCCGTCGCCACTGTTAGCATGTTATCGATCATTTTAGAGATGCAGGTTTGCTGCTTAACATATTAATAAGATTGGCTGTCTGCGCATGCTACCATTGTCCTGCACCCATTACCGTCCCGCGCTTTGCGATATCGACATGCCCGCGATCGCGGCATTCGTGCCATGTGCCCCGCGCGTCGAATCAAAGGGCGTTAAGGAATTTTAATTGCAGAAATCGGACAATAGCAACATATATTGCAAGATGGTCAGATTTGCATCCAATCGCCCGGGGCGATTCCGTCCAATACCCACGATCCGACCCGCCACCGGACAAGCCGTAATGTGGGAAAACCGATATGCGCTGTCATGCGGCGGACCTGCCGGTTGCGCCCTTCGCTGATGGTGATTTCGATCCATCTGTCAGGGACGGATTTGCGGAACCGTACAGGCGGGTCGCGATCCCACAGGGCAGGAGGATCGATCAGCTGCACCTTTGCGGGCCGCGTTGGCCCGTCCTTGAGCGTGACCCCGGAGCGCAGGGGCGCAAGGTCGCTGTCTTGCGGGTCGCCTTCGACCTGCACCAGATAGGTTTTGGTCAGCTTGTGTTTCGGGTCGCTGATCCGGGCCTGCAATTTGCCATCATCGGTGAGGATCATTAACCCTTCGCTATCGCGGTCAAGTCGCCCTGCTGGATAGACCCCGGGCAGGTCGATGAACCCGGAAAGCGTGGGTCGCGTGGTGGGGCTGCGCGTGTCGGTGAATTGCGACAGCACCCCAAATGGTTTGTTAAACAAGATGACCCGACCCATAGGTCTGACTAGCCCGAGATATGCGTGCCCGTCCATGCCGTTATGAAAACTTCACGGCGCTTCATTTTCCCTATTGCAACGAATCTCAACTTGCCTCAAATGCCCGTTCATAGACGCCAACGCACGCGCCTCTGGCCGGTGATAGTCAACGCACACGTGTTTACGTAGCGACGGTAACGTCTCTTTTGGAACTGAGCGGTCTGAGGCGGTGAAAATCCGTTATGGCCGGGTCTACAGGAGATGACCCATGACTTTACACTTCGCGCCCGACGCGGCGTCTTTGCCTGTCGTATCCCCATCCCGTCTGGACAGATATGTCGCCACCCGCAGCTTTGACAGACCGACCCTTGTGATGGATCTTGACCTGGTCGAGGCGCAGTATCGTGCCTTGCGCCGGGGGCTGGGCCGGGCCGATATTCATTATGCGGTCAAGGCGAATCCCGCCCGTCAGGTTATCGCCCGTCTGGTTGATCTGGGATCGCATTTTGATGCGGCCTCCAAGGCGGAAATCGCCCTTTGTCTGGAAGAAGGGGCCGCCCCTTCCGACGTTTCATTTGGCAATACGATCAAGCGCGCCTCTGACATTGCATGGGCATGGGATCAGGGGATCACCCTGTTTGCTGCCGATGCCGAAGAAGAACTGCACAAGATTGCCGAGAACGCCCCTGGCGCCTCCGTCTACATTCGCCTGATTGTGGAAGTATCGCCGGGTGACTGGCCGCTGTCTCGCAAATTTGGCTGTGATCGGGACACGGCCCTGCGCCTGTTGGATATGGCCAATGGGTTGGGCCTGAACCCGGTTGGTTTTTCCTTCCATGTTGGCAGCCAGACCCGCCGGGCCGATATGTGGATCCCGACACTGGATATCATGGCGGCGGTCTGGGCAGCCGCGATTGATGCGGGGCACGATCTGACATTGCTGAATATCGGCGGCGGTTTTCCGGCCTTTCATGGTGAAGAGATCGACACCCCGACGCATTACGCCAGCAAGGTCATGAAACTGGTCGAGGCCCGTTTCCCCAATGTGCCCCGGATCATGGCAGAGCCGGGTCGCGGTATGGTGGCCGAAGCCGGGGTGATCGTTGCCGAGGTGATGCTTGTCAGCCGCAAATCCGATCGTGATCTGCATCGCTGGGTCTATCTGGATATTGGCCGCTTCTCCGGCCTGGCCGAGACCGAGGGCGAGGCGATCCGTTATGCGTTTGAGACGGCCCGCGATAGTGAAGCGATGGGCCCCTGCATTCTGGCCGGCCCCAGCTGTGACAGCGCGGATGTGCTTTATGAAAAGCGTCCGGTGCAGTTGCCATTGTCGTTGACGTCGGGTGACCGGGTGCTGATCCGCAATACCGGCGCCTACACATCGACCTATGCGTCAGTCTGTTTCAACGGGTTTCCGCCGCTGGATGTGGTTGTGATCTGACGCATGGGCGGCGCACGGTATACAATTGTGCGCCGCTAACATGTTATAAATATGTGATTCTTTAGTTTACAGCGCGCGATTCCCCGCTAGGTTGCCCCTTAGATTTGATCTGAGAAGTTGCGCCGATGCCCCCGATCGCCGATCACCCGCTGCGTTATGCAATGGCAAATGAATTGCATGCCCGGCCGTTTCCCTCGGTGACGGCCCCAAGCCGCGCGGCCTTTCTGGCGCTGAAACCGGCCAGAGACGCAGCCGGGCGCGACCGCAGCGCTGATCGGGCTCATCTGATCGACCTGCTGGACCGGTTCGGCGCGCAGCATCCGCCCCCTGACGCGACCCATTACTTTGGTACGATCGGCAAGCATCAGTTGAAATGGGAAAGCCATACCGAATTTGTGACCTATACGATCTTTGGCGAAGGGGTGGCGGAACGGCCTTTTGATGCCGCCACATTTGCGGTGTTTCCGGAGGATTGGCTGAAGAGCGCGCCGGGCACGCGGATCACGTCAGCCCTGATCCGGGTAGAGGTTGCTGATGGCGATGATGGTATTGCCGAGAAGGTCACCGATTGGATGGTCCCCGAAAGCCTTGCCATCAGCCGGGTGCTGGAGGATGACCTGGTGATCGCGGGGGATTTCCGGATTGATAGCGCGGGGCATATGCGCTTTGCCCTGTTTGCCCGCCCGCATGTGGGCAAGCGGCGCATCGGCCGGGTGATCCAGCGTATTTGCGAGATCGAGATTTACAAGACGATGTCCATGCTGGGTCTTTCGCAGGCGCGGGCATTGAACCCGCAGATGGCCAGGGCGGATACCGCGCTCAGCAAGCTGCTGAGTGACATGTGTGGCGACACGGCTGACCCTGCGGCGATCCTGCAGGAGCTGCTGGAGATCTCAGCAGAGCTGGAAAACATGGCCGCCAAAAGCGAATTCCGGTTTGGTGCGACAGGCGCTTATGAAACCATCGTGAACCAGCGGATCGAGATCCTGCGCGAAGATCGCTTTGGCGGCCGCCAGACCTTTAGCGAGTTCATGATGCGCCGGTTTGATCCTGCGATGCGGACGGTGAAATCGACGCAGGGGCGATTGCGGGCGATGTCGGATCGGGCCCTGCGCGCCGGTAACCTGTTGCGGACGCGGGTGGATGTGGAACGCTCTGCCCAGAACCAGAACCTGTTGAGCAGTATGGACCGGCGGGCGGATCTGCAATTGCGGTTGCAGCACACGGTAGAGGGCCTGTCGGTGGTGGCGATCAGCTATTACGCGGTCAATCTGGTGCTTTACATGGCGGGGCCTTTGCAAGACAGCTTTGGCGTCTCGAAATCCGTGATGGCGGCCATTGCGACGCCAATTGTCCTGCTTTTGGTGTGGCTGATGATGAAGCGCATCAAGAGCCATATGGAGTGATCAGAGTTTCGCAGAAACTCTGATGTCAAATTTTTTGAAAAAAATTTGCTGTCGCCCGCCGGTCAGAGTCCGCGAATACGCGGGTCGAGCGCGTCGCGCAGCCCGTCGCCGATATAGTTGACCGATAGCACCGTCAGTGAAATCGCCAGCCCCGGCCAGATCACCCGTTCAGGGAAGGATGTCATCCGGTCCACGCTGTCAAACAGGATTTTCCCCCAGGTCGGGAAATCGGAGGGAAAGCCAAGCCCGAGGAATGACAGCGCACTTTCCGTGATGATCGCCGTCGCCAGCCCAAGCGTTGCCGACACCATGATCGGCGACAGCACATTGGGCAGCAGGTGCCGGGTGATCATCCGCCGTGCGGGCGTGCCGATGGAGCGTGCCGCCAGCACGAATTCCCGCTCTTTCAGCGCCATGACGTCGCCCCGCACGATCCGGGCCGTGTGCATCCATGATGTGATCCCGATCCCCACAACGATCAGGATGAATATGCCGTTTTCCGGGCCGAACGCCGCGCGTAACGGATCCCGGAAGAGGAGCATCATCACCAGCAGAAGCGGCAGGAGGGGCAGGGCCAGCACCAGATCGGTGAAGCGCATCAAAATCCCGTCGAGCCGCC
Organism: uncultured Paracoccaceae bacterium; assembly: GCA_947500055.1. Classification (GTDB taxonomy): domain Bacteria; phylum Pseudomonadota; class Alphaproteobacteria; order Rhodobacterales; family Rhodobacteraceae; genus Yoonia. Next base: position 332,387 of record CANMQO010000001.1, read on the forward strand.
GGAAATAGCCCGCCAAGACGCCGATGGTCGTGCCAAGAAACAGGGTCAGGATCATTGCCGTCCAGCCGACCGCCAGCGATATCCGCCCGCCTTGCATGATATTGGCCATGATGTCGCGGCCCAGATTGTCGGTTCCCATCGGGTTGGCCCAGCTGACTTTCGCATTGCTGTCCATCAGCGCGATATAGATCGGCCGCACATCCTTGTTGCGGATATCCAGTTTGCCGGGATCGACGCCCCAGATCATTGGTCCGACCGTCACGAAAAGCGTGATGAAGATAAGAAAGCCCAGCCCGAATACAGCACCCTTATGGGTCTTGAACTGGTCCCAGACATCGGCCCATTGGCTGCGCGTTTTCTCAACCGTGAGCGGGGCCGAGCTGTCACCGGCGGTCAGGACGGGTTTGGCGGGGCGCTGTGGCAGGCTATCAGTCATAGCGGATCCTCGGGTCAAGAATGCCGTAGAGGATATCGGCAATCAGGTTCATCATCACAATCAGCACGGCCAGCAGGAAGGTAATGGTCATCACCATGGGGATGTCGGAGCCTTGCAGCGCGATGATAAGCAACTGCCCCAGCCCGTTTACCTTGAAAATCTGTTCGGTGATGATCGCACCGCCAAAGATCGACGGGATACCAAGGGCGATCACGGTCACAACAGGGATCATCGAATTGCGCACCACATGTTTCATGACGACAACGCTTTCCGACATGCCCTTGGCCCGGGCCGTGCGCACATAGTCCTGCCCCAGATTATCCAGCATCGAGGCCCGCATATAGCGGCTGACCTGCGCTGTGGTCTGCAAAGCCAGCACCATGACCGGCATGATCATCTGTTTCAGCTGGAAGATGAAGCTATTCCAGTCATCTACCACATGGGTGGTATCATAGATCGATGGCAGCCATTTCAACTGCACCGAAAAGATCACGATCAGCAGCACCCCGGAAAAGAAGGGCGGAACGGAAAAGCCGATCATCGACACGAAAGTACCCGCCTGATCAAAGACCGAATATTGCCGGTAGGCGCTGATGATCCCAATCGGCAGGGCGATCAGCACCCCAACCACATAGGACATGCCCACAACCCAGAGCGTCTGCGGCATCCGCTGGGCGATCGTGTCAAAGACCGGGCTGCGCGACTGGAAACTGATGATGCGCTGTGCCCCGTCGGCGAAATTTGTGCCGAAAGCGTTGTCGATCCAGTATTGCGGCTCAACCACAAAGAATTGCCGCAGCCAGAGCGGGAAGCGCACATACCAAGGCTCACCCAAGCCCAATGCAAGGCGCATTTCCTGCCGGATTTCGGGGGGGATGGTCAGGGGCATGCTGGCCATTGGATCGCCCGGGGCGAGTTCGAGCAGCATGAAAATCACAAAAGCAATAAACAAAAGCGTCGGGATCGAGATCAGCACGCGACGGAAAGTGTAGGTCAGCATAGTGACGCCTTGGTTGATGGTTTTTGCAAAAAGAGAATGCCCGTCCCGGACTTGATCCGGGACCTCATGGACAACCACGAGGCCCCGGGTCAAGCCCGGGGCGGGGTCGTGGTTTATTCGCCGACGCGATACCAGTCAGCGATATTCCAAAGCTCGGAATCCCAGACATTCAACTGAACACCGCCAAGTGTCTTGGCGTGGGCCGAGTTCCGGCCACGGTGGGTCAGCGGCAGGATGATGTATTCCTGCATCAGCATGTCGTTCATCGCCTTGGCCAGACGCGCACGTTCGTCGATGTCGCCGGTGGACGCCATTTCAGCGCGCAGGGCGTCATATTCTTCGGAACAGAAGCGCGGCATGTTGTTGCCCTGCCACTGTGTTTCCGGACGTGGTGCATCGTCGCAGACCCAGTTGGCCATATACGATTCAGGGTCTGTGCCGTCGAAGTTGTTGGTATACATTTCGACATCGGCAAAGAACTTCTGGAACGTATCAGGCGAACCTGGGTCCGAGCCAAAGAAGACCGACGCGTCGATATTGCGCAGCTCGACCTCGATCCCGATTTCTTCCCACCACTGTTTGATCAGGGCCTGATAGTCCTGACGTACAGCGTTGGTGGATGTCTGGTACAGCACCGACAGACGCACGCCGTCTTTTTCGCGTACACCATCACCGCCAGCGGCCCAGCCAGCCGCATCAAGCACAGCATTTGCCCCTGCGATATCCTGCACAAGGCAGCCATCATTGGCCGAAGAGTTGAAGATGGCGGGTGCCGGCAGCACGTTGCAGGTCAGTTTGCCGAACTCGCCATAGCCAACTTCGGTCAGCAATGCGCGGTCGATGGCCATCGACATGGCCTGACGCACGGATTTATCCGTCAGGAACGGGTGCGGGTGCTTGGCTGTGCCGCGCTCTTCGCCCAGGTCGGCAGACGGGTTGGTCATGTTGATCATGATCCGTTCCACCGATGTCCCAAATGCCACCACGTTTTCGCCAAGTCCTGTTTCGGCCATGCCGGACAGCACGTCAGGTGCCAGCTGCAGGTTCCAGGCGTAGTCGAATTCGCCTGTTTCATGCACGGCCCGACCGGCGGCAGCCGCGTCACCGCCACCTTTGAACGTCACGGACGCAAAGGCAGGCTTGCCTGCTTCACGGTAGTTTTCATTGGCCACCGCGGTGAACACGTCATTGGTGCGGAAATCCGTCACCACAAACGGCCCGGTGCCGATGGGGCCAAAGTTTTCATCCGTGCATTCAGGTGCTTTTGGCCCGAGGCATTCGGCAAACTGCGCTTTTTGAATGATCGGTGCCTGTGCACCCACAAAAGGACCGTAAGGGAACGGCTTGGCCACGCTGAAATTGACCACGACGGTCAGATCATCAGGCGTGTCCACGTTGACCACGTCCAGATATTTTTCACCCTGGGCACAACCACCACCTTCGGCGGTGCAGTATTCCCAGCTGAATTTTACATCTTCCGAGGTCACTGGCGTGCCATCGGACCACAGCAGGCCTTCTTTCAGCTTCCATGTGATGGATTTGAGGTCGTCGGAGACGCCGCCATTGGCCACGGTGGGCACTTCTTGTGCTAGCCAGGCAACCAGGTTGCCGTCTGTATCGTAACGTGCAAGCGGTTCCAGCATCAGGCTGGCCGCTTCCAGTTCCTTGGTGCCGCCGGACAGGTAGGGGTTCAGCATCGATGGCGCTTGCCAATAGATTACCTTGACCTCGCCATCGCGCCCACGTTCGCCTTCATGGCCATCGGCAATCGCCATTGGGGCCCATGCCATGCAGGCTGCGGCACCCATCAGGGCTGATTTGAGTTTCATTGTCTTTCTCTCCTTATTGGTTCGCTCTTGATGCCTCATGATCCGCGGTTCACCCCGCAGCATTGTTATTGTCGTTATAAAGGTGGCAGGCCGTGAAGCGGCCCGGCCGGACCTCTCGGTAGGCAGGTTCATCGGTTTGGCAGATATCCATCACCGCCGGGCAGCGGGTGCAGAAGTTGCAGCCCTGCGGCGGGTTGGAGGGGGAGGGGACGTCACCCTGCAGGATGATTCGTTCGACTTTGCCTTCCAGGCTGGGATCCGGTTCGGGCACCGCAGAAAGCAGGGCCTGAGTGTAAGGGTGCAGCGGTTCGGCATAAAGCGCCTCGCGCGGGGCGAGTTCGACGATCTTGCCCAGATACATCACCGCGACGCGGGTTGCGATGTGGCGGACCATGGACAGGTCGTGGCTAATAAACAGATAGGTCAGGCCGAACTGTTCCTGCAAATCTTCAAGCAGGTTCACAACCTGCGCCTGGATGGACACGTCGAGCGCCGCAATCGGTTCATCACACACGATAAATTTGGGGTTCAAGGCCAGCGCGCGGGCGATACCGATCCGCTGCCGCTGTCCGCCCGAAAAGGCGTGAGGGTAGCGTTTGGCGAATTTGCGGTTCAGGCCGACGGCGTCCATCAGCTCGCCCACTTTTTCGCGCTTTTCGACATCGGACATGCTGGTGTGTTCGTCCAGCGGCTCCTTGATGATCGCCTCAACCGTCATGCGCGGGTTCAGCGATGCCTGCGGGTCCTGGAACACCATCTGCATGGTGGGGCGCATTGTGCGCAACTGGTTTTGCGGCGTTGTGCCAATCTCGCGGTCATCAATGGTGATCGACCCTGATGTGATATCGTAAAGCCGCAGCACCGCGCGCCCGCAGGTCGATTTCCCGCAGCCGGATTCGCCGACAAGGCCAAGCGTTTCGCCTTCCATCACGTCGAAGCTGACGCCATCAACCGCCTTCACCTCGCCCACCCGGCGGCGCAGGAGGCCCGCGTAGATCGGGAAATGCATTTTCAGATCGCGGACGCTGACCAGTGGTTGATCGTCTTTGCGGGCATCAAGCATCGCGCGGTCCCCCGGTGCGGGCGTCAAAGAAACAGGCCGCATCATGGCCATCGCCCAGATCATAGCGGGGTGGATTTTCGCGTGCGCAGCGGTCAAAGGCGACATCGCAGCGATCACGGAACGGGCAGGCGCTGGGCGCGTTCATCATGATGGGCGGTTGCCCTTCGATGATTGTCAGCCGTGCGGCCCGCTCCCCATGGATCGTGGGGATCGTTTTGAGCAGCGCACGGGTATAGGGGTGTTGCGGATTGCGGAACAGTTCCTTCACCGGTGCGTGTTCAACAACCTGACCGCCATACATCACCATCACCCGGTCGGCGATACCGGCGATCACCCCCAGATCATGAGTGATCCAGATCACGGCCATGCCCAGTTTGCTGCGCAATTCCTTCATCAATTCAAGGATTTGCGCCTGGATCGTCACGTCAAGTGCTGTGGTCGGTTCGTCCGCGATGAGCACTTGCGGATCGCAGGCAAGCGCGATGGCGATCATCACACGCTGCCGCATCCCGCCGGAAAACTGGTGCGGGTAGTCTTTCAGGCGGCGTTGGGCGTCGGGGATGCCCACCAGCTCAAGCAGTTCCTGCGCCCGTTTGGCGGCGTCGCGTTTGTTCAGCCCCATATGTTTGCGCAGCGGTTCCATGATCTGCACGCCGACATTGAACACCGGGTTGAGCGAGGTCATCGGATCCTGGAAAACAAAGCCGATCTTGCCGCCGCGCACGGCGCGCAGCGTTTCGGCATCAACTTTCAACAGGTCATTGCCCCCGAAAGTGACCGTGCCGCCACGGATATCCGCAGGCGGAGACGGCAGTAGCCCCAAGAGCGACATCATCGTCACCGATTTTCCCGATCCACTTTCGCCAACAACGCCCAGCAATTCACCCGGCTTGAGGGCGAAGCTCACATCATTGACGGCGTGGACTTCACCAGCACGCGTTTTGAATACAGTTTTGAGGTCCCGGACATCCAGAACAGGCAGCGCCCCATCGGGCATATGGAACCTCCCAGGTGGTTCGTTTTTTGTTTTTTGCCGCTGCTTTGCGCATTTGTGCGGCGATTGGGCAGGACGGTAGCATCTATTTTCGATCCCGCAACCCGATTCCTGTTTGCGGTTGGTTTTGTTCATGGTCACATTGGGTTCAAGGCGACGTCCAAAGCGTGGTCGCATCATTGGAGAGGAAAACCCATGACCCTGAGCGCCCGCGAATTGATGGACCGATTGGTCAGCTTTCCCACGGTGAGTCGTGACAGCAATCTGGAACTGATCGATTTTGTTGAGACTTATCTGGATGATTTGGGCGTCAAATCGACTCGCGTCCCGAATGAGGATGGCACCAAAGCCGCTATTTATGCCCATGTGGGCCCGGATGTGGATGGCGGTGTTGTTCTGTCGGGCCATACGGATGTGGTGCCGGTTGATGGTCAGGCCTGGGACAGCGACCCGTTTTGCGTGACCCAGAAGGGTGACAAACTGTATGGCCGTGGCACCTGTGACATGAAAGGGTTTGATGCGCTGGCCTTGTCCGCCGTGCCATTGGCACTTGAACGCGGCATCAAACGCCCGCTGCAGATCGCGCTGAGCTATGATGAGGAAATCGGCTGTACCGGTGCCCCGCCGATGATTGATCATATGGTGTCCATGGGTATGCCCCGTGCGGATACCGTGCTGGTGGGTGAGCCGTCGATGATGAAGATCGTGACCGGCCATAAGGGCGGTGTGGGCTATGATATGCATTTCCGAGGGTTCGAGGTGCATTCATCCCTGCAACATACCGGGGTCAGTGCGGTGATGATGGGCGCGCGTCTGATCGAATGGGCCAATCAGGTGAACGCGGAAAACGCAGCCCGGACCCCCGGTCCGCTGGCGGCTGAATTTGTCCCCCCCTATACGACCCTGCATGTCGGCACGATCGAAGGTGGTACGGCCAATAATATCACCGCCAAGGACTGCCGTTTTGTTCTGGGTCTGCGGATCGTGCCGGGCGAGAGCATTGCCGATTGGAAAGCCCGCATTGATGCGCAGGTGGCGGAACTGACCGCCCAGATGCAAGCGGTCCATCCTGATACAGGGATCGATGTGACCCCGGTTTTCAACGTCCCCGGTCTGATCCCCGAAGACGACGGCAAGGCAGAGGCGCTGGCCCGCCAGCTGACCGGCGATAATGCACGCGGCGTTGTCAGCTATGGCACCGAGGCCGGCCAGTTTCAGGAACGCGGCTATTCCGCCGTGATCTGCGGCCCCGGCGACATCGCCCAGGCGCATCAGCCCAATGAATTCATTACCGTGGATCAGTTCCGGCAGGGCGAGGCGTTTATTGATCGATTAGTTGATGCGTTGTGCCGGTCTTGAATACTTGACGGGGTTAGGCAGTTAACAGCCCGAAGCGGACATTTGTTTGAATAATAGTCCTGCCACAAATCTATCAGATGTAACTGAACGCAAAGGATGCTTTAAGATGAAATGGTCCAACCAGAGATCTCTGGTATGTCTACGGACGAATGTCAGTGATTTAAAGAGATTATTTGATGAGTCAGACGCTAAAGACGATAATTCCGTGCATTGACGGTACTGGTGACTGGTTTGCCACCGTTAACAAAAACGCACCCTCGGGTGGTTTATTCAAAATCGAAGCCGTACGACGGATAGAACCTGAGCAAACGCTCAAGGCATTCAAAACTGGATCAAAGAGTCCATTTGAGAACTCAGTGATCCCGTGTTTTCTTAATTTTGGAAGGAAGGGAACTCTCGGCAACGTAGAGGTCATCGGTCATGGTATAGGCGAAACCGGACCCGACGTAGTTTTTGAGACCCAATCGGTGGAAGCGGAGGCAAAATACATTCTTATTGGCGAAGGTTTCAATATCGCATACCTCCCAGCCTACGAGTCTGTTTGCTTTCGCCCCACTGGCCTAAAGCAATGGTTGAGTTGTGAGAAAAATCGACCGAGAACAGACCATTTCGCTTCAAGTAGTACCGAGATAGAGTCCTTTGATTTAATCGGAATTGGTAAGTTGAAGATGTTTTTCGCCCATGAAGGCTCTATCGGTATCGGCTCAGAGATCAGAACTTTTGTTCCATATATTTCAATTGACTTCGATTGCCCAAGATCCTTCGTACAGATTGATGGCGTCTGCTCTTTGCTAGATTCGTTGTTCTCTTTTCTTACCATGACAGCAGTCGAGCCAGCAGAGCTAACGCTGACACCTAGTGGTATGCAATCAGACATGACATATGATCACACCCTGCTTCGTTCTGGTTTTCGATGGAACCTTAAACCAGATGAACGCGTACTTTCTAACTTTTTGTCTAAGGAAGATGTCCCTTCATTAGAAGCAATCATTTGCGACGCAATGAAAGCCTATGGGGAAGCAAGTTTGATATTAGAAGCAATAAATGAGTCTCTGCACTTCTCAGAGCGTTGTGACAAAAGCTTTGGGTTGATATTTCCGAGGCTCGAAAGTTTCCTAGATAGGTGGTTCAGCGGTGATGATGAGGTGAACTATCTAGGTAAAGAGGGCAAATTTTTCGAATACATCAAAGCCAGCAAAGACGAGGAAATCATTGGCTTTTGTACGAAGCACATTGTGACCAAGAACAGCAAAAAACGTGGCACTAAGCAGAAGCTACGCCTTGCGATTGACAAACTAAATCACTCTTTAGATTGCGATATAGATACTTCTCTGGCGGTCCGAATTCATGAGTTTAGAAACTCACAATTCCATGCCGCTGGTTTGACGAAGATCTTTCAAGCTCTTGAAAACTGTGAAGAAGTGTCGAGGGCTTGCGAGTTCATGATGATAGCCTTCATTCTAGAAACATTGAAGGTCGATCGTGAGACCTATGGGCCAAAACTACGGTCTAAATTTCCTGACCTGTACCCGTGACTGAAACCATCCACAAATGTCGGCTTGAGGGGTGGCAACCGCGATAGCCGCCAAAAATTCGCAACTTTGCAAAGTCCGCTTTCTGCGCTTCACCGCCATTCGGGCGCCGTGCAGCATCTGTACAAATGGGCTCCTTTTGCGCCGTTCACCTTCTGAAGTCATATACCCGCGATGCGCTCCGGCGCCGGGGATTGCGGTTTGCGACGCTCTGCAACCATGTCCGGCTGCTTGCTTGACCTTTCCATGATTTCAGACACGATGGCGTCGCGCACTCACAGGAGATTTCCATGCCCGTCAAAAACCGTTTCGCCGAATTGCTGCCAGAGATTACCGCCTGGCGTCGTGATCTGCACGAGAACCCCGAGATATTGTTTGAAACCCATCGCACCTCGGCCGTTGTTGCCGAAAAACTGCAAGGTTTCGGCTGTGATGAGGTGGTGACGGGGATTGGCCGCACCGGTGTTGTTGGTGTGATCAGGGGCAAGTCCTCCGGTTCGGGCAAGGTGATTGGGTTGCGCGCCGATATGGATGCCTTGCCCATCCACGAGCAGACCGGGCTGGATTACGCATCAAAAACCGATGGCGCGATGCATGCCTGCGGCCATGATGGCCATACGGCGATGCTGCTGGGCGCGGCGAAATATCTGGCCGAGACCCGCAATTTTGACGGCACCGTTGTTGTCATCTTTCAGCCCGCCGAAGAGGGCGGCGGAGGCGGCAAGGAAATGTGCGATGATGGCATGATGGACCGGTTTGGTATTCAGGAAGTTTACGGCATGCATAACTGGCCTGGTCGTCCGGTGGGTACATTCGCCATTCGTCCCGGCGCGTTTTTCGCGGCCACGGATCAGTTTGATATCATCATCGAAGGCAAGGGTGGTCATGCTGCCAAGCCGCAGCAGACGGTCGACTCGACCCTTGTGGCCGCCCATGTGGTCACGGCCCTGCAATCCATTGCGAGCCGCAATGCTGACCCGGTCGATCAGATTGTGGTGTCTGTCACATCGATTGAATCATCCTCCAAGGCGTTCAACGTCATTGCCCAGCGGGTTGCGTTGAAGGGCACTGTGCGCACCATGTCCACCGAGATGCGCGATCTGGCCGAGACCCGGTTGAAGGCGATTTGCGAAGGCGTTGCTGCCAGTTTCGGCGCAACAGCCGATGTTACCTATTATCGCGGCTATCCCTGCATGGTGAACCATGATGATCAAACGGCCTTTGCTGCTGATGTCGCCAAATCCGTTTCGGGCGCTTGTGAAGAGGCCCCATTGGTGATGGGGGGCGAAGATTTCGCCTTTATGCTGGAAGAACGCCCCGGTGCCTACATTCTGGTGGGCAATGGCGATACCGCATCGGTGCACCACCCCGAATATAACTTTAACGATGAAGCCATTCCTGCGGGCTGCAGCTGGTGGGCGGAGATTGTCGAACAGCGGATGCCCGCGGGGTAGGGGCGTTTGGGGCGACCCTTGTGGTGTTGGGCGCTATTCCGGCGGGGGCAGTGGAATGCGCCCGCCGTCAGATAGAATCCAGGAGCTCGCCCCTTCCAACACCACCGCCGAAAGCATGCGGCCATTGCCGGCACCCGTATCGACATTGATGCGATTTCCGTGATGTTCGACCATCCCTTTGACGGGTGTGTGCCCGTGCACAACCACCCACGGGTGTTTTCGGGTATCGTGCAGGAATTCGTGCCGGATCCAGATCAGATCGTCCTCGCTTTGTGCGTTTAGCGGGATGCCGGGTTTGATCCCGGCATGCACAAACAGGTAATCGCCTTCCTGATGGAAGTAGCGAAGCCTGTTCAGAAAGGTGATATGGGCGGCAGGAACCGCCTGTCTGGCCGCGGCGTGCACGCTGTAAAGCCGATCGGTTTCGCGCACATCGACGCCGTAGGATTTCATCGTCTCAATGCCGCCAATCCGCTTGTCGAACCAATGATACCCGATCAGGAACTGGGCGTCGTGCCGGGGGTAGTCTTCCATGAACATGGCGAACATCCGGTCGTGGTTTCCCATGAGGCAGATCCAGTTGCGGCCCCTGTCGCACCCGTCGAGAAGGTAGGAAAGAACGCCTCGGCTATCGCCACCCCGATCAACGTAATCGCCCAAAAACACGATCCGTGCGTCGGTGCCACCATCCTTTTCGATCAATGCAAGTGTGTGTTCCAACATGCCAAGCTGGCCATGTATGTCCCCGACAACATAGATTTTATCAGACAATTGCGCGCCATTCCCGTTGGGTTTCCTGGCTCACCTAACATGCTGCCATATGGCCGGCCAGTAGGCCCATGTGAAAGGATGGAGCGTTACAGTGTCATGGAGCGTCGCTTGCGGCGTCGCGAGGGTGTTCAAGCCCGATACTTGCTGCAGTCGCCATCGTTTCAGGATCGATGCGATACGCGGTCATGCGATGCAAGCGATCAACCCGGTGCCTGTCGCAACGAAGCTGAGCAATTGGCTTTCTTTTGGAACAGTGTTGTGGGACGACTTGGGAAACGGGGGAGTTGGTCGGCATGAAGATAATCGTAGTTGGTGCCGGTATTGTCGGGGTTTCTTGCGCGATTTGGCTTCAACGTGATGGGCATGAGGTTACCCTTGTTGATCGTGCCGGTCCCGCCGCTGGCACCAGTCACGGGAATGCAGGCGTGCTGGCAGCGGGTGCAATCATTCCTGTCACGACGCCCGGCCTGCTGCGCCGCGCCCCCGGAATGTTGATCGACCGCGACGCGCCGCTTTTCCTGAAATGGTCTTACGTGCCCAAACTCATCCCTTTTTTGCGCAGGTATCTTGGTTTTGCAAACGACGCCCATGTCGATCACTACGCTGCCGCGATGTCGTCGTTGCTGCATGACACAGTGGATCAGCATCGCAGCCTTGCGCAGGGAACGCAGGCTGAACGCTATATCAAGGATGATGATTATTGTTTCGGATATGCGACCCGGGCCGCCTTTGAAGCTGATGCATATGGCTGGGCGAAGCGCAAAGCCGCCGGGGATGTTTTTGACGTGGTTGATGGGACGGATCACGATCCCGCGTTCGGCGCCGCCTTTCATACGGTTGTAGTTTGCAAGAACCATGGGCGCATAAGCGACCCCGGCGCATATGTCGCCGCATTGGCCGATCATTTCGTGTCCTCTGGCGGTCAGCTTCGGATTTGTGACGTAGAGGATGTCGATGTTCGGGACCGGGTGATCACAGGAATTCAGACGTCAACAGGCGAGATGCGGGCAGACCACATCGTATTTGCCATGGGACCGTGGTCGAAAGCCATTGCGCATAAGCTGGGTGTCAAAGTTCCGTTTGAAAGCGAGCGGGGCTACCATCTTGAGTTTATCAATCCCACCGTCATGCTGGCGACCCCCATGATGGTGGCAAGCGGGAAGTTTGTCCTCACCCCGATGGATGGTCGATTGCGTGCTGCGGGTGTCATCGAATTCGGTGGGTTGGAGAAGGTCCCAAGCCGTGAACCTTTTGAGATGCTGCGTCGGCAGGTCGCGAAACTGTTGCCGGATATGACATGTGATGAGGTTGTCGAATGGATGGGGCACCGCCCCGCTCCGGCAGACAGTCTGCCGTTGATCGGGGCAAATGATGCCATGGGGCGTAGCTACAGCGCTTTTGGACATCAACACGTTGGCTTGACAGGTGGCCCCAAAACGGGTCGGATTATCGCGGATCTGATTGGCGGAAGAAAACCGAACATAGATTTGGGCGCTTTTGATCCGATGAAACACGCGACGCGATAATGCGCTGACGTCTGGGAGGACACGAATGACAATTCTAAAGACAACGACGGCTGCGGTCGTAGGTTCGCTGATGGCGACAACGGTTTTTGCAGATGGGCATGCGCAATCCTGGGATATGCCGATGGCCTATGCTGCCACCAATTTTCACTCTGAGCATGGCGTGATGTTTGCCGACCTCGTGCGTGACTACACAGACGGAGCGATCGATATCACGGTTCATCCGGGCGGCTCGCTGTTTGGTGGCGGCGATATCAAACGCGCGATTCAAACGGGCCAGGTGCCGATCGGCGAACGTTTCATGTCTGCCCATGCGAATGAAGCACCACTGCTTGGCTGGGACAATCTGCCGTTTATCGCCACGAGCTATGAAGACAATGCCCGGTTATGGGAGGCGGCCCGCGACACGGTAAACGCGCAACTTGCCGATCTGAATCTTGTCGCCTTGTATACTTGCCCGTGGCCGGGGCAGGGGTTCTATTTCAACAAGGAAGTGAATTCCTCTGCGGACACGCAAGGCATCAAATTCCGGTCTTACAATTCCGCCACGGCGACCTTTGCTGAAGAACTGGGCATGATCCCTGTGCAAATCGAAGCTGCGGAACTGAGCCAGGCGCTGGCGACCGGTGTCGCATCGGCGTTCATCTCGTCGGGTTCTACCGGCTATGACCGTCAGGTATGGGAGCATCTGAGCCACTATTACAAGGTCAACGCATGGCTGCCACGCAATTACGTGATGGTGAACACGCAAATCTGGAACGATCTTGATGCCGAAACCCAGGCGGGTATCCAAAAGGCAGCGGATGAGACATCCGCCTCTTGCGCTGCAAAATCGGCTGAGTTGGCGAATTTCTATTTCGATGAGCTTGAAAAGAACGGTATGACTGTGCAGGACGCGGGCCCCGATTTCCTTGCTGAGCTTGAGAAGATCGGAGCGCAGATGACCGCAGATTGGCTTGAAACAGCTGGTGCGGATGGTCAGGCGATCCTTGACGCCTACAACGCCAATTGAACAAGACCGGCCGGTCCGCATTGTTTCGGGCTGGCCCACTTTCCGCTGAAAAATTGAGAATTCAACATGCGTGACTGGTCGCCCGTCATGGGCCTCCCTCTTTGGGTGTGGCTATTTGTTTTGCCGAGCCTAATCGGCGCCTTCTTCCTGATCGCGGGACCAAGACTGGAACCTGTCATGCGCCCGGTTTGGCGTGTTCTTGACTGGATCTATCTGACCAGCGGGGCGATTGCCGGATTTTTTATGGTGACGATCCTCGCACTGATCGTTGTGGGAATGGTCGCCCGCTGGACCAGCTTCGCTGTTCCGGGGACCACGGAATTCGCAGGCTACGCCATGGCGGCAACCTCCTTTTTTGCACTTTGTCATGCGCTCACCCGTGGTGCTCATATCCGGGTTTCGATTATTTTGAACGCGAATGATTTCCTCAGGCGCTGGCTGGATGTATTTGCGGTGTTTGGCGCGGCCGTCATTGCGACATATTTCGCACGTTATGCTGTTAAGGCGAATATGTTCTCTGAAATGTTGAACGATCGGACCCAAGGCCAGGATCAGATCCCGGAATGGGTCGTCTTGCTGTTTTCCCTGGACTTTGCCGGAGCGGCCGAAGCCGGTACGACATTGGTTTATACACCCGTCTGGATACCGCAACTGGCCATGTCCGTTGGCACAATCTTACTGGCGATTGCCCTTTGGGACACGCTTTATCGGATGTTGGTGACAGGCGTGAACCCGATCGTGTCGGAAGCCGTGGAATGACCGAAGCCTACGCCACCATCGTCTTTCTTTTTGTCCTGTTTACCCTTCTGGGCTCATCGATCTGGATCGGTCTTGCGCTTATGGGCGTCGCTTGGGTCGGTATGGAACTGTTCACCACACGACCAGCGGGTGATGCCATGACCACGATCATCTGGACAGGCGCGTCGTCCTGGACGTTGACGGCTTTGCCACTGTTTATCTGGATGGGCGAAATCCTGTATCGCACCCGGTTGTCGCAGGACATGTTCCGCGGATTGGCGCCATGGATGCGGTGGTTGCCTGGTGGCTTGCTTCACACCAACATCGCGGGCTGTACGATTTTTGCGGCCGTGTCCGGCTCTTCCGCGGCCACCTTGACGACCGTGGGAAAAATGTCGATCCCGGAGCTGCGCAAGCGCGGTTATCCTGAATACATGATCGTGGGCACCCTGGCCGGAGCAGCGACGCTTGGCTTGATGATCCCGCCGTCTTTGACGCTGATCGTTTATGGCGTTTCGATCAACGAAAGCATCATCAAACTATTCATGGCAGGCATCATCCCGGGTCTTGTGCTGGCGGCATTGTTCATGTCCTACATTGCCGTATGGCACTTTCTTCGCCCGTCACAACGCCCGGCGCCGGAACCATATATGAGCTTTGGCACCATGCTGGCCGAAAGTCGCTTTCTGATACCTGTTCTGTGCCTTGTCTTTGCTGTCATCGGGTCGATGTATTTTGGCTGGGCGACGGCGACGGAAGCTGCCGCCGTCGGTGTTCTGGGCGCGCTCACGCTGGCGCTGTTCCAACGATCACTGACGGTTGGCACATTTTTCGAAAGCCTGATGGGGGCTACGCGGACCTCTGCGATGATCGCGCTGATTTTGATGGGCGCTGCATTCCTGTCACTATCCATGGGCTTTACCGGATTGCCACGTTCATTGGCCGCTTATATCGACGGGTTGAACCTGTCACCGATTACGCTGATTGCGGCATTGACGGTGTTTTATATCATCCTGGGCATGTTCCTTGATGGTATCTCCTCTGTCGTGCTGACGATGGCCATTGTCGAGCCAATGATCCGGCAGGCGGGCATCGACCCAATCTGGTTTGGTATCTTTATTGTGGTGGTCGTGGAAATGGCGCAGGTTACCCCACCGATTGGCTTTAATCTGTTCGTTTTGCAGGGCATGACCCGCCACGAAATCGGCTATATTTCAAAAGTTGCCCTGCCCATGGTTGGCCTGATGCTGCTGATGATTGTCTTGTTGGTCGCCTTCCCGGAACTTGCGACCTGGCTGCCCGACAATATCCGACAAACGCGATGAGCCCGTCCGTCACGGTTCTGCAACTGGACACTGATTTTCCGAGGATTGCGGGCGATGTGGGCTGCGCGGACACATATGTCGATGATATCGAAATCCTGCGGATATCAAACGCAACGGTCGGCCAAATTGTCAGTGCAGAACCTGCAACGATCCCGATTGCGCCATTCGAGGCTGCGTTGCAGGCGGCGCGCGGGGAGATCGTCGTCACCTCATGCGGTTTTCTGTCCTACTGGCAGGACAAACTTGCCGCGCAGACAGACAAACCCTTCATAAGCTCGGCCCTGACGGCGCTGCCGCAGCTTTGTGCGATCTATGCCGCTCAAGATATCCTTACATTGACGTTTGATGAGCATAGCCTGAACGCGCATCATTTCGGCAGGTATCGAACGGAGATCGTCGGATTACCCGAGGACATGCATCTGCGGCAGGTGATTTCGAAAAACCAAACCGTTCTTGATGTTGCGTTGGCCACGGCGGAGATCACATCACTCATCACCGCGCGACATAAGCCGCACCACAAACACATTCTTTTGGAATGTACCAATCTGCCGCCCTACAAAGCGGCAATTGCCGCTGTCACGGGGTTGCCAATCACAGATATACTGACCTGTATTGAAGGCGTGCGCCCGAATACAATCAACCCAGCATATTTAGGGAGTATGCCATGAAAACCGATTTCGCAGCTACCCAGCCAAACGACGGTCTTGCAATCCCGGTCATTGACGTATCTGGCGCGATTTCGGGTGATGATATTCAGGGTGTGGCCGATGCAATCCGCCGGGCAGCCATTGACCATGGGTTTTTCTATATCTCCGGCCATGGGATTGATGACGACCTTATTGAACAGGCCTTTGCCGTTTCCAAAGCTTTCTTTGATCGACCGGTGAGTGACAAGCAATCCGTCGCGGTTGATGCCACGCAACGTGGTTGGATGGCACAAGGCATGTCGCGCCTTCAGGGGGCCAAGACCTATGACCTTAAAGAAGTTTTCTTTTGGGGGGCCGAGGTGGCCGCGGATGATCCTGATGTGCTTGCCGGTAAGCCGCTTTGTGCGGTGAACAGATGGCCAGACGTTTTTCCACGCCTCAAGGCCGATCTGATACCCTATTACGATGCCGTGTGCTTTGTCGCCCGGCGCGTCATTGCCGCCATCGCCGTGAGCCTTGATCAGCCCGCTGAGTTCTTTGAGAGTGCATATGCGAAACCCCTCGCGCGGGGGCAACTGGTCTACTATCCAGCGTCAACCAAGACGGATGAAGCAAAAGAGCGGTTCGGCGTTGCACCGCATACAGATTTTGGTGTTCTCACAGTCCTGTTGCAAGATAATAGTGGTGGGCTGCAGGTGCGCGCCAAATCGGGTCAATGGATTGAGGCGCCACCCATTCCCGGCACATTGGTCTGCAACATTGGTGATCTTCTCGCGCGGTGGACAAATAATCGCTATGCCTCAACCGTACATCGGGTCATCAATCGGTCCACAGATGCCCGCTACTCAATCCCGGTGTTTTTTGATCCGCACACAGACACAGTGATCGATCCGGTAGATATTGGTGTGTCTCAGGCTGAAAGCCTCTTCGCGCCTGTTCGTGCGGGAGAACACATTGCGGGTCGCAACGCCGACAGTTTTTCCCAACACAAGAAGTGAAGAATGTGAGTGCTTTCCTTGCAACCGAGACACCCATGCAGACAATATGCAGCGGGGTCAGATCAGGTGATCTGCGATCCAGCGATCCATGATCTCCAATGTTTTGTTGGCAAATGCGGCATCATTGATATGGCTGTCAATTTCCACCAATGTCGCGTTGTCGGGGCAATGTTTGCGTAGCTCATCAATAAATGCGGCAAGCCCTTCGGCATCTTCCAGAATACCCCCGGCACGGTCCCATTCATTGCCACCTTTGAGGGGCAGGAGCAGCACCGTGGGCCCGGTGGCTTTGGCCAGTTTGGCGCAGATCGTACGGGCCATTTCCCGGCGCTGCGCCAGGTTCATGCTGACCGATGTAATCAGGCGGTTGTGGTCATGAAGATCCTGATCGGCAAGCGCTGGCGGCACCGGATGCCATCCCACCAGATCAACCAGATCATAGCAACCGATGGACACGATCTGGGGCAGTCCGGCTTTGCCTGCATTGGTCATGCGGTCCGCGCCTGCGCTGATGGCTGACCCCAGCATGTGATTGCCCACTTCCTGCGGGGCGAAATCCAGCACGGCCGCAAATTCCCCCTTTGCGGCGAGGCTTTCAAAAGCCCGCCCGCCCATGCCCGTTGCATGGAACACGGCCAGTTCAAAACCGCGCGCCTCAAGCGCGGGTTTCAGGTGCACCATGTAACGCAGGACAGTTTTGCCAAAGGATGTCATCCCGATCAGGGGGCGGTCCCGTTTCATTGGGCGTGCGGCGCGTGCAGCGCCAAGAACCGCCCCCGCAGCCTGCCTGAGCGACGCCTCGCAAACCGAATTGAGACCGTAAAGCCCGCCCGCCCAAAGGATCATCTGAACATCTGCGGGCAGTCGTTCGGGCGGGATCATCGGCGAAAATGAGACTGTCGATACGATGTATTTTGGTACCCCGATTGGCAGGGCAGTGCATAGGTCAAGCGCCAGATCGGTACCCATCGAGCCGCCCAGCACAAGCACCCCGTCAAACACCCCTTCGTCATGCAGCCGTGCCGCCAGAAGCGCAGCCCCTTTGGCCATAATCTGCATGGCGATGTTCTCGTCCCCGCCTGCAATCGCCTCCTGAATTGAGTGCCCGCCTTCCTCTGCCACCTGATGTTTCGTGTAGTCGGCGGGTGCGCGGGGATCCCCAAGCACGCTGATATCCATCGTTTTCACGACGCCACCCTGTTCACGGATCACATCAGCGATGAAGTTCAGCTCATCATCCTTGGTGTCATAGGTTCCAACGACCAGAATAGTGCGATGAGCCATGGCGGGTTCCGGTGCTAGCCGCCAGTATGCGACATGTGGCGGCTGACCTGGCCATCAATCTGCTGGCGTGAATAGTCAAAATCATGCCCTTTCGGCTTCAACGCGATGGCGGCCCTGATTGCGTCTTCCAGCACATCATCCGCCTCGGATGATCGCAATGGGCCGCGCAGATCGGAATGGCCTTCCTGACCCAGGCATGTGTAAATCTCACCGGTGCAGGTGATCCGGACGCGGTTGCAGCTTTCGCAGAAATTATGGGTCAACGGTGTGATGAAGCCGATCTTTTGCCCTGTGCTTTCAACACGGACATAGCGCGCGGGGCCGCCGGTATTTTCGGGCAAATCGGTCAGCGTTGCGCGGGCCGCAAGCTGTGCGCGCAAATCCTTGAGCGACCAATACTGGCCCAGCCGATCCTCGTTGCCCAGATCGCCCATCGGCATGACTTCAATGAAAGTCAGGTCCATGTCGCGCTCAGCACACCAATCGGTCAGCGTGAAGAGTTCGTCTTCGTTGAAATCTTGCAAGGCGACCGTGTTGATCTTGACCCGCAGCCCCGCCTTTTGTGCCGCATCAATGCCACGCAGAACCTGGGGCAGGCGCCCCCAACGGGTGATCCGGGCGAATTTATCCGCGTCCAATGTATCAAGCGAGACATTCACCCGCCGCACCCCGGCGGCGTAAAGGTCATCCGCGAATTTTTCCAGCTGGCTGCCATTTGTGGTCAGCGTCAATTCGCTCAATGCTCCGGTTTCCAGATGCCGTGACATGCCGCGGAAGAACGTCATGATATCGCGCCGGACCAGCGGTTCGCCCCCGGTGATCCGCAGTTTTTTCACGCCAAGCCGCACGAAGGCCGAACACATCCGGTCGAGTTCTTCCAGCGTGAGCAGCTCTTTCTTTGGCAGAAAGGTCATGTTTTCCGACATGCAATAGACGCAACGAAAGTCGCAGCGGTCGGTCACAGATATCCGCAGGTAGTTGATGGCGCGGGCGAAAGGGTCAATCAACGGGGTGTTCATCAGGATAACCTAGGCAGGGGCGGGCCCTTGCGCAAGCATCAAGCCGCGACTTGCAACCGGCATTTGAGCAACATAACGTCAGGGTCATGAAACATACCGTCCTGATGATCCCGATCCTCGTTGCTGCTGGCTGTACAACACCGTCTTTTCAGGGCCCGTTTGGCGCGCCGCAAGATGGTGGCGTGGATACGGCCGTTCCGGCACCGACGCTTGATCCAACCCCGCCACCGCCACCGCCCGCAAATGCCACCACGGTGGACCAGTTCGACACGACCACAGCAGAAGATCGTGAAGAGGCCCAGGTGATCAATGCCTCGGCCACGCAAACGGAATTGGGCACAACGATTGCGTCACTGGGTCCGCCGACAGAACCGGGGATTTGGCTGAAAACCCCGCTGGTGACGCAGCTGACGCCGGGTCGGATCCGCTATCAGGGCAAGACGATCAATATCGAGCTGCGCCCATCAGGCGGTGCCCCCGGATCAGGAAGCCAGATCAGCCTTGCCGCGATGCGCTTGATCGAGGCGCCATTGACGGGCCTGCCGGAGATCACTGTTTTCGGAAAGTAAGATGGGTTTAAACCCATCCTACCTTGGCAATTTCCGTGACGCATCTTTGACCGCAAAGGGTTTCATTGCATCTGCATTCGCTGCCAGAAACGCCCGTACCCGTTCCGGATCATGCTTTGACAGCTCTCGCAACCACCAGGCGATGGCTTTCTGAATGAACCATTCCTGATCATCCACATAGGACGCCGCCCAGCCAAGGACCCGGTCCCGAATGTCCAGATCCTGCGGCTTGGGGTTGTTCTGTTTGGTCCATGGCAGGGTCATCACCAATGCGGCGCGTTTGGTCCAGAGGTGATCGGATCTTGTCCAGTCTTCCACCTGATCAAGTCGCGCAGGCTCTGCCACGAGCCGCTTTTGGCCGGCGATGCTGGCGTGATCGGCGACCGCCCATGCATCGAAGTCGGGCACCCAGCTTGCGATCAGATCCCATGCCGGTCCATCATCGGGTCGGATCCGGGCCTGCGTGAGCAGTTTCGCCGCGGCAACCCGCGCCTCGTGCCCGTTGCTTTTCCACAACCCTTTGGCCAGTGCGATCCTGGTGTCGAGGTCCACCTCGGCCCGCCATTCCTTGACGAACGCGTCGATCACCGGGTTGGCCACGCCATAATAGGGCCGGTCCACCTTGTGATAGCGATGCATTTCGGAGGCCTTGGCCGCATCGCCCGCCGCCCGCAATGCGGCAAGTGCATTGGCCGGGGTCATTCCACGGTCACCGATTTGGCCAGATTGCGCGGCTGATCGACATCCGTGCCTTTCGCGATGGCCGTATGATAGGCGATCAACTGGGCGGGCACGGCATAAAGGATCGGTGCCAGAAACGGATCAATCTCGGGCATCAGGATAGTTTCCCAGACGCCTTCGCCAGCTTCTTTTGCCCCCTGTTTATCCGTGATCAACAGCACCTTGCCGCCGCGTGCCATGACCTCCTGCATATTCGAGATCGTCTTTTCGAAAAGCGCATCGCGGGGCGCCATGACGATGACGGGCACATGTTTGTCGACCAATGCGATTGGGCCGTGCTTGAGTTCGCCGGATGCGTAAGCTTCGGCGTGTATATAGCTGATCTCTTTCAGTTTTAACGCACCTTCATGCGCAAGGGGATACATCGCCCCACGACCCAGAAACAGGATATCCCGCGCCTCAGCCAGCTTGCGCGATATCTTGGTTGATTTGTCTTCGATACCCAAAGCGATGTTCAGCACGCCCGGCAGCGCGCGCAGATTTGCCAGTTTGTCGGCGAGTTCCGCCTCATCAATGCGTCCGCGCGCATGGGCGGCCTGCAACGCCAGAATGGCAAGTGTTGTGAGCTGGCAGGTGAAAGCCTTGGTCGAGGCGACCCCGATTTCGGTGCCCGCAAGGATCGGCAGGGCGATATCGCTTTCGCGCGCGATGGAGCTTTCGGGGACATTGACGACCGACACGATCTTGTCCGCCTTGCCCGCCATATAGCGCAGGGCGGCCAGTGTATCGGCTGTCTCACCCGACTGGCTGACGAACAGTGCCACCGTGCCGGGGGTGACGGGCGGTTCGCGGTAGCGGAATTCGGAGGCCACGTCGATTTCGACGGGCAGGCCTGCCAGCTGTTCGAACCAGTATTTTGCAACCATGCAGGCGTAAAAGGCCGTGCCGCAGGCCACCATGGTCAGCCGTTCGATCCGTGTGAAGTCCAGACCCGGTTCCGGCAAGGTGATCGCAGTGGCATCAGGGTCGATGTAATGGTTGAGCGCGCCTTGCAGCACGGTGGGCTGTTCGGCGATTTCCTTGGCCATGAAGTGTTTGTACCCGGCCTTGTCAATCTGGGCAGTGTCGATCTGGATCACCTTGAGATCACGATTGGCGAGCTTGCCGGCACTGTCGCGAATTTCAACCGAATTGCGGCTGATGATCGCCCAGTCGCCCTCTTCCAGATAGGTGATTTTGTCGGTCATCGGGGCCAATGCAATCGCGTCGGAGCCGACGAACATTTCGCCCTCCCCATGCCCGATGGCCAGCGGAGAGCCTTTGCGGGCGGCAATCAGCAGGTCATCTTCACCGTCGAACAGGAAACAGAGCGCATAAGCCCCTTCGAGCCTTGCAATGGTTTGTTCGGCGGCATCGCGCGGGCTAAGCCCTTGGTCACGATAGTAATTTGCCAGCAGTGCGACGGTTTCGGTGTCCGTGTCGGTTTCAAAGGCAATACCCTGTTCGGCCAGAAACTCCCGCAACTCGCGGAAGTTTTCGATGATCCCGTTATGAACAACCGCAACGCCACCGGCGCGATGGGGATGGGCGTTGCCCGCGTTGGGTGCACCATGGGTGGCCCAGCGGGTATGGCCGATGCCAGCCTTGCCGGGCAACGGATCGTGGACCAGCAGATCACTGAGATTGACCAGTTTGCCGACCGCGCGGCGGCGGCCCAGCTTCAGATTGTTTATCGTTGCAATCCCGGCACTGTCATATCCGCGATATTCGAGCCGCTTGAGCGCTTCGACCAGAATGGGCGCCGCTTCGTGATCGCCCAATACCCCAACAATTCCACACATCTATTTGTTTCCCTTCGCCTTTTTGGCGCGCAATTTTTCAAGTAATCTGGTTGCAAAGCCGGGTTTATTGTCCTGCCGCGCCCGGGCCACCGCAAGATCGCCGGATGGTACGTTTTTGGTGATGACCGAGCCGCTGCCTGTCATCGCCGCATCCCCAACGGTGACCGGGGCCACCAGCATCGTGTTCGACCCGATGAAGGCATCGGCCCCGATGGTGGTTTTATGTTTGAAGACCCCGTCGTAATTGCAGGTGATCGTGCCCGCCCCGATATTGGACCGCGCGCCGATATCAGCGTCGCCCACATAGGACAGGTGATTGACCTTCGCCCCTTCGGCAATTTGGGCGTTCTTGATTTCGACGAAATTGCCGATTTTCACATCCTCGGCCAGTTCTGCGCCGGGCCGCAGCCGGGCGTAGGGGCCGACGACGCTGCCGCGCGCCACATGGCACCCTTCGAGATGGCTGAACGCCCGGATCGTCGCCCCGGTTTCGACGCTGGCGCCGGGGCCGAAGACTACATGCGGCTCAATGATGGTGTCGCGCCCCACCACCGTGTCATGGGCAAAGAAGACCGTTTCAGGCGCCGTGAGGGTAACACCGTCAGCCATGGCCGCATTGCGTGCGCGGGTTTGAAACACATCCTCTGCCGCCGCGAGTTCGGCGCGCGAATTGATGCCCATTGTTTCGGCTTCCGGGCATTGCACGACCGTGGCGCTCATCCCCTTAGCGCGCGCGATGCCGACGATATCGGTCAGGTAGTATTCGCCCGCCGCGTTGTCATTGCTTACCGCATCAATCAATTCAAAAAGGGTTCTTGCATTCGCCGCGACAACGCCGCTGTTGCAAAGGCTTACGGCGCGTTCCTCATCTGATGCATCCTTGAATTCAACGATCCGGTCCAACTGATCGGCCTGCATGATCAATCGTCCATAGCGGCCCGGATCAGCGGCCTCGAACCCCAGCACAACCACGTCATGGGTCAGTCGTGCGGCGGTCATGGCGGCCAGTGTTTCCGGCCGGATGAACGGGGTGTCGCCGTAAAGCACGATTGCGTCACCGTCGAAACCGTCCAGCGCTTCGCGGGCCTCCGCGACGGCATGGCCAGTGCCCAGTTGTTCGCATTGCAATGCAATCACCGCATCTGGATCATAGGCTTGTGCGGCTTTTCCCACGGCATCGGCCCCGTGCCCCGCCACGATGACGGTGCGTTCAGGGGCAAGCGCCGCCCCCGATTTCATGGCATGCACAAGCATTGGTGCCCCCGCGATATGGTGCAGTACTTTGGGCATGTCCGAATTCATGCGCGTGCCCATGCCTGCGCCCAGGATAATCAATGCGATTGTCATTAATGTCTCAAACCTTCTTACTTTCCCCGTCTTCTACTGCGGTTTCGGATTATCACAAGGGCAGGGGGTTCACATCAGTTTACATGGCGTTACAGAAGGCAGGGTGGATTTTGTCGAAAGGTGTCCGATGCGCACGGTGATTTTTGATCTTGATGGGACGCTGGCCGATACAAGCGGTGACCTGATCGCGGCGGCCAATCATTGCTTTCGGGGCCTTGGTCTGGGCGATTTGCTGGACCCGGTTGCCGATGCCGCAACTGCGCTGCGTGGTGGTCGTGCGATGCTGAATTTGGGCTTTTCGCGGGTGACGGGTGTTGCCCCTGGTGAGGTGGACCGCCAGTATCCTGTTCTGCTGGCCGCCTATGCTGATGATATCGATACGCATACCTACCTCTACCCCGGTGCGATGGCGGCGGTGGATCAGTTGATGTCTGATGGTTTTGCGGTGGGCATCGCGACCAACAAGCCCGAACATCTGGCCGAACAGTTGATGCGCAGCCTTGGCGTGCGCGATGTGTTCGGCTCGCTGATCGGGGCGGATACGCTGCCGGTGCGCAAACCGGACCCCGAACATCATTTTGAAGCCGTGCGCCGCGCCGGTGGTGATCCCGCCCGGTCCCTGCTGGTTGGGGATACGGCAACGGATCGCGATACGTCGCGCAATGCGGGCGTGCCATCGGTTCTGGTCACGTTCGGCCCGGGCCGCGATGATGTTCTGGCGCTGGATCCGGACGCAACGATTGATGATTTTGCGGAATTGCCCGGTGTTGTGGCCGGGCTGATTGGCTAGCCATTGACGAGACCATGAAGGGCGCACAGTATCAGACCATGAAAGAGGTTTTTACAGGCAGTTTCACCCAGCAAGAGCCGATCCCTGACGAAGGGATCGCGGCAGCCAATACTGTCATGCGCCATGGCCGTTTGCACCGCTACAACACATCCGGGGATGAGATCGCGGAAACCGCCCTGCTGGAGGAGGAATTCGCGGCCAGCACCGGCGCGCGTTACTGTCTTGCCGTCGCATCGGGTGGCTATGCGATGACCACGGCACTGCGGGCCAGCGGGGTCAAACACGGGGACCGGGTGTTGACCAATGCTTTCACGCTGGCCCCGGTGCCCGGTGCGATTGCGGCGGTGGGCGGGGTGCCGGTTTTTGTCGGCGTGACCGAGGATCTGGTCATTGATCTGGATGATCTGGCAGCCAAATTGGATCAGGCAAAGGTGCTGCTACTCAGCCATATGCGCGGGCATATCTGCGATATGCGGGCGCTGATGGCGCTTTGTGATGCCGCTGGGGTGACTGTCATTGAGGATTGCGCCCATACGATGGGCGCCGCCTGGGATGGCGTGCCAAGTGGCCGGTGGGGCCGGTTTGGCTGCTATTCGACCCAGACCTACAAACATATCAATTCCGGTGAGGGCGGATTTCTGATTTGCGATGGGTCCGAGGATATGGCCCGCGCGATCATGCTGTCGGGCAGTTACATGTTGTTCGAAAAACACCGAGCCGCCCCGCCGCCGGAGGCATTTGCCCGGATCAAATACGAGACCCCCAATATCTCGGGCCGGATGGACAATTTGCGCGCGGCGATCCTGCGCCCGCAATTGCGCAATCTCGATCAGCAATGCGCGGCATGGAATGCGCGATACCGGATGGTCGAGGACGGGTTGCGCGATACACCCGGTTTGCAGGTGGTAAACCGGCCCGCAGAGGAACAGTTTGTCGCCTCCTCATTCCAGTTCCTGTTGCTGGATTGGTCGGCGGATGCGGTGGCCGATGTGATCAGCCGCTGCCAGACGCGGGGGGTTGAGCTGAAATGGTTTGGCGGGGCGGAACCCAGCGGTTTCACCTCGCGCTATGACAGCTGGCGCTATGCTCCGTCGGGGCCCATGCCTGCGTCTGACCGGGTGCTGGCGGGGATCGTGGATATGCGCCTGCCATTGACGTTTACTCTGGATGATTGTGCGTTGATCGCCCGGATCATCCGGGCGGAGGTCTCAGCCGTTTTTCAGGGGCAGGTCGCCGCCGAATAGCATCGGCAAGAAATGACTCGACAGGTTTGACCTGACACGCCTATAAATGAACAAGCGTTCAATTAAAGCCGGAGCGAGCCGATGTTTCACGCCTCTATGACTTTCGATCTGGGCGAGGATGTGAATGCCTTGCGCGATATGGTGCATGGCTGGGCGCAGGAGCGGGTCAAACCGATTGCGGCCGAGGTTGACCGGACCAACAGCTTCCCCGCAGAGCTTTGGCGCGAAATGGGGGATTTGGGCCTGCTTGGCGTGACCGTAGACGAAGCATATGGCGGGGCGGGCATGTCCTACCTTGCACATACAGTCGCCATCGAAGAAATCGCGCGCGCCAGTGCCTCTGTCTCATTATCCTACGGGGCCCATTCAAACCTCTGCGTCAATCAGATCAAGTTGAACGGAAATGATGAACAAAAGGCAAAGTACCTGCCCCGTCTGATTTCCGGCGAACATGTGGGTGCCTTGGCGATGTCGGAGGCCGGTGCCGGGTCCGACGTTGTTTCCATGTCTTTGCGCGCCGAAAAACGCAATGATCACTATAGGTTGAATGGTAATAAGTACTGGATCACCAATGGCCCGGATGCCGATACGTTGGTGGTTTATGCAAAGACCGACCCTGATGCCGGATCAAAAGGTATCACAGCATTTCTGATCGAGAAGGAGATGACCGGGTTTTCCACCAGCCCCCATTTTGACAAGCTGGGCATGCGCGGGTCAAACACGGCAGAGCTGATCTTTGACGATGTGCAGGTGCCGTTTGAAAACGTGCTGGGCGAAGAGGGCAAGGGTGTCCGCGTGTTGATGTCCGGCCTTGATTATGAACGGGTTGTGCTGGCGGGGATCGGGCTGGGGATCATGGCGGCCTGTCTGGACGAGGTGATGCCCTATATTTCGACCCGCAAGCAGTTCGGCGAACCGATTGGTAATTTCCAACTCATGCAGGGCAAGATTGCCGATATGTATACGGCGATGAATTCCGCGCGCGCCTATGTCTACGAGGTCGCGCGCGCCTGCGACCGGGGTACGGTCACGCGGCAGGATGCGGCGGCCTGTTGTCTCTATGCCTCCGAGGAAGGCATGAAGCAGGCGCATCAGGCGGTGCAGGCGATGGGCGGGGCGGGTTTCCTGAATGATGCGCCAGTGGCCCGGATTTTCCGCGACGCCAAGCTGATGGAAATCGGGGCGGGCACATCCGAAATCCGACGAATGCTGGTCGGGCGCGAGATGATGGGGGCGATGGGGTGACCCAACGCCCAAAACGTTCATGCGCAGATACGATGCTGCGCGTCGCGTTCGGCAAGTGCGACGACTTGATTATCGTCGCGCCACACAACGGTGCCGGGGCGACGCGACCGCAATTCGGTCATCCGCATCCCGGCTTCCGCCAACAGCCAGCAGACATAACGGGCATGGCTGACATGCTCTGTCGCCGTGTCGCGAAACCAGCAGACCCCGTGGCGGTGCCCGCGCCCGGTTGCTTTCGACAAGCGGGCCGGGACGTCGAGCCTTTTGGAGAACCAAGACAGTTCAGCGCTAAGCTCGGCGGCAATCCAGCTTGGCGTCTGTGGCGATCTGCGACAGGTATAAGCGGGTCTGAAAAACCCGGCATGTGTCCGCGCATTGGCGGCCCAATTAGGCGAGATAAAACGGATAAACATCGATCCAGCCCACGCAACGCGCGGGTCCATTGTTCAGTTTTGGAAAGGGTGAGGGGCAGCGCCCCGCGGCAGTTAGGTGCGCGGGTTGACGGATGGTCGCTTGCGATTTGGCGGTCTCATGAACATGACACCCTCACGGATCGATTGGTCTTTGAGCGGGTGGTTAACCTGGACCAGGGATTCGGATCAACCGTGAGGATAAGCGGATGAGACGCGCTATGCTTTTTTTGCCACTGATGGGGTTGGTGATCTTTGCCGCTTATCTTGGCTTGCGCGCTGCGGATGTTCCTGGTGAAACTGAGATTATCAACCGCTACGCCGCTGCATACATGTCGACCGCCCCCGACGGCGCCGATCCAACGGACTGCGCCGCCGTCCCGCACCCTGATGAAGCGATCCGCATGGTGATCAGCTGTGCCCACGACAGCGGGCTGACAACCACATATTTCGTTGGCCCGCGCGGTGAGGCGCTGCCGGAACCGGAAGGGCCGTCAGCATGATCTTTGGTCGCCTTATAGTCGCTTTGGCCGTAATCTTTGCCTTATCCGCGCAAGCCCGAGATTTGGGCGTTGATAACGCGGTTGTTCATGCGTGTTTTGAGCAGAGTGTGGAATTCAGAGGACTCGCACCCTGTGTTCAGGATGCTGCAAATGCCTGTCAACAACTTCCTTATGGCGATGATACGCTAGGTATTACACAGTGCCTTATGCTTGAGGCAGCAGTTTGGGACGAACTGATGGAAACTGAGTTCGATACCTTGCGCGCTCGGCTCGCTGCTGCAGAGCAAGAGAGTGAGATGGCGCGGCAATTGGATGCTGTTGCGTCGCTTGATGCCGCGCAGGCAGAATGGCGCAGCTATCGCGATGCTGAATGCAACTTTCGACGGGCCTATTATGGGATGGGCAGCATGCAGTCAGTTGAGGCTGCGGTGTGTTGGCTGGAGTTGACCGCTCTGCGAGCCAGTCAGATGATAAGCAAGAGGCCGCGATGACTAATCGTCCACTTCATGAAGCGGCTTTGGCCGAAATTACCGACGCGGCTGCCGCAGCTGCTATGGGCGGTGGTGAGAAATCCCGTGCCCGTCATCTGAGCCGTGGCAAGATGCTGCCCCGTGACAGGGTGGCGGGGTTGCTTGACCCCGGTTCTCCGTTTCTGGAGGTGGGCGCGACGGCCGCTCATGGGATGTATGATGGCGCTGCCCCTTGTGCCGGTGTCATCGCGGGCGTGGGCCGGGTAAATGGTGTTGAGGTCATGGTTGTCTGCAACGATGCCACCGTGAAGGGTGGCACCTATTATCCAATGACGGTCAAGAAGCATCTGCGCGCGCAAGAAATTGCGGAGGCCTGCAATCTGCCTTGCGTTTATCTGGTCGATAGCGGCGGGGCGAACCTGCCCAATCAGGATGAGGTGTTCCCCGATCGCGACCATTTTGGCCGGATTTTCTATAATCAGGCGCAGATGTCGGCAATGGGCATTCCGCAGATTGCGGTGGTGATGGGGTCCTGCACGGCGGGGGGCGCTTATGTGCCTGCGATGGCGGATGTGTCGATTATTGTGAAGGAGCAAGGGACGATCTTTCTTGCCGGACCGCCATTGGTAAAGGCGGCGACGGGTGAGGTTGTGTCGGCTGAGGATTTGGGCGGCGGGGATGTGCATACCCGCCTGTCCGGGGTGGCCGATTACCTGGCGGAGGATGATGCCCATGCGCTGGCGCTCGCCCGGCAGGCGGTGGCGTCATGTTCGCGAGAAAAAACATTTGATGTCAAACGGTTGACGCCTGAACCTCCTGCATTTGATCCGGCGAGTTTGTTTGATGTCGTTCCCGCCGATCTGCGCACGCCCTATGATATTCGCGAGGTGATCCGGCGGATTGTCGATGGCTCGCGTTTTGATGAATTCAAGGCGCGGTTTGGCGAAACACTGGTTTGTGGCTTTGCCCATATTGACGGTTGGCCCTGTGGGATCGTGGCGAATAATGGCGTGCTGTTTTCGGAGAGCGCCCAGAAGGGCGCGCATTTTGTGGAACTGTGCAGCCAGCGCCGTATCCCGCTGGTTTTCCTGCAGAATATCACCGGATTTATGGTGGGGCAGAAATACGAGAATGAGGGGATCGCGCGGCATGGGGCCAAGATGGTGACAGCCGTGGCCACCACATCCGTGCCCAAGATTACGATGGTTGTTGGCGGGTCGTTTGGCGCTGGAAATTATGGCATGTCGGGAAGGGCTTATAGTCCGGAGTTCATGTGGTCCTGGCCGACATCCCGCATCTCTGTCATGGGCGGCGAACAGGCCGCAGGCGTGCTGGCAACGGTCAAGCGCGACGCGATTGAGCGCGGCGGTGGAGAGTGGTCGGCGGAGGAAGAAGCCGCCTTTAAACAGCCCACGATTGATATGTTTGCCGAACAGTCGCACCCGCTTTATGCCTCCGCCCGGCTTTGGGATGACGGGGTGATTGACCCGCGCAAAAGCCGCGAGGTGCTGGCGCTGTCGCTCTCTGCCGCGCTGAATGCCCCGATTGAGGAGACACGTTTCGGCGTGTTTCGGATGTGATGGGATTGGCCCAAAAATACCTGTCGGCAAAGCGTCGGCCTTGCGTCGGCAAAACGTCGGACCCTTGCGGTCGGTCGTTTAAGGGGCTGGTCGTATGACCGTGCGGCGTTCGATCAGGGATCGGCTGCTGGACCAACTGCCATCGGTCAAGATGCCGACACTGGGCAAGACGGTCGATATCCCGGTCTATGTTATCCACAATAGTGCGGATGCCGAGGATTATTTCTTTATCTTCGATTTCGAACAGTTTGTGGAACGGTCGCGTTCGGGGATGTTCGTGCGGCCAAGGCTGAAAGTCTGGGCGGGGCGGAGCGATTTTGCGCGTGGTCGTTTTGCGCGACAGTTTCGCGAAAGCTTTGCCCATGAGTTTGAGGCCGCGCGCAAGGCCATGTCTGCCGGGTCGGACAAAGGCGGGTCAGGCTGGTTCAGCTGGTCGATGGGTCTGGATATCATCCCCAATTTCGTGGCCCACGTCGTTTTGTTGGTCGCCTTGTCGGCGGGCAAGATGGTTTGGTCCGCCCTGCCATTGCCGGGTTTTCTGCGTGGCAAAAGCGATGGGGAGAAGTTGGAGCGCAGGATTGAGGACACACAGACGAAGGTGGATCGGGCGCTGGAAGAGATGGAAGTCACGCTTCATCAGGAACTGTTTGAACATGCGTTCAAACATGGCCCAGCCGGATCGCGCCGCGAGATGGATTACGATGCCTGGCCGCTGCCTGATTTCGTTTCGCAGCATCTGACAGATAAGAAATCAACATCATGGTGGTAAGCGATGTTCACTAAAATCCTGATCGCGAACCGGGGCGAGATTGCTTGCCGTGTGATCCAGTCCGCCCGTAAGATGGGTGTCCGGACTGTTGCCGTGTATTCGGATGCCGATGCTGCTGCGTTGCATGTCCGGCAGGCGGATGAGGCGGCGCGGCTTGGCCCTGCGCCGGTGGCAGACAGTTATCTGCGCGCTGATCTGATCGTGCAGGCGGCCTTGGATACCGGCGCGCAGGCGATCCATCCCGGTTATGGCTTTCTGTCTGAAAACCCGGAATTCGTGGAGGCGGTGGAGGCTGCCGGTCTGGTCTTTATCGGCCCATCCGCCAAGGCCATTCGTGCCATGGGGTTGAAGGATGCCGCCAAGGCGCTGATGCATGAGGCCGGTGTGCCGGTGGTGCCGGGTTACCATGGTGACAATCAGGATCCCGATTTTCTGGCCAAGCAGGCCGATCAGATTGGTTACCCCGTCTTGATCAAGGCGGTCGCCGGTGGCGGCGGCAAGGGCATGCGGTTGGTTGAAGCGCCCTCAAATTTTCCAGAAAATTTGACATCAGCGCAGGCGGAGGCGCGCACCGCCTTTGGCAATGCGGATGTGCTGATTGAGAAATACATCACCTCGCCCCGCCATATCGAGGTGCAGGTATTTGGCGATGGCAGTGATGCGGTGCATCTGTTTGAGCGGGATTGTTCGCTGCAACGCCGCCATCAGAAGGTGATCGAAGAGGCGCCCGCGCCGGGCATGACCGATGATGTTCGTGCGGCGATGGGGCAGGCCGCTGTCAAGGCGGCCAAGGCGATTGGTTATGCCGGGGCGGGCACGATTGAATTTATCGTCGATGGGTCGGACGGGCTGCGCCCGGATGGGTTCTGGTTCATGGAGATGAATACGCGGCTGCAGGTGGAGCATCCGGTGACGGAGGCCATTACCGGCGTTGATCTGGTGGAATGGCAGTTGCGTGTCGCGGCGGGGGAGCCGTTGCCAGCCCGGCAGGAGGATTTGTCGATTGATGGCCATGCGTTTGAGGCGCGCCTTTATGCCGAGGATGTCCCCGCCGGGTTCCTGCCCGCGACGGGGGTGATTGATCATCTGGAATTTCCGGCATCCGCCCGGATTGATAGCGGCGTTGAAGCCGGGTCCGAGATTTCGCCCTGGTATGATCCGATGATTGCCAAGGTCACGGTGCATGGGCCAGATCGCGCATCGGCGTTGCGATCATTGTCATCGGCGCTGGATGCCACACAGGTAGCGGGCACGGTGACCAATCTGGGTTTCCTGCGCAAGCTGTCACGGGATGACGGGTTTGTTGCGGGTGATGTGGATACCGGATTGATCGCGCGGGAGGAGGATGCCCTGTGTACCGTGGACCAGCCGACGCCGCGCGATATTGCCCTGGCTGCAATTGTGGCCGCTGATATTGCGGCAGGGCCGCTGACCGGCTTCACCCTCTGGTCCCCTTTGACCCGCGAGATTACGCTGGGCTTTGATGATGCGTCGCATGTGGCGCGATTGACGGTACACGATGCGGCCCGCGTTGAAGCTGCCGTTGGCGATGAACTGGTGACCCTGACCCATCGCGGCGCGGATTGGGGCATGCCTGCCGTGCGGCATGGCGCGCGTGTCACCGTTTTTGGTGCGCGGACGCTGACCTTCGATGTGATCGATCCTCTGGACCGTGGGGGTGCCATGGCCGGTGGTGACACGGTTCTGGCCCCTATGCCGGGGCTGGTGCGTGATGTTGGCGTGACGGCGGGGCAGGCGGTGGCCGAGGGCGACCGCATCGCCGTGCTGGAGGCGATGAAGATGGAACATGTGCTGCGCGCCCCGCGTGATGGTATTGTGGCCTCGGTCGCTGTGGCGGCGGGCGATCAGGTGACAGCGGGTGCCCTGATGGTTGCATTGGAAGAGGACGAGACATGATCAGGCTGCATCATTGTCATCAGACCCGATCGATGCGCAGCCTGTGGCTGCTTTATGAGATTGGCGCGGATTTTGATTTGCAGGTTTATCCGTTTGACAAGACCCTGCGCGAGGAACCCTACCGGTCGCTGAACCCGACCGGCCGGGTGCCGACGCTGGAGATTGATGGCGTGGTGATTACTGAAAGTGGTGCCATTGCCGAATATCTGTGCGAGCGCTTTCCCGACGCGGCCCTGGGTCGAGACCCAGGCCACGATGAGCGCGCGGGCTTTCTCAACTGGATCCATTTCGCCGAGACGATCAGTCAGCATACTGCCGCCCTGACCCAGCAGCATGTGGCCCTATATGAAGACCACATGCGCTCTCCCATTATCATGCAGCTGGAGGCGAAGCGCCTTGCCAAGACCCTGCGCACCGTCGAGGAGGGGCTGGAGGGTGAATATCTGCTGTCTTCGTTTTCGGCAGCCGATATTGGCGTCGGGCAGGCCGTCTATATGGCCGGGCATTTTGTTGAACTGGAGCAATTTCCGAAACTCTTTGACTGGTTTGGCCGTTTGCAGACCCGTGATGCCTATCGCCGGTCGTTGCCCGATGGTCCCGGCCTTTATGCCAAGCCGTTTTATTCACCATGGGAAATCCCGTCATGAGTGATTTCGTTCGTATTCACGAAGTCGGGCCGCGTGACGGGTTGCAGAATGAACCGGGTGTTATTCCGGTCGCTGACAAGGTGGCGCTGATTGACCTTCTTGGCACATCCGGCTTGCGCGATATCGAGGTGGGCAGTTTTGTCAGCCCGAAATGGGTGCCGCAGATGGCGGATACGGATCGCGTGCTGGCCGATCTGACCCCGGTGGAGGGCGTAAGCTACGCCGTGCTGGTCCCCAACATGCGCGGCTGGGATGGTTTTGTGGCGGCCCGTGTCCCTGGCGTGATCTATGAGGTGGCGGTGTTCATTTCTGCGTCCGAAGGGTTTTCGCAAAGCAATCTGAACTGTTCGATTGCGGAATCGGTTGAACGTCTGGCCCCAGTTGTGCGTGCCGCGGTGGCGGCGGGGGTTGGCGTGCGCGGCTATATCTCTTGCGTGACGGATTGCCCGTTTGAAGGCCCTGTCGCACCGGATGCCGTGGCCCGTGCTGCCGAGATGGTGTTGGCCGTGGCGCCGATGCAGTTGTCCTTGGGCGATACGATCGGCAAGGGCACGCCTGAGCGGGTGGTGACCATGTTGGAAGCCGTATCGCAGGTTGCCCCCGTCACGCAGTTGGCGGGCCATTTCCATGACACGGGCGGTCAGGCTCTGGCGAATATAGACGCCTCGCTGGAGATGGGCTTGCGTGCCTTTGACAGTGCTGTCGGGGGATTGGGTGGCTGTCCTTACGCACCGGGCGCGCCGGGTAACGTCGCCACAGAGGCGGTGCTGGATCTGGTCCACGGGCTCGGGTTTCAAACCGGTGTCGATGTGGATGTAATTGCGAAGGCGGCCAAGATGGCGCGGGGGATGCGATGATCGAGTTATCGGTGGATGATCGGGGTGTGGCCAAGCTGGTGTTGGCGCGACCAGATAAACATAATGCATTGTCGCAAGCGCTGATCGACGATCTGCGCGACGCGGCAGCGAAGATTGCTGCGGACCCCGATATCCGGGTTGTCGTGCTGGCCGGGCAGGGTGCGTCGTTCTGCGCAGGCGGTGATCTGGGATGGATGCGTGACCAGATGGCAGGTGATGAGGCGATGAAGCGCGCCGCGGCAAGTTCAATCGCCGGGATGCTGGGCGCATTGAATACATTGCCGCAGCCGGTCATTGGCCGGGTGCATGGCAATGCCTTTGGTGGCGGCGTTGGGATGGCTTGCGTCTGTGATGTGGCGGTTGCGGCGGATCATGTGAAGCTTGGCCTGACCGAAACCAGACTGGGCCTGATCCCGGCGACGATTGGCCCCTATGTGCTGGCGCGGCTGGGCGAGGCGCATGCAAGGCGGGTGTTCATGTCGTCCCGTGTGTTTGATGCGGCAGAGGCAGCGGCGCTGGGCATTGTCGCCAGGGTGGTGCCCGCAGATGAACTTGATACGGCGGTAGAGGCAGAAGTTGCCCCCTATCTCCAATGCGCACCGGGGGCGGTGGCTGCTGCAAAGCGGTTTGCCCGGTCATTGGGGCCGCTGATAGATGAAGATACAGTTACACGATCCATTGATGCGCTGATTGCGCAATGGCACAGCGCGGACGCGGCCGAGGGCATCTCGGCCTTCTTTGAAAAGCGCAAACCGGCATGGGCCGTGACGTCGTAGCGTAATCGTCAGAATTCCGTCTCACTTTGGGCTGATTTTCGGGGTTGTCTGGAGCCATGAAAGGGGTCCAGATGCAGTTTGATTGGCCGACACCAGATGAAATGATCTATCGTATCAGTCGCTTGCGCCGTCTTGTGGTACTGGCGGTTGCGATTCCCGTTACGGTTCTGTTGCTGGGATCGCTGATTGATCCTTCATTTATTAGCCCTGATCGCGCAACAATGGCGGCGATTGCCGTTGCATTGTTGGTATCGGGACATGTGGTTCTGTTCCCGAATGTGCCGCTTGAAACCATATGCCTGTCTATTGTGGTCACGGTTCTGGCGGTGGCTGCCCCGAGCATCAGGGCGCTGAGCCTGCTGGCCCCGCCGGACCATGCCGATGCAGCCCTGATCATCCTGGTGACCCTGTCGGTTTTGGCGGCAGGGGGTCTTATGGTCGTCCTGCAATGCGTGCTTGGCCTGCTGATGACGGTTGGACCTGTGCTGCGGTTGCGGTTGCGCGCATCGATTGATGTGCCTTGTTCGCCAGAGGTGGCCCGCCGTCAATTTGCCTTGCAGCCCGGCACGCGCCGGGGGCGTATCCTGACCGGTGCCGCTGACAGGAACGGCTTTTTCGACGTCGCAATTGTTGCCCCGCAGATTGCGGATCCGGACGATCCGTCGCAGCCGATGGTGGTGCGGGTTAGTGCCAAGATTATCGAACAGACGCAAACCCATCAGCAGACCATGCTGGTTCTGCCAAACGGTGCGGTGACCGTCACGTCAGAGCGTTTTCAGGCCCATGATGGCGGGTGCCGGGTCGAGATCACCGAATTGCCGGGTGACTTTACACTTGGCATGCATGTGATGTTCTGGCTGTCCGATCAGCAGATGGATAATCTGAGCGAAACAGCAGGGCTGATCAGCGGCACACCGGGACTGGCGAATGGGCTGGCGCATGGGGTTTCGTTCCTTTCGATCGCTGCGGCTGTCCTGTCGCCGCGTCAGCCGGTAACCGATCAGGCTGAATAGGCCCGTAAAACCTGAATTTGAACCATCGCGTTTGGTTGACCACCGGCTGGGCCAAGGATATGGATCGGTGAGCGTAAGTCTGGCCCGCCTTTTGGCGCGCCCTGCCGAAAGGAAAACCCGTTGCAGGAAATGCTGTCTGAATATCTGCCGATCATGATCTTCCTTGGGTTGGCAATTGCGTTGGGGCTGATCCTCATTCTGGCGGCAGCGATTGTGGCTGTGCGCAACCCGGACCCGGAAAAAGTGTCGGCCTATGAATGCGGGTTCAACGCATTTGACGATGCCCGGATGAAGTTTGATGTCCGGTTCTATCTGGTGTCGATCCTGTTCATCATCTTTGATCTTGAAGTGGCCTTCCTGTTCCCCTGGGCCGTGGCATTTGCGGATATCAGCATGGTCGGATTCTGGTCGATGATGGTTTTCCTTGCTGTATTGACCATCGGTTTTGCCTATGAATGGAAAAAGGGCGCGCTTGAGTGGGAATGATGTGCCGCGCTTTGCGACCCATCTGACTTTGTCGCGCAACTTTGCCCCGGGCGGCAGGAAAAATCTGCGGCGCAGATTTTTGGGCGGCTGCGGGTTGATCATGTTTCGTTCCATCGGTGCCCGAAAAATCTACGAAGCAGATTTTTCTTTCCTTGCGCTGCCGTTTTATCGTTTCATTTGGCGGCAATCCCCGGGGTGCCCGGTGCCGTTGCCCGCTTGACCTTCGTGGGTGCTCCGCTTAGTTCAGGGACGGACGAAACGCAGGCATTTGCAGCCTGCCACCGCGACAGGGAGAGCCTGCATGGGCATTGCAACCGGATTGAATGACGCGGGCGCCGATAAAGAGGTCGCGACCCAGACGTTGAACCGCGAATTGCAGGATAAGGGTTTCCTTGTCACCTCGACTGCGGACATGATCAATTGGGCGCGCACCGGTTCCTTGCACTGGATGACCTTTGGTCTGGCGTGCTGTGCCGTCGAGATGATGCACACATCCATGCCCCGCTATGATCTTGAACGGTTTGGCACCGCCCCCCGGGCGTCGCCGCGCCAGTCAGACCTGATGATTGTGGCCGGGACACTGACCAACAAGATGGCACCGGCTTTGCGCAAGGTGTATGACCAGATGCCGGAGCCGCGTTACGTGATCTCGATGGGGTCATGTGCCAATGGCGGGGGCTACTATCACTATAGCTATTCCGTGGTGCGCGGCTGCGACCGGATCGTCCCGGTTGATGTCTATGTTCCCGGGTGCCCCCCAACGGCTGAGGCGCTGCTTTACGGGATCCTGCAATTGCAGCGCAAGATGCGCCGGACAGGAACAATTGTCCGGTGAGGATTTTGGGGAAGGTCGCATTGTTTGGACTGGCGATTTTGCTGATTGCCATGTTTTTGGGCTATCAGGGCTTTGGTCTGCGGGTGAATTCCGCTGTCAACAGATGCCTCGGCTCTGGTCAACCATTGGCCAAATGTGATTGCCTTGGTGCGGAACTGCGCGCGGAGATCGGTTTGCTGCGTGGTTCTGCCATGTGGTCCGAGCCGCTATCCGCATTGATGAATGTTGACCGCGAGGCCGCGATCTCTGAGGCAGTGCCTGTGGCCCGCGCCCGCTGTGACCGCGAAACGATTTGAACAGGAGACGGCTCCGATGACCGAAGCATTGAATGAACTGGGCGCCCATCTGGAATTGAAGCGTACCGATTGCGTCTTGTCCTGGGATGTGACCCATGATGAGTTGACGGTGACGGTTGCGCCGTCATCGCTGGTCAGCTTTGTTGAGTTTCTGAAAACCGATGCCACCTGCAAGTTTTCATCGCTGGTGGATATTACCGCCGTTGACTATCCCAGCCGGGCCAAGCGTTTTGACGTCGTCTATCATTTCCTGAGCATGTATCAGAACCACCGTATCCGCTTGCGCGTCCAGATCCGTGAGGAGGATATGTTGCCCTCCATCATATCCGTTCACCCATCCGCCAACTGGTTCGAACGCGAAGTGTTCGACATGTTCGGCATCCTGTTTTCCGGCCATCCCGATCTGCGCCGCATCCTGACCGATTACGGTTTTCGTGGTCACCCGCTGCGCAAGGATTTCCCGACCACGGGCTATACCGAGGTCCGTTATGACGAGGTGCAGAAGCGCGTTGTCTATGAACCGGTCAAGCTGGTGCAGGAATACCGCCAGTTTGATTTCATGTCCCCGTGGGAAGGTGCCGAATACATTCTGCCGGGTGATGAGAAGAAAGACGAGAAGGCAAGCTGATGGCGGCACTTCCGGGCAAATGCATGTGCGGCGCTTGCCGTTTCACTGCAACACCGACGGTCGGTGGTCTGGGGGCAGGGGCCTGCCATTGCGGGATGTGCCGAAAATGGTCGGGCGGCATGTATCTGTCGGTTGATTGTGGATCATCCCTTGTCTTTGATGATGGCGCACCGGTTGGATCCTATAAGGGATCGGAATGGGGTGAGCGGTTGTTCTGCAAGACCTGTGGGTCGTCGCTGCTGTGGCAGACCCAGGATGGGCAGAACCAGCATGTATCTATTCAGGCCTTCGAGGACCCGTCCCAATTCGAGATTGGCATACAGGTTTTCATCGACCAGAAGCCCGGCAATTACGCGTTGGCCGGTGAGACCAAGACAATGACCGAGGCCGAGGTCTTTGCCATGTTTGCGCCGGACGGGGATGGCTGACCCGACAATCCTGTTCTGTGTCGGGGCGACAAAGGCGGGCACGACCTGGCTTTACAGGTACTTGCATGACCATCCGGATTGTTCATTGCCAGCGGTCAAAGAGGCCCATTACTGGGATACGTTTGATGCCGATGCCCGCGACCGTCAGGTGGCGGCCTTCAAGGCCCGTCTGCAGGAGTTGCGCGACTTGCGTGCGGATGCGGAAAGCGCGGGCCGGGGTTGGCAGGTAGCGAATGTGACCCGCCGAATCTCTGACATGACAATGTTGATTTCCGTGATCGCCGGGGATCGCGCCGACGACCAAGCTTATTCCAATTGGCTGACCGGCCGGGTGGAGGGGGTGAAGCTTTTTGCCGATATCACCCCCAATTACGCCACTTTGCCGGATCAGATACTGGCGCGGATGATCGCATTGTCACCGCAAACGCGGGTGCTGTTTCTGATCCGCGACCCGTTGGACCGGCTGTGGTCGCATATTCGCATGCAGGCGCGCCGTCAGCGTCAAGATCATGAAGTCTATGAAAAGAAGGCCAATAACATCCTTTACCGGATGCTGAACCGGGGCCAGGAGACACATATTCTGGAGCGCGGCGATTATCCTGCAATCATTCGCAGACTGCGTCGTGTCATCCCGGAGGATCGGTTGATGGTTGCCTATACAGAAAACCTCATGGGGCAGAATGGCATCTCGCATCTTGCTGAGTTCCTTGGTATTAGCCCTGTAACGTCCGATGTAAAAACCCCGGTGCACCAAGGCGCCGAAGTTGTGATGTTGGATAAGCTGCGCCCCCGGGCGCTGAAACTGTTAAATGACCACTACGAATGGGCTGCACGCAATATTGGCCCACTGCCGGAACGTTGGCAGGAAAACCGCGCGAGGATGACAGGATGATGGACGGCGATATCCGTGTGAACACTTACGATGACGGCTCGACCGACGCCGCAACGGATGAACAGCAGATTCGCAATTTCAACATCAATTTCGGCCCGCAGCACCCCGCGGCCCACGGCGTGTTGCGGCTGGTGCTGGAACTGGATGGCGAGATTGTCGAACGGTGCGACCCCCATATCGGTTTGCTGCATCGCGGTACAGAAAAGCTGATGGAATCGCGCACCTATCTGCAAAACCTGCCCTATTTCGACCGTCTGGATTACGTGGCCCCGATGAACCAGGAACATGCCTGGTGTCTGGCCATTGAGAAGCTGACGGGAACGGAAGTGCCCCGTCGCGCGTCACTGATCCGGGTGCTTTATTCCGAGATTGGCCGGGTGTTGAATCACCTGCTGAATGTCACCACGCAGGCGATGGATGTTGGCGCGCTGACCCCGCCGCTTTGGGGTTTTGAAGAGCGTGAGAAACTGATGGTGTTTTACGAGCGGGCCTGTGGCGCCCGTTTGCACGCTGCTTACTTCCGCCCCGGTGGGGTCCATCAGGATCTGCCGCCCGAATTGATCGCGGATATTGATCAATGGGCTGTCGAATTCCCTGCGGTGCTGGCTGATATCGATGGGTTGCTGACCGAAAACCGGATTTTCAAGCAGCGCAATTGCGATATTGGTGTCGTGACCGAGGAAGACATTCAGGAATGGGGTTTTTCCGGTGTCATGGTTCGTGGTTCCGGCCTTGCCTGGGATTTGCGCCGCGCCCAGCCTTATGAATGCTATGATGAGTTCGAATTTCAGGTGCCGGTGGGCAAGAACGGCGATTGTTATGACCGTTACCTGTGCCGCATGGAAGAGATGCGCCAATCCGTCCATATCATCCGTCAGGCCTGCGAAAAGCTGCGCAATGAGCCGGGTGATGTGATGGCGCGGGGCAAGATGACACCGCCGACGCGGGGCGAGATGAAAACATCGATGGAGGCGCTGATCCATCACTTTAAGCTTTATACCGAAGGGTTCCACGTCCCTGCGGGCGAGGTCTACGCCGCAGTTGAAGCGCCCAAGGGCGAGTTTGGTGTATATCTGGTGGCCGATGGCACCAACCAGCCATATCGTGCCAAGCTGCGCGCCCCCGGATACCTGCATTTGCAGGCGATGGATCATGTTGCGGGTGGTCATCAGCTGGCTGATGTTGCCGCGATTATTGGCACGATGGATGTCGTGTTTGGTGAGATCGACCGCTGATCATGCGGGATCAGTTGGTGCGAAAATAGCTGGGGCGGATCGATGAGCATTGCGGATATCTTGCTTGGGTTTTTGATTGCTGGCGGGTTTTTTGTATCCGCCGCCGTGTCCCGAATGTTCCGGCGCCCCATGACAGGTATCGTCTTTGGTGGTGTTGCGGGGATCGCCGTTTCGGTGGCGATTTTCTGGCTTGGTTTCGAAGATTTCATTGATGCGGCGTCGCTGCCCGCCACGGATTGAGGCCAGTCCAAGCATGACCATCACATTTGATTTCTGGCTGCTATTGCTTGGTGCGGTTGCGGGCATCGTTGGGGTGTTTGTTGCGCGCGGTCGAAACCGTCTGATCAAGGCAGCAGTCGCCGGTGCGGCTGCCGTTTTTCTGCTTGATCTGGCGCGCGACCTGCTTTGATCGGCAGAAATCCTCAACGCGTTCAGACCGGCGCTGGTCTTCGTGGCGTTCCGAATGCTAGGTTTGCGGCGAATGTTTTATCCAGAGGAATTCGTGCCATGATCCGTCATCTTCCGCTTGTTGCCTTTGCCGCCATGTCTGCATGCGCCGTTCCGATCGGCGTGCGTGTGCCGGCACCTGCGCCTTTGCCGGTTCCGGCACCAGAGCCGGCCCCGGTCATCATTCCGTCATCGGCCAAGGAACGGTTTGTGAGCGCTGTTGAGGCGAATGGCTGCACGTTCAATTCAGCAAATTCAGACACAATTCTGGCGGCTGCGACCCTGTCAGAGGGCGATCTTGGCGGTATTCTGACTGAGCTGCGTTCCGAGGGGCGCGGATCAATTGCGCCGGATGGGAAGGGCTTCCGTCTGAATACAGGCGTCTGCGCATGATGATTGTGGGCGTGATGCCCGCATTGCTGCTGACGGGCGGTGTCAATGTGATTCCGACCGCGGTTTTCGCCATGACGACCTTTGGTGCCATTCTGACCGGAATGTCGTGAAACCCCGACAGATGAGGCAAAAAGTGCATGTGCGGCCCGTTGTCAAACCGGGCTGTCCTGTGTAACCCGGTGCGCAAAGGTTGGCGGGTTGGACCGTCGCCGTTCCAGATTGATAACCGAGGTTCTTCATGCTCCGCCGCCTTCATCCTGATCAGCCTGACAGTTTCGCCTTTACTCCTGCCAATCAGGCCTGGGCCGAAGGGCAGATGAAGAAATTCCCCGAAGGCCGTCAGGCCTCGGCGATTATTCCGCTGCTGTGGCGCGCGCAGGAACAGGAAGGCTGGCTGACCCGCCCTGCGATTGAACATGTGGCGTCGATGCTGGATCTTGCCTATATCCGCGCCCTTGAGGTCGCATCATTCTACTTCATGTTCCAGTTGCAGCCCGTTGGCAGTGTTGCCCATATTCAGGTTTGCGGCACCCTGTCCTGCATGATTTGCGGGGCCGAGGATCTGATTGGTATCTGCAAGGACAAGATCGCCGACCAGCCCCATGCGCTGTCTGCCGATGGCAAGTTTTCATGGGAAGAGGTGGAATGCCTCGGGTCTTGTGCCAACGCCCCCATGGCCCAGATCGGCAAGGATTATTACGAGGACCTGACCGCCGAACGCCTGGCCGAGATCATTGATGAACTGGCTGCGGGCAAGGTCCCTGTGCCCGGTCCGCAGAATGGCCGGTATGCCGCCGAGCCGCTGAAAGGTCTGACCAGTCTGAAGGATCATGAAAGCGGCAAGACGCAATATAACGCCAGCGTGCAGGCTGCGGTGGATATTGGTGATACCGTCAAGCGGATTGATGGCACTGAGGTTCCGTTGCTGACCCCCTGGATTGACGATGGCACGGTCAAGACCAAACCTGCAAAACCGAAGGCTGCAAAATCCAGCAAGGCCAAGGCGCCGAAGCCAGCTGCAGATAAACCCGCCGACATGACGGGCGTGACTAAGCAGCAGGCGACCGCGAAATCAGCGGCGAAGCCTGTGTCGAAGGCGAACCCGGAACCGGTGGGGGAACAGCAGCCTGAAACCCTGGCCGCCGCGCGGGATGGTGGCGCGGATGATCTGAAAAAGATCAGTGGCGTTGGCCCCAAATTGGAAGCGGTCCTGAACGAGCTGGGTTTCTGGCATTTCGATCAGATCGCCAAATGGACCCCCGCGCAGGTCGCCTGGGTTGACAGCCGCCTGAAGTTCAAGGGCCGGATCGAGCGTGATGACTGGATCGGTCAGGCAACGGAATTTGCCAAGGCGGCCAAGTAATGTCCTGTGCCCAGTCTGATGCCTGCAATCATGCTATGCCGGGCGAATGGCACAAATAAATTTCGCTTACGCGTTGTTTCGGTTAGACCTGTGCCACAGCATCGCGGTTTCTTGAGGGCGGGGACCCCTGCGCGGTGAAAATTACTGGTGGCCGCGCCAGCGGCTGTCCTAAGGGAGATCAGATACATGAATGATACAGCACCATTAAGTCAGGGTAAGATTATCGTTGCTGCCCTGTTCGGAGTCATTGCCGCGCTCGTGGCCTGGGTTCTTTTCGGTTTTGGTTGGTTCGCTGGATTGGTTATCGGTGTCATTGTTGCGATTATTACGGCGATTGCGTTGATGTTGGGATGGCGCGAACCTGAATCCCGGGAGACCGGTGCCACGGCGAGCCAAGCCGCGCCAGCACCCGTTGCCGCAGCGCAGGCCACCGCACCAGAAGCGGCCCCGGCGGCGGAGCCTGTTGCGACGCCTGAACCTGAGCCTGTGGAAGCCGCACCTGAACCAACACCGGCACCTGCCCCTGCTGCCAAGGCTGCGGAATCTGCAGCTGCGGACCCGGTGATCAAACCGACGGCCAAACTGGCAGGTCAGGAAGAGTTGAGCGCCAAGA
Organism: uncultured Paracoccaceae bacterium; assembly: GCA_947500055.1. GTDB lineage: Bacteria > Pseudomonadota > Alphaproteobacteria > Rhodobacterales > Rhodobacteraceae > Yoonia. Next base: position 375,646 of record CANMQO010000001.1, read on the forward strand.
AGGGTGAGTGGAAATATGATGGTCCGGGATCGGAGGCTGAACCAGCCGCCGCACCGGCTGCACCTGCGGCTGCGTCGGCTGATCCGGCTCCTGCTGCCGGCGCTGCGTCCAAACCAGCGTTTCTGAGTGCTGCCCGTGAAGGCGGCGCGGATGACCTCAAGCAGATCAAGGGTGTTGGTCCCAAGCTGGAACAGACATTGCATGGCATGGGCATCTATCACTTTGACCAGATCGCCGGTTGGGGCCCATCCGAGCAGGCGTGGATGGATGACAATCTGGCGGGCTTCAAAGGCCGCGCCAGCCGCGACAATTGGGTTGAGCAGGCCAAGGTTCTTGCCGAAGGCGGGACCACGGAATTCTCGGCCAAGGTAGAGAAGGGCGGCGTCTACTAGACGCGGCGAACCCATGGCGCAACACGGAGACACCAAACAGGCAAAGGCCGGACAACGGGTCGCGTTGATCCTGGCAGGTGTTGGTGTTTTCTGGATATTGGTGACGCTGCTTGGTGATGAATATGACTGGTCCATGCGGGTCCGGACGTTTTTTGATCTTGCAGCGCTCGCCGGTTTCGGGTTTGCCCTATGGCAGACATATAAGCTCTGGCGTGCGCGCCAGAATGAAGAGGGCGGGAACTGATGCTCAAAGACCAAGACCGGATTTTTACCAACCTTTACGGAATGCATGATCGCACCTTGAAAGGCGCGCAGGCGCGTGGCCATTGGGATGGCACCGCCGATATCATCAAGAAGGGTCGGGACTGGATCATCAACGAGATGAAAACATCCGGTCTGCGCGGTCGTGGTGGTGCGGGTTTTCCCACCGGTCTGAAATGGTCCTTCATGCCCAAGGAAAGCGATGGTCGTCCGGCCTATCTGGTGGTCAATGCTGACGAATCCGAGCCGGGCACCTGCAAGGACCGTGAAATCATGCGCCATGACCCGCATACGCTGGTCGAAGGTTGCCTGATCGCGTCATTCGCGATGAATGCCCATGCCTGTTACATATATATTCGTGGCGAGTATATCCGCGAGAAGGAGGCTTTGCAGGCCGCCATCGATGAGGCCTACGCCGCCGGTCTGGTGGGCAAGAATGCCTGCAAGTCCGGCTGGGATTTCGACATTTACCTGACCCATGGGGCAGGCGCTTATATCTGTGGTGAGGAAACCGCCCTGCTGGAAAGCCTTGAAGGCAAGAAGGGTATGCCCCGGATGAAGCCGCCCTTTCCTGCTGGTGCTGGCCTTTATGGCTGCCCGACGACGGTGAACAATGTTGAATCCATTGCTGTCGTGCCGACCATCCTGCGCCGGGGTGGTGAGTGGTTTGCCGGGATGGGCCGCCCGAACAATGCAGGCACCAAGCTGTTTGCGATTTCCGGACATGTGAACAACCCCTGCGTGGTCGAGGAAGAGATGTCGATCAGCTTTGAAGAACTGATTGAAAAGCATTGCGGTGGTATCCGCGGTGGTTGGGATAACCTGAAGGCGGTGATCCCCGGTGGCTCCTCCGTCCCATGTGTGCGCGGTGAAAACATGCGCGACGCGATCATGGATTTTGATGCGCTGAAGGAAAAAGGATCGTCGCTGGGCACGGCTGCCGTTATCGTGATGGATCAGTCCACCGACATGATCAAAGCGATCTGGCGTTTGTCCAAATTCTACAAACATGAAAGCTGTGGCCAGTGTACCCCGTGCCGCGAAGGCACCGGCTGGATGATGCGCGTTATGGCCCGTCTGGTGAAAGGGGATGCACGCCCCGAAGAGATTGATATGCTGCTGGATGTGACCAAACAGGTTGAAGGCCATACGATTTGCGCGCTGGGTGACGCCGCCGCGTGGCCGATCCAGGGTTTGGTCAAGAACTTCCGGGACGAGATCGAGGACCGGATCAAGGATAAACGCGTAGCAGGGATAGCAGCAGAATGATGATACGTGGAATGATGATTGGGGCGGCTTTGACATTGGCCGCATGTGCAACCGGGCCAAGCGGGGCGCGCCCATTTGAGGATGCAGCAGTGCAGAAGCTCTATAATCTGCCGACCCCGCAATATTACGCGACTCTGAAGATTGCCAACCAGGTGGCGCAGAACTGTGCCCGCTACAACTATGACGGTGGCGTCGATCTGATGGTGAATGAAAAGCGCAATGAGGTGGGGCGCGGTTCGCTGTCTGCGTTGAGCCTGCGCAATTCGATCGAGTTGGAAACAGATGTCAGCCAGCGCAGCTTTGCCGCCAAACATGGTGTTGACCTGTCATCTGGCCAAGACCTGTGCCCGGCTGCGGATGCTGAAACACTGGAAAACAGCGCGATGGCGGCGGTGTTGGTGCCTGTGGGCTAAGGTTCATGCGTCGATATCTGGACGGGGCCGCGAGTTTTTGCGCGGCCCTTCTTACGTTGTTGATCTGTGTCGTTCCGGCATGGTTTACCGTGCTGGCTGTCCGCGCGGGGATTGCGCCGCTCTGGGCCTATGCCGCTGCCGGTCTGTTGGCGGTCGTTGGTATCGTTCTGGCGCTGGCTTTTGGGCGCAAGGGACTGGCGGGGGTTGCCCCGACACGACAGCGCCGCCGTTGAATTGATATGCGATCTGAAAGGGGGATGCCGGATGCATTTGGCCGAATTGAATATCGGGCGTTTGATTGCCCCGACGGACGATCCGCGCGTCGCGGAATTCATGGACAATCTTGACCGCATCAACGGTCTGGGCAAACGGATGCCGGGTTTTGTCTGGATGATGGAAGGGTCAGGCGAGCCGGGCCGGGGCAATACCGATGCCTGCATTGACGGCGACCCGCAGTTTGTTGCCAATCTGACCGTCTGGGAAACGCCGCAGCAGTTGGAAAACTTTGTTTTCAACACGCTGCATGAAAAGTTCATGACCCGTAGCAAGGAATGGTTCGAGACCCTGGTCCAGATGCATTTCGTGATGTGGTGGATTCCCGAAGGCACCCGACCAACATTGGATGAGGCGCTGGAGAAACTGGCCTATCGTGAGACCCACGGCGATAGCGATGATGCCTTTGGTTGGGATTGGCTGCGCGCGCAAGCCGCCCAATGACCCGCCATCTGGCAGAGTTCAATTTCGGGACACTGCGTTATCCGTTTGGTGATCCGCGCATTGCGGGGTTTGAAAACGCGATTGCACAGGTCAATCGCATTGCCGCCCGCAGTCCGGGATTTGTCTGGCGCATGTCGGATGATGACATGGACGCGGTGCAGAACGAATCTTTTGGCGCCTTGGCGGACCGCCCGCATACGGCATCGACCTTGTCTGTCTGGCAGGGCGCGGCGCCGCTTTATCATTTCGTCACGCAGACACTGCATGCAAGGATCATGGCGGGTCGGGATGAGTGGTTTGTGCCCGGCGATAGCGGGTTTCTGGTCTGTTGGTGGGTGCCGGAGGGCTATCGCCCGAATGTTGCAGAGGGCATGGAGCGCTGGAAACTGCTCCGATCCGTTGGCGAGAGTAAAGATGTGTTTGGCACCAAGGGGTTAGTCGAAGCTGCCCGTCTGGAAAACAACATGATGTCCTGATATCAGCCAACTGATATTGAATAACGCGCCCTAAATTCCGATCTCTATCGGCAATGAATGGCGAGAAAAGCGCCTGACAGGAGAGCATAGATGAAAAATGCATCATTGGGCATGTTTGCCGCAGCTATGGCGGTTGTCGGGCTGGCGGGTGCGGCCACGGCGCAATCGGCGTTGAAGGATGAAGCGCGGGTGCGCGACGGGATCGTGCAGGTTGGCATGGCCTATGAGATTTCCGAGAAATGCGGCAGTCTGAGTGCACGCACATTTCGCGGCCTGACTTATCTGCAGGAGCTTAAGAACTATGCGCTGGAACGCGGTTATTCAAACGCGGAAATTGATGCATATATCGACGACAAGCAAGAACAGCGCCGTTTGGAGCGCATCGCGCGCCAGCAGCTTGCACAGCTTGGTGTTGTCGAGGGACAGGAGGCGACCTACTGCGCTGCGGGTCGTGACCAGATCGCCCGCGATACCCGTGTTGGTTGGTTGTTGCGGTAAGCAATTGCCTGCCGAACGCCTTGCCTGACAATCGACCCTAAGCCCCCCATAAATTGACGTCTTTTTTGCCGATCAGACTGGCATCGCCGCCCATGTCGCGCTAGAACGCGGCAACGCGCAGCCGCCGCAACGCGGATGGCTGTGTCATCGGGAACATATAAGGCACGCCATGTCTGATCTGCGCAAAGTCATCATTGATGGAAATGAGGTCGAAGTTGACGGGGCGATGACCCTGATACAGGCCTGCGAAGAAGCAGGCGTCGAAATCCCCCGTTTCTGCTATCATGAGCGGCTTTCCATCGCAGGGAACTGCCGCATGTGTCTGGTTGAAGTCGTTGGCGGCCCGCCCAAACCTGCGGCATCCTGCGCCATGCAGGTCCGCGATCTGCGCCCCGGCCCGGAAGGTCAGCCGCCGGTCGTCAAAACCAACTCCCCCATGGTCAAAAAGGCCCGCGAGGGGGTCATGGAGTTCCTGCTGATCAATCATCCGTTGGATTGCCCGATCTGCGATCAGGGTGGTGAATGCGATTTGCAGGATCAGGCCATGGCCTATGGCGTCGATTTCAGCCGCTTCCGTGAACCAAAGCGGGCGACCGAGGATCTGGACCTTGGTCCACTGGTCGAAACCCATATGACCCGCTGCATTTCCTGCACCCGCTGTGTCCGTTTCACGACCGAGGTCGCGGGCATTCATCAGATGGGCCAGACCGGTCGCGGTGAAGATGCCGAGATTACGTCCTATCTGGGTGAGACGCTCGATTCGAATATGCAGGGCAATATCATTGATCTTTGCCCGGTTGGTGCGCTGGTCTCAAAACCCTACGCATTCACCGCCCGTCCGTGGGAATTGACCAAGACCGAATCGATCGATGTGATGGACGCGCTGGGGTCCAATATCCGGATTGATACCAAGGGCCGCGAAGTTATGCGTTTCCTGCCTCGCAACCATGACGGGGTGAATGAGGAATGGATTTCCGACAAGACACGTTTCGTTTGGGACGGTCTGCGCCGCCAGCGTCTGGACACGCCTTACATTCGCGAAAACGGCAAGCTGCGCAAGGCGAGCTGGCCAGAGGCGCTGACGGCTGCTGCGACGGCCATGAAAGGCAAGAAGACTGCCGGTCTTGTTGGTGATCTTGTCTCGGTTGAAGCCGCATTCGCGCTCAAGCAGTTGATCGAAGGGCAGGGCGGCCATGTTGAATGCCGTACCGATGGGGCGAAACTGCCGATTGGCAACCGGTCGGCCTATGTCGGCAATGCCAACATCGAGGATGTTGATGCCGCGAAACGTATTCTGCTGATCGGCACCAACCCCCGGACGGAGGCACCGGTCCTGAATGCGCGGATCAGGCGTGCATGGAGCGCTGGCGCCGATATTGCCCTTCTGGGCGAGGCTGTGGACCTGACCTATGCGTATCATCACCTCGGTCGCGACCGTGCCGCGCTCAGCGCGCTTGTGGATGACAAGGGGCTGTCGGATGGCGCTGATACGCCGGGCCTCGTGATTGTGGGACAAGGTGCCCTAAACGAGGCGGATGGCGAGGCGGTCCTTGCGACAGCCATGAAAATTGCTGAATTGGGTAACTCCAAGCTGTTGGTTCTGCACACCGCTGCCGGGCGCGTTGGCGCAATGGATGTGGGGGCCGTGACCGAAGGCGGGCTGGAAGCTGCATTGGACGGTGCAGAGGTGATCTATAACCTTGGCGCGGATGAGGTTGAGGTGAAACCGGGTGCCTTTGTGATCTATCAAGGCAGCCATGGCGACCGCGGGGCCCATCGCGCCGATATCATTCTGCCGTCTGCCGCCTATACCGAGGAAAACGGGCTGTTCGTCAATACCGAAGGGCGGCCACAGCTTGCCCTGCGCGCCAGCTTCCCCCCGGGCGAGGCCAAGGAAAACTGGGCGATCCTGCGGGCACTGTCGGCTGAGCTGGATGCCACATTGGCTTATGACAGCATGGCGCAGTTGCGGCAGGCGCTGGTGGCTGTCCACCCGCATCTGGGCCGTGTGGATGAGGTGGCCGAAAACGATTGGCAGCCGATCCCTGTCAAAAAACCGGGCAAGGCTGATTTCCGCAATGCGGTTCGCGATTTTTACCTGACAAACCCGATCGCACGCGCCTCGACCCTGATGGCTGAACTGAGTGCCAATGCCAAAGCGCGTAAATCCGCGCCGATGGCGGCGGAATAAGGACGACGATAATGGTTGAATTCTTTACCAACACCAACCTTGGCATCGTTCTGGTCATTCTGGGGCAGTGTTTACTGGTTCTGGTGCCGCTTTTGGTGGCGCTGGCATTCCTGATGTATGCTGACCGCAAGATCTGGGCTGCTGTGCAGATGCGCAAAGGCCCGAATGTGGTTGGCGCCTTTGGTCTGCTGCAGTCCTTTGCCGATTTCCTGAAATATATCGTCAAGGAAATCGTCGTGCCTGCCGGGGCCGATAAGGCCGTGTTCTTCCTCGCGCCGATGATCGCCTTTGTGCTGGCGGTGATTTCATGGGCGGTGATCCCGTTCAACGAAGGTTGGGTGCTGGCCGATATCAATGTCGCCATCCTCTATATCTTCGCCATCGGTTCGCTAGAGGTCTACGGCGTGATCATGGGCGGCTGGGCGTCGAACTCCAAATACCCGTTTCTTGGGTCGTTGCGTTCTGCCGCGCAGATGATTTCCTATGAAGTTTCAATCGGGTTGATCATTATCGGTGTTATCATCTCCACCGGGTCGATGAATTTTGGCGATATTGTCGAGGCGCAGCGCGGCGCGGGCCTGCTCAGCTGGTATATCCTGCCGCATCTGCCGATGTTCTTTCTGTTCTTTGTCAGTGCTTTGGCGGAAACCAACCGGCCGCCATTTGACCTGCCGGAGGCGGAATCAGAATTGGTTGCTGGCTATCAGGTGGAATACTCATCGACGCCCTTCCTGCTGTTCATGATCGGTGAGTTGATGGCGGTTGTGCTGATGTGCGCGCTGATTTCGCTGCTGTTCCTTGGTGGTTGGTTGTCACCCATTCCGGGCCTGCCCGATGGCATCCTGTGGATGATCCTGAAAATGGGCTTCTGTTTCTTCATCTTCTCGATGGTGAAGGCGATCACACCACGCTACCGCTATGACCAGTTGATGCGGATTGGTTGGAAAGTGTTCCTGCCGATGTCGCTGGCCTGGGTGGTGATCGTGTCGTTCCTTGCAAAATACGAAGTGCTTGGCGGGTTTTGGGCCCGTTGGGCAGTGGGGGCTTAATAAATGACCCAAATCGACTATACCCGCGCCGCCAAGTATTTCCTGCTTCAGGATGTATTTCAGGGCTTTAAGCTGGGGCTGAAATATTTCTTCTCGCCCAAAGCCACGCTGAACTACCCGCATGAAAAGGGGCCGCTTTCCCCGCGTTTCCGGGGCGAGCATGCCTTGCGCCGTTACCCCAATGGCGAAGAACGCTGCATCGCCTGCAAACTCTGTGAGGCTGTTTGCCCTGCGCAGGCCATCACGATTGATGCCGAACCGCGTGATGATGGATCCCGCCGCACCACGCGCTATGATATCGACATGACCAAATGTATCTATTGCGGTTTCTGCCAGGAGGCCTGCCCGGTGGATGCGATTGTCGAAGGTCCGAATTTCGAGTTCAGCACCGAAACCCGCGAAGAGCTTTATTACGACAAGGCGAAACTGCTGGAAAACGGCGACCGCTGGGAAACCGAGATCGCCCGCAATTTGGAACTGGATGCGCCTTACAGATGACCGAGCAGAACCCTTTTGAAGCGATGATGAAGATCGGCCAGGATTGGGCGAAAGCCATGAATCCGGCGCTGGAATCGTTCACGCCCAAAGGGTTCGAAGCCCTGTTTCCGACCATGTCCAAGGACATGATGGAAACATTCATGGGCAAGGGGATCAGCCCTGATGGGCTGGATGCCAAGACCCGGCTTTTGCTGACCCTTGCTGCACTGACCGTGCTGGGTGGTCAGGCCGAGGCGCAGATACGCATGACTGTCCGCCATTTGGTCGAGGCAGGGGCGACGAAACAGGAAATCGCCGAAACCATTGCCCAGATGGGTATGTTCGGCGGCGTGCCAGCCATGACCAAGACAATGGAACTGGCCAATGAAGTGATGGAAAAGGACGAAAGCGCATGACCGTCTTCGCGTTCATATTTTACCTATTTGCGGTGACAACGATTGCCGGCGGGCTGATGACCGTTGTCAGCCGCAACCCGGTGCATTCGGTGCTTTGGCTGATCCTGTCGTTCTTATCCGCCGCGGGGTTGTTCGTGACCCTTGGCGCTGAATTTGTCGCGATGTTGCTGATCATCGTCTATGTCGGCGCGGTTGCTGTGCTGTTCCTGTTTGTCGTCATGATGCTGGACGTCGATTTCGCCGAGTTGAAGGCGGAGATGGCCAGATATATGCCACTGGCCTTGCTGATCGGCGTGGTGATCCTGATGCAACTGGCGCTGGCGCTTGGGGTCTGGGGCTTTTCCGACGGGGTTGAGGGCCGGGTTGCGGCCCCGCAGGGTGATCTGGAAAACACGGCCGCGCTGGGTTTGCTGATCTATGACAAATATTTCCTGCTGTTCCAGCTGGCGGGCCTGATCCTGCTGGTTGCGATGATCGGGGCGATTGTGCTGACGCTGCGCCACCGGGTGGATATCAAACGCCAGAATGTGCTGGCGCAGATGTATCGCGACCCGGCCAAGGCGATGGAACTGCGCGACGTGAAGCCGGGGCAGGGATTGTGATGGAAGATTTTTCGTTACGAAAAATCTTTCCGACTGAAGAAATTTTGCAAAATTTCTTTGCGATGAAGGTTGAGGGAATATCCAATGATCGGACTTGAACATTATCTCACAGTGGCAGCCGCCCTGTTTGTGATTGGCATCTTTGGCCTGTTCCTGAACCGCAAGAACGTGATCATCCTGCTCATGAGCATTGAATTGATGCTGTTGGCGGTGAATATCAATCTAGTCGCCTTTTCCAGTTATCTGGGCGACTACGTCGGTCAGATATTCACGTTACACGTCCTGACCGTCGCCGCCGCAGAGGCCGCGATTGGCCTTGCCATTCTTGTTTGTTTCTTCCGCAATCGCGGGACCATCGACGTTGAAGACGTCAACGTGATGAAGGGCTGATACCAATGGAAACCATCATCCTTTTTGCCCCGCTGGTCGGTGCCATCCTGTGTGGGTTTGGCTGGAAACTGATTGGCGAGAAAGCCGCCCAATGGGTGACCACCAGCCTGTTGTTTCTGGCGGCCTTCCTGTCCTGGGTTGTTTTCCTGACCCTTGATCCTGCCGCCCATCCCGGTGGCAGCTACACGGTCACCATTCTGCGCTGGATCGAAAGTGGCACGCTCAGCACCGATTGGGCGATCCGGATGGATCGCCTGACCGCGATCATGCTGATTGTGATCAACACCGTGTCGGCCCTCGTCCATCTTTATTCCTTTGGCTACATGGCCCATGACGAGAATTTCAAAGAAGATGAGAGCTATCGCCCGCGCTTCTTTGCCTATCTGTCGTTCTTTACCTTTGCGATGCTGATGCTGGTGACAGCGGATAACCTCGTTCAGATGTTCTTTGGCTGGGAAGGGGTTGGCGTCGCCTCATATCTGCTGATCGGCTTTTACTTCCGCAAGCCAAGCGCAAATGCCGCGGCGATCAAAGCTTTTGTGGTCAACCGGGTTGGTGACTTTGGTTTCGCCCTTGGTATCTTTGCCCTTTACATGGTCACGGATAGCATCCGGTTTGAGGATATTTTTGCCGCGATCCCTGATCTGCAGGATCATACGCTCACCTTCCTGTGGAAGGATTGGAATACGCTGAACCTGATCGCGTTCCTTTTGTTTGTTGGTGCGATGGGCAAATCGGCACAGCTTTTCCTGCACACCTGGCTGCCCGACGCGATGGAAGGTCCGACCCCTGTGTCCGCCCTGATCCATGCCGCGACCATGGTGACCGCCGGTGTGTTCCTTGTTTGCCGCATGTCGCCGCTGATGGAATATGCGCCCGCCGCGACGAATTTCATTGTCTTCCTTGGGGCCAGCACCGCGTTCTTTGCCGCGACCGTGGGTTTGGTCCAGAACGACATCAAGCGCGTCATCGCATACTCCACCTGTTCGCAGCTGGGTTACATGTTCGTGGCCGCCGGTCTGGGCGTCTATTCCGTTGCGATGTTCCACCTGCTGACACATGCGTTCTTCAAGGCGATGCTGTTCCTTGGGGCCGGTTCCGTTATTCACGCGATGCATCATGAGCAGGATATGCGGAACTATGGCGGATTGCGTCATAAGATCCCCAAGACATTCTGGATGATGATGATCGGCACACTGGCGATCACGGGCGTGGGTATTCCGCTGCTTTATGTTGGCTTCCCGATTGGTTTTGCTGGCTTCGTGTCCAAGGATGCGATTATCGAAAGCGCCTACGCGGGCACTGCCGGCGGCTATGCGTTCTGGATGCTGGTTATTGCGGCCCTGATGACCAGTTTCTATAGCTGGCGTCTGATGTTCATGACCTTTTATGGCATGCCCCGCGGTGACAAGCATACCCATGAGCATGCCCATGAAAGCCCCAATTCGATGCTCGTCCCGCTTTATGTGTTGGCCGTTGGTGCCGTGTTCAGTGGCATGATCTGGTATGGGTCATTCTTTGGATCAAACGATAAGGTCGGCAAGTTCTTTGGCGTGACCTATGCCGAAGCATCCGAGCATGGTGAGGCGAAGACAGATGATCACGGCACCGAGGATGATCACGGCGAAGACGCGGCTCATGCAGATGAGGGCGGCCATGGGAAGGCCCATTACAATCTGGTGGGTGCGCCGGGTGAGGGGGCCATTCACAACAGCCCCGACAACCATGTGTTGAACGAGGCGCATGAGGTCCCTGTCTGGGTCAAGCTGGCCCCGTTTTTTGCCATGCTGGCCGGTCTTGCTTTGGCCTATCAGATGTATATCCGCCGTCCTGATCTGCCCGGCAAGCTGGCCGAGCAGCAGGCGCCGCTTTATCAGTTCCTGCTGAACAAATGGTACTTTGACGAAATCTACGATGTCATTTTCGTCAAACCTGCCGTGGCGATTGGCAGGATCCTGTGGAAACAGGGCGACACAAGAACAATTGACGGAGGCATCAACGGGTTGGCCATGGGGATCATTCCATTCTTCACACGGCTCGCCGGGCGGGCGCAGTCGGGCTATATCTTTAGCTACGCCTTTGCCATGGTGCTGGGAATCGCGGTGCTGCTGACCTGGGTCACGCTGTCCGGGGGGGCGAACTGATGGGCAATATCCTTTCGCTCACCACCTTTATCCCGCTGCTGGGGGCTGTCATTCTGGCCCTTTTCCTGCGCGGCGATGATGCGGCCGCACAGCGCAACGCCAAATGGGTGGCGCTGCTGACGACGATCACGACATTTATCGCCTCGATTTTCATTCTGGCGAATTTCGATCCGGCCAATCCCGGCTTTCAGCTTGTGGAAGAGCGGGAATGGCTGCTGGGCCTGCAATACAAGATGGGTGTCGATGGTATTTCGGTCCTGTTTGTAATGCTGACCACCTTCCTGATGCCGCTGGTGATTGCGGCATGTTGGGATGTGAATGACCGCGTCAAGGAATACATGATTGCCTTCCTGATCCTGGAGACGCTGATGCTGGGCGTCTTCCTCGCCCTTGATCTGGTGCTGTTCTACCTGTTCTTTGAGGCCGGTCTGATCCCGATGTTCCTGATCATTGGTATCTGGGGCGGCAAAAACCGGATTTATGCGTCGTTCAAGTTCTTCCTTTACACCTTCCTTGGCTCTGTCCTGATGTTGGTGGCCATGGTTGCCATGTTCGCCGATGCGGGCACCACGGATATTCCGACCTTGATGAGCCATCCATTCGGGACCGAGAATTTCAGCCTGCTGGGTATTCAGATTGTCGGCGGGATGCAGACCCTGCTTTGGCTGGCCTTCTTTGCCAGCTTCGCCGTAAAAATGCCCATGTGGCCGGTTCATACCTGGTTGCCTGACGCGCACGTACAGGCGCCGACCGCGGGGTCGGTCGTGCTGGCCGCGATCCTGTTGAAGATGGGTGGCTACGGCTTCCTGCGCTTTAGCCTGCCGATGTTCCCTGTCGGGTCAGAGGTGATGGGGCCATTCGTTTTGTGGTTATCAGCCATTGCGATTGTCTACACATCGCTCGTGGCGCTGGTTCAGGAAGATATGAAAAAACTAATCGCCTATTCATCGGTCGCCCATATGGGTTACGTGACGATGGGGATATTTGCGGTGAACCAGCAAGGTGTTGACGGTGCGATTTTCCAGATGATCAGCCATGGCTTTATCTCTGGTGCGCTGTTCTTGTGCGTTGGTGTGATCTATGACCGAATGCATACGCGCGAGATCGAGGCCTATGGCGGTCTGGTCAACCGGATGCCTGCTTATGCGCTGATCTTCATGTTCTTCACCATGGCCAATGTGGGCCTTCCGGGTACATCCGGGTTTATCGGTGAATTCCTGACATTGATGGGCATCTTCCAGGTCAATACTTGGGTGGCCGTTGTTGCCACATCTGGCGTGATCCTGTCGGCCGCTTATGCGCTGTGGCTCTATCGCCGCGTCGTGATGGGCGATCTGATCAAGGAAAGCCTGAAGACGATCGCGGATATGACCAAGCGCGAGCGTCTGATCTTTGCCCCGCTTGTGGTGATGACGCTGCTGCTGGGTGTTTATCCTGCCCTCGTCCTCGACATTATTGGCCCCAGCGTGAACGCGCTGGTTGGCAATTACGAAACCGCGCTTGCGACCTTTGAGGCCGCGACGCAGTTCGCTTCGAATTAAGGAAGGCCCGTGATGATTGGTGCTGATATCCAAATCCTGATGCCCGAAGTTGTTCTGGCAATCTATGCCATGGGCGCGTTGATGGCGGCGGTATATACAACCAAAGACGGGATGGCCCCGCTTTTGACATGGGCGACCTCGGGCCTGTTTGTGTTGCTGGCGGTATGGATCGGCATCAACGGGCAGGGCACGAATGTGGCCTTTGGCGGCATGTTCGTTGATGACGCATTCGCGCGCTTTGCCAAGATCACCATCTTGTTGTCCGCTGCTGCCGTTCTGTTGATGTCAGAGGCTTACATGCAGCGCCGCGGGCTGTTGCGGTTTGAGTATCCACTATTGGTCGCATTGGCGGTTGTGGGCATGATGGTCATGGTCAGCGCGGGCGATCTGATGGCGCTATATATGGGGTTGGAGCTACAATCCCTGTCGCTTTATGTTGTTGCCGCCCTGCGCCGTGACAGTGTGAAATCGACCGAGGCCGGCCTGAAATACTTCGTCCTTGGCGCCCTGTCCTCTGGTCTGCTGCTTTATGGTGCCTCGCTGACCTATGGCTTTGCGGGCACAACCCTGTTTTCGGGCATTATCGCGGCAACGGCAGATGGTGCGTCGCTTGGCTTGCTGTTTGGTCTGGTTTTCCTGCTGGCTGGCTTTGCCTTCAAAGTGTCCGCCGCCCCGTTCCATATGTGGACGCCGGATGTGTACGAAGGCTCCCCCACGCCGGTCACGGCCTTTTTTGCCACGGCCCCAAAGGTCGCCGCCATGGGCCTGTTTGCCCGGGTTGTGCATGACGCCTTTGGCGGGATCGTCGGCGACTGGCAGCAAATCGTGGCCTTCCTGTCCGTTGTGTCGATGTTCCTTGGCGCGATTGCCGCCATTGGCCAGACAGATATCAAGCGTCTGATGGCATATTCCTCTATCGCGCATATGGGCTTTGCCCTGATGGGTCTGGCTGCGGGTACTGCGTTTGGCGTGCAGGCGATGCTGATCTATATGGCGATTTATGTAACGATGAATGTCGGCACCTTTGCTTTCATTCTCGGGATGGAGCGTGACGGTCGCCCGGTGACCAATATCGAAAGCCTGCGGATGTATTCCAAGCGGCAACCGCTGCGCGCGCTGGCGATGCTGGTTCTGCTGTTCAGCCTTGCTGGTGTGCCACCCATGGTTGGCTTTTTCGGCAAGTTCTACGTGTTGCGCGCCGCCTATGAAGGCGGGTTGGCATGGCTTGCGGTTGCGGGCGTGATCGCATCGGTGATCGGTGCGTTCTACTACCTTCGCATCGTCTACTACATGTATTTCGGTGAAGAGGGCGAAGCACTGGACGGCAAGATGAATCCGGTGCTTTGGACATTCCTGATGGCATCCGCACTGATCATGGTGGTCGGTGTTGTGAACCTGTTTGGCATCGAACCCATGGCCGCCGCCGCGGCTGCGACGCTTGTCCAATAGCGATAACGCGCATGGGCATTGGCCCGAAGGGTATGGGCGCGTTGTGCTTGACACCGTTGACAGCACGATGGCAGAGGCGGCGCGGCGTGCGCCCCTGCTGGACCGTCCCACCTGGATCATGGCCCGCAATCAGACCGCCGCGCGTGGGCGGCGCGGTCGTCCCTGGGTGGTGCCAAAGGGCAATCTGAATGCCACGCTGATTTTCAAGCCAGAGGCGACAGCAGTGGAGGCGGCGAAGCGGTCATTTCTGGCGGCCAATGCCCTTTATCAGGCGCTGGCGATTTATGTGCCTGCCGAAAAACTTAGCCTGAAATGGCCCAATGATGTTCTGCTTTCGGGCGGCAAGGTGGCAGGCATTCTGTTGGAAAGCAGCGGGCAGGGGCCGTTTGTCGATTGGTTATCTATTGGGATCGGGGTCAATCTGCGCCACACACCCGAAGGGGTCACTGATGCCAGTTTCCCCCCCACGAGCCTGATGGCCGCCGGAGGATGGGAGGTCGCGCCGCAGGATTTTCTGGCTGTGCTGGCTGATGCCTATGCCACACAGGAAGACAAGCTGCGGCATTTCGGCTTCAAGCGCATTCGCGAGGATTGGCTGGCCAATGCCGCCCGTCTGGGTGAGGTGATCACCGCCCGCACAGGGCGCGAGGAGGTCACCGGCATTTTTGACAGCATCGATCAGGACGGCAATCTGGTTCTGATCACCGGCACGGGCCCCCGTGCGATCCCGGCAGCGGACGTATTTTTCTAAAGGAGGTGGCGCATGCTTTTGGCCATTGATTGCGGCAACACCAATACCGTGTTTTCGATCTGGGACGGTGAACAGTTCCTTGCCACCTGGCGGACCAGCACCGAATGGCAGCGCACCGCAGATCAGTATTATGTCTGGCTGTCCACCCTGATGCGTTTTCAGAACATGGATGTGCATATCGATGAGGTGATCGTCAGTTCTACCGTGCCGCGGGTGGTCTTTAACCTGCGTGTCTTTGCAGATCGGTATTACAATTGTCGTCCGTTAGTGGTGGGCAAGCCCGACTGCCTTCTTCCAATGGCCCCGCGCGTCGATGAGGGCACGCAAGTCGGCCCTGACAGGTTGGTCAACACTGCCGGCGCCTTTGACCGACATGGCGGCGACCTGATCGTCGTGGATTTCGGGACAGCCACCACGTTCGATGTGGTGGCCCATGACGGGGCTTATGTGGGCGGGGTGATTGCTCCTGGGGTGAACCTGTCGCTTGAGGCGTTGCACAATGCCGCCGCCGCCCTGCCGCATGTCGATATCTCCAAGCCGCAGGCCGTCGTCGGCACCAATACGGTTGCCTGCATGCAGTCCGGCGTCTTTTGGGGTTACATCGGGCTGGTCCGTGAGATATGCGCGCGGATCAAGGCCGAACGTGGCGTGCCAATGCAGGTCATCTCGACCGGCGGGCTTGCGCCCCTGTTCCAGCAGGCCGAAACCCTGTTCGACGCTTTCGAAGATGATTTGACGATGCACGGTCTGACCGTCATCCACCAATATAACAAGGACAATACATGACTGACCGCCTGATTTATCTGCCCCTTGGGGGCGCCGGCGAGATCGGCATGAACGCCTATGTCTATGGCTATGGCCCGCAGGATAATGAGCGGCTGATCGTGGTCGATCTGGGTGTCACCTTTCCCGATATGGACGGGACACCGGGGGTGGACCTGATCCTGCCCGATATCGCCTGGCTGGAAGAGCGGAAAGCGCGCATCGACGGCATCTTTATCACCCATGCGCATGAGGATCATGTGGGGGCGATCGGCCATTATTGGGAACGGCTGGGTGCGCCCGTTTATGCCCGCCGTTTCACCGCCAACATCGCCCGGCGCAAGCTGAGCGAACATGGCCATCCCGAAAGCGTTGTGAAAGTGGTGGAGCCTTACCCGCATGTGATCACCTGCAGTCCGTTTAAAGTGTCGTATCTGCCGATCAGCCATTCGATCCCCGAAAGTGCCGGTCTGTTGATCGATAGTCCTGATGGCCGCGTGCTGCATTCTGGCGATTTCAAGATTGACGAAACCCCGGTGGTTGGTGACCCGTGGGATCAGGCGCTTTGGGAGGAAGTGTCCAAAGACGGGGTCAAGGCGCTGGTCTGTGACAGTACCAATGTGTTCTCGGACGCGCCGGGGCGGTCGGAGGCATCCATCGGGCCGACCATTACGGAGCTGATGGAAGATGCAACCGGCATGGTCGTGGCGACCACCTTTGCCTCCAACATCGCGCGGCTGAAAACGCTGGCGGTGGCGGCAAAAGCTGCCGGGCGGTCCGTCTGCCTGCTGGGCCGCGCGATGCGGCGGATGGTTGAGGCGGCGACGGAAGAGGGGATATTGGAGGGCTTCCCGGCCACCATTTCCCCCGAAGATGCGCTGAACATCCCCCGTGAGAACCTGATGCTGCTGGTCACCGGTTCCCAAGGCGAAAGGCGGGCGGCATCGGCCCAGCTGGCGCAGGGGAAATATCTGGGTTTGTCCCTGAAGGAAGGCGATACGTTCCTGTTTTCGTCAAAAACCATTCCCGGCAATGAACGCGGTGTGATCCGGATCATGAACCAGTTGTCCGAACTGGGTGTTGATGTGGTCGATGATGCGGGCGGCAAATACCACGTATCCGGCCACGCCAACCGGCCCGATCTGGAGCGGCTGCACCAGATCGTCAAACCGCAGATCCTGATCCCGATGCATGGCGAACACCGGCACCTGCGTGAGCATGTGAAGGTTGGGAATGCAGGTGGGTTGACCGGGATTGTCGCCGTGAACGGGATGATGATTGACCTGTCGGGCAACCAGCCGACGGTGACGGGCTATGTTGATACCGGGCGGACCTATCTGGACGGGACTGTGCAGGTCGGGGCCATGGACGGCGTGGTACGTGACCGCATTCGTATGGCGCTGAACGGGCATCTGATCGTGACACTGATCATTGATGAAAATGATGAGCCATTGGGTGATCCATGGGTCGAGCTGAACGGCTTGTCCGAGGTTGGATCATCGAACGCCCCATTGGTTGAAGTGGTCGAGGAAGACCTGAGCCAGTTTATCAACCGGGCCAGCGCCAAGACGCTGCGGGACGATGTGAAGCTTGAAAAAGAGCTGCGGAGTATCGCCCGGAAAAGCGCGCAGGGCGAGATCGGGAAGAAGCCGGAAGTGACGGTGATTGTGAGCAGGTTGGGGTAAATCTGGTCCCATGCCGCCTCAGTTTCCCCGGAGACGTTTGATGCCGGGCCAGTTACCCGGCCGTGTGAAGTAGCGTTCTTCCTACCAGATGACCCTGAAGATCTGGTAGGATACCAGACTTCTTTTTGACAGAAGAAGTGGGATGAATAAGGTGATGTCGGCCGATGCCCGGCAAGCCGGGCAGCGGTGGTGCCAATGGAGCGTGAGAGATTGTAGGTCGGCTTTTTACACCTTCGCCCGTTCCTCAAAGCTCATGGCGATGAACGCGGGCGTATCATCTCCCATGCCCACCACATCAGGCTCGTTCCGACCGCGCCCGCGTCCGCCGCGTGACCGCTCTTGCCGGGGCTTGTCTTCGCGCTTGGGCTTGTCGTCCTGTGCGGGCTTTTCGAGCGGTTTGACCTCTGCCGTATCGCCTTCATCGTCCTTTTTCCGGCGATTACGGGTCCGTTTGGGTTTTTCTTCGGGCGCGGCCTCTTCCTTGGCGGGCGCGCCTTTCATCGGGTTGTCGAGGCGCGGGATCGTTTCCTTGACCAGCCGTTCCACGTCTTCGAGGTTCTTCTCGTCCCGCGGGATGCAGATCATGATCGCGGTGCCGCTTCGGCCTGCACGGCCGGTCCGCCCGATCCGGTGCACGTAATCTTCGGCATGGCTGGGCACGTCGAAGTTAAACACATGGGTGACGGCGGGAATGTCGAGGCCGCGGGCGGCCACGTCGGAGGCCACAAGGAAGCGCAGTTCATTGTCGCGGAACTTGTCCAGCGTCTTGGTCCGGTGCGACTGGTCCAGATCACCATGGATGGGGGAGGCATTATAGCCGTATTTGTTCAGCGATTTCGCAACGATATCTACATCCGACTTGCGATTGCAGAAGATGATCGCGTTTGTGCAGGCCTCACCTTCACCATCGATCAGGGCGCGTAGCAGGGCGCGCTTCTCGGATGGTTCCTTGCGCTTCTCAGAGCCTTTGAAGAGGACTACACCTTGTTTGATGTTCACGTTGGTCGTCGCGGCGCGCGCCACTTCGATCTTGGCTGGGTTGGACAGGAAGGTATTCGTGATCCGCTCGATCTCCGGCGCCATGGTCGCGCTGAAAAAGAGCGTTTGGCGGGTGAAGGGCGTGCGTTTGAAGATTTCCTCGATATCCGGGATGAAGCCCATGTCGAGCATCCGGTCAGCCTCATCCACCACCATGACCTTCACATCGGTCAGGATCAGTTTACCGCGTTCCAGATGGTCAAGCAGGCGGCCGGGGGTCGCGATCAGTACATCGACGCCTTTGTCGATGATCTTATCCTGATCCTTGAAGCTGGTGCCGCCGATCAGTAATGCCTTGGAAAGCTTGGTGTATTTGGCGTAGGTGTCGAAGTTTTCCGCCACCTGTGCGGCCAGTTCCCGCGTGGGGGCCAGCACCAGTGAGCGGGGCATCCGCGCCCGTGCCCGGCCACGGCCAAGCAGGGTAATCATCGGCAGGGTGAAAGCGGCGGTCTTGCCGGTGCCGGTCTGGGCGATCCCGAGAACATCGCGCCCTTCGAGCGCCGGGGCGATTGCGCCTGCCTGAATGGGTGTCGGGGTGTCGTAACCGGTTTCGGCGATGGCTTTGAGAACCTTGGCATCAAGGTTCAAGTCAGAAAATTTGGTCATATACGTCCTGTTTCTGCGGGTCGGTCCGCAAAGGTGAAAGGACGCAATATTCCGCAGCGTCCCGAGCATCGATGGCCATGAATTGGCCGTGTTCGCGCATAACTGAATTGCCGTTCAGGGTCAAGGCGGCGGACCTTAACCGTCCGTGTTACTTGGCGTTTTCCGCCCCCTGACGCATCAATGCAAAGCGGCGAAAGACGGTGCCGTCGTCCTCGTTCAGCAACGTCAGCAAGTGCCGGGCCAGACGCCCCGTTGCGGGGGCATCATTGCTGTCTCGCCAAAGCGGGGCCAGAAGATGCGCCTCCAGATCACCTTTGAGAACGGAAAAATCCTTCATGCCCATTGGCAGCGGCGCCTTGTTCCGGTCCATGATCCTGAATGGTGTCTGCGCCGAGAGCCCGGAATAGCTGCGCTCGGCTTCGTATATTTTCATAAGCGAAAACAATATGTTGAAAGACTGCGCCAGCTTACGGTCAGGCTCTGATTTGCCGTGATCCGCAAAGGTGATGATGGCCGATATCAGCCAGCGGGTCGGCAGGTTGCCCAGCATCCAATCCTCTTCTTCCGCCCAAAGGCGCAGAAATAGGGCGGGCGCGTGGTCGGGGTAGGTGTGTTTACGCAGATGCGAGATAAGCAGCCCATGTAGCAGTGCCAGTTCGCTCTGACCTGATAACTCGCCCAGCAACATGTGTCGTTTTTTGGCTACCCGGCTGAGCCCGTCAGGTCGCGGATTGATCTGTGGCGGCAGGGGTTGCGCGGCCAGTGTTTTGAAATCCACGTCGATTGCTGGCAGTTCCTCACCGGTTTCATGGGTGAGCAGCGAGCGCCGCTGGCGGTAAGAGGGCAGCAAGGAACGGATACCGCCGGGAAAGGTCTCGCTTTGTTTGGTCATTGGTTTTCCCTGCGCTTTTTGGTGATTATCCGGGGCTGATCGGCGCGTGGCAAGCAGGTCTTTGCGGATTGGTTTGATCGCGTATTGCGTGTGTGTTTTTCTGCGGCTACACGCGTTGTTAAGGGCAGTGGGAGGGTGTGAAAATGAGATATTCAGTTCTCGGTATCGTGTTGTTGGCAGCGTGTTCTTCGGGGGGCGGTGGTGATAGCGATGAAATCATAGATGTCGAGCAGGCGGTGACGGCGGACGATCTCAAAGATGATCTGCGGCTCATTGTCAGAGCGGCCCGGAATGATTTTTCGACGGAGTTTGCAACGCTTCCGACAACCGGCACAGTCGATTACGTCGGTGGCATGGTCATGCAATGGCGGGCCGATCCGGCGTCGAGCTACCCCGCGGAAGGTATTCGCGGTCTGACGACTTTGACCGCTGATTTCGACACGGGCGAGGTGACGGGTGAGGTGACGGACATCATCGGGTCAGAAGACCTTGCGTTTGACAGCCAGCCGTTTGATGGCAGTCTTGTGGTTGCGGGCGCGACACTTCCCGACGAGGCTGACTATGTTGTTGATACCGGTACTTTCGATCCACTCAACCTGCAGGGTGGGATGACGACGGGCACATTAACCGGTCCGGATGGGTCGGAACTTGTCTTCAACGCAGCGTTTTCCGGTGATTTTCGTGGTGAGGGTGCTGCGTATTTCTACGGTGTTTATGAAGGTGGCACCGTCACTGTTGATGGCGATGACAGGGATGTCCTTATTGGTGCCATTGCGGGCACACGCGAACCTTAAACGCCGTGCTGGCGTTGACGTGTCACACTTGGATGAAGCTGAACTGCGTAACCCTGCTTCAGGACATCGACAGTCGGGCGCGGGGTCAGGACGTCGGCCATAGCAGAATGTTCAATCGTCACGGGCTTTGCGTATCCATTCGGTTGGAACGGATAGAGGAGGCCGTCCGCCACAAGATGTGCCGCACCATCGTGTAACACCATGGCCCCTGTTGGCAGGGTGTGAAACCGGGCGCCATGTCGCCGCTGCACCCTTGTTCCGGGGATGATGCGGGTTGCGTGAAGTGTTTTGTCCATCTGGACTGCCTTCGGACGGGTGCCGGAATGCGCGGTCCAGGCTGCCACAAACCGCGCATATGCATCCCGCCTGCAATAGCCGCAAGGTCGATGCCCTGCGGCCAGGGCAACAGCCTCGTCCAGAAAGAATAGCTCGGTCCAGTTGCGGCCTGTCATGACCTGACGCCTGCGTCCTTGCCAATCGAGGGTGCAGCAGATCCATGCGTGATGTGACCAGCGAGACGTCCCGAGCGTTCGGTCCGGACGATGGATAATGCCGCGATTGCCCGTCAGCGTGCCGCGGGCCGAAATGGCTGTGATCTCGCCTGAAGGCAGCACGCGGTTTTGAAGTGGCATTGTGAGACCTTGCGCTTGCTATGTGTCTCAATGGTTAACTGATCATCCATTGAATACGACAAAACCTGCATTTTCGATGATTGCCAAGTTTTGTCCGATGGACCTCGAAAGCTGTATTGCGATTCCCGTCCCAAATCTATCGGAAGACCATTTTGCATCAGCGATTTTCCGATAGGAGAACGATAGTATTCACTTCTCAGCCCGGAACGCAGAATTGTCGCTGGTCAATTCGAAGTCGCCCAAGTCGCTTTCAACATCTCCTTTGATCACTCCGGCAATGTATTCTTCATCACTTCCGAAGAAATCGCCGACAATAAAGGCATCTACGGCATAGGCGTTGTCATCGGGATCACTGATCGTTCCATCGATTTCGCCGACGAACGCATAGGTGGTATCTGGATCGGCCGATCTATTGATATCCCCATTAGCGACTTCCAATTTGCCGTCATAAGCAAACCCTTTTTCGTCTGCGAAACCGGTTGCTTCACCGTCGAATTGTGAAGCGGCGAAATCAACAGCAAGGTCCAATTCGCCAATCACGATAAGGCTTTGGGGCGTCGTGAAAAATACGCTGCCGTTATAGTTTGCGGATCCCGAGGTAGGTAATGTACTGGCGTCAACCACCGAGTTAAAGTCAATCTCATTGTTGATGCTAAGAAATGTCGCGCGCAAATCGGAAAATGTTTCTGTTCCGTTTGCGTTGCTTCCGCCGCCGCCACCGGTACTGCACGCGGCAACCAGAACCATCGCACTGATTGAAGATATGTATTTCATGTCAACTCACTATTCTGACGCCCCTGAGGGGGATAAATGCAAAGCGGCACCGGCCAACAAGCGCAATCGCTGCGAGAGGGGATATTCAACGTCGAGTTGTTGCGACCTTACAACGTCAGACCATCATTTCCTTGGTCGCACTGAGGGTGACGTCGGGGTAATCGCGGCCAACTCTGTCGATATCCCATTGCAGACGCGTCAGGAAAACCACATCGCCATCATTATCCTCTGCGATATGCTGCTTGTTGGCGGCTGCGAATTTTTCGACCGCATCCTTGTCGCCATGCACCCAGCGGGCGGATGTGAATTGAGATGGTTCGAACCGCACCGGCAGGCCGTATTCCATCTCGATACGGCTGGCGAGCACTTCGAACTGCAACGCGCCCACAACCCCAACAATGAAACCCGACCCGAATGTGGGTTTGAATATCTTGGCAGCACCCTCTTCGGCGAATTGCATCAGTGCCTTTTCAAGGTGCTTTGCCTTTAGCGGATCACCAGCCCGACAGGTTTGCAGTAATTCAGGTGCGAAGGACGGAATACCTGACACGCGCAGGGCCTCGCCCTCGGTGAGGGTGTCGCCGATACGGAGTTGCCCGTGGTTGGGGATGCCGATGATGTCGCCTGCCCATGCCTCTTCCGCCAATTCGCGATCGGCGGCGAGGAACAGGACCGGGTTGGTGATGGCCATCTGCTTTTTGGAGCGTACATGGGTCAGTTTCATGCCCCGTTCGAAATGCCCAGACGCAAGACGCAGGAACGCGACACGGTCGCGGTGCTTGGGGTCCATATTTGCCTGCACCTTAAAGACGAAACCTGCGACCTTCTTTTCTTCGGGTGCGATTTCGCGTGGCTGGGCGGATTGAACCTGCGGCTCGGGGCCGTAAGTGCCGATGCCATCCATCAGTTCCTTGACCCCGAACGAGTTAATGGCGGAGCCGAACCAGATTGGCGTCATCGACCCGTTCAACACGCTTTCATGATCAAGTTTGGGCAAGAGTTCCTTGGCCATCTCGATCTCTTCGAGGAATTTTTCCAGCAGATGCGCCGGCACGTTTTCGGCGAGTTTGGGGTCGTCCAAACCGGTGATTTTGATACTTTCGGCGACCTTGTTCCGGTCGGCCCGGTCCATAAGTTCCAACCGGTCGCGCAGGATATCGTAGGTCCCCATAAATTCGCGCCCAACACCGATCGGCCATGCGGCGGGGGTGACGTCAATGGCGAGGTTTTCCTGGATTTCATCAATGATTTCAAACGTATCCCGGCTTTCGCGGTCCATCTTGTTACAGAAGGTCAGGATCGGCAGGTCGCGCAGGCGGCAGACCTCGAACAGCTTTTGCGTCTGGCTTTCCACGCCCTTGGCCCCGTCGATCACCATGACGGCAGCATCTACCGCCGTCAGCGTGCGATAGGTATCTTCCGAGAAGTCCGAGTGTCCGGGTGTGTCGACCAGATTGAACCGGAATTGCTCAAAATCGAACGACATGGCGGAGGCGGATACTGAAATCCCCCGATCCTTTTCCATCTGCATGAAATCCGACCGGGTCCGCCGCGCTTCGCCCTTGGCGCGCACCTGTCCAGCCATCTGAATAGCACCACCATATAGCAGGAACTTTTCGGTCAGCGTCGTCTTACCCGCGTCGGGGTGCGAGATGATCGCAAAGGTCCGGCGACGGGCGATTTCGGGGGGAAGTGCGGGGCGATTTGTCATGACGCCCCTTTAGGCTGTCAGCATCAAAAGGGCAATGCGCGGGTTGGCTTAACTGAACCTTGGGCTTTGTCTGCTAGCCCTGTTGCGAAATGGTTCGAATGGGGTTTCGTGATGCGGTTTTGGTTGGGCGTTGCTGTGCTGATGCTTGCAGGATGCGGTGGCGGCGGCGGCGGCACGAGCGGTGGCGGTGGCGGGGGCGGTGCGGGAATTGATCCGCGGCTGGCGCGCATTGATATTTATGAGGCGCAGCGCCTGCGGGTTCTGGGTGATCCGGGGGCTGGCGTGATGGGGATGCCACTTACGGAGGATGCGAATGTTCCGGTGACCGGCAGTGCGGAATATACCGGCTCTGCCAGTATCATTCTGGAGACGATGCCTGACGCGGCGTTGATTGTTGGTGACGCCACGGTCGCGATGGATTTCGCAGCAAACGAGGTGACGGGAGAAATGGATAATTTTCTGGGCACCGATCCAAATGGCAATATCCGCAACTTCGATGGCCGTCTGACGATCAACGCCGGTCGGATTGGTGACGCAACTCCGAATGCCTGGTCGCTGGACTATGCGGGAACGGTTTCCGCGCCCGGCCAATCTTATGTCATGGCCGGCACGGTTGAGGGGGAGTTTCTGGGGGATCGGGCCAGTGCGATTGCGGGATTGGAGTTGGAAGCAGAGATTGTCGCAAATGGTGTCCTGATTGATGGTGCGGTGACCATCATCGGAGAGGGGGCGGTCACGCCCTAGCGCGCCAAATCCACTGATCAGGACGACATATGCGCCTTTGTATGTGTTGCATCCGGCTTTAAAGACTGGCTATTGGCGGCGGTCAGTTTGCTTGAAGCAGGTACATTCAGCATTTCTGCCAGCTTGTGTGGTGTGCCTGCCGCCACAGAGCCGCCATCAGTCTGATCTGCAATATGCGATTCAACGGCCAGTCCGTTTGCGTAGAACACACAAGGCGTTTTGAACAACAATTGAACAAAAGCAATAGCACCGGACACCATCATGGTGACATCATTTTCGTTCACACAGTCGCCCGCACGTGCCGCCATATTGACCGACCCGGAAGGGACAAAGACGCGCTGTTGTGGGCGCATCACAAGGTCAGCGGGAATACCGAAGGCGCCGGCATCCATGCGGATCGCAGATGCGCGATGACACAAGGGCTGCCTATACCCGGCGACGCCGGTGACCATACGTGTCCCCATACCGACGGTCTGCACCACGTCGCCCGGTACAATGTCCTCAATTGGGCGGTTGGTTCCGTCACCCATCGTCACGGATGTCCCGCGTCCAAAAGCCGCGCTGCGGACCCGCTCAAATCCGTTTTTTGCTGCGGCCGCATCGCAGGCGATCAGGCGATATGACACGCCCGGATGCATATGGCCCAAAGGAAGAAGAATGGCGAGGTCTCTGCCTGTGAGCAGGATCGCCTGATGGCTTTGCCCCGTAGGCGTCATGAAGGTTAGCAACGCCTCGCGTGATAGCGGTGTTCGACATTGCGACACCCTGATCTGATCACCGACTGCATATATCTGAATGGGTTTGGCGTCGCGGCTCAGTTGATACACATCGTCGAATACCAACCCTTGGACGCATTCGAGTGGATCACCCATTGCCAGTCCGTTGCTGACGCAAAAACACGTCCCAAGGAACCCCGAAAGCCTCTGATACTCTTTAGACATCAACACTTTACTACCCTAACACTACAAAACTAACGTTAACATCTGATGCAAAATTCCGCATGGCGCAACTTGCCTAGCTGCGGCATAACGAAAATGTTGGTCGAAAATGTGACCGAATTGACGCGAGGGTGAGACAATGGATCTGGGTATCAACGGTAAACGTGCGGTGGTTTGCGCCTCTTCAAAAGGATTGGGTCGTGGGTGTGCAGAGGCCTTGGCCGAAGCTGGCTGCGATCTGGTGTTGAACGCGCGCGGTGTTGATGCGTTGGAGGAAACCGCCGCCGATATCCGGGCGCGTTACGGTGTGGATGTGGCCACCGTTGCGGCTGATGTTTCGACCGAAGACGGGCGGGCAAAACTGCTGACCGCAGCGGGTGATGCGGATATCCTGGTCAACAATGCCGGCGGTCCGCCACCCGGTATGTGGTCTGACTGGGACAGGGATGATTTCATTCAGGCGCTTGATGCCAATATGTTGGCCCCGATTGCACTGATGAAAGCACTGATGCCCGGCATGATGGATCGTGGCTGGGGCAGGGTTGTCAATATCACCTCTGTTTCCGTCAAATCACCGATCCCGCAACTTGGTCTGTCGAATGCGGCCCGCACCGGCCTGACAGGATATGTCGCTGGCACTGCCCGGCAAGTGGCCCCAAATGGCGTGATCATCAACAATCTGCTGCCAGGTATTCATACCACGGATCGGGCGATCAGTCTGGATCGCGGCGTGGCCGATGCGCAGGGGGTCGATATGGCAACCGCCAAAGCCCAGCGTGAGGCGACAATCCCCGCGCGCCGCTATGGCACGCCGGAGGAGTTTGGTGCCGCTTGCGCGTTTTTGTGTTCGCAACATGCGGGATTTATCGTTGGGCAGAATATTCTGGCGGATGGCGGTGCCACCAATGCGACGTTCTGATGGCAGAGCCGTTTAGCCTGAAGGACGACCTGTTCAACGCCGATACGGTGGCGCATCTGGCTGCGCTGTTTGAGGATGCCGGCGTGTTTCAGGCGGCCCCATTTGTGTCCGATGTTCTTGCTGAAATGGGGCCGCTGGCCCTGAAAGCCCGGATCAACCTGATTGCCGACGTTCTGGCCCGGTATCTGCCATCTGATTTTCCGGCAGCGGGTGATGCCATTCTCGCCGCGCTGCCGCCACCGCTTGACCCGACTTTGACCGATGACGACTTTGGCCGATTCATCTATGCTCCGTTGGGGTTTTTTGTGGAAAAACATGGGATTGAGGCGCATAGTGCACGTAGTTTCGACCTGCTTGAGGCGATCACCCAGCGCTTTTCGATGGAGTTTTCGATCCGGGCATTTCTGAACCGCTGGCCCGATGAGACGCTGGAACGGATGCAGGATTGGCTGACCCATGACCATTACCACGTCCGCCGGTTGGTGAGTGAAGGCACGCGCCCACGTCTGCCCTGGGGGCAGAAGATTGGCCTGACCGCGGCGCAAACGCTGCCTTTGCTGGATCGTTTGCAGGCCGATCCCACCCGCTTTGTCACCCGATCTGTGGCCAATCATCTGAATGACATTACCAAAGCCGCGCCGGAGCTGGTCATTGACCGGCTGGAACGGTGGCAACGGGATGGTGGTCAAACCGTCAAGGAACTGGAGTGGATGCGTCGCCATGCATTGCGCGGATTGATCAAGGCCGGCCATCCGGGTGCGATGGCGCATCTGGGTTATCACAGTGCGCAGCCTGTCACAGTGTCGCATCTGGGCATCACGCCAGACCCGGTCGCCCGTGGGGAAACGGCGGAGCTGACGCTGACATTTACCGTGCCGCAGGATGCCCCGTTGATCGTGGATTACATCATTGATTTCGTCAAAGCGACCGGGGCAACTGCACCAAAAGTCTTTAAATGGAAGGTGTTAGACGCCAAGGCGGATCAGCCCGTGTCATTGGTCAAGAAACATCATTTCAAGGATAACGCGACGACGTTCAAACTCTATCCCGGGGCCCATCGGCTGCATGTGCAGATCAACGGCCAGATCCGGGAAACGGTGCCTTTTGAATTGGGCTGATCTTGCCCCCGCGATACGGAGTTGTTAGGTGCGCCATACCCAATTGTTTCAGTCAGGGATCGGTCCCCGGTAAATGCAGCCCCCCCGCCTAGAGATCAGGAATATCGTCAAGACATTCGGCGACCGCCGGGTGGTGGATGATATCAGCCTATCGGTCAGCCCGGGGCAGGTGACGTGCCTGCTCGGTCCGTCGGGCTGCGGCAAGTCGACGACATTGCGGGTAATTGCCGGGGTTGAGATGCAGGATAGTGGTACGATCCATGTGGATGGCCAGCTTGTCTGCGATACCATTTACCGCGTTCCGCCAGAGGGCCGTTCGATTGGGTTGATGTTCCAGGATTTCGCCTTGTTCCCGCATCTGACCGTCGGTCAGAATGTGGGTTTTGGGTTGAAGGGGCGCGATCGTGCAGCGGAGGTCGAAACCCTTTTGAAGAAGGTTGGTATGCTGCGCTATATTGACGATCATCCGCATCAGTTGTCGGGTGGTGAACAGCAGCGTGTCGCCTTGGCGCGGGCCTTGGCGCCCAAGCCACATATCATGCTTATGGATGAGCCGTTTTCGGGTCTGGATGACCGTTTGCGGGATGAAATCCGTGATGAGACGCTGGATATCCTCAAGGCCGAAGGGACAGCCGTGTTGCTGGTGACCCATGAACCGGGTGAGGCGATGCGGATGGCTGATGAAATCGCCCTGATGCGCGATGGCCGCGTGGTGCAACGTGGGGCGCCCTATAACATCTACAATGCGCCAAGGGATTTGAGCGCGGCCGCATTCTTTAGCGATATCAATGTGATCCGCGGGCAAGTTGAAGGCGCGTTGACCGATACGCCCTTTGGTCAGTTTCTGGCACCGGGCGTGCCTGATGGGACCGAGGTTGATATTGTCATCCGCCCGCAACACCTGAAGATGGATTTCGACAGGCATGGCCGCGGGCCGAACCCGACCCCGCAGGACGGCACAGCGGCAAGGGGTGAAGTGTTGCGATCGCGGTTCATGGGGGCATCAAGCCTTGTGGAATTGCGGATGGATTTTGATGCCACGGTGCTGCATGCGACCGTCCCGTCGGTGTTTCTGCCAAAGCCGGGCACCCCCCTTTGGGTGATGTTCCGGCGGGACCGGTGTTTTGTGTTCCCGCGAAGCTAGCTAGGATGGGTTAAAACCCATCTTACGCGTCATTTCAGCCGGGCCGCCCGACCGCCGCGCCGTTTGGTCACTTTGCCGGATCGCGTCGGCAGTTCTTCCATAACCTGCTGGCGGGCTTGTGAGGTCATCCGCGACCATGCGCTGATTTCGTCAATGGATCGCAGGCATCCGGTGCAGAGCCGACTTTCGGGGTGGATCACGCAGACCTTCACGCAAGGGCTTTCAATCTCGGCCCGTGCCCAGATGTGATCGGTGTTTTCGGATTTGGTCACATCGTGCCTTTCATATGCGTCAGTCGATCCAGCATTCCTTGCAGGATATACCCGGCCGCAACATGATCGATAACCTCTGCGCGACGTTTTCGAGACGTATCTGCCGCTAATAGCGCACGTTCGGCGGCAACCGTCGATAAACGCTCGTCCCAGAAGGTGATCGGCAGCGGCGTCAGTTTTTCCAGATTGCGTGCAAAGGCGCGGGTGGCCTGACAGCGCGGCCCTTCGGAGCCGTCCATATTCATCGGCAGCCCCAACACGATCCCGTTGACCATTCTGGCGGTTGTCAGTTCCAGTAACCGGTTTGCGTCCAGTCCGAATTTCCGCCGCTTGATCGTTTCGACCGGGGTTGCGATGCTGCGCATGCTGTCGGAAACCGCAACGCCGATGGTCTTGGTCCCCAGATCAAGACCCATGATCGCGCCGAGCTGGGGCAGCGTTGCAGCAAACCCCTCGGGCGTTTCGCAAATCATTCCAGGACCCCTGCATCGCGGGCCGCATTGGTCAGGATTTCCATGCCGCGCATGCTGCTGACAAAGACCTCCTGCGCTTCGTTCCAGACGGTCGCGGCAGCTTCTTTTTCACCCAAGACCCCGTAAGCCCGGATCAGCCGGGCCCAATCCTCTGCCGGCCCACCTTCTGTTGCCAAACGCTCTGCCAGACCCGCGACCATGCCGCCGATCATCGCCTGCTGATCTTCGGGGGCCATATCGGCGGCGGCGTCCATATCCGCGAATGAGGGGCCGCGTGCCTCTGGCAAGGCGTATTCGAAACCGGCCCGGAACGCCGTATCTGCAATCAAGGCACGTGCGTTGGCGACGTGGAACTGGCCAGGGTCGCCATTTTCGACGACATCACGCCAAAGCCGGAAGGCAAGATCGGGGCGGTCTGTCTGGTCGTACATCGCGCCCAGATAATAGCGGGCCGCGAGATTTGTTTTATCCAAATCAAGGATTTGTCGGGCCAGCGCCTCTGCCTCAGGCGACACGAAACCGCCGGTTGCGACCACCATCAGGTCAAGCTGGATGCGCCGGTCATTGATTGTCGCCGCATCCCCCTTGATCCGCACGACGGTTTCCTGCGCGGCCGCGGCGGCGGCAAAATTGCGCAGCTCGGTTTCATGAAAGGCGAGCAGTTCCCAAGCCTCTAGATCATCAGGGCGGGAAGGCGCGATGATGCGCAGTTGCGTGATGGCCTCAAGGTAGTCTTCGGAGGCATCGACCGGGTCCATCGCGGGCGCTGCGGTTTCGAGCGCTGACTGGTTCGGGCGGTTCGCTCGCATTTCCGCACTAGCTGCAAGACGTGATTTCAGGGGCAGGTCCCCGTAACCCGGCGCCCCTAACTGCCAGTAGATGCCGAAGGTGAGGGTGCAGATGATCGCAGCCAAGAGCAGTGAGACGGCAAAGGTAGGTTTGCCGGTCTCATCGGCTGGCATCGTCGCCTTGTTTGCAGCCAGCAATCGACGGGCGATTTCGGTTTTGGCGCGCTCTGCCTCGTCCGCTGCCAGAACTGACCGGGCTACATCGCGGTCAATCTCATCCAGTTGCGCGCGATAAAGCAGCACATCCGGATTGTCCTGCTGCACCACCGGCGCGCGCAGCAAAGGGGCAACCATCAGGGCAGTAACAGCAAGGGTCAAAACAAGGCAGACAAGCCAGAAAAGCATACCATATCCGTCAAAATTACCCTGTCGACATAACCATGCGGGCAGTCAGAGGAAAGCCCCTGCGACGTCTTGGTGTTTTCACCGCCGTTCAACATGTCGTAAACAGGAGAGGAGACGCCGTTGGCAGTATCCTCTTTTCACTCCGGGGCGTCCAAAACATGATCAGCCCCGATCAGTGCAATCAAGGATTCGCGCATGAAACGTTATTCTGCTTTTGCTGTCGCCAGAGAGGCGATGCGCCATCACACCGGATGGGAGCGGGCATGGGCCAAACGCGCGCCCAAGAAAAAATATGATGTAATCATCGTGGGGGCGGGCGGCCACGGCCTTGCGACGGCATATTACCTCGGCAAGAATTTCGGGATCACCAATGTGGCTGTTCTTGAAAAGGGCTGGCTCGGTGGTGGCAATACAGGGCGCAA
This sequence comes from uncultured Paracoccaceae bacterium, assembly GCA_947500055.1. Classification (GTDB taxonomy): domain Bacteria; phylum Pseudomonadota; class Alphaproteobacteria; order Rhodobacterales; family Rhodobacteraceae; genus Yoonia. The sequence goes on from CANMQO010000001.1 coordinate 406,799, forward strand.
TACCACGATCATTCGCTCGAATTATCTGCAGGATCCATCGGCGGCGATCTATGAAAAGGCCCGCGGCCTTTACGAGACACTGAGCCAGGATCTGAACTACAACGTCATGTTCAGCCCACGCGGCGTGATCATGCTGGCGCAGACGCAGCACGAAATCCGTGGCTATCAGCGCACCGCCCATGCCAATGCCTTGCAGGGTGTTGCAACGGAATGGATCGGCCCGGAGCGGGTGAAGGAACTTTGCCCGATCATGAATATTGATGGGCCACGCTATCCCGTCCTTGGTGGTCTTTGGCAGGCGCGGGGCGGGACAGCCCGCCACGATGCGGTGGCCTGGGGCTATGCCCGTGCCTGTTCGGATATGGGCATCGATATCATCCAAAAATGCGAAGTGACCGGCATCCGCCAGGAGGCTGGCAAGGTTGTTGGCGTGGATACATCCCAAGGGCCGATTGATTGTGACAAGCTGGGCATGGTTGTGGCGGGGCATTCCGGCGTACTGGCGCAGATGGCCGGGTTCAGATTGCCGATTGAAAGCGTTGCCTTGCAGGCGCTGGTGTCAGAGCCAATCAAACCTTGCATGGATGTGGTTGTGATGGCCAATACCGTGCATGGTTACCTGTCCCAATCCGACAAGGGTGAGATGGTCATCGGCGGCGGCACGGATGGGTACAATAACTACACCCAGCGCGGATCGTTCCATCATGTCGAAGAAACCGTGCGTGCGCTGGTTGAGACATTCCCGATGCTGTCGCGGTTGAAAATGCTGCGCCAATGGGGTGGGATCGTTGACGTGACCGGTGACCGGTCCCCGATCCTGTCAAAAACGCCTGTCGAGGGCATGTTTGTGAATTGCGGCTGGGGTACAGGCGGGTTCAAGGCGATCCCGGGATCCGGCTGGGCGATGGCTGAGCTGATGGCCAAGGGCCAATCACCACTGACCGAAGAGTTCAGCATGTTCCGTTTCCGGGACGGCAAGTTCATCGACGAAAGCGTTGCGGCCGGGGTGGCACATTAATGGATGGCGTTTCGCATTATGGCCGATCCGCGGCTGCGGAGCCGTTAACCTTTGGGGCCGAGGTCCTGCCTGCTGCCCCGGTCATCGAAAGAATGATCGAAGGGATTGATGTCATCATCCAGAACATGCCCACGCAGCCAATCAATCATCATCGAGATGATTGCTGCTGTCAGGATGCCACCAATTATGATCAACAGAAGTTCCATGCATCGAACGTAACAAGCACGTTCACAATTGCGACCCCGGCGGGTGTTGGCCCAGCCGAATCGGCGGATTTGGCCATGAATGGCCGAAAAGAACCGGGGAATCCCGCGCATATTCCTCTTTTTCGAACATGTGGCTTTATGGTTGCATCTGAAACGGAGGAATCCTCATGGTTGACTATACCCAATCGAAATCAAGCAGCAGTGGCGGCATTGGTTTCATCATTGCGGCCGTTATCGTTGTTCTTGTTCTACTGTTTGCGCTTTTTGCCGGTGGCTCTGTCGAAACAACAACAGATCCGTCAGCAATTGGCACAACAGAAGGTGCAACTGAAACCGCACCACTTGCCGATGACACAGCGCCAGTTGAGCCTGTGGCACCTGCTACCGAATAAATCTATCCACCCACGTGAACTGCAGGGCGGGCGCAGCGATGCGTCCGCCTTTGGCGTGTCTGGACGGCTTTCGTCCAACCGCATGACCATGCGGCACATTTTCCAAACCGAGGTTTCGCCATGCTGACCCTGCATTGCCCCTGCTGCGGCGTTGATGCCGATGAAACTGATCTGCACGCCGGTGGCGAGGCCCATTTGAAGCGCCACGGCCCCGGATCAAGCGATGAACAGTTCGAAGAATACCTGTTCATGCGCGAAAACCCCAAGGGCGTGCATTTTGAACGCTGGCGTCATGCCTATGGCTGCGGCAAGTGGTTTCTTGCTGCCCGCTGCACCAGCACGCTCGAAGTGTTCGGGACCTATCCCGCACAAACCTTGGAGCCACCACAAGACATCAAGGACGCCATCAGCGCCAAACGCCCGGGTTGGGTCTGGAGGGAATTTTCATGAGCACACGTCTGGCGGGTCAGGGTAAACTGATCAATCGTACAAAGGCCCTGGATTTCACCTTCAACGGCAAGCAGTTGCGTGGCTATGAGGGCGACACGCTCGCATCAGCCCTGTTGGCCAATGACCAGATGCTGGTGGGCCGGTCGTTCAAGTATCACCGTCCGCGCGGGGTTGTCGCCTCTGGCGCGGAAGAGCCCAACGGTCTGGTCAATATGGGGCAGGGCGCCACTTTTGAACCGAACCAGCGGATCACGACCACCCCACTTTTTGCGGGTCTGAAAGCCACGTCGCAGAATCACTGGCCCAGCCTGGAATTTGACGTGGGCGCGATCAACAAGCATTTGTCGCGCTTTCTGCCCGCCGGGTTCTATTACAAGATGTTCATGCATCCGCGCCCATTCTGGAAGCATGTCTATGAACCTTTCATCCGCCAGTCGGCGGGGCTGGGTAAGGCGCCCAAGGATCGTGATGCCGATACCTATGAGCATTTCAACATCCATGTTGATGTTCTGGTTGTTGGTGGCGGTATTGCCGGTCTGGCGGCGGCTGTTGCCGCTGGTGAGCGCGGCGCGCGGGTTCTGTTGTTGGAACAGACTGCCCATTTGGGTGGCCGCGCTGTTGTGGACGGGCCGGAAATTGACGGGAAACCCGCCGATGACTGGATTAAAAGCGCCGTGGAAGCGCTTGAAAATATGCCGAATGTTGAGTTGCGCCTGCGCGCAATGGGGGCAGGTGTCTATGACCACGGCTATGCGCTGGCCTATGAACGGCTGACCGATCACGCACCCGAAATGGATGGCCCGCGTCACCGGTTGTGGCGTATTCGGGCCAAGCAGATTGTGACAGCTACCGGTGCCATTGAACGCCCGCTGTCCTTTGCGGGCAATGATATCCCCGGTGTTCTGCTGGCCGCTGCGGTCCGTGATTACGCCGTGAATTTTGGTGTCTCAATCGGTGATCGCACCGTTGTTGTGACCAATAATGACGACGCTTATCGGACGGCGCTGACACTCAAGAACGCAGGGCTGGATGTGCCCGCCATCATCGATGCCCGCCCGGACCCAGAAGGCCCGTTGATCGATGACGCCCGTGGATTGGGCATCCGTGTCGAGGCGGGCAAGGGGATTGCCAAGGTCAAAGGCGGGAAGCGGGTGACCGGCGTGGCAATTTGTGCCCAAGCTGGCGAAGGTGCTGTGCTGGAAGAGATCGCATGTGACTGTGTGGCGATGTCAGGCGGCTGGTCCCCGGTGGTGCATCTGTGGTCGCATTGCGGTGGCAAGCTGATGTGGGATGCTGATCAGGCGATGTTCCGACCGGACCCGGAGCGACCCCCAACCGGCGCGCAGGGTGAGGCGAATGTCATTACCGCAGGCACCGCCAACGGGCATCTTTTCACGGCTGAGGCTGTAGGCGACGGCTGGGCAGCGGGCCGCGCGGCGGCCAAGGTCGCAGGCCATGCGAAACGCGGCGGGCAGGCCCCGCTGGGCGCAGATGCCGAAGAGGGGCCAATCGCCCCCGTTTGGTTGATGCCGCAAGGTGCGAGCCAGGCGCTGCGGTCCAAGTCCTGGCTGGATTTCCAGAACGATGTGAAGGTCAGCGATGTCCAACTGGCCGCACAGGAAGGGTTTGAAAGCGTCGAACATGCCAAGCGTTACACGACGTTGGGTATGGCCACCGATCAAGGAAAGCTCAGCAATATCAACGGCCTTGCCATCCTTTCCAAATCGCTGGATGCTGATATCCCTGACGTGGGGACAACGACTTTCCGCCCGCCTTACACCCCGATTTCGCTGGGCGCGATTGCGGGTGATGCGCGTGGTCCCTTGTTCCAACCGGTGCGCCAGACACCGATGTCGGAATGGCATAATGACAATGGTGCCGACAATGAACCGGTCGGCCAATGGCGCAGGCCTTATGCCTATATCCGCGATGGCGAAACGGTGCATGACGCAGTCAATCGTGAGGTCAAGAATACCCGCGAAAACCTTGGCCTTTTGGATGCCTCAACCCTTGGCAAGCTGATCGTCAAGGGGCCGGATGCGGGCAAATTCCTCGACATGATGTATACCAACATGATGTCTACCCTGCCGGTCGGCAAATGCCGCTACGGTCTGATGTGTTCCGAAAACGGGTTCCTCATTGATGACGGTGTTGTCGTGCGGATGGCCGAGGATACCTGGCTATGCCACACAACCACGGGCGGTGCGGAGAGCATCCACGCCCATATGGAAGACTGGCTGCAATGCGAATGGTGGGACTGGAAAGTCTATGTCGCCAATGTGACCGAGCAGTATGCGCAGATCGCCGTTGTTGGCCCAAATGCGCGCAAGGTTTTGCAGAAACTGGGGGGTATGGATGTCTCGGCCGAGGCGCTGCCATTCATGCAATGGGCAGACGGCAAGATCGGTGAATTCGATGCACGGGTTTTCCGCATCTCGTTCTCGGGCGAATTGTCATATGAAATCGCTGTACCTGCCGCGCAGGGCCGCGCCTTCTGGGACGCGCTGATGGCAGCGGGTGAGGAATTCGGGATCATGCCTTACGGCACCGAATGCCTGCATATCCTGCGTGCCGAAAAAGGGTTCATCATGATCGGTGACGAAACCGACGGGACAGTGATCCCACAGGATTTGAACCTTGGGTGGGCGCTTTCCAAGAAGAAAGAGGATTATCTGGGTAAGCGCGCCCATACCCGCAGCCATATGGCCGACCCGAACCGGTGGAAACTGGTGGGGCTGGAAACGCTGGATGGGTCCGTGTTGCCCGATGGGGCCTATGCAATTGCGGATGGCACCAATGAAAATGGCCAGCGCAACACGCAGGGCCGTGTGACCTCCACCTATTACTCCGCCAATCTGGGGCGGGGAATCGCCATGGGGCTGGTCCATAACGGGCCGGAACGGATGGGTGATGTGATCAGTTTCAACAAGGTTGATGGCGGCACGGTGGAAACCAAGATCGTCGATCCGGTTTTCTATGATAAAGAAGGGGAGAAGCAGAATGTCTAATGCTGTCAGTGCATTGCAGGCCCGTGTTGCCCCCGGTGAGGTGACGATCCGCGAGGGTGGGTTGCGTGGCATGATCATCCTGCGTGGTGATCTTGCGTCCAAGAAATTGCGCAACCTCTGCAAAACGGTGACCGGCGTTGCGGTGCCTGCACAGGGGCAGGCGGACGTCACCGGCGACGAGGGCCTATGCTGGATGTCCCCGGATGAATTGCTGGTGCTTGTGCCCTATGCGGAGGTTGGCGAGGCATTGGCTGCGATCGACAAGGCGCTGGATGGCGAACATTACCTTGCTGAAAACGTGTCTGATGCCCGCGCGCTGATCCATGTCGAAGGGGCCTTCGCCCGCGAGGTGATGGCGAAGCTGGCCCCGGTTGATTTGCACCCTGACAGTTTCAATCCGGGTGATTTCCGCCGCACACGGCTGGCACAGGCCGCCGCCGCCTTCTGGATGCGTGATGAGGATACGTTTGAGGTGATCTGCTTTCGTTCCGTCGCTGAATATGTGTTTGGGTTGCTGGCCCAAAGTGCAAAGGAAGGGCCTGTCGGGTATTTTGCCAAGACCTAGGGTTTCGGCGGTCGCCCGCGACCGCTAGGATTGGCGAAAGAACTCTTATTCGGAGGTCATGATGCTGCGTAAGGCTGTGTTTCCATTTCTCTTTGCCGGGCTGGCAACACCCGCACTGGCCGAGAGCGAAACCGCGCGTGATGCGTTCATTCAGGCCAATATCCTTGGCATCTTTTACCATGAGCTGGGCCACGGCGTGATTGACCTGATGCAAGTGCCGATTTTTGGGCAGGAAGAGGACGCGGCCGACGTTATGTCCGTTCTGATGATCAGTTGGCTGTTTGAGGAAGAGGCGGCACAGAGTATCGCCTATGACAGTGCATTTGGGTACATCAACGATCCGCACGGCACCGAGGAAGTGCCCTATTGGGATCTGCACGGCCCGGATGAGCAGCGCTATTACAATCATGTGTGCCTGTTCTATGGCGCCAACCCCGATGAGCGCGACGATCTGGCAAATGATCTGGGCCTGCCCGAGGAACGCGCCGATACCTGTCCGGATGAATATGGACAGGCGGCCAATAGCTGGGGCATCATCTTTGACGAGATGGACGCGCGAAAAGAGGGCGTGCCAATGGTTTTCGTGCCGGGAACCGGGGAAGGGGCCGCGGTCGTAAACGCCTTGCTGGCCGATGAAGTGGCTTCAATGAATAGCGATATCAAATTGCCGGTTGAGGTGACCGTCAGGGTTGATGAGTGTGGGGAACCGAATGCGTTTTATGACCCAAGCGAGCAATCCATCACCTTCTGTTCGGAATTCGTCGGACATCTGGGCGGGATATATGACCAAGTGTCGGCGGAGTGATGTCTGGCTTGGGGGTGAGGGGTAAGACATGACGGATCACGGGTATGAAAGCGGCCGCCTGAACCTGCCATTTGTCGGGATTTCGACCTTTGCGAAATCCCCCTATGTCGCTGATTGGGATCAGATTGATGCCGATGTTGCGGTGCTTGGTGCGCCATTTGATTTTGGCACCCAATGGCGCCCCGGTGCCCGGTTTGGCCCCCGCGCGGTGCGCGAGGCATCCACCCTGTTCAGCTTCGGCCATGCGGGCGCTTATGATCATGAGGATGACGCCACCTATCTGGCGGGCGATGTCAGGATCGTTGATCTGGGCGATGCCGATATCATCCACACAAAAACTGCCGAAAGCCATGCCAATATTGCCCATGGGGTGGCCAAGATCCTGTCTGCGGGCGCTTTGCCGGTGGTGATCGGTGGCGATCATTCGATCAACATCCCCTGCATCAATGCCTTTGCCGATGATTGTGCCGCAAACGGCCCCATTCATGTTGTCCAGATTGACGCACATCTGGACTTTGTGGACAGCCGGCATGGCGTGACCGAGGGGCATGGCAACCCGATGCGCCGCGCCATCGAAAAGGACTACGTGTCCGGCATGACCCAGCTGGGCATTCGCAACGTGTCATCAACCGCGAAAGAGGGTTACGATGATGCCCGCGCGCGCGGCTCTGACATCCTGTCGGTGCGGCAGGTGCGCAAACTGGGGACGGAGGCCGTTTTGGCCCGTATTCCCGAGGGTGCCCGCTACTACGTCACGATTGATATCGATGCGTTCTGCCCCTCCATCGCCCCCGGCACGGGGACGCCCAGCCACGGTGGGTTTCTTTATTATGATGTGCTAGAGATTTTGCAGGGGCTGGCGTCACGCGGTGATGTCGTGGGCATTGATCTGGTCGAAGTTGCACCAGCCTATGATCCGACCGAAAGCACGCAGATCCTTGCCGCGCAGTTGCTGTTGAACTTTCTTGGGTTCATCTTTCACGCCCGGCGTTGAACCACCCGCTAAAATCCGACACGGGGTTGACCTTCGGTCGCCGTGTGACAATTAACGATGCATACCGTCCTCAACTCAGAAAGATATGAGATATGGCTTTTGAACTTCCTGACCTCCCATACGCCCATGATGCGCTTGCCAGCAAAGGCATGTCTGCCGAAACCCTCGAATATCACCACGACCTGCACCACAACGCCTATGTGACCAATGGCAACAAGGCCATTGAGGGCACCGAATGGGCCGGCAAGTCGATGGAAGAGATCATCAAGGGCACATATGATGCCGGTGCCGTCGCCCAGAACGGTATCTTCAACAACATCAGCCAGTTGTGGAACCACAACCAGTTCTGGGAGATGATGGGCCCAGGTGACAGTGCGATGCCGTCAGAGCTGGAAAACGCTATCAACGAAAGCTTTGGCTCGGTTGATGAGTTCAAATCGCAGTTCTCTGCCGCTGGCGCTGGTCAGTTTGGCTCCGGCTGGTGCTGGCTGGTCAAGAATGCCGACGGCGCATTGGCTGTGACCAAGACCGAAAACGGCGTGAACCCGCTTTGCTTTGGTCAGACAGCCCTGTTGGGTTGCGACGTGTGGGAGCATTCCTACTACATCGACTTCCGCAACAAGCGTCCTGCCTATCTGACCAACTTCCTTGATAATCTGGTGAACTGGGAAAACGTGGCATCGCGCCTCTGAACCGCTTTGCGATAGACAATGCCAATGGCCCGTGAGATTTCTCGCGGGCCTTTTTTGTGAATGGGAATACCCTTGAACGGACCAGACCTGACCGAGATCGCCGCCGCCGCCGAAGCGTTGCAAGACGCTGTTATTGCAACGCCTGTACTGCCATTGCAGGCTGCCCGTTGGGATGCGTTGCTGCCTGACTGCGCAGGGGTGACTTTGAAGCTGGAACTGTTCCAGCAAACCGGGTCATTCAAGGCGCGCGGTGCCTTGCTTGGCATGCGTGGGTTGACGGCGGATCAGCGCGCTGCGGGTGTTGTCGCGGCCAGTGGTGGCAACCATGCGCTGGCGGTATCCTGGGCCGCGCGGGAGGCAGGTGTCAGTGCATTGATCACCATGCCACGGGCGACGGACCCGGACCGCATTGCCGGGTGTGAGGCATTGGGGGCCACGGTTGCCCTTTTCGATGATATGGCTGCGGCGTTTGAGGCGATGAATGAGGCAGCCATGCAGGGCAGGGCGCTGATGCACCCGTTTGAGGCCTGGCATATGATTCTGGGATCCGCCACATGCGGGCGCGAATACCATTTGCAGGCCCCGCAGATCGATACATTTGTCATTCCCATCGGGGGTGGGGGCCTGATCAGCGGCATGGCCTGTGCGATCAAGCAATTGCGCCCGGATGCGCGGGTGATCGGCGTTGAACCCTTTGGTGCCGACAGTATGGCCCGTAGCTTTGACGCCGGTGAACCGGTCAAGCTCGATCAGGTGGCGACGATTGCTGACAGCCTGGGTGCGCCGCTTGCCATGCCAACGACGTTCGGCGTGGCGCAAACTTATGTGGATCGGATCGTGCGGGTTTCCGATGATGCGATGCTGGATGCCATGGCACTTTATCAATCCAACCTGCGGATCACGGCGGAACCCGCCTGTGCTGCATCTCTTGCCGCCATTCTTGGCCCGTTGAAAGACGATCTGGCTGGTCGCCATGTGGGTATCATCGCTTGCGGCTCAAATATCGGGCTGACCCGCTATCAGGCGCTGAACGCATCCCGTAATGCCGATTGAAGTGCCGTCACATCGGCGACGGTCGTCATGTAGGTCAGGATATCATCACCGGCGAACCCGGACTGCACGATATGGTCCAGCAATCCGGTCAACGGGTCCCAGAACCCGTCGACATTCATCAGATAGATCGGTTTGGCGTGCAGGCCCAGCTGCCGCCATGTCAGGGCCTCGAAAAACTCATCCAGTGATCCGGCACCGCCGGGCAGGACCACAACCGCATCGGCATTCATGAACATCACCTTTTTGCGTTCATGCATGGTTTCGGTGATCACGAAACTGTCCAGGTCGCGCTTGCCCACTTCCCAATCCAGCAGATGGGTCGGTATGACCCCAAAGGTTCTGCCGCCTGCCTCTTGCACGGCATTTGCAACCCGCCCCATCAGGCCAACATCACCGGCCCCGTAAACCAATCTCCAGTCATTGGCGGCCAGCATCTGCCCTGTCCTTGTGGCGGCTGCGGCGTAGGCTGGGTTGTTCCCGTCGCGGGATCCGCAATAGACACAGACAGAGTGAGGTGTTTCGACCATGGCAAAGGATTTCCTGAAATGACGTGCTTTGACCGGTCATAGCGGGGTTGCTATGGTGGCTCAACCATATCGGTGGGACAACGACCGTATATCGGTGATTTGAGGGGAGCGCAGTTGACGGAACAGATGACATCAAACGCGGGGCGCGTTGTCCTGGGTGTTATTGTTGTGGCAGCCCTCGGACTGTTGGCATTCCTGCAGTGGCAGACACCAGCCGCTGACCCAATGCCGGAGCTGCCCGCGGAAACCATCGCGGCTGTTGCGCCAGAAGATGCGATTGCTGAACCGGAGCCCGAACCGGAAGTTCAAGTGTCGCCGCCGCCGGTTTTCGATACCTTCCGGGTTGAGCCAGACGGAAGCATGGTGGTGGCGGGTCGTGCCCAGCCGGGGCAAGTCGTTGATATCCTGCTTTCAGGGGAGGTGCTGGAACGGGTCACGGCGGATGGTTCGGGCAGTTTTGTTGCACTTCCGGTGGCCGACCCGTCCGATCAGCCGCGTACATTGAGCCTGCTGGCAGACCCGGACGGGGATGCTGTTGCATCGGAATCCAGCTTTATCGTAGCCCCGATAACGGGTCCGCAACTGGCCCTGGAGCAACCTGCACCGCCTGCTGCACCAGACGGCCCGACAACCGAAGCGACGCCGCAATTGGATGTAGCCGCGGATGATGGCAGCGCCACACCCGCGTTACCAGATCTGGTTGTTGCGGATGTGGTACCGCAATCGCCAACCGTCCTTCAGGCTGACGCGGACGGCATCAAGGTTGTCCAATCGACCCCAAGCCCCACGGCTCAGGTCGCGAGCCCCAATGTCGCACTTGAGGCAATTACCTACGATCCTGAGGGTGAGGTTCAACTGTCTGGCCGCGCAATCGGTGACGGGGCAGTGCAGGTATATATCGATAACCAGCCCATCTCGGCATCCCCTGTTGAGGCTGGCGGTGACTGGCGCATTGACTTGCCAGATATCGATACGGGTCTTTATACGCTGCGGATTGATGAGGTGGACGCAGCGGGCGATGTGGTGTCGCGGATCGAAACCCCGTTCCGGCGGGAAGAGGCCGAGGATGTCGCCGCCGTTCTGGCCGAGGAAACATCGCGCGACGGTTTTGATGTGGCTGTCCGCACCGTGCAGCCAGGTTCGACCCTGTGGGCGATTGCAGAGGAAAACCTGGGTGACGGCATCTTTTTTGTTGAGGTGTTCGAGGCCAATCGCGATCTGATCAAGAATCCCGATCTGATCTACCCCGGCCAGATCTTCCGCATTCCGGACATGCCGGAGTGAGATCAGTATCTAAATTTCCAAATATTGCGTCGCCGGATTCGAAACCCGACAAAGAAGCTTAGGGGCAGGGTCGAATAACATGGCACCGATCGAGGGTACGCATCCATTCACTTGGTGAGAATGCGCCTACGGGCAACCCACACCAGTGCAAGTGAACAAGTCAGAGTTCACTCTGATCGTTCCCATCGCTTCGACTTCGACGACATAGGCGGATTCTTCCAGCCCGATCAGTCGCCCCTCAATCGTTGTCGATCCGCTTGTCAGCACAACTTCGCCGCCAATTTCCTTGGGATTGGCAACACTGGGGCAACCTTCACCGGCGCAATTTACCTTGTTGATATCAATCGTGAATTCGCCGAAGTCGGTTGCGATGATGTATTGGCTGTCAGTGACTTCCAGCAAGTTACCAGCCAAGCTCGTCGAGCCATCAAGCGCGGTTAGGACGACAGGCGGCAGCGTTGGAACGAAACGTATCGAATCCGGACAGGCAAGCCCGATGCAGGATGCACCTTCGAGTGGAATGGTGATCACGCCAACTGTCGTCTTAAGCCTTGCGACTTCGTCGTTCACCTCAACCAATTCGCCCGTGATACCCTCGTCATCAACGAACCTGAATGTCACGGTGTCTGCTGATTGCGCCAGACCAGGCCCGGCCAATGCGATGACGGCTGACAGCGCGACAAGGCTGTTCCTCACAAAGGGAAACTTCAACTTGTTGATGCTTGTCTTGATAAGCGCTTGATGCACGGTCACGTCCAATTCCTGGTGTCTGCTGCTATTGTTGGTATTTACGATTCTAGCCAGTATTTTGGGCGAAACAAAGCTGTAATTGCCAGAACCTTACCTTATTATGTCGAAACTGCGCCCTCGAGGGCCTTTCGGGACCGCCTTTTAGAGAGGGAGCTGCGCAGGATATGTGATCCATAGCAGGGGACGGGACTGACTGTGGCGGAAACCCTTGACCCCCTCGCCAACGATACCAAATTGATGGGTCCTGACCCTAGGTCACGCAGCCGCGGGCGTCGATTTTCAGTTTTGTGTAGTCGCCGGTTGGTGTCTCAAGCCAGGCGTCGTCAAACATATTGGCGACGACGCAAACGTGATTGGGAATAATGCGGATGCGGTCACCGACATCAAGGTTCCTGTTTTCGCTGACATTCATGACCCCATGTTCCTCGCTCAGCCCAATGATTTGGGCGTCCGGGTGACCGACCACATGGCCATGGCGCTCTAACCCGAGCAAGTCCGAGGTCAGTGCCTTGGAACCGGCGTCGATCACGGCCCGGTTCTGGGTCGGTCTGCTGACGATGGTTGCCAGCACATGCCCCGCACATTCATCCCAGGTGCAGGTCCTTCGCATGACGAGCGACCGGTCATTATAGATATAGGTGCCAATCCGGTATTCGGTGATGATCCCATGGGTTTCCGCTTGCCACATATCGGGGGATCCGCCGGAAGAAATGGTCGGACAGGCGATCCCTTGATCGGTGAGTTTTCCCTTGGCGCGGGCCATAAAATCAACCACGTCGGCTTGCCCGCCGACAGCCGGGTAGGTCAGCAGACCATCAAAGACCAACCCGGGGCTCTGGTTGATGATTTTTGCCAGCGCGACGGCCTCGTCCGGGCTTTGAACACCGCATCGCAGGGCCCCTGTATCGCATTCCACAAGAACCTTCAGCGGGTTGGGCGCATCGGCAAAAGCACTGGACAGGCCTGCGGCAACAACCGCGTTGTCCGCGACGACGCGCAGAGTGACCCGGTCGGCAAGTGCCCGTAGTCGCCGCAATTTCGATGTGCCAAGAATGTTGAACGTGATCAGGATATCGTCGATGCCGCCATCGGCCATCACTTCGGCCTCACCAATTTTCTGACAGTTGATTCCAGCGGCGCCGGCGTCCACCTGCGCCTTGGCAAACCGGATGGTTTTATGGGTCTTGATATGTGGTCGCAGCCTTAACCCGCGGGCATCGCAATAGGCCTGGAATTTCGAGATGTTTTCCAGAGTTTGCGCCTCATTGATGATGAAGGCAGGTGTTTCGATGTCATTCAGTGCTTGCGTCATGGGGGTTTTCCACTCTGGGCCAGATGGCGCGGGTCAGGTGTTTGTAGTCATTCGTTGCGGGGTCGTTGGGGTAGGGGCCGTCAACTGCAGCATAGAGGATTTCATCCGAAATACGTGAGAAAGCGTCATGGAAGTGATTGGTTGATTTGACCACCAGCAGCGTTTTCGTGGTCGGATCGATACCAAGGTTGGCGAAAATGTCGGGATTGAATACCTGGCTCCGCACTGTGTTCAGGATGACGTCGATTCCGCCAACGTCGATCCAGACGCTGTCGCCCAGTGGAACGACGCTTGTGCCGAAACTCTGTGACGCGTTGCGCACCACGTTTCGGACAGTCACATCGGCATCAATCGGTTCGCCCCCGTTTGCCGACATTTTTGCCCCGAAGCGCAGGCGAAGTTCCGCACCCACGCCCGCCGAGATACAGGTGCGCACTGCAATCGGGTCCCAGATCGAGGCAAGGGCCGTATTCCGGGCATTGCGCGCCATAAGGTCGCGCAGGATGATTGTGCTGTCACCAGGTACGCCGCCGCCGGGATTATCCCAGATATCGGCGATAACAACCGGCTGGCGCGCGGTGGACGCTGCCCGATCAATTGCCTCTTGCGGGTTGAGGAATTCGGGCCGCGTTGTGCCGCGCAGGCCAAACAACTCCATCCCGAGCCGCCTGGCCAGATTGTCGCCTTGGCGCCGTGCATTGTCAGTGACAACAATAATCCGCGTGCCGAGGTCGGGTACATCGCCAGCCATGAAGCCGTGGATCACCGAGATTGACAGGATGTCGTTTTTACCTTCCTGCGCTTTGATCCGGTCAATAAACCCGCGCATTGGATTGCGGCTGGTGGGCAGGACCTCGATCATGCGGCAATCGAAGGTAGAGATTTCGGGTGCAATCTGTCCGGTTGCCGTCCGATGTGCGAGGTCGATCAGGGCTTCGGCCACCTCCACGAAATCGGTGTGGGGGAACTCCTTGAATACCGTGATCAGGTCAATGTTCTCGACCCGTTTTGCCGACAGGTGACTATGGGGGTCGAAGGTCGCCCCGACAATGACGTTGGGGCCAACAACAGTACGTACAGCGGCCAGAAGCTCACCTTCGCAGTCAATGCAATCTTGTGCCACCATGGCGCCGTGCAAACCGAGCAAGACGATATCCACAGGCATGGCCGCGCGCAATTCCGAGAGAAGCTGATCACGCAGATGTACCCATGTGTCCTGATTGACGATGCCACCCGGCTCTGCCCAGGTGGCGGTGCCTTCGACAAGTTGCCAGCCATATGCGGCGGCCCGGGCGCGGGCGATGGGATATATCGCGCTGCAAAGGGTCGGTGTTTCAGGGTGCTGGCCGGGTGCGGCATAGAAACTGTCTTTGAAATCCTGCAGATCGGTTCTGAGCGGCGAAAATGTGTTTGTTTCGGTGGCGATGGATCCAAGGAAGACCCGTTTGACAGGTTCCATCAGGCGACCCTTTCGGTGATGCGTGGGATCGCGGACAGCAGTCTTTTTGTGTACTCATGCTGTGGTGCTTCGAAGATTTGCCGCTTGTCGCCCGTTTCGACGATCTGCCCCTGATACATCACAGCCACCCGGTCGCTGATATGGCGCACGACGCCCAAATCATGGCTGATAAAAAGCATCGACATTCCGCTGTCGCGCTGCAACTCCTTGATCAGGTTCAGGACTTGCGCCTGTATGGATACGTCTAGTGCCGAGACGGCTTCGTCGGCGATCACCAGTTTGGGTTTCAGGATCATTACGCGGGCAATGCCGATGCGCTGACGCTGCCCCCCGGAGAATTCATGCGGGTAGCGTTCCATGACCTTGGGGGCCATGCCGACCAGTTCCAATGTATCAGCAATAAGGGCGCGGGCTTCGGTTTTCGAAGCTGCCAGCCCGTGAATGAACAGGGGTTCGGTCAAGGTTTGTTCAATCGTCAGACGCGGGTTAAGCGATGCAAAGGGATCCTGAAAAATCATCTGGATATCGCGCCGAAGGGGGCGAAACGCGGAGGCAGTCATTGGCAATATGTCCTGTCCGTTGAACAGCGCCGCGCCGCTGGTTGATGGTTCAAGCTGGGTCAGGGTGCGGCCAACGGTGGACTTGCCGCAGCCGCTTTCGCCGACGAGGCTAAGCACCTCGCCTGCATGAATGTCAAAAGAGATGCCGTTGACCGCCCGCAGCCATGTCTTTTCCGCGAAGATCCCGCCGCCGGTCCGAAAATGGGTGTGTAGCTCCCTGACCTGAAGAAGGGGGGTGTTTGTCATACCGTTCCCTTTCCGGCGAAATGGCATCGGACTGTGTGGCCTGTGGCGACATCATGAGGTGCGGGATCCTCGGCGCTACACCTGATTTCGGCCATTGAACAGCGCGGGTGAAAGGCACAGCCCGGCAGGGTTTCGTCGATCGTGGGCACACGCCCGGGAATTGCTTCGAGCCATTCGACATCATGGTCAACCACGGGGATCGAATTCAAAAGCCCACGTGTGTAAGGGTGGCTAATGTTGGCGAACAGCGCCGCGGCTGACGCGGCTTCAACAATCTTGCCCCGATACATCACCGCGACCTTGTCACAGGTTTCCGCGATCACGCCCAGATCGTGACTGATCAGCACGATGGCTGTGCCCATGCGGGTTTGCAGGTCTGCCATGAGGTCCAGCACCTCTTTCTGCACGGTCACATCAAGCGCTGTTGTCGGTTCATCCGCGATCAACAGCTTTGGATCACAAGCGAGCGCCATGGCGATCATCACACGCTGCCGTTGCCCACCCGACATTTGATGGGGAAAGCTATCAATGCGGCGAGCCGGTTCGGGAATACGGACAAGGTCCAAAAGCTCGACCGCCCGATCGCTGGCCTGACGTTTGGACATATCCCGGTGCTGGCGTATGGTTTCGACAATCTGATCGCCGATCCGATAAACAGGGTTGAGCGATGTCATCGGCTCTTGAAAAATCATCGCCATCTGGTCGCCCATGATCGCACGCCGCTCGTTTGGTGACAGGGAGTTGAGTTCACGCCCATCGAAGCTGATTGATCCGCCGGTCAACCGCAACTGCGACCCTTCCAATAGCCCCATGATTGCCAGTGATGTCAGGCTTTTGCCGCAGCCGCTTTCGCCGACGATGCCGAGCGTTTCGTTTTCATCGACCGAAAACGACACGCCGCGCACGACAGGCAGCAATGCACCACCGGCGGCAACCGCGATTTCCAGGTCCTTCACTTCCAGCAATGCCATGATCTAGACCCCCGCAATATCGTCTTTGAACCGGGGGTCGATGCTGTCGCGCATCGCGTCGCCCACAAGGTTCATTGAAAAGACGGACAGGATGATGAGCGCGCCGGGGAAGATCAGAAGCCATGGCGCGCGAGTCACATAGATGCGTTCCTCGCTGAGCATGTTGCCCCAGCTCGGCACTTCTGGCGGCAGGCCAAGACCAAGGAAATCAAGGGCTGCCGCTTGCAGTTGTGCAAAGGCAAAGATGAAGCTGGCCTGCACCAGAAGCGGCGAAATAAGGTTCGGCAGGATATGCCTGAACAGGATTGACCCATGTCCCGCACCTGAACAAATCGCTGCATCAACAAAGGTTTCGCCTTTCAGCTTCAGCGTCATGCCAAACAGTATGCGGGCGGTGGTGGTGGCATAGACAATGCCAATCACGATGATTGTGTTGGTGACCGAGCGTTCCAGCAGCGTCATCAGAACGAGGGCGAGCAGCAGCGCTGGGAAGGCCATCAACACGTCAATCCCGCGCATCAGGACATGGCCGAGGCGGGTGAAATAGGCCGATAGCATGCCGACCAACCCACCCGTGACCAATGCGACGATAACGCTTCCCAGACCGATGATGACGGCCATGCGCGCGCCGTAAATGGCCCGCGAGAAAGAGTCGCGTCCGAAGTGATCGGTGCCAAACAGATAGGGAAGCCCAGGTTCGGACAGTCGTTCAACCGGGTCGATCTCAAGCGGATCGAAGGGCGCGATCAGTGGTGCGGCGATTGCGGCGAGGCCGACAATGCAAAGCCAGATCAAACCGATCGTGGCCAGTTTTCGGCCCCGGAACATGGCAAGGAAGGTGCGGAGCATATTCATTTCAGCGACACCCGCGGATCAAGCCGTGCGTAGGCCAGATCGACCAGGAGGTTGATGATCATGTAGAGAACGACAATCACCAGAATGACGCCTTGGATGACGGGGTAATCGCGTCGCAGGATGGATTGCACCACCAGCCGGCCGATGCCAGGAAGCGAAAAGACGGTTTCCGTTACGACCGCTTCGGACACCAATGCCGCGAAGGTGAACCCGAATGCGGCGGCGACGGCGATCAGGGCGTTACGGAACACGTGTTTGATGGCAACCTTTGCCGGGTGCAGCCCTTTCGCGCGGGCCGTCCGCACGTGATCTTCGCGCGAGACATCCAGCATTGATGCGCGCACCAGCCGAATGATCAATGCAGCATTCGGAGCTGCCAGCGTCAGGCTGGGCAGGATGAGATAACGCAGATTGGTAAGACCGCCATCGTCGCTGATTGATGGAAAGCCGGAACTTGGGAACCAGCCCAATCCAACCGAGAAAATCAGGATCAGGTATAGCCCCAGCCAGAAGGTCGGGACCGAGGCAAACAGCATCGCCCCGCCAGAGGTCATCTGATCAACCCATGTGCCATGCTTCGTTGCCGACAGGATACCGATAGGGATGCCAAACAGCACGATCCAGAACATTGTCATCGTCGCCAGCAAGATCGAGGTTTCTGCACCATCGCCAATCACTGACAAAACAGGTTCGCGAAAGAAGACCGAGGTGCCCAGATCCCCCTGCAAGACGTTGCCAAGCCACAAGGCGTATTGTTTCCAGATCGGTTCATCCAATCCCATCTCGCGGGTAAGTGCCGCGACATCCTCTGGTGTCGCCGTGTCGCCCAGCAGTATCGCCGCCGGATCACCGGGGATCAGATGGATGAACAGGAAGACGAGGACCGATGCGGCCAACAACGTGGGTATCAGCGCCAGCAAACGCTTGATTGTATAAAGCAGCATCGTTGCGCCTCAAATCGGGGAAATCGGCCCCACCACCAAGACGGCGGTTGGGGCCGGGGGAGGAGCGGTTACTTCGACACGTTCCAGAAATGTGGCCAGATCAGCGTGGCCTCGCCCAGACCATTCAGATCAGGAGATGCGATGTTGTAGGTATAGACGTCGCCTGTCTTCATCGTTGGCACCTGCTCATAGATCAGTGCCTGGATTTCGGACCAGATCGCCTGCCGCTCGGCCGGGTCTGAACTGGCGGTGAACTTGGCCTTCAAACCAGCTTTTTCCTCTGTGGTCCACCATCCGGGGTAATTGTCGTTCATGACAGAGATCAGGATCGGATCAGGTACAAAGCCGTGATGGGTAAAGAACATATCCCACTGATCCGGCTGCGCGCGCTTCTCGATCAATGTTGCCCAGTCATAGACCTGCAGGTCGATGTTGAACCCGGCCTGTGCCAACTGCTTGGTGTAGACGATCGCAGTGTCATAGTGGAATGGGTAGTTAGTCGAGACCATGAATTTGATCGGATCACCATCATACCCGGCTTCTTCGGCCATTGACCGCGCCTTCTCGGCGTTTCCCATCGAGAAGTTTTCGGCACCGCTATCGGTGTACCAGACATTGCCGTCGGGCAAAAATGACCCGTTGGCACGCCACAGACCTTCAGGACCGATGGCGACCTGCAGGGCAGGGGTTTTGTCGATAGCGGTCTGGATGGCGCGGCGCAGGGCAAAGTTTTCCTGCAAGGGGCCATCCTTCGAATTCATGAAGACCAGACCAAAGATCGGACCACCATTTAGGATCGTCGTGACATTTGGATCGGCATCAAGATCAGCGAACAGATCACCCGGGATGCTTTCGGCATAGTCGTAGTCACCGGCCTTCAGGCCCGAGACCCGCGTGCCGACATCGGGCACAGGTACGAAGCGCAAGGTATCAAATTCGGCCTGACGCGCGCCGGCATAGCCATCGGCTGCACCATCAGGTGAGGCATAATCATCGAAGCGCACCAGTTCGACATGACGGTTCGGCTGCCACTCGTTGAACTTGTAAGGTCCTGTTCCAATGTAGTTTTCTGGTGCAATTGGTTCTTTACCTGCCGCTTCCATGACGGAGGCCGGGTAGATCGCCGGACCGCCATTGATAAAGGCCATCAGGTTTTTCCAAGGACCGAAAGGTTCGTTCAGCGTAATGGTGACTTCGTAATCGCCGGTCGCCTCGACATTGGCCACATTGTCGAACAGCAGGCCGCCGCGTGAGCCGTGCTCGCCCCATCGATTGAGCGACGCGACGACATCCGCTGATGTCATACCCTGCCCATTATGGAACGTGACACCTTCGCGCAGGGAAATTGTGATTGTCTTGCCGTCATCTGAGATCGTCTCGCCCGATGCCAACAACCCTACGGGCGCATTCGCAGCATTGAATGTATAAAGCCCTTCGAACATGTGATGCGCAATTGTGGTGGCCAGATCGGAGGTCACCACATGCTGATCCAAGCTCGGCGGCTCGCCCACAGTGGCATAGCGCATCATCCCGTCGGCCCAGGCCGTTCCCCCCAGCGCCAACAGCGCCAGTCCCGCCACGGCCGATTTCGACCAGATCCTAATAGTCATGGTGTGTCCTCCCATATCACCAAACCACGCCATTGATGGCGTCACATTTTGTAATTTGCTTACATTTTGAGGGCTTTTCGTCAATAATTATTTGAGTATCCGATGTAACACACTTAAAAATGAAAGAAAGTTTCATGCAGGGAGTGATCAAATTGACAATCTTACCAACGGGAATCGACCGTTTCGATGCCGCCGATCCGGCCGCTGGCGGAACGCCGCGGCCTTTTGCCAAAGCCGTGCGCGCGGGTGATTTTGTATATGTCTCGGGGCAGGTTCCCGCCCGCGAGGGCGAGATCATCTCGGGCGGGATTGTCGCGCAGACTGAACAGGTCATGCAGAACATCATCGAGGTGCTGGCGCTTGCCGATTGCGGGCTTGAGCATGTGATCAAGGTTAACTGTTGGCTGGATGATCCGCGCGATTTCACGTCATTTAATGGGGTCTTTGCCAAGTACTTTACCGCACATCCGCCCGCGCGCTCGACCGTGCAGTCGGCCCTGATGGTCGATGCAAAGGTTGAAATGGATGTCATCGCCTACAAACCCGTGTAAGCCTCCGGTATGGCAGCCGTTATTGATATTATTTCCCAGTTGCGCAAAATGAATGGTGCTTTCCCAAAGCGCGAGCAGCGCGTTGCGGATTTCGTGCTGTCCAACCTGAAAAACATCGCGTTTCTGCGACAGGCCGAGATTGCGGAAGGGGCTGACGTTTCCGTCGCAACCGTCAACCGATTCTGCGTGACACTTGGTTGTGAGGGGTTTCAGGACTTCAAGATTCGTCTGGCGCAAAATGTTGCGGTCAGCCTGCAATACATGGGTGATCCAGCGAGCGACGCGTCGGAAACGCATCAGCTTGTCGGGCAGGTTTTCGGGGCGCTGGTCGATTCCCTAAATCTGGCAAGAACACAGTTGGACAGTGGCGCCATCGAGCGGGCGATTGATGTATTGGCCAAGTCCAAGCGGATCACCTTCATCGGTGTTGGCGGTGGTTCGGCAAATGTGGCCCGAGAGGGGGCATTTCGGTTCTTTCGACTTGGCATTCCCGCGGATGCCCATGCAGATGGGTACTTGCAGCGGATGGTTGCCTCAACCTTCGAAGCCGGCGATGTAATTTTCGCTATCTCCGCAAGCGGCCAGCCGGCCGAACTATTGGATAGTGTTGCCATTGCCCGGCAATACGGGGCGCAGACGATCAGCCTGACCAAATCAGGTTCGCCACTTTCCGAGGCAACGGAAGTATCGATCGAAATTGATGTGCCCGAAGACCAGGATATCTACAAACCCACAGCGTCGCGTCTGGTCTTTATTGCCATCATTGACGTTCTTGCCGCTGGCACCGCGCGCAAACGCCCCAAGCGGGTGCAAGAATATTTGCGTCGCATAAGGACCTCTCTCACGCCTTTGAGTGGCGATACCGGACCGAAGCCAATTGGCGACTGACTTTTTGGTGAAATAGCTATATTTTCAGGCGATTTGCGCCGCTAACGGGTGGTCAGGAGTTCTCGTTTGCTCCGCTTAAAAGCCGTTCGAAATTTAATGTCCTACAATATTGTTGATTTTGTCCGACATTAAATGCAACGTAGCCGTAGATTGGATTCGGGGCATTCTGCGGTGGTAAGCGAAATACAAAACGACGATCAGATCAGCCCGGCCGAAGCGCTGGAGCGTCTGCCTGCTGGCAGCAATAGTCGTGACGTGCTGGAAACGCTTTCCCAGATGATCGAGCAAAAGGGATTGAAGGTTGGCGACCGTTTGCCGCCAGAGGTTGAAATCGCGCAACGCCTGGGAATTGGTCGTGCAAAAGTGCGCGAGGCGCTGACGGCATGGCAGAACATGGGGATTGTTGTGCGTAACAAAAAGGCCGGCACGCGACTGGCCGCCGAAGTGTTTTCAAACGCGATACACCTGCCTGTCACCTTGAAACTTGAGGCGGAAAGCCTTTTGCGGACCCATGCCGTGCGTCGCCCATTGGAAATCGAGTCCGTGCGCCTTGCGGCGAGAAACGGATCGGATCAGCATCGCAGGCTGATCATGGTGAGGGCGGTCGAACTGATGGCGTCGCTGGAAGCCAATGAAGACTGGCGGCCCGCCGATTATCGCTTTCACGCAGCCATTCATGCGGCGAGCGGCAATCCGCTATTCGGACAACTCATCCAGCAAATCCAGCAGGCGTTCAAACAGGTTTATGAAACGCCATTTGGGCAACCACATCTGGGGCAGGCGTCGATCCCGCTGCACATGCCGCTCGCCGAAGCGACGATTGCTGGCAACGCATCAGAGGCCGTTCGGATTACCGAAGAAATCATGAACATTGTGGAGGCGGAAATACATCAGGTCATGGAGAGGCAAGATGTCTGAACCTGGCGACATTGCGACACTTCTGGCGGCTGTATTGGGCGATGACGGCGGCCCTGTCACGCCGCCGATTGTGCAGTCTTCGCTGTTCACCTTTGATAGCTATCGGGATTTCGAAGACCGGATGGCAGGGCGTACAGACACGGCGATCTATACACGGGTCCAGAATCCCACCGTCGCCGCCTTTGAGGGTTTGATGGCAAAGGCCGAGGTTGGCGAAGCTGCGGTTGGTTTTGCATCGGGCATGGCCGCAATCTCATCGACATTGCTGGCCTTTGTGCAGCCCGGCGACAAGGTCGCCTGCGTTGAGCACGTCTACCCGGACACGTTCCGCCTTATGGAACGGATGCTGCGCCCATTTGGGATTGAAACCGCATATTACCCACCGTCACGTTTCGAGGACGACCCGGATTTGCTGGAGGGGGCAAAAGTCGCCTATCTCGAAAGCCCCAGTTCGGTCGTCTTCCAGCCGTTGAACCTGCGTCGCGTGGCCGAACACGCCCAACGTCACGGAACGCTGACGATGATTGATAACTCCTGGGCCAGCCCGGTTTTTCAACGCCCGATCACGTCGGGAATCGACATCGTTCTTCATTCGGCCTCGAAATATATCTCGGGGCATTCGGACACGGTTGCGGGGGTGGTGGTGTCCTCCCATGCCAACATCGCACGCATCCGTGATCTGACCCTGCCGCTTCTTGGTGCGAAGCTGGCGCCTTTCGAAGCGTTTTTGTTGACGCGCGGGTTACGCACCTTGTCAATTCGGATGCGCCAACATGAGGCCACGGCCAATCTATTTGTGGACCGGTTGGCGACATTGCCGCAGGTCCGGCGGATCAATTCGCCGGGCGCCAATGAGGTGCCGGGGCTAACTGGCCGATCCGGGCTGATGTCCGTCGAATTTGATGACAGCGTGGACATTCCGCGCCTTTCGGACGCGTTGAAGCATTTCCGATTAGGTGTGAGCTGGGGCGGCTTTGAAAGCCTTATTCTGCCCGCTGGCGTCGCGTTGGCGCAGGCTGGCGAGCAGAACTCTCTACAGAAATTCGGCGTCTCGCCGCAACTCGTGCGTCTCAGCTTTGGGCTGGAGGATGCCGAAGACCTTTGGGCGGATTTTGAAGCCGCCCTTACCAAGAGCGTGACCTGATATCTGGGCCACGAAAGACAAACGATAACCAAGGAAGGAAAATGATGAAACATATTCTGACAGGGATATCCACGGCGGCGATCTTGATGGGATCCGCTGCCTTTGCCGAAACGAACCTGAAACTGGTGGAGGTGATTACCAGCCCCGAACGGACCGAAGTCCTGCAAGCCATCGTGGATGAATTTGAGGCTGCCAATGAAGGCGTCACCGTCGAAATCGTCTCACTGCCATGGGGAAGCGCATTCGAAAAGCTGGCGACAATGGTGGCCGGTGGTGACATTCCCGATGTCGTAGAAATGCCGGACACGTGGCAGGCGCTTTATGCGGGCTCGGACCAGCTTGTCAGCTTGAAAGATCATGTTGCAGGCTGGGAACATGGCGCGACGCTGACCGAAAAAACTGTCGCCATGGGAAGCCAAGCGGGCGATCTATATATGATCCCCTACGGCTTCTATCTGCGGGCGATGTTCTACAACAAGAAACTTCTGGCCGAAGCGGGCGTCGAAAGCCCCCCGGCCACCATGGAGGAGTTCATGGCGGCATCCGCCGCTGTGTCAGAGCTTGATGGCAAATACGGCTACTGCCTGCGTGGCGGTCCGGGTGGGACAAACGGTTGGATCATGTTTGGCGCCACGATGAATGGCACCAATGAATTCTTTACCGAAGACGGGGTGAGCCGGATCAACGAACCGGGTTCCGTCGAAGGCATCCAGTTCATGATCGACATGTATCAAAACGGTTATGCACCAAAAGACAGCGTCAACTGGGGGTTCAACGAAATTGTTGCGGGCTTCTATTCAGGCACCTGCGCATTTCTTGATCAGGACCCGGATGCCCTGATCGCGATTGCGGAGCGGATGCCAGCGGAAGATTTCGCTGTGATCCCGATGCCGGTTGGCCCGTCGGGCAAGGCTTTTCCGACAATCGGATTCGCGGGATGGTCGATCTTCAGCGCGACCGAGCATGAAGAGGAGAGCTTTGATCTTGTCGCTGCCCTTTCATCGCCCGAAGCAAACTCGACATGGGCCAAGCGGGTTGGCGTTATTCCCATCCATGTCGGCGCTGATCAGGATCCGCATTTTCAAACCGAGCAGTTCAAGGGCTGGTTCGATGAGTTGAACGGGGAACAATACGAACCGACAACCATGCCGACCTATCTTGAGCAGTGGGGATATTTCGCCAGTACTGTCCTGCTGGAAAGCAGTCAGGAGGCCTTGCTGGGTCAGCGGTCCGCACAGGATGTGGCCGACGAATGGGCCACACTTTTGACGGACGAATACGCCAAGTGGAAAGCCAGCCAGTGACGGCGAAGACCAATAAAAACGTCATGCCCGGGGACACCCGGGCGCGACGCTCGCTCTACCTGCAATATTTGGTAGAGCCATTCTACTACCTGTCGCCCGCCATCATCCTGATTGGCGCTGTGATGATGGTGCCGCTGATCATCGGTATCTCCTATTCATTCCAGTCAATCGAGCTTTTGAACCCGTTCAAGAACGGTTGGGTTGGCTTTGAGAATTATGGAAAGCTTTGGGGTGACAGAAAATTCTGGATTGCGCTGGAGAACACATTCTTCTGGACCTTCTGGTCCATCACATTCCAGTTCTTTCTGGGCCTTGGTCTGGCCATGTTGCTGAACACGAATTTCTACGGTAAAAAACTGTTTCAGGCGCTGGTTTTCCTGCCATGGGCCGTGCCAACATTTTTGTCCGCACTCACCTGGGCCTGGCTTTTTAATCCGGTTATCGGGCCGTTGCCGCATTGGTTGGCAGCCCTTGGTATCCTGTCCGAACCCTACAACATCCTGGGTGATCCCGATCTGGCAATGTGGGGGCCGATCACGGCCAATATCTGGTTCGGCGTTCCGTTTTTTGCGATCACACTGCTTGCCGCGCTGCAGTCCATTCCATCCGAGTTATATGAGGCGGCAGAGATTGACGGCGCCACGCCATGGCAAACCTTCACCAAGATCACCCTGCCGTTTCTCGCCCCGATGATTGCGATCACCGTGATGTTGCGTACCATCTGGATCGCCAATTTCGCTGACCTGATTTTTGTCATGACTGGCGGCGGGCCGGCAAACTCGACCCAGATCCTGTCCACCTATATTTTCACCACCGCCTTCAGGAAACTGGACTTTGGTTATGCATCAACCATTGCGGTCGCTTTGTTGGTGATCCTTTTGATCTACGCGGTGATTTTACTGTGGCTTCGCAAGAAGCTGGTCAAGATTTGAGGAGCCGCACTTGTCCGTAGCTGCACGCCGCCATCCGGCCCTGACGATCGGGAAATACGCCGCTCTTGCGTTCTACCTGGCTTTTGCGCTGTTCCCGCTTTACTGGTTGCTGAAGATTGCAATCACCCCTGATGCCCTGATTTATTCCGAAGGAACCCGGCTGTTCCCAAGTGCAGTGTCCTTTGACAATTTCAGAACCGTGGTCTTTCAGACTGATTTTCTTGCGTATTTTGGAAATTCACTGACAGTGTCGCTGGCCACTGCGGCCATTACAACGCTGATTGCCGCGGCGGCGGGCTATGCATTCTCGCGGTTTGATTTCATGGGCAAGCGGATCATCATCGCGCTGATGCTGATTACCCAGATGTTCCCTCTTTTGATGATCATTGCGCCCATCTATCGCATCGTCGGCCAGCTTGGGCTGCTGAACTCACTGACCAGTCTGATCATCGTTTATACGGCCTTCAACATCCCCTTTGCGACATTCCTGATGCAATCCTTCTTTGACGGCATCCCGAAAGACCTGGAGGAGGCGGCGATGATGGATGGCTGCTCGCGCTTTCAGGCGCTTCGCAAAGTGGTCTTCCCGCTGACGCTTCCCGGGCTCGGTGCGACGCTCGGCTTTGTCTTTACGGCGGCTTGGTCTGAGTTGCTATTCGCGCTCATGCTGATTTCCAAGAACGACGCAATGACCTTTCCCGTCGGGCTATTGACCTTTGTTTCAAAGTTTTCGGTCGATTGGGGGCAAATGATGGCGGCGGGCGTGCTGGCGCTGATCCCAAGCTGCCTGTTTTTCATCTTCATTCAACGTTACCTCGTGCAGGGCCTCACGTCCGGCGCGGTCAAGGGATAGGAGTACAATCATGGCACGCATCGAATTGCGCGACGTCGTGAAACGCTATGGGGCTGTCGAAGTTCTTCGCGATATCAACCTTGATATCACTGACGGAGAATTCATTGTTCTGGTGGGCCCGTCAGGTTGCGGCAAATCCACATTGCTGCGAATGATTGCAGGGTTGGAGCCCATTACGGCAGGTGATTTTCTGATTGATGGCGCGCGGATGAATGATCTGCGACCGCGTGACCGCGACATCGCCATGGTGTTCCAGTCCTATGCGCTTTACCCCCATATGGATGTCGCGCGGAATATGGGCTTCTCGATGGAGATCCGCAAAGATCCCACCGAGGAACGCAAGAACAAGGTGGCGCAGGCCGCGGCGACCCTTGGGCTCAGCGCCTTGACGGACCGATTGCCGAAGGCCCTGTCCGGGGGGCAGCGACAGCGCGTCGCCATGGGGCGCGCTATCATCCGCGATCCGCGCGCCTTTCTTTTTGACGAACCCCTGTCGAACCTTGACGCGGCCTTGCGTGTTGAAATGCGGCTTGAAATCGCGCGTTTGCACCAGAAGCTTGGTGCCACGATGATCTATGTCACCCACGATCAGGTTGAGGCGTTGACCCTCGCGGATCGGATTGTCGTTTTGAACGGCGGCGATATTCAGCAAGTTGGTGGTCCGCTTGATCTTTATGAACGTCCTGCCAATAAATTCGTGGCCCAGTTCATAGGTTCACCAACGATGAATGTGGTGCCTGTGTCGGGGACCGAAGCGGGGGTTACCATCGCCAACGGTAAAACCATCGCATTGCCACACCTTCCCGACACGCAACAGGCCGTCGAAATGGGAATTCGCCCGGAGCATCTGGATGTGGTCGATCCCGGGGCTGGCGACTTGAATGCGGTGGCTGACGTGGTTGAGCATTTGGGTTCCGACACGAATATCTATGTCAAAGTCGACGGCGTCGGCCCTTTGATGGTGCGCAAGCACGGCAATATTCCGGCAAAATCGGGTGACCGATTGGGATTGCGCGTGCGATCCGAGAAAGTTCACATCTTTGCACCTGATGGCACGGCGCTGCGCCGCGCGGCCTGAAAGAGAAAGTTGATCGCAGGTAGGGCCTATTGCGCCGCGCGCAGAAATAACTGCACATCTGCTACGTTTGTGCCCGTCGCACCAGTCTTTAGCAGGGCGCCTGCTGCATCCAAGATCCTGTAGCTGTCATTGTCCTGCAACGCGGCATCAACATTGATGTTATTGGCATGTGCGACCGCCAGGGTTCCGGGGTCGACAAGCCCGCCTGCGGCATCCGTGGGGCCATCCCGACCGTCTGTTCCACCGCTCAGGAAAACCCACTTACCGGGCAGATCACGGGCAAGTCTGGCGAAGCGCGCTGCCAGTTCCTGATTGCGTCCGCCGCGCCCGTTTCCGGTAATGTTCACGGTGGTTTCGCCGCCCCAGATGATGAGTTGGCGATTGGTGCCGGGCGTCGTCTGAATATGTTGAATGATGCTTTGCGCTGCGACATCAACATCGCCGACCAAGGGGTCTTTCACGACCTGCGTTGTCCAATCTGGCGCGGCCTTCGCGATTGCGGCAAGGCTTTGCGCATTTGTGCAGACAAGTTCCGTGTCAGCTGAATGTGGCGTCATGGGCTTGGGGTTTTTTAGCAAATCACGGGCTGTGACGGGCAGTTTCGCCCATAAACCAGCACCTTTTAGAGTAGCCAGGTTATTTGTGTGTTGCATTGCCGGGACGGTGGGACCGCTGGCAATCATCCCCGGGTCATCCCCAACCACATCCGAGATGATCAGGCTGCGCACCGGGGCCGGGTGGGCGATGTCCAGCAACCCACCGCCTTTCAAAACCGAAAGCTGCTGGCGTATGCGGTTCATCTGGCAAATGTCCAAACCACCGCCCAGCAGAATTTCATTGACCTTGATTTTGTCAGCGAGTGTCAGCCCATCGCGCGGCGTCGGCAAAAGCGCCGAACCGCCGCCCGACACCAGACAAAGCACCTGATCGTCGGCCGAAGCAGATTGCAACATCTCGATGACCGCAATGCCGGCATCCAAACCATTTTGATCGGGCAGGGGATGACCCGCCGCCATGACACGGCAGCCTTCGATGTCGCGGGCGTTTTCGTAGTTGGGAACGGCGATCGCGCTGACCGGCTGACCCAACGGAACGTGCCGCAATCCCTGTTCCATCATCGCGCAAGACGCCTTGCCAAACGCGATAATGAGAATCCGGCCTTTTGCGTTAAATACGAAAGGCTTAGCATCCAATGCGCGTTGAACCGCAAGTGCCGGATCCGCAGCCCGGACGCCTGTCATGAACAGGGCCCGGGCCATTTCCTTTAACGCAACCGGTGTCATCCGGCGGCGATTTGCTTGGCCTTTTCGACCAGCACTTCGGCCTGCCTGATGGACGCATAGTCGATCAGGCGGCCGTCCAACGATACTGCACCTTTGCCAGCGGCCTCGGCTTCGGCCATGGCTGCGATGATCCGGTTGGCCTTGGTCACCTCCGCCTCGGACGGGCTCATCACCTCATTGGCCAATGCGATCTGGCTAGGGTGGATCGCCCATTTGCCCTCGCACCCCAGAACGGCGGCACGGTAGGCGGCGGCCTTGTACCCTTCGGGATCCGAGAAATCGCCGAACGGACCGTCGATCGGGCGCAGCCCGTTTGCCCGCGCTGCGACCACCATATTGGCAATCGCAGAATGCCACATGTCACCCCAATGCACCTGGCGTCCGCCCTCATCGTCGGGGTCGGTCAGCACCGAATAATGCTGGTTCACCCCGCCGATCACGGTGGTCCGTGCGCGCATGCTGGCGGCGTAGTCCGCAACCCCGAAATGCAGGCTTTCATTTCGCTTGGATGCAGCGGCAATCTCATTGACGTTTTGCATGCCCAAAGCGGTCTCGATTATATGCTCAAAACCGATGCGTTTTTTGTACCCTTTTGCATCCTCGATCTGGGTCACCATCATGTCCACCGCATAGACATCAGCGGCGGTGCCAACCTTCGGGATCATGATCAGATCGAGCCGCTCTCCGGCCTGCTCAACCACGTCGACAACATCGCGATACATGTAGTGCGTATCCAACCCGTTGATGCGAATCGACATGGATTTTTTGCCCCAGTCGATTTCGTTCAGGCCCTTTATGATGTTCTTGCGGGCCTGTTCCTTTTCATCGGGGGCGACGGCATCTTCCAGATCAAGGAAGATGATATCGACGTCAGATTGTGCCGCTTTTTCAAACATTTGCGGCTGACTGCCGGGAACCGCAAGCTCAGAGCGGTTTAGTCTTGCGGTGGCTTGATCGATGGGATGAAAACTCATGTCGGATGATCCTTGAGGTTGCGAGACGAAAGTGGGGGCAACACAGGAAGGAAAAATAATTTCCTGTCAAGAATGAATTTTCATCGAGGTTTCGTGGCTGAAATTCAGCTTTCATCTGATCCTGACCGATCCATCCGGGC
This sequence comes from uncultured Paracoccaceae bacterium, assembly GCA_947500055.1. Lineage (GTDB taxonomy): Bacteria > Pseudomonadota > Alphaproteobacteria > Rhodobacterales > Rhodobacteraceae > Yoonia. The sequence continues at coordinate 436,565 of CANMQO010000001.1, forward strand.
GGAAAAGAAGAACGCGACGGCCTGCGTTCGGCTCGTCACTGACAGCTTTTCGTAAAGGTTCGACAGGTGGAATTTCACCGTGTTTGCAGAGATATCAAACTCGGCCGCAAGCTGCCTGTTGCTGAGCCCGCGGGAGAGTGCTTCAAGCAGGGCTTTTTCACGCTTGGTCAACTGATGGATCGGATCGCTCTGCAGTGCCCGGACATCGAGAAATGGAAACACCATTTGCCCGGCTGCAACAGCCGCACATGTGTCGAGCAATCCGTCCACGGGTCCGTTGCGTGGCGTAAACCCTGCGGCACCCGCCGCAAGGGCCTGTCGGGGCATATCACCGGCATTATCGCCATAGACGAGGATACGTGGCGCCTCCGGCTGATCGCGCAGAACCTCGATCAGTTTTTGTCCACCCAATGCGGGCAGATTCCAGTCGATGATTCCGATCTGCACCGGCACGCGCATCACTGTTCCGAGGAAATCCTCGGCAGTGGATGCCGTCGCCACGAGGGAGAATCGCGGGTCGCGATCGAAAATCTCTGACATTGCCGACAAGACCAGCATGTTGCTGTCGGCAAGCGCGACCGTGATCGGTCTGGACGTATCGGTAAGGTCTTGCAATTGCTGGCCTTTCGTAAAATACCTACCCATAAGGGTGGGCGTAAATTCAGTATACCACGGTATTTCTACCGGTATGGGTAGGTTATTTGCTACCCAAATAGATACCCAAAAGCAGGAGTAACCTACGTTGCCGAAAAAAACAATCGGCTGTTTCATCAGGGGGATAATAGTTTCCCGATGAGGTAGGCACCGCTATGACCGACGTTCCTTCATTCCCGCAACTTGTCATCCCCGATACATTGGCCGCAGGTCCTGGCCCCGGCAATACCGATGCCCGCGTGCTCACCGCCTATGCTGGTGCTGGTATCGCCGATCACATGCAGCCAGACGTGTTGCGTGGGATGATCGAATGCAAACACATGCTGCGCCGTTTCATGGGTACGTCGAACGTGCACACATTCGGCGTCGCTGGCACCGGGTGGAGCGGGCTGGATTGCATGATGTCGGCTGTGATGCCCGGTGACACGGTTGTTGCGTTTTCCAATGGCACATTCTCGGGCATTGATGCCCTCACCCTTCGGATGAAAGCCGCGACACGCAAGGAACTGGCCACCGACAGCCTGAATCCGCAGCCCGCCGGCGTCACAGTGATCGAAGTGCCGCATGGCCAATCTGTGACTGCCGAAATCGTGGAGGCCGCGCTGGCCGAACACAAACCCAAATGGGCGTTCATGGCCCATTGGGAAACCGGTTCTGGCCGGATCAATGACCTTCAAGGGTTTTCGGATGCATGTGTGAAACATGATGCGATGGGCCTCGTTGACGCGGTGTCCTCCCTCGGCGTCGCGGAATTTGCGATTGACGACTTCCCCGGGGTTGTCGGCTGGGCGTCCTGTCCGCAAAAAGGGTTGCTGTGCCTGCCCCTGACTTATGCGCCGGTCAGCTTTTCGGATCGCTACATCGCGACGTTGAAGGCCAACGGCGCCTATACTTACGCCAATCATCCGATCATGGAGGCCCGCCATTGGGGTATTGTGGATGGGCAGGATGTCGAAAAAGGCACCTACCATCGCACCCATTCCGCCTATGCGGTTTGTGCATTTCACGAAGCATTGCGGATCAATCTGGCCGATGGTCTGGCGCAGCGCGCGCAGGATTATGTTTTCCATGAAAAGGCCCTGCGTGATGCTGTGACCGCAATGGGCTGCGAAGTGACATCGAACATGACCAGCCTTGTGGTGCTGAACCTGCCCCCCGCATTCGCAGGCCGCGAGATGGAGCTGGTACAGAATTGCCGCGCCGAGGGTTTCGGCATTTGGCCAACGCTTTCGGCCCCGGTGCAGATCCGGATCGGTATTCTGAACCTGCTGACCCGCTCGGCCATCACCGAAATCGTGACACGCTTTGCCCAGGCGATGATTGATCTGGGCGCAGATATTGACATCACCGCGATCAACGTGGGGTTGGACGCGCATTATCAATCCCGCATCGCTGCATAGGAGGCGACAATGGATATCCACGAATACCAGGCCAAGGAAGTGCTCAGCAATTTTGGCGTTGAGATCCCAGCGGGTGCGCTGGCCTACAGCCCCGAACAAGCAGCCTATCGCGCCCGCGAAATGGGCGGCGATAAATGGATCGTCAAGGCACAGGTGCATGCTGGCGGTCGTGGCAAGGCGGGCGGCGTGAAGCTGTGTGATACGGACGATGAAATACAGTCCGCCTGCGAAGACATGTTCGGCAAGAAGCTGGTGACCCATCAAACCGGCCCAGAAGGCAAAGGCATCTACCGCGTCTATGTCGAGGCCGCTGTGCCGATTGATCGCGAGATTTATCTTGGCTTTGTTCTGGATCGGACCTCGCAACGGATCATGATCGTGGCTTCTGCTGAAGGCGGGATGGAGATCGAGGAAATCTCGGAAACCAAGCCGGAGAGCATTGTGCGATCAACTGTGGAACCCGCCGTCGGTCTGCGGGATTTTCAGGCGCGCGAGATCGCATTCAAGCTGGGCATCGAACCGGGTCTGACGCAGGCCATGGTGCGCACGTTGCAGGGTTGTTACCTCGCCTTTCGCGAATTGGATGCCACCATGGTGGAAATCAATCCGCTGGTGGTCACGGGCGACAACCGGATTCTGGCACTGGATGCCAAGATGACGTTCGACGACAACGCGCTGTTCCGCCATCCGCAAATCAGTGAGTTGCGCGATAAAAGTCAGGAAGACCCGCGTGAGGCCCGCGCAGCGGATCGCGGCCTGTCATATGTTGGGCTGGACGGCAATATCGGCTGTATCGTCAATGGTGCTGGCCTTGCCATGGCCACGATGGATACAATCAAGCTGGCCGGTGGCGAGCCTGCGAACTTCCTTGATATTGGCGGAGGGGCGACGCCGGAACGTGTTGCCAAGGCATTCCGCCTCGTGATGTCGGACGAGAATGTGCAGGCCGTTCTGGTCAATATCTTCGCGGGGATCAACCGCTGTGACTGGGTGGCCGAAGGGGTCGTACAGGCATTGAAAGAGGTCAAGGTCGATGTCCCCGTCATTGTGCGTCTTGCGGGCACCAATGTTGAAGAAGGCCAGAAAATCCTTGCCAAAAGCGGGCTACCTATCATCCGCGCAACCACATTGATGGAGGCGGCGGAACGCTCCGTCGCGGCCTGGAAAAGCGACCATCCTCTCAACCTGAAGGCAGTATGACCATGAGCATTTACCTAGATCGCGACACCCGTGTCATTGTTCAGGGCATCACCGGCCGGATGGCACAGTTTCACACCAAGGATATGTTGGAATACGGCACCAATGTTGTGGGCGGCGTGGTTCCGGGAAAGGGCGGCGAAACCGTGCATGGCGTGCCTGTCTTTGACACTGTCAAAGACGCGGTTGAGGCCACCCGGGCAGAGGCGAGCCTTGTCTTTGTCCCTCCGCCCTTTGCCGCTGACAGCATCATGGAGGCGGCAGATGCGGGCATCCGGTATTGCGTCTGCATCACTGACGGCATCCCAGCCCAGGACATGATTCAGGTGAAACGCTATATGATGCGCTATCCCAAGGAACGCCGGATGGTCCTGACCGGTCCCAATTGTGCGGGCACGATCTCGCCCGGCAAGGCGATGCTGGGCATCATGCCGGGCCACATCTTTCTGCCCGGTCATGTTGGTATTGTGGGTCGGTCCGGCACATTGGGCTATGAAGCAGCGGCGCAGTTGAAGGAACGCGGTATTGGTGTTTCCACCAGCGTTGGCATCGGTGGTGATCCGATCAACGGGTCGTCCTTCCGTGACATTCTGGAACAGTTTGAAAATGACGACGACACCCATGTCATCGCCATGATCGGTGAGATTGGCGGCCCGCAGGAAGCCGAAGCCGCCGCTTATATTCAGGACCATGTGACCAAGCCGGTTGTGGCCTATGTCGCAGGTCTGACCGCGCCAAAAGGGCGCACGATGGGACATGCTGGTGCCATCATCTCTGCCTTTGGTGAAAGTGCCTCGGAAAAGGTCGAAATCCTGTCGGCCGCCGGTGTGACAGTCGCCGAAAACCCCGCCGTCATAGGCGAGACAATCGCAAGCGTTATGTGAGGATAGGACAATGGCAAAGCCCAAGATCCTTGTGACCCGTCGCTGGCCCGCAGCGGTCGAGGCGCAGCTTTCCGAAAATTTCGACGTGGTCCTGTCAAAGAGCGATGTTGCTCTGAAGCCTTGCGAATTTCGTCAGGCGTTCAAGGATTTTGACGCCGTCCTGCCAACAGTGACTGACAGGATCGGCGCTGGCGCGATGGAATTGACCAAGCCCCGCACAAAGCTTTTGGCCAATTACGGCGTGGGGTTCACCCATATCGACATACCCAGCGCGAATGCGCACGGCATGGTCGTGACGAACACACCTGACGTCCTGTCCGAGTGCACTGCCGATCTGGCGATGACCCTGATGCTGATGGCAGCCCGCCGGGCGGGCGAGGGGGAGCGTGAAGTCAGAGACGGCAAGTGGACCGGTTGGCGCCCAACCCATCTGGTGGGCACGAAAGTGTCCGGCAAGACCCTGGGCATCGTGGGTTTTGGTCGGATCGGTCAGGAGATGGCGCGCCGTGCCCATCATGGTTTCGGTATGGATATTGTCGTGCACAACCGTAGCCGGGTCGCGCCCGAAATTCTGGCGCGCTATAATGCTGTGCAAGCTGATGATCTGGACGATCTGTTGCCGCGTTGCGATTTTGTGTCGCTCCATTGCCCCGGCGGTTCCGAAAACCGCCACCTGATCAATTCCCGCAGGCTTGACCTGATGCGCCCCGGTGCGTTCCTGATCAACACAGCCCGGGGCGAGGTCGTCAACGAGCATGATCTTGTGCAGGCCCTGGCTTTTGAGACCATCGGCGGCGCCGCGCTGGATGTGTTTGATGGCGAGCCCAATATTGCGCAGAGCCTGCTGGACAGTGACCGGTTGGTGATGCTGCCCCATCTTGGAAGTGCCACTGCGGAGGCCCGCGAAGAAATGGGTTTTCGTGTCATCCATAATTTGAATGCATTCTTCGACGGTCAAACACCGCCTGACCGTGTAAACTGATGGATACGGCTGTGGTGCCCACCACGGAATTGGATGGCGACGCCTATGCGAACTCTGTGCGCGAGTTGCTATGGGATCTGCTGGTCCAGACCGTGGCGCACCGGGCACCCGCCGTCGTCGCATTGTTGGAGACGGCCAGGCATATCGCGCCGCTGCCGGAGGATCAGAAAAGCAACTTCCTGCAAGCAATCAATATCTGGTTTCAACTGACAAAGATCGCGGATGAAAATGCCGCGGTTCGTGACCGTCGAAAGATTGAGGCGATGGATGGGGCTGAGTGCGTCGAAGGCAGCTTTGCCCAGGTGATGGTCAAGATTGCGGATGATGCGCCAGCAGCATTTGAAGAGGCGGTTCGCTCATTATCCGTTGGTCCGACACTCACGGCCCATCCAACCGAGGCGAAGCGCGTTACAATTCTGGAAATTCACCGCCGCATCTACCGGCTTTTGGTCTCGTTGGAGACACAAAGATGGACGCCACGCGAACGCAGCTCCAAAATTGAAGAGCTGCGCGGCGAGATCGATTTGCTATGGTTATCGGGTGAATTGCGACTGGAACGGCCGAGCCTTTCGGACGAAATCGAATGGGGGTTGCAGTTTTTTCGCGACAGTCTGTTTGACGCCACACCGCAGCTATTTGAGAAATTCCTGACAGCCATGGACGTGTCCTTTGGGCGGAAAGGGACCACCTTACGTCCCTGTGTGACGTTTCATTCATGGATCGGTGGCGACCGCGACGGAAATCCCAACGTCACCGTCGCGGCGACGAAATCCGCTATGGCACGCGGGCGTCGTGCGGCAATAGACAAGCATTGCTCTGAACTGGTGCTTGCCGCGCGTCATATCAGCATCAGCCGGGATATTGCCGACTTGCCCGCCTCCCACCTGCAATCGCTTGATGCCATTGTCATGCGATCCGCCAACAATGAGGCGATTGTCCTGCGAAATCCTGGTGAAGTGTTTCGGCAGGCGATCAGCGCCATCGTCGAACGGCTCTCCGATCGCCCGCGATATGCCCATATTGACGAACTGGTGGCCGATCTTCACGTGGTTGAAGACGCGCTTTTGGCCATTGGGGCAGAGCATCTGAGCAACAAATACATCCGCCCGGTTCGCTGGCGCGTTGAGGTGTTTGGGTTTCGCACGACGGCGTTGGACATTCGCCAGAATTCGACGGTAACCACGGCGGTATTGGCCGAAATCTGGGGAACGGGCGAAACCTACGGGAGTGCTCAATGGGGGCAACGCCTGCGTCGTGAACTTGCGACCGACGAGTTGCCAAAAGTGGACCCGAGCCGCCTGAGCGATCAGGGGCGCGAGCTTCTCAACCTGCTGGAAACCATTGTGAAAGCGCGCGAAGGGGACGACCCGCATGCGATTGGTGCATTCATCCTGTCAATGACACGGTCAACGGATGATCTTTTGGCCGTTCATTTGCTGGCGCGTTATGCCGGCGCATCCGGCGAGGCGCTGGATTTGCCCATCGTTCCATTATTTGAGACAATCGATGATTTGCGCGCGGCACCCCGCATATTGACCGAGTTGATCGCCGTACCAACGGCACGGCGCAGCCTGAAACGGCAGGGCAGCCGTGTTGAAATCATGCTGGGTTACTCGGACAGCAACAAGGATGGAGGCTTCATCTGTTCGACATGGGAGTTGGAACAGGCCCAGCGGAAAATCACAAAAGCGCTTGGTGCGCTTGGGTTTGTGCCCGCGTTTTTTCATGGGCGTGGCGGGTCGGTCAGCAGGGGCGGCGCCCCAACGGGGCGCGCTATTGCCGCGCAACCGGCAGGCACGCTCAACGGGGCCATGCGCACCACTGAACAGGGCGAAGTCGTCTCAACCAAATACGCCAACAGGGGAACGGCGTTGAAGGAGCTTGAGCAACTGGCATCTTCCGCGCTTTTGCATACGGCGCTGTCGGTAAATGCCCCGGCAAACATCCCCGAATTTGATGACGCGCTGCAAGCGTTGTCAGGGATGTCGCAGGCCGCGTATTCCAGGTTGCTGAACACGCCCGGTTTTGTGCAATATTTCCAGGAAGCAAGCCCGGTTGAGGAACTGGCGATGCTCAAGATCGGATCGCGCCCGGCGCGGCGATTTGGCGCCGCCAGCCTTGCCGATCTGCGTGCCATTCCATGGGTTTTTGCCTGGTCGCAAAACCGCCACCTCCTGACCGGATGGTATGGCTTCGGTACAGCCTGCCAGTCCTTTGCCAAGATACGCGGCGAGGCGGGATGGGAAATGCTGCGCGATATGTTCGCAACGTCGCCATTGTTCCAACTGATGGTTGATGAGGTCGAAAAAACGCTGTTTCAGGCGGACATGGACATTGCCGCCAAATATGCCGAACTTTCAACAGACGCGGCGAATGGTACCGCAATCTTTCAAATGGTGCGTAACGAGTATGCAAACTCGGTTGCGGCCATTCGCGCCATCACCACCCAGCCGGTTCTGGCGATACGCTTTCCCAATCTGACCAGACGGTTTGAGGCGAACCGGGTACATCTCGACAATATCCACGCCATTCAGATCAACCAGCTACGCACGTTGCGGAATGACCGCGAACACCGGGATACCGGCCCACTTCTGCAATCGATGAATTGCATCTCTGCGGGCCTTGGCTGGACCGGCTAACTGACCACAAAGGTCTCACATGGCTGCCGCCCAAAACGCGTCGTTCCTTCAACAATCGCTAAGTTCCGGTGACCCCGGAATCGACGACGCGATCCAGAGCGAGCGTGGGCGTCAATCCGGCCGTGGAGGCGAAAGCTGCCAGGAGGTTGGTGCAGTTCGTCAGGGGTTTACAATCAATGCCTGGACGATCACCGATGGGGAAAGGCACGCGTTAGCCATGCCAGGAATTTCGGGGCCAAGGCGCAGATCCGAGCTGTTTGACCCGGTGGGTCTGGTCAAGCGACGGGTGGCACCCTAGGTAAAGGGGCTGCTACCCGGAGTTTCCCATGCGTCGCCTGCCCAAATCCGCTGCCAATCTCGACGACGCCCAAATGCAGGGCATGGCGGTGATCAAGCGCGTCGTGCCCTATCTTTGGCCAGATGGGCAGGGTTGGGTCAAACGCCGTGTGGTGATCGCACTGGCGGTCCTGATCTTTTCCAAAATCATCGCAGTGGCAACGCCACTGTTCTACAAGCAGGCGGTCGATGCGCTTGCCCCCGATGGGGCCAATGCAGCGACGTTTCTGGGGTTGGGGGCCGTCGGTTTGACCCTTGCCTACGGTATGGCCCGCCTGATGACTGTGGGCTTCCAGCAGTTGCGCGATGTGGTTTTTACCCGTGTTGGCCAGCGGGCCCTGCGGCAACTGGCGCTGGAAACCTTCACCCATATTCATCGCCTATCGATGCGCTATCACATCACGCGCAAAACCGGCGGGTTGAGCCGGATCATTGAACGCGGGGTCAAGGGTGTCGATTTCCTGCTGCGGTTCCTGCTGTTCAGCATGGGGCCGTTGGTGCTGGAACTCCTGATGATCTCGGTCATTTTGTTTTTTCTTTTTGATGTCTGGTACTTGGCTGTCGTGGCGCTGACCATCGCGCTTTATGTCTGGTTCACCTTCAAGGTGACCGAATGGCGGGTGCGTATCCGCAAGGAGATGAATGATCAGGACACGGATGCGAACCAGAAAGCCATCGACAGTCTGCTGAATTTCGAGACGGTTAAATATTTCGGGGCCGAGACATGGGAGGCCGACCGATACGACACAGCCATGGCGCAATACGAAAATGCGGCGATCCGCACCAATTATTCGCTGGCCTTCCTGAATTTTGGACAATCGGTGCTGATCACCGGTGGGCTTGTTGCTGTCATGGTGATGGCTGCGATGGGCGTTCAGCGTGGCGACCTGACAGTCGGCGATTTTGTCATGGTCAACGCATACATGATCCAGATCACCATGCCGCTGAACTTCCTTGGCACGGTTTATCGCGAAATCAGACAGGCGCTGATTGATATGGGCGATATGTTTGGCCTGCTGGGCCAACCGGCCGAGGTGCAGGATAAAGCCGATGCGGTCGCATTGCAGGTTAATGGCGGGCAGGTGGCATTGCGCGATGTCGTCTTTGGCTATGACGCGGCCCGCCCGATATTGAAGGGGATCAACCTCGACGTGGCACCCGGGCAGACGGTCGCAATTGTCGGATCCTCCGGCTCGGGGAAATCGACGATCGGGCGGTTGCTGTTCCGTTTTTATGATGTGAATGACGGTGCCCTGCTGATTGATGGTCAGGACGTGCGCGATGTGACCCAGGACAGCCTGCACGCTCAGATTGGCGTCGTGCCGCAAGACACTGTCCTCTTTAACGACACGGTGCATTACAACATCGCCTATGGCCGCCCCACGGCGTCCGAGGAAGAGATTATCGCCGCTGCCAAGGCCGCCAAGATCCATGACTTTATCAGCAGTCTGCCGGACGGATATCAGACCACTGTCGGTGAACGTGGATTGAAACTTTCAGGCGGGGAAAAGCAACGCGTTGGCATTGCCCGGACCTTGCTCAAGAACCCACCGATCCTGTTGCTGGACGAGGCAACATCTGCCCTTGATACCGAGACCGAGATGGAAATTCAGGCCGAGTTGAAGGCAATGGGCGAGGGGCGCACGGTGATCACCATTGCGCACCGTTTGTCCACCATCGCAGATGCGGATCGTATTGTGGTGCTTGAGGATGGGGTAATCGTCGAGGAAGGGCGGCATGACGATTTGCTGGCCAGCGCAGGCCGCTATGCCCATCTATGGAACCGCCAATCCGAAGATGAAATGGCGTAGCAAACCGCCTTTATTCGGCGGCTTGCAAGGGTTTGGTCAGTTTCAGTGGCGGCAGCGCCTCGTCCTCATCCGTCCAGATGAAATCGGGTAGCTTGTTGGTGCGTCGCGCCTGACGCGACAATGCCCAGTCACGCGCCGCGCGGCTGCTGCGGCCCATGGACAGTTTGGCCAGCAATTGTGCAAACCACTGCGCATAGGTCACAACCCAGACGCGGACCGCAAGCATTGATGGGGTAAAGATCAGCGTCAGAACCGTCGCGATGCCTAGGCCGAACACAACAGCCGTTGCCAGCTGCTTCCACCAAAGCGATGTCGGGCTGTCAACGGAATAACCGCCATTCATGAAATCAAGGCTTAGCCCGAACATCATCGGTGCCAGTCCCGCCATGGTGGTGATTGTGGTCAGCAACACCGGACGAATACGGTCCTCTGCGGTGCGGGTGATCGCCTCTGTCCGGGGCATGTATTGGCTGTATTCCTGATAGGTGTCGATCAGGATGATGTTGTTATTCACCACGATCCCCGCCAGAGCGACGATACCCGTACCTGTCATGATGATCGAGAATGGCTGGTCCATCACCAGCATCCCGACCAGCGATCCGGCGGTTGACATCACAACGGCCAGCAATACCAGAATGGCATTGTAGAAGCTGTTGAATTGCGCAAGCAGGATGATGAACATCAGGCCCAGGGCACCCGCAAATGCGGTTTGCAGGAAGGCACCGGATTCTTCCTGATCTTCCTGATCGCCGGTCCATTCCCAGCTGATTGAATTGGCGAAGGGTGAGGTTTCCAGCCATTCGGTCAACCGCTCGATCCGTTCGTTCGGGTTCACGATGGTTTCAGTTATGGTGTCGGCGTCCAGCATCGCGGCCAGAAGGTCCGGTGTCACGTCACCGACATAAGAGACAACATCGTAACGGGCCAAACCGGATGCGTTTTCGTCGGCAATCCGCGCGACTGCGACCGGACCCACGGGGATCTCATTGCCAGCATCATCAAGGGCGTTGCCATTCAGATCGAGCGAGAACAGACCCGTTTCCACCCCGGCTTTCACATCGAAGTAGCGTTTCTGATCGACACGGTCGATCTGCGCCAGTTTTTCAACAGGGGTCCGCGTGATGAAGTTCGACAGCGGAATCAGTCCCTGATTGGTCCGCACGCGCAGGCTGTCGAGCGTTGAAAGAACCCGATCCTGTTCCGGCAGGCGCACCCTGATTTCGATCTCCTCATCAGAACTATCGACGCGCATCGTGTCCAGCAGGATGCCGCGTGTCACCATCTGCACCATGGCGCCAACACTGGCGACATCGGCGCCATAACGCCCCGCTTTTTCGACATCCACGTCGATCTGCCAGTCGATGCCCGGCAGGGGCAGGGAATCTTCAATCGTGATCAAGCCTGCGGTCTGTTCAAATTGACCGCGCGCAGCACTGGTGGCGGCAATCAGTTCGTCCCAATTGTCGCTTTTCAGACGCAGATGCACAGGTTTGGCAGAAGCCGGGCCGCGCGACAGGTTCAATATCTCAAACCGGATGCCCGGGATTGTTGCCAGATCAGCCTCAAGATCGGCGATCACCTGATCACCGTCAAAGGCCGGATCAACTTGCTTGCTGACCCACGGAATGAGCCCAAGCAACTTCGTATTTTGCGACACGGTGGGGCGATCTTCCCACGGGATCAGCTCCAGCTGGATTTGGCCGACGGCATCAGCGGGCCCTTCGGCGCCGCCAGTGTTGGAATCAAGACCGCCGCTGCCTGCAAAAGAAAACACGCTTTCGATGCCGGGTTGGGCCAGCGCCTTTTCTTCGGCCTGTTTGAGCAGTGCGTCCTTTTCCGTCAGGCTCAGGTTGCCGCGAGCCTGCACATAGACGATGGCCTGCTCGGGCTCGGATTCCACGAAAAATTCAACGCCGTTATTGTTGGCCCCGTAATACCCAAAGACCGACATCACGGTGAAGATCACCCCGCCAACTGCGACCAGTGGCATGATCGGGTTGCCCACGACGAAATGCATCAACTGCCCGAAGGGCGACCTGCGGTAACCGGCTTTGATCCGTTTGGTTTCGCGGTGCAGGCGGATTGAACCCATGACAATTGACAAAATGAATGCCCCGCCAAGGAACATCAGCATGCCGGGAAGCGATGACACCAGCCCATCTGTTTGCACCGCCTCACCCGACAGGTAGCCGGGATTCAGTGTCAGCATCGCGCCGGTGAAGACAATGAGGACCGCTGGTGCCAGCAGAACGGCCCGGACCACCCAGGGCAGACGGTCACGCAGCACGGCAGAGGCGTTGCCGAACAACCGGCTCATCCGGCCTGTGACCCCGCCCATGACCGGCAGATAGATCAGCGCCACGACAAGCGATGCGCATAGAACAAAGATCAGCGTCACAGGCAGCATGCCCATGAATTGCCCCGGAATACCGGGCCAGAACAGCATTGGCAGGAACGCACAAAGCGTCGTCGCCGTGGAGGAGATAATGGGCCAGAACATGCGCTGGGCGGCTTCGACATAGGCATGCATCGGCCCGGTGCCCTCGCGGATACGTTTATCAGCATATTCAACAACCACGATGGCCCCATCCACCAACATTCCAACTGCCAGGATCAGGCCGAACATCACAATGTTGGAAATCGTAATCCCCATGATCGCAAGCAAGGCGAAGCACAGCAGGAATGATGTGGGGATCGCAAATCCGACCAAAAGGGCCGGGCGGGTGCCAAGGGCGGCCAAAACAACGATCATCACCAGCGCAATAGCTGTCAGAACAGAGCCTTCCAACTGGCTGACCATCGATGCGACGTTGCGCGACTGGTCGTTGGATGTGCCGACTTCGATTGCAGCCTGCAATTCGGGTGACCAGCTTGCGCGCTCTTCCGCGACCACATCACGGATCAGCGCGCTTGTGTCGATCAGGTTGAAACCTTTGCGTTTGACCACCTGCAACGCCACGGTGTTGACCCCGTTGAAGCGGGCGGTGCCTGCGCGATCTTCGAATGTCAGGCGGATGGTTGCCAGATCGCCCAGGGTAATAACCCGGTCGCCATTGGTCTTGACGGGCAGGTTGTAGACATCCTGCGCCTCGTCAAAGGATGACGGGATCTTGACTGCAAATGTTCCTTGGTTGGTTTCTACTTCACCGGCGGCAATCAGAAGGTTGTTGTTAGTGACAACGCCGATCAGCTCACCGGCGGTCACGTTATAGGCTTCAAGCCGCAGGGGATCGATGACCACCTCAAGCATTTCGTCGCGGGTGCCTGCCAGACCTGCCTCAAGCACGGCATCAAGGCTCTCGATGCGGTCCTGCAAATCCTTTGCGACGCGGATCAGGGTGCGCTCGGGCAATTGCCCGGTCAGGTTCACGATGATGATCGGGAATTCGGAAAAGTTAATCTCGTTGATCGAATACTGGTCGGCCCCATTGGGGAACTGCGCTTCGGCATTGTTCATGGCTGACCGGATATCGGCGAGGATCTTGGTCTTGTCCCAGCCAAATTCGAATTCCAGTGCTACCCCCGCGTATCCTTCCGCCGCGGTTGCTGACATGGTTTTCAAACCATCCAGATCGGACAGTTCAGTCTCCATCGGTTTGACAAGCAACGTCTCGCTATCGGCGGCCGAAATACCGGGGAAGGGGACAGAGACGAAAATCGCCGGGATTTCGATATCCGGTTCACCTTCCTTGGGCAGGCCCACATACGCCATGCCACCCGCGAGGATGGAAAGCGCAATAAAGGCCAGGACCATGCGGGCGCGCGATGCAGCCCAATCGACTAAACCGGTCATCCTTTCGCCTCCGCAAATGTCGGGGTGACTCGGACACCATCGGTGACAAATTCCTGTCCAATCGTGATGATATCGACCTGTTCAGGCAGGTCGGTGACCCAGACGCCCTCTGCCGTGTCGCGCAGCAATGTCACTGGCATGAAGCCCGCGATGTTGTCGTCACCAATCGTGCGCACGCCAAGAACGCCCTCATCATCAAGTGTCAGGGATGACTGCGCGATCAGATGTGCCGTGCGCCCGTCGGATGCCACAAGCATTTCCACGGTGCGGCCATCGCTAATTGAAAGATCGCTATTGGCGACCTCCACCTCGACCCTGAAAGTGCGGGTGGTCGCATCGGCACTGCGCGACACAAAGGTAACGCGGCCCTGCACCTGTTCACCGGTGGTCAGACGGGCGCCGGCAACGGCGCCAACATTGACTTTGCTCACATCCGCTTCCGGCACAAAACCAACCAGCTTGATCGGATCAAGTTGAATAATTGTGGCGCAGGGGGTGCCCGGCTGCATCAGCGACCCCAATTCAGCGGTGTCTGTTTCCAGCAGCCCCGAGAACGGGGCGGTGATCGTCAGCCGCTCAATCTCGCGCTCAGCCGATGCAACAGCGGCAGCCGCCGCTTCGATTCCCGCTCGTGCGGATGCAACACCTGAGTTGGCCCGTTGGACGCCCGCATTCGCGGCATCCATGGCGGCCTGTGCGCTGACAAGGCGGGTCTCGGAGGCAAAGCCATCCTGTGACAATTGCTGTGCAGCGTTCAGGTTAATCTCTGCCTCGCGGACGCGGGCAATGGCCTCTGCCACGGCGGCCTGTGCTTCTGGAACGCGGCCTTCCGCTTCTGTCAGGCGGGCGCGGGCTTCGGCCAGCGATGCCTCGCGCGTGCCGGGATCCAATGTGCAAAGCTGTTCATCGGCGTTAACAAATGCGCCTTTGCGCAATGGCTCTGACGCCACCAGGCCGGATGTTTCAGCGGCGACAGTAACCTGACGGGCGGCTTCTGTCTGACCACGTAAAATCACAGCGCTGTCAATGGTTTGCGCGACGGAATGAATGGCGACAACCGCGACCCCGGTGGGGGAAGGCGCGCTTTCTTCGGTGATTTCGGCATCTTTAGCGGCGATTTCTTTGTCAGATGCCTCGGCGGCATTCGCGCCGGAGGACCGCGCGAAGCCGATCAATGTGTCCCGCTCAAACACCAGCAAAAACAGAAATGCGGATACCACAATTGCGGTAATAATCGGGATGACTTTCATTGCGCGGCCTCTTGGGTGCATCACAATATGTGATGACGCTTTATCTGGGTATGAATCTTTACGTTGCAATCACACGCACGGATCGTTTTAAAACTAAACCATTCGGTTCACTTATACAGCCTTCTGTACCTCACGCAAGGTCACTTCTCCGCGTTGTCGCATCATGCTGACATGTGGCGGTGCAGTCAGCCCTTGTCGACACCGCAGGCTTCAAGATATGTACCCCGAAACAACCTGACGCATGATGCGATCAAAGGGGACGGAATTGAGCAATACCGACAGCTTTATTGATGAAGTCGCCGAGGACGTCCGGCGCGACAAGCTTTTTGGCTACATGCGCCGATATGGCTGGATTGCAGTGGCTTTGGTCCTGCTTGTCGTAGGTGGTGCAGCCTGGCGGGAATACAGTGCTGCCCAGACCCGCGCCGCCGCAGAGGCAACAGGTGATGCGCTGCTTGATGCGCTTAATCAGGACGATATGGCGGCACGCGCTGAAGCGATTGCGCAAATTGGCACCGATGGACCTGCGGTTGCAGTGACGGCGCTACTGACCGCCGCCACCCAGCAGGAAGCCGGTCAACTGGATGCGGCACGTGCGACATTGGCCGCGCTTGCGGTCAATCAGGATGTTCCAGCCATGTACCGCGATCTTGCCGGTTTCAAATCGGCCATGTTGCCGTCAGATGATCCCGCGGCCCGGATGCTCGCGCTGGAACAACTGGCGCAACCGGGGCAGCCGTTCCGCCTGCTGGCGCTGGAACAAATCGCTTATGTGAAATTGAATGATGGTGATCGTGACGCCGCCGTCGCAACCTTGCAAAGCATTGTTGAAGATGCTGCCGTCAGCCGGGGCTTGCGAGAGCGGGCGCAAACCCTGATGGTAGCACTGGGTGAGCCGATCCCGGAGCCCGAGACTGAGTAATAATATGCGATTGGACCGGACGTGACTGGCACAAAGATACTTGGCGCAAGCCTGGCCCTTGCCCTTTTGGCCGCATGCGGTGAAGAGGACGTAATCCTGCCGGGTGAACGTTTTGCCCTGCGCGACACACCGGTTTTCGTGAACGAGGTGCGCGAGATTAACCTGCCTGCGACGCGGGCCAATGCGGATTGGACCCATCGCAACGGCGGGGCGGATCATCTGATCAGCCATCCTGCATTGGGCGCCACCCTGACAGAAGTGTTTGCCGTTCCAATCGGTGAAGGTGATAGCCGAAAGGCAAGGATCACCGCCGATCCGGTTGTGGCGGGTGGGGTGATTTATACCCTCGACGCCCGGGCCACCGTGACGGCAACGTCGACTGCCGGGCAAACCCTGTGGTCACGCAACCTGACACCAGGGCGGGACAATGCAAATGATGCATCCGGCGGCGGCATATCGGTGGCCGGGGGGCAGGTTTACGTCACCACCGGCTTTGGTGAGATCAGCGCGCTTGACGCGGCGTCTGGTGCTGTTCGATGGGTGCAGGATCTGGATGCGCCAGCCATGTCGCCACCGACGATCAGTGGCAATCTTGTCTATGTGGTGGCCCGCAACAGCGTGGCCCTTGCGCTGGATACGGCGACCGGGCGCATTCAGTGGCAATCGACCAGCAACCCCTCCACCGCCAATTTCGGCAGTGGCGCGGCACCAGCGGTGAGCGGCGATATCGCTGTTTTTCCGTTTCCGTCCGGCGAAGTGATCGGCACTTTCCCCCAAGGCGGGTTGCGCCGCTGGGCCACGGCAGTCACGGGTGACCGGCTTGGACGGGCCGCGGCGCTTGTAACTGATATCGCAAGCGATCCGGTCATCGTCGGAGACAGGGTTTATGTCGGAAACTTTGGCGGTCGGGTTGTTGCCCTTGATGCGGTCAACGGAGAGCGCATCTGGACCGCTGGTGAAGGCGCGATCAGCCCGGTTTGGCCGGTCGGTGATGCGGTCTTCATGATCAATGATATCAATCAACTGATGCGGCTGGATGCCAAAACAGGTGACCCGGTATGGCGGGTTACCTTGCCCGGCCTGCCCGATGAACGCAGGTCCCGACAAAAGCGTGTCGTGGGGCATTACGGCCCGGTTCTTGCTGGCGGGCGGCTGATCGTGTCGTCATCGGACGGCTTGATCCGGCAATATGACCCAAGGTCAGGCACTCTTGTTGGTAGTGTCGCAATCGCTGGCGGGGCGGCGTCGCACCCCACTGTTGCGGGCCAGACCCTCTATGTCGTCAGCAAAGACGGGAAATTGCACGCTTTTCGTTGATGCAATCTTGGTGTATCGGCGCAGTCTAACGCGTCAGGAGCCATGAGATGAGCTTTACCCTTGCCATAGTGGGACGCCCCAATGTGGGCAAATCCACCCTGTTCAACCGTCTGGTTGGGAAAAAGCTGGCCTTGGTCGATGACCAGCCCGGGGTGACACGGGACTTACGCGAAGGCGAAGGACGGATTGCCGATCTCCGGTTCACGGTGATTGATAGCGCCGGTCTGGAAGAGGCGACCGACGATAGCCTGCAAGGCCGCATGCGCCGCCTGACCGAACGGGCGGTCGAGATGGCCGATGTTTGCCTTTTCATGATCGACGCGCGGGCAGGGGTGCTGCCCGCCGATGAAGTCTTTGCCGATATCCTGCGCAAGAAGAACGCCAATGTGATCCTTGCCGCCAATAAGGGCGAAGGCAAAGCAGCTGATGCGTCGATCCTTGAGGCGTACAGCCTTGGTCTGGGCGAACCGATCCGCATGTCCGCCGAGCATGGCGAAGGCATGGGTGAGCTGATGGACATGCTGCGCCCGATTGCCGAAGAAACCGAACAACGCGCCGCCGCTGACGCGCCAGAGATTGATGTGGATGTCGGCGATGATGATGAAGACGCTGCCCGTGTGCCAACCCGCGCCAAGCCACTGCAAATTGCTGTTGTGGGACGCCCCAATGCGGGTAAATCGACCCTGATCAACAAGATCATCGGTGAAGAACGCCTGCTGACCGGGCCGGAAGCGGGAATTACCCGCGATGCCATCTCTGTGCAGCAAGATTGGGACGGCGTGCCGATGCGGATTTTTGACACCGCAGGCATGCGCAAAAAAGCCAAGGTGCAGGAGAAGCTGGAGAAGCTTTCCGTTTCGGATGGGTTGCGCGCGGTCAAATTTGCCGAGGTGGTTGTCGTGCTGCTGGATGTTGAAATTCCGTTTGAACAACAGGACCTGCGGATCGCGGACCTTGCTGAGCGTGAGGGCCGCGCGGTGGTTGTTGCGGTGAACAAATGGGACACCGAAGACGCAAAGCAGGAAAAGCTCAAGGACTTGCGCCAATCGTTTGAGCGGCTTTTGCCCCAACTGAAAGGCGCGCCGCTTGTTACTGTGTCGGCAAAGACCGGCAAGGGCCTTGACCGCTTGCAGCAGGCGATCATGCGCGCGCATGAGGTCTGGAATCGGCGCGTCACCACCGCGCAGCTGAACCGTTGGCTCACCGGCATGCTTGAGCAGCACCCGCCGCCCGCGCCACAAGGCAAGCGGATCAAGATGCGCTATATGACGCAGGTGAAAACCCGCCCGCCTGCATTTGTTGTGATGACGTCGCATCCGGATCTCGTGCCGGAAAGCTATAAACGTTATCTTATGAATGGGTTACGAGTTGATTTTGATATGCCCGGCACACCGATCAGGCTGTTCCTGCGCGATCAGGGCGACAAGAACCCTTACAAGGACAAAAAGTCGTCTCAGCCCTCGCGCCTGTCCAAGCATCTCAAGAAAGGGCCGACCGATCGGTAACGCGCCCCGCGATGATCATGGCCGTCAAGGCGATGATACCGGCCAAAGCCAGCGCCGACACGGTCCATTCCGTCATGCCATTTGCAACCACGATGCCGAGCAGTGCCCAGATCATTGTCGCGCCATATTCCGGCGCGTCGCGGCGGCGCAGGACAGCGACCGCAGCGGTCAGGGCACCAAAGATTCCCAGATAGGCCCAGCCTTCGGAATCAGTGACCAGATCAAAACCCGCTGCCGTACTGCCCAGTGATACGAATGCGGCGGCGGTCAGCCAGCCCGCATAGATTCCGACCGGCACCCGAAACAGCCAGATGTCCTTGGTCGGCGCACGCAGCAGCGACCAGATAGCGGTGATCGCCATCACGATGATCAGAATGGTCGCCCAAATCGCACTGGCATTGGCAACCGCCAACCATGGCGTGCCCACCGCAAGGCTCAGGATCAGCGGCAGGCGCGCCGCGTCCCATGCCGGATCGTTCCGGCGTTTCCAAAACCCATAGACCGCCGAAACCACAAGCCAGGCATAGATCAACCCCCAGATCGCAAAGGCATATCCGGCAGGCTGCACTGGCGGGTTGATTTGCGGTACAGGCAGTTGATCCGCCCGAAACCCCGAAAAGGGCGAGGTCAGCGCGGGTGACATCACGAATGTCAGTGTCAGCAAAAGGGTTAGGGCGGCGCGAAGATGTATCATCACCGTTCAAATAGGCTGCCGAACAGGATTTCAACCATCGGTCAGGAATTGCCGACTTGTTGCGACGGTTTTTCTATCCCAGCATAGGCCAAATATTGCGGGGAAGTGATCATGAAGCGAATTGCAATCTTTTGCGACGGCACCTGGAACCGGCATGATGCCGTCAACCCGACAAACGTGGTCCGGCTGGCGCAAGCGGTCAAACATACCGCCGATGACGGGCGCAAGCAGCAGGTGTTCTACGTGTTGGGCGTTGGCACCGGGCGCGGCTCAAACGTCATTGCGCGCAAGCTCGACCGGATCGCTGGCGGCGCGCTTGGCTGGGGCCTGGTCGAGAATATCGAAGATGCCTACCGGTCATTGGTGTTCTGTTATGAACCGGGGGACGAGATTTACATCTTTGGCTTTTCGCGGGGGGCCTATACGGCCCGGTCACTTGCCGGCCTGTTGCGTTCCTGCGGTATCCCGCCGCGCGAAAATGTAGGGCGTATCGGAGAGGCGATCGCCCGCTACCGGTCACGCAAGCCAAACACCCATCCCGATGATCCCGAAAGCTTCCTCTTCCGCCATGGTTTTGCACCCTACACCGCGACAAGCGAGAAGGAATGGAACTGGCGCGTGAAGACCAAGCCGGGGATGTGCGTACAGCTGGATGTGAAGTATCTGGGGGTCTGGGACACAGTAGGGGCCTTGGGCGTGCCCGGCTATTGGATGACGGCGCCGCTCTTTAACAAGTCTCACGAATTCCATGATGCGGATTTGTCGAGCATGGTCAAATCCGCCCGGCATGCCGTGGCTATTGATGAAAAGCGCAAGACCTTCCCACCGGCCATGTGGTCCGACAAGCTGGATGCGATGAACCGCAAAGCCATCGGTGTCGCGCCGGACGCCCCGCTTGATCCCACGACCCGCGACACATGGCCCTACCGTCAGGAATGGTTTCCCGGTGATCACGGGTCGGTTGGCGGGGGCGGGGACAGGCAGGGCCTGTCATCCTTTACTTTCGACTGGATCGCTGAAGGCGCGCGCGCAGTGGGGCTTTCTATGCATGATCCCGCGCTCGAGAAAGTGCGCGATGTGCGCAATATCCGCGAGGCATTGATCAATAAATCAAGTGTTGGGCTGATGACGCGACTGATGCGGATGCGTGCGGTTGATCGTGACGGGCCTGCGCATGCGGTGCATGTCAGCCAGACAACGCTCGACCGCGTGGCGTGCGACCCCGGCTATCAGCCGGGAACGCTGTCAAAGGTGTTGGCCAAGCTGCAAGAGCAGATCACGCGTGATGATCTGCTCCCGCCTGAATAGCCGGTTTAGACAAGCGCGCCTTCGGCTGTGATCCGCGTTTTGCCCCGCAGGTAGGGGTGCAGGGCGGCAGGCAGATCAACTGACCCGTCCTCTTGCTGCCCGTTCTCGACCACAGCGATCAAGGTGCGGCCGACCGCCAGACCGGAGCCGTTCAGCGTATGCACGAATTGCGGCTTGCCACCTTCGGCGGGTTTGTAGCGGGCGTTCATCCGGCGCGCCTGATAGTCACCAGCGACCGAGACAGATGCGATCTCGCGATATGTGTTCTGGCCGGGCAACCAGACCTCGATATCGTGGGTCTTGCGCATCCCCGCACCCAGATCACCGGTGCAAAGAACGACCGTGCGATAAGGGATTTCCAGCTTTTCCAGTACCGCCTCTGCGCATTTTGTCATGCGCTGATGTTCGGCATCACTGTGTTCAGGCGCCGTGATACTGACCATTTCCACCTTTTCAAACTGGTGCTGGCGCAGCATGCCGGACGTGTCGCGGCCCGCCGATCCGGCCTCTGACCGGAAACACTGGGTATGGGCGACATAGCGGCGGGGCAGATAGCTTTCCTCGATGGTCAGGCCGTTGACGATATTGGTCAGCGTCACCTCGGCAGTTGGGATCAGCCACCAGCCATTGGTGGTCTGATAGCTGTCTTCGCCGAATTTCGGCAACTGGCCGGTGCCATACATCATTTCCTCGCGCACCAGCACCGGGGTGATGGTTTCGGTCAGCCCATGTTCCTCTACATGCAAATCAAGCATGAATTGGGCCAATGCACGGTGCAGGCGGGCAACGGCGCCAGACAACAGGACAAAGCGGCTGCCGGACAGCTTCGCCGCCGTTTCGAAATCCATGCCCGGACGAATGGCCGGGATGTCGTAATGCTCCAACGGATCAAAGCTGAAATTGGGCACGTTGCCATAGCGATGAATTTCAACATTGTCGTCTTCGTCCTCACCTTCAGGCACATCATCGGCGGGCAGGTTGGGGATGCCCATTAGCAGATCGGACAGGTCGCTATCCAATTGCTTGGCCAATTGATGTTGTTCGGCGATCTCCTTCTTCCTTTTAGCGACACCATTGCGCAAGCTTTCGAACAACTCATTGTCGCTATTTGCCTTGGCTGCCCCAATTTTTTTTGAAAGACCGTTTATATGGGCCTGAGCTGCTTCAGCTAGACTGATTGCCAATCGTCTCTGTTCATCCAGCGCCAGAATATCGGACGACATTGCATCAATCCCACGGCGAGACAGGGCTGCGTCAAATGCAGCAGGGTTGTCGCGGATAGTGCGGATATCATGCATGGGTCCGGTCCTTTGGGTGTTTCGGGTGGCGCTGATATGCCCGATTGCGCAGGCGGAGTGAACTGCAATCTGACCTGTTCACGATAAACCTGCTTTGCGGGCGGCAAAATGCTGCGCCGAATGTGTGGCGCGCAATGAAATTCGATTTTTGTTCTAACTCAAACCATTTGTAAACGCATCGCGCGTAAACCCACCCCAAAGTCAGAACGGGGCAGGGCATGTGTCAGAATTACTTAACCGCGTTCGCAGCGGCGCTATCTCTGCTTCTTGCGAATATCGGCCACGCGCAATCCACGGATGGCGGTAGTTTTGACGGGTACGCCAGCAGCTTTACCAACGACTTTTTCGGCGACGGTCATGACAGATGGCGCAGCGCGTCCTATCAAGGGTCGCTATTTTACCGACTGCCCGATGGTGGTCTGGCCGACCATGTGGAGTGGCGGGCCAGGGCGGAAATCGTCTCTCCCTGGACACCGGCGGAACAGCCGGGTTTCGACCGGCCTTTTGTAACTGCCATTGGTATCGGCGTTTTTGGACACCGGCGATTTGGGGTGCTGCAGGGGCGTGCCGGGGCCGAACTGCTGAGCATCGGAAGTGAAACAGTGCTGGCAGAATTGCAACTGGCGGCACATGATCGGCTGAACCTCAAGAAAAGCTTTCACATGACCGATGAAAGCCACGAAAGCGTCGAAAACAGCGTCGCTTTCCGGCTGTCGACAGAGCTTGCCTATCAGTTCGCATTGAATGACAATCTGGCGATCAGGCCCTATGCGCTGGTGACGGGCGGTGCCGAACAGGTCGGAACCTTTGGCGCGGATCTCCTGATTGGGTCGATCGCGGGGCAGAATGTCTGGACCCGCGACGTGACAACCGGGCGGCTGGTGTCGCCGCAGGCGCATCTTGCAGAAGGTGTCAGTTTTGTCGCGGGGTGGGACAGCAGCTTTGTCGAATCGTCGTACCTGATCCCCGATGACAGCTCTGCCCGCCTGCTTGACGAACGCAGCCGCGCGCGCGCGGGCGTGCAACTGAATGGGGCGATGGGCAATATCTTTATCGGCCAGGCGTGGTTATCCGAGGAATTCGAAGGCCAGGTCGAAGCACAGCGCGTGGGCATGATGTCAATTTCGTTTATTTTCTGAACGATTTACCTAACCGAAAGCAGAAGCGCGCCAAAGGGCGGCGAACCGCCGCGACCCGCGACGTAGTGCATGCAGGCGCTTGACGTGCTTGCATGCGGTCGCGTCTTTTATATCGCCTGCGACGATGCCGCTCTGCGCTTGCTTTCCGCCTCTTCCCCCCCCATATCAGGCCGAACCGTGTTGCCATCCGGCTGACCGGACCATAATGTGCCGCGACTTTGCGCTGCCGCTGACCGACAAGGGATAGAGAATGAGACCTGCTGACCTGATTTTGCTGCTAGTGATCTTTGGGATCATGTATTTCCTGCTGATCCGCCCTCAACAGAAAAAGATCAAAGAACATCAAGCCTTGCTGGCGGCGCTGCGTCGTGGTGATCAGGTTGTCACCCAGGGCGGCGTGATCGGCAAAATCGTCAAGGTCAAGGATGACAGCAACGAAGTTGAAGTCGAAATCGCCAAAGGGGTCAACGTGCGGGTGGTGAAATCCACGATCACCACCGTGATGAACAAGACTGAACCGGCGAAATCCTGAACTGATGCTCAATATCTCTTTCGCCAAGCAGTTGATGATCTGGCTGACGGTCATCGTCGGCCTGACATTTGCGATGCCCAACGGCTTTTATGGCCGTGTTGAGGCGCATAACGACGCCATTTCGAACCCCGAAGCGCTGTTAAGTGCAGGTGCCACGACAGCCGAAGTGGACGCGATGGCCGCAGGTTGGCCGGAATTTCTGCCATCCGGCCTGGTCAATCTGGGGCTGGACCTGCGGGGCGGCGCGCATCTGCTGGTGGAAGTAAAAGTCGAGGATGTGCATGCATCCTTCCTTGAAGGATTTTGGCCGCAGGTACGCGATGTACTGGCCGCCGAGCGTGATAGCGTTGGTTTTGTGACCCGCGAAGATGGCCCCGAAACCGAATTGCGTGTGCGTATTTCGCAAACGACCGGTGCCCAACGGGCGCTTGAACTGGTGCGCGGCCTGGGGCGCCCGGTGACCAGCTTTACCGGTGCCGCTGCCAGCAATATCAATGTTGCAATTGATGGACCAATCCTGACGATCACACTCAGCGACGCCGAAAAGCTCGCCATGAATGATCGTACCATGGCGCAATCGCTTGAGATCATTCGTCGCCGGATTGATGAGGTGGGGACCCGCGAACCAACGATTCAGCGACAAGGGGCAGAGCGTATCCTGGTGCAGGTTCCCGGCGTCGGGTCCGCGGATGAGATTATCAGGCTTCTGGGCACAACCGCACAGCTGACATTCAACCCCGTTGTGGGTTCTGCGGCCAGTGCGGATGAGACGACAAACAGCAGCAATATCATCCTGCCATCCGCCGATAATCCCGGGTCGTTTCTTATCGTGGAACGCAGGCCGGTGGTGACCGGCGAAGATTTGGAAAATGCCCAGCTTGATTTTGACCAGAACGGGCGTCCGGCGGTGGCCTTCCGCTTCAATGCTGCTGCGGCACGGAAATTTGGCGATTATACGCTTGAAAACATCGGCTCACCCTTTGCGATTGTCCTGGATAGTGAGATCATCTCTGCCCCCACAATCCAAAGCCATATCCCCGGCGGGTCTGGCATCATCACCGGCAATTTCACCGTGGAAGAGGCAACAAATCTTGCCGTACTGTTGCGCTCTGGTGCCCTGCCAGCTGAACTGACCTTCCTCGAAGAACGCACAATCGGACCCGAACTTGGCCAGGACAGCATTGATGCGGGCAAGATCGCCTGTGTCGTCGCGGCCATTGCCATTCTGGCCTACATGTTCCTCAGCTACGGGATGTTCGGCGTCTTTGCCAACATCGCCCTGATCCTCAATGTGGGGATGATTTTTGGACTGCTGAGCATCGTGGGCGCCACGCTGACCTTGCCGGGTATCGCAGGGATCGTTCTGACCATTGGTATGGCGGTGGATGCCAATGTGATTGTGTTTGAGCGCATCCGCGAAGAACTGAAGACGGCCAAGGGCCCTGCGCGCGCGATTGAACTTGGCTATGAAAAGGCCCTGTCATCCATCATCGACGCCAATATCACGACATTCATCACGGCGCTGATCCTGTTCTTTGTCGGGTCCGGCCCGGTCAGCGGCTTTGCCGTGACCCTGATATTCGGCATCGCTACATCTGTGTTCACCGCGATTTTTGTAACCCGTTCGCTAATCGCGATCTGGTTCGCGCGCGCCCGTCCCAAGACAATCGAGGTTTGACATGCGCCTGAGACTGGTTCGCCAAGGCACCACAATCGACTTTTTCCACCGCGCCAAGCTGTGGCTTGGCATATCCTTGGTGCTGATGGTTATCGCCTTTGGGTCCTTCCTGTTTCAGGGCCTGAATTTTGGCATCGATTTTCAGGGCGGGACGAGTATCCGCACCCAGTCGGAACAACCGGTTGACGTGGGCGCCTACCGCGCCGCGCTTGAGCCGCTGGAATTGGGTGATGTGTCCATCACCGAAGTGTTCGATCCCAATTTCGACGAGAACCAGAACGTGGCGATGGTCCGGATTCAGGCCCAGGAAGGTGACGAGCGGATTGCGACAGAGACCATTCAGGCCATCCAAACGGCGCTGCAAAGCATCGATCCGAACATGGCCTTCCCATCGGTAGAGTCAGTCGGACCGAAGGTGTCAGGTGAGTTGATACAGACGGCCGCCCTTGCCGTGGCACTCGCTGTGCTCGCGATCCTTGCCTATATCTGGCTGCGCTTTGAATGGCAGTTCGCCGTCGGCGCGGTGTTGGCCCTGACCCATGATGTGATCCTGACCATTGGTATCTTCTCGGAATTGCAGATCAAGTTTGATCTGGCCATTATCGCTGCCCTGCTGACCATTGTGGGTTATTCGATCAATGACACGGTGATCGTCTTTGACCGGGTCCGTGAAAACCTGCGGAAATACAAGAAAATGGACCTCAAAGAGGTGCTGAACCTGTCGATCAACGAAACCCTGTCGCGCACGATCATGACCTCGGTCACAACCCTGCTTGCCTTGGTGTCGCTCTTTGTGCTGGGCGGCGACGTGATCCGGGGCTTTGTCTTTGCGATGATCTGGGGCGTGCTGATCGGGACATATAGCTCGATCTTTGTGGCCTCGGCGATCCTGCTTGTATTGGGTGTGAAGCGTGACTGGTCTAAGAAGGATCCATCCGCCGGCACCCGTTACGGCCATATCGACACATAAGGGGCGACCCATGCGCCTGAACGAGATCGCGTATAATGACAGCAAGCCGATTGATGGCTATGGCCCGGGGTTTTTCCGGGTTGGTGGTACGCGGATTGAAGGGTCGATTGCGGTATTTCCATCGGGTGTGAAACCGTGGGGTGGCTTTGCCGATACCCAGACCATTCTGGATCAAGCCGCCGATATTGATGTTGTGTTCGTTGGCACCGGCGCTGAAATCGCACATCTGCCTGCTTCCTTTCGGGATGTATTTGACGACGCCGGTATCGGGGTAGAGCCGATGGCATCCCCCGCCGCCTGCCGCACCTATAACGTGCTTTTGTCCGAGGGGCGGCGCGTGGCTGTGGCCCTGATCCCGGTTTAGCATGCTGTCGGTTTCCGGCCTGACATGCGCGCGGGGCGGGGTGCCGGTTCTCAGCGATGTCTGTTTCTCCGTTGCTCCGGGTGAGGTGCTGATCCTGCGCGGGCCTAACGGGATTGGCAAAACTACCCTGTTGCGCAGCCTGGCAGGCTTGCAACCGCTGTTGGAAGGCGCTGTGGATTATCCAGAGGATCAAGGCGCCTATGCAAGCCATGCCGACGGGATCAAGGCCGCCCTGACGGTGACAGAGAACTTGAAATTCTGGGCTGATGTGCATGGGACAGCGTGGGTTTCACCCACCCTACCGGAGGTCTTGGCAGCATTCGACCTGACCGACCTGCAAGACCGCTTGGGTGGTACGTTATCTGCCGGGCAAAAACGCCGCCTTGGCCTAGCGCGCCTGGCGGTGATCGGGCGCAAGGTGCTGTTTCTGGATGAACCGACCGTGTCTCTTGACGGGTTCTCGGTCAAACGTTTTGCCGACTGGCTGCGCGATCAACATCTGGCCAATGGCGGTTGCGCTGTCATTGCAACGCATATCGATCTTGGGCTTGAGGCGCCTGAACTGGACCTGACCCCATTCAAATCTGCACCGGATTCCGGCGGCGGATCAGACCAGGCGTTTCTATGAAGGCGCTCTTACTCAGGGATTTGCGGCTTGCGGTCAGGGCCGGTGGCGGGTTCGGGCTTGGACTTGCGTTTTTTCTGATCGTTGTGGTGCTTGTGCCCTTTGGGGTGGGGCCTGATACCGCACTTCTTGGACGGATCGCACCGGGCATTTTGTGGGTCGCATCACTTCTGGCGGCGCTCTTGTCGCTCGACCGGATATTCGCGTTGGATTTTGAGGATGGCTCGCTTGCATTGCTGGCCACATCTCCGCTGCCGATGGAAGGGGTGGCGCTGACCAAGGCGACGGCCCATTGGATCACCACCGGGTTGCCGCTGACCATTGCGGCGCCGGTGCTTGGGTTCCTGCTCAACCTTGCGCCACAGGCTTACGCATATCTCCTGCTGTCGCTCCTGCTTGGCACGCCTGCGCTGTCGATGATCGGCACGTTCGGAGCTGGGCTGACGGTTGGGTTGCGGCGCGGTGGCCTGCTGCTGTCGCTGCTTGTTCTACCGCTCTATGTGCCGACGCTGATCTTCGGGGCAGAGGCGGTGCGACGCGGCGCAGACGGGCTGGATCCAACCGGTGCGTTGATGCTGCTTGGCGGGATCACGGCAGGCACATTTGCCCTGCTGCCCTTTGCCACTGCGGCTGTCTTACGCATCAATCTGCGGTGATCAGGGATTGAGCGCTGCGGGTGTGCGGGATAGGTAAGCAAAATGTCGATCTGGGAATATGCAAATCCAACGAAATTCATGGGCTGGACCGCGCCGGTCATGCGCGTGGCGTTCTGGTTGGCGGGGCTGTGCCTTGCAACCGGCCTGATCTGGGGGTTTTTCTTTACCCCCGATGATTTCCGGCAAGGATCAACGGTCAAGATCATCTATCTGCATGTGCCGTCCGCCCTGATGGCGATCAACGCATGGATGATGATGTTGGTGGCATCGCTGATCTGGATCGTCAGGCGGCATCACGTGTCCGCCTTGGCGGCAAGGGCCGCGGCGCCGGTGGGCATGGTCATGACGCTGATCGCCCTTTTCACCGGTGGGATCTGGGGGCAGCCGATGTGGGGAAGCTATTGGGAATGGGACCCGCGGCTGACATCCTTCCTGATCCTGTTCCTTTTCTATCTGGGTTACATCGCCTTGTGGGAGGCTATTGAAGATCCCGACACTGCCGCTGATCTGACAAGTGTTCTGTGCATGGTTGGATCAGTGTTTGCGATCCTGTCGCGATATGCGGTGAATTTCTGGAACCAAGGGCTGCATCAGGGGGCGTCGCTGTCGCTGGACAAGGAAGAGAACGTGGCCAATGTTTTCTGGGTGCCGCTGCTTGTCTGTATTGCAGGGTTTGTTTTGTTGTTTATCGCATTGGTGCTGATGCGCACCCGCACCGAAATCCGCGCCCGCCGGATGCGGGCATTGCAGGCGAGGGCGCAGCGTGCCTGATCTGGGGAAATACGCGGTTGAGGTGCTGGCGGCCTACGGGGTCAGCCTGTTCCTGCTCGGCGGGTTGGTCTTGCTGAGCGTGCGGCGCTCCCGCCGGATCAAGGCGCAATTGGCAAAGGTTGAAAAGAATGACTAATGTCTCTCCGCTTGTGATCCTGCCGCCCGCGATTTTTGCGGCATTGGCGGGTCTCTTCATGGCTGGCATGATGCGAGACAATCCGGATGAGCTGCCCTCGACCTTCGTCGGGCAACCTGCACCGCCCGTGCCGACCGAGGCCGTGCAAGGCACCGCTCAACTGACAGATGCCGACCTGCGGGCAGGCGAGGTCACCATCGTGAATTTCTGGGCCAGCTGGTGCCCGCCATGCCGTGCAGAACATCCGAACCTGCTGGATCTGGAAGCGCAGGGGTTTCGTGTCGCCGGAATAAACTTCCGGGACACCCAGGATCAGGCGGCCCCCTATCTGGTAGAGCATGACGACCCGTTCTTTGCCACGGGCTTTGACCTGCGGGGCAGGGTGGCCATCGACTGGGGCGTGACCGCCCCGCCCGAGACATTCATCGTTGACGGGGATGGCACTGTGCTGTTCCGCTATGTCGGGCCGCTGGTCGGGTCGGATTACGAACAGCGGTTTTTGCCGGAACTGACGAAGGCAGACGAGTAGTTTTGAGGCTGGATGCTGATGCGATCCAGCGCTGACATCCCTGATGAAGGCTACACCTAATTTATTGGCGGATGGCAGCGACCGACCAACTGAAACTGGACATAAGCCGCCTTGGACCACTTGGTGATCCGTCCACTGGTTGGCCGTTTCCGACATCAGCAGCGCCAAACCACGGTTGATTGGGCACCGCCCCATGGGTAGCCTGTGCACTCGGTCCAAACCTGCCGCTAGTGAGGGACGCAAAGTGCCGCCCTTCACTCAATAACTGCATTGCCCATCTACTTCCGCCCATTGCGGGTCCGAATTTCCAGATCCAATTACCACCAACATTTTCTGTTGTTGATCTAAGCTCCCACCAAAGCGTCAATTGATGCGCGCCAGGCTCCTTGCGCCAACCAATCGTCAGAACACCAGTAATTCCGCGGATCTGAATATCAACTTCCATCGAGACCTCATGCCCAAAGGGACGACAAATCTGTTAGAAACTAGCAAGATAATATCGTTTTTTGATCTGATTGCAATCAGTTGTACATTCCTGCAATCAGATCTCAGTACGGATGTTTGAGTTCCTTCTTTTGTTCAAGCAGCCTTCGCCAAGTTCTGCAGCACGTAATGCAGCACGCCACCGGACTTGATGTAGTCGATCTCGACCGCTGTATCGATCCGGCATTTCAGCGTGATGTCCTTGGTCGACCCATCTGCGAAGCTGATGTTGGCCGTCACCTCTTGCAGGGGTTTCACGTCAGCCAGCCCGGTGATCGTCACCGTTTCCTCGCCCGTCAGACCAAGCGATTTGCGGGTGTCGCCGCCGGTGAATTCGAACGGCACCACGCCCATACCAACAAGGTTGGAACGGTGGATGCGTTCAAAGTTTTCAGCAATCACAGCTTTCACACCCAGAAGCGACGTCCCCTTTGCCGCCCAGTCGCGCGATGAACCGGCACCGTATTGTTCACCGCCAAAGACGACCAGTGGCGTGCCCTCGGCCTGATGCGCCATGGCGGCTTCAAAGATGGACGTCTGATCGCCATCCGGCCCTTTGGTGTAGCCGCCTTCGACCCCATCCAGCATCTCGTTCTTGATGCGGATATTGGCGAAGGTGCCGCGCATCATGACCTCGTGGTTGCCGCGACGGGAGCCATAGGAGTTGAACTCGCGCACCGGCACTTGACGCTCGATCAGGTACTGACCTGCAGGTGTGGTATCTTTGAACGACCCGGCGGGCGAAATGTGGTCGGTGGTGACCATGTCGCCGAGCACGGCCAGAACCTTGGCATTCACAACGTCGTTTATCTCACCCGCATCCTTGGACATGCCCTGGAAATAGGGTGGGTTCTGAACATAGGTGGATGCGGCGGGCCAATCATAAGTTTCGCCGGTGGACGTCTCTACCGCCTGCCATTTTTCGTCGCCTTTGAAAACATCGGCGTATTTGCTGATGAACGCCTCGCGGGTGACGGTTTTTTCGACCAGTTCGTTGATTTCGGCTGAGGTTGGCCAGATGTCTTTCAGGTAGACATCATTGCCGTCCTTGTCCTGCGCGATCGGGTCTTTGGAAAGGTCGATATCCATCGTACCGGCCAGCGCATAGGCCACGACCAGCGGGGGCGAGGCGAGGTAGTTGGCACGCACGTCGGGGCTGATACGCCCTTCGAAATTCCGATTGCCCGACAACACGGAGGTGGCGACCAGATCGCCCTCGGCAATCGCGTCACTCAGTTCTTTCTGGATCGGACCGGAGTTGCCGATGCAGGTCGTACAGCCATAACCAACAAGGTTGAACCCGATCTTGTCGAGGTCATCTTGCAAGCCGGCGGCCTCAAGATATTCGCTGACGACCTGAGAGCCGGGGGCGAGTGATGTCTTGACCCACGGTTTCCGGTCAAGGCCCAAGGCGGCCGCCTTGCGCGCCACCAGACCGGCGCCGATCATGACGTACGGGTTCGATGTGTTAGTGCAGGAGGTGATGGACGCGATGACAACCTTACCCGATGACAGGGTGTAATCCTCGCCCGCAACTGGCACTTCCTTGTTCATCGGCCGCTTGAAAGTCTCTTCCATTTCACGGATGAATGCGGTTTTTGCATCGGTCAGGGCCACATAATCCTGCGGACGTTTGGGGCCGGAAATCGCCGGTACGATGGTGCCCATATCCAGATGCAGCGTCTCAGTATAGATCGGCGCATAATCCGCATCACGCCAGAACCCGTTTTCCTTCGCATAGGCCTCAACCAACGCGATGCGGTCCTCATCACGGCCGGTATTGCGCAGGTAACGCAGGGTTTCGCCATCGATCGGGAAAAAGCCACATGTCGCACCGTATTCCGGTGCCATATTGGCGATGGTCGCCCGGTCGGCCAATGGCAGTACGTCCAGGCCTTTTCCATAAAACTCGACGAATTTGCCAACAACGCCCAATTCGCGCAGCATTTCCACGACTTTCAGCACAAGGTCCGTACCGGTGGTCCCTTCCATCATTTCGCCGGTCAGTTCAAAACCAACCACTTCGGGGATCAGCATCGAAACCGGCTGGCCCAGCATCGCGGCCTCGGCCTCGATCCCCCCAACGCCCCAGCCGAGAACGGCAAGGCCATTGACCATGGTCGTGTGCGAGTCAGTGCCGACAAGCGTGTCAGGGTAGGCAACTTCTTCCCCATTTTGATCCTTATCGGTCCAGACGGTCTGGGCCAGATATTCCAGGTTCACCTGATGGCAAATGCCTGTGCCCGGGGGGACAACGCGGAAATTGTTGAACGCGCCCTGTCCCCATTTGAGGAACTGGTAACGCTCCATATTGCGTTCATATTCGCGGTCCACATTCATCTGGAAGGCGCGGGGATTGCCGAATTCGTCAATCATGACCGAATGGTCAATGACCAGATCAACAGGGTTCAGGGGGTTGATCTGCTGGGCGTCGCCGCCGAGGGCCACAATCCCGTCACGCATGGCAGCAAGGTCAACGACCGCAGGAACGCCGGTGAAATCCTGCATCAGCACGCGGGCAGGGCGATAAGCGATCTCAATAGGGTTCTTGCCGCCATTTTCAGCCCATGCGGAGAACGCCCTGATATCGTCGACGGAAACCGAGAATCCGTCATCTTCAAACCGCAGCAGATTTTCCAGCACTACCTTCAATGCAGCGGGCAGTTTGGAGAAATCCCCAAGGCCAGCGGCCTGTGCAGCCGGAATTGAATAATAGGCGACCGATTGGTCGCCAACTGTAAGCGTCTTGCGGGTTTTGGCGGTATCTTTGCCGACAGTGATCGTCATGGGCGATTCCCTTTCGTGGCTAAGGCTGGATAGGTTCCTGGGGGGCTTGTGCCCCATGGCGCAGATACGATCAAGGGTGAATTGTATACCATTGCACACAAATACGCGAACGCACAGTGTAACAGTGTTGACGTCAATCTCGCAATTCGTTGATTAGCCATTTCAACGCAACCTCACTAGAGGTTATGCTAACACGAATATCGGGACACTACATGCGCCAATATCTGACTGCCATGGCTTTGACAGGCCTGTTTGCAACGACCCAAGCTGCGGCAGATAGCCCGGTGGTGGTCGAACTATTTACATCGCAAGGCTGCTCAAGCTGTCCGCCTGCCGATGCCTATCTGCATGAGTTGGCCAAACGAGATGACGTGATCGCATTGGCGCTTCACGTTGATTACTGGGACTATATTGGCTGGAAGGACGTTTTTGCCAGCCCGCAATTCACCGCACGCCAGCATGCATATGCGACAGCCTCCGCCGCAACGATGGTTTATACCCCCCAGATGATCATAAACGGTCAGGAACAGGTCATCGGGTCGCGCCCTATTCAGGTTATGGCGGCAATTGAGGCACAGCGCGCCAAAAGCACACCGATTGACCTGTCCGTCACCCGCGATGGTGGTCATGTTGAGATCAACGCGAATGCAAATGGTGGTGGCGATTACGTGGTGCAACTGGTGCGCTACACGCCCGAGCAGACAGTCGATGTGCGCCGTGGTGAGAATGCGGGACACCAGTTCAGCTATGCGCATATTGTCAATAGCTGGGATGTGATTGGCCGCTGGGATGGCATTGCGGCTCTGAATATCCGGGCCACGGCGGCGGGGGATGATCCGGTTGTCGTGATCGTGCAGCAGGCAAGCAACGGACCAATCGTCGGCGCCGCCGAACTTCGCTAGCCGCCTTTGCGTTTTTTCCACCGACGGTGAATCCAGAACCATTGTTCCGGGTGCCGCGACACTTGTGCCTCAAGACGGCGGGTCATTTCCGTCATCATGGCTTTGGGTGTGTCGGGCGTTATTGGTGCCTCAACCTCAACCGCAAATGAAACGCCATCCTCTTGTCTGATGCCGAAATAGGGGATGACCAGCGCGTCAAGCTTCAGTGCGATATCGGCTGCTGATGTGGCCGTGTGGGCGGGGCGGCCCAGAAAGGGCAGGGTGATCCCCTTTGCGGCAACATCAAACAGCAAGGTGCCCATGCCGCCGGATTTGAGGTGTCGGGCAAAACCCATTGTGCCCCGGCGGCCTTGCTCAAAAACCGGTCCGCCCCAGGATGTCATGGTCTTTGCATAATGGTCATTGAAATAGGCGTTCTGCATCGGGCGATAGAGGCCGCCAATCTCATGACCCATGGCCGATAACACCTGCCGGGGTGCTTCGTGATTGCCAAAATGGGCCGTGACAAAAATCACCGGGCGTTTGGCCGCTGCGGCATCGGCCAGGGGATCAAGCCCCGCACCTGTGGGCTGCGTATTGACCAGCCGTTGCCCGAACTCCTGCCACGAATAATTCTCGATCAGCGTACGACCGAAATTGTCACAGCAACCTCTGGCGATCTCCAACCGCTCTTTATGGGACTTTTCCGGATAGATCAGTTTCAGGTTCCGCTCAGCACGCTGCCGGTACCCCACCAGTGGTCCAATGGCGCCGCGCAGGGCAGACCCCATCATGGGAACGCGTTTCTCGTATGGAAGACGGCGAAGGGCACCGATCATGCCGCGCAATGCACGATCCGCCAGCCAATCTGCCATGCTGCCATACGGGGGCGGGGTGTCGGAGCTGTCAGCCATGTTATGTGCGCTGACTAGCGCTAAGTTCGCGCGTCGGCAATTGCACCAGGCTCTTTCGGCAGGCCGGTGCCGATCATGCTGTCGCGGGTCACCAATGCGGCCAGTTGGTCTGCCGACCATCCATCGGTGCCAGCGGGCCGGGCGGGGATGACGATGTAGCGCATATCGGCGGTGCTGTCATGCACCCGGACGGTGACCTGTTCCGGCAGGACCACACCAAATTCGGCAAGCACCTTCCGCGGCTCTTTTACCGTACGGGACCGGTAGGCGCGCGATTTATACCAATCGGGCGGTAATCCAAGCAGGTTGCGCGGATAGCAGGAGCATAAGGTGCAGACGATGACGTTATGGACGTCGGCGGTATTTTCCACAGCGATCAGTTTTAGCGGACCGATATCAAACCCCATGGATGCGCTGGCCGCGCTGGCGTCCTGCAATAACGCATCACGGAATGCGGGATCCGTCCAGCTACGCGCGACAACCGCGGCACCATTGGCAGGGCTGCGGGCATCCATCGCATCAATCTGCGCATTAATCTCGGCCGCAGTTGTGACCCCTTTTTCAATCAGGATCTCGCGAATCGCGATTTCCATCTGTTGCCAGTAGGTTAGCGGATGATCGTCATCCGGGCGGTAGGGATGACCCGACGGTGACAAATGGTCGTGGTGATCATGGGGCATGGGGCGCGTCCGTAGGTTCAAGCCAATGTGCATAAATCTCAGCATCTAGCGTGTCATTGGGATGCTCCGCCTCAGCCCCCCAGATCTCAGCCATCGTAAAGCGAATCCGCATCAAGGGCTGGGAAGTCGCCGCATGCCCATAGGCCAGTTCCTCTGGATTGGAAAACGGACCCAGCGTTCGTTCGACCCAGCCAACCTTGCCGCGCAGATATGCCGGTGTGCGCACGTGACCGGGCGGCATATGGTTCGCCACCCGCATATAGCGGCGTTCATTCATGGTTCGCCTCGCCATAGGTCGCGCCACGTCTCGCGATTTCGGACATGCGTTCTGCCAACTCGGCCGTCGTGTAGACGCCACTTTCGATCAGGTTCTGGTTCACCGATGCAATCCAGCGCTCATAATAGGTCATGGTGTCAAAGCTGTCCGGCGGCATGTCTTCCAACACGCGACGCAAGCCATCGACAGTGAAATGACCCTTGGACGAGGCGATGACCATCAGGGCATCGACACGCTTCTCCCAAAGCGCAAAATCATGCTGTTCTGTCGGGACCGGCCCCGCCGCGTCGCCGCCCATATCGTGCCAGCGCCTGCCATCAAAGCCTACAGGTGAATTTGTCATGTGCAGAAGATTAAATCAGATCATTCAGGACTGTCCATGCATCATTCGTCGTCTTCAGCCTCATCCGGGTCAATCAGGGTAATCAGGCCTGCATCGCTCATCTCACGGATTTCTTTCGTCACCGCGGTCATCGCCAGTTCTGCATCGGACTTTTTGACATTGCCGCGATCTGCGGCATCCTCACGCATTTGTCCGGCCATCCGTTGAGACACGTTTGCAAGGATAAATTCTGCCGAGGCAACCAACGCATCTTCACCTGCGAGACTGGCGGCCAGCGCGGTGGTCAACACCTCACTATCAACCGCACGGATACAATTGGGGATATCGGTGGGTTTGATGCGCGTGGCAATGTCTTTGAAAGTAAAGATTGCCTTGCGAACATCGCTGGCAAATTCAGGATCCGTGGCCCCCAACCCTTCCAACATATCCTCTCGCGTGTCGGTGACGGTCGAGTTCAGGATTGCGCCAAGCCGCTGCACCGGTGCCTTATCAAAGGCAACGTCAGTCGTGCGCCGGTAGTCGTGGGACAGGGCCGCCCCGATGCGCCGAACTGTGTCGGGGCTGATATTGGCAGTCCGTGACATGGCAAATGTGATCCTGCGCGCCCGCTCCCCCGGTGTTTTTTGCAAAACTTCCGCAGCCTTGGAGACGGGCAGCTTCGAAAGCGCAATGGCGCAGACTTCGATACTTTCGCGCGCCATGATTTCCACAATCCGGTCCAGCGGCAGATCGACAACAAGCGGCCAATGGTCGCCGTTGCGCACCTGATCGGTCTGCGCCTTCAGCCGTTCGGCCAATGGCGGGCTCAGGTGATCGGCAAGCGCCAGAATTGCCCCGTCGCGCGTGCCCGGCGCCGACAGGCCGACCGTTTCCAACTCGTTGGCGAATTCTTCTGCGACTGCCGCAACGGTATCGCGGTCAACAAGGCGAATCGCACTCAATTCACCTGTCAGTGCCTCTTGTATTGATTCGGGAAGTTCGGCCAGCGACAAGGTGCCGCCATCTCCGATCAGCATCTGCACGATCATCGCGGCCTTACGACGGCGCGACAATTTTCCAGCGGAAAGGGCATCGGTCTGAACATTCATCAGACTTTGATACGTTGAAGGTCGTAAACGAATGGTTAGAAGAAGCGCTTAACTGCCCGGATGTGTTACCATTACTGACATGTTCTTGAGCTGCTGGATCGTGTCGGGGGTTAGTTTCGCCTGATCCGCCATCGAATCGTGCAAATCGTCGACGATGACCTTCATCTTCTCCAGCTCGGCATCATCAAACTCGCGGTCGTTTCTTGCAAAACCGCCAATGCTTCGGCTGTCGCCGGCATCGGTTGCGTAGACGGCGCCGAACTTCATGCCATGCTCACCCGCTTGTTTCATTACACCAGCGGAGTCATCCAGATCTGACCAGCGGCAAAAGCCTGCGTGTTCAAAACCCCAGGCGACCATTGGGTCGGACATGATCAGGCCGTTCTGGGAATAGTAGTCCAGCCAGTCCTTGGGGTAGGTCTGGAACATGAACTTCGGGGTTGTATACTGTATGTGTAGACCCAGTGCGTAGCCTGCCGGAGCCAGCTTGTTGAGGTTGCCAAGGACCTGACTGATTTCAGTTTGTGTACGTGACATTGAAGTACTCGCTTTCCGGTTGCCAACCACGCTATCCTCGAAATAATCTTGAACGGGCATTGTGTATCTCCATTGTAGGGATAACACTGGGCAGGCAACAAGGCTTTTGTGAATTTGGAAGCCTCGAGGTAGATGAATGACGGCTCTCATAGGTCCAGAGGAAATTGTGCAACTTGCACCCTCGGGACATTACATAGCACTGCGCATTGGCTTCGCCTTCCCTATGGAAGAGGTCAACGAACTGCCTCCGGAATGGGTTGATCACTATACAAAACAGCGATTTATGCTGTTTGATCCGGTCGTTAGGTGGGCTTACTCCAATGTCGGCACATGCCGGTGGAGCGAGATTCCATTGGAAGACCCGAAACGAATCATCGCACAGGCCCAGACCTTTGGCATGCGCTATGGCGTCACTGTTTCGGTGTTCGACTCCGGGCAGGACGGACAGCGATCTTTTGGGTCATTTACGCGGTCGGATCGGGAATATACCGACCTTGAGGTCAAACTTCTCAGAGCTTTCCTGACCCGGCGGCACAATGAAACGGCACCTCCGACCAATCTGACCCGTGCGGAACTGGAAGCTTTGGGGATGGTCAAAGACGGCAAGCGGCTCAAGGAAATCGCGCACGAGTTGAGTGTAAGCGAAGGGGCTGTGAAGCAAAGATTGAAGAATGCGAAGCTGAAACTTGGCGCAAAGACCGGCACTCAGGCGGCGACATTGGCGAGCCAATACGGCCTTATCTAACTAATTGTCCACGTATTCGCGATTTCTTAACAGTTTTCGCTACGTCAACCGTTTTTTCTCTCTTTTCGGAACAATTCGCGCTAACTTGCCGTTGTTGTAGTAATTACAATGACAAAGGGCATTGGTGTCACTCGCTTTTTGCCTCTAACGGAGAGAAAGACAACATGGAAAACATTACGTTCAATATGGCGCAGCTACATCAGTATGGCTCTGCCTTCTACGATTTTCTGAGGTTGCGCAAGCGCTTCTTTGTCGATCAGCTGGGTTGGGACATCCCCCATGATGACGACGTGGAAATGGATCAGTATGATAATCCCACCGCATATTATTCGCTGGTATTGCAGGACGGCAAGGTCGTGGCCGGCATTCGGGCCATGCCGACAACAGCGCAATGGGGGTCGCACACATACATGTTGCGTGACGCAGTTGATGGTAAGCTGATCGGCATTCCAGGCGACATCATACCGGAAGCGACGGTTGCGCGGAGCGTTTGGGAGGCGACCCGCGTTGTCATTTCTGATGAATTGACCACACATGCAGAGCGTTCAAATGCATTGTCTCTGATCCTTGACGGGGTCGTAGAAGAGGCCAAGCGGCGTGGCGCGACCGAGATTATGGCACTTTGCCCGCCTTCTTTTGCCCGCACCTTGCGTCAGTTGGGTTATGGGGCACAGCCTATTGGCCAACCCTATCGCAATATGCATGACGAAAGACGTTATGTGGCCATGAGCATGCCAGCGGAATGCCGTATGAAGCAGCAGCATGTACAGCCGGTCAAACTGCCTCAGGCAACGCATATGCCACAGCCGCAAGCTGTGCATGCGCCATCGGTTATCTGATGAAGTCAACGTGATCGGCCGGGGTGGGACATACGGCCGGTCACATCTTTCAATTAGCGCGCACCAAAGACCCGGGCAAAAATCGTATCAACGTGTTTCGTGTGATACCCAAGATCAAATTTCTCTTCGATTTCATCAGCTGACAGCGCTGCAAGAACCTCCTGATCGCCCAGCAATTCTGTTTTGAAATCAGCACCCTGTTCCCAAACCTTCATCGCATTACGCTGTACGAGGCGATAGGCGTCTTCGCGGCTGACACCGGCTTGCGTCAGCGCCAGCAAAACCCGTTGCGACATCACCAGACCGCGGAATTTGTTCATGTTCGCGAGCATGTTATCTGGATAGATGACGAGCTTTTCGACGACGCCGGCCAACCGGTTAAGTGCGAAGTCCAATGTTATGGTGGTATCTGGCCCGATCGCCCGCTCGACAGAAGAATGGCTGATATCACGCTCATGCCAAAGCGCGACATTCTCCAATGCGGGCACCACCGACATACGCACGAGCCGCGCCAGTCCGGTCAGGTTTTCTGTCAAAACAGGATTGCGCTTATGGGGCATGGCAGAGCTGCCTTTTTGCCCTTCTGAAAAGAACTCTTCAGCCTCCAGAACCTCGGTTCGCTGCATGTGACGGATCTCGGTGGCGATGTTTTCGATGCTGCTGGCAATCACGCCCAGCGTGGCAAAGAACATCGCATGGCGGTCGCGGGGGATGACCTGCGTGCTGATCGGTTCGGCGCTCAGACCCATCTGGGCGCAAACATGTTCTTCTACAGATGGATCGATATTGGCAAATGTCCCAACAGCACCAGAAATTGCGCCAGTCGCTATCTCTGTGCGCGCGGCGATCAGTCGGGCGCGGCCGCGATCCATCTCCGCGTAGAACCGGGCAAATGTCAGACCCATGGTTGTTGGTTCTGCGTGAATGCCATGGCTGCGGCCAATCCGGACGGTGTCTTTATGCTCAAGCGCGCGGGTTTTCAACGCGGCCAGAACACGGTCCATATCGGCAAGCAGAATATCGGCGGCGCGCACCAATTGCACATTGAAGGTTGTGTCCAGAACATCCGAAGAGGTCATGCCCTGATGGACGAACCGGGCATCCTCAGCCCCGATATGTTCGGCCAGATGGGTCAGAAAGGCGATGACATCATGTTTGGTGACGGCCTCGATCTCATCAATCCGGGCCACATCAAACGTGACGTCTTTGGCTTTCCAGACAGCGGCAGCGTTTTCCTTTGGGATCACGCCGATTGCAGCCTGGGCATCACAGGCATGCGCCTCGATCTCGTACCAGATGCGGAACTTCGTGGCGGGCTCCCAAATGGCAGTCATTTCCGGGCGAGAATAGCGAGGGATCATGGATTGGCACCTTTTTCTGGGGTGGGCAGCGATTTGCCCTCGCGTCATAAGGGGGCAGCCCCGAACCCTCAAGGGAGAGATGACATGAAGATGACCACACCATGCTAGATCGCACCGGGTTTCTGGGCTTATGGCAATTGCACCGCGACATCGAAGATCGGTACGGCGCGCAGCATGGCACATTTCATGGCACCGCGAGGTTCAGCGAGGATGGTGCCGATGATCTGCGCTATTTTGAGGAAGGACAGATCAGATTTGGCGCGGGTCCGACGTTGATGGCGACCCGCCGCTATCGGTGGCATTTTGGTGCAACTGGCGTGGATGTACGATTTGAGGATGGGTCCGCCTTTCATTCCTTCATCCCGATGGGGCAGGTCGATGGTACCGAACATCCATGCGGTGACGACCATTATGCCGTTCAATATGATTTTCGGTCATGGCCCGATTGGACAGCGGTTTGGCAGGTCTCGGGACCATGCAAGGATTACACCTCTCGGTCGGCCTATACCCGGTAGGATGGGTTGAAACCCATCTTACGGGCACGCGCGGTTGCGCTAACGCGCTTGCGCCGCGTCGCAGCATA
The DNA here is from genome assembly GCA_947500055.1 of uncultured Paracoccaceae bacterium. GTDB lineage: Bacteria > Pseudomonadota > Alphaproteobacteria > Rhodobacterales > Rhodobacteraceae > Yoonia. The sequence continues at coordinate 477,473 of CANMQO010000001.1, forward strand.
GGGCAATAAAAGCCAACGACAGCAAAAAACAAGGGAAGAAAATCAGATGGCCCTCGCACTTAACGACCGCGTTTTGACCGAAACCTTCGGTCCATCCCAAGGCACCGCATTGCGGATGAAACAGGCGATCATGGTGATCCTCGGCATCGCCGCACTGGCGATCACCGCGAAAATCCAGGTTTTCATCCCCGGCAATCCGGTGCCGATCACGCTGACCACATTTGGTGTTTTGACCATCGGTGCGGCCTATGGCGCTCGGTTGGGTGCCATCACGATCCTTGGCTATCTGGCGATCGGGGCGATGGGTTTTGACGTTTTTGCAGGGTCATCAGCAGAGAAAGCTGGACTGGTCTATATGATGGGCGGCACCGGCGGATATTTGGTTGGCTACGTGCTGGCCGCATTTGCGCTGGGCTTTGCGGCGCGCAAGGGCTGGGACCGAAATGTGATCCTGATGGCGGTTGCGATGCTGGTCGGTAACGCATTGATCTACATCCCCGGCCTTCTCTGGTTGCACCAGTTCTCCTCCGGTCTGGAACAGACACTGGCATGGGGTATCACGCCATTCCTGATTGGTGACGCGCTGAAACTGGGCCTTGCGGCACTGTTGGTGCCTGCGCTGTGGAAGCTGATCGGCGACGCGCGCCAGTAAGCCGCCACCAAATCACATCGCAAAAGGCGTTGCATTATGCAGCGCCTTTTTCGTTTTCATGCGGGTTGAAACAGTTCGATGGGATTGCCGGAAGGGTCGTTGCAGAGGATTTGCTGCCCGCCCGGCCCTGCAACAATCTCGTTGCGAAAGTTCACACCCTCCGCGCGCATGGCCTCCACAACAGCCTCCAGATCACTGAGGATCACTACGGCGCGGTTCCAGCCGCCGGGTCCCGGTTGCGCGCCATCCGGCATTGGCTGTGAGGCCGAAGCTGGCGGCCCGGCGAGCCACAAATCAAGGTCTTCCTTACGCAAGATAGCCATCGCCGGGCCGTATTGTTCGACCAGAACAAAGCCGAGATGGGCTGTGTAAAACGCAATGGATGCGTCAACATCATCAACGATATAGCGGAATTGCGCCATGGCGATCCTCCTTCTGTTTAACCGCCATGATAGCGCAGAATGGCCCGTTATCCCAACCGGGTCAGCACGGCAGAACTGCGCTCAAGCGTTTTGTGGACCGGGCATTTATCGGCAATCTCCAACAGCCGCGTACGCTGTTCATCGGACAAATCACCGGTCAGGTGGATGATCCGCTCAAACTGATCGACCTTCGCCCCGGGGTCTGCCGCATCCTGCGCGTGTTCCTTGGCATGGGTGACATCGACGCTGACACCCTGCAATGGCCAACCCTTGCGCCGGGCATACATGCGGATTGTCATCGACGTACAGGCCCCCAACCCAGCAGAAAGGAAGCCATAAGGGGTCAGCCCCTTATTGGTACCACCAAATTTCGCAGGCTCATCAGCCAGCAAATGATGCGGACCTGATTGCACATCCTGCAGGAACCCGTTTGGGTCCGCCTCTGTTACGCGCATCACGCCTTCGGGGGCGGCGGCAGGTTTTGCCGGTTCTTCCAATTTCAGATAACGCTTTGACCATGCGGCGATCACATCAGCGGCGTATTCGGCATCTGAAGGGCGGGAGACCAGATGATCGGCATCGTCCAACGTGACAAAGCTTTTGGGATGTTTGGCGGCAAGGAAAATATCCGACGCGTTCTCGACGCCGACAGTGGCATCACGCGGGGCGTGCAGGACCAGCAGGGCGGCATTCAACTTGGCAATCGAACTGGTCAGGGCGGCCTCGGACACGTCATCAACAAAACCCTTGCCAATGCGGAACGGACGACCACCCAGGGTCACCTCGGCCACGCCATTATCGACAATCTCGGGGATGGCCTGGGCAAAATTATGGGTGACATGGCCGGGATCAAACGGCGCGCCTATGGTGACGACGGCCTTGATGCTCTCCATCATCGGCGCGGCTTTCAACACGGCAGCACCCCCCAATGAATGGCCGATAATCAGAGAGGGCGACATGCCACGTGCATCCAGCGCCTCACAAGCGGCGATCAGATCATCCACGTTCGAGGTGAAGCTGGTGTTTTCGAACTCACCTTCCGAATGGCCAAGCCCGGTAAAGTCAAACCGCAGCACCGCAATGCCCATGGATGACAGGCGGGCGGCGATGCGGCGGGCGGCGGTGATGTCCTTCGAACAGGTAAAGCAATGGGCAAAGATCGCAGTGGCCAGATGCGGACCGTTGGGCATGTCCAACCGGGCGGCCAGCATGTCGCCTGCATGGCCGGTAAAAGTCAGTTTTTCGGTTGGCATCGGCGTCCCCTTTTTGCTGTTCTGCGTAAAAACTGCGCAAGACATGACAACGGGCTGCACCGCATTCAACGCAATTAGCCGTCAATCGCGGCAAGGTGAGAGATGTTACCAAGATGAAATTGTTACGCTTTGGGTTGTTTTTACTGTTGAGCGGTCTGTGTCTCAGCGTTTGGGCTGGGTTTGCAGGATCGTTGCATCCGGCGGGTGACAGTCTGTCGCTTTTCCGCGTGGTGCTGGGCGGACTTTGTATGATCTGCCTGCTGTTACCGATGTCGCGGCGCTGGCGGGCCGGGCTGGGGCTGACAGCGGCCGCGGCTTTACTAACCACGGTGCCCCTGTTCTTTGGCGGCAATGATGGTGACACGCTGACGGTCTATTCCAAGAATATCTGGTACCGAAACCCTCAGCTGTCGCAACTGGCCGCGGATATCCGTGAAAGTGGCGCGGATGTGGTGACCCTGCAAGAAGTGTCGCGCGGCAATGAGGCCCTGATGGTCCAGTTGAAAGCCGACTATCCGCATCAGCATATCTGCCGCTTTTCGGGGTGGAGCGCTGTTGCCGTTCTTTCCCGTTTTCCGGTGACAGAGGCGCGCTGCACCAGTCGCCGGGCGGTGGGGGCTGCGCGTATTCACAAGGACGGGCAGGACATCTGGGTTGGGTCGGTGCATCTGCCCTGGCCGTTTCCCTATGGCAATGCCAGGGCAGCCGATGCTGCACAGGAAATGATCAGCGGGTTGGCCGGGCCGGTGGTGCTGGCGGGGGATTTCAATATCTTTCCATGGGCCAACAGCGTCCAAAGGTTGGGGCAGGCGGCAAGTGCACAGGTCGTGCGCCCGCTCAGGCCGACTTTCAACCTACGCGGTCTGCCGCTCTTGCTGGATCATGTGCATGCACCGGGGGGCGGGCAGGCAGAGTATCGTGGGCTCATTGGGTCGGATCATTTGGGGGTGCTGGCGCGGGTCAGTCTGCGCGGGTCTGACACCTAACGCCCCATCAATGCGGGATCATACGGGTACTTGGTTAGGTTCTCAAATCCGTCCTCTGTGATCAGTACCTGATCCTCCAGCTTGATCGAAAAATCACCCCCCTCGGGGCTGATCAGCGCCTCAACACACAAGGTCATGCCAGGCTGCAATTCGTAATCAAACGCACCCTCGACCCAACGATCAGGATAGGCGACCAGCGGCCATTCATCACACAAGCCCACGCCATGCATCAGGCAACCATATTTCAGCTTCTGGTACTTGTCTGGCAAGACATGGGTGTTGTGGGTCAGGTCATTCAGGGACACGCCGGGTTTCAGCATCTGCATATTCTGTTCAATATGCTCGACCCCGATCTGCATCGCTTCAATCATGTCAGGGCGGGGCTTTTCATCGCCAATCCACCAGGTGCGGCTGATATCGACGCAAATGCCATAGGCGCCGACAAGATCGGTGTCAAAGGCCACGATCTCATTATTCTGCACAATGCGGCCACCGCATTCCTGAAACCATGGGTTGGTGCGGGGACCGGATGTCAGCAACCGGGTTTCGATCCATTCGCCACCGCGCTTGATGTTTTCGGCATGCAGGACAGCCCAGATATCATCCTCTGACATATTTCCCTGCGGCACGCCCGCACGGGCGGCGTCTTCCATTGCGTAACAGGCGGCCTCACAGGCATGTGAGGCGCAGCGCATCGCCAGAATCTCGTCCGGGCCTTTGATGCTGCGGGCCTTTTCGGTCAGTTCTTCGCCGGGGAACACGGTAAACCCGACCTCTTCCAAGGCGCGCAGGCCATGCAACATCGGCTTGTCCACACCAAGGCGCACATTGCCACCGCCATGCTGGGCAATCAGGTCGCGAACTTCGGTGGCGAAACGATTTGCTGCAATGCCAAGCTGATCACCGCGATCAAAATAGAACAGATCAGCGCCGGTGCGTTGTTCGGCTACAAGCGGGTTAAACCGGCTGAGGAACATGGCATTCTTGTAGTCCCAAACCACCATGTACCCATCAGCACAAACCAGGCAGGCACGAAACGGGTTATGGGTATTCCATAACTGCATATTGGTGCTGTCGGTGGCATAGCGAATGTTGAGCGGATCAAACATCAAAATACCACCATAATCACGTTCCACGACCGCGCCTGTCAGACGCTGATGTCGCCATGCCCGCATGTCGGGCAGATGTGGCAATTGCAGCCCTGCCTGTTCCCATTCTGCAAAGGCAAGCTGCGTCGGGCCAATCTCCATCCGGTCCTGATCATTGGGCGTGCCATCGCCAAGGGTGTTGCCCCGGCTCGGATCGATTTTTCGGGTGTCGCGATAGTGGCTGTTCATCGGTGTGGTCCTCATTCCACCTTCGATGATGCCAACGCACCGGCGAAAAATATCGTCTGGAATCGACATTTCAGGGGTGGCTCGCCGACCGACACGCCCAATGCGACCGGCAATGATGCGGATCAATCCCGTATATGGGATGGCCGGCTTTGCCTATTTCAAAAACGCAATGGCAATCAGCAGACCAATAATAAGCTGAAGATAACCCACGACGCCGACGACCTTTTTGACGGCGGCAAACGGCGCGATCAGAACGGTCAACGGGTCAACCTGGCTGGCAATCTTTTTCGATGGGGTGGCCGCAGGCCGCATGGCCTGCTTTACCCCCCACGGCGATGGCGCCGTTGCAGTGGTATTGGTCCGGGAGGGAACCGGTCTATCAGGCTTGACCTGGGCGGACGCGGCGTCGGCCACGGCAAACCGTTTGCGATGGGCGGACCCGCGATAGGCCGTTGAAGGGCCTTTGTACCGAACATCAAGTGGATGAAATTTCGACATGGGTGCGGTTTACCCAATCCAATCGGCAAAAATGCGGCGGATTACCGGCCGAATTGGGCTTTGTCAGATTGGGTTAACGATCAGGGGCGCGGCTCAGGTTCCATCACGATGGTTGTGCCGTCCTTGGTCAATAGGGATGTGCGGGTGTCCTCCGGCGTTGTACAGCGCGGCGTGCCGTCGCGGTTCAGGCGGGCTGCCATGTAACCTTCGATGCCGTCGTCAATATACCAATACTGGCAACCATCCGGAGAGACCCAGATATTGGCCACACCATCCGCCAACGCGCCCCCATCAAAACCACCATCGGTGACCTGGTTGCTATCGCCGGTCCGGCCTTCACAGGCCGCAACTGCCGCAACAGCGACAATCAAACCAGAGCGCAGAAGAAACTTATTCATTGACGCAAACTTTCCATACACATCGTTACTATTTGGTTGTCTTTAGATGAATTGCCGCATTCGATCAACGGATTCTGACCTTCGCCGCCAGCCTCAGCGGAAAATGTTGCGATTCTGTGGACAAGATCCCGGAAATGCAAAAAAACCGGGCACCCGCGAAGGCACCCGGTCGTTTCAAATCGGATATTTGCGATCAGCAGCTATAGTACAGCTTGTATTCCATGGGGTGTGGTGTGTGCTCATAGGCGTACACCTCTTCCCATTTCAGTTCCATGTAACCTTCCAACTGATCCTTGGTGAACACATCACCGGCCAGAAGGAAGTCATGGTCGGCTTCCAATGCTTCCAGCGCCTCGCGCAGGCTGCCACAAACGGTTGGGATCGCGGCCAGCTCTTCCGGGGGCAGATCATAAAGATCCTTGTCCGAGGACGGGCCGGGATCGATCTTGTTCTTGATCCCGTCAAGGCCCGCCATCAGCAAGGCGGCAAAGCACAGGTAAGGGTTCGCCGCCGGATCGGGGAAGCGGGCCTCAACACGCTTGGCCTTGGGGCTTTCGGCCCAAGGGATCCGGACGCAACCCGACCGGTTGCGGGCTGAATAGGCGCGCAGTACGGGGGCTTCAAAGCCGGGGATCAGACGTTTGTAGCTGTTGGTCGACGGGTTGGTGATGGCGTTCAGCGCCTTGGCGTGCTTGAGGATACCACCGATGAAGTACAGTGCCTCCTGAGACAGGTCAGCATATTTGTCGCCCGCGAACAATGGCTTGCCATCTTTCCAGATCGACATGTTCACATGCATGCCGGTACCGTTATCGCCGGCGATCGGTTTTGGCATGAAAGTTGCGGATTTGCCGTAGGCCTGCGCCACATTGTGGACCACATATTTGTATTTCTGCTGCTCATCCGCCTGATGGGTCAGCGTGCCGAAAATCAGGCCAAGCTCATGCTGGCAAGAGGCGACCTCGTGGTGATGCTTGTCAACTTTCATGCCCATGCGCTTCATGGTGGACAGCATTTCGGAGCGCATCTCCTGGGCGTCATCAATTGGGTTGACCGGGAAATAGCCGCCCTTGATGCCGGGACGGTGACCGGTATTGCCCATTTCGTATTCCGTGTCGGTGTTCCAGGCGCCGTCAATCGCATCGACCTCAAATGACACTTTGTTCATTGCAACGCTGAACCGGACATCGTCAAAGACAAAGAACTCCGCCTCTGGCCCGAAATAGGCCGTGTCACCAATCCCGGAGGAGATCAGATATTGCTCGGCCTTGACAGCTGTGCCGCGCGGATCACGGGCATAGGGCTCCATCGTGTCCGGCTCCACGATGTTACAATGGATGCAAAGGGTCTTTTCGGCATAAAACGGGTCCAGATAGGCGCTTTCAGCCTGTGGCATCAGTTTCATGTCGGATTGGTCAATGGATTTCCAGCCAGCGATGGAAGAACCGTCAAACATGAAGCCTTCTTCAAGAAAATCCTCATCAACCAGATCAGCAACGACAGTTACGTGCTGCAGTTTGCCGCGCGGGTCGGTGAAGCGGATATCGACGTAATCGACGTCCTCATCCTTGATCAGTTTCAGAACAGCTTTGTTGTCCATCAGGGGTTACCTTTCTTACATATCATTTTTGGTGTCATCCCATCCCGGGCTTGACCCGGGATCTCAACCAGGAGGCCCCGGATCACGTCCGGGGCGGGTGGGTTTTGGTCACAGCGCGTCGTCACCGGTTTCGCCGGTGCGAATGCGGATAGCCTGTTCGATGTGAGAGACAAAGATCTTGCCGTCACCAATCTTGTCAGTCTTGGCGGCTTCGATGATCGCATCAATGGCGCTTTCCACCTGATCATCGGCCAGCACGACCTCGATCTTCACCTTTGGCAGGAAGTCGACGACATATTCGGCGCCACGGTAAAGCTCGGTATGACCTTTTTGCCGGCCAAAGCCCTTGACCTCGACAACCGACAGCCCCTGCACGCCAACCTCTTGCAGCGCCTCTTTCACTTCATCGAGTTTGAACGGTTTGATGATCGCTTCGATTTTCTTCATGTGCCCGCGACTCCCCTTGGATGTTTCATCGCCGGTCAGACCATTTCTCTTGCAAAGGGACAATTCGTGGCCGAACCTCACCCCATGCCGATCAGGTGAAAGCGCAACGTTTGCCTAATTTTTGTGCAAACCGCTCACGGATCGGGCGTTCTGCAAACTTGAGGTGCCGAGACCATGACCGAACTGCTGACAGCCGCCCAGATGCGCGCCATTGAACAGGCGGCAATTGAGAGTGGGGAGGTCACCGGACTGGAACTGATGGAGCGCGCCGGACAAGGCGTGGTTGAGGCGATATTTGCGGAATGGCCGGAGTTGAGTAGGGTGGGTGAAACCCACCGTGCCGTCGTCCTCTGCGGACCGGGCAACAACGGCGGTGACGGCTTCGTCGTCGCGCGGCTGCTGAAAGGGGCGGGGTGGGCGGTTGAGGTGTTTTTGTACGGCGAGCCAGAAAAGCTGCCACCGGATGCAAAGACGAATTATGAGCGTTGGTGTCAGCAGGGTGTCGTACAGCCGCTGACCCCGGGGGCGATCACGTCCGCCATAAGCAAAGCGGAAGAACGCGCGGATTATCTCTATAACGAAGATCTGGAACAAGAGGTCAACCTTGGCCCAACGACGATCTATATAGATGCGTTGTTTGGCACCGGCCTCGTGCGACAGTTCGACGATACTTTGTTGGAGATGTCCGGCGAATGGACAGATACCTGTTATCATCACGGCGTTGCAGTGGATATTCCATCCGGCCTTTGCAGTGATTCCGGCAAAGTGGTTGGTGGGAACTGGTTTTTCAGCAAACTGGTTGTGACCTTTGAGGCCGCAAAGATCGGTCACTTCTTACCGGACACCTGCTACGATATCCGCAGGCTTCGGGTGGTGTCTTTGGACATCTGCGATTATTCCTTCCCCAGTGAGGAACATGTCACACGGCTTGAAAAACATGATCTTGAAATGGATTGGACCGGGTTCTTTGGGGACGGTCTCAACAAGTCAATCAGGACCCATAAATACACACATGGTCACGCCCTCATCCTCGCCGGGGGTGTGGGCAGGGGCGGGGCTGCCCGCCTTGCGGCCCGCGGGGCCATCCGCATGGGGGCAGGGGCTGTGACAATCGGCGCACCACCTGCGGCCCTCATCGAAAACGCGGCGCAACTCAACGCGATCATGCTGCGCGGGATCAAGGATGCGGATACGCTGTCCGAAACACTCCAGGACAGCCGGATCAACGCGCTTTGCATTGGACCGGGATTGGGGGTGGGTGAACGTGAGACGAAGTTGCTAAGTGTTGCCTTGGACAGCACCCGTCCCGGGCCTGACCCGGGACCTCCAGCAGGGTTTTCAGCAAGAGGTCCCGGATCAAGTCCGGGACGGGGTCTTGTATTGGATGCCGATGCGCTCACCCTGCTGGCGCAAGACGAAACGCTGTTCGGCAAGCTCCATGATAACTGCATCCTGACCCCGCATGCGGGCGAATTCGCACGGCTGTTTCCGGATATCGCAGAAAAGCTGAATGCACCGGTCACAAAGGGCCCGGCCTATTCCAAAGTTGACGCGACCCGTGCGGCTGCCAAACGGGCGGGGTGTATCGTCCTCTTCAAGGGGCCCGACACGGTCATTGCCGACCCGTCGGGGCGGTGCAGTATCAATGCATCACTCTATGAACGCAGCGCGCCCTGGCTGGCAACGGCAGGATCGGGGGATGTCCTGGCCGGTTTCATTACCGGTCTTCTGGCGCGGGGGTTCCAGCCGTTGCAGGCTGCGGAAACGGGGGCATGGCTGCATACCGAATGCGCGCTCAGCTTCGGGCCGGGTTTGATTGCCGAGGATTTGCCCGAGGAACTGCCAAAGGTGTTCCGGGAATTGGGGCTTTAAGCAGCCACCACGATCTCAACCCCATTGGCATAAATGATGTGGTCGCTGGCAAATTGCAGATCAAAAACACGCATGACACGGCTTTGCTGCCGGGCGACGAATTCGCCATCAGCCAGACGATGTGCCTCGATATTGGCACTTGTTGCGCCAAACAGGACCGTTGCCCGCCAATCGCGGATGTGAATGCGCGTATCGGGGGTGACGGTCATATCCAGCTCGGGGCGGGTATGACCCAATGAACCGCCTTTGATCACGATCGGACGCACCTTCGCCTCACGCATGGTCACAGCGACCAGCCGCGACACACCACCATCACGAGTGACGATACGATCACCTGGCGACAACTGCTCCACCGGCATTTCACCATCCAGCGTCATGATCAGCGTGCCAGCGCAAATCCCGGATTCGGTTGTGCGGATCACCTCAAGCGGGGCGGTCTGTTTTTGGGCAGTCAAACGCATATTCATGTTCCCGGCAGCAGCAGTGATCCCATATGCGCCGCCAATCATGGCGAGAAAACGTTAACGAGCGGCTTATTTCATGCTCATTTCGTGATGATTTCCTCTCGCATCCCATCCAGACCTTTGCTAGAAGGCCCGCAAACATGGGGCAGGCGCAGGCTTGCCCCTTATTGATCATGCGGGTGTGGCGGAATTGGTAGACGCACCAGATTTAGGTTCTGGCGCCGCAAGGCGTGGGGGTTCAAGTCCCTTCACCCGCACCAAAAACAAAAAGGACGGAACATAGATGCAGGTCACCGAGACCCTGAATGAAGGCCTCAAGCGCGGATACGCGATCACGGTCACTGCCGCTGAACTCGACGCCAAAGTCGAAGAAAAGCTGAAAGAAGCGCAGCCAAGCGTGGAAATGAAGGGTTTTCGCAAGGGCAAGGTGCCAATGGCACTGTTGCGCAAGCAGTTTGGCCAGCGCCTGATGGGCGAATCGATGCAGGAAAGCATTGATGGCGCCCTGACCGAGCATCTGGAAACGTCTGGTGACCGTCCTGCCGCCCAGCCCGAAATGAAGATGACCAATGAGGACTGGAAAGAAGGCGACGACGTGAATGTCGAAGTCTCCTACGAAAAACTGCCCGAAATCGAAGACGTCGATTTCTCCAAGATCAAGCTGGAGCGTATGGTCGTCAAAGCTGATGACGCATCCGTCAAAGAAGCGCTCGATAACCTCGCTGAAAGCCCGCAGGCCGTGACCTATGAGACCAAGAAAACCCAAGCCAAGAAAGAGGATCAGGTGATCCTGGATTTTGTCGGCAAGGTCGATGGCGAAGCGTTTGAAGGCGGTGCTGCGGAAGATTACCCGCTGGTGCTGGGCTCCAACTCCTTCATCCCCGGTTTCGAGGACGGGCTGCTGAAGGTGAAGGCAGGCGACGAAAAAGACGTCGAAGTGACCTTCCCCGAAGATTACCAGGCCGAAAACCTCGCCGGTAAGAAAGCCGTGTTCAGCTGCACGATCAAAGAAGTCAAAGGGCCCAAGAAGCCAAAGCTTGACGATGAGCTGGCCAAGAAATTCGGCGCCGATGACCTTGATGCGCTCAAGACCCAGATCAGCGACCGATTGGAGGCTGAATACACCGGCGCATCCCGCGCAGTTGCCAAGCGCGCGCTGCTTGACGCGCTGGACAAGAAGGTCAAGTTTGACCTGCCTGTGTCACTGGTCGAGGCCGAGGCAGGCCAGATCGCGCACCAACTTTGGCACGAAGAAAACCCTGAGGTTGAAGGGCACGATCACCCCGAGATCAAACCGACCAAAGAGCATACCAAGCTGGCTGAACGCCGTGTGAAACTGGGCCTGCTTCTGGCGGATATCGGTCAGAAGGCCGAGGTCAAGGTGACCGACCAGGAAATGACCCAAGCAATCATGAACCAGGCGCGCCAGTACCCCGGTCAGGAACGCCAGTTCTTTGAATTTGTGCAGCAAAACGCCCAGTTCCGCCAGCAATTGCAGGCACCGCTGTTCGAAGACAAGGTTGTCGACCACATCTTTGAACAGGCTGCTGTGAAAGATAAGGAAGTCAGCAAGGACGACCTGCAAAAGGCTATCGAGAAGCTGGAAGAAGAATAAGCATCACTTCAGTGATGTTGCGAAAGGGCGCCCAATCGGGCGCCCTTTTTCGTTGGGCTGGCGGAACACTGACCTGTCTTAAGCCCGATTTAAGGTGCATTGATTATGACGGTCCTGCATTGGGCAGGAATGATAACGATGGGCCGGATTTTTGGCTGGGTAATGGTGATCTTGCTCTGCGTGCCAGCTGGCGCGCGGGCGGAATGCGTCTTGGCCAATGCGCTTAGTCAGGTTCATATGTTGCAGGTTGACCTGACAAAGACGCCGGACAACCCACTGGCTGGCAATGTCCTGCAATATATCGCCGGGCAGATGCCGCATTTGCAGGAAAACGATTTGGCGCGGATCGTCGAAATCCACCCGGCTGAAGATGCGGACGCTGTTTTCAACAACTTCGCCACTCACACACACCAGTTGCTGCAGGCCTATCAACGCAAGGGGATCGCGGCGATACCGCTACATTTCGATCAGGAGCAGGTGCGCAGAAATCTGCGCCTGACGGGGCAATACCTCGTTGCATTTGGATGCTTGTCCCGCGCCACAGGCGGACAGCCCGGACAGAGTGTTCTGGGCCAGCGAACGCAGGAAGGTATAATCGACAACGGGTCTGTTGAAACAAGTGGGGAAACGCCATTCGATAGTATCAAACGTTACCTCGCCACGCCCAAGGGTGCTGCGACGGGGGTGTTCGCTGTTGCTGCTGTTGTTGGAATCGCCATCCTGATCAGGGCGTGGATAAAGCTACGCCGCCGCCGCGCGCGACGCTACGATTGCCACTATGCGACACGGTTCAGAACGGGGGGACGCGATCATGGCGCAGTCATCCTTGATGTCAGCGGCATGGGGATCAAGTTGCGGCACGGTGCCGATGAACCGGTTCAGATTGGAACCCAGATCGAAGTGTGCATTTTTGATAAATGGCATGCGGGGACGGTTGCATGGGGGAACGCCCATTACTTTGGCATTTTGTTCCGGCATCCGCTGTCGCGGCAGGATGTACGACAGTTGCACAAGGGGCGGCGCGACCCGGTTGCACTGGCGGCGTAGTCCAGATGCCAGCGCTGGTTGAAGAGGTTAAGACGTCGGTTACAATTAACCGCGCGTTGCATTAATCGGGTGCCTGCGTGCGGTGGGGTCCGACGTTTTGCCGACGCATCGCCGACGCTTTGCCGACACGTCAAATCTGCAGCAAAACAAGCATTAACGCATGATTCGGGGTGTCGGGGCGCGTGATTGCCCCGACACCACCACCGAACGTTGCGCTACATCTCGATCCGGAACAGGGCAAAACCACTGTCGGACGTGCCTGCTGGCGCGATCTTCATGCCAGCCACACTATCTGCATAGGCCGCTCCGGCGGGACCGGTTTCGAACATCAGGGACGTGCCGGGCAGGGGCTTGAATGACCAGTTGGCATCCGCCTTGGGATCAACCGTGCCCTGATCAACGATATAACGCACAATCACATCGCGGTTGGTGTCGGGTCCTTCAAAGATGATGGTATCACCAGTGCCCGGGAAACTGCCGCCGCCAGAGGCACGGTAGTTATTGGTTGCGATAATGAATTCCTGATCAGGATCAATTGGTTGCCCGTCGAACTGCAGGTCGATGATCCGGTTGGTATCGGGGTTGATCACCGCACCCTCGCGGTCGAATTTCGATGGCTGGGTCAGGTCAATCTGATAGGTGACGCCGTCGATCACATCGAAATTGTAGCTGGGGAAATCAGGGTTCAGCAGAACCGCGTCCGTGGCACCCGCATCCACCTGATTGAACATCCCCGCGCTACGCTCCAGCCAGTCCTTGACCTGCGCGCCCGTGACCTTAACCGCCCGTACAGTATTGGGATATAGATACAGGTCTGCCACGTTCTTGATCGCCACGTCACCGACCGGCACATCGGTGAAATATTCCGGCCCACCGCGACCACCGGCCTTGAACGGGGCAGCGGCTGACAGGATCGGCAGCCCTTCATAGGCGGTCCCGACCATCTGTTCCTCAATATACCATCGTTGGGCATTTGATACGATTTGAACCGAAGGGTCATCCGCAACCAAGGCAAAATAGGAGTGCAGCGGTGCGGCGGTTTTGCCGACGGCAGTCCGCACGTAAGTCAATGTTTCTTCATGGATATCCTGAATGGAATCAAGAACCGGCTGATAATCCTCGACCAGGGCGGTGACGCTGCGGTCCTCCTCGCGACGCGAAATCGGCCGGGCCTCGGATGTATGCGACAGGATGCGCCAGCCATTCCCGTCGCGCTCCAACAGCAAATCGACGAGACCCATATGTGAGCCCCAGAAGCCGCCCATGACACCCGGCTTGCCGCCAATAGTGCCCGCAGCCACGTCGACACCCGCCCAGTCATCATAGTTGGATGAAGGGAACACTAGATGGCTGTGCCCGGTCATGATTGCATCAACCCCGTCAACGGCGGCCAGCGGGATGGCTGCGTTTTCCATCCCGTCCTCATGATCCGCGCCGCCGATACCCGAATGCGCCAAAGCGACAATGATATCAGCACCTTGCTCTTTCATCTGCGGGACGTAAGCACGGGCGCTTTCCACGATATCGCGGGCCTGCACATTGCCTTCCAGATGCTTGCGGTCCCAGTTCATGATCTGCGGCGGGACAAAACCGATCAGACCGATCTTGATCGGGTAGGTGTTACCAGCGCCGTCGGTGATCTCGCGGTCGATGATCGCATAAGGTGGTACTAGGGTTGTGTCGGCAGTGGGTGACGCCCCCATCTCCTTGACAACATTGGCAGAAACCACCGGGAAGGCGGCCCCGGCCACTGATTTCATCAGGAACGAAACACCATAATTGAACTCATGATTACCAAGGGTCGAGGCATCGAATCCAAGCGCGTTCATCGCGGTGATGACAGGATGCATATCGCCTTCCTTCATGCCCCGTTCATAGGCAATGTAATCGCCCATTGGATTGCCTTGCAGGAAGTCGCCATTGTCCAACAGCAAGGAGTTGGTGGACTCGGCGCGGACACCTTCGATGATGCTGGCGGTGCGGCTTAGGCCGACCGTATCAACAGGCCGATCAGCGTAATAATCATAAGGAAAAACATGCACATGCAGGTCAGTGGTCTCCATCAAACGCAGATGCGCCTGACCGGTGGCTGCATTGGCCGAAAACGGATGCATCGCGACAAGCCCGGCGGAGCCCGCGATGAAGTGACGACGGTTAAGACGTAGTGACATAAGAACCCCCAAGTTGTTTGATATGGTGTCAGTAGACAACTGCTGGTCGCCGGTAACAAGGGTATGTCATCTGCCGTCGGCATATTTCGCCGCAATCGCGTGGGTCATTGGGAAAACAAAAAAGGCCACCCAAAACGGGTGGCCTGATTTAAACGTTTTGTTACAGAGGGTTAGTCCTCGTCGCCGTCCTCGGCTGGTGCTTCCTCGTCGGTTTGCACGCCGGCCGATTCCGCCAGTTCGTCATCTTCAGAGGCGGCAGCGCCGATATCATCGAACAGTTCCTGAATTTCAAACTCAGCAGCTGCTTCTTCTTCGGCAGCCAGTTCCTGGATCGACTTGCCAGAAGCCTGCAATTCTGCCTCTTCAACAGAGCGGGCGACGTTCAGCGTGATGTTTGCCTCGACCTCGGGGTGCAGCGTGACCAGCACGTCATGCAGGCCCAGATCCTTGATAGGCGCAGTCAGAACAACTTGCTTCTTGTCAACGCTAAAGCCGTTTTCGGTAGCTGCATCGGCGGCGTCACGTGTTGTGACGGAACCGTAAAGCGAACCAGCGTCAGATGCAGAACGGATCACGATGAATTGCTGACCGTCCAGCTTTTCAGCCAGCGATTCTGCCTCTTTCTTGGATTCGAGGTTGCGGGCTTCCATCTGCGCTTTTTCAGCTTCAAAGCGGGCCATATTGGCGGCGTTTGCGCGCAGCGCTTTGCCTTGCGGTAGCAGAAAGTTACGGGCGTAACCTTCCTTGACGTTCACGACTTCACCCATCTGGCCCAGTTTGGCCACACGTTCGAGAAGGATGATTTCCATTGCGGTTTCTCCTTACTTTACAGCGTAGGGCAGCAGGGCGAGGAACCGAGCGCGCTTGATGGCCTGAGCCAATTTACGCTGGTTCTTGGCACCAACAGCGGTGATACGGGCAGGCACGATTTTGCCACGCTCAGAGATGTAGCGCTGCAGCAGTTTCGTGTCTTTGTAGTCGATCTTGGGGGCGCCATCACCCTCAAACGGATCGGACTTACGACGGCGGAAAAATGGTTTCGTTGCCATGATTTATGGTCCTTTCCTGATCAGCGGCGTTCGCGGCGTTCGCCACGGTCTTCGCGCTTTTGCATCTGTACCGAGGGGCCCTCTTCGTGGGCATCGACCTTGATGGTCAGCACACGCATGACGTCTTCGTGCAGACGCATCAGGCGCTCCATTTCCTGCACGGCGGGCGCAGGGGCATCGGTGCGCATAAAGGCATAATGCCCTTTGCGGTTCTTGTTGATCTTGTAGGCCATCGTCTTGACGCCCCAATATTCGTTTTCCAGCAACTTGCCGCCGTTATCGGCAAGAACGGTTCCGAAATGTTCGATGAGGCTTTCAGCTTGCGTGTTGGACAGGTCCTGACGCGCAATCATGACATGCTCGTATAGCGGCATGCGTACTCCAGTTCGTTTCTCGGCGCATTTCAAAGGATGGGCTGATTGACCTTTTGCGTCCCATCCACGAGAGGCTGCGCAGTTCATACAACTTGCAAAAGGATGGGGTCTTATACAGTGGCTTTGGGGCGATGCAACCCTTGCCAACGTGACCTTGCGGTAACAATCGCTAATTTCTTAACCAAGCCTTTAAGTTGCCCATTTATAGCCGTGTTTGAAACGCATCAAATAGACGTCAAAAAGGGGCAAGGAGCAATTTTGATGGCCAATGCAAATGTCAATGTGCCAACAAACAGTCAACGTTTGGCGCGTCCATCTTCCTTTGAAGTTGAAGACACCTATTGGGGCTATATCGTCCGGTCGGGGCGTGGTCCGTCCCTTGGTGTGGTCATTTCCCAGATTGTCTCGTTCTTCTTTGGCGCATGCTTTCTGACGGCCGGTTTTGGTATCTTGCTGATGCCCGCCATGATGTTTGACGGCGATGTCGGTGTTTTTCGTATCGGGGCAGCGACATTGTTTGCAGCCGTTGCAGCCTATCTTTTGTGGTTTGCCAGCCGTGGTTCAAGAGGTGAGTTGCATGTCGATAACAGCGTTGGCGAAATTCGCGAAGTGATCTGTAATCGCGCCGGGAAACCGACGACCGTGGCCTGCTATGGCTTTGATACGATTGGCGGCGTGTTCCTCGACTATAATGAGGAAACAGGAAAATCGAACCTTGTCCTGCGTTATCGCAATACGGTGCAAACGGTCCCTGTTGCCGAAGGGACGGAGGCCCAATTGATCGGCCTGCGTGATCGCCTGGGTCACGATCTTATGGTTGTGCCAGAGACGCTGAACAGCGCGGCTGCCTGAGTTATCACACCAGCAACAAGCGGCTGCCGAAAGGGTAGCCGAACAATCTTTGTTCGAAATTGCGGAATTGCTTTGCCTGAAATGGCGTTATCTTTAGGGGATCGTGCAACTCACCCTTGGAGAAATCGATGAAGAAGCTTATTTCCGCAGCCGTGTTAGCGGCAACACTCGCGACCTCAACCGCCGCATCAGAGGCATATGTCCTTGAACCGGGGCATAGCCAGATTGTCTTCACTTACAATCATGCCGGTTTCTCGACGACCTATGGCATGTTTTCCGGTTTTACCGGCGACATAATGTTTGATGCCGAAGACCCAGCCGCCTCAAGCGTGTCAGTGTCATTTCCTGCCGAAAGCATGATCACGGGCTTCGATGCCCGTTCGGGCCATTTCCTGCAATCGGGGGATTTCTTTAAGCTTGGTGAATTCCCTGACGTCACTTTCGTATCGACCGGCATCGAAGTGACCGGCGACGATACGGCGAATATCACCGGCGATCTGACGTTGAATGGTGTCACGCAATCCATTGTTTTGGATGCAAAATTGAACCAGCAGACTGATGAGTACCCGTTTCCGCCGCATCAAGGGAAAAAGGCAATGGGGCTTAATGCGAGCGTGACGCTGAACCGGACAGATTACAATCTGGGTATGTTTGCGCCGTTCATCCCAGAGGAGATTCCTGTACAGATTTCCGTAGAGGCCGTCGCCGCTGAGTAATAGCACACCCTAGATTGACAATAGAGCCGCGCCAGCTTGGCGCGGCTTTTTTTATTGGGTGTCTCGCGTCGCAGTCAGAGTGATGGCCACATCGACGGCAAAGCCAAGATTGGTTTCATCCCCCATGCTCTTTCCGATGCCAAATTCGCGCCGGTCGAGGATGAGTTGGCCTGCCATCATCGCGGCATTGTCCACGATATCAAGCGTGAAAGGCAGACTGACGGGGAGAGTGATTCCCTTGATTGTCAGGGTGCCGTCGGCGACATAATCCGGCCCATTCCGGCTAATGTCGGCGTGAAACTCTGCCATTGGAAAGCCATCAGCGTCAAAAAAATCGGGCCCCATTGCTTGATTCGTGACGGAACCAAGTGTCAGTGAAGCGATCGCGATTGTGGTCGTTACCGAACCCATCACATCGGTCGCTTCAGGATCGAAACTGATCGCTGCGGTCCAGTCTGCGAATGTGCCTTTAACCGGGCTGCCAAGCTGGGTGACAGTGATCTGGATGTCTCCATCCTGAACATTCCAATCGGAAGCTACTTCAGCCAGTGCGGACGTTGTCGGGCCTGCGTCATTGTGGCTGAAAACTCCCGTTGCGGCCCCGGCACCCGTAGCGGCAAGGTAGATCGCAATTGCAGCAAGTGGTGCAATCCGGTCTGGTGCGTGCATAGGAACCTCTGGTGTTGACCGATCGCCAAACCACATCCGGCCCAATGTTGCGTCCTTGTCGATAAGCTGGTGCTTCAACGCGCCCGCCATATGTAACAGGATCGCGCCGATCATTATCTTGCTCCAGATCCAATGCAGCGATGCAAAGAACGTGGACAAGGTTTCATTTTTTGGCACCAGCGGCAGATCCTGTCCGATTGGCAACAGGACCGGTGCAAAGCCCGTAGTTGCAGCGTGATGGATCCAGCCAGTCAGCGGAACTGCGATCAGCGAGATATAGAGCAGCCAATGCACAAGCCCTGCCAAAAACGATTCTGCCTTACGATCCGGGTGCAAGTTGCCGGGTTTCGTTTGTGTCAGCGCCCAAAGGATTCGCGCAACGGCTACGACAAAGATGATCACGCCAAGCGTTTTGTGGAATGAAAAGAGCTGCGCCTTTAAGGCCAGCTGTTCATTGGTGTCGTGAGGCAGGCGGTTGGCGATGGCCCCCAAAGGCACAACAGTCAGGATCAGTAGGGCCGTCAGCCAATGAAATATCTTGGTGATTTTTCCGTATCTGATAGCGGTGTTTGCGATTGTCATCTGGCACTCCGGCTTTGGTTTGGGCAAGGTTAACATTCCACTATAGCAAGAGACTATAGCGTGGGGCGCAGTGGCGCTGTGCGGCGATGCGAACTTACCGGCTGCTTGTGTGAGCCGCGCCGTCGGGTTAAGCCAAGCCTAACAATAGCAATTCAAGTGGGAGGGGCCGATGCGGGCATTCGTTTTTCCAGGCCAAGGTGCGCAGGCGACTGGAATGGGCAGGGAACTGGCGGATGCCTATCCTGCCGCCAAAGCAGTTTTTGACGAGGTGGATGATGCCTTGGGTGAAAATCTGTCGGCGTTGATTTGGGATGGTGCGATTGAGGATTTGACCCTGACGCGCAATGCCCAACCCGCGCTGATGGCAACCTCGATTGCAGCGATGCGCGCCCTGGAAGCCGAAGGCGCGGACATTGAGGCCGCTTCGTTTGTGGCTGGACATTCACTGGGTGAATACTCCGCGCTGGCTGCGGCTGGTGCATTAAGTGTTGCTGACACTGCCAAGCTTTTGCGGGTTCGTGGCACGGCCATGCAGGAAGCGGTGCCAATTGGTGTTGGCGCGATGGCGGCATTGCTGGGCCTGGATTTTGCAACAGCGGAGGCTGTCGCGCAGGAGGCTGCGCAGGGCGAGGTATGTCAGGCAGCCAATGACAACGATCCTGCACAGGTTGTTGTGTCGGGCCACAAGGCCGCAGTTGAACGCGCCGTTGAGATCGCAAAGGAAAAGGGGGCAAAGCGGGCGTTGTTACTGCCTGTCAGTGCGCCATTCCATTGCGCGCTGATGGCCCCCGCAGCGGATGTTATGGCAGACGCATTGGCTGGTGTGAAAATAGCTTCGCCTGTTGTTCCGCTGGTTGCGAATGTCCGTGCAGCGGCAGTCAATGATCCCGCAGAGATCCGGGAATTGCTGGTGCAACAGGTGACCGGATCTGTGCGTTGGCGCGAAAGCGTAGGCTATATGGCGGCACAGGGTGTGACCGAGATTTTTGAAATTGGTGCGGGCAAGGCCTTGTCTGGCATGATCAAGCGGATTGATCGAGCCGTTGCCACGCATAATGTTGGTACACCGGAAGGTGTCGTAGCCGCAGCTGCGGCGATCAACGGTTAAAGAAAGGTCGATAGATGTTTGATTTAAAGGGAAAGAATGCTCTTGTTACCGGCGCCTCTGGCGGGATCGGAGCGGCAATTGCGAAAAGCCTGCATGCCGCCGGTGCAAACGTAGCCCTGTCGGGCACACGGGTTGATCCGCTCCAGTCATTGGCTGCGGAATTGGGTGATCGTGCCCATGTGGTTCCTTGCAACTTGAGCGATCCGGATGCTGTGAATGCATTGCCGAAGCAAGCTGCCGATGCCATGGGTTCGGTGGATATCCTAGTCAATAATGCCGGTATCACCCGCGACAACATTTTCATGCGCATGTCGGATGAGGAATGGGCGTCGGTGTTGGAGGTCAATCTGACCTCGACCATGCGTCTGTGTAAAGGTGTCATTCGCGGGATGATGAAGGCCCGTTGGGGTCGGATCGTCAATATCTCCTCTGTTGTGGGGGCGACGGGTAATCCGGGGCAGGCGAATTATGCTGCATCAAAGGCCGGTATGGTCGGCATGTCCAAATCAATTGCCTATGAAGTTGCCAGCCGGGGTATCACCGTCAACTGCGTCGCACCCGGTTTCATCACAACGGCGATGACTGACAAGCTGAACGATGAACAGAAATCTGGCATCCTGTCTCAGGTTCCAGCTGGCCGGATGGGTGATGCAGAGGAGATTGCGGCGGCCGTTCTTTACCTTTCCAGCCCCGAGGCTGCATATGTGACCGGCACGACCTTGCATGTGAATGGTGGCATGGCCATGTTCTGACGAGCGGTTGGAAACCGTTTGCCTGAGCGGAATTCTCTGTTATAGGCCACGCAGATTTGCCGAAAGGTGCATATGACGTCACGTCAGATGTTTGCTGCGCAGATTTGGTAGCGCCCCAAATGGATGGGGCATGTAGGACGGGTGGAAAACCCAAAGTAGAACGGGCACAGGCCCAGAAAGACATGAGGAATTGACATGAGCGACGTTGCAGACCGGGTACGCAAGATCGTTGTAGAACATCTTGGTGTTGAAGAAGACAAGGTGACGGAAGCTGCGTCTTTCATCGATGATCTGGGTGCTGACAGCTTGGACACTGTTGAGCTGGTTATGGCTTTCGAAGAAGAGTTCGGGATCGAAATCCCTGATGATGCGGCCGAGACCATCCAAACATTTGGTGACGCGGTTAAGTTCATCAACGGCGCACAGTAAGCGTCAGCTAATATTCTATGAAACGGTGTCTCAGTTTTTGGGGCACCGTTTTTCTTTGGGTGGCTGACAGCCTGATTTATCGGGTGTCATTTCGTGCTTGCACCATCAGCCTGATTTTCCCGAAAAGAACTGCCCCGCCGATTAGGGCGATGCCGACAAGTGCGACCCACCAGTCCAGTTTCTCGCGGATCGAATCACGCAGGCCTTGCCCGAAATCTTCAACACCGGCTTCCGGTTTCGGCGCTGCGGCCACTTCCGCTGCGGTGCAACGTAGCTCGCTCAGGTAACGATCCATATTCCGGATATTATTGAGCACCTGCGGGTTCATGTAATGTCGCCGCGCCGTTTCCACATCATCGATGCTTGTCTGGTTGAGCAAGTCCTGCACATAGGCGGAATAGCGCATCGTGTTCAGGCCTTGCCGCGAGAAGCCGAAGGCATCAATGGCGTTGAGCACCATATCGTCATCGAGCATCCCGGCATAGCGTCGGATCAGCCGAATATCGGATTGGAAAGACGGCGTATTGGGGTTTGTGATCAATCGCATCTGATGTGTTTGGATTTGGTCGAGCAGATGGATCACCCTGCAGTTTGCAATGGCCGGTGCCGCCAGAGCGCAGAGTGGTCCCGTGACGCAAAAGATCAAAAGCGTTGAACGCAAGTTGTGTCAGCCTCCTGAAACAGGGAGCGGTATAATGCCTACCGGTTAAACTGGCGTGAAAATACGAAAATCACTCAGGATTAATGTCATTCTGGCCACCAACGTCCGGGCCGCCGATTGAGTGGTGGGAAGCCGCCGGCTGCTCTTGCCCCTCCGGTCCGGAGTGGGGTATCAGTGGTCGGAAATACGCCAATAGGTGAGGGCAGGATATGCGTCGCGTTGTAGTTACAGGCTTGGGTCTGGTGACCCCACTTGCAAATGGTGTGGAAAACACCTGGGAACGGCTGCTTGACGGCCAGTCCGGCGCTGGCCGTATTCAGACGTTTGATCCTGAACGTGTGACAACCCAGTATGCCTGCGAGGTTCCATTGGGCGACGGCTCCGACGGCACGTTCAATGCAGAAGACTATCTTGAACCAAAAGAACAGCGGAAGGTTGATACCTTCATCTTGTTTGGTTTGGCGGCTGCCGAGCAAGCGATCAGGGATGCCGATTGGACCCCTGATGATCGCGAAGCGCTGGAGCGTACAGGTGTTTTGCTGGGCTCGGGCATTGGCGGCCTGAATTCCATCGCCAATACCGCTAACCTGATGGCCGAGAAGGGCCCGCGCCGCGTTTCTCCGTTTTTTGTTCCCGGAGCTTTGATCAACCTGATATCTGGCCAGGTATCGATCAAATATGGCTTCCGTGGCCCGAACCATTCCGTTGTGACCGCTTGTTCCACGGGTGCCCATGCAATTGGCGACGCGTCCCGTTTGATCCAGCATGGCGATGCCGATGTCATGATCGCAGGCGGTGCAGAGGCTGCAATTTGCGAGCTTGGCATCGCGGGCTTCAATGCCTGCAAGGCGTTGAGTACAAAGTATAATGATGATCCAACGAAGGCGAGCCGCCCATGGGACAATGACCGTGATGGCTTCGTCATGGGTGAGGGTGCCGGTGTGGTGGTTCTTGAGGAATATGAGCATGCCAAGGCGCGTGGTGCGAAGATCTATGCTGAGATTCTGGGTTACGGCCTGAGCGGTGACGCTCATCATATTACCGCACCGCCACCCGATCATGAGGGTGCCGAGCGTGCGATGCGCGCTGCCTGCCGGAATGCCAATATTGAGCCAAGTCAGATTGACTACGTCAACGCGCATGGCACCTCGACCATGGCGGACACGATTGAGCTCGGCGCTGTTGAGCGACTGGTGGGCGATGCCGCATCCGGATTGACGATGTCATCGACCAAATCGGCAACCGGGCACTTGCTGGGTGCCGCCGGTGCGATCGAGGCCGTATTCTCTATCTTGGCGATACGCGATCAGGTGGCCCCGCCGACGATCAATCTTGATAACCCAGCCGAAGAGGCCGCAAATACTGCCATTCACCTTTGCGCCAATGCCAAACGTGAGACCAAGATCGATATTGCTTTGTCGAATTCGTTTGGCTTTGGTGGCACCAATGCCAGCGTCATCTTTGGGAAGGTTAGCTGATGTGGCGCCACATCGCCGCTAACGCCCTGACATTCCTGATCGTTGCCCTATTCCTGCTTGTTGGTGTTGTCACTTGGGGTACCAACCAGTACCGGCAAGACGGACCTTTGGCCCAAGCGATATGCCTGCAAGTGCCGGGTGGTTCCAACATGCGCAGCGTGGCAGAGCAACTCGTTGAAAAAGAAGCCGTCACATCGCCCACAATTTTTCGCATGGGGGCCGATTATTCGGACAAATCCGGTTTGCTAAAGGCAGGCAGTTTTCGGGTGCCTGAAGGTGCCTCAATGCAGGAGATTGTCGATATCGTGACCCGAGGCGGTCGCAACACATGCGGCACCGAAGTGATTTATCGGATCGGCGTCAATCGGACCGTGGTAGATGTGCGTGAGTTGGACCCCGCATCAAACCGGTTTGTCGAGATCGTGAGTTTTGATGCCGGCGATGAGGAGGTGCCCGCGCAATACACTGAAGTTCGCGAAGGTGATGATACCACATATCAGGTGGTTGTGGCCGAAGGTGTGACCAGCTGGCAGGTCGCGTTCTCGCTGGGTGAATTGGATCTGTTGCAGTCTGATGTCACCGAAGTTCCGGCAGAGGGCAGTCTGGCCCCACAAAGCTATGACCTGACAGAAGGTGAAACTGTTTCTGGTGTTCTCGCACGGATGGCATCTGCGCAGGAGCAGATATTGGCTGAGGCCTGGGCCGGTCGTGCAGACGGTTTGCCATTGGAGACGCCGGAAGAGGCGATGGTCCTGGCCAGCATCATTGAAAAGGAGACAGGCGTCGCCGATGAACGCCGTCAGGTCGCGAGCGTGTTCGTGAACCGCTTGAACCGGGGAATGAAATTGCAGACGGACCCAACAGTGATCTATGGCATTACTCGGGGCGAAGGTGTTCTGGGCCGCGGTCTGCGTCAGAGTGAACTGCGCGCCGAAACCCCTTGGAACACCTACGTGATTGACGGCCTGCCACCGACACC
This sequence comes from uncultured Paracoccaceae bacterium, assembly GCA_947500055.1. Taxonomy (GTDB): domain Bacteria; phylum Pseudomonadota; class Alphaproteobacteria; order Rhodobacterales; family Rhodobacteraceae; genus Yoonia. The sequence continues at coordinate 501,884 of CANMQO010000001.1, forward strand.
CATTGCCAATCCTGGTCGCGCAAGTATCGAGGCCGCGTTAAACCCTGACAGCACCGAATTCATCTTTTTTGTCGCTGATGGATCAGGCGGTCATGCGTTTGCGACGAATCTGGATGATCACAATCGGAACGTCGCCCGCTGGCGCGAGATTGAGGCCGAACGCGCCAGTGCGAGCGACGGGTAACGGGTTGTTAAGATTAGCGAAATCTTAACTGCACCGTGCGGTGTGCAACCCCAGATTGATTGACTTGTGAACACCTCAGAACCTATTCTGAGCGTGCTAGAAGGCGAGCTTGAACCAAGTATTATGGGCTTTGCCGCTCGACTGTAACGGAAGTTTCCTTACAGGTCCGATTAATCATGACTGAATTGAACGAACGCAGATTGCAGGACCAATGCGACGCGCAAGCGCGCATTGCCGAAATTACCCGACTTTTTGGCGTCGTCCGCCATAAGTTGGAAGAAATGATTGATGACCTTGGTGCTGATGATCTCAAGCATCAGACCTCCATTATTGCCAAGTTAAATGAATTGCATACCGCCCATCTGAGTGTTCTGGCGGCAGAGGAGGCGCATGATGCCCAAGCAGGAAAACCCATTGCCGGCCAAGGCCTCGACCTCGACGCGTTGCGCGCTGAAATCGGGAGCCAACTTGATCGCCTCCGCGCGGCAATCGCGTCAGACAGAGTTTCTGACGGGGCTGAGTGCTGCGCAGCTTGCGGCGCTGCCGCATCTGTTTGACTTCTGGGCCATGCCGCATCAGTTGCCGCCGGAAGGGGCTTGGCGCAACTGGGTCATTCTGGGTGGCCGCGGTGCGGGCAAGACCCGGGCGGGGGCAGAATGGGTTCGTTCGATGGTTGAGGGGCCAACGCCGGGCGCGCGGGGCGAGGCGCGCCGTGTCGGATTTGTGGCGGAAACGATTGAGCAGGCCCGCGAGGTTATGGTTTTTGGCGAGAGCGGCATTATGGCGGTCAGCCCGCCAGATCGGCGACCTGAATGGGTGTCTGGTCGTCGTTTGCTGATCTGGCCGAACGGCGCCACGGCGCAGTTGTTTTCCGCCCATGAGCCCGAGACCCTGCGTGGCCCTCAATTTGATGCTGTTTGGGCCGATGAACTGGCCAAGTGGCGCAATGGGCGCGATACTTGGGATATGGTGCAGTTTTGTTTGCGGCTGGGTGCGCATCCGCGTTCTTGCATTACGACCACGCCTCGGCGCGTTGCTGTCCTGCGTGATCTACTGGCCGCAGACACGACAGTGATGACCCATGCCCCGACTCAAGCGAACCGGGCCAATCTGGCGCCAGGATTTCTGGAAGAGATCGAAGCCCGCTATGGCGGCACATCGCTTGGCCGCCAGGAGATTGATGGCGCGATGCTCACCGAAATTGATGGTGCCTTGTGGTCGCCGGCGCAATTGGCTGCCTGTCAGGCGAATACCTGTCCCACCTTGGATCGGGTTGTTGTCGCGATCGATCCGCCGGGGACGGCGCATGCGGGTTCTGACGAATGCGGCATTGTCGTCGCCGGTGCGGTTATGGATGGGCCGGTACATACGTGGCGCGCCTATGTATTGGAGGATGCGTCGATCCCGGCGGCCCGCCCGCTGGATTGGGCGACGGCGGCCATCAGGGCAATGCGTCGTCATGGTGCCGACCGCCTTGTGGCGGAGGTCAACCAGGGTGGCGACATGGTTGAGGCGGTGATCCGGCAGGTGGACCCGCTGGTCCCCTATCGTTCGGTTCATGCATCAAAAGGCAAGTCGGCGCGCGCCGAGCCAGTGGCCGCATTGTATGAGCAGGGCCGCATTGTTCACATGCGTGGCCTTGGGGAACTTGAGGACCAGATGTGCCAGATGACGACCAAGGGATTCGCAGGATCGGGTTCGCCCGACCGGGTGGATGCGTTGGTCTGGGCCTTGCATGATTTGATGATTGGGCCTGCAAAAACATGGCAAAACCCTCAGATACGTGGGCTTTCCTAGCGTTGCGCGGGGCACCGTGCGGTGGTGTCCCGGCTTCGTAATCAATTGGATGCAAATTGTTTTCATGGATCGCAGACGGTCACGACCGACCGACCCAAGCGACTGGCACCAAGGAGTTTTGGATGTTTGATTTTTTAAACCGTGCGAAGCCAGATGCGTCTGAGGTTGAGGTGAAAGCCTCGGCTACGGGGCGTGTCATGGCGATGTCCGGTGCTGGTCGCGTGGCCTGGTCCCCGCGTGACGTTGTCTCGCTCACGCGGACCGGTTTCACTGGCAATCCCGTGGGCTTTCGCGCGGTCAAGCTGATCGCGGAGGCGGCTGCGGCTTTGCCGGTTGTCATGCAAGACGAGGACCGTCGTTTTGAGACGCACCCCGTTCTGGCCCTGTTGTCCCGGCCCAATGCAGGGCAGGGTCGTGCAGAATTGCTGGAGGCCTTGTTTGGCCAAATTCTGCTGACTGGCAACGGTTACCTTGAGGCTGTGGCCGATGAGGGATTGCCGGTTGAGATACATGTCTTGCGCTCCGACCGGATGCAGGTTGTTCCCGGTATTGATGGCTGGCCGGTGGGTTATGAGTACCATGTTTCCGGGCGCAAACATCGATTTGCTGTCAGTGAGGAGCGCAGTCCGATTTGCCATATCAAGAGCTTCCATCCGCAAGATGATCATTACGGCTTTTCACCCCTACAGGCGGCAGCGTCAGCGATTGACGTGCATAATGCGGCGTCGCGTTGGTCAAAGGCACTGCTGGATAATGCGGCCCGCCCTTCGGGAGCAATTGTCTATCGTGGGGCTGACGGTCAGTCATCTTTGAGCGCTGATCAATATGATCGACTGCTCGGCGAAATGGAGACCCAGCATCAGGGAGCCCGCAATGCCGGTCGTCCGATGTTGCTCGAAGGTGGTTTGGACTGGAAACCGATGGGTTTCTCACCCTCGGATATGGAGTTTCAAAAAACCAAGGAGGCCGCTGCCCGTGAAATATCGGTGGCCTTTGGCGTGCCGCCAATGTTGTTGGGCATTCCAGGTGATGCGACCTATGCCAATTACCAGGAGGCCAACCGCGCGTTTTATCGTCTGACCGTGCTGCCGCTGGCGACACGCGTTGTTACAGCCATTGCCAACTGGCTGTCAGATTACGCTGATGAGCGTGTCGTCTTAAGCCCCGATCTGGATCAGATTCCTGCATTGTCGGTAGAGCGTGACGCGCATTGGCGGCGCGTTTCGGAGGCGGGATTTTTGACTGACGCCGAAAAACGTTCCCTTTTGGGTTTGCCTGCTTTGGAGGTCGGACATGGATAACAAGGTTGTCGATATTCAGGGCAAGCCCCGTCAACCTACACAGCCGCCGGTTTCGGATTTCTGGTTTGCCCAGGTTGATGTCCGCCTGAGCCGGATTGAGTTTATGGTGTCGCGGTTGGAGTGGCAGATTTGGTTGATTGTCTGCGGTTGTGCCGGGCTGCTGGTTTTCGAAATTCTTAAAGTGCTGAGCGGGAGATCCCTATGAATTTGGAACACAAGTTTTGTGCCCTTGGCGCTGAAGTGACCGTGACCGACGGTACGATTATCAGCGGTTATGCTTCGCTCTTTGGGAAGTCCGACCAAGGTGGTGATACGGTTGAGAAGGGTGCCTATGCTGTGTCTTTGTCCAAGGGTCGGTCGGTCAAGATGTTATGGCAGCATGACCCGGCCCAACCGATTGGTGTTTGGGACGAAGTCCGCGAGGATGATCGCGGGTTGTGGGTGAAGGGTCGGTTGCTGACGGATGTGGCAAAAGGGCGCGAAGCCGCATCGCTGATTGGTGCGGGGGCGATTGATGGATTGTCCATCGGGTATCGCACTGTGAAGGCCCACAAGAATGACAAGGGCGGACGCCTTTTGTCTGAGTTGGAACTGTGGGAGGTGTCTTTGGTCACGTTTCCCATGCTTCCTGATGCGCGTGTGGGGGGCAAGGGGCATGACCCGATTGATACCCAGATGCGCGACCTGGCTGCTGCATTTGAAGGTGCGCGCCGTTTGATGGCACGGGACTAACCCCCGCCACGATCAAAGGACTGATTGATGACGAAGACTGAGAGCGATTCTCGGGTCGGGGAAGATGTGTCTCCTGCCCAGGCTTTGAATGCGGCGATTGCCGGGTTCGTGAGCGATTTCAAAGACTTTTCCCACGGCGTGAATGCCAAACTTCAAAAACAGGATGACCGGATGAACAAGCTGGACCGAAAGACGATGATGAATGCCCGCCCGGCGCTGGCAGCTGCGGCTGCTGATGAGGCACCCCACCAAAAGGCGTTTTCTGCCTATCTGCGGTCGGGTGATGATGATGCGTTGCGTGGCCTGGAACTGGAAGGCAAAGCGCTTGCGACGAATATTGCTGCTGATGGCGGGTATCTTGTAGATCCGCAGACCGCCGAGACGATCCAGAGCACATTGAGTTCAACAGCTTCGATCCGCTCGATCTCGAACGTCGTGAATGTCGATGCAACGTCATACGATGTGCTGGTGGACCATTCCGAACTGGGGGCTGGCTGGGCCACCGAGACCAGCACGATCACCGAGACCGATACGCCACAGATCGAGCGGATATCAATCCCGCTGCATGAGCTTTCTGCCCTGCCGAAAGCATCCCAGCGTCTGCTGGATGACAGCGCCTTTGACATCGAAGGCTGGCTGGCTGGCCGGATTGCCGACAAGTTCGCACGGTCGGAGGCCGACGCTTTTATCAATGGCGACGGCGTTGACAAACCGACCGGCCTGCTGACCTATCCGACGGTTGCGGATGACAGTTGGGCTTGGGGCAGCATTGGATATGTGCCGTCAGGTACTGCCGGGGGCATTACCCGTGCCGACGCGATCGTCGATCTGGTTTACGCGCTGGGCGCCGAGTATCGCGCAAACGGCACCTTTGTGATGAACTCACGTACCGCGGGTCACGTTCGCAAACTGAAGGATGCTGATGGCCGGTTTGTTTGGGTCGACGGTTTGGCAGTCGGTGAACCTGCGCGTCTGATGGGCTATCGGGTTCTGATTGCCGAAGACATGCCAGATATTGCGGATGATGCAATGGGCATCGCGTTTGGTGATTTCACCGCTGGCTACACGGTTGCCGAACGCCCCGATCTGCGCGTGCTGCGCGATCCGTTCTCGGCCAAGCCCCATGTCCTTTTCTATGCCACCAAGCGGGTCGGCGGAGCGGTCAGCGATTTCGCCGCGATCAAGCTGCTACGGTTCGCAACCAGCTAATCCTGGTTGTGTGGGGGGCCGCCTTAACCGGCGGCTCAACCCCGGACGCGCGTGAGACAATCCCCGCATTGTCTAGCTGCTCCCTTCCGTCCGAGCAATGCGGGGGGTGTGCGTGCGTCCGGGTCCTAAACCTTGACGGAAGATCAGTGATTTTCGGAGTAGTTCCATGATGTTAGTCGAAGAGACCACCGTGCCACAGTCGGCCCTACCGGTCACACAATTCAAAGACCATCTGCGCCTTGGTTCGGGTTTCGCCGATGACGGACTGCAAGATACGGTTCTAGAAGGTTACCTGCGTGCCAGTTTGGCCGCGATAGAGGCCCGGACCGGTAAGATCCTGATTGAACGCGAGTTCAGCTGGACGTTGACCGCCTGGCGCGACGAGCGACGGCAGCCGCTGCCTGTTGCTCCCGTCAATGCCATCACTGCGATCATGCTGATTGACATGGGCGGCGACGAGACATTTGCCGATGCTGACGCCTGGACGTTGGAGCCTGACAATCAGCGACCGAGCCTGAGGGCGCGTGCGAGCTGTCTGCCGTCCATCCCTGTGAACGGATCAGTTCGGATTGGCATGTTGGCGGGGTTTGGTCCGGATTGGGGTGATCTGCCAGCTGATCTGGCGCAGGCCGTGATGCTGCTGGCAGCACATTTTTATGAGTACCGTCACGAGGCAACCCAAGGCACACCGCCAATGCCGTTTGGCGTGTCATCATTGATTGAACGTTACCGGACCGTGCGTTTGTTCATGGGGGGGCGGGCATGAAGTCGCCGTGTTTGAACCGTTCGCTGATGCTGGAAGCCCCCTTGCGTGTGGCGGATGGTGCAGGGGGCTTTGTCGATGACTGGCAACCTTTGGGCGTTCTGTGGGCCGAGGTGAAGGCCGGATCAGGACGGGAGGTTGGTGCGCCTGCGACGACGGTGTCGCGCGTGCCTTATCGTATTACGGTACGGGCCGCATCCTACGGCGGCCCATCGCGCCCCGTCGCCGGACAACGGTTTCGTGATGGCGCGCGCATCTTCCGGATCAATGCCGTCGCCGAGAAAGATGCCAATGCCCGGTTTCTGGTGTGTTTCACCGAAGAGGAGGTCGTGTCATGAGTTATGGTGTTTCTGCAGCGCTGCAAGCGGCTGTTTACCAGCACTTGTCGGCCGATCCGCGTATGACCAACCTGGTGGGCACCGCAATCTATGACGCTATGCCCGCCGGCAGCTTGCCGCCACTTTATGTGGTTTTGGGCGCCGAGAATGCGCGCGATGCCTCTGACAAAACAGCGGGCGGCGCGCTGCATGAGTTTACTGTGACGGTCGTGACCGAAAGTGCCGGTTTTGCATCCGCAAAGGTCGTTGCCGCTGCTGTGTCAGATGCGCTTGTCGATGCGGATCTGACGCTGAGCCGCGGCACGTTGGTTTCGCTGAATTTCCACAAGGCAAAAGCTGCCCGTGTTGGCGCCGGTGATGTTCGCCAGATCAATCTAATCTTTCGTGCCCGCGTGGCGGATGAAACCTAACCCATTCTCATTGAAGGAGTGTGCCCATGGTGGCCCAAAACGGTAAAGACCTGCTTGTGAAGATTGACATGACGGGTGATGGATTATTTGAAACCGCCGCTGGATTGCGTGCAACGCGGATCAGTTTCAACGCTGAAAGCGTGGATGTCACCAGTTTGGAGAGCGAAGGCGGTTGGCGACAGTTGCTGGGGGGTGCTGGGGTGAAAACCGCTGCTATCTCGGGTTCTGGTGTATTCAAGGACGAAGATACAGATGAACGGGCGCGCCAGATTTTCTTTGACGGCGAAACCCCTGACTTTCAGGTGATCATCCCGGATTTTGGTACTGTTGAGGGCCCGTTTCAAATTACGTCGATTGAATATGCCGGGTCACATAACGGAGAGGCGACTTATGAGTTGTCGTTGGCTTCTGCGGGTGCGCTGACCTTTACGGCGTTGATCTGATGCCGAACCCATGGGCGGGCGAGGTGGCTGTTGTGATTGATGGGGTGGCGCATAACTGCAAGCTGACGTTGGGGGCATTGGCAGAGTTGGAAGCGGCGCTGGAAGCGCAATCGCTGATCGCGCTGATCCGCCGCTTCGAAAATGGCGCGTTTTCCGGTCGCGATGTGATGGCCGTGATTGTTGCTGGATTGCGCGGAGGTGGCTGGACAGGCAATTCATCTGATCTGGTCACTGCCGAGATCGAAGGTGGCCCGGTGGGGGCGGCAAAACTTGCTGCTACCTTGCTTGCCCGTGCGTTTACGCCCCCCGCATGACAGCCATTGACTGGCCTGGATTGATGCGAGCTGGACTGCACGGCCTGCGTCTGACCTCCCGTGAGTTCTGGGCGCTGACGCCTGCAGAATTGCAGCTGATGCTTGGCGCAACACATGCCGCCGCGCCGATGGACCGGGAAAAGCTGAACGCGATGCTTCGGGCCTTTCCTGACAATGCAAAGGACATGAGTAATGGATGAGATTGACAGGTTGGACGCATTGGACAGCGATGTCAGCGCCTTGGAGCGTACTTTGGGTGATACGGCCGCGATGACGTCTGCCTTCGATGATCAATTGCGTGGCGTTCAGACAACACTGGCTGATACAACACGCGACTTGGGTAGTCTTGAGCGGGGGTTTTCGGGCGGATTGCGCCGCGCATTCGATGGGCTGGCCCTGGATGGCATGAAGTTGTCGGACGCGTTGGGCACGGTTGCGAATGCAATGATCAACACGGTCTATTCGTCGGCCACCCGTCCAATTACGGATCATTTCGGCGGCATGCTGGCCGATGGTTTGAATGCTGCCGTATCTGGTATGATGCCTTTTGCTGATGGTGCGCCGTTTTCACAGGGTCGCGTCATGCCTTTTGCGAAAGGGGGGGTCGTCAGTGGCCCTACGACTTTTCCAATGCAGGGCGGAACCGGCCTGATGGGCGAGGCGGGGCCAGAGGCGATCATGCCACTTAGCCGTGGTGCGGATGGACGTTTGGGCGTGCGCACCCAAGGTGGCGGCGCCGTCACCGTAAACATGAATATCAGCACGCCAGACGCGCAGAGCTTTCAACGCAGTCAGGGACAGATCGCCACACAAATGGCCCGGGCGTTGGGCCGTAGTCAGCGTAATCGGTAAGGGGATAATCGGATGGCATTTCATGAAGTGAGGTTTCCGGCGTCTTTGAGTTTCGGCTCGGTCGGTGGTCCAGAGCGGCGCACGGATATCATTACGCTGGCCAACGGATTCGAGGAACGTAACACGCCATGGGCCCATTCCCGCCGTCGCTATGATGCTGGATTTGGCTTGCGCTCCCTCGATGATGTTGAGGCCCTGATTGCATTCTTTGAGGCCCGTCAGGGTCAGTTGATTGGCTTTCGATGGAAAGATTGGAGCGACTATAAATCCTGTGCCCCATCTGATGAAGTTGACGCCCTGGACCAGTTAATTGCCGTTGGTGATGAGATCACGGATCAGTTCCAGTTGACAAAGACTTACCGCTCTGGCCCTACCAACTATGCCCGTCCAATTTCCAAGCCGGTCGAGGGCACAATACGCGTTGCCGTTGGTGGCGATGTGCTTCGGCAGGGTGTCGATTTTGAGGTTGATTTCGAAACGGGGGCAGTGACATTCCCGCATCCACCCGATCAAGGCGCGGAGATACGTGCAGGGTTTGAGTTTGACGTTCCGGTTCGGTTTGACACCGATACCGTCCTGACGTCGATTTCCAGTTTTCAGGCCGGCGAGGCGCCCAATGTGCCAATCGTGGAGATCCGGGTATGAACGCGACCCTTCAGGAACACTTGGCGGATGGCACTACGCATACCTGCTATTGCTGGGCGTTAACCCGGCGCGATGGATTGACAATGGGATTTACGGATCATGATCGTTTGATCCAGTTTGATGGTATCAGTTTTGTCCCGGAATGTGGGTTATCGGCGCGCGCGCTCGCAAGTACCACCGGACTTTCCGTAAACAACACGGAGGCGCTGGGCGTCCTGCAATCAGACGCAATTAGCGAAGCTGATATCGATGCCGGGCGTTATGATGGTGCTCAGGTGACGATATGGTTGGTGCAATGGGATCAACCCGAGGCAAGATTGGTGCGATTTGCCGGTACCATCGGAGAGATCACGCGCAGTGCGGGCGGGTTTCAGGCCGAATTGCGTGGCCTGACGGACGCTTTGAACCAACCGCAGGGGCGCTCCTATCTGCGCGAATGCAATGCTGTGTTGGGCGATGAGCGATGTGGGTTTGATATGACGGATCCTGGCTTTTCGGTCACCGCGCCGGTCCAGACGGTGCGGGGCGCCCATGAGTTTTCTTTTGCCGCAGTCACCGGCTTTGACGAGAAGTGGTTCGAAGATGGCGCGTTAGAGGTACTTTCGGGTGCAGGCGCCGGTCTGCGTGATGTAGTCAAAACAGACCGCCATGAGGGGACCGGCAGAGTTATCACGCTTTGGCAGCCTATTCGCGCGCTGGTCCAGCCGGGCGATACGGTGCGGTTAACGGCTGGCTGCAACAAGCGCGCGGCGACTTGCCGCAAGAAATTTTCCAATTTCCTGAACTTCCGTGGGTTTCCAGACATACCTGGGGATGACTGGTTGGTCAGTGTGCCGAGATCAAACGGCAACACTTCGGGTGGGAGCCGCAGCCGATGAGTAACGCAATGGTTGAGGTCGCCAGAACATGGATCGGCACGCCCTATATGCATCAGGCCGCAGCCAAGGGGATCGGCTGTGATTGCCTTGGGTTGATCCGCGGAGTTTGGCGCGAGCTGTACGGCGACGAACCCGAGAGTGTTCCGGCCTACACGGCTGATTGGGCCGAGCCGCAAGGCGAAGAGTTGCTGTTGGCCGCCGCAAGCCGCCATATGCGATTGGTGACAGACGGCGCGTTCACACTGGGCGAGGTTCTGCTGTTTCGGATGCGAGACGGCGCTGTTGCAAAGCACCTTGGTCTTTTTTCCGGGTCGGTTCCGCATCCCAAATTCATTCATGCCTATACCGGTCACGGGGTCATCGAAAGCCCGCTTTCGGCACCGTGGCAGAGGCGCATCGCGGCCAGATTTACAGTTTCACGAGGGTAGTTCTTATGGCGACAATTGCACTTTCAGTTGCTGGCATGGCCGTTGGCGGATCTATCGGCGGCTCTGTCATGGGCTTGTCCATGGCAACAATTGGCCGGGCGGCTGGCGCCGTTATTGGGCGCCGCATTGACCAGCAACTGTTGGGTGGTGGTAGTGAGGCGGTTGAAACTGGCCGGGTTGACCGGTTTCGCCTGACCGGTGCCAGCGAGGGTTCCGATATTCAGCAACTGTATGGCCGTATGCGTATTGCCGGACAGGTGATCTGGGCCAGTCACTTCAAGGAAAGTAAAACCACAACTGGCGGCGGAGGGGGCGGCAAAGGATCGCCGGCCCCGCCGGAACCTACGGTGACAACGTATTCTTACTCCGTAAGCATGGCCGTCGCTTTGTGTGACGGCGCCATTGCCCGTGTAGGTAGGATTTGGGCCGACGGCGTAGAAGTGGCGCGCAATGATCTGAACATGCGCGTATATCACGGAACCGATGATCAGTTGCCGGACCCCAAGATTGCAGCTGTCGAAGGTGCTGGCAACACGCCAGCCTACCGCGGTACAGCCTATGTCGTGTTTGAGGACCTGCCGCTTGGTCAGTTTGGCAACCGCATTCCGCAATTCAGCTTTGAGGTTACGCGCCCAACGCCAGCGGATGCGCCCCCAGAATTGCATGGTTTGGAGGATATGGTGCGCGGTGTCGCCCTTATTCCGGGCACCGGAGAGTATGCGCTTGCCACGACCCCGATCTATTTGTCAGCCGGTTATGGTAACCAGTTGGCGATCAACACGAATACCCCCTTGGGTGGTACTGATTTTCAGGTTTCCATGGACGCATTGGAAGAGGAACTGCCGTCTTGTAAATCGGTCGTTTTGGTTGTGTCCTGGTTTGGAAATGATTTGCGTTGTGCGGAATGCTCTGTCCGACCCAAGGTAGAGCAGCGTCAAGCCGATGCCAGCGCCATGCCATGGCTTGTCTCGGGCGTGACCCGCGCGTCGGCTGCGCGTGTGCCGTTTGATGATGGCGCTCCTGTTTATGGTGGCACACCGACCGATGCATCGGTGGTTGAGGCAATCCGCGATATGCGCGCGCGCGGGCTGGAACCTGTTTTTTACCCTTTCATCCTGATGGATCAACTGGCGGGCAATACGCTGCCTGATCCATGGTCGGGTGATGCGGGGCAGGCGGCATTGCCGTGGCGCGGACGAATTACGACCTCCCTGGCGCCGGCACACCCCAGCAGTCCGGACGGAACGGTTGCAGCAGCGAATGAAGTTGCGGCATTTATGGGTTCGGCCCAAGTGGCAGATTTCTCGATTAATGATGATCGCGTCGAATACTCTGGACCCGATGCCTGGGGCTACCGGCGATTTATTCTGCATTATGCTCACCTTTGTGCTGCTGCCGGTGGGGTTTCCGCATTTTGCATCGGTTCAGAAATGCGCGGGTTGACCCAAATTCGTGGTCCGGGAAACAGCTTTCCAGCCGTCGAGGCGCTGCGTGTTCTGGCGGCTGAGGTGCGGGGTATTCTTGGGGCAGGATGCAAAATCAGTTACGCGGCCGATTGGTCTGAATACCATGGATATCAACCAGCGGGGACATCTGATAAATTGTTCCATTTAGACCCTTTATGGGCTGATCCAAATGTGGATTTTATCGGTGTCGACAACTACATGCCGCTATCTGACTGGCGCGATGGTGATGAACATGCAGATCAGGCCGCAGGCGCGATTTATGACGTGAATTACCTGAGAGCGAATGTTGCCGGCGGCGAGGGATACGACTGGTTCTATACCACACCCGAAGCTCGCGATGCCCAACGCCGAACACCGATTACAGATGGCGAAGGTGAACCATGGGTGTGGCGCTACAAGGATTTTGAAGGTTGGTGGCGCAATCCGCATCACAACCGGGTTGGTGGTGTGCGTGAATCTACCCCGACAGCATGGCAGCCAGAGAGCAAGCCGATCTGGTTTACAGAGTTTGGTTGCGCTGCGATCGACAAGGGTACCAATCAGCCGAACAAATTTATCGACCCCAAGTCGTCGGAATCGCAATTGCCATATTATTCCAATGGCAGCCGCGATGATTTCATTCAGATGCAATACCTTCGCGCGATGACGGAGCATTTTGCGGATCCTGCAAACAACCCTGTGTCCAGCGAATATAATGGCCGCATGATCGCGACGGATCGGATGCATGTATGGGCATGGGATGCGCGGCCTTATCCATTCTTTCCAGGCAATCGAAGCCTTTGGTCAGATGGTGCCAACTATGATCGCGGACATTGGTTGAACGGACGCGCAACAAACCGTTCACTCGCCTCTGTCGTGGCCGAAATATGCAACAGGTCAGGCGTCACGAGTTTTGATGTCTCACGCCTATACGGTGTTGTCCGTGGATATGTCGTGCCGGATGCTGGTTCCGCGCGGGCCGCGCTTCAACCGCTGATGGTGACATATGGGTTTGAAGCGGTAGAGCGTGATGGCCTTCTGATTTTCAAAAACAGAGATGGGCGTGTTGATCATGTCATCGACGATGAAAGCCTTGCTATTGATGTGGAGCAGGATCGTTCAATCGCGCTAACCCGGGCACCTGCAGCGGAAATTGCTGGCCGCGTGCAGCTGGGGTATGTGAGTGCCGATGGCGACTTTGCACCAACGGCATCGGAAGTTGTTCATCCAGATGAGGCCAGTTCCGGCAGCAGTCATTCTGAAGTGCCGCTTGCACTGACCCGCAACGAAGGACGCCAAACCGTTTCGCGCTGGATTGAAGAAGCGCGCGCTGCCCGTGATACGGCCAGCTTCGCCCTGCCGCCGTCGAAGGTCGGTGTTGGGCCGGGAGATGTGGTTTCAATCGAAACGCCGGCGCATGGGGGAATCTACCGGATCGATAGAATTGAGGAAGCAGGATTGCGCCTTGTCGAAGCAACACGGATCAATGCGGTTTCGTATTCGACGCAGACTTCTTTGGATGAAGGGTCAACGATGCAGCCCTTTGCCGGTCCGGTGCCGGTAGAGATGTTGTTTATGGATTTGCCAATGCTGAATGGTGATGAGTCGGAAATCGCCCCTCATATCGCAGCGAGCAGCATGCCTTGGCCGGGCAGGGTCGCTCTTTACGGTGCGGCGCAGGACAGCGGCTATGCATTGGAACAGCTGATCAATGATGCAGCAACGATGGGATTGGCGCAGACGCCCTTGTTTCGCGGGCCGTCAGGCATATGGGACAGGCAGGTGGGCTTCGAAATTGAGTTGATCCGAGGAGAATTGAGTGCCGCAACGACGGAGGCCATCCTCGCGGGCAGTAACGCATTTGCAATCGGTGATGGGTCGCCTGACCGTTGGGAAATCGTGCAGTTTCGCGATGTTACGCCGGTTGCGGGCAATCGATTTGCACTGAGCGGATTGCTGCGCGGGCAGTTGGGAACCAGGGGGGTAATGCCTGATGTCTGGCCGACGGGAACGCGCGTTGTCATGCTGGACGGGACGCCCACACAGATCGCGCTGGCGTCTTCTGCACGCGGTGTCACTCGCCATTACCGCTTTGGCCCTGCATCGGCGACGATGGATGCGCCCAGCTACAAATATGTAACGCATGCCTTTCAAGGAAACGGGTTGCGCCCGTATCCTGTGGCACATCTACGGGCATCGGCAGAAACAACAGGACTTGCGGTCTCGTGGATCAGGTGTAGTCGGATTGACGGTGATCTTTGGTCACATGGCGACATTCCACTGGGCGAGGAAACCGAAAGCTACGTCGTGCGTGTGATCCAGGATGGTGCGTTACGACGTGAAGTCACCGTGAACGAGCCGGTGTGGAGCTATCCGACGGCCGATGCGGCAACCGAGGTGGGATCGCTTCCCTATCACATTGAAGTTGCGCAACTTTCTTCTCGATTTGGTGCAGGTCTCTTCAGCGCTGTGCAGATCGTCTGATGCGCCCGGTACAACTTGCCGACTTGGATATGGCCACCCGCGTTCTGATGTGTGTACATCAGCGCGACAGGTCACGATTGGCTGCGGAAATGTGCAGAAATGCGCGTATCGCTGATAAATATCGCAAGCGCATCGGTCGGCCCCATCCAGAGTTTGGGGTAGGAACATTGATGGCTGTGGCAGGCGGGTATGACCAATGCGGACGGCCCGACACGTGCACAATTGCGTATTTGGAGTGCCTTCAGATCGTCATCGGGCAGGTGGTTGCGGACCAGCATAATCACACTGCTTGATATCAGCCATCACATGTTTGTTGTTGGCGAACGCCCCTTCTCTGGACTACATAACAAGTTCCAGATGAAGGATGACAGCCATGGCACATGCAAAACCGTCCCTGACCGAGATTGATCCGGTTTGGCATCGCATTCGCGAGGAAGCGGAAAGCGCGATCGCGGCAGAGCCGCTAATGGGCGGGCTAATTCATGCGGGCGTATTACATCACGGGACATTTGAGGGCGCATTGGCGTATCGCATTTCGATGAAGCTCGCTTCACCGGAGATGTCGGAGCAGATACTGCGTGAAATCGCTGACGCAGCATATCTTGCAGCCCCGGAACTCGCGGCTGCCGCGCGTGCTGACTTGGTTGCGATCTTTGATCGTGATCCGGCCTGCCACCGTTTTCTGCAACCCTTGCTGTTCTTCAAAGGTTTTCAGGCCATCCAAGCTTATCGCCTCGGTCATTGGTTGTGGATGAACGATAGCCGTGATCTGGCCTATTTCGTGCAAATGCGGGTAAGTGAGATCTTCGGAGTTGATATTCACCCAGCGGCTCGTATTGGAAAGGGCATCATGATAGACCACGCGCATTCCATCGTGGTTGGCGAAACGGCGGTTGTGGGAGACAATGTTTCGATGCTGCATTCCGTGACGTTGGGCGGCACCGGTAAGGAAGATGATGACCGGCACCCCAAGATTGGCGACGGCGTTCTGATCGGCGCAGGAGCCAAGGTTTTGGGCAACATCACCGTGGGACATTGCAGCCGGATCGCGGCCGGCTCAGTTGTGCTGGAAAGTATCCCGCCGATGAAAACCGTTGCGGGCGTTCCAGCCAAGATTGTCGGCGAGGCTGGATGTTCGCAGCCCTCAATGACGATGGATCAGTTATTGGATCAGGTCTGAAACGCCGACCTTATTCAGGTCGGCGCAAATAATCACGCAAGCATTGTCATCGGGTTTTCGAGGTTGTTTTTGATGGCCTGCAACAAGTTGGCGCCCAATGCGCCATCGATGACCCGGTGATCGACTGAGAGCGTCACCGACATGACTGTGCCGACGGTCAATTCACCATCATGTCCAACAATTGGTTTTTTGGTTCCGGCACCAACTGCGAGGATCGCGGCATGGGGCGGATTGATGATCGCGTCGAAATTATCGATGCCGAACATGCCCAGATTTGAGATTGCAAAACTGCCGCCTTGATATTCATGCGGTGCCAATTTGCGTTCACGGGCGCGGGCAGCAAGATCCTTCATCTCGGCCGACAGGGCAGAAAGCGATTTCATGTCAGCGTCTTTCAAGACCGGTGTGAATAGCCCACCTTCGATGGCGACAGCTACAGCGACGTCAGATTTCTCGAACTGCAACGTCCGATCACCGGCCCAGACCGCGTTGGCCTCGGGAACCTCCTGTAGGGCCAGGGCACAGGCCTTGATGATGAAATCGTTGACCGACAGTTTGACTTCGCGCGCCTCCAACTGCTTGTTCAACTGGCTGCGGAACTTCAACAGCGCATCAAGATTGATGTCACGGCGTAGGTAGAAATGCGGGACCGATTGCTTGGCTTCGGTTAGGCGGGCCGCGATGGTTTTGCGCATCCCATCAAGGCTGACTTCTTGAAAAGGTCGACCGTCATAGGTTTTGAGGACCATATCGGTCGCGGGGCCAGCAGCCATTGCGGCGGGAGCCGCAGCCTTTGCAGCTGGTGCGTCAGCCATGGCTGGCACCGCACCGGGCTGCGCGTTTTCAACATCCGCCTTGATGATCCGACCATGCGGGCCGGAGCCAGTGATTGCGGCGAGGTCCAGGCCTTTGTCAGCCGCTATGCGCCGTGCCAGCGGTGTAGCAAAGACACGGTTACCGTCATTGACCGGGGCTGCCGGGGCAGGGGTGGCAGCGGGCGCGGCCTTGTCGGAGCCCCCTGCGGGGGCCGCCTCCGCAGCCGCCGTCGGCTGCGCCGCCGCGGCAGGCGCAGTCGTTGCGCCGATATCATCCGCGCTTTCGCCATCTTCCAGCAAGACGGCAATTACATCATTGACCTTGACCCCTTCGGTGCCTTCGGGAACAACGATCTTGCCAATCGTGCCTTCATCGACGGCTTCGAATTCCATTGTGGCTTTGTCGGTTTCGATCTCGGCCATGACATCGCCGGATGCGACGGTATCGCCTTCCTTGACCAGCCATCTGGCCAATGTGCCCTCCTCCATCGTGGGGGACAGGGCGGGCATCAGGATTTCTGTTGGCATCGCGTCGTCTCCTTAGCGGTAGGTCACTTGTTTGCAGGCTTCGACCACTTCTTCGGTCGTTACCAGCGCGTGCTTTTCAAGATTGGCGGCATAGGGCATTGGTACATCCTTGCCCGTACAGTTGATCACCGGTGCATCCAGATAGTCAAATGCCTGCTGCATGATCACCGAGCTGATATAGTTGCCGACGCTGCCTTGCGGCCAGCCTTCCTCAACGGTGATACAGCGGTTGGTTTTGCGGACAGAGGCGAGGATCGTATCCGTATCCATCGGGCGCAAGGTCCGCAGGTTGATGACCTCGGCATTGATGCCGTCCTCGGCCAGCTTTTCTGCCGCCGCCAGCGCGTAGGTCATGCCGATCCCGAAGCTGACGATGGTCACGTCATCGCCGGCCCGTTCGATCTTCGCCTTTCCAAACGGAATGGTGAAATCATCCATCACGGGCACATCAAAGGATTTGCCATAAAGGATTTCATTTTCGAGGAAGATCACCGGGTTGGGATCGCGGATCGCGGTTTTCATCAAACCTTTCGCGTCGGACGCCGAATAAGGCATGACGACTTTCAGGCCGGGGATCTGCATGTACCATGCAGCATAGTCCTGGCTGTGCTGCGCGCCAACCCGGGCGGCCGCGCCGTTGGGGCCACGGAATACCATGGGCGCACCCATCTGACCGCCAGACATATATAGTGTCTTTGCGGCGGAGTTTATAATATGGTCAATGGCTTGCATGGCGAAGTTGAACGTCATGAATTCAACGATCGGCTTCAACCCGCCAAAGGCCGCACCGGTGCCAATCCCGGCAAACCCATGTTCGGTAATGGGCGTGTCGATGACCCGCTTGGCGCCGAATTCATCCAGCAAGCCCTGGCTGATCTTGTAGGCGCCCTGATATTCAGCGACCTCTTCCCCCATCAGGAATACGTCCTCGTCACGGCGCATCTCCTCGGCCATGGCGTCTCGCAAGGCTTCACGCACGGTGGTGGGTTTCAGTTCCACGTCTGCGTCCCAATCTGGCGTCGCGTCGGTGGCGGGAGCAGCGGGCGCAGCAGCTGCGGTGGCCGGAGCCAATGTCGGTGCCGCGGTTTCCGCGGTGGATGCAGCAGCGGGCGCCGAAGAAGCGCCTTCGGCAGGAACATCTTCGCCTTCTTCGATCAGAATCGCGATCACATCGTTGACCTTTACGCCTTCTGTCCCCTCGGCGACCAAGATCTTGCCGACGATGCCTTCGTCGACCGCTTCAAATTCCATCGTGGCCTTGTCGGTCTCAATCTCGGCCATAATGTCGCCGGACGATACGGTATCGCCTTCTTTCACCAGCCATTTGGCCAATGTACCTTCTTCCATGGTGGGGGACAGGGCGGGCATAAGAATTTCAGTTGCCATGTCAGTTTGCCTCCGCAGGTGTAATCATTCCGACGATATTGCCTTGTCCGTCCTCGACATAAGCGCAGCGCCCAATGCCGGGGTAATCTTCGGGTGGTAACGCTTCTGCGCCCCCATGTTCGAGTGCCCAAGCATAGCTGCGATCGCAGTCGGCAACTTCAAATGTCATTGTGCCGCCGCGCACTGGCGCACCTTTTGCAGGCGCGTCGCCCATGCGACGCATGATCCCGGCTGTCATGCAATCTTTGGCGCCGACGTCAGCCCCCTGCACCAAGTGATAGTCGATGTCCTCGCCACCCGGCATCGGTTCAAACGACCAGCCGAAAAGCCCACTGTAAAACGCCTTTGCCGCTCCGACTTCGCTTGCGTGTATCTCGAAATGGGGCATTAGCTTGCCTCCTGCGGGATTTCGGTTGCGTAGATATCTGTCCAGAGTTCTTCCAGCGCGGGTTCCGGACTTTCCTTGGAGAACTCTGCGGCCTCGTTCACGATGGCCTTGATTTCCTTGTCGATGGCTTTCAGATCATCCTCTGACGCATGTTTGCCAGTCAGCAGCATCTCGCGGACCTGTTCGATCGGGTCGCGTTCGTCGCGCATTTTCTGCACTTCCTCGCGGGTCCGGTATTTCGCCGGGTCCGACATGGAGTGGCCACGATAGCGGTAGGTTTTGACTTCGAGAATGTAGGGACCTTTGCCAGCACGGCAGTGCGCGACGGCGCGTTCGCCGGCCTCTTTTACGGCCAAGACATTCATGCCGTCCACTTCCTCACCAGGGATGCCGTAAGCCGCACCGCGTTCCCAGAGTGAAGGCGACTTGGTCGAGCGTTTGACCGAGGTGCCCATGGCGTACTGGTTGTTTTCAATGACAAAAACGACCGGCAGGTCCCAAAGCTCCGCCATGTTATAGGTCTCGTAAACCTGGCCCTGGTTGGCGGCGCCGTCACCGAAATAGGTGAATGTCACGCGGCCATTGCCCTTGTATTTATCGGCAAAGGCCAGACCTGCGCCAAGCGGGACCTGTGCGGCGACGATGCCGTGGCCACCGTAGAAATGCTTCTCTTTCGAGAACATATGCATGGAGCCGCCTTTGCCCTTGGAAAAGCCACCTTCGCGTCCCGTCAGTTCGGCCATGATGCCCTTGGGATCCATGCCACAGGCCAGCATATGGCCGTGGTCGCGGTAGGATGTGACGCGCTTGTCGCCTTCCTCCGCCGCGGCTTCAAGCCCGACGACAACAGCCTCCTGTCCGATATAGAGGTGGCAGAAACCGCCGATCAGGCCCATGCCATAAAGCTGGCCCGCCTTTTCCTCAAACCGCCGGATCAGCAGCATTTCTCGGTAGTGGCCTAGTAGTTCTTCGGCAGAAACATTGGGTTTCGCGGCGGCCTTCTTTTTAGGCGGCATGTGCTATCCTCCGGCGCTTGGACAAAATAGTTTAGCATTAAACTATTCCATAAAGCATGTACCGATGAATTGCGAGAGTCAAAGTGACGTGCCGTCACCCGGTGCCGACATAGCCGGGTTGCGTCTAGCGGATGACAATTTCGTCGGCGCGGATCAGGCCCAGCACATCGCGCGCCTGTTCATCCAGCAGATCAAGGTCGAGGAAATTGTCAGAGAGGCGGCTTGTGAGGTTTTCCATCCGCACCACTTCGGTCTCCAACGCCGCCAGTTCCGTGGTCAGTGCACGTCCTTCGGCCTCAATCTCGATCCGTTTGAACAGCCCGTAATCCCCTTGCACGGCGGCAAAGGTAAAATAGAGTCCCAGCATCAGCGCGCCGAAAAAATAGAACACTGCGCCAAGGGGTGGGCGGTTACGTCTTAACATTTGCTTGCCTCGAACGCCGCATCTGATGTGCGGCTTTCAAGGAGAATCGCATAAACGATTCGGTTTGTGAATCCCTAAAATGCGTTCGTTTGCGGGCTTATCCCGCGACAGAGGCCGCGAAAACGTCGTCGATCGTGGTGCCAAGTGTTGCGTTGAAATCCGCATCGCTTTGCTTGGCAGACAGGCCTTCGGTCAATGCGCGGGAGAAACTGGCGATGATCCCCCTGTTTCGTGCCAGACGCGCATTCGCTTCCTCGCGTGTGTAACCACCGGACAAGGCGACGATGCGCATGACGTTTGGGTGGTCGATCAATGGCTGATAGATATTCTCCTGCTCGGGCAATGTGAGTTTCAGCATGATGACTTCGTTTGGACCTAGTTTGTTCAACTCGGCCAGAATGGCGTCGCGCAGCATTTCTTCGGCCTGGGCCTTGTCTGCCATGTGAATGTTAATTTCTGGTTCCAGGATCGGGACGAGCCCGTGGCGGATCACCTGTTTCCCGACCTCAAATTGCTGGGCGACATTGGTAGCGATGCCGGTCGCCGACGCCGCATTGATCACCGAGCGCATTTTTGTGCCAAAGATGCCTTTCTCAACCGCGTGGGGCAGCAGCCGGTCGAGGTGGTCCATCGGCTTCATCAGTTGTACGCCGTCCGCTTCGTCCATTAGACCCTTATCGATCTTGAGGAAGGGGACAACCCGTCGATCTTCCCATAGATACAAGGGGCTAGGCTTGCCGTTGATGTCGCGATCCATGGTCATTTCAAAGAGGATCGCGCCAACAATCTTGTCACCGGTGAAGGAAGGGGCGTTGACGATCCGGCTGCGCATGTCGTGGATCAGGTCGAACATTTCGTCGTCATTGCTGTAGGCATCCGGGGACACGCCATAGGCGGCGAGCGCCTTGGGGGTTGAGCCGCCACTTTGATCGAGCGCCGCAATAAAGCCGTTGCCGTCGCGCACCTGTGCTGCTTGTTCCTGATTTGACATGAAATCCACCTTAACCAAAATGACTGCGTTTTCGGGCGTTTGCCCGCATGATGGTGGTTCTAAGGGACGGGTTTGGCCGTGGCAATTGTGGTGGCGCTAACAGCTTCGTTTGAATTTCACGAGGCAACAGGCGTTGCGTGACCCCACCGCGCGGTCCTGATTGTGCATTTGGCCCGAATCGATAGTTAACGCCTTTATTTGCTGGGAAAATGCCGGTCGGCAAAACGTCGGCGATGCGTCGGCAAAGCGTATGGCACCTATTTGGCCCCGGACGGTGTTTAAGGCACCGTCCGGGGCCAACACCATTGATCAATCACTGGTTACATATCGTTCAGGCAGATCGGTTTCGATCCAATCGGTGATCGCGAGGGCCTGCATTTCGGCTGCGATGTTTTGCCAGACCTCGGCGACCGCTGGCCCGCGCGCGCCAAAACGTGCCTCGATCTCTTCCCGCAGGGAGGTCGCAGCGATATCGCCCGCCGCCTCTGCCAGTAGTGCGAAGTAATAGGCGCGGGCATAGGACCGGACAGCGCCAGAGCCGCTGAAATGCGCCAGCGCCAGCCGCCGCAGATCGCGCGGGTCGTTGCCCATGACCTGATCAATCGGGGCAGGGGCGCCACTGGACACAAGATAGGAATCCTGCTCGGCAAGAGCGGCTTGCGTTGTCATCCGCGCCTCTAGCCGGTCCAGCTGCGCCACGGCACCGGACATGTCGTTGGCTGCGGCGATCAAGGCGTAGCCGTAAGCCGTGAACACATCTGTTTCCTGTGTGGCCTGCGCCAAAAGGGCCGCGGCCGCGCCAGCGTGTGCCGCATCATCCAGAAGCGGCACCAAAAGATCAGGTACCAGTGCGGCACTGCGCGGCACGCCAGCCCCGTCCAGCAGGG
Source organism: uncultured Paracoccaceae bacterium (assembly GCA_947500055.1). GTDB lineage: Bacteria > Pseudomonadota > Alphaproteobacteria > Rhodobacterales > Rhodobacteraceae > Yoonia. The sequence continues at coordinate 523,722 of CANMQO010000001.1, forward strand.
CGGTTGCAAAGGTGATCCGTTCAACGGCGGAAAGGTCGTCTGGGGTCTGCAACGCGGCCAGATCGGCAACGCTGAGGATTTGTGTCCGGGCGATTGGCGTGCTGCGTGCCTGCAACCCCAGCGCCGCGATCAGGTTTTGTGGTGCGGCATACATTTCCGGTTCGATCACGATACCACCGGGGGGTAGATTGGCCTGCACGGTGATTTCACCCGGATCGGCGACGAATTCCTCAACCTCTGTCATCAGGTCACCGATAAACTGCCGCTCCACTGCGCCGAGGGGGCGCAGGCCGCCTTCGGACAGGGCCTGCGAGACGAATTCGGTGCCGAGTTCGCGGATGGTCACCGGATCGCGCAGGTTTTCCGGCAGCACCTGCGAAATCGCATTCCAGCCGCCATCATCCTTGAGCGTGACAACCGCCCGTGTCACCCGGATCGCCGGGTCATCAGGATATCCGAATTCGCCCAGACGGGGCAGGATCGTGCCGCTGGCGGAATAGTCCAGCACGCCGAACCCGTTGATTGCAACCGTGCTGTCCACCGCGGTTTCGCCGGTAGTATAGGCATAGCTGGCGCGCATCTTGAACTGGTCAAGCGGCAGGTTCTTATATCCGGCAGTGCGCAGTGCCAATGCGATCTCGCGGTCCACGCAGGCCAGATTTGCGCGTGCGCCGATCAGGTTCAGGTTCAGTTCTGCCGCTGTCTGGAACGGGTGCGCCAGATCGCTGCTGAGCGTTGCACGTTCGATCGTGATTTCGCATTGCCGCGCCTGATCGTAAGGCAGGAGCGGGCGGGCGACGATGCCCGAGATGGACACGATCCCGCGCATCGGGTCAGCCGACAGATGGTCATATTGTAGTTCCATCCGGGTGCGGATGCCGGAAATCGCAGTGTTGGCCAGCGCCATGGCGATCCGGTCGGGGGTGAAGAACTCGCCCAAAGTTGCCTGAGGGTCGCGATCTTGCGCGACTGCGGGTGAAAGGGAGGTCAGCGCGATGGCTGAGCAGGCAGAAAGGGTAGCAAGATGTTTCATGGCAATCTCCTTTGTGAACGTCGTTCATGTATTTGAACGACGTTCACAAATCAAGTGCCTTTTGTGATTTTCTTGGCCGGTAGGTCAGCCCAATGCAGCAACCCCGGGCAGTGTCTTGCCTTCCATCCACTCAAGGAAAGCCCCGCCAGCGGTTGAAATATAAGTGAAATCATCTGCGGCGTTCGCCTGGTTGAGTGCCGCGACCGTATCGCCGCCACCGGCGACCGAGATCAGTTTACCTGCCTTTGACAGGCTTGCCGCCTTGGCCGCCGCTGCGTTGGTCGCCGCGTCAAATGGCGCGATTTCGAAGGCACCCAACGGCCCGTTCCAGACGAGTGTTTTCGCACTGTCCAGCACCTCACTGATATAGGCGACGGTGGCCGGACCGGCATCAAGGATCATCGCATCGGCAGGGCAGGCGTCGGGTGCAACGGTTTGATTTTCGGCGCCGGCTGCAAATTCGCGCGCCACGACGATGTCGCGGGGCAGGATGATTTCGCAGCCTGCCTTTTCGGCCTTGCCCAGAATATCGCGCGCGGTGTCAGCCAGATCATGTTCGCAAAGCGATTTGCCAACATTGATCCCTTGCGCGGCGAGGAAGGTGTTGGCCATGCCGCCGCCGATTACAAGGTGATCGACCTTGCCGACCAGATTGCCCAAGAGGTCCAGTTTGGTGGATACCTTGGCCCCGCCAACCACGGCAACGACGGGCCGCTCCGGCGTGCCGAGCGCCTTTTCCAGCGCGCCCAGTTCTTCGGCCATCAATCGCCCGGCGCAGGCGGGTAGCAGATGGGCCAGCGCCTCGGTGCTTGCATGGGCCCGATGCGCGGCAGAGAAGGCATCATTGACATAGATATCGCCGAGCGTGGCCAGCCGTTTGGCGAAACCTTCGTCATTCTTTTCCTCGCCCGGGTTGAAGCGCAGGTTTTCCAGAAGCAGCACTTCATCCCCTTCCATTTCAGCCACGGCATCGCCGAAATCGCTGTTGACCCAAGTGACGGGCAGGCCCAGCACATCCGCCACGGCAGGGGCGATGATTTCCAGCGACATTTCTGGCACGACCTTGCCCTTGGGTCGCCCGAAATGCGCCATCAGGATCACCTTGCCACCCTTGTCCTGAATATCATGAACGGTTGGCACGATCCGTTCGATCCTTGTGGTGTCAGTCACGGTGCCATTTTCGACAGGCACGTTGATATCGACCCGCACCAGCGCCCGCTTGCCTGCAAAATCCATGTCATCCAGTGTTTTCCAAGCCATCTGCCATTCCTTTGAGGTTTTGATCGTCGCTTCCTTGCGGCAAGGGAACGCTGCCGTCAACCGGAGCGGCTTGGCTTTCGCGCCCATGGGCCCTATGTCAGGGGGCAAATCAAAGCCTGAAGGAACCGAAAATGGCCGACATCAAAGACCCGGAAAACACGATCATCATGACCCTGAAGGGTGGCGATGTGACAATCGAGCTGCTGCCTGACGTGGCCCCCGCGCATTGCGCGCGCATGAAGGAACTGGCCCGTGCCGGTGCCTATGACAATGTGTGTTTTCACCGGGTGATTGATGGATTCATGGCTCAGACGGGCGATGTGGCCAATGGCAATATGGAAAAGGATTTCAACATCGGTCGTGCGGGTACGGGCGGTTCTGATCTGCCTGATCTGCCTGCCGAGTTTTCCAAGATCCCCCACGCCCGTGGGTCGTTGGGCGCTGCCCGGTCGCAGAACCCCAATTCCGCCAACAGCCAGTTTTTCATCAACTTCAAGGACAATGATTTCCTGAATGGCCAGTATACCGTTTACGGTCAGGTCACGTCCGGCATGGAGCATGTGGATGCAATCATGCGTGGCGAGCCACCGATGAACCCTGACCGGATGATCAGCGTCAAGGTAGCAGCCGATGTATAAGCTCGCCGCCTTTCTGGCTGTCATGGCCGCACCGGCCTTCAGCGCAGGGTTGGAGATTGATATCGCGGGCGAGGCCAACGGTACGATTGTCATTGACCTGTTCGAGGATGTCGCCCCCAAGCATGTTGAACAAATCACCGCCATTGCTGCTGCTGGCAGCTATGATGGTGTTGTCTTTCACCGGGTGATTGATGGATTCATGGCCCAAACAGGTGATGTTGAAAACGGCATTCTGGGCAATGACCTGTCCCGCGCGGGCACTGGTGGCTCTGAATTCCCCGATATACCGGCCGAGTTTTCGGACAAGCCGTTTGAACGCGGTGTGATCGGCATGGCCCGCGCGCAGAACCCCAATTCGGCCAATAGCCAGTTCTTTATCATGTTCGAGCCCGGCTATTTCCTGAACGGTCAGTACACAGTCGTTGGCGAGGTCACCGACGGCATGGAGATCGTTGACGCGATCAAGCGTGGTACCGGCGCCAATGGTGCGGTTATTGGCCAGCCTGATGTGATGCAGGCCGTGCGCGTTACTGAATAACTATCTGATCAAGCCCCCTCACTTTGTTGCGAGGGGGCTGGTCGAATTTTTGAGCATCGGCCACTCTGACGCGAATTGTCGGAGAGACCCATGCGCTTGATCCCCTTTATTGCCGCCCTTTGCGTTGCAGCCAGCACGGCTGTCGCCAGCCCGGAATTCTGGCGGTCTGAATGGCCCAATACTGATTTTGAACAGACCAGTGTTGAAAGCTGGGTTGAAATCATGTCTGGCGGGCCGCCCAAAGATGGCATTCCCGCGCTGGATAATCCTGATTTTGTACCGGTGGCCGACAGAACCGACCTGACCCCGCGCGAGCCGGTGATCACGGTCGAGTTCGAAGGTGCCACGCCGCGCGCCTATCCGATCCGATATCTGACCTGGCATGAGATTGTGAATGATGAGGTGGGCGGCATTCCGGTGGCCGTGACCTTCTGCCCGTTGTGCAATTCAGGCATCACCTTTGATCGGCGCACTGATGCCGGTGTTTTGTCCTTTGGTGTTTCGGGCAAGCTGCGCAAATCCGACATGGTCATGTATGACCGCGAAACACAAAGCTGGTGGCAGCAGGCGATTGGCGAGGCGATTGTTGGCGATCTGACCGGCATGCAACTGGCCACGCTGCCCACATGGATGGAAAGCTGGGAGAGTTTTGTTGCCCGCAACCCTGATGGGCTCGTCATGGCAGAGCCGAACTTTCCCCGCAGCTATGGCAGCAACCCTTATGTCAGCTATGACAGTTCGGCGCGCCCGTTCCTTTATTCCGGTGAAATGCCACCACATGATATCCCGCCATTGGTCCGTGTCATCCGCGTTGGCGACAAGGCGTGGCCGCTGACCCGACTTGCGGAAACGGGTGCGATCACTGAGGATGGCGTAACGCTGACATGGGGCGAGGGGCAGGCATCTGCCCTTGATACCCGACAGATTGGTGCCGGCAAGGAAGTCGGCAATGTCCGGGTCAGGGACGCGGCGGGTGCCGACCTTGCCCATGACATCATGTTTGCCTTTGCCTTCCACGCGTTCTGGCCGGATGGAAAGTGGATGTTGGGGGGGTGATCACCGCTTGACAGTACTGCCCCGCGCCCATCTTGTGCGCGGATGGAACGCAAGACGCAGATCGATCTTTTTGGTGCCACGGCACTGACGGGTTTTGCCCTTTTGCTGGCCTTCAATCAGGTTGTGATCAAGGTCACGAATGAAGGGTTACAGCCGGTTTTCTTTGCCGGTGCCCGGTCTGCTGGTGCGGTGATGTGTATCTGGTTATGGATGCGCTGGCGTGGCATCCCGCTGCGCTTTGAAAAGGGCACGCGGTTGGCCGGCTGGGCCGTTGGTCTGACATTTGCCTTCGAATTCTTGTGCATGTTTGTTGCCCTTGATCTGACGACCGTTGGTCGGTCGGCTGTGATCTTTTATTCGATGCCTGTCTGGCTGGCGCTGATGTCGCATTTCGTGATCCATGATGATCGGATGACGGGGGTGAAAGCGCTGGGTCTGGCGCTGGCCTTTGCCGGTGTGTGTCTGGCCATTCTTTTGCGGGACGAGGGGGCAGGGAACCTTTGGGGGGATCTGGCGGCATTGGCGGCTGCGTGGGGATGGGCCATCACCGCGCTGCTGGCGAAGGCATCCCCCTTGGCGCGGGTTCGACCGGAGATACAGCTATTCTGGCAGGTAGCCGTTTCAGCCCCGATCCTGTTGCTGGCCGCCTTGTTTTTCGGGCCGCTGATCCGCGATCTGGCCCCGATCCATATTGCCGGCCTTATCTTTCAGATCGTGGTGGTCGTCAGTGCCGGGTTCATCTTTTGGCTATGGCTTTTGTCGATTTATCCCGCGTCCGGCGTGGCATCGTTCAGTTTTCTGACGCCGGTGCTGGCGGTGGGGATGGGCTGGCTGTTGTTGGGTGAAGAGGTGGGGCTGGACCTGATTGGCGCGCTGGTTTTGGTGGCGGTGGGGTTGTTCCTGATCAACCGGCCTGTCAGGTCCCGCAAAAGGTCCGCGTGACTTTTTCGTCCTCTGTCGGGGGGCGGGCATAGGCTTCTGTCGCTTTGGTCAGCGGCGCGTATGGCTGCGTGACCGCCGCCAGCAGTGCGTGGAACGGGGCCAGATCGCCATTGCGTCCGGCGGTGATTGCTTCTTCGACCCGGTGGTTGCGTGGGATGATCTTGGGGTTCGATCTTGCCATCAGGGCCGCGTCCGGCCCGCGCTTCTGCCAGCGGCATTGCCATGTATCAAACGCGTCCCGATCAATGAACTGATCGCGCGCATTTTGCTGGCCGAGGGCTGCGAACGTGTTGGTAAAATCCGCCCCGTCCTTCGTCATGAGGTCGAGCAGATCGCCAATAAGTTTTTGGTCGTCATCCGTTGGCGTCGCGAGTCCGAGCTTCGCGCCAAAATTGGCAAGCCACGCCTCTTCATAAAGCGGCGGGAAGCGATGCACGGCAGCGGTGAAATCGTCGATTGCGGCGTCCCTGTCGGGCATCAGCGGGATCAGCGCGGTGGCGAATTGCGCCATGTTCCAAGCGCCGATACCCGGCTGGTTGGAATAGGCATAGCGCCCGTATTGATCGATGGCGCTGAACACTGTGTCCGGGTGAAACGCATCGATAAAAGCGCATGGCCCATAATCGATTGTTTCCCCCGCGATAGAGACGTTATCGGTGTTCATCACTCCATGGATAAACCCCAGTGACATCCATTTCGCGATGAGTTTGGCATAGTTTGCGATGACCGCGTCCAGCAGATCGGCGGGGCCTTTCGCATCCAGGTAATGCCGGGCGATCACGTGCTCGGTGAGTGCCTGTAACGCCTGCATATCGCCGCGCGCGGCAAAGAACTGGAAGGTGCCGACCCGGATATGGCTTTGTGCTGTGCGGGTGATGATAGCGCCGGGCAGGACTCCTTCGCGATAGACATTTTCGCCGGTTGTGACGGCGGCCAGGGCACGGGTCGTTGGGACGCCAAGCGCGTGCATCGCCTCGCTCACCAAATATTCGCGCATTACCGGGCCAAGCCAGGCGCGCCCGTCACCACCGCGTGAATAGGGGGTGGGACCTGATCCTTTTAGCTGGATATCGCGGCGGGTGCCGTCGGTGCCAATCACCTCACCCAGCAGGATGGCCCGCCCGTCGCCCAATTGGGGATTCCAGTTGCCGAATTGATGGCCAGCATAGACCTGCGCCAAAGGGGCGGCCCCGTTCGGCACGCTGTTTCCTGCAAAGATTTGGGTGGCCTCTGCTGTGTCGATTCCGTCGATGCCAAGCGCGGCAGCCAAGCCCGCGTTGATGGCGATGATCTGCGGCTGGGCCACAGGCGTGGGCGCCATTGCGGTGAACATCTGCGGGGGTAGGGTGGCGTAGCTGTTATCAAAAGGGATTTTCATAACCGGGCGAGCCGGGCGGCCAGAAGCGCATAAAATCCTGAGGCATCGATGTCTTTCATGAACATCGCGTTCTTGGGCCGGTCAGTGACCCGCCACCAATCGGCGACCGTCATGCCAAGGGTCAGCTCAGATTCTGTTTCGATCTCTACATTGATTTGCCGCCCCTGAAACAGCTGCGGTTCGACGAGGTAGGCAATGGTGCATGGGTCATGCAGTGGCGCACCTTCGGAGCCGTATTTTTCCATGTCGAACCGTTCGAAGAAGTCGGTCCAGGCGGCGACCATATCGCCCACTTTGCTGTGCATTGCGCGGAACGCGTCGATGCGTGGCTTGGTCGTCAAGGCCTTATGCGTCACATCAAGCGGCATCACTGTCAGGGGGACGCCTGCGCCAAAGACGATCTTTGCCGCCTCCGGGTCCACGTAGATATTGAATTCGGCGGTGGGGGTGATGTTGCCCACTTCGAAATAGGCGCCGCCCATCAGGACGATTTCCTGAATGTGCGGAATGATGTCGGGTGCGCGTTGAAAGGCGGTGGCGATATTGGTCAGCGGGCCGATGGGGCAGAGGGTGACGGTGCCGGATGGTTCGTTGCGCAGGGTTTCGATAATGAAATCAACACCATGCTGGTCCTGTAACTGCATTTTGGGGTCATCAAGCTGTGGCCCGTCCAACCCGGTTTTGCCGTGCACATGTTCGGCGGTGACCAGTTTGCGGGTCAGAGGGGCGTCACACCCTGCAAAGACTTTGACATCGGGCCGCCCGGCAAGTTCGCAAACAATCAGTGCGTTCTTGGCTGTCAATGCAAGGGGGACGTTGCCCGCGACCGCGGTAATTCCCAAAAGGTCGATATCTTCGGGCGACGCAAGGGCCAACAAGATCGCGACGGCGTCGTCTTGTCCGGGATCGGTGTCGATGATGATTTTGCGTGGTGCCATTCTTGATGCCTTTGCGTTTGTTGGCCCCACATTGTCCTTTGCATTGGGCAGGGGCAAGGGGGTGGTGGTGCGGCGGCATATGTCAAGGACCGATAGGTCGCATTTAACCATGCTGCCCCGCGAAGGCCGTTGGCTGCCGAAACATGATGTTACATCGGTAAATCCTTGCTTGTTGTCGCAAAATTCGAAACGTAAGCGCAGTTTGGCCCATGATTGTTTCAGGTTTTGGCAGTGCCATGCCGTCTTTGCGGGTTTTTGGACAGACCCATGGTAAACCGGGCCGCGCGACGCCATTTCTATTGTCGAAGGCGCAAGACCTTCTTACATGTCCCAAAAGGAGAACGAAAATGACCCGTACTATGAAGCTGCTGACACCCCTTGCTGTTGTCACTGCGCTGGCTGCACCAGCCCTTGCACAGGACGCCGCAATCGATGTGAACGGCGATGGGATGTACAGCTTTCCTGAACTGCAGGCTGTAATGCCTGACATGACCGAAGACGATTTCACAGCGCTCGACAGCACAGGCGACGGCCTTCTGGATGTCGACGAAATTACTGTTGCGACAGAAGCTGGCCTGCTGCCGGCAACTGATGGCTAACTGACGCCTCTGTCAGATAGGCCAAGGCCCCCCGCGTCGCGCCCCAATCGGACGTGGGGGGCTGCATGACAATTGCCCGCCCGGAATCCTCCCCTCCGGGCGGGCTTTTTTATCAGTTTTCCGAGCCGCGTGACAAAGCCGCAACGCCTGTACGGGCGATTTCTTCAAGCCCGAGTGGTTGCATCAATTCTGCAAATGCATCGATTTTTTCCGATGTGCCTGTGATCTCAAAAACGAATGAACTCAGGGTGCTATCGACCACATTTGCCCTGAAAATGTCGGCCAGACGGATTGCTTCAATCCGGTGATCACCGGTGCCGACCACCTTAAACAGGGCCAGTTCGCGTTCGACGGATGGACCTTCAACGGTCAGGTCATTGACTTTGTGGACATCGACAATCCGGCCTAGCTGTGCCTTGATCTGGTTGATGATTTGCGGCGTGCCGGTTGTGACGATGGTGATGCGCGACCGGTGACCCAGGTGGTCCACCTCTGCCACTGTCAGGCTGTCGATGTTGTAGCCCCGCCCGGAGAAGAGGCCGATGACGCGGGCGAGCACGCCCGGTTCGTTTTCGACTAGAACGGCCAGGGTGTGCTGTTCTTCCTTGTCGGAAAAAGTCGGCCGAAGTTCATAGGCGGAATGGCTGGTGGCGCCTTTCTTGATTTTGAGCGGTGACATGGTCGGCGTCCTTTCAGATTTCTTGTTGCGGTGTTCCGCTGGCTGCGGCGAGGCATAAACCAAGCGTCAGAAGCAGCACAGGGGGGATGACAAAGACAGGAGCAATTGTGCCGTGGCCGATTGTGGCGGCGTACCAGACCGACAGTCCGGGGCCGAGCCAGGCGACAAATAGAGCAAGGCCCAACAATGGCCCAATCGCATGTTTTCTGACCTTGAGCAGAAGCATAGCGGCGATTGCGAGGAATGCGCCATCGTAATGCCATAGATAGGGTGTTGCGACGGGGATAGCTGCAAACAGAAGCCCCACAGCGATGTCGGAGTGAACGGAATATCTGCGCCAGACTGCAAATATCACAACAGCCAGAAGCAAGGCGAGACCGATATTCAGGCCAATGGCAGTCTGGGGGTCAATTCCAAGACGCGACAGGACGGCAGAGATACTTGCCATGTTATCGCGGCTACCCATTTCATTCATGGTGCCGGTTGCGTGATGCATTGAGACGTTTCGCCATGCGGGCCAGTAATCCGCGCCAAAATGCAGAATTGCGCCCACATGGATCGTGATGGACGTCAGCGCGGCGACAATGATGGTACGGAACGCCAATATCGCAACAAGTGCTGCCGGGATCAGTAGACCAAGTGTCGGCTTGATCGTCAGGCAACCAATCAGCAAGCCTGCGAGTATTGCGCGATCTGCCCGCATGGCTGCAATTGCACCAAGGAGACCGGCAATCCAGAGCAAGGTGAACTGTCCGGCCAACAGTGCGGGTAGCATTGCAGGGGCCAGAAGGGTCGCAACGAGGAGATCGTTGCGGTTGCGTGTGAAGCTGCGCAGCGCTGCGGCAAGTGCTGTGAGTGAGAGGGCGTTGAATAGCACCCATGCCGGAAGGAATGGCAAGGCGCCAAATGGCGCAAGAAGCGCCATCGCAGGGGCAGGATGTACCCAAGGCAGCCACGTCATTGAACAGGCGCCAAAGGCTGCGCGCAGCGCGTTCTGGTCAAAGGCAAGCAATGGCGTGCCCTTGATCGCGAAACCGCCGGCGGCCCAGAACACGTGGAAATCAATGATCTTTTCGGAACAACCGTCTGTTCCGGGTTGATCAATGCCATTGATGGCGAAAGCTGCCAGAAGCAGAAGGCCAGCGCCTGCATTCAGCCCAGCCAGCCTTCGGTAGAGGCGACACCCCTCGCTTGTCTGGCTCATCGCGGCACCCGAGCTTTGCGATGGCACTCGATTTGCCGCGCACCACCAAGGAACCTGATGCTGCAGGCGATGATCGGACCAATATTCAGTGCGCGCGATAGCATGACAGTTCCATTCGTCGGAGGTCAGAGTTGCGTCGGCAAAATGTCGGACCCCAACAGGCGGTCTGGTGGGGTTGGCAAGTGCCGATCAGACCATCACCGCCCCGTCGGATTTGATTGCATTGGCCACGTCTGCGTTTTCACCCAGCAGCATTTCATTATGCGGCTTGCCTGACGGGATCATGGGGAAGCAGTTTTCGTGTTTTTCAACCAGACAGTCGAACAGGACCGGGCCGTCATGTGTGATCATCTCCATAATCGCGTCATCCAGACTGTCGGGATCGTGGCATTGAATGCCCTTGGCCCCGAAGGCCTCGGCCAGTTTCACGAAATCGGGCAGGCTTTCAGACCAGCTGGAGGAATAGCGTTCCCCATGCAGCAGTTCCTGCCATTGCCGTACCATGCCCAAGCGTTCGTTATTCAGGATGAATTGTTTGACGGGCAGGCGGTATTGCATGGCAGTGCCCAGTTCCTGCATGTTCATCAGCCATGAGGCTTCGCCAGCGACGTTGATAACCAGCGCGTCCGGGTGGCCCGTTTGCACGCCGATCGAGGCGGGGAAGCCGTAGCCCATAGTCCCCAGCCCACCGGAGGTCATCCAGCGGTTGGGATCCTCGAACCCCAGATATTGCGCGGCCCACATCTGGTGTTGCCCCACTTCGGTGCAGATGTAGCGGTCGTATTTCTTGGTCAGTTCCTCAAGCCGCGACAATGCGTATTGCGGTTTGATGATCTTGCCTTCCTGTTTGAAGGACAGGCAGTCGATTTTCTTCCATTCATTGATCTGGTGCCACCATTTGGTGACATTTTCCCTATCCGTCTTGCGGCCACGGGATTTCCAGACGTTCAGCAGGTCCTCCAACACATGGGCGCAATCACCCAGGATCGGGATGTCGACCTTGATCACCTTGTTGATGGATGAGGCGTCGATATCGATATGTGCCTTGGTCGAGCCGGGGCTGAACGCATCCAGCCGCCCGGTGATCCGGTCGTCGAACCGCGCACCGATATTGATCATCAGGTCGCAGTCATGCATGGCCATATTGGCCTCGTACAGCCCATGCATGCCCAGCATGCCGATCCAGCTGTCACCAGATGCCGGATAGCTGCCCAGCCCCATCAGGGTGGAAGTGATCGGAAAGCTCGTGGCAGCCACCAGTTCACGCAGCAGCTGGCTGGCGGCGGGGCCGGAGTTGATCACGCCGCCGCCGGTGTAGAAGACGGGCCGTTTCGCTGTTTCCATAGCCTTGGCCAGTTCGGTGATCATCTCCATGTCGCCTTTGACCTGTGGGGCGTAATGGGTTTCGACCTGCCGGGCCTCGGTGTATTTTCCGGTGGCGAATTGCACATCCTTGGGGATGTCGATGACAACAGGGCCGGGGCGGCCGGATGTGGCGATATGGAACGCCTCATGCATCACCGATGCCAGCTTATCCGTCTCTTTCACCAGCCAGTTATGTTTGGTGCAGGGGCGGGTGATGCCGACGGTGTCAGCCTCCTGAAACGCATCAGAGCCGATCATGAAGGTCGGGACCTGACCGGTCAGAACAATGATCGGGATGCTGTCCATCAGCGCGTCCGTCAGACCGGTGACCGCATTTGTGGCACCGGGGCCGGAGGTGACCAGCGCAACACCGGGTTTGCCGGTGGCTCGTGCGTAACCTTCAGCCGCGTGAACCGCACCTTGTTCGTGGCGCACCAGAACGTGCTGGATGTGGTTTTGCTGAAAGATCTCGTCGTAGATCGGTAGGACGGCGCCACCGGGGTAACCAAATACGACGTCCACGCCCTGATCTATCAGAGCTTGTACGACCATTTTTGCGCCCGTCATGGCTTTTGTCATTGTTTTCGCGTCCTATCGCAGTGTTGTTTTCGTTTGGCACAAAAAAACCCCCGAGGATGTCGGGGGCGCATGGGATCGTTATGGTTTCACCGTTACCGGCCCATGCGCGCGTTTCTCACAATTAGTACGACGTTTTTCATCGGGGTTCCTTTTGCGTAGCGGGAACTTAGTCTGCGTGCGCAGGGGGGTCAACACCGGAAAATAGAGAAAATGTCGCTATGTGGCGGAAAATCGCAACTTTATTTCGGGCAATGTGATGCTGGCGAAACTTGCGAAAGATTGCATGACGGAGGGCGACGACATGCCGCCAGTCCAACCACAATTGCGGATCAGGGCCGATTCAGGTTTTGCGGGAAAACTTGTATTCGACCTGATAGGACGGCTGATTGATCTTTGACTGGCCAGCCGCAGTATGCAGTACCAGATGCACCACCGTGAACACTGCTGTCAGAACAATGGCGTAGACCGCAAGAATTTGCAGCATTGGCACCTGAAAGTTCAACTGTGGCATGTTGGCGATGAAGAGTGGCCCAAACCATGACACGGTTGAGATGATGCCGGCGCTGACTAACAGATGCTGCTGCTTTCGGGTTGCCCCCTGTAGCATGGTCTTGCCAACCTGCGACCGCAGGAAAGGCAGAACGGTTTTGTGAATAAAAAAACCATTGATCGTCAGGATCACCACGATGATCATTTTCGCCCAGATTTTCCCGTTGATCAGATTAATCGGATCGTAGAACCAGTAGAAGACGAGAAACCCCAGCCCGGTAACCCACAACAGCCGCAACCCTGCCGCCACGATGTCGGAACAGAAGGTGATGAATTCGCAGTTCTGTTTTGTGATGACGCGTCCCGGCAGATATTGCAGGATCATCATATCCAGCAACATCGCTGCGCCCAACCCAAGCGCCAATCCGATAAAGTGGACGATCCGAAGAATGTTACGTGCCATTTGTTCTGGGTCGCTTGTCAGCGCGAGCAATATCTCAGAATGGTTCATATTCGTCCCCAAGTCCTGCCAGAAGAGTCCCCATCTTCGGGCAAAGTGAGTGGTGTGGGTGCCGTGATCGGGACACACGGTAACTCGTAAACACAAAACAGACCCCCACTAGGCATCGACATATATTGATCGATCAAGTGCGCAGATTTCACCCAAGTGGAGTAGGCGAAAAACCGCCGATCCACCCGTACTTGCTGGGCCGACTTGGGCAGTGCTGTGGCAGATAGCGAATTGTCTTAACGCTAGGTCAATAATTTATCAGGAAAAATTGGGATAGAATCACATTTTGACCCTTCGGAGCACCGGTCCAATTTTTGACAAAATTTATGCGAAAAACCGCCTATCCGACCTTGCGATGGCGAAACGGCCCCGCGGTAAATCTGTGGCATATTTGCTACCATTTTGACGGTTGCGGACTCACGACTGACCGTCGTTTCGCCCCTCTGCATGTCCGATAAAGGGATGTTGGACCGGCTGCTTCACCTCAAAGGCGAACCGTTTGGCGATGTCGCTATAGCCGAGGAATAGAGTGTTTTCATTCGCGGACAGGAATTGCTGCCGTCGTTCGGTGTAAAGCGCGGGTAGATCATACCAAGGCGTGCGCGGGTTGGCGTGATGCACGATGTGAAGATTGTTATTGAGGTAGAGCAGGGCGAGCGCGGGGTGCGCCTCGACAATGGCAGAGCGCGCGCCGACGTTTTCAGCGGCCTGATGTTCGGCATAGGCACGCATCGCGGTCAATGACAGCGCCGGGTAGACGACGCAGAGAAAGTAGACCCATAGTGGCATTTGAAAGACCAAGGTCAGGATGCAGACCAGTGCCAGTAGCCCGATCGCATGCAGTGCCCAGGCACGCCTGACCCCCGGCTGACCGGCACGAAGACGTGAAAACTCGGTGCGCGCAAAACCGATGATAGTCAGCGCCGGGCCAATCACGAGCCGCCCGACAAAGGTATTGTTCAGCGCAAAGATAAGCCGTTGGAAATCATTCATCCGCCGCACGTCATTTTCACACCAGAAATAGCTTTCCGGGTCCTCGAACGGATCAGTCAGGTGTTCGTCCCTGTGATGCTGCAGATGCAGATCGCGGTAGCGTCGGAAGGGAAATACAGCCGCCAATGGCAGGCTGACCATGGCCTCATTCATCCAGCGCCACCGGGTTGGGTGGTCATGAATGGCTTCATGTTGAAGTGAGGTGTGGAATGCGGCCAGAAAGGGTAGCGCGATCAACCCGGCAAGCCAGAAAGGCGTTGTCCATAGGGATGCTGCAAAGGCCCATAGCCCGTAGCACGCGATGATCAGGGTTAACGTCACCCATTCCTTGCGCAGAAAACTCGCCTTCAAACCCGGCCCTTTAATCTGTGTCAGAGAATCGCGCGGGCAAAACCGCTCACGACTGCGTGATCGTGGGCGGTGTTGGCATTTCGGTCAAGAATTATTCGTCTGCCGGTTTGATCTTGTCCCAGGTCCTGGTATTAAAATCGGCTGCTGCATGTCGTTCGCGCAGCTGTTCGTTCTCTTCACCCCAGGCGCGATTGACCATCTTGCCGCGCTTAAAGGCGGGACGGGCATAGATCGCATCGGCCCAGCGGTTCACATGTTTATATGACCCGACGTCCAAAAACTCTGCCGCGTCATAAACCAGCCCTTTGACCAGTGCGCCGTACCAAGGCGCGGTTGCCATATCGGCGATACTGTAGTCATCGCCAGCAAGGAACGCGCGGTCCGCGAGGTTGCGGTCCAACACATCAAGCTGGCGCTTGGCCTCCATTGCGAAACGATTGATCGGGTATTCGAATTTCTCGGGGGCATAGGCGTAGAAATGACCGAACCCTCCACCCAGATAGGGGGCGGAACCTTGCAACCAGAAAAGCCAGTTGAGCGCCTCGGTCCGCCCCTTGATATCCAGCGGCAGGAAGGCACCGAATTTCTCGGCCAGATAAAGCAGGATCGCCCCGCTTTCGAAAACGCGGCTGCCGGTGCTGTGATCCATCAGGGCTGGGATCTTGGAATTGGGGTTGATATCCACAAATCCGCTACCGAACTGGTCGCCTTCCTGAATATTGATCAGCCATGCGTCATATTCGGCATCATGCCCGGCCTCCAACAGCTCCTCCAGCATGACGGTGACCTTGACACCGTTGGGTGTCGCCAGCGAGTATAACTGCAACGGGTGGTTGCCAATTGGCAGCCGGTGATCGTGGGTCGGCCCGGCGATGGGCCGGTTGATACTGGCAAATTTACCGCCGTTTTCGGCGTCCCATGTCCAGACTTTTGGTGGGTTGTAAGCGGGGGTGTCAGTCATTGTCGGCTCCGGTTCGGTCATGGCATCGGTCGACAGCAAGCCGTTGAATTTGGGTGAACACAAGTCAAATCGCTGCCGAACATTGGATCGTTAGGATTTTGTCAACATTTTGCCTTGTTTCGAGCGATAGTGGCGGCATCGGAAACCTATAATTTGAGGAAATAGAGAATGACAAAACGGATCAAGGTGCGCCATGGCAGCAGGCCAGCGGCCAATTTGGTTCCGAGTATTGCCGGTGTTGCCGCGACGTTTTCGCTGACCGCCGGCCTGTTTACAGTATCGACGATGCCCGCTGCGGCACAAGAACTCTGCTCTGAGTACACGATTGTGTCTGGCGATACGCTCAGCGGGATTGCCAGCAGAGCTGGTGTAAAAGGGGGATTTCAGGTTCTCTACAACGCGAATACCGGGGTGCTGACTAACCCGAACCTTGTTGAGGTCGGGCAGGTTTTGCAAATTCCATGCGCTGACGGTTCATTACCACAAGTGGCTTCGGTCGAAGCCAAGCCAGCAGTGCAGCCGGCTACGCCTGCACCTGCTATTGATCGTCCGCTCCGGATTGTGACCGCGACGGGATACGCTCCATTTACAGATGAAGATTCGCCCGGCGGTGGTCTGATCACGCAGATGGTCAACCGGTCAATGGAACTGGGCAATCCGGATCAGGAATACTCCTTGCTGTTTATTAATGATTGGGGGTCGCACCTGAATACGTTGCTGCCATCCGGTGCCGCGGATATGGTGTTTCCATGGTTTAAGCCGGATTGTGATAAAGTCGACAACCTTTCGGAGGCAAGTGCGTTTCGCTGCACTGATTTCAACCATTCCGAACCGTTCTATGAGGCTCTTGTCGGATATTACACTTTGAAGGGCAGCACATATGAGGGCGCCACGACCTATGCAGAACTGAAAGGTGCGCGGCTTTGCCGCCCAGAAGCGTGGTTTACATTTGATCTGGAGGCTGAGCAGCTGATGCCGCCGAATGTCGAAATGACTCGTCCCGAGCCTCAGGATGGGTGCTGGCAACTTCTGATGGATGGTGAGATTGACATTATCACGCTTGATGCCTTGCCCGCCGAGGAAGACGCACGCGAATTGGGTCTGTCTGATCAGGTTGCCAAGCTGGACAGTCTGACATCCGCCCAGACGCTGCACGTGTTTGTGTCCAAGGATAACCAACTTGCCAACGACGCCTTGCCAATCATCAATGCCGGTTTGCAGCAGTTGCGGACATCAGGTGAGTGGTTCAACATTGTGCGTGCCGGGATCAAGGACACCATTGAGAACTAAAGCGGTCCAATCCTGAGAATTGATCGCCCCCGGTTTTGTGCCGGGGGCTTTCGCATTTATGCGAAGGCGGAATCCGAGAGGGGGATGTCTTGGCTCTGGCTCAGATCCCGGTGCCTTGCAAAACCCCGTGTTCCATTGCGTAGCGCGTCAACCCGGCGGTGGAACTGATGCCCAACTTGCGCTTGATGTTGTTGCGATGGGTTTCGACCGTTCGCACAGATATGTTCAGCGTGTTCGCCACGTCCTTGTTGGATTGCCCCTGTGCCAGTTCAAGCAGGATCATCTGTTCACGGTTGGTCAGTGTTTCCCGCCCGTCGCTGGTTTTTGGCTGCAACGATCCCTTCGCCCCGGTGCACAGATATTCGCCCCCCTGCATTACCCGATCAATAGCTGTGCGGATCTCATCCGTTGGCACGTCCTTCAGGATGTACCCTTTGGCGCCGTGACTGAGCGCTGTTGAGATATATTCAGGGCTGTCATGCATCGACAAGATGACGATCCTTGTGTCCGGTCGCGCCTCCAATATCATTTCGGTTGCCATGAGCCCCGACAATCCCGGCATGTTGAGATCAAGCAGGATGATGTCGGGGGCCAGTTCGTTCACCCGGTCCACGGCCTCTTGCCCGTTATTGAGCGTGCCGACCACATCGATGTCGTCATAGGTCTCAAGTATGGCTTCGATCCCGTCTGTGACCATCGGGTGGTCGTCAACGATCAGAACGCGGGTTGTCATGCGCTTTCCTTTGTTTGTGCGTTGGATTTTTGTGGGCTGAGCATGTGGGTGAGGGGGACCTGTGCTTCGATCACCGTGCCGCTGTCGGATGCCAGCACCCGTAATGTGCCGCCCAGTTGTTCGATCCGTTCCTGCATGTTGCGCAGGCCAAGCCCACTGGATTGACGGGCAGGTTGCGGCCAGACCATCCCTTTGCCGTTATCCGCGACTTTCAACATTGCGCCGTTACGGTGCCCCTTGAGCGAGATTTCCACACTGCTGGCATGGGCGTGCCGTTCGATATTGGTCAATGCCTCCTGCGCGATGCGATAAAGCGCGATGCGCGCCTCGTCATCCAACCGGTTTCGGAAAACGACCGTTTCGAAATCGCAGGTGATCCCCGTCCGTTTGCTGAAATCGTCGGTCAGAGATTGCAGGGCCGGGCCGAGCCCCAGATCGTCAAGCACGCCCGGTCGCAGGTCGCGGCTGATCCGTCGCACTTCCTGAATGGCCGATCCAAGCCCATCGATCCCCTTGTCAAGCATACCCGCGTTCGTGCCGATCTTGCGCCGCGCAACCTCCAGCGCGTAACGCACGCCGACAAGCATCTGGCTGATCCCGTCATGCAATTCACGTGCGACCCTGCCGCGCTCTTCCTCTTGCGTGTCTATGATCCGCTGGGTCAATTCCTTGAGCTTTGCATCTGCCAGTCGCCGCTCGCGTATGTTGAGGAACATGCCGGTTGTGAACACCCCGATCAAGGCAGCAATGGTGATGGCGACGATATAGAATGAGGTACGCCTGATCCGCGCCTCGACGTCGGCACGGGCAGCGGCCACATTTTCCAAAACGTCATCGATGAACACGCCGGTCCCGATCGCCCAACGCCAATCCTGCAAGCCGTTGACATAGACAATAATCCTTTCGTTGGCACCGGTTGAAGGTTTCGGCCAGTCAAAGCTGTGATAGCCACCACCCGTGCGGGCGATGCGGATCAATTCATCTGTGATAGGCGTTCCGTTCAGGTCGTCCAGCCCGGTCCAGTTCTTGCCGATAAGAAAGGTCTGCCGTGGCGCCACGAGGTTGTTGCCGTCATAATCATAGACGAAGAAGTAGCCGTCCTGCCCGTAAAGCATGGCAGAAAGCTCTCTTGTCACCGCGAGTTTGGCAGCCTCGTCATCGGGCGCCGCCCGCCCGTAAGTATTGATAAAGGCGGTGCGTGCGATGGACAGATAATTCTTGAGCTCGGCCCGTTTGGTTTCGATCAACTGTGTCTCAAGCGCCTGAATTTCGTGTTCCGCCAATTGCCTCGACTGCGCTGTAACCACAAGAAAAATCAGGAAAACAGCCACGATAAGCGGCAAGGTTGCCAGAAGAAATACCTTCTGCCCATAGGTGACGCTGATGGTGTCGCGAAGCTGCGAGATGATCCGGAACATGTGCAACAGCGATACGCCCGAATCGCTTGCGAATCAAACATCAACCGGGTGTTCTGATTTTTAGGTGTAATGAGTGAAAGCGTGGGAACAGGTCCCTCAATTGGTCAAAAATTGTGACGAATTCGTGTTTTCTACGCAGTACTACGTATTTTCCAACATAACTGCGCGGGCTAACCTGCGCCCACGAAATCGATCTTTCCCCACGCAGAACGTGTGATGGGGGGGCAAATAATTGGGAGGTTACTCTATGGATCGTCGTTCTTTTCTGAAAAACTCAGCACTTGGTGGCGGCGCTGCGGCTGCAACTGCGCTTGCCGCACCTGCATATGCGCAAGGCAACCGCACGCTGACGCTGGTTACGACCTGGGGCCGTGGCCTTGCCGGTGTGCATGACGCAGCACAGCGCGCTGCCGACACGATCACAGCACTTTCAGGTGGGTCACTGACCATTGATCTGAAGGCAGCTGGCGAACTTGTGGGCGCTTTCGAAGTGTTTGACGCTGTGACGTCCGGTCAGGCAGATATGTATCACGGTGCCGACTACTATTTCGTCAACCAGCATCCAGGCTATGCATTCTATACGTCTGTGCCATTCGGCATGACGCCACAGGAAATCAGCAACTGGTATTATCAGGGCGAAGGTCAGGCATTCCATGATGAGCTTGGCAGCATCTTTGGCTTGAAATCATTCCTTGCAGGGAATACCGGCCCGCAGGCTGGTGGTTGGTTTGCCAAGGAAATCGAAGGCCCGGAAGATTTCCAGGGTCTGAAGTTCCGTATGCCGGGCCTTGGTGGTCAGGCGCTGGGCAAGATGGGTGCATCTGTGCAGAACCTTCCCGGTGCGGAAGTGTATCAGGCGCTGGCGTCTGGTGCGATCGACGGCACCGAATGGATCGGCCCATGGGCGGATGAGAAGGCTGGTTTCCAGGAGATCACCAAGTTCTACTACACCGCTGGTATGCACGAGCCGGGTGCGGCGCTGTCGCTGGCCACAAACCTTGACGTATGGGAGAGCCTGAGCCCTGCGCATCAGAAGATCATCGAGATCGCGTCTGGTGAAGCGCATCAGTGGAACCTTGCCCAGTTCATGAACAACAACGGCGCAGCGCTGCAGCGCTTGCAGGCTGGTGGTGTGAAGGTTCTGGAATTCCCTGACAGTGTTTGGGACGCGATGGGCACCGCAGCAATCGACACCATGGACAATGTTGAAGGCCGCGATGAGCTTTATGATCGTCTGCGCGCATCTTACAACGCGTCTATGGCGGCTTCGTCCGGCTGGATTACACGTTCCGAGGGTGCCTATCGTGCCCAGCGTGACCGCGTGATGGGCTAATCGCCTTTGGGATCATCACCTGATGATCCAGATAAAAATGGGGGCCCGATGCGATATGCATCGTGGCCCTCATGACAGGGGCGGCGGGGGGCTGCCCAAATCAAGTAAAAGACGATGGGGGGAGTTTCCACATGGGCTTGGTCGAAGCATGGGGCGGGAACGCATTTGGATGGTTCTTTGCCAATCTGATTGAAGCGTTCTACAATCTTGGTTACGCGCTGTTGCACCCAAGCGAGTGGTTGGCGTGGCTTCCCTATATCAACGGCACAATGCCCGAAACAGAGATCAAGGAATCCTTGATGCGCTTTATCTACTATGGCGCGTCGGTTGAATTTTTCTTTGTTGTCTTCGCCATTTTTCTGGTGGTGACGGTTATCGGCTTTATCTCAAACAAGTTCATGTGGGGCTGCGTCCGGGTGCTGGAAGGCTTTGCCAACGGCGTTGGCCGCATCTTTGCCTGGGCAGGTCTGCTGATGGTCCTGCAACAGATCGCCATCATCTTTATGCAACGTATCTTTGCCGTGTCCGAGATTGGCATCGGGTTTGGCGTTACCTTCACCAAGGATGTCAGCTGGTGGTCGGAAGAATTGAAATTCTACAACGCGATGATCGTCTGTCTATGCGTCACCTACACATTCGTGCAGGGCGGGCATGTGCGGGTTGATCTGATCTATTCCGCTGTCAGCTATCGGGCCAAGCGATTGATCGACATGGTCGGGTCGCTTTTGTTCATGGTGCCGGCCGCCATTCTGACATGGCTTTATGGCTGGTTTTTCCTGTGGCGGCATCTGGTTGTGCCGAACCCGTCAGCCTCTGACACATTGGACCGGTTGATCACCAAGGCCCGCGCGTTGCGCTGGAATGTCGAGACCATTGGCTTTTCACCAAACGGGTTCAACGCTTACTTTCTGTTCAAGGTTCTGCTGGTGGCCTTCACGGCGCTGGTCTTGTTGCAGGCGGTCGCGTTCTTCTATCGCTCATTCCTGGAGTTCAAGGAAGGTCCCGACAGCGAGGGTAAGTACCTTGATAAAGATCCAATCGGCGATCCCACCGCCGAACTGGTCGCAGAAATTCACTAAATCAGAGGCGAAATCCCATGCTTTTTGGACTTGATGGCATCGAGATCGGCATCATTATCGTCTTTCTGACGTTGTTTGCCGGCATTCTTTCAGGCTTTCCGGTCGCTTTTGCGATTAGCGGATCAGCCGTGATTTCATTTGCTGTGATTGCCGCGATGGATAGCTCTGGCATGTTGATCCATGCCGCCGTTGACACCAATTCAACGGAATACGCTGCCCTGATTGCCGAAGGGGTCAAACCTGATACGATATCGGTGTTCCGATATCCAGATTTGCCGCGCCATGAGGGTGCATTGTTTCCATCAGGATGGGAGCAGGCGCTGGACCGGAATGTGGGTTTTCTGGTCAATCGGATGAATGAGCGCGTCTTGGCGGGCCAGTCGATCGAGACCCTGCTGGCTGTGCTGATGTTCGTGATGATGGGGATCGTGCTGGAGCGGTCGCGGATCGCCGACGAATTGCTGACGACGATGGCCAAAGTGTTTGGTCCGCTGCCCGGTGGCCTGGCTGTTTCCATCGTCCTGGTGGGCGCATTCCTTGCCGCCTCGACAGGGATTGTGGGAGCAACGGTGGTGACCATGGGCTTGTTGGCCTTGCCGACCATGTTGAAGAATGGCTATTCGCCTGAGCTTTCCACGGGCGTCATCGCGGCCTCTGGCACATTGGGCCAGATCATTCCCCCATCCATCGTGATCGTGCTTTTGGGCACATTGGCCGGTGATCTTTACTCGGCCGCGCAAGAGGACCGCGCGAGGCTGGCGGGTTGTACGGATGCGTTGACCTATCTGGGCGAGCCCGCGGTTGTATCGGTT
Source organism: uncultured Paracoccaceae bacterium (assembly GCA_947500055.1). GTDB lineage: Bacteria > Pseudomonadota > Alphaproteobacteria > Rhodobacterales > Rhodobacteraceae > Yoonia. Next base: position 545,901 of record CANMQO010000001.1, read on the forward strand.
GGCACCTTGTTTCAGGCGGCGTTGCTGCCCGGTATTCTGCTGGCAGCGCTTTATGCGGCCTATGCGTTTGGCTTTGCGATGTTCAACCCCTCAAAGGCGCCGCCAGTGCAGATGGGTGATGCGGATACTGGCGCGGCGGCCCCGGCGCGCAATGGGTTCACCTGGTTTCTGGTCGTCCCGGTTGGTCTGATCGCCCTGACAATTGGCTTGGCACAGACCGGGTTGGTTGGCAATCAAACGGTGATCGTGGATAGCTTCACTGATGCGGGGCAAACCGCGTCCCTGCGCACCCGTGTCAGCGAGGATTGTCAATCCGCGATGATTGAACTGCATGGGCAAGAGGCCTGGGATGTTGCTATTGCGGAGCAGACGGCCATTGATGATGCAGGCGGTGTGGAGCAGGCCCGTGCCTTGTCGGTCGAGGAGCGCGCGGCGCTTGTTGAGGCTCGTGTCGCGCAGGCCGCCCCGATTGGCACTGGTATTGCGGTGACTGCGCTGCTGCTGGGGCTTGTCCTGGTGATCGCACGGGGCGTCGCCCCTTATGCCAACAAGGTGCCATTGATGATAGGTGCGGCGGGGCTTGTCCTTATGCTGTTTGTCGATGTGCTGTTGATTGGCCCGTTGACCACGCCTGGTGCAACCACATTGATGATTGCGATCCCGCTGCTGATCGCATTCATCGGGCTGCGTACCGCGTCGGGCTATCTGGCTGGAAACGAGATCCTGCGGGTCGTGTTCCCCCCGCTTGTGCTGATTGTTGCGGTACTGGGGTCGATCCTGGGTGGGATCACCAATCCGACACCGGCGGCGGCCTTGGGGGCAGGGGGCGCCATCCTGTTGGCGACTTACCGCAAGTTGCAGGACCAGGAACGTTCAGGACGATTGGTCTTGCTGACGGCGGGTGCCATTGTGCTGATGCTCGTCATTGGGGTGAATTTCGACATGCGTTTGGGGCAGGAGGTTGTCCTGCTGGAAAACCGGATCGCCTATATCGTTGCGTTCGCTTGTTTCCTGTTTTCGATGTTCGGTCTGGTCTGGTCCTGTGGCGTTTTGCTGGCCGGTGGTGTTCTGTCGCCGGTTGTGCGTGAAACGGCCAAGGTGACATCCATGGTTTTCACCATTCTGATCGGATCCCAATTGCTGAACCTCGTGCTGATCTCTTTCGGGGGCGAGCATTATATCCAACAGTTCCTGCGCTCATTTGATAGTGAATTGCAGGTGTTCCTGCTGGTCATGCTGGTCCTTTTCGTACTGGGCTTCGTGCTGGATTTCCTTGAGATCATCTATATCGTGATCCCGATTGTGGGGCCGGTGATTTATGGCGGTACCTTTGATCCAAAATGGGTGACGATCATGATCGCGGTGAACCTGCAAACGTCTTTCCTGACCCCGCCATTTGGCTTTGCCTTGTTCTATCTGCGAGGGGTTGCGCCAAAAACGATCACCACCGGGCAGATATACAAAGGTGTGATGCCGTTCATTGGTATTCAGGTTGCCGGTTTGCTGCTGCTGTGGCTGTTCCCGAGTGTTGTGACAATCGTGCCCAATCTGCTGAAATGATGACGCCTTGTGGCGCGGGGACGCACGCCCGCACCGGCTAGGACGCCCTGCGTTGCAGTGCCTTGCTGGGGGCTGCGATACAGCGCATCTGTTCCCGGTCCATCGGACGTCCGAAATAGTATCCCTGAACCTCTGCGCAGTTTTCGGACAGCAGGAAGTTCAGTTCATCGGCGTCTTCAACCCCTTCAGCCAGAACCGGGATGTTCATCGCCTTGGCCATCATGATGGTTGCCCGAATAATCGCGGCGCGCTTGCTGTTTTGATGAACACCCGAGACGAAACTTCTGTCGATCTTGATCTTGTCAAAAGGGAAAGCCTGCAAGGTGGCAAGCGATGAGTATCCGGTGCCAAAATCATCCATGGCCACCCGGACACCCAGTGCCTTGATCTGGTGAATGACCGAGCGGGTGATGGCGTGGTCGCGAATGACGCTGGCTTCGGTAATTTCAAGCTCTAACCTGTCGCTGTTCAGGTCGCTGCGGTCCAATGCGTCGGCCACCTGTTCGGCAAAGCCGGGCTGCAGCATTTGTTGCGGGGCCACATTCACGGCGATCCGAAAAGGATGATCCCAACTTGCCGCCTCTTCACAGGCGGTGCGCAGAACCCAGCTGCCGATTTCGCAGATGATGCCTGTTTCCTCCGCGATGGGAATGAAATCGTCGGGGCTGATATGCCCGTTGGCAGGGTGATTCCACCTGATCAGCGCCTCGAACCCCACGGGTTCATGCGTTTTGATGTCGTTTTGTAACTGGTAGTGTAGTTCGAATTGCTGTTCCGTAACGGCGACGCGCAGATCGGCTTTCAAGGCCGTGCGCGCACGATCATCGGCATACATTTCGGGTTTGAAGGCGATGATACCGCTGTCTTCCAGCCTTTTGGCGCGGTACATCGCGATATCCGAATATTCTTGAATGAGCGCAAGATCGGTGCCGTCCTGTGGTGCGCAAGACAGGCCGATGCTGACACCCAGTTGCAGGCGCAGGTCATGATATGCGACGGGGCGCAGGATTTGCGTACGCAGTCTTTGGGCGAATGCAAATGCATCATCCGGCCCCGTGATGCCGGATTTCAACGCGACAAATTCATCCCCGCCAATGCGTGCAATGAATTCATCGCCCTCTATCACGGATGACATGCGTTCGGTGATCGCGATCAGGGCGGCATCGCCCGCATTGTGCCCGTGTAGATCGTTGATCTGTTTGAAGAGATTCAGATCCAGCGTCAGAATTGCGACACCGCCGAGATGACCGTTTTTCCGAGCAGCCAGCGCATCGATTTCCAATCTGAGTTTCTGCCGGTTCGGCAGTTCTGTAAGTGGATCTGTCAGGGCCATTTCCTGCAACTTGTGGCGGGCATCCAGCGCCAATTGCGCCTCAATCATGAAAGCGGTCAGACCCATCATCATGATGAACATGACAAGACCCAGCACAACCAGCGCAAGGGCGGCGTCCGATAGGGGGCTTGGCGGGATTGTAACGGTTGGGTCCAGCGTAATCGTAATGGCGGCCATGCCTGTGAAATGCATGCTGCAGACAGACAGGAACATGGCGACCGCGCCACCCAGCCAGCAGTATCGCGTAATGGGCCGCACGATACGGTTGAAGGACAGCGCACCCAATCCGGCCCCGAGGAAAACGGAGGCAATCAGCAAATCCGTTTCCCAGATGATTTCGCCCGGCATCAGAAATGCGGACATGCCCAGATAATGCATTGCCGCGATGGTCAGACCAAAAACTGCGCCGCCGATTTCCGGTGCAAACCGGTGAAAACGCTTTGATGCGATGCTTAGCGAAACAGCGGCACCCAATATCGCTGTGACCAGCGAAACCGCGGTCATCACAGGTTCATAGCCATGATCAATACCAGGTTCATAGGCCAGCATCGCGATGAAATGTGTGGCCCAGATCATTCCGCCCGCGACGATTGCCGTCAGCGCAATTTGCACCTTGCGCGCGCGCCGAGCTATTTTGCGCAGCCGCAGGGACAACCGCACGGTCAGGATTGAACCCGTAAGGCAAATGGCAGCTGCAACCATGACGAGCCAAAAGACATGCTCGTTCGCGAAACAGCCCGCTATCCTTATCATCAATCGCTCCTACCTTATGCGGTAGGGATTAATGCACTCTGCCTAAGAACTGGTTATCGCCCGGGCTTTTGGCAAAATGGTTGAGCCGGTAGGTCAGTTGCGCCCATCCGGCAGGCTGATCCGCGCGACCTGCTCTGCGATTGGGTCATTTGAGAGCGGATGCACGTCAGAATCGTAGTTTTCCGGATCGCCGAGTGGCTGCCACGCGCCGTTGCCGTAAACCTCTATACCCTTGAATTTGGACTTGTAGTCCATCTTTGGACTGCCCGGCACCCAGTACCCGAGATAGACATAAGGTAGCCCCAAATCCCGGGCGATGGTGATGTGGTCAAGGATGATGTAGGTGCCAAGCGACAGTTTCTGCAGCGCCGGATCAAAGAAAGAATAAACCATCGACAAGCCATCATCGAGGATATCGGTGAGGCAAACGGCACGCAGATCGTCGTCATCCTCATATTCGATCAGGCGGGATCGGATTGGCGTTTCTTCGACCATGGCGGCAAACTCGAACATATCCATGTCCGCCATGCCGCCGGTTGCATGTCGCCCATCCAGATACTTGCGAAAAAGCGCATACTGCTCTTCGGTCGCCCAAGGGGATGTGGCCCTCCGGCGCAGGTGTTCTGCACGCCGATGCACCCGCCGCTGGCTGCGATTAGGGGCAAAAAGTGAGACGTCAATCCGCGCTGACATGCAGGCTGAACACTCCGCGCAGGATGGACGGTAAAGCACGTTCTGTGAGCGGCGAAATCCTTGTTTTGACAGGGAATCGTTCAGCTTGGCCGCTGTATCACCCTGCAATGCCGTAAACAGCTTACGTTCCATCCGGCCGTCAAGATACGGGCACGGCTGTGGAGCCGTCACGTAAAATTGTGGAGCGATGGGTAACGTATGGCGCATTTCGGGTTCCGTGTGAGTTAAACGGAGATTAACAACGCGACCCGCCTGCGCCAAGCCCCTCGCTTAACAACAGGTTAATGTGAGGGGTTTGGACTTGTCTTATCACGCCTGGGGCGGCTTTCAGGATCTTCGTCGAACCGGTTCTTCAAGTTCTTCGACGGATGACTTTTCCAGATTGTTCACCCGGCGCGCGCGCTGATCAAGAAAGTCATCGAATTCTGATTTGTCTTTTGCGGCCCGCAGGCGGCCAAGAAAATTCTCAAAGCGTGTTTGCTCTTCCTCAAGCCGGTGCAATGTGTCGGACCGGTAGGCGTCAAAGCTGGCATTCCCGCTGCTGCGCTGGTCGGCCTCGGGTGCCAAGGACATCAGCGTTTCAGCCGAGGGCATTTCGGGACCGCCGCCCCAGCGACCGGGCGCGAAACCGCCACGCCAGCCTAGGACGAGGGCAACAATGATCCCGCCAAGTGTTGATGCGTTGAAGGCAAAGATCACAGCCAAAATGCCAAAAGCGCCAAAAAGCAGGGTAGAAAGAACCTGGACTGCAACTGGCATGCTATGTGCTGTGGGCGGGATCGGCGTTTTTCGTGTCATATCGATACTTGTCATAATCAAATCCCCTGATTTGGAAAAGGGCTCCCGAAGCAGGGAGCCCATTCTGGATTTAGGCGGCGTTGTCTTCGTCGTCGCGGGGGGTATCGCCACCGTTGGACGCGTTCGCCCGGTCATTCATGAACTGGTCAAACTCGGCCTTGTCTTTGGCGTCGCGCAACCGCTCAAGGAAGTCTTCAAACCGGTCCTGCTCCTCTTCCAGGCGGCGCAGGGTTTCAGCCTTGTAGGCGTCGAATGCGCTGTTGCCGGATGATTTGCTCATGTGGCGGGCGCTGGTCCGGGTCATGCCGGTGCAGGATTTGTTGAACATGCGTTTGCTCCAGATCATGTAGGCGAGAAGGGCGAGGCCGATGGGCCAGAAGAAGATGAAGCCCAGGACCATGGCGGCGATCCAGGCGCCTTTGCCGCGCTCGTCCAGCCAGGCTTCGGCCCGGGCAAAGAAACCCGGACGGGTGTTATATGCCATCGGGGAATGGGTGGTTGCGGTGTTCATGGTCGGCTCCTTATCAATCAGTTTATGTGTATGTGAATGCCTTTCACATGATTAGATATCGGAGGAGTCTGCGCGATCTTCAAGTATTAATGTGAATGTTTTTTACATTTACCTTGAGATGGTAATGAAATCAGTGGGTTGCGCGTTGGAAATCTTGACCAGTGTTGTTGGCGAAATGGGAAAAATATGTCGTGGCGTCCCTGCAGCCGCGAATATTTCGCCGAATTCGAGCAATCGCGGATCAATAAAGGCCCTGATCGGGCTGAGATGCCCGACGGGGGCCACCCCGCCAATGGCAAAGCCCGTCTGGGCCCGGATCAGAGATGCATCGGCCTTTCCCAGTGGTTCGCCCGCGCATCGTGTTGCCTTGTCGTTGTCCACCTGATTGCCACCGGCGGTGATGAACAGGATGGCTTTACCAGAGTTCTCTCCGGCAAAGATCACCGATTTGGCGATCTGGTCGAGATGGCAGCCGGCCGCATCTGCAGCTTGCTGGGCGGTTCGTGTCTCAGCCTGCATTTCGATGGGGCTGATATCCAGTCCTGCATCTTGCAGGGCCTTGGTGACCCGTTTCAGGCTCTTGCTCATGATTGTCTTTCCTTTTCGCGTATCTTAACGGCCCAGATGTGATTGACCATGCTGCCTGACCGCCGCAGTGTTGTCGCATGTCGATTGCAGCCCGCCAGACCCGTTGTCCTGATCCTTTTGAACCTGACCGCGGGGATGATGCCATTGCGATGTTGCCCGATCTTGACGCCGCATTGGTGCCGTTAATCAAGGGAACGGCTGGGTGCAGCCCTTATCTGGCGGGGTTGATCGGGTCAGAGGTTGATTGGCTCCCCGGGGCATTGGATGACCCAGAGGCGGCGGTCGCCGCATTGCTGGCGGATATTCCCGAGATTGCATTGGATCAATTGCCCGGCGGATTACGACGGGCCAAGCGACGCGTTGCCTTGATTGCCGCTCTGGCCGACCTGAGCGGTGTCTGGAAGTTGGAACAGGTCACGCAAACCCTGACAGATTTTGCCGATGTGGCGGTGCATGCCTGTCTGGTTGCCCTGGTCGGGGCCGAGATCGGGCGCGGTAAGCTACCCGGCGATCCCGATGCCCGGACAGGGGCCGGTATGACCGCCCTTGCCATGGGCAAGATGGGCGCGGGGGAGTTGAATTACTCCTCGGATATCGATCTGATTTGCCTGTTTGATGAAACCCGGTTTGATCCTGACGATTACCATGATGCCCGCGCATCGTTTATCCGTGTCACCCGCCGGATGACCGCGATACTGTCGGATGTGGCGGCTGGTGGTTATGTGTTCCGCACCGATCTGCGCCTGCGCCCGGATGCATCTGTCACCCCGGTCTGTCTGTCGATGGAAGCGGCAGAACGCTACTACGAAAGTGTCGGTCGCACATGGGAGCGCGCCGCATATATCAAGGCGCGGGCCTGTGCGGGCGATATCGCCGCAGGAGAGGGGTTTTTGAAAACTCTGCGCCCGTTCGTCTGGCGCAAACATCTGGATTTTGCTGCCATTCAGGACGCCCATGACATGCGGTTGCGCATTCGTGACCATAAGGGGCTGCGCGGCGCGCTGGTGCTGGAAGGGCACAATATGAAACTGGGCCGTGGTGGTATTCGCGAGATCGAGTTTTTTACCCAGACCCGCCAGTTGATTGCCGGTGGGCGTGATCCGTCCTTGCGGGTGCGCGGTACCCGCGACGGGTTGCAGCGTTTGGCAGAGGCCGATTGGGTGCCGCAGGATACCGCGGACACGCTATATGATCACTACAGGTTTCACCGCGAGGTGGAGCACCGTTTGCAAATGATCAATGACGCCCAGACCCACCATTTACCGAATGATGCGGACGGGTTTGAACGCTTGGCGGCCTTCATGGGCCGTGATCTGGCTGATCTGCGCCGCGACCTGACGGACAGGTTGGAAGAGGTTCATGAACTGACGGAAGGTTTCTTTGCCCCGGAACCTGCTGCGCCGGTTACTTCGGACTGGGGGCGGGATGTGATCGCCCGCTGGCACAGTTACCCTGCGTTACGATCGCAACGCGCCACGGAAATATTTGACCGCATCACCCCGCAAATCATGACCAGCCTGCAAGACGCCGCCCGCCCGGATGAGGCCCTTGCCCAATTTGACGGCTTCCTAGCCGGGTTGCCTGCCGGTGTGCAGCTGTTTTCCTTGTTCGAGGCGAACCCGCAACTGACCCAGCTGATCGTTGATATCGCGGCAACCGCCCCGGCGCTGGCGCAATATCTGTCGCGCAACGCGGGGGTCCTGGATGCGGTGATTGGCGGTGCGTTCTTTGATCCCTGGCCCGGGAAGGAGGGGCTGGTCGCCGCGTTAACAGCGGTGCTGGAGGCGGCACCTGACTACGAGGCGCAACTGATTGCGGCCCGCCGCTGGGCCAAGGAGTGGCATTTCCGCATTGGCGTTCATCATCTGCGGGGTTTGATTGATGCCGCCTGTAGTGGCCGGCAATATGCCGATCTGGCTGAGGCGGTTGTCGCGGCCCTCTGGCCCGTGACCGTGGCGGAATTTGCGCGCAAACATGGCGAAATGCCGGGGCGCGGTGCAGTGGTTCTGGGGATGGGATCGTTGGGGGCGGCACGCCTGAACGCCGAATCCGATCTCGACCTGATCGTGATTTATGATGCACCGGGTGTTGATGCCTCTGACGGCCGTCGCCCTTTGGCCACGCGTGCCTATTACGCAAGGTTGACGCAGGCCCTTGTCACCGCCCTGAGCGCGCAGATGGCAGAGGGGCGGCTTTATGAGGTCGATATGCGGTTGCGCCCGTCAGGTCGCCAAGGGCCTGTGGCCACCTCGCTGGACGCGTTTCGGACCTATCAGCGTGATGAGGCCTGGACATGGGAGCATCTGGCGCTGACCCGCGCCCGTCCGGTGGCCGGTGCGGTGGAGATCGGCAACGAGCTGGAGGCGTTTCGCGTTTCGCTGCTGGCCGAAAAAGGGCAGGCGGTGCAAGTCCTGTCCGACCTCGCCGATATGCGGGCCCGGATCGCGGAGGCGAAACCGCCGCAGGGCGATTGGGATGCCAAGATCGGCCCGGGGCGATTGCAGGATGCGGAGCTTTTTGCGCAGGCCTGTGCCTTGCGCGCTGGCAGCGCTGCCCATGATCTGGAGGGTCAATTGGCTGCAGGTGTCGCGGATGGCTGGATTATTGCCGCAGATGCGCAGGCCGTGGATGGCGCAGCAAGGCTTTTCTGGCGTGTGCAGGCAGCGGCGCGATTGCTGACTGGCGGACCGCTTGACCCCGATGCATTGGGCGAGGGGGGACGTCGTTTTCTGCTGCGCGAAACGGGGTTTGACACGATGGATGAATTGAAACAGGCAATCGACGATGCGGCGCAGGTGGCGGATGCCATCATTTCGCGCGAATTGGGGGCTGTGTGATGGCAAAGGACCCGCGTGACCCCAAGGGGTTGATCAGAGAGTCCTACCGGATCGATGGGATAACGATTGCCGAATGCCGGACGATATTCCTCGATTGGGCTTTGGGTGTTCCGGTGGAGACGGATACGCGGATCTGGGTGCAGGAGCTGCTGGTGCAATATGCGGAGCATCCGGCCGACCATCCGATGACGCGGACATTGGTTGCAGCGTTGCAGGATCAACCGGCGCCGCGCAGACGCGGTGGGCGCGCAGCGCGGGTGGACCCGTCCCGGACTTGATCCGGGACCGGTTTTTATCGTGGCAGGTTTGCCGCCTCTGCCGCCAGCGCTGTGATACCTGCCCAGTCGCCTGCTTGCACCTTATCCTTCGGGGCGACCCATGACCCGCCAACGCAAAGCGTGTTGCCGAGCGACAGGTAATCATTGGCGTTTTTCAGGCTGACGCCGCCGGTTGGGCAGAATTTCACCTGCGGGATCGGTGCGCCGATAGCTTTGAGTGCAGGCGCCCCGCCATTCGCCTCGGCGGGGAAAAACTTCTGCACTGTGTAGCCGCGTTCCAGCAGGCGCATCGCCTCCGATGCGGTGGCCGCACCTGGCAAGAGCGGCAGGTCATTGGCTTCGCAGGCATCCAGTAGGATGTCTGTTGCCCCGGGTGAGACGCCGAATGTCGCCCCGGCTTTTTTCGCCGCTTCCACGTCCTTTGGTGTCAGCAATGTGCCCGCACCGACGGACCCGCCCGCAACCGTTGCCATCTCGCGGATCACATCGAGGGCGGCGGGTGTGCGCAAAGTCACTTCGAGGGCGGGGAGGCCACCTGCGACCAGCGCTTCGGCCAATTTGGCAGCGATTGCGGCATCATCCACCACCAGAACCGGCACGACAGGGGCCAGCATGCAGATTTTTGCGGCGGCTGCGGAGGCGTCTTGTGGGGTCATGTTATCGTTCTCTTGTTATGAAAAGGGGAGCGAGGCACTATCAGACAACCACGCCGGCGCCATCTGCGGCCAACCCGACATTCTGCCGGAAACATTCGAAAAGCTCACGGCCCACGCCGGTGCCATTGCCGGTCAGGTCAGCAGTGGCGGGGCTGCGTGTGCTCAGGTCAACGCCGAGGACATCAATGGTGCCTTTGGTGGCATCCAGCCGCACGATATCGCCATCCTTGATCAGGCTGATCGGTCCGTGATCGGCGGCCTCGGGACAGACATGAATAGCGGAAGGTACTTTGCCGGAGGCGCCGGACATACGCCCATCGGTCACGAGGGCCACCTTCAAGCCGCGATCCTGCAAGACGGCGAGCGTCGGCGTCAGCCCGTGCAGTTCAGGCATGCCATTGGATTTCGGGCCCTGGAACCGCACGACGATGACGGTGTCACTGGTCAGCTCACCTGCCTTGAACGCTGCTTTCACGGCGTCCTGGGTATGAAAGACGCGGGCAGGGGCCTCGATTATATGTCGTTCTTCGGCGACGGCGGATGTCTTGATCACGCCGCGCCCCAGATTGCCCGAAAGCTGAGTTAGCCCGCCATGGGAATGGAACGGGTCGCTGGCTGGGCGCAATATCTTGTCATTCAACGTCTGGCCAGCCCCGTCGGCATAGGTGATCCGGCCATCGGTCAATTTGGGATCTTTGGTATAAAGCTCCAACCCGTCGCCCGCGATTGTTTTGGTGTCAGGGTGGAGAAGGCCTGCATTCAGCAATTCCCCGATCATGAAGCCCAAACCACCGGCGGCGTGGAAGTGGTTCACATCCGCCAGCCCGTTGGGATAGACCTTGGCCATGAGCGGCGTGACCTCTGACAGGTCGCTGAAATCCTCCAGATCCAGAATGATCCCGGCAGCCCGCGCCATTGCGGGCAGGTGGATCACAAGGTTAGTTGACCCGCCCGTGGCCATAAGTCCGACCAACCCGTTCACAAAGGCCCGTTCATCCAGAATGTCGCAGACCGGGCGGTAGTCATTGCCCAAAGCGGTGATTGACAAGGCCCTTTCAGTCGCAGCCGTCGTAAGGGCGTCGCGCAAGGGTGTGCCGGGGTTCACGAACGACGCGCCCGGCATATGCAGTCCCATGAACTCCATCAGCATCTGGTTGGTGTTGGCGGTCCCATAGAAGGTGCAGGTGCCGGGCCCGTGGTAAGAGGCCATTTCAGCCTCCATCAGCTTGTCACGCCCCACTTCGCCAGTGGCGAATTGCTGGCGCACCTTGGCCTTCTGGTCGTTGGGCAGGCCGGATGTCATTGGGCCGGCGGGGATAAAGATGCCGGGGATATAGCCGAATGTGGCCGCGGCAATGACCAGCCCGGGCACGATCTTGTCGCAGACGCCCAGATAGACCGATGCGTCAAAGACGTTATGGGACAGACCAACCCCCGCGGCGAGCGCAATCACATCGCGCGAGAAGAGGGACAACTCCATGCCGGTCTGGCCTTGGGTCACACCGTCACACATGGCAGGCACCCCGCCTGCAACTTGTGCGGTTCCACCTGCAGCGCGGGCAGCAGCCCGGATCAGATCGGGATAACGTTCAAAAGGCTGATGGGCTGACAGCATGTCATTATACGCCGTGACAATGCCGATATTGGGTGTCGGTCCGTCTATCAATGCGTTCTTATCGTCCCCCATGGCTGCATAGGCGTGGGCCTGATTGCCACAGGTCAGATGCGCCCTGCGCGGCCCTTCGGCAGCGGCTCTTGCCATGGTATCAAGATATTTGCGCCGTGGGCCTTCGGACCGGGCCCGAATGCGGTCAGTGACTGCGGCGATTGTGGGGTGAATTGGCATCGAAATCCTCTGGCGACAGGCGTGATCACTTTCGCGGGCATGATAACATGGACCGTTAGCGCTAACAAGCGCCGCTTGATCCCTTTGAGGCAATCAAGATAGTTTTAAATCAATTGCCATAATCGTGCCATTGACCGCTGGTATCGGGTCAAATCTGGGACGTGTTTCTTGAGGTTACCAATGTTATTGAGAAAATTCTTGGCAACAGTTGTTGTTCTGCTTGGCCTTGTGGCCTGTAGCGGTGACCAAACCGGAGTGAGTAGCACCGCGCCGGATGGTGTGATCCGATCCTATCAACTGGCCGACATGACTTTCGCGGCCACACCCGATCTGGAGGTGTCTGAGGAGGAAGGGTTTTACCCATGGGCGGATGTTGTTTGGCGTGGCGATCGCAGGGGCGACCGCCTGCAACAGATTGGCGCCATGTTTGAAACCGCCTTTGCGCGCAACAAACAGGTGCAGCGCGGGAACCAGCGTGTTGTCGTGGATGTTCAACTCGTCCGATTTCACGGGGTAACAAATAAGACCCGCTATACGGTCGGCGGGGTCTATAACATCATCTTCCTCATGACGGTGCGCGATGCAGCAAGCGGTGCGGTGATTGAACCTGTGCGGCGGGTCACGGCCAATCTGGATGCCCCCGGCGGATCAGAGGCGGTGAGATTGGAGCAGAGCGGCCAGACACAGAAGGTGCGCGTTGTTGATTTCCTGACGCGTGTGTTGCGTGATGAGCTTTCCTGATCCAACGCCTTTTCACCTTGGGTGAATGCAGGTAAGGGGGCGGCATGAATAGCCCAGCCTCCTCCGCAAACCCCGCAACCGTCAGATTGACCCCAAAGGCAGAAGTGCGTGCAATCCGCCATGGCTTTCCCTGGGTCTATGCCAATGAACTTGTGACCGATCGGCGCACGCGTGCGTTGGCCCCCGGTACAATTGCCATTCTCGAAGATAGTGCGGGTCAACCCTTGGGGATCGTTGCGGTCAATCCGGCATCCAAGATTATCTGCCGCATGTTGGACCGTGATCCGGCGGCCATTATCGATCAATCCTGGTTTGCGACCCGCATTGCGCGGGCGCTGGCGCATCGCGGGCGTCTTTATGCTGCGCCGTTCTATCGGCTCATCCATGCAGAGGCCGATGGTCTGCCTGGGGTGATCATCGATCGGTTCGATGATGTGGCCGTGATCCAGCCGAATGCGGCATGGGCCGATACGCTACTGGCACCGCTGGTTGCGGCACTGGTTGAGGTGACGGGCGTTAGAACCGTCATTGCGAACGGTACCGGTAGGGCACGTGGACTGGAAGGGCTGGAAGAGGTCATGGATGTGCCCCACGGCACCGCCCCCGATGCGCCTATTCCTGTCCCGATGAATGGCGCCACATACCTGGCTGACGTCATGGGCGGGCAAAAGACCGGCCTGTTTTTTGATCAGCGCGAAAACCATGCATTCGCGGCGCGTCTGGCGGAGGGCGGGCGGGTGCTTGATATGTTCTCCCATGTGGGCGGTTTTGGTCTGGCGGCGTTGGCCGGCGGGGCACAGTCGGTCCTGGCTGTTGACGGATCGCAACCAGCGTTGGAGCTGGCTGCACAAGGGGCGGAACAGATGGGTCTGTCGGATCGGTTGACTGTGCGCAAGGGCGATGCCTTTGCCCAACTGACGGCATTATCCGAAGAGGGCGCGACATTTGATCTGGTGATCTGTGACCCGCCGGCCTTCGCACCTTCACGGCAGGCATTGGATGCAGGATTGCGTGCCTATGAACGGGTCGCCCGTCTTGCAGCCCCACTGGTGGCAGAGGGCGGTTATCTGGTTCTGTGTTCCTGTTCGCATGCGGCGGATCTGGCGAAATTCCGCAACGCCTGCTCGCGCGGCATCGGACGTGGCGGCAGGCGCGGGCAAATCATTCACACCGGATTTGCCGGACCGGACCACCCATTGATGCCGCATCTGGCCGAAAGCGGGTATCTGAAGGCCGTGTTCTACCGCCTATGAGAGTGCTGATCGACGCATGCGTGCTTTATCCCACCGTGATGCGCGAGGTGGTACTGGGTTGCGCGCGGGAGGGGTTGTTTGAGGCGCGCTGGTCTGATCGGATACTTGAGGAATGGGCGCGTGCAGCGGCCAAGCTGGGACCGGAGCAAGCATTGCTGGCCCGGGGGGAGATCGCCGCACTGGGCGCGGCATTCCCCGATGCGATTGTACCGGACCATCAAGGATTGCGGGCGCGGCTATGGTTGCCCGACCCTGATGATATCCACGTGCTTGCGGCGGCTGTTGCCGGGTCTTGTGATGCCATCATGACCACGAATGCGAAGGATTTCCCGGGCAATATTCTGGCCGACGAAGGGGTGTTTCGGGTGGACCCGGATGCGTTTCTGCGCAGCCTTTTATCTGAGGCCCCCGATCAGGTGGGGGCGGTGGCCGAGGCGGTGCTGGCGGAGGCAAATCGCCTGTCGGAGCGCGCATGGGAGATGCGCGCATTGATGAAAAAGGCACGCCTGCCGCGATTGGGCAAAGCGCTGGTCACAAAATCTCACTGAGATTTTGTAAGCAAACTTTCTCAGAAAGTTTGGCGTCAATCCCGCCACTTCGCCTCATTTGCCTCGATTGCTGCGATCCGTTGCGGCGTTTTAGGGTGGCTGAGCATCCAAGCAGGCGTTCCAGCACCACGCGCACCGGTCAGTTTTTCGAGCTTTGCAAAAAGGGATTTTTGCGGGGCCGTTCCGATCCCTGCTTTGACAAGCAAAGCAGATGCATAAGCATCGGCTTCAAATTCGTCATTGCGCGATAACCTGGCCGCAACAAGCCGCATCAGCAAACCGGCGATCCATGGTCCGACCCCGGGCAGGAACCGGCCCAGCACCATGGCGAGCGCCGTGCGCATCGCATTTTGCCCTGAAAAATCAATCATCCTGCGCCTGGAATGGCCAAGCGCCACATGCCCCAGCTCATGCGCGATGACGCTGGCCATTTCTTCGGAACTGACGTCCCCATTCCGATATTTGTTGAAGAAACCACGCGTGATGAAGATACGCCCGTCAGGTGCCGCCAATCCGTTTACGGGTTCAATTTCGTAGATGTGAACCTTGATCCGTTCGATGTCCAACGCCTGTGCCATCTGGTCGGTCAGCACCTTCAGGATCGGATCGGCGAGTTCCGTCGAATTGGCATCCAATTCCCGCGACGTCCGCCATACCGAAAACCGGTACATCACAAAGCCATAGAGCACGGCCAGCAGGATCGGGGTGAATTTGATCATCTATCCAATATGGGGTGCGACATGTGATTTTCTAGCGGCTGAGTTGCCGCATCCCCGCATCAATACCGGCAAGTGTCATCGGCACCATCCGGTCAGCCCCAAAAATCTGCTGAATCATCTGGATTGACTGGGTGTAGGGCCAGTAGCGCTCGTCCAGCGGGTTGATCCACAGATGATCAGGCCATTGATCGCGGGCGCGGGTCAGCCAGACCTCGCCCGATTCCTCGTTCCAGTGCTCATTCGCCCCGCCTTTGAAGGCGATTTCGTAGGGCGACATGCTGGCATCGCCAACAAAGACGCATTTGTAGTCGGGGCCGTAGGTGCGCAGCAGGTCCCAAGTGGGTGTCTGGGCGTTCCAGCGACGTCGGTTGTCCTTCCAGACCCCTTCGTAAAGGCAGTTGTGGAAGTAGAAATATTCGAAATGCTTGAACTCTGATTTGGCCGCACTGAACAGTTCTTCGACGACTTTGATATGCGGGTCCATTGATCCGCCCACATCCAGAAACAGCAGGACTTTGACGGCATTGCGCCGCTCTGGTCGGGTTTGCACATCCAGATACCCATGTTCGGCGGTTGCCCGGATCGTGCCGTTCAGGTCGAGTTCTTCTGCGGCCCCGTCGCGCGCCCAGCGGCGCAACCGTTTCAGGGCTACCTTGATGTTGCGTGTGCCCAGTTCAACTGTGTCATCGAGATTGCGAAAATCGCGTTTGTCCCAAACCTTTACCGCGCGCTGGTGGCGGCTTTCCTTCTGGCCGATGCGTACGCCTTCGGGGTTGTAGCCATAGGCGCCAAAGGGCGAGGTGCCCGCGGTGCCGATCCATTTATTGCCCCCTTGATGTCGGTCTTTTTGTTCCTCAAGCCGTTGTTTTAGCGTTTCCATGAGCTTCTCGAAGCCGCCCAATGCTGCAATCTCGGCCTTTTCTGCGTCGCTAAGGTGCTTTTCGGCGAGTTTTTCCAGCCAGTCGGCTGGAATATCGACTGCATTCAGAACCGTGTCGTCCGGGATTTGGTCGAGCCCTTCGAAACTGGCCGCAAAGGCGCGGTCGAATTTGTCGAGATGCCGTTCGTCCTTGACCATCACGGTACGGGCCAGAAAGTAGAACGCCTCGATATCATATGTGGCCAGCCCGGCCTTCATGCCCTCGAGGAACGACAGAAATTCGCGCAGGGATACTGGCACCCCGGTTTCGCGCAGATTGTCGAAAAAGCGCAAGAACATGGGCGGCTAGACGTAGCTGCGTTCGATGAAGATCAGCACGAACAGCCCCACCAGTCCAAACAGGATCGCAAAGGCAATGCCCCATTGCACCAGATCAGCCAGTTTGCCGCCCCGGGCTTTGGCCCGGAAAGCCCCGAAAAGTGCCCCAAAGATTAGTCCGGAAAGCGGGTAGATCATCTGGCAGGTCCTGTCAGCTTGGCGGCGTTTGCGGCGGCAGCGATGCGATTTCGTTCAGCCGTTCGATCACGGCTTCTCTGCTGCCAAATCCGTACAGCGCCCAACCCAGACTGTCCAGCCGCAGTGCCATGCCAGCCTCCGTCTCACCTTTCAGGTCGAGCGCCTCGGCTTTGAACATCATCAGGATCGCCATCAGGGCCGCATTCTGGTGCCGCCGCGCCACCGGGATCGCGTCATCGGCAATTGCTATCGTGGCATCCGCATCGCCTGAAATCAGCGTGAACGCAGTGAGCTGTGCTGCAATATGTGCACTGTGAATATTGGTTACCGGGTTCTGCCCGTAGACCCGGCCTGCGGTATTGAACGCGCCCAAGGCAAGGCTGGCGTCATTGCCCAGTTGTAGCCGTCCAAAGGCATAATGGGCGAACCCTTCGCGGCTGCCGGTCCATCCCAGCTGCCGTCCGATATCGACGGCGCGCAGCGCCGCTCGCCTGCGCCGGTTGCCTGATGCACCGTTACTGAGGGCGGTTTCGATGGCGTCAATCCATTCTCGGGATGTGCTTGAGGGGATGACACCTCCGCTGCGCTGCCCGCGCGGATTGATCCGTGCCAGAATGCTGGGCAGTCTTTGGACGACCTGTGCCTGGCTTAGCCCGCTTTGTAATTCGGGGGCATAATATGTCCGGAGGATCAACATGTCGAAACCGGTCAGCACGGCATGGATATTGTCGTCATTAAAGACAGAGTCGGGCAAGCGGTAGAGGTCGTTGAGCGGCCCCAATGCCTGCGCGAGTTCCTCATGCAGGCAATCGCGGATTTCCTGCGGGGCAGCATCCGCAGGCAGAAAGATAGCCGCCCGCGTCCGCGTTGGCAGAGTGGCCCAGTCAAGTGTGGCGGTGCCGCGCGCCCGGCGTAGTTCAACCCAGCTTTGTACTCTGGGTACAACGAAACAGGCCGCATTCGGTGCGACGCGTTGTAGCTGGCGCCTGGGCACAGGCTCGATCACGATATTCGCCTCAGCCGCGTTGGTCAGTCGGATGTCGATATGCGCCTCGCTGCGCAATCGGCCCAGAAGGCCGTTCAGGTCAGGCACCAAGCTGGGCGGTGCGGCCCCCGCGATGCGCACGGTGATTGGCCCTTCGAACCGGGTGAAGGTGGGCAACTCACGGCCGCTTTCCATGCGGAAGGCAAGATCGACGAAATCCAGAGCAATTTCCGAGTTAGGTCGCACAGAACGTCCAGGGCTCGTTGCGGCGAAGCTGCGCATCTCAGGGAAGGTCAGGCGGATGGGGTCCGGTTGTGTCGGCTGTTCGGCGCAGGCGGCAAGCGCCACGAAAGCGAGGCCCAAAAGCCGCTTCATAGCGGCCTCTGATATTTGATGAAATTGGTCAATTGGCCCACCCGGTCATAAAGCTTGCGACCAGCCTCGTTGTCATCTTGGGTCAACCAATAGACCGACGGGCTACCGGCGGCATCTGCAGCGGCGTAGACCGCCTCGATCAGTTTGCGTCCAACGCCCTGACCGCGCACGGATGGGTCGGCGTAAAGGTCTTGCAGATAGCAGACATTTTCGATGCGCCAGCAATGGCGGTGGAAGAGGTAATGCACCAGACCGACAGGTTTGCCGTCTTGTTCTGCGATCAGACCACGAAAATCCTGCCCGTCATCACCTAAAAGCCGGGCGAATGTGCTGGTATAGACTTCCTCGGAAACCTGACTGCCATAGAACGTTAGATATGCGGTCCAGAGCCTGCGCCAGTGGTCCTGGTCAGCCGCCAAGAGCGGTCGGATGATGGTCGGGGCGCGATCGGTCATTGTTTGTTGCTCTTGTCTGCCTCCCGGTGACAATACCCTGCTTTGCGGGCATGACCAGTCATTTAGCCGTGCGTAACGGAGGATTGTTAACGCAGCCAGCGGTTTTCCGGCCTGAACGTGTTTCGGCTTGCATAACCGGTGCCGATAGGTGCGGCGGGTATACTTTTATATATCACGAAACGTGATGTATGGTCGTTTAAACATTCATTTTGAGAATGTGATTTGTGCAGCTATGTCTGTCTTGCAATTTGTCACTAGATGGAGGCTGACATGAATAAACAGCTTACGGCTGACGAACACGCAACAAGCACGTTCCTTGCCTACTATTCTAGCAAGGTTTTCTGGGTGGTCGTTCTGGTGTGGCTCGGCTTTTTGATTGGGACGGCGCGCGATCATGGGATATCCGGACCGGTCGCGCCCGAAGATGCCCCGTCACACCAAGCTGTGTCAGAAGACTGGCACGGGAATGTGCGCCGGTCTGGCGGCAGTTAACCGCCGCGCCGCGCCATAAACGCCAATCGTTCGAACAAATGCACGTCCTGCTCATTCTTGAGCAGGGCGCCATGCAGTTTTGGCAGGGCATTGGCCCCGTCGCGCCTGATATCTTCGGGGCTCAGGTCCTCTGCCAGAAGCAGTTTCAGCCAGTCGAGCACTTCGGATGTCGACGGCTTCTTCTTCAGCCCGGCCTGTTCGCGGATTTCAAAGAATTGGGTGAGGGCTGTGGTCAGCAACGCCTCTTTGATGCCCGGGTGGTGCACTTCCACAATCTTGCGCATCGTCTCCATGTCCGGGAAGCGGATATAATGGAAGAAACAGCGGCGCAGGAAAGCGTCAGGCAGCTCTTTTTCATTGTTTGACGTGATGATGACGATGGGCCGATGGATGGCCTTGACCGTTTCGCCGGTTTCATAGACATGGAATTCCATCCGGTCGAGTTCCTGCAACAAATCGTTTGGAAACTCGATATCCGCCTTGTCGATCTCATCAATCAGCAGCACGGTCTTGCCGTCGGCAGCGAAGGCCTGCCACAACTTTCCGCGTTTGATGTAGTTGCCGACATCATGCACCCGCTCATCGCCAAGTTGACTGTCACGCAGCCGGCTGACGGCATCGTATTCATACAAACCCTGCTGCGCCTTGGTGGTTGATTTGATGTGCCATTCGATCATCGGTAGGCCCAAGGCGGCACTGACCTGACGGGCCAGTTCAGTCTTGCCTGTGCCCGGCTCGCCTTTAACGAGCAATGGACGTTCCAGAGTCACCGCGGCATTGACCGCCATGTTCAGATCATCAGTGGCAATATAGCTTTCGGTGCCTGTGAATTGCATGTTTTTCAACCTCTTATATGCACCATTAACCTAACACCTCATCAAGGATCATCAACACCCCGCCATCGTGATAAAACAGGGGGTGACAGCGCTGGGACAAGGGAGTAAACCCGCCAACAAATATGGATCGTGACACGGGTGGGTGGCTCGAAGTCGCGTGGGAGAATTAAAGGTATGACGATGAAAGCTGAAGTTTTTCTGCCAGAAGATTATCGCCCCGCTGAGAGCGAACCATTTATGAATGAACGGCAAACCGAGTATTTCCGACGTAAACTTTTGAACTGGAAATCCGAACTATTGGAAGACAGCCGCGACACGGTTGCAGGCATGAAAGATCAAACCCGCAATATTCCTGATGTGGCTGACCGGGCATCGGAAGAAACCGACCGCTCGCTAGAGTTGCGTACACGTGATCGTCAGCGCAAATTGGTGAACAAGATCGACGCCGCCCTGCGCCGCATTGATGAAGGCGAATACGGCTATTGCGAAAAGACCGGTGAGCCGATTTCGCTGAAACGACTGGATGCCCGCCCCATCGCGACCATGAGCCTTGAGGCACAAGAGCGCCACGAGCGTCGCGAAAAAGTGCATCGCGACGACTGATATGTCCCAAATTGCAGATCGCAACATCGCAGTTATTGGTGGTGGTATAGGCGGTCTGACAGCAGCACTTGCGTTTGCCCAGACCGGCGCGCATGTCACTGTCTACGAACAAGCCCCCGCGCTGACTGAGGTGGGTGCAGGTTTGCAGATCAGCCCGAATGGTGCGCGGGTGCTATTCAAGCTGGGCTTGGCCGATACGTTCGCCGCCAATGGCATTCAGGCGAAAGCCGTTGCGCCGATGGATGGGCTTTCCGGTGAACAGATTGCCCGGTTCGATCTGTCCGACCAGATACCGCCATATGCGTTCTTTCATCGCGCCGCTCTGATTGACCTTCTGGCCGGGGCTTGCCGGGCGCAAGGTGTTCAGATCCAGCTTGATACCAGGGTTACAGAATATCGCGATGACGGATCATTTCAGCTAGCAGGTGAAGTGGTCCACCCCGATCTGACAATTGGCGCAGACGGTATCGGTTCGCTTTTGCGCGGCCATATCAATGGCGTCCAGAAGCCGTTCTTCACCGGGCAGGTCGCCTGGCGGGCAGTGGTCAAACAACCGGATCATGATCCGATAGCCCGTGTCTGGATGCTGCCCGGTCGCCATGTCGTGACCTATCCGCTGTCTGAGGATCGATTGAATATCGTGGCTGTCCAGCAGCGTGCCCAATGGGCAGAGGAAGGCTGGCATCACCCGGATGATCCGGGCAATCTGCGCGCGGCCTTTGCGGATGCGTCATGGCAGATCAAGTCATTTTTCGCTGAGGTCGAGCAGGTCAATCTTTGGGGGCTTTACCGACATCCGGTCGCGAAACATTGGCATAAGGGGGCGTTTGCGCTCTTGGGCGATGCTGCACACCCGACGCTGCCGTTTCTGGCGCAAGGTGCAAATCTGGCGATTGAGGATGCTTATGTTCTGGCCCGGTCATGCGACCGGAATGCGGATCTGGAAGGCGCGTTGCGCAGCTATCAGACGGCGCGCGCCCCCCGTGTCACCCGGGCAATCAAGGCGGCCGATGCAAACGCGACGAATTACCATCTGTCAGGAGGCCGCCGCCGCGTCGCCCATGCCGGTTTGCGGATCATGGGCCGCTACGCGCCCAATGCGTTTCTGCGCAGGCTAAGCTGGCTATACGATCACGATGTAACGGTCTGATTTACCAGTTACGCGATGCTTTATGCGTCACCCGTTCCAAAACTTCGTGACTGCGCCAATCGACGCGGTAAATCTCATCCTCGATCCGCATATAGACCCAGCCACCGCTGACCGTGGGCAGCCCGTAATAGCGCGCATTCATCAGCATTGAATACTGACCGCGTTCCAGCACTTGACCGATTTCAACAGGGCCGGGGCGGGGTGTTGTCGGTTTGGGAATGGCAACGCAAGCCGTGCCCGCAACGGCAATCCGGCATTGCGCTGCACCCATCTGGGGCAGGCTGGCGACAACAAATATGGCAAGGAACAATCGACCGAGCATCACAACATACCCTCAGGTTTCAAACGTTAGCCCGACGTTTCTTATTGTGTCGATTATGCGGATTTCAGGCCGCCAGATCAACCCAGACAGGGACGTGATCCGATGGTTTCTCGCGCCCGCGCACATCTGCCTCAATCCAGCAATTGTTCAGAAGGTCAGCACATTGCGGTGTCAGCAGGAAATGATCGATGCGGATACCGTCGTTTTTATCCCAAGCACCGGCCTGATAATCCCAGAAGGAATAGTGGCCGGAGCCGGTTTCGCATGCCCGAAAGGCTTCGGTAAACCCAAGGTTCTGGATCCGCCGGAACGCATCGCGGCTTTCCATCCGAAACAGCGCGTCGTCGCGCCACGCATCGGGGCGGGCAGCGTCCTCTGCCTGTGGGATGATGTTGTAATCCCCGGTCATCAGCGCGGGCTCTTCGGCGGCCAGCAGCTCTTGCGCGCGGGCGTGCAGCCGCTCCATCCAGCGCAGTTTGTAGTCGTATTTTGGCCCCGGTGCCGGGTTGCCATTGGGCAGGTAAAGCCCACAGATGCGGATCGCCTTTTCGCCCACAACGGTCGCTTCGATATAGCGCGCCTCTTCATCGTCGACGCCTTCACGCCCTGCGCCGGTCGCTCCGGGCAAGCCGCGCGTCACATCCTCCAATGGCAGCTTTGACAGGATTGCGACGCCGTTGAAGCCTTTTTGCCCATGGGTTTCGACATTGTAGCCCTTGTCTTCGAAGACATCGCGGGGGAAGCCCTCATCAACCGTCTTGATTTCTTGCAAGATAGCGACATCTGGTTGGGCGTCGTCGATCCAGTCGGTCAGGGCACCGATGCGGGCCTTGATCCCGTTGATATTGAACGTTGCAATTTTCATGGCGGCCCCCGTGCTTTGCCTGCTGTTGTGGCGCATGATCCCAAGAGGGGCAAGACCGTTCGGACGCCACGTCAATCTTGATCGGATGCCAGCACGTTGCCAGATTGGATGGACAAAGAGGAGGCGCCCGACATGATCCCGACACTGAAAGTTTTACTGCATATGGGCACATTGCACCGGCTTTTCCCGTTTTGGGTCATCGGTATGACAGTGCTTATCGCCAATTTCGGGGCGCTGGTTCTGGTCGCCTTTGCATACGGCGTAGTTCTGCAGTTCTTTGTCGAATATGTGATGCACCGATTTCTTTACCATCGCGCCCCCCCGACAGAGCAGGGCGTGTTCAACGACCTTTATCGCAGCCATATCGGGCATCACGAATTCCCGGCCGATCCGGAATTCTTTGCCGGTGATGATCACTGGTATGCGGTGAAATTCGGCGTCATTTCTGCCGCGTTGCATGCGCTGATCTTGTGGCCGTTCATTGGGCTGTCGGCCGCTGCTGTATTTGGTGTTGTGGCACTTTTTGCCGGTTCGATTTCTGCCTTCACTTTCTATGAGTACTGCCACACGATTGCACATCTGAATGTGAAGAAGGGGTGGTTCGGTGAACGTGTGACCCGCAGCCATCTGGCGCATCACTATCAGGACCATGATGCGACATTTCATGTCAGCTTTGGCATGGGCTGGATTGATCGGCTATTCGGCACCAAACATGACAAGGCGGTCGCCCGAGAGCGGTTTGACCGTGAAACGATGCTGAGCCTCGGGATGGATCCGGAGGATTTACGTCTGGTGACCGCTCGCAAGGCTTACGGTGTTGTCAATAAGCCCGGCGCGAAGCGTCACGCCTGAGGTTTACATCGAGAACGATGTTCCGCAACCACATGAACTGGTCGCGTTCGGGTTGTTGATCACAAAGCGTGCCCCGATCAGTTCTTCGCTGAAATCAATCACCGCGTCCGCCAGAAAGGGCAGGGAGACGCTGTCGATCACAACCGTCTCACCCTTCTCGGACAGGACCAGATCATCTTCTTTCGGCTCATCAAGGTCAATTTCGTACTGAAACCCGGAACATCCGCCACCCTCAACGGCCACGCGCAGCGCCTTTCCTTGCGATGACGCGCCAATCTCGGCCAGTCGTTCAAAGGCCCGTTCAGTTACTTTTGGTGGAATTGTCAGCATCTTACGGCCCTATCGGTTCGCGTTCAGTTGCAATATAAGGGCGGCAGGCAAGACGAACAAGACAGGCAGACAACATGGCAGCGCCATATGCGACCGACCCCGCCAATCCGCGGGGCCGTCTTTATGCTGAGGAAGAGAGCGCGTTCCGCTCACCCTTTCAGCGTGACCGTGACCGGATCATTCATGCAAGCGCATTTCGGCGGCTCAAGCATAAGACACAAGTGTTCATTGAACATGAGGGTGATTATTTCCGTACCCGGTTGACCCATTCGATCGAGGTGGCACAGGTCGCCCGTACTGTGGCGGCGGCGCTGGACCTGAACGTCGAACTGACCGAGGCAGTGGCGCTGGCACATGATTTGGGGCACACGCCATTCGGGCACACGGGGGAGGAGGCGCTGGATGCACTGATGCAGCCCTATGGCGGCTTTGATCACAATGCGCAGGCGCTGCATATCGTCACCAACCTGGAACGGCATTATGCCGAATGGGACGGGCTGAACCTGACCTGGGAAAGCCTTGAAGGAATTGCCAAGCACAATGGTCCGGTGACCGGCGACATTCCTTATGCTTTGGCCGCCTATGACGCCCGGCATGATCTGGAACTGAACACCCATGCCAGTGCAGAGGCGCAGGCGGCCGCATTGGCGGATGATATTGCCTATAATAATCATGACTTACATGATGGACTTCGTGCGGAATTGTTCAGCACGGACGAGTTGGCCGCACTGCCGATCCTCTGCGATTGTTTTGCCCGGGTTGATGCAAAGTATCCGGACCTGAACTATTATCGTCGCCGCCACGAAGCGCTGCGCCGGTTTTTCGGCGTGCTGGTCGAAGACGTGATCACCGTCAGCCGCCGCAACCTGGCAGAGCTGTCACCAGCGAGCGTTCACGACGTGCGCCATGCGGGCCGGATGGTTGTGCAGTTTTCGCCGGAACTTTGGACTGACCTGAAAGTTATCCGGCAGTTCCTGTTCAAAAAGATGTATCGCGCGCCTGCGGTCGTTGAGATGCGGGTGGTGGTCACCAAGATGATCAATGATTTGTTTCCGTTCTTTATGGAAAACACCGATGAATTGCCCAAGCAGTGGCGCAAGGATGTGGCGGATGCCCCGGATGAAACCGCGCTCGCCCGGATTGTGGCCGACTATATCGCGGGTATGACGGATAGATTTGCTATTCAGCAGCATAAGCGCTTGATTGGAAGTGCGGAAATTCCAGCAGGGGTTATTGATGGCAATTGAATCGGAAGCAGGGGCAATGGCCCCGGTCATGGCCTTTGCGCTGGTGGGGGCATTGGGTGTTGGGTCACAATGGTTGGCCTGGCGGCTGCGCATGCCCGCAATTGTGCTGATGCTGGTGGCCGGTATCCTGATTGGTCCGGTCGCCGGGGTCTTCGATCCGGCCCGCGATATCGGGGTCCTGATGGGGCCAATGATATCCATTGCGGTGGCGATTATCCTGTTTGAAGGCGGGCTGACGCTTAATTTTCACAAACTCAATGACGCCGCTGTCGGGGTGAAGCGGCTTGTTTTTATTGGTGCGCCATTGGGTTGGCTGACCTCGGCGCTGGCGCTGCATTATGCTGCGGGGCTGAGTTGGGAAAGTGCGGCGGTCTTTGGTGGGATCATGATTGTGACCGGCCCGACAGTGATCGCCCCGTTATTGCGCACGGCGCGATTGTCAAAGCGCCCTGCGGCGTTGCTGCAATGGGAAGCGATCGTCAATGATCCCATCGGCGCGCTGGCGGCGGTTCTGGCATTCGAGGTTGTACTGGTCCTGAACACGGCCACAACCGTCAACGCGGCGATCATGGATCTGTTGACTGGCATTGCCGTGGCCTCGGCCCTTGGGGGGGCCGCTGGATACGGGTTGGCACGGGCATTCAAGCGCGGCTGGGTGCCGGAGTACATGAAGGTGCCAGTGCTGTTTGCGCTGCTGTTGGCTGTCTTCGGGGTGTCCGATTCCGTCTTGCATGAAAGCGGGCTGTTGGCCGTCACCATCATGGGGATCGTGATCGCGAATGCCAACCTGCCCAGCTACACCGAACTCAGGCGTTTCAAGGAACATGCCACTGTCCTGCTGGTCTCGGGCGTATTTATCCTGCTTGCGGCCGGGTTGAACCTTGAGGCGGTGCAGAAGCTGGACTGGCGGGCCGTTGTTTTTGTGTTGGGAGTGATCTTTGTTGCCCGCCCCTTGACCGTGTTTGTGTCAATGCTGGGATCGGGCGTTCCGCTGAAGGAACAGTTGTTGATCGCGCTGACCGGCCCGCGCGGCGTCGTCCTTGTGGCGGTGGCCGGATTGTTCGGCGAACGTCTGCTGTCATTGGGGTTTGAGGATGCGGCGCAGATCGCACCTTTGGCCTTTGTACTGGTCGCGGTGACGGTGGTGCTGCATGGGTTCACGCTGGCACCTTTTGCCAGATGGCTTGGCCTGACCGGGGCGGATACGCCGGGTGTGATCATCATCGGCGGTTCTGCATGGACAACCGCATTTGCCGAAGCGTTGCAAAAGGCAGAGATACCGGTGCTGATGAGCGATCCGAATTTCGGAAAACTGCGCGCCGCGCGCCGCGCGGGGATCAACACGTTTTCCGGCGACATTCTGTCAGAGGGGGCTGAAGAACGGGTGGAGCTTGTCAGCTATGCCACCGTGGTCGCTGCGACGGATAATGATGCTTATAACACGCTGGTCACGACCGACCTGGCCCCGGAATTCGGGCGCGATAACGTGTTTCAGGTGATGCGCGAGAAAAGCGAAAGCTCCCGGCATCAACTGCCCCGCACACTGGGCGGGCGCAAGTTTGGCGCTGAGGAGACCCATGCGGGTATGGAGCGGCTGATCCGCGATGGCTGGACCTTCCGGGTGACACGGCTGACCGAGGAATACACCCTTGCCGATTGGCGCAGCACGCGCCCCGAGGCCCATCTTTTTGCCCAGATCGGGCAGAACGGCAATATCCGCCTGATCCGCAAGGATGATGATGTCAAGAATGGGAAAGAAACACGGGTCATCGCCCTGCGCCCCCCCGGGGATGCAGACGGGGATCAGCCACCCGGAGGGCAGGGCTGACACCCAATGAAAGCTGCATTCACGGTTCTGGCGATCATCGCGGGGTCACTTTGTCTGGTTGGATTCTTGGGGTCCGTGCACCCGATGTTCGATGCAATTGCGATTGGTCGTTGGGTAGCGATTTGCGTGATGCTGTTATTTCTGTTTTTGCGTGCAGCCCTTGGAGGACAGTTTGTTGCAGCGGCACTGACCCTTGGTGTGTTTATCGTTGTCGCAGGCATGAGCAGAACAAATTTCGACGGCGAAGCCGGGAGCGTTCGCATCTATACCAAAAACCTCTGGTATGCGAATGATCAGGTCGCGGCGGTGGTGGCTGATATCCAGGCAATGAACCCGGACGTGGTATTCCTTCAGGAAGTGTCGGAAACCAATCGTGCCATCCTGTCCGAACTTGAAGAATTGCTGCCTTATCAATCGCTTTGCCCTTGGCAGGGGTGGAACGGTATCGCGATTCTGTCCCGCTGGCCGTTCGAGGCCGACGCCCGGCGCTGTTCGCCCGAACGATCGTTGATGGCCAGGCGGGTCCTGCGGCCCGAAGGATCGTTTTGGGCGGTTGGTGTCCATCTGCAACAGCCCTGGCCCGACATACAATGGCAGCACCTCGAACAGGGTTTGCCTGTCCTTGATGGCATTGATGATGGCGCGATTGTCGCCGGTGATTTCAACACCGTTCCCTGGAGCGCCGCAGCCAGAAAGATAGGCAAACTGACCGGGACGAACCCCGTGCCACTCCGCCAGCCCACGTTCCGGCTTTGGGGCGTTGGTTTGCCACTTGATCAGGTCTGGGCGCTTGGCGGGCGAGCGGTGCGTCGACCGCAAAACGGTTCGGACCATTTTGGCGTCGCGGCGGATGTCTGGCCCTCCGAAGGTCGTGGCGGCTAGAACAAGGGCAAGCAGGGGGCGATGGTCTGACGACCCCGTTGTCTTCAACGCGTTGGCTGAGACAAGACAGTTCATGTATTTTGTCAAACGCAATAAGTTCGCTATTGGTGCATAGCCCGAAGCCAAAGCACGCATTGATCCCAATCAATCGGCGGTTTGCAGCGCCCCATTGATTGACGCGGGCGCGCGGGGTGATACATCGGGATCATAACAATAGGCCCGATGATATGAACCTCTTCACCGATATCCGTAACCTTGTCCTGTCCTGCATTGCAGAGCTGACCGCCGCAGGCACATTGCCCGACGCGTTGGCCACCGCTGCTGTCACGGCTGAACCGCCCCGCGACGCGGGCCATGGCGATATGGCGACGAATGCGGCCATGGTGCTGGCCAAACCGGCGAAGATGAACCCGCGCGCGATTGCCGAGGCGCTGGCCGAACGGTTGCAGGCCGATCCGCGCATCGCGGCGGCAGAGGTGGCGGGTCCCGGCTTTCTGAACATGCGGCTGGATCCTGTCGTGTGGCAGGGTGTGGTCAAGGCTGCGCTCGCTGATCCGGGTTTTGGCCGGTCCAGCATGGGGCAGGGGCAGAAGATGATGGTCGAATATGTCTCGGCCAACCCAACCGGCCCGCTGCATGTGGGCCATACGCGGGGCGCTGTCTTTGGCGATGCGCTGGCGCGGCTGCTGGATTATGCGGGTTTTGACGTCACCAAGGAATATTACATCAATGATGGCGGCGCGCAGGTCGATGTGCTCGCCCGGTCCGTTTACTTGCGTTACCTTGAGGCGCATGGCCAAGAGGTGGCGTTTGAGGATGGCACCTATCCTGGTGATTATCTGATCCCGGTTGGTCAGGCGCTGAAGGAGAAGGTCGGCGACGCCTTTCTGGATAAGGGTGAGCAGTTCTGGCTGGCCGAGGTACGGGAATTCGCAACTGAAGCCATGATGAACCTGATCCGCGAGGATCTGGCCCAGCTTGGCGTGACCATGGACAGCTTCTTTTCCGAAAAGTCGCTCTATGGCACCGGGTTGATCGAAAAGGCGATTGATGAGCTGGATCAGAAGGGTCTGATTTATCAGGGCGTGCTGGAACCCCCCAAGGGCAAGATGCCCGAGGATTGGGAACCACGTGAACAGACCCTGTTTAAGTCGACTGAACATGGCGATGACGTGGATCGCCCGGTCAAGAAATCCGATGGGTCATGGACCTATTTCGCCCCTGACATCGCCTATCACTATGACAAGGTGCAGCGCGGCTTTGATCAGTTGATCGACGTGTTCGGCGCTGATCACGGCGGCTATGTCAAACGGATGAAGGCGGCTGTGTCGGCCCTGTCGGATGGCAAGGTGCCGCTGGATGTGAAACTGACCCAGCTGGTGAAGCTGTATAAGAACGGCGCGCCGTTCAAGATGTCGAAACGGGCAGGGACCTTTGTGACCTTGCGCGACGTGGTTGATCAGGTTGGCGCGGATGTGACCCGGTTCCATATGCTGACGCGCAAGAACGACGCGCCGCTGGATTTCGATTTCGACAAGGTGCTGGAACAGTCCAAGGACAACCCGGTCTTTTACGTGCAATACGCCCATGCGCGCGTGAATTCGGTGTTGCGTAAAGCGCGTGACGCCGGAATTGCCGTGGATGATCCAACCTTGGCCGCCGCAGATTTGACAAAGCTCGGGCATGAGTCCGAATTGTCCTTGGCCAAAAAGCTCGCCGAATGGCCGCGCTTGGTTGAGATTGCCGCCAAAGGCCACGAGCCGCACCGGGTCGCATTCTACCTCTATGATCTGGCGTCAGAACTGCACGCGCTGTGGAACAAGGGCAATGACGATCCGTCCTTGCGGTTCCTGCAAGAGGGTGACTCAGAAACAACACAGGCGAAAATTGCGCTGATCCGGGCCACGGCAATTGTTATTTCGCATGGATTGGGTATTCTTGGAGTCACTCCGGCGGACGAGATGCGATAACGCGCCATCGCCGGGGAACGAGCAGTTCTAACATGACCCACAAGCCGAAAACGGCACGGGCGGTGAGGCGAGAGATGGCAGTTTATGATGAGGGGTTCGCTCCAACAGGCGGCGCATCGCGCACAGGTTTATTAGTAAATTACGCGGGCGCGGCGATGTCGCTGGCCCTGATCATTGGCGTCAGTTTCTGGGGCTACAAGCTGATCATGCGTGATGTCAGCGGCATCCCCGTAGTCCGCGCAATGGAAGGTGAGATGCGGGTATTGCCCGACAATCCCGGCGGCGACGTCGCCCGGCATACCGGCCTTTCGGTGAATGAAGTGGCCGCCGTGGGCGAGGCTGGCGGCCCGGAGGACCGGTTGGTCTTGGCCCCGTCGACACCGGGACTGGCGCAGGAAGATCTGGATGCCCAACCACTTGCCGAGGCGGATGAGATTATCCCGCAGGAAATCGCACAGATTGCACCCGCTGCGGCAAGCGATGCAACAGCCCTGCAAGCTGACAATGCACCGCTGAGCGCGGATGACATTCTGGCCCTCGCCGATCAGATTGCGGCTGGCACCACGTCGCTGTCCGAGGCGGACGCCGCGCCGGAAGCCGTTGTGACCATCGCGCGCTCCGTTCCCGGGGTTGCCACATCCCTTCGCCCAGCCTTGCGCCCCGCCAGTCTGCGTGTAACGCAGCCTGCACCAGCACCAGCGCCTGTGCCCGCAACGTTAGACGCGCAGGAAGTTGCCGTCAGTACAGAGGTTTTCCCGGCTGGCACCAATCTGGTGCAGCTTGGTGCATTTCCATCGCCCAATCTGGCGGCGACAGAGTGGGGGCGTCTGCAAACCCGCTTTTCCCAACTGATCGGTGATCGCGACCGGGTCATCCAAGTGAGCAATCAAAGCAGCGGCACATGGTACCGGCTGCGCGCCAGCGGGTTTGAGGACCGGGCGGCGGCCAAACGGTTCTGCGCCGCCTTGGCTGCCGAAGGGGCCGATTGTGTGCCTGTGACAGTCAACTGAATGGCGTTGAATGCGACAATCCTTGGACCTGAAGGGCAGGGCGTAACAGATTGGGAACGCGGGTTTTTCCGGGATGCGCAGCCGCTTGGCTTCATCCTCTTTGCACGCAATATCGATAATCCTGACCAGTTGCGCCGCCTGACAGCGGAATTGCGTGATGCAGTCGGCCGGGATGCGCCGATCCTGATTGATCAGGAGGGCGGGCGCGTGCAGCGGATGCGCAGCCCGCATTGGCGGGAATATCTGCCAGCGCTGGATCAGATGCGTCGGGCCAGCGACCCGCTGCGCGCGCAATGGATACGAAATCGGCTGATTGCGGCGGAACTGCATGACGTGGGGATCGACGTGAACTGCGCGCCGCTGGCTGATCTGGTTGAGGATGACACGCATCCGGTCCTGTTGAACCGGCTTTATGGCGAAGACACCGACACGGTTGTTGCCGCCGCGCGCGTCTGTGCAGAGGCGCATCTGGCGGGCGGCGTGCTGCCCGTAGTCAAACATATCCCCGGTTATGGGCGCGCCTCCGTCGACAGTCATAAGGGCCTGCCTACCGTGCGGGCCGACCGCGCGGTGCTGGACGCCCATGATTTTGCGCCCTTCAAAGCGCTGAACGATATCGCCATGGGGATGACCGCACATATCGTCTTTACCGCGATTGACCCGGAGGCCCCCGCCACGACATCACCCCGGATGATGCAGGTCATCCGCGAGGATATTGGCTTTGATGGACTGTTGATGACTGATGATCTGTCGATGGAGGCGCTGTCAGGCACCATCGCTGAACGCGCCACGGCTGCCATGAAAGCAGGCTGCGACATCAACCTGCATTGCAATGGCAAGGCGGATGAAATGCAGGCTGTTGCCGATGCATCCGGCGATATGACCCCAGCGGCGCAGACCCGCGCAAATCGCGCCTTGGCGCAGCGAAAACCCCCTGAACACATTGACATCCCGGCCCTGGAAGCGGAACTTGCAGCGCTACTGAGCTAAGGGGTCCGATGCAGGGCGAGGAATTTCAAGAAGACACGATGAGTGTCAGCGAGCGTGTCGCCGCTGAAGCGTTGATCGTCGATGTCGGCGCCTTTGAAGGCCCGCTTGACCTGCTTTTGACCCTGTCACGGACGCAGAAGGTTGATCTGCGTCAGATTTCCATTCTTGCGCTAGCCGAACAGTATCTGGCCTTCGTGGAAAAGGCGAAGCAGTTGCGGCTGGAACTGGCGGCGGACTATCTTGTGATGGCAGCCTGGCTCGCCTTCCTCAAGTCTCGCTTGCTGTTGCCGCCCGACCCGACCGAAGAGGGCCCATCAGGCGAAGAGCTTGCCGCCCATCTGGCGTTTCAGCTGGAGCGGTTGGAGGCGATGCGCAACGCAGCTGCCCAACTGATGGCGCGCGATCAACTGGGCCGCGATTTCTTTGCCCGGGGGATTACCGAGGATGTGCAGCGCGTGCGCAAGGTAACCTATACTGCGACCCTGCTCGACCTGATGCAGGGCTATGCCCGGATCCGCACTCGCGATGATTTCCGCCCCTTCGTGATGGACCGCCAGCATGTGATGACGATGGAGCAAGCGCTGGACCGGATGCGCCACCTGATCGGCTTTGCCGGTGACTGGACGGATATCTCCAGCTATCTGCCAGACGGTTGGAATGCCGATCCGCAGCGCGTGCGCTCAACCACTGCCGCAACCTTTGCCGCCAGTCTGGAACTGGCCAAGGAAGGCAAGATCGAGATCAGACAGGGCGATATGTTTGCGCCTATTCAAATCCGCAAGAAGGCCCCGAGGGATGAGTGACCCGAAAAATGACAGCCTGTTCGAAGCGCCGCCCATGGGTGAACAGGAACGTATGGTCGAGGCGATCCTGTTTGCCACGGCTGACCCGGTCACGGTCAAGGAACTGACCGGGCGGATGCCGCATGGATGCGACCCGGCAGAGGCGATTGCGCATCTGCGCAAACGCTATGACGGGCGGGGGGTCAATATTGTGCGTGTTGGCGATGCTTGGGCAATCCGCACGGCACCTGACCTTGGGTTCCTGATGCAGAAGGAAACGGTCGAGACCCGCAAATTGTCGCGTGCCGCGATCGAAACTTTGGCGATTGTGGCCTATCACCAGCCGGTCACCCGTGCGGAGATTGAGGAAATTCGTGGTGTCAGCGTCAGCCGTGGTACAATTGACCAGCTGATCGAGATGGAGTGGATCAGGTTTGGCCGTCGTAAGATGACGCCGGGTCGCCCTGTGACTTTTGTTGTCACGCAAGAGTTCCTTGACCATTTCGGGCTAGAGAATGCCCGCGATCTGCCTGGGCTGAAGGAACTGCGTGCTGCCGGTCTTTTGGAGAACAGGCCGCCGCCGGGTGCCGCCGGACTGGGAGATAAGGATGATGAGGACGAGGAAGATGACGATCAGACCGAACTCTTCGAAGAGTAGATTGTCACCTCGTCACATCAGGGCCGCGACAGGAGTGATGCGCAAATGAACATGAACAGACTGATCAACATGGCGGTCCGGATGCTGATGCGCAAAGGGATTGATGCAGGCGTCGATGTCGCAACCCGCCGTGGAAAGCGCCCGGAGGATATGAGTGCGAAGGAACGACAAGCGGCGCGATCCGCCCGCCAAAACACCCAAAGCGCAAGGCGCAGCCTGCGGTTTATGCGCCGTTTCATGCGGTAATGGAGCGTTATGCGAAAAAACCGCAATCACCTAACGCTGCCTGAAACCCGCAATTTCAATGGTTTAGGTGATGGGCGAAGTTTCAGGTATTTCGTCAAACGCGATATGTCACCCGTCCCTGATCAAGTCCGGGACGGGTGACATCACGATTTGAAGTGCTTTGATAGCTTCAGACCTTGGCCCTGATAGTTCGATTTGATCTCGCGCCCATATAGTGCATCTGGCATCGCTGTCATGTTTTCGTAAACCAGCCGCCCGACGACCTGCCCATGTTCCAAAACGAACGGGGCCTCGTGACAGCGGACTTCCAGCACGCCGCGTGATCCGGCGCCGCCTGCTTCGGCATAGCCAAAACCGGGGTCGAAGAAGCCCGCGTAATGCACCCTGAATTCACCAACCATCGCCAGATAGGGCGCCATTTCAGCCGCTTGCAACGGTGGGATGACAATCGCCTCACGACTGACAAGGATGTAAAACGCGCCGGGGTCGAGGATGATCCAGCCCTTACCGGTATGCACCGGCTCCCAGAACTCGTCGGGATCGTAATACCCCAGCTTGGACAGGTCGATCACGCCGGTATGGGGCTTGGCCCGATAGCCCACCAGATCGCTATCCTCGGGCCGTAAATCCACCGAAAACCCCAGCCCGTCAGAGATAACCGGATCGCCGGACACAATGGGCGTCTGCGCATGCAGCGCGCGCAATTCATCGTCTGACATCAAGGTCTTGCCCTGCCGAAAGATGATCTGGTTCAG
This sequence comes from uncultured Paracoccaceae bacterium, assembly GCA_947500055.1. Taxonomy (GTDB): domain Bacteria; phylum Pseudomonadota; class Alphaproteobacteria; order Rhodobacterales; family Rhodobacteraceae; genus Yoonia. The sequence continues at coordinate 580,044 of CANMQO010000001.1, forward strand.
CATCTGCCCTTGCTGGGCCACGACGGAAAAGGAGCGTGGGCAAATCTCGACATAAAGAGGGCCTGTATAGCCGACTGGCACACGGTCAAATTCAACCCCGTGATCGGTGATGATCCGGGTCAGCAGGTCCAACCGACCAATGGACGATTTCGCACTTGCGGCGGCGGTCATGCCAGCGGGCAGCGACAGGCTTTCCATCAGGGGCACGACATAGACGCAGCCCTTTTCCAGCACGGCCCCGTGGGCAAGGTCGATGGAATGCATCTGAAAATCAGAGAGCCGGTCCTTCACCTTGCGTTGTCGTCCGGCCAGAAACGACGCGCGGACGCGGTAGGCCACTGGTCCAAGCCGTAGATCAAGCGAGGCGGGCTGGATTTGACCCGGCGCAATCGGATCGGTGGCGGTGATCCCACCATCCGATATCATCGCCTTGATCTGATGATCGGCCAGAACGCCGGGTTTGGTCATGGCTAATCCCCCCTGGATACCAAAACGCCCGCCGTGCAGATGCACAAGCGGGCGGTTATGTTTGGTCGGGCTAGCAGGACTCGAACCTGCGACCTTCCGTCCCCCAGACGGACGCGCTACCAGGCTGCGCCATAGCCCGACTGAGCGCTTTCATAACGGAAAAGTTTGCAGGGGCAAGTCCGAAAAACCTCACGCGCCAGATCAGCCGTTTTGCATCCGGTCGCGCAACTGCTCGAGTCGCTGGACGAGCGGCGCGATTTGTGCGGCGTGCCCACCGTGCTTGTCAGGCTGCCAGTTGATCAGACCAAAGCTTCTGGCCGGCAGATCGGGCAACTTATCCGGCAAGGGCGGCAAGGTGACCTCAAAGCCAGGCCGTGGCTCGGCTGCTTTGCTGGCAGGCTCATCAAAGGGCAGGGCGTCCTGAAACGGTGCCGCCTCTGGTGTTGGCGCCGTCGGCGCAGGTGCCTGCATCACAGGTTCGGGTTCTGCTGCTTCAGAGACAGGTTTCGGCTCCAATACAGGGGCTGCGGCCTTTGCCGGTGCGCTCATCGATTTGCCCAGTGTCGCCACATGCTTCACGCCCTTGTCGCGCAAAAGTTTCTGGGTGCCCTTGATGGTCATCCCTTCTTCGTGCAGCAACTGCTTGATTCCGCCCAGTAAATCCATATCGCTCGGGCGATAATAACGGCGCCCACCGGCACCTTTGACGGGTTTTATCTGGCTGAACTTACTTTCCCAAAACCGTAACACATGGGTCGGCGTATCGAGCCATTCGGCGACTTCGCTGATGGTCCGAAAGGCGTCTTTGGCTTTTGCCATAGCTTAGGATTTGTTCCCTGCGGCCACGCGGTCTTTCATCAGATGCGAAGGCCGGAAGGTCAGAACGCGGCGGGGATGAATTGGCACTTCTTCCCCCGTCTTGGGGTTACGACCGATGCGCGCGGCCTTTTCGCGGACCGCAAATGTACCGAACGAAGAGATCTTGACCGTTTCACCTGATACCAGCGCATCAGAGATATGCGACAGGACACTTTCCACCAGATCAGCGCTATCATTGCGCGAAAGCCCAACTTCATTATGAACCGCATCTGCCAAATCCATGCGTGTCAATGTTTTATCGGTCATAAAAGTACCCCTCACTATTGAGCGGAGCATACGCGCGAGGGAAAATCAGAGTCAATAACAAGGACTTGGCAAACGTGGTTAACAGTGCGTTTCTGCCTACCACCGAATGACAACAGCGCCCCAGGCCAAACCGCCGCCAATTGCTTCGGTCACGACAAGATCGCCTTGCTTGATCTGGCCGCTGTTTACGCCGACCGAGAGAGCAAGCGGAATCGATGCAGCAGAGGTGTTTCCGTGATCCTGAACCGTGACGACAACCCGATCCATGCCAACGCCGAGTTTCCTTGCCGTGGACTGGATGATCCGGATGTTTGCCTGATGCGGCACGACCCAGGTCACGTCATCTGGGCCAAGCCCAACTTTATCGAGAGCGGTATGTGCGGTTTGGGCCAGTTTTTCGACGGCGTGGCGGAAGACCTCTTTGCCCTCCATCCGCAGCACGCCGGTGCTGTTGGTCGACACACCGCCATCAACGTAAAGCAGGTCCTTGTAACGCCCGTCGGAATTCAGGTCGGTTGATAGAATGCCGCGGTCGTCGGATGTGCCCGCGCTCTCTTCGGCCTCAAGGATCAATGCGCCTGCGCCGTCGCCAAACAGTACACAGGTTGCCCGATCGGTCCAGTCCATGATCCGGCTGAAGGTTTCGGCACCGATCACCAATACACGGTCCGCCTGACCAGAGACAATCAGGGCGTTTGCATTGGATAGGGCATAGACGAAACCGGCACAAACCGCTTGCACATCAAAGGCATAGCCCTTGGTGTTGCCGATTGCGTGCTGGACCATTGTGGCCGCCGACGGGAAGGTCAGATCAGCCGTGGATGTGGCCAGAACGATGGCGTCAATGTCATCGCCCTGCATACCGGCCATCTCCAACGCGGCCTTGGCCGCATGGGTGGCGAGATCCGATGTTGTCTGGTTCGGGGCGGCAAAATGCCGACGCTCAATCCCGGAGCGGGCCTTGATCCACTCATCGCTGGTATCAAGGGTTTTTTCGAACTCGGCATTGGGAACAACGCGTTCCGGCAGGTAGTGGCCGACCCCTTTGACGACTGCGCGACGTGTCATATTTTCTTAGCCCGTATTGGTGTCCGGATTTTCGGTTTCACCTTCTTGCCCCGCATCTTGGGCAAGTGATGCTGCAGATGCAACCCGCGCCGCGAGTTTATCGGAGAAACCGCTTTGCGCCAACTGATAGGCGAGGTGGAGTGCTGCGGCCATGCCGGTTGCGTCGGCTGACCCGTGGCTTTTCACAACCGTCTGGTTCAACCCCAGAAAGACGCCACCATTCACCCGACGCGGGTCGATCCGTCTGCGCAGACGCCGCAGTGAGCCGCGCGCCAGCAGTGCGGCGATCATGGATAAGGGCGTCTTCATTAGCGCGGCACGCAGCAGTTCGCTGATAAGATTGGCGGTGCCCTCGCCAGTTTTCAACGCGACATTGCCGGTGAACCCATCGGTCACGATCACGTCCACCTTGTCTGAGGGCAGATCGCCGCCTTCGATGAAGCCAATATAGTTAAAGTCACCAATTTGTGATGCGTTTCCAATGAGTTCATGGGCGACTTTCAACTCGGCCCGGCCCTTGTGCTCTTCGGTGCCAACATTCAGCAAACCCACCCGAGGGTGGCGAATATCAAGCCCATTGCGGGCATAAGAGGCTCCCATCAGGGCATATGTCAGCAAGTCATCCTGATCCGCGCGGATATCAGCGCCAGCATCCAACATGACGTTGAACCCCGACGGGTTGCGCGATGGCCAGAGACAGGCAATGGCCGGTCGGTTCACGCCCTCGGCCTTGCGGAGCCGCAGCATCGACATGGCCATCAGGCCACCGGTATTGCCGCAGCTTATACAGACGGCAGCCTCTTTATTGCGCACAGCCTCGATTGCCGACCACATTGATGTATTCTTGCCCTGCCGCAGCACATGGCTGGGCTTGTCGGTCATTTTCACAACATCCTGCGCATCGTGAATGGTCACACGTGATGCCAGATTATGCTTTGCCAGCAGCGGCTTAAGCTCTGTCTCCGGTCCATGCAGGATCGCGCGGGCTTCTGGTGCGTCCTTCAAGAACTGCGAAAGGCCCGCAACGACTGTTGCAGGCCCTGCGTCGCCGCCCATGGCGTCAACGGAAAGAATCTGTGATGCGCTGTTCGCCGGTGTCGGATCGGTGTCCGTCGGGCTCTGCGTCATCTTTGATGCCTATCGCGCAGCTTATGCTGCGTCGTCGTCCAGATCGATGTCTGAGGTGTCGGCGATCACTTCGCGTGTCGCGTAATGACCGCAGGACGGGCAAACGTGATGTGGGCGCTTAAGCTCGCCACAGTTGTCGCATTCGTTGGGGTTTGCCGCCACAAGCGCGTCATGCGCACGCCGGTTGTTGCGGCGGGATTTGGATACTTTGTTCTGCTGGACAGCCATGTCTCAACCCTATGTTTTATGGGCCGCTGGCCCGGTGTGTCTTGCGTCAAACGGGGTCCTACGCCATTGCGGCAGCCCTGTCGAGTGCGATGTCAAAGAGGCCGCGAACATACTGCGATTCCGCATTTGTGCAAGTGTTTTTCACATGCCCGTTCGGTTGCGCTATTTGCCCTTGTTTTTAAGGCTTTCGCGCAAGGCACCGAGCCCCGCAAATGGCTTTGTGTCCTCATCCGTCATCGCTGTTGTCCCTGGGGCGGCAAAGACGGCCTCACCCAGGTCTGCCCCCTCGGCCCTTGGGTAAAGCGGCAGGGCCAGCGACAGCGCCTCGATCATCACAGCGGCAAGATCCAGCGTGGCGGGCAGCTCTTCGACGCTGTCATCATCGGGCATCTCGACTTCGCTGCCTTCAATTTCCGGCATTTCGGCCAGATAGGTTCGCGCGACCGGTTCGTCGATCCGCGTTGTGACCGGCCCCAACGTCACCACGCATTCCTGAACGACCGTCGCGCCCAGATCTGCAGTGAGCGCCCAGTCTTTGCCGCCAACCGGCGTTAACTGACCGGAAAACCTAAGTTTTTTGATGGCCCGGATACCCAACACTTGCGCCACGGCCTGCCGTTCATCGGTATCAGGCGTCAGGGAGAACGCTGTCGGTCGTCCTGTGGCAAGATCGGCCATACGTAATATTGATTGGGGCAGGTCAGCCACAAAACTATCCATTCTTGAACAGGGGGCGGGTTGTCATGTAGTGGAGATAGAAGGCATAAGACGCCAAAGCAAGAGGGCCGATATGAGCAGCACTTCAGGTAAACTGATCGCCGGACGACGCGCCGGGGTACTGGCCCTTGTGCTTGGTTTGGCCTGCGCATGCACGCCGATCAATCGTTATCATGGATATGTACCGTCTGATTCCGAATTGTCGTCGGTGCAGGTTGGCCTGACCACACGCGATTCTGTGGTATCCAGCTTTGGTCCGCCTACGTCGAAAGGCGTGTTGCAGAATGACGCCTATTACTATGTTTCCAGCCAGTTTCGTCATGCCGGGGCCCTTGCCCCAAAGGAAGTTGACCGTCAGGTGCTGGCGATCAGTTTCACCCCATCGGGTGTCGTCAGCAATGTCGAGCGCTTCACATTGGAGAATGGCAGGGTGGTCACGCTTGACCGTCGTGTGACCGATGATGGCATCAACGACGTCACCGTGTTGAGCCAGCTTCTGGGCAGTTTGGGGCGGATCGATGCAGGCGCGTTGCTGGGTGAGCGGGAGCCGTTCTAGCAACGTTCGGTGGCGGGTGCGTGCGCACGCAACACCCCGGTTTTTGCTGATTCTGCGAATCATTCGTTAACATTGGCGTTCTGGCCGATTTGACCGGTCTGCAACGCGTCGGCGATGCGTCGGCAAAACGTCGGACCCCATTGTGCAGATTTCGCCCATTAATGCAGCGTGCGGTGCGAGTATGAACGCGCTGTTCATATTTTCGACCGCTGAGCCGGGGCCTCGCGCAACTTCACGTCGCTCGGCGAGAGTGTCTGAACCGTACCAAACCCCTGTGTCGGGCGGTCTTGGACCGAAGATCGGGCCTTTCTCATCCGATGGCTGGTGTGCGGGACGAAGCGCCAATTCGCTGCGGCTGTGCCAAAGGTCTACTTCAGTGTCACCGGCCAAATCTAATCGTTTCTGATACACTTTTGCAGGTCGCTTTGGATCAGCAGCTTAACTGCCGCAAACAAGAACTCGGCAGCGCTTACAAGTCGCGAAAAATGCAGAAACGCCCCCGGCCTTTCAGGCCTCAGGTGTTTCGCTTTGCGAGCTCTTCTTTGATCTCATTGAGAAGACTTTCTTCCGTGGGTCCAATCGGTTCTTCCGGAGGTGGGTCGTCTCCGTTTTCGATGTGACGAACTACAGATTTCTTAGCCAGAAAGAGGACAAACAAACCTATCAATGCAAAGGCTAAGGCTCCTGCAGGAATTATCATGTTTTCCCAAGTCATACGATCACTCTTCCATCTGCATCCAAAGTACCATGTGGGCAATGAGGTGTAGAAGTACGGCTGCGCCGAACCAGCCCAATTGTACCTCTAAACTGTCGACGGCGGGCTTCAGGATGGCCAAGGCTGTGATACCCAAAGCCAGTGCATTGAGTGTATTTGAGAATAGTTTCAAAGTCTCGTTAATCAGTGCCAACGGCTTCTTCTTTCCGTCAACAAAAAGAGTTTGCCACATTACAGTCCCGCTTAGTTTTTCTCGTCGAGTAAGAAGATACATACTATCGGAGCAAAATGCCACTCAATGGCCAAGCATGTAGCATCAGGCCCCTTAGTCTTGGCTACTTCGTTCGCCCGAAAACGGACATTGATTGAACCAGCACCATCCGTCACTCTGGGCTCATTCCAGACCTTCGTCGAGCGCGTCCATCAGCCCCGATGCGTCAGTTTGCGAGGTGAGCGTCGGGGTTTCTGGCGGTCCACTTTAGGCGTCGATGGGGTGGGGTGTTCGGAAGCCGACGGCAAGCCGGTTCCAGATGTTGATCGCCCCGATTGCAACGCTGAGTTTCACGATCTCATCATCGCTGAAATGAGCGCGCATCGCGTCATAGTCGCCGTCGGTCGCGCCGTTTGTACTGATATTGGTCAGCGCCTCGGTCCAGCCGAGCAGGGCGCGTTCGCGGTCGTCGAAAACGCCCGCCTCTCGCCAGACGCTGACGAGGGCGATCCATTGTTCGCTGAGCCCGTCCTTGCGCGCCTCTTTGGTGTGCATATCGACGCAATAGGCACAGCCGTTGATTTGTGACGCCCGCAGTTTCAACAGGTGGATCAGCCGATGGTCCAGCCCGGATTCCGCACTGACATATTGCTCCAGCTGTCTGACGGCTTCGAACGCGTCCGGTGCGGTTTTGATGTAGTCGAGGCGCGGGGTCATTGGTCTGTCCTTTCAGCGTGTGTTGGTTTTGGTTTGGCGCATGTGTTGATCGAAAAAGGCGCAGCCCCGGGCGGCGATGGATCCGTCATCATCTGCCATCAATTCGCGCATCAGATCGGCGATGCTGACCGCGGCCAGTTCCCGACGGTAGGCCCGTTCGGCGCGCAGCATGGCGGCGTTGATCTGACAGGGGGCGGCGAAACTTTCCTTGGGCATTGGGTCATATCCCTGTTGCCGGATTTCCTTGCAACGGAAGGCGGGCTCGGCCCCTTCGACAGCCAGAACGATGTCGAGAAGGGTGATTTTTGCGGGCGTCCGGCCCAGTTCATAACCGCCTTTTGGCCCCGATGTGGTCTTGACGATCCCGGCACCGGAAAGGGCTTGCAGATGCTTGAGCAGGTAGCTGGTGGAGACCCCGTGGAACCCTGCCAAGGCCTGCGCTGACAGCAGCCCGCCAGGTGGTAATCCGGCGAGCAAGGTGACTGCGTGGATCGCCTGTTCAACGCCATCGCCGAGTTTCATTCCTGCCTCCTGATCGAATCGTGGATAAAATATATCCGCGATTATTGCAAGGTCAAGCTGAATGGATTGATCCAGTATTGAACCATTCCTTTCGCTGTCCTAATGTGGCCGTGCCCCGATAGGGGGCGTTCTCAGGGCGGGGTGGAATTCCCCACCGGCGGTATGGGTCAATGGCCCGAGCCCGCGAGCGCCTTTGGCTTTGCCAAAGGGTCAAGCAGATCAGGTGCGATGCCTGAGCCGACGGTCATAGTCCGGATGAAAGAGAGCGGTGCAAATAGCGGGCTTTGGCCTGCTATCTGTCCTGTTTTGCCTTGGGTCATGCGCAAGACAAGAAAGGACAGATGCGATGATCCAGACGGAAAAAAGAAGTGGGGCACTGATGGGCCCTTTGTGTTTTGTCACCGCCGGGGCGCTTTTTGCGGGCGCCAATACAGCGGTGCAGGGGGCGGGCATGCATTATGGCGTGCCGTCGCCGACCATTGCCTTTTGGCAATATGCGATTGCTTTGGCGGTAGTGATTCCATCGGTCTGGCATGCGTCATGGCGCACCGGCCAGTTGGGGTGGCATGTGCTGCGCGTTGTGCTGGCCGCCATTGGTGTGCAGCTATGGGTCGCCGGGCTGTCGATTGTGCCGATCTGGCAGGCGGTGGCGCTGATACTGACCTCACCTTTGTTTGTCAGTCTTGGGGCGGCAGTATTTTTAGGTGAGGTGCTGACCCGTACCCGGATTTGGGCGGTTCTGTTGGGCGCATTCGGTGGCGCATTGATCCTGGCACCGTGGGAGGACGCATTTGCCTGGAGCGCCCTTTTGCCGGTGGGTGCTGCGGCGTTCTGGGCGGCATCGTCATTGGTGGCGAAGCGCCTGACCCGCACCGAGGCTGCATCAACCCTGACCTTGTATCTTCTGGTGCTGCTGGTGCCTGTGAACGGGATGGCCGCATTGGGCGCGGGGTTTGCTGTGGCCGGGGATGCGTTGTGGTTGATCACCTTGTCGGGTCTTTTGATCGCGGGCGCGCAATACCTGTTGGTGCGCGCCTATGCGGTGGCTGATGCCGCATATTTGCAGCCCTTCGACCATCTGAAATTGCCGTTGAATGTGGGGCTGGGCCTTTTTTTCTTTGGCTTTGCACCACCGGGATTGATGTGGGTGGGCGCGGGCGTGATCATTGCCGCGAGTGCATGGATGATGCGTGAGGAAGCGTGACCCTAGGATGCTTGCGAGTATTGTGCGGTGATGTTGCTGAACCTGTCATAGCGTTGCGCAATCAACCGGGTAAGGGGGCGCCCTTGCGGGGTGATATGGATGGTCTGGCCTTGCTGGACCACCAGCCCCTCGTAATCCTGCAGCACTGCATTGTGGATCGGCGTCAGATCGCCGGCCTGTGGGTGGTGCGCTGCAAGCTGGTCCAGATCGATGGCAAAACGGCACATCAGCATATTGATCGCCGCTGCATGTAACAGATCGTCACTGGTCAGGGCATAACCACGATGCCCGGCCAGCTGACCGGCAGCGATCCGTTCCTTGTAGGCGGCTGTGGCAGGGGCGTTCTGCACATAGCCTTGCGCAAATTGTGAGATGGAGGAGGCGCCGATGCCAATGAGGGCTGGGCATGTGTCATCGGTGTAGCCCTGAAAGTTGCGCCGCAGGTGGCCGGTTTGCTGTGCCCGGCTGAGGCTATCACCCGGTTTGGCGAAATGGTCGATCCCGATTGCGGTGTACCCGTCGCTGGTGAAGGCCTGGGCCGCCAATTGCGCCAGATGATAGCGCGCCTCGTCATTGGGCAGCGCGTCTTCGGGGATCAGTTTCTGCCGTTTGGAGAATGTCGGCACATGGGCGTAGCCGAACAGCGCGATCCGGTCGGGGTCGAGTGCGCGCACGTGGTTGATTGTACTGGTGAGTTTTTCCAGGGTCTGATGCGGCAGCCCATAAACCAGATCGGCGTTCAGCGAGGTGATCCCGGCGGCGCGCAACTGGCTGACGCAGGTTTGTGTGGCCTGAAAGCTTTGTTCGCGCCCGATAGCGGCTTGCACATCGGGGGCAAAATCCTGAATGCCGATGCTGGCGCGGGTCATGCCGGATGCTGCCAATGCGTCGATCTTTGCCGCGTCGACCAAGGTCGGGTCAATCTCGACCGAGAAGCTGAAATCGGGGGCAGGCGGGATAATTGCCTTGATGGCGTCGCTGAGTTTACGGATCATGTCTGGCGTCAGGATCGTGGGTGTCCCGCCGCCCCAGTGCAATTGCCCCATGCGGATGCCTGCCGGGAGGGTCGATTTCAGCAATTGCAACTCGTCCAGCAAGCTGTCGAGATAGCTTTCAACCGGTTTGAGGGTTGATGTCCCCTGCGTCCGGCAGGCGCAGAACCAGCAGAGCCGTTCGCAAAACGGGATGTGCACATAGACAGAGACCGGCGTTGCCGGGTCGAGTTTGCCCAGACATTCCATTTGGAAGCCCACCCCGGCTTGCGCGTTGAACGCGGTGGCGGGGGGGTAGCTGGTGTAGCGGGGCACGCGGGCGTCAAAAAGGCCGAGCCGGCGGAGTTGGGCGATGTTTTCCATGTGCCTGTTCTGGAGCATCCCGATGCGCCGGTCTTTGCGCCAGATCAAGCTGTTGCTGTTGGGCGGGGTGATTTCCGCCCAACAGCGTTGATTTAGAAACCGGCTTTGATCAGCTCAAAGGTTTCGGCCTGCCGTTCGCGTGCTTCATTGCTCATCGGCAATTGTGCGAGGACAGGCACGTCGATGACGCCCAGACCTGCCGCTTCAAGGTCTTCGCTGGTCACCTCGGATGTCAGGGCCGCCTGATTTGAAGATCCATAACCCGCGTCCAACAGCGGAACCACCGAGGATTCGGCGAGCATGGCGTTGATGTAATCATAGGCCTTTTCTTCGCTGCCCTGACCCTCGGCCAGTTTCACATAGCCGCAAAGCCAGAGTGATGAACCTTCTGCCGCTTCGCGTTGGAACCCGATTGGGCGGCCTTCTGCAACCATTGTGGGATAGGTTTCGTTCCACGCCCAGCTGACCAGGATTTCACCTGACGACAGCAGTTGCGACAACTCGGCCGGATCGGTCCAATAGGTGCGCAGATTGGGGTGCACCTCGCGCAGCCAGTTTGAGGCTGCTTCGAATTCGGCGTCGCTGGCATTGGTCCAGTTATCCACGCCCGTCGCCAGATAGGCCAGCGCATATGCATCGTCCACATTGTCAGGCAGGGTCAGCCGGCCAGCATATTTGGGGTTCTTGAACACATCGAGGCTGGCCACATCTTCAGCAGGGACTTCCTCGGGGTTGTAGGCGATGGCGGTTGAGCCGAAATCGACCGGGATAAAATATGCCCCCCCGTCACCGATTTCGGTGCCGGTCAGGTTACTGTCCAGATCGCCATAGGCGGGCAGTTTGGCAGTGTCCCAAGGCACGATAATTCCGCTATCGGTCCATTTGCTAACCGAACCCGCACAGATATGGGCCACGTCGGCCTTGAAACCCGCGCGAATCTTCTGGAATGCTTCGTCCTCGTCCCCGAAGAAGGCGAATGTGGGGCTGTCGCCGTGTTTTTCGGAATAGCCCACATGGAAATCCGGGTTTTCGAAGCCCGGATAATCAAAGACGAGCAGATCGGCATCCTGTGCCACGGCGCCCGTGCAGATTGCAGCAAGTGAGGCGGCGCCCCAAAGCAGTGAAAGTTTCATTGTCGTTCTCCCGATTGGTCAGGGCCGAAATTATGGCGTGCTGCCGGTTGCGGCAAGAGTCATTCGGCGCCTTTGCGCATGTTTCGACGGGCGATCACATTCCGGGCAAGCTCTTGCGTGTAATTGGCCAGGGCGGCGAGATGTTTATCCGCATTGGCCGCATCCTGTTCGGTGATTGCGTCGGCGATATCCCCGTGCAGGCCGATGATCATTTCGCGCGACCGGGCAGTGAAAGTGATCATATTCATCAGCGGTTGCATCGCCTCGACCGCGCCCGCCAGCTGGTAGGACAGCACCGGGTTGCCAGCCGCATCAACAAGTGCGCGGTGAAAGGCAACGTCGGAAGCGCAGAAAGCTTCATCCGTGAGGCCGGGCTGTTCCTGCCGGTGGATTTCTGCCCGCATGGTGGCCAGATGATCGGCACTGCGCCGTGCGGCAGAGAGCGGCGCGCAGGCCCGCTCGAGCGCGTAGCGCGCCTCGCATGCTGTGGCGAAGCTGACATCGTTCATCGACAGGAGTAGAGTGGATGTTGTGATCTGTTGCCCGTAGGCGTCTTCGAACCGCAGCCGGTTCACAAAGGCCCCGCCTGTGGCCCCGCGTTGCGTGCGGATCAGCGATTGCGCCGCCAGCCGTTTGAGCGCCTCGCGCACGGTGGGGCGGGAGACGCTGAACTGATCGGCCAGTTCCGCCTCTGACGGGAGCCGTTCATCAACAGGCAGCGCGCCGGAAATAATCGCGTCGCGGATCGCCTTGGCGATTTGCTGGGACAGGTCAGCGGGGGTGGTTGGATCAATTTTCATTTGTCAGACAATTAAACGTCTGACATATGATTGCGCAAGTCCTGAGTCGCACCGGAGGAGCCTTCATGACCGCATCACCACTGCGTTTTCCGTTGCGATCGGTGCTCTGGATTGCGTTTTTTGGCGTAATCATAACAGCCTGGGTTGTGATGTTCATGATGGCGAAGATGTCGGGCGTTGATGTGATTGGCCGACCCGTGGGCATGAACATGATGCCGATGGACACGTTTGCCGCCTTGTTCCCGATGTGGGCAATCATGATGGCGGCGATGATGCTGCCGACGATGATACCGACCCTGACCACCTATGAACGGCTGATGGTCAGCGCCGATGGCACACGCGTGGGCTGGGTTGGTGTTTTGTTGGGCTATTTCGCCGTTTGGGTCGCCTTTGCCGCGCTAATTTCGTCCGCGCAGGTGGCGTTGACCCGGTTTGCCGTGATCGATGCGTTGGGAATTGCCACGTCGGGTTTGATTGCGGGGGGGCTGATGATTCTCGTTGGCGCATTCCAGTTCACCCGCGCCAAAGAGGTCTGCCACGGCGTCTGCCACGCGCCGATGACCTATTTCCTCGGTCATTGGAAAACCGGTTTTGCGGGCGGTTTGCGCATGGGGCTGGGCCTTGGCGCGTATTGCGTCGGCTGTTGCTGGGGGTTCATGGCGCTTGGCTTTGTCGGTGGTGTGATGAGCCTGTTGTGGATGGGGTTGGCGACCCTGCTGATGATTTTCGAGAAACTGCCCGCGATCGGGCATCATGTGATCAAACCCACCGGAGTTCTGCTGATTTTGGTAGGACTGGCCGTGGCGATACTTTAAGAAAGGCGTAGACATGGCTGAAAAGAAAAGAGAACCAGGCGACCGGCTACCCATTTCGCAGCGGATCGACCAGCGGATGGAGAGCAACTCGTTGCGCCGCAAGATGAAACCGACCGAATGGGCGATCAAGGGGGAGCTGTTTTTGAACTGTTCCTGTACCGTGTTCTGCCCTTGTGTGGTGTCACTTGGTGCACATCCCCCGACCGAAGGCCATTGCCATGCCTGGATGGCGATTGCGATTGACGAGGGGCATTTTGAGGGCGAGGACCTGTCGGGCCTGAATGTTGGTTTGCTGGTCGATATTCCCGGCCGGATGGCTGAAGGGAACTGGAAAGTCGCGGCTTATGTCGATGAGCGGTCAACCCAGAAAGCCTATAACGGTATTCTGAAAATATTCAGCGGTGCCGCAGGTGGCACGACCGGCCTGTTCACAATGCTGGTGTCCGAGATCATTGGCGCAGAGCGTGAGAAGGTCGAGATCGTGCGCGAGGGCGACAAGCGCGGCATCTATATCGGGCGCAAAATTCAAGGTGAGATCGAGATGATGAAGGGTAAGTCGCCTGATCATCCGGTGATGATCAGCAACTCGAAATACTGGATGGGGCCGGATATCATCGCCGCCGCTGGCACCAAGTCGAAAGTGCGCGATTATGGTCGTGTGTGGGATTTCGGGGGCAAATCTGCCGAGATCTGCCCGATTGACTGGAAAGGCCCCAAGCCGTGATCACGCCCGAGTATTGTAAGACCATGGCGCGCTATAATGCGTGGCAGAACAAGGGTTTGCGCGAGATGATACCGACAATGGATCGCGATGCACTTTATGAGGACCGTGGCGCGTTCTTTGGATCAATCATGCGCACGCTGAACCATCTTTTATGGGGCGATGCGATCTGGACGAGTCGTTTTGACGGTGGTGCGCCGCCTGATCTGCCGCTTGAGGACAGCTTTGAAATGGCCCCGACGCCTGCGGTCTGGGCTGCGGACCGGTTCCGCATGGATGCCAGGATCACCCTATGGGCGCAGAGCGTGCATGCGGTCGATCTGGTCGGCGATATCGAGTGGTATTCGGGGGCGATGAAAAAGCAGATGTCGATGCCGAAGGCGATTTGTGTCATGCAGTTGTTCAACCATCAGACCCATCATCGCGGGCAAGTCCATGCGATGCTGACGGCGTTGGGCCAGAAACCCAATGATACCGATCTTCCTTTTATGCCGGAGGATCATTGACGTGCCGTTTTTGATCATTGCAGCTTTGGTGATCGCCTTTGTTTTCTGGAATCTCGGTCGTCGCTCCGCGCCGGGTGGCTTTGGTCGCAAGCCGGGCAAATGCCGCTGGGAGGCGACGGGGAACGATACGGTGTCACTGGGTGAATACCGCTGCCGCACCTGCAAGGTCACGGCTTATGCCAAGGGCGGCAGGCCGCCGCAGGAATGCAAACGCGGTTTGGGAGGATCATTGTGATGGCCGTTATTGCACCGTCCCGCCGCATCCGGCGCACCCCGTTTACCCCCGGTGTCGAGACCGCAGGTGTGAAGGGATACACGGTTTACAATCACATGCTGCTGCCGACCGCGTTTCGCAGTGTCGAAGAGGATTATCATCATCTGAAATCTGCTGTGCAGGTCTGGGATGTGGCTTGTGAGCGCCAGATTGAGTTGCGCGGCCCCGATGCCGCGCGCCTGATGCAGATGCTGACCCCGCGTGATTTGCGCGGTATGCTGCCCGGCCAGTGTTTCTACGTGCCCATCGTGGACGAGACGGGGGGCATGCTGAATGACCCTGTCGCGCTGAAACTGTCAGAAGATCGTTGGTGGATTTCGATTGCCGACAGTGATTTGCTTTTCTGGGTCAAGGGCTTGGCATATGGGTATCGGCTGGATGTGCTGGTTGATGAACCCGACGTGTCGCCCTTGGCTGTGCAAGGCCCCAAGGCCGAGGAACTGGTCGCCCGCATCTTTGGCGATGCTGTCCGCGCGATCAAGTTTTTCCGCTTTGGCTGGTTTGATTTTCAAGGTGTCAGCATGGCTGTCGCCCGGTCGGGTTATTCCAAACAGGGCGGGTTTGAGATTTACGTCGATGGCACGGCCAATGGTATGCCGCTGTGGAATGCCTTGTTTGAGGCGGGCAAGGATCTGGATGTGCATGCCGGTTGCCCCAATCTGATTGAACGGATTGAGGGCGGTTTGCTGTCCTATGGCAATGACATGACCCGCGAAAATACACCACATGAATGCGGGCTGGGCCGTTTCTGTTCCACCCAGACGGCGATTGGTTGTGTTGGCCGCGATGCTTTGCTGCGTGTGGCCAAGGAAGGTCCGACCCAGCAGGTGCGGGCCATTTCAGTTGATGGCGACATTCCGCCCTGTGACCGTAGCTGGCCAGTTGTGGCCAAGGGCAAGCGGGTGGGGCAGGTGACCTCTGCCGCCAAATCCCCGGATTTTGGCACCAATGTCGCCATTGGCATGGTCCGCATGACCCATTGGGATGATGGCACGCCATTGCAGGTCGAAACACCGGATGGTCTGCGTGACGCAACCGTTCACGAGAAGTTCTGGATTTGAAAAGGGAGGCGGCGATGTTCAACGCATTGGTGGTCGAGAAGGATGAAGAGGGCAAGACACATGCGGCGGTGAAGGAGCTATCGCTGGATGATCTGCCCGCAGGTGATGTGACCGTCGCCGTCGAATATTCCACGGTCAATTACAAGGATGGCCTTTGCATTGGGCCGGGTGGCGGTTTGGTCCGCAACTATCCGCATGTGCCGGGCATTGATTTCGCTGGCACGGTCGAGGCGTCGGATGATGACCGCTACAAGCCCGGCGACAAGGTTGTCCTGACCGGCTGGCGTGTGGGCGAGGCCCATTGGGGCGGTTATGCCCAGAAGGCGCGGGTGAAGGCCGATTGGCTGGTCCCATTACCGGATGGCATTGATACACGCCAGGCCATGGCTGTTGGCACGGCAGGCTTTACCGCGATGCTGGCGGTCATGGCGCTTGAACGGCAGGGGATCAAGGATGGTCCGGTGCTGGTGACCGGGGCTGCGGGTGGCGTGGGGTCTGTCGCGACCGCAATTCTGGCCAATCTGGGATATGAGGTGGCTGGGGTGACGGGCCGCCCTGAAACCGCCGATTACCTGACATCGCTGGGCGCGAAACGCATCGTGGCCCGTGAAGAACTGAACGAAACCACCAAACGCCCGCTGGAGGGCGAGACTTGGGGTGGCTGTGTGGATGCCGTGGGCGGTGTGATGCTGGCCCGCGTGCTGGGGCAGATGCAATACGGGGCGTCTGTGGCTGCGGTTGGCCTCGCGGGTGGTGCGAATTTGCCAGCCACGGTTATTCCGTTCCTGCTGCGTGGGGTCAACCTGCTGGGCATCGACAGTGTGATGCAGCCCTATGACAACCGCGTTGAAGCGTGGCTGCGGGTCGCCAAAGATCTGCCGATGGACAAGCTGGAGGCAATGATCCAGCCTGCGGTCCTGGCCGATTTGCCGGAACTGGGGCGCGGCATCCTGAAAGGTCAGGTAAAAGGCCGCGTGGTGGTGGATGTGAACAGCGCATAGCGGTCGAACAAACCGGCTGGACAGAAAATCAGGCGCCGGTGCTTGCGCATCGGGGCCATTTTCGTATCCATGGGCGCATGACATTAGATATCGACTGGGTCCGTGCCCAATTCCCCGCCTTTGAAGTGCCTGCCTTGCAAGGTCAGGCCTTTTTTGAGAACGCTGGTGGTTCTTACACATGCCGTCAGGTGATTGACCGTTTGCATCGCTTTTATACAGAGCGGAAGGTGCAGCCCTATGCGGCA
The DNA here is from genome assembly GCA_947500055.1 of uncultured Paracoccaceae bacterium. GTDB lineage: Bacteria > Pseudomonadota > Alphaproteobacteria > Rhodobacterales > Rhodobacteraceae > Yoonia. Next base: position 596,614 of record CANMQO010000001.1, read on the forward strand.
TATGACGCCTCTCGTCTGGGTGGTGAGGAGATGGATGAAGCCCGCGACAGGCTGGCCGCCATGCTGGGTGTCGCCGCCCATGAGGTGTCTTTTGGCCCCTCGACCACGCAAAATACCTATGTGCTCGCGCAGGCTGTCCGCCGCTGGATCAAACCCGGTCAGCGTATTGTGGTCACAAATCAGGATCATGAGGCCAATAGTGGTCCCTGGCGTCGCTTGGCCGAGGAAGGTGTTGAACTGCTTGAGTGGCAGATTGACCCCGAATCCGGCCAGCTACGCCAAGAAGACCTGGTAAAATTGCTTGAGCAGGACGTCGCCCTTGTGTGTTTTCCACATTGTTCCAATGTGGTGGGTCACATCAATGATGTGGCCGCGATTTCCAAGCTGGCCAAGGCGGCGGGTGCCCGTGTTTGTGTCGATGGTGTCAGCTATGCCCCGCATGGGTTTGCGGATGTTGGTGCGCTTGGCTGCGATGTCTATCTGTTCAGTGCCTATAAGACCTATGGCCCTCATCAGGGGATCATGGTGATCCGGGAGGATTGGGGCATGGAACTGCCCAATCAGGCGCATTATTTCAATGCGGACAGTCTTTATAAACGGTTTACACCTGCTGGCCCTGATCATGCACAGGTCGCGGCCTGTGCCGGCATGGCAGATTATCTTGAAGCGCTTTCGGCCCATCATGGCGGTGGCACTGGCCCTGATGCGGCGCGTCTGTCCCATGATTTGATGCGTGATCATGAGGTGACGCTGTTGCAGCCATTGCTGGATTACGTCACCGCCAAGAACACCATGCGTTTGATTGGCCCGGCGGATGCCGCGCAACGTGCCCCAACGGTGGCGGTTGCCCTTGGTTCGAATGCGGAAGAGGCCGCTGCGGCCCTTGCCCCACTTGGCATCATGGCAGGGGGCGGCGATTTTTATGCCGGTCGTCCGCTGTCGGCGATGGGGGTCAATCCTGAAACCGGCGTGCTGCGCCTGAGTTTTGTGCATTACACCAGTGCCGCGGAGGTTGACGCGCTGATTCCCGCGCTAGATCAGGCGGTGTAAGCAGGCAAGCACGTCCTGCGTGGAGGACTGATGCCTAATACCCCGATCTTGTTGTGGTTTCGCCGTGATTTCCGGTTGGCAGATCATGCGGCGTTGAGAGCGGCCTGTGCATCCGGCCGTCCGGTGATCCCGGTTTTCATTCATGATGAACAATTGGCCGCGCTTGGCGCTGCCCCAAAGATGCGCATGGGGCTTGCGCTGGCCCATTTTGCCGATGTGCTGGAACAGTCAGGGAGCCGTATGATCCTGCGCAAAGGCGCGCCATTGGCGGTGCTGCGCGCGTTGGTGGCCGAAACCGGCGCGGGTTCCGTCTATTGGTCGCGCCGCAATGATCCCGAAAGCAAGGCCATTGATACCGATGTGAAGGCCGCATTGAAGGCGGATGGTTTGGATGTGCAAAGCTTTGCCGGGCATCTGTTGTTTGAACCCTGGACGGTGGCCACAAAAACCGGCGGGTTCTACAAGGTCTTTACGCCAATGTGGAAAGCAGTTCGGGGCAGGGAGGTGCCAACTCCGTTGCCCGCGCCGCATGTGATCCCTGCGCCGGATGCCTGGCCCGCATCGGATGATCTGACCGATTGGCAGATGGCCGCGCGGATGCGCCGGGCGGCGGTGGGTCTGGCCTGTCATTGCACCGTGGGTGAGGCGGCGGCGGGCAACAGGCTGCGGGCTTTTGTCGAGGATCGCGTCGGCAACTATGTCAGGAACAGGGATTTGCCGGGGGTTGATGGCACATCGCGTCTTTCCGAAAACCTGACCTATGGTGAGATCAGCCCCAGAACCTGTTGGCACGCAGGCATGCGTGCCTTGCATGATGGCAAGGGCGATGCCGAGGTTTTCCTCAAAGAGCTGGTCTGGCGCGAGTTTGCCTATCATCTGGCGCATCACACGCCGCATATTGTGAAGCAAAACTGGAAACCGGATTGGGATGGCTTTCCGTGGAACACCGATGAAACGGATGAGGTGACCGCCTGGAGGCGAGGCCGCACCGGTATTCGATTTGTCGACGCTGCAATGCGCGAGATGTATGTGACGGGCACCATGCATAACAGAGGGCGGATGATTGTAGCGTCGTATCTGACGAAACATCTGCTGACCGATTGGCGGATCGGGATGAACTGGTTCGCGGATTGTCTGATTGATTGGGATCCGTGCAGCAACGCCATGGGCTGGCAATGGTCGGCGGGATCAGGCCCCGATGCGACCCCCTATTTCCGGATATTTAACCCGGTCACTCAACTGGACAAATTCGACAAGGACCGGACCTATGTCAAAGCCTGGCTGGCGGAGGATTACAAAAAGCCATCTGCCACCGCGCTGGCGTATTATGATATGATCCCGTTGCAGTGGGGCATGAAAGCGACCGATCATTATCCTGATCCGGTTGTCGCGGTCGATCTGGGGCGCAAGAGGGCCCTGGCGGCTTATGAAGCGCGTGGATTTTAGGGAAATTCTGCCGGTTCACGAAAAATTTTAACGTTTTCCGTGACTTCGCGCATTGGAGAGTTAATTTTGGGTAAATGCCGCTCTCTCGTGTTTGGAGGGGCGGCGTGGGTGCAAAGACACAGGGATGACGATGATACTCACGACGACTGATGGGCAGGACAACTTGCCACGCTATTTTGCTGCCGTATTCGACAAGCTGCAGGGCATGCAGCGCGGACGTATTGACCTTGTTTTATCTGATGGCCGCCATTTCCGCGCTGAGGGTCCTGATCCGGGCTATGTTGCCGAAATCCATGTGCATAACGATGATCTGTTTGCCCGCACGATCCGCGAAGGCGACCTGGGCTTTTGCGAAGCCTATATGGATGGCTGGTGGACAACACCCGATCTGATGACCTTCATGGATCTTGTCCATGATGATGCCGAGAATATTTATGACGGGTTTCCCGGCCAGTTCCTTGTGCGGTTTTACGAGCGGATGCGGTTTTGGATGCAAGGCAATTCAAAGACGCAGGCGCGCAAGAATATCAGCTATCACTATGATCTTGGAAATCAGTTCTACGGCCTGTGGCTGGATGACACGATGACCTATTCATCGGCCAAGTTCGACACCGGCCGGCAAAGCCTGGAGGCAGCCCAGATCGCAAAATACGAAAGTATGGTGGATCAGATGGGCGCGCAGCCCGGTGACCATGTGCTGGAGATCGGCTGCGGTTGGGGCGGCTTTGCCGAATATGCGGCCAGGGAACGCGGTCTGAAAGTGACCGGGCTGACCATCAGCCAGGAACAGCATGATTATGCCGTGGATCGCATCGCCCGGGCAGGGCTGACCGATATGGTCGAGATCAAGATGCAGGATTATCGCGATGAGACGGGAACCTATGACGGCATCGCCAGCATCGAAATGTTCGAGGCGGTGGGCGAAAAATACTGGCCCGTCTATTTCGACACCGTGCGTGAAAGGCTGAAACCGGGCAAACACGCAACACTTCAGATCATCACGGTCGAGCATCGCAGGTGGGAGGTTTATAAGCGCGGGGTGGACTTCATCCAGAAATACATCTTTCCCGGCGGTATGCTTCCCAGCCCCGTCGTTCTGCGCCAAGAGATTGAAAAGGCTGGATTAATCGTAGCGAAATCAATCGAATTTGGTGAAAGTTACAGCCAGACCCTGCGCCGCTGGCATGAAACCTTCAACGCCAAATGGGATGAGGTTGCCGCCCTCGGCTTTGACGACCGCTTCAAACGCATGTGGAACTTTTATCTGACCTCTTGCGCGGGCACTTTTCATAGCGGAAACTGCGACGTAACGCAGATTACCGTGACACGCGCCCCATAAAGAAGGCCGTTCACGGCCAGATGAGGACGCAGTGCTATGCCCACCGCCGGACGCCTTGCCGCCGCTTTGGCCTTTTTCATCTATGGTTGGTATATTGGTCTTTTGGCCACGCCGTTTTTTCCGGAGGCAAATCCACCAAACTCGTTCCTTCCGCTTTGTGTTGTGGTCGCATTGCTTTGTGGCTGGATGGTCGTGGGGAGCCGCGCCGGGAATGGTTATCTTGCCGCGATTGGGAACGGGCTGACCGGCGCGTTTGCCTTTACGGTCTGGATCGCGTTCCTGCTGTCGTTTTACAACATGATCCGCAGAGCATTGCGTAACCTTTATGATGGCCCGATGGAGGCTGTTGTCGATGTTTTCAACCTGATGCTTGAGATGGGGCAGGACTTCTTCGATGTGAACCTCGTCCTGTCGATATTGATCGGTGGCGTCCTTTGCGCCTTTGTCGCTGAGTATTTTGCAAAACGGTATCCATAGCGGATGGACCTGTTTGTTTACGGCACGCTGCTGTCGCCTGATCTGATGGCCGCAATAGCGGGGCCCGGACCGTTGGTCGCAAGGCCAGCGGCATTGCCCGGGTTTGCTGTGCATCCGATCCGCGACAATGTGGTCCCTTTCATCAAATCTGACAGCGCCGCGATGGCGGATGGTGTTGTCTGGTGTGATTTGACATCGGCGCAGAAGGCAAGATTGGATACTTACGAAGGCGCTTTTGGATATGTCCTCAAGCCCGTAACGGTATCGGCGGAGGGTCAGGATATGCCCTGCCATTGTTACATGCCGCCTGAGGATATACGCGGCGCAGACGGTGTCTGGTCGTTGCAGGAATGGGAGAAGACCCAGCTTGCGCCCGCTGTTCTGGCCGCGGAGGAGCTGTTTTCGCATGATCCGCTGCCCGATCATGCCAACCTGCGCCGCATGTGGCCGATGATCGAGATGCGCGCCTGGGCAAAGCATCGGGCACAGGCCGCCCCGGCCAGGTTGCGTCGCACTGCCGCCCCGGATGATGTTCAGATCGTCGGCGCATCGCCGCCGCAAGGCGCATTCTATCGCCTGCAGGCCCTGCAATTGCAGCATCGCAGATTTGCGGGTGACCATTCACCTGTGCTGGCCCGCGAGGCATTTATGGGCGCCGATGCCGCGATGGTGCTGCCCTATGATCCGGTGCGCGGGATGGTGGCGGTTCTTGAGCAGTTTCGCGTTGGACCAGCGGCCCGCCATGATCCCAACCCCTGGATGCTGGAGCCGATTGCCGGGATCGTCGATGCCCGCGAAACGCCAGCGGAGGCCGCAATCCGGGAGGTCCGAGAAGAAGCCGGGTTGGAGATTGTGGAGTTGAAACCGGCGGGGCGGTATTATCCGTCACCGGGTGGGTCGACTGACTATTTCTATGCATTTGTGGGCCTTTGCGATTTACCCGAGACCAGCGGATATCTTGGCGGGCTGCCGGAGGAGGCAGAGGATCTGCGTATCCATATTCTGCCATTGGAGAAGGCGATGGCATTGGCTGAAACCGGCGAGATTGCGACCGGGCCGTTATTGCATCTGCTTTACTGGCTGGCGCTTCATCGCGACAGGTTCGGTGCTGCCGCAGGTACTTGATGTCCTTGGGGTGCGGTCCTACACATGACCAACGCTATGAAAGGCCGCCCAATGACCATCAGAAATGACCTTGCCGACGCTGTTGGAAACACACCATTGATCAAGTTGCGTGCCGCTTCCGAGGCAACGGGCTGTACCATTTTGGGCAAAGCTGAGTTTCTGAATCCGGGCCAGTCGGTCAAGGATCGCGCCGCCTTGTTCATGATCAGGGATGCGATTGCCCGCGGTGATCTGAAGCCCGGTGGAACCATCGTTGAAGGAACGGCTGGCAACACCGGTATTGGGTTGGCTCTGGTGGGGGCATCAATGGGGTTCAAGACCGTCATCGTCATCCCTGAAACCCAAAGTCAGGAAAAGAAGGACATGCTGCGCCTTGCCGGTGCCCAGCTGGTTGAGGTGCCTGCGGTCCCTTACGCCAATCCCAACAACTATGTGAAATATTCTGCCCGGCTGGCGGAGGCGTTGAACAAGACGGAGCCAAACGGCGCCGTCTGGGCAAACCAGTTTGACAATACTGCCAACCGGCAGGCCCATGTTGAAACGACAGCGCCTGAAATCTGGGAACAGACCGGTGGCAGGATTGACGGTTTTACCTGTGCCTGTGGCTCTGGCGGGACCTTGGCCGGGGTTGCGGAAGTGTTGCAGCCCAAGGGTGTCAAAGTGGGTCTGTCTGATCCCGACGGGTCGGGCCTGTACAAGCTTTATACGGATCAGGTGCCCCCCAGCGGCAATTCCATAACGGAAGGGATCGGGCAGGGGCGCATTACCGCAAATCTGGAAGGGTTCACCCCGGATTTCGCCTATAAGATTCCCGATGCCGAAGCGCTTCCTATTGTGTTCGATCTGTTGGCTGATGAGGGGATTTGCATGGGCGGATCAACCGGGATCAATATCGCAGGCGCGATCCGGCTGGGGCGCGAAATGGGGCCGGGTCATACCATTGTGACGGTGCTGTGCGATTACGGCACGCGTTATCAGTCGAAGCTGTATAACCCGGCGTTCCTGCGCGAAAAAGGACTACCGGTTCCCGCATGGCTGGAAACGGATGTTAACCTGCCTGCGGTATTTGCCGAAGAATGATCCGTGTTGCGTTCTTTCTGATCGGCTTGTTGATCCTGCCGTTTTCGGCACTGGCGCAGAATGGGCCGGCCGATGCACCTGCGGTGACAGAACGTGTCTTGGGACCCGAAGCGACGCTCACGGATCCTGATTGGTTAAGCCTTGCAAAACGCGCGGAAGCACTGGCTGAACGTGGCGATGCGTCACGCTTTGCCGTCAGTCGGTTGCGGGCAGAGCTGGTGGTTTGGCGCGACAGGTTCCTGTCGCTTACGACGCTGAACAGCGCCCGCATTGATACTGTGGACAGCCAGCTTGCGGCATTGGGTGTTGTCCCCGAAAGCGGGGAAGAACCGCAGGCCGTTGCCGAAAGGCGCGCCGCGTTGCAGGCGCAACGCGACGAGTTGCAAGCCCCCCGGCTGCTTGCCGAAGAGGCTTATGCCAGGGCAAATGGCCTGATTGGCGAATTTGACGGGCAAGTCAGGCAGCGCCAGACCCTTGCACTGGCCGACCGCGGGCCGTCACCGATGAACCCTGTCAACATGGTTGCTGCCGTCGCTGCGATATGGGACGTGATCCGTGTGATTGGTGTCGAGACCGTTGCTGGTTTCCGACAGCAGATGGAAGCGGGGCAATTGATCAAGAACCTGCCCTGGGCCGCGTTGTTTCTGATGCTGGCGCTTGCATTTCTGGTTTATGTCCGGCGCTGGGTTACCGAATGGCGCATGGCCGTCGCCCTGCGCGATGGGCGGTTTGCCAGACTATGGGCCATGCTGTTGTCACTTGGGCAAATTGGCGTTTCAATCGTCGGGTTGCTCGCGCTGACAGTGGGCCTTGAAACGCTGAATGTGTTTGGTTTGCGGGGGGGCGATGTGATCGACGCGCTGCCGGGGGCGGGGTTTCTGATCATCTTTGGCTGGTGGTTGTGTCGCCATGTCTTTCCTGCGGGGGAGGATGGCGGGTATCTGGGATATGATGCGGCCACCCGTGCCAGAGGGCGCCGGATTGGCGTTGCCATTTCCTGGGTTCTTGCGGTTTCAGCCTTGCTTGCTGCGGCAATTCAAAGCGTCGAATTGGACGAGGCGACTGTCGCCGCGATCAGTTGGCCGTTTCTATTGCTGTTGGGCATTCTGCTTTGGCGCTTTGCGGGTGTGATCAGGCAATTGCCCGAACCGATCCCGAACGTGAATGTCTCGCAAGGGCGCATGCGTGGACTGGTGGCGCGTTTTTGTACCTTTGCGGCCGTGGCCAGCCCATTTTTTGCGGCGATCGGTTTCAATGCCGCGGGGCGGTCGTTTCTGGTGCCCGTTATCCTGTCACTTGCCCTGTTGGGCTTTGTGCTGATCCTGCAGCGCATTATTCTGGAGCTTAATGCCGAGACCGAGGATGAGGAAAGCAACAAGGGCCTGCGCGCGTTACTTCCCGTGGCCATCGGTTTGGTGCTTTATCTGTTGAGCCTGCCGCTTTTTGCGCTGATTTGGGGCGCAAGGGTTGATGACCTGACGGAGATTTGGGCCCGCTTCCGCGAGGGGTTTTCGATAGGTGAGAGCCGGATTTCGCCCACTGATTTTCTGGCTTTTGCGCTGGTCTTTGCGGCAGGTTACCTGCTGACCCGGTTCATACAGGCCACATTGCGCAAGTCGGTGCTGCCACGCACACGGCTGGATCTGGGGGGGCAGAATGCCGTCGTCGCCGGATTTGGCTATGTTGGTATTCTGTTGGCTGCAATCGTCGCCATTACGAGCGCGGGGATTGACCTGTCCAATCTGGCGATTGTCGCCGGTGCGTTATCAGTAGGTATTGGTTTTGGCCTGCAGAACATCGTGTCAAACTTTGTTTCGGGTATCATCCTGCTCATTGAACGCCCGGTCAGCGAAGGTGACTGGATCGAGGTTGGTGGCCAAATGGGCTATGTGCGGGCAATCTCGGTGCGTTCGACGCGGATCGAGACATTTGACCGCACGGATGTCATCGTGCCCAATGCCGATCTTGTCAGCGGGCAGGTTACGAACTGGACCCGGGGCAATCTTGTGGGGCGTGTCATTGTGTCTGTTGGCGTGGCTTACGGATCAGATATAGAAAAGGTCACCGGCATTCTGCAAGGTATTGCCGAAGCCCATCCGATGGTGGTTATGAACCCGCCACCCACTGTCTTGTTCCTGGCCTTTGGTGCGGATTCGCTGGATTTCGAGATCCGTGCAATCCTGCGCGACGTAAATTACGTCATGAATGCGAAATCCGAGATCAACCATGAGATCGCCCGCCAGTTTGCCGAAGCAGGCATTGAAATTCCCTTCGCGCAGCGTGACATCTGGTTGCGCAATCCCGAAGCCCTGAAAGACTTGCAATCATGACCAAGCTTTTGTTCCGCGATGACGCCTATCTGCGCGAGGCCACTGCGATGGTGACAGCGATTACCGAAGAAGGTGGGATCGTGTTGAACCGGACGGTTTTCTATCCTACGTCCGGCGGTCAGCCGGGCGATAGCGGCACCCTGAGGTGGGATGGCAATACGCTTGATATCGCCACGACCGTAAAGGGGCAGGGGGATGACGTTGTGTTGCTTGCGGCTGAGCCGGCAGGCCTGCCAGAACTGGGTACTGTGGTGAAACAGGTGCTCAACTGGGACCGCAGGCATCGGCATATGCGGGTGCATACAGCGTTGCATCTGTTGTCGGTGGTGCTGCCTTTGCCGGTTTCTGGCGGGGCCATCACCGCCGAAAAGGGACGGTTGGATTTTGATATGCCGGAGGCGCCAGAGGATAAGGCCGCCCTTGAGGAGGATCTGAACCGCCTGATTGCCTGCAACATGGATGTAACCGATGAGTGGATCACCGAGGACGCGTTGGATGCACAGCCTGAATTGGTCAAGACGATGTCGGTGCAGCCCCCGCGCGGGAATGGCCAGATCCGCCTTGTACGGATTGGTGTCGGTGCCGAGACCGCCGATTTGCAGCCCTGTGGTGGTACGCATGTGGCGAACACGGATGAAATCGGCCGTGTCAGGTTGGGAAAGATTGAAAAGAAGGGTCGCCAGAACCGGCGGGTCTATCTGCATTTGGAGTAAGGCGATGCGTCGGATCATAACTGGGAGCCTGGTTCTTGCACTTTGGGGGAGTGCGGCCGCGGCTGAGAACTTCATTGGCTGCGCCAAGGACGAAATCAGGATCTACAACGAAGCCATGCGCAACGCCAAAGCGCTGACACTTGATGCGGCGACAGCTGTGGGCGACACGCCGGAATTTTCCCGCTGGTTCGGGACCTACTCGCGCGCCAATGCTGAAGAGGTGCGCGCCAATCTAAAGGCCGTTGTCGCCGCGATCCGCAGCGGCGCGGTCACGGCCCAATGTGATGCCAGCAGTGCCGATGGGTGTGAGGGCGGGACCTACGCATGGGTTTATTCCGACGAACCCTATCTGCTGCATCTATGTCCGCCGTTCTTCAATTTGCCGCCGCTGACGGCGCTGCGTCCGGGGATGCGCAGCAGTGACGATGGCACCCGCGAAGGCACAATCGTGCATGAACTTTCGCATTTCAATCGCGTCGCCCGCACCGAGGATTACTGTTATTCGCGCAGTGAATGCAGTGAAATGGCCAGCAATTCGCCGGATCGTGCGGTGGATAATGCCGATAGTTATCAGTATTTTACGGAAGATGTGACTTACTACGCCCGCCGACCAGTGACCGGTAAACCGCCAGCCGCGTCCCGACGCCAGTAGATCGGCAAATTTACTCGTCCCGCATATCCTGGCCGAAAAGATCACGCTCAATCGGCTGATCAAGCATTTTTTCGGATTCCGGCAAACCCTCGCGTGACAGCAGGATGGCGAAGGGCCGCAGATTCGGGACATGGCTGCACACCACCAATAACATCACCATGATCGGGACCGACAGGAACATCCCCGGAATGCCCCAGACCGCCCCCCAAAAGGCCAGTGACAGAATGATCCCAAAGGATGACAGGCGAAGCGCCCGTCCCATCAGCATCGGGTCAATCACGCTGCCGTTCACGAATTGGATTACCCCTGCAATGGCAAAGATTGCCAGCGTTGTTGCGGCATCCCCCAACTGTACATGGGTCACAAGCGCAATGAGGGCGGTGGCAATGATCGAGCCGATATTTGGGATAAAGTTCAGCACGAAAGTGATGATCCCGATGGAGGTGGCCAATTCCAATCCGAAGGCAGAGGCCAGCACATAGATCATCGCCCCTGTAATCGCGCTGATGACGGTCTTGACCAGCAGGTAGTAGTTCACCCTGTGAATGATAGATTGAATGATCTTGCCAACCCGCGCGGCCTGGGCCTCATCCCCGACAAAGTTGTGCAGTTTGGTTTGGAACCAGATCCGCTCGGCAAAAAGAAACCCGACAAACAGGATCACGAGCACCGAGGCCTGTGTCATGCCGCTGGCTTGTCCTGCGGCGCTGCGCAGGTAGCTTGATACATCAATGGATTGCAGGGCGTTGAAGATCGCGGTCTGGCTATCGGGGCCCAGAAACCCGAAAAGCGATGCCACGGCGGAGGGCGCGCGCTCTGTATAGGACAGGGTTGTGACCAGCACGGTGTTGACCTGCGCCAGAAGGATCGATGTCAGTGTGATCAGGGCCGTCGCAATCAGGAGCATCGCGGCGATACTGGCCAATGCGCTGGGAATGCGGAACGGCCCGATCCGTTGCCGCGCGATGAAGTTGATCACATCACTTGTCAGGCTGAACAGAATGATCGCCGTGGCCAGCGAGATCAGAATAAACCGCGCTTGCACCAGCAAAAACAGCACAACCGCGAAAGCAATGATCACCAGTGCACCAGTCTGCAAGCGCGTCGCTTCCTGGCGTCGCTCGGACGGATTTGTCTTGGGTGGATCATGCAGCATAAGCGGTCAACTCGCGTAGGGTACCGGTCGTTTATAAGGTCACGACCGCTTCGGAGTAAATGACCGACACAAACATATCTTCGGGGTCTTGCAAAAGGGGTGCGGATGACGCTAAACGCACGCCACGGACAGGTGGCCGAGTGGTCGAAGGCGCACGCCTGGAAAGTGTGTAGGCGGGAGACCGTCTCCAGGGTTCGAATCCCTGTCTGTCCGCCACAAACACTTGATAAATAAGGGAAATTGCTGGGGATTACTGATATACCCGCCTAAAAGCCCGCCTAAAATTGCGAGACCTATTTCGACAAGATCGGACGCCATTAGTTTTAGATAGTACAACCGGATTCCGCGACACTTAATGCAACTTACGCATAAATTCTCGCTCACATCGTGAAACAGCTTGGCCTGCTGCCGGTTTCCCGTAGTCGCCATCGATATTTTGACGAACCTTTGCAATCACCTGGTTGCTCTGCATCTGCTCATTTTCTGGTACGACAACCGCATCCTACTTGAAGGTCGAAGAAACCCAAGGGTTATGTTTCTGCGAACGGTTCCTGGGGTCGGCTCGCTCACCGCCTCGGCCAATGTCGCGACAGCAGACGATGGCCATCAATTCCGTAGGCTGCCTTCGCTGCGCAAACCAATGTCGCACCGCAGCAACACTAAAGCCGAAGTTGGTAAACAAGAGCGGTGTTAGGCAATTGCCAGGTTCAACCCCGGCTTCCGCACGGCCATCCGTCCTTCAATTGATGCCGAACTATTGCTTCATTAGGAGGTAAAGTGCTCATTACAAACTCACTCGGTACTGCCTTTAATTACTGTTCGGCATCGGTTGCATGACACTTAACAGTAGCATTGGCCTCAAGCGTGTAGACCTCACATATCGGAACGCTTGTGGCCAATGCGGCACAGAGGGCCGAAGGACGAAGACGGTTCCGCGACAGCGGCGCTTGATCTAAATGCTTTTCGGACAACAAGCGTTTAGCTCGGATGGCGGGAGGACGAAGCCGCTATCGCGGCAATGGCGCTTGTGTCCAGCGTTTTGAGACGATCCTGACGGCGCGTATTTTGCGATCCTGTCGACCTGTCTGACGATTGAGGTTTCTCAATCTGAAGACAGGAGGATCTCATGAAGGACGAGAAGACCACCCCGCTGCGCGAGCGGATGATCGAGGACATGCGTATCCGCGGAATGTCCCCAAAGACCCAGCAGGCCCATATCAGAGCGGTCAGGTACTTTGCCGAGTTCATCGGGCGGTCGCCCGACACTGCGACGCCGGACGAGCTGCGCGCGTATCAGCTTCACATGACGGATAGCGGAGTCTCAACTGGCGTGTTCAATGCCAGGATTGTGTCGCTACGGTTCTTCTTTGGCATGACCTGTGGACGCGAGGAGATGAAGCGGTACATGCAGTTCCGGCGCAAAGCGAAGAAGCTGCCCGTCGTACTGAGTGTCGAAGAGGTTGGCGATCTTCTGGCGGCGGTCCCGGGGCCAGGCCTGAAGTATCGCGCGGCTCTGGGGATCAGCTATGGCGCTGGCTTGCGCGCATCGGAGGTTTGCAATCTCAAGGTCTCGGACATCGATAGCGACCGAATGCTGATCCATGTCGACGAAGGCAAGAACGACAAAGATCGCAAAGCGATGTTGTCGCCGGCCTTGCTTGATCTCCTGCGGGACTACTGGCGCGAGGCACGCCCCGAGGGCTGGCTGTTTCCCGGCAAGCCCAAGATCATGGCCCTGTCGCCACGCCAACTGAACCGCGCGTTCACGTCCGCCAAACACATGGCCGGGATCAACAAACCCGCCACATTGCATACCTTACGTCACAGCTTTGCCACCCATCTGCTTGAGGCTGGAACCGATGTCCGGGTGATCCAGGTGCTCCAGGTGCTCTTGGGGCATTCAAAGCTCAGCACGACAGCGCGCTACACGCATGTCGCGACCAAGACCATCCGCGGGACAGTCAGCCCTTACGAGATGTTGGAGAAGCTGCAGGATCACACCGTCAGGCGAGGATTGGATTAGCGACGCGGGCGGTTGCCGCGCCCCCAGCTGGAGATTGCTGACATCTTTCGGAACTATGGTCCCGCATATCGACGGGCTAATTCCGGTCACAATAGTCTCGGCCAACTCAAGGTGATGTCGGCCATTGAAGCCTGCCGAACCGAAGCGCTCGGTGGGCATGTGGTCGCCTGCACCAAATGCGATCACCATCATCGCGTATAACTCTTGCAAGAACCGGCACTGTCCCAAGTGCCAGGGTCCCGCTGCGCGCGACTGGATGGAGGCGCGCGCCGAGGATCTGCTGCCGGTCGAGTACTTCCACATCGTCTTTACAATGCCCGCAGAGATTGCCCGTATCGCATACTGGAACTCAAAGGCAGTCTATGGTCTGTTGTTCCGCGCATCAGCGCAAACCGTGATGACCATCGCGGCCGATCCCAAGCGCCTTGGGGCGAAGGTCGGCATGACCAGCGTGCTGCATACCTGGGGATCGGCGCTGACCCATCATCCGCACATACACATGATCGTCCCGGGCGGTGGCTTGTCACCGGACAGCATGAAATGGGTCGCGTGCAAGCCTGGATTCTTCCTGCATGTGCGTGTGCTAGCGCGCCTGTTCCGCCGTCTGTTTCTGGATGGCCTACTCGAGTTGCACCGCGCTGGCCAGCTCACCTTCTTTGGCGATTTCGAGCCCTTGGCCGAAGCGGATATCTTCGCCAAGTGGCTCGCCCCGTTCCGCAAAACCGAATGGGTGGTCTATGCCAAACCGCCATTTGGCGGGCCTGAAGCCGTGCTGGCCTATCTGAGCCGTTATACCCACCGTGTCGCGATCTCGAACCACCGACTTGTCAGCGCCGATGCCAATACCGTCGCTTTCCGCTGGAAGGACTACCGGATCAAACGAGGTGACCGTCAAAAGGTGATGCGTTTGGCAACACCCGAGTTCATACGCCGCTTCCTGATCCACGTTCTGCCCGACGGGTTCCACCGCATCCGCCACTATGGCCTGCTGGCCAGTTCAGCACGCAAAACAAACATCAAGAAGATCCGAACTTTGCTTGGCGCTCAACGTACCGAAGAAGCCACCGAGCCAAAGTTGGAGCCCGCGGCCACCCCGCTCACCCTGCGCGAGCCATGCCCCTGCTGTGGTGGCGATATGCGCATTGTCGAGATCTTCCGGCGCGGTCAGATACCGATGTCGCGCGCGCCACCAAGGGAGCAGGCGGCATGATCCAATGTAGGACCCCACACTTAGATATGCTCCGGTCGCCATTGGCTGATCGGCCAAGACCATTTGCGACCATCATCCAAAATGGCGGTCCGTGTCCCGTTCTCAGCGCACAATCTCCGGAACTTCCAGGAACAAAATCGCGGAAACCGCCTGCAACCGGCGCACCAATAAAAGAAGCTGTCGCGACCGTGGCATCGTCAGTCTCACCCCTCAGCGCTCTTTACCCATAGGTAGCAACCAGCCCCCACGGCTTCCTCCTTCCGAGGTTTGTCAACGCGGGCCGTCCGCAGCACCTGACGGAAAAGTTGCACCCCGGCCCGCATCGAAAAGCCTTCAGGAAAGCCGACGTTCGCTACGAATGCGAATTCTGGATCAAGTGCTTGCAAAGCGGACATTGCTGAATTTTGGCACAGTATTCCGTCCCTCGCTCTCATCTCAAATGATCTTGGTGTCTTGCCTTGAGACTTGAACATTAGCAAACGGCCGATCAGCTTCCTCGTGAATTGATATCAACTATTGCTTATCGATCGAAGTTTTTCAGTCTGTAGGCAAATCATTTCCCTTTACCTTAGTTTATAGCTTTGGGTGCGACGCTATGATTTCTTTGGCGATCGGTTCCAAATGGGTAACCAAATCCATGTACTTGTTCAGGAATGCCGTCATCGCTTTGCCCCAACTTGGCAAATGCAGGTAGTCAATCGCTTGGCAAAAAAGCAACAAAATGAGTTGCTGATGCGAACCGTTTTAGGGCCTGATGCGACGCAGCCCAGCAACTGTATTCTCCCAAACGGAAGCAACACTTACAAGCAACTCTGCCGCCGAAGAAAGATCATTTTCTGAGATCTTCATTTCAATATCAATGAGCAAATGTCTCAACTTCGCAGCGCCAAGAATTGATGCAGATCCAGCGAATTTGTGAACCTCTGCCTTCACCTGCTGAGGGTCGGCTATCTCGCCTGAAAAAAGTGCGGAGCCACATGCTTCATTCATTTCGGCGATATATGCTGTCAGCAACTTTTCATGTTCTTTAGCGCCAACGGCGTCGATTGCCTCATTCACGATGGTAATGTCCCAAAATGGCATTTCATCATCATGGCCTAGATTACCCGCATATTGACCGCTCAGAAGTGCTTTCAGGCGTTCCAAACTAATGGGCTTTACAAGGACATCTCGCATGCCTGCAGCCGTAAAGCGTTCGACATCTGCGGGCATCGCATGCGCCGTGACGGCAAAAATCGGCGTCTCTGCGTTTGCACCACCGCCCGCTTTGATCTGCTCAGTTGCAGCGACCCCATCGAGGTCGGGCATGCTGATATCCATCAGGATCGCATCAAAGGTGCGCAACTTTGCCAATTCAACCGCCTCTAAGCCATTGTGGGCCTCGATGCAGCTGTGTCCAAGCCTTGCCAGCATTTCCTTCGCAACAACCCGATTGATGGCATTGTCTTCGACAAGCAAGATTGAAAGGGGTTTGGACGCGACATCAGTGACAATACTTTGAGGAGATGATTCGCTGATTTTTCTGGATGTGTTCGCGTCTGCGATGACATTTGTCGGCAGCTTGACCCAAAACACTGATCCCTCACCAGTCGCGCTTTCGACCCCAATGTCTCCGCCTAAATGCGCAACGAGGCGGCGGACAATGGCAAGGCCCAGCCCAGTGCCTTCTTGTGCGCGGGTATAAGATGGATCAAGCGTGACGAAGTCTTCAAATATCTTTTCCTGATCGGCGTCTGAGATGCCAATCCCTTCATCGATGACCCGCAATTCCCATTGCCTTTCGGCTTTGTGCAGCTCAATTTCGACGGTGATGGTCCCATGCTTGGTAAATTTGATCGCGTTGCCAATTAGGTTCATCAGGATTTGGCGCAACTTCCCCGGATCGCCCAAAACAAGATTGAAGTCCGGGCTGAGGGCTTTCAATTCAAGCGCATTGCCCCGGTCTTTGGCGGACATCTTCAAGCTGTCGAGCAGTTCGCTTGTCACAGCCACCGGGTCGAAAGGCCGCTTGATCGTTTCGGCCGCACCCGCTTCGAGGCGCGACATATCAAGCACGTCGTTGACATGTTGCAGCAGCATATCAGCAGAGGTGCCCATGACATCGGTCATGTTCGATTGGGTCTTGTCCAAATCCGTTGTTTTCAAAAGCTCAAGCGCGCCAACGATCCCGTTTAAAGGGGTGCGCATTTCGTGGCTCATGACCGCGACAAGATCGGCCTTCGCCCGTTCGCCTGCTACGGCCTCGTCGCGGGCTTTGACCAGTTCTTCCTGCTTGGCCACACGGGCAGAAATGTCGCGCAAGTATGAAATGAAGATTTCACCGTCGGGGCCATCGGCACTTGAAATGGACAGTTCGACCGGAAAGACACGCCCAGTTTTATGTTTCGCCTCAAGTTGCACGCGCCCTTGCCCGATCACCCGCTTTTCGCGCGTTTCGATGTATCTGTTCATCCCGGTTTCATGTGCGGCGTGGTATTTGTCCGGGACAATCTTATCCGACATTTTCTGGTTCAAAATCTCAGCCCGCGTGTAGCCAAAGATTTTCTCTGCGGCCTCATTGAACTCAATGACCCGCCCCTCAAGATCGACAACGATAATCGCATCCAGGGACGTTGACACGATGACTGCCAGGCGCTTTTGCGCGGCGGCCCGTTCCCGGCCATCTTGTGTAGCCAACCGATAGGATTTGATCAGTGCGAGGACAGCAACCGAAAGTGCTGTGACCAGTAGGAAAGTAAGCAGCCCTAGCCGTAGCAAGGCATTTGTGACCCGGGCGCGTTGTTCGTCAGCGATGCGTGAAAAATGGGTAACGCCGCGCAGTGACACCTCGCGAATTGATGGCCGCAGGTCTTCTATTTGTGTGGCGAGAATGGGCAGCGCAGCAATCAACGCAGCATTCGGCCCATCGATTGTTGGGATCATGCTGTCCAGAATACCGCCTGTTTTAGCCAATTCTGCAGCTGTTGATCCATCGTCCCGTAGGGCGGAAAGCACAGAACTCTCTTGCATAGTCTTAATGCGCGAATAGAAGACGTCAAAACGCTGGCGGACGGTCTTGACCTGTTCGTCCTGTGATGTGTCGGTCCGTCGTGTTTCGCTCAACAGCGCAAGAAGCTCGACCTCGGATTGGGCCAACGCCCATTGTGTGCTGTCCGCATTTGCGGTCGCTAATGTATTGATTTCCCGCCGGGCGTCCGCACTGAGATAGTAAATCCCAATTGCACATGCCGCAAAGACGCAAAACGCCAGAAATGCGCCGAACCAACTGGTTCGACGCATCCCGTGAGTAGCGGTCTTGTCGCGAATTGCTTTCTTTTCAGGACCGTTGGGTGGCATCAGTTGCGCGTTTCAATGCGATTAAGTTGCCAAATACTGCGGGAATAGATGGTTTCTGACTGATATTTTGGATCACTGTCATAAGGGTAGACGATCCAAAGGTGTCCCTTGTCGCGCACCGACATTGGCGCGCCGTTGTTCAGATAAGCGATGATGGGCCCGCCTTCGACCGCGTCAGTCACAGGGATTTCGACTGTGTAGTCATTAATTGCAGACGCAAGCAAGACACCTTCAGTCAGGTCTAGATCAGCAACAAGCTGTGCCAAAGCGACGCCAGTGAACGACTGTGTCCCCTCGGTCCAGATTGTCTCGGTCTCGATCGTCACCGCGTCTAGCGCTTCAAGATCCGCAAGATCGTATTTGATTGCAGTTTCGTTATGAGTGACTGTCAACAATGTCTCGGCCACAGCGCTCTGTGCGGCAAGACTGATACCGCAGCTTAGCAAAAATCCGGTGACGATTGGCATTAGGTTCGCTATCATGGGAGGCCCTTTCAAAAAACGTACTTCGTTTCCTTTCGTATGTCCTAACATGCGGTTTCTTTGAAGGGTGGGCGCATTCGCATATTTCCCCTATACGAAAGGATAGTCGAAATCGTCGAATGCGACAGTGACTATTCTGCGGAGCAGTTGAACGGTTCATGGATTTGTTTGAGAAAGGATTAACGAAACCGTGACACAAAGGGTTTGATTTTCGACTAATAGTTGCCGTTTTGTGCGAATACTCCTTGCAGTGGTGGCCAAAACCAGAACCGGAGATGCAAATGCGAATACTTGTTGCCGACGATCATGATTTAGTCCGCGAAACGATTGCTTCGTTTTTGAACGGTTCCGACGGTATTAACGCCGTTGACACGGCCGCCACGTTGGATGACGCGCTGAACATTGTCGCGGGGGAATACGTCTTCGATCTTGTCCTGCTTGACTATGATATGCCTGGCATGAGGGGTTTGATTGGCTTGAAGCGAATGAAAGATGCGGTCGGCACTGTCCCCGTTGCCCTTCTATCGGGCACCGCCTCCCCCTCAATCGCACAGGCTGCAATTGAAGCTGGCGCCATGGGATTTGTACCTAAGACGCTTGGTTCCAAATCCATGGTAAGTGCAGTGAAATTCATGGCTATGGGCGAGGTCTATGCGCCGTTTGAGTTTATGCAGCAGGCACAGGAAAAGACCGTTGGTAACCTGACCGAGCGGGAAACGGCTGTCCTGCAGGGCGTTTGCGAAGGCAAGTCCAATAAGGAAATCGCCCGTGATTTGGACCTGCAAGAAGTCACAATAAAGCTGCACGTTAAAACGCTGAGCCGCAAACTTGAAGCACGCAACCGCACCCATGCTGCGATGATCGCCAAAGAGCGGAATCTGGTCTGAACGCCGGGGCCCGAAGGAGCCTTTGGTCACATGACATGCCCGGTCACCCCCTCCGAACCAAATCGGCAAGCGCGCGAAGGTCTGCGCCTTTTACTTGTCGCGCTCGCTGGGGCGTTGTTGTTTCACGGCGGCCTTTTGCCTTTTACGCACGGAAATACCTACGACGCCTACATTCATATGTTCTTTGGCGACAGCTACCACCGCAGTTGGTTCGATACATGGGAGCCGCGTTGGTACACTGGTTTTTCCACCACCAGCTATCCACCCGGCACCCATATGTCGATTGCGGCATTGATGCACTTTCTGCCGCTGCGGGCGTCTTTCGTCGTAGTGCAAATGGTGGGACTATTCCTGCTAGTCATCGGCGTTTATCGGTTCTCGCTTCTTTGGGTCATGCCGCGCGCTGCTGGCTATGCGGCAATTGCCGCGACATTGGCGTCTTCAATCACTGAGACGATTCATCTTTTTGGTCAGCTGCCGACGATCTGTTCGCTAGGCATTTTCCTGAATGGGTTACCCTTTGTTTTCCGCTGGATCGTCTATGGTCGCTTCCTGAATTTCGAAGCAGCCGTCATTTTCGCGGCGGCAACAACAGCGGCGCACCATGTCACGACGATCTTCGGCAGCGTTTTGTTCATCATACCGCTGGCGCTGCAAGCCCTGCGCAGCGTGGCCGAAGTGGCACCCATTGGTGTTGGCTATTTTGCGCGGTCGCGTCGGTATGTTCTTCCTTTCATGCGCGGCATGCTGCTTGCCATTTTCATGATCCTCGCGATTGTGATTACGATCTACCCCCATTGGGTTTGGTCCATCAGCGACCCTATTACCCAAGTCCCCATCCCCCACGGGAGCCGCGAAAGCTTTATCGAGCGTCCAGACTTGGGCTTTGCCTTCTTTGTTCTACCTTGGGGCGTCACGATCCTGTTCTTGCCCTTCGTGCTTTACAAAACGCTGACCACGCGGCTTTGGCCGTTGGGGGCAATGGTCCTGATTTGCTTTGTCCTTGGCACAGGCGGCACCACCCCAATTCCGCGCGCCATTTTGGGCGGAGCGTTTGATATCCTGACGCTGGACCGTTTCACGTTTTGGGCAACGATCCTGATCCTGCCGTTCGTGGGGCACTTGATTGATGGGCTGCTGCATGGCCGATCTGGCGAAAGTCTCAAAGCGGCATTTGGCAAAGGCGTGCACCGGTTGATCGTGGGCGGCATATTCGCCTCGATGACAGCGGTGGCTGTGTTCATCACGATCTTGCCGGTCATCCAGCCAACGCAACCCCGGTTCATTGATCCCGCACCGATCGCAAAGTTCCTTAGCGAAGATGAACATGACCGCTGGCGTTATCTGACTTTAGGGTTTGGCGATCAGTTCGCCTATTTGGCCGCGCAAACCACCGCGCAATCTGTAGACGGGAATTACCACTCTGCGCGCAGACTGCCTGACATGACCCGCTTTTCGGTCGAGCGGTTGGAGAATGCGAAGTATCTGGGTGTGCCGGGTTTGGGGTCTTTGCAGCAGTTCCTTGAGAATGCAGATCGCTATCATCTCAAATTTGTCTTCGCAAATGACGCCTTCTATGACCCGATCCTGCATTTCAGCGGCTGGACCCGGCTGAACAAACTGTCGAACGGTGTGACCGTCTGGGAACGACCAGATGTTGCCCCGCTTCCAATACTTCAGCCAAGGCGGAGCCTGCCAGCGCGACAGCAATTGATGTGGGGGACTGTCCCGCCCTTGGCCTTGGGGCTGGCTGCCCTGATCTTTGTGATGACAGCCACCGGGCGCGGTTTTGGTGCATATCAAATGGAGCCGCGCCCACTGGTCGCATCCCAAAAAACATTCGCTCGCCCCAATATTGTGCGGGCCATTGTGATCGGGCTGGCGGTTAGCACGCTGGCCTTGGGGACGTGGTTCGCACTTGCGTTGAATAAAGAGCTTTCGAAAACCCCCGCTCCAAAAGACGTAATCGCCACATATTTCGATCACCTCGATTTCCGGCGCTTTGAAGAAGCTTACGCGATGATGGATCCCGAAACCCGTCCGCCTTTCGAAGATGTCATGTTCGGCTGGCGCTGGCGCGGCGGGCTGATTGCGTCCTATGGCAAGCTGACGGATACGCGCTTGACGCTTCTGGATGAAACGCCTGCTATTCTGGACTGGGAGGTCGAACTTGACTGGCTCACGGCGCTTAATATCCAAACCGAGGTTGTCCCGGTGCGCACCGTCGCGCGCGATGGGGCATGGTTTATCGCTCCAACGACGCTTGCGGCAACACAAACACCCGCGCGCCTGCAACGCGATACATCGGTCGTGTGGAATGTTGTTGGCCGTCGCCAGCCCCGGTCAGAAACAGATTTGCACCGCGATAGGCTTGATCGCCCCCGGATCGCGCTTGGTATCTCCCGGTTGATTGTACAGGGTGGGCGCTATTCCATCGTAGGCGAGGTCACGAATGCGGACAATGATCCTGCTTATGTCAGCCTGTTTGCTGAAATGGACGCCAACGCCACAAGACAAGCCGCCGGGGTCGTCAATGCCCAACGGCTTTTGCCAGCCGAGATCAGCGGCTACCGGATTGATTTTGATGACGTGTTGTCTTTGCAAGATGCCGAAACCGCGGGCCAGTTTGACCCAACCATGTGGATCCCGCCAACGCTGGATGCCGCGCCCACCAAAGCCCTCGTCGAGGGCCGCGCTTTGGTCGCTGGAACTGATCTGTACAGAGGTATTTCGCTAAACGGTCTGCGCATCGAAGACACGGGCGATGGGCCAGTCCTGACCGCGACCGCCGTCAACAACGGCGTCGAAAGCGCTACTATCGTGCGGGTAGTTGCTGTGCTCTATGATGACGCTGGCCTGCCGATTTGGTCGCAGGCCGGATTTGTTGAAACCAACATGTATCCCGGCCAAAGCGCCGGGCTGCGCATGACCTTCCCGGCGCGCGACGCATTGCAGGTCGTGGCAGAGGTCAGTCCCGACACGATCATCGTCAACGGCAGTACGCAGCAGGCTGATACGGTGCTGCCGTCGCACCGGGTTGGGACAATCCCGCTGGATCATGTTGCCGGATACACCGCCATCCGCTTGCATGTTTCAACCATGACCCATGACCCGTTGGAATGATGGTATGATGAGGCTTGTGATTACGTTGATTGTGCTGGCGAGTGGCACTGCTGCTCAAGAGGTCACGACCGATGCTTTTGGCGTCGTGCCGACCGCCGATTTGGGAGAGCGCGCCAACTGGGCCGGGCTGCGCACCACATCGACCGGCGGAGCGATGACGCAAAAACCGAAGGCGGTTGATGCAGCAATCCTCTTTGTTGGGCCTAAGAGTATCGTCGCCGGAATTGAACCGGGCCACGCTGTCGCGATCGGTTTGGATGTCTTTGGAAATATGGTCGATGACGTGCCAACCGAGTTTGTTCTGGGGACAGGCGAAGAATCCAATATCACATCGCAGGATGGCATTGCTGACCTGCTTTTCACGCCACCGCCGCGTTCGGGTGTCTTCCTCGCGGGTGCGGATGTGGGCGGCGTACAATCAAGCCGCGCCGATTACCGGGTGACCGCGCATTTGGCGACCGTGCAGCCCAAGTTTGCAGCGGACAATAACGCGGTTCTGCCGGAAACCTTTGCACAAATCTCGACTGATGTGCTGCTTGATAGCTATGGAAACATCGTCGACGATGGCGTCGGCCTTGTGACCATTCTGGAAGATGGGAACGGGCTGACGACGCTTTTGCCCACAGTCGTGCGCGATGGAGCCGCGCAAAGCAACTTGTTGACCCGCGACCTTTCGGGCGATGTATTCGGAAGCGTTGCATTGGCCGGAACGCGTGCTGAGGGCTTGCGCTTTGCGATCCAAGATATGGTGCTGACGGATGCTGGTGCCTTCGCGATCTGGGCAGAGCCTTCGATCAATGCCGTCCATCTTCGAATAGGCCCGATGGAAACAGACGCGGGCTATCTTGTACCAGACGGTACGTCTGTCGCAGTGGACATCGTCGCGCGTGATCGCACCCGGCAAACCGTCGCAGGTTGGGTGCTTGACGGCTATGTGTCATTCCTGCTGTCAGTGGCGCCTGATAGCGCGCCTTTTGACGTGGCGCTCCAAGTTGGTGCAAACTCTGTAGAACGCCGCGTAGATGTGGCAGCTCAGCCCGAAAACTTGACGGTGAGAGGGGCGGAATGACACGGATTCTTGCATTTATCGCGCTCTTTTGCGTTTGCATTGGTGGCATCCTTTGGGGCGCCTCTGCCGCTTTGACAAAGGCCAGAGCAAGGACTGTGACCCATCAATACATCGCCGACGCGCTGGATGCCTTAAGCGAGCGGCCCAATCACGTCACATGGGGCGATCCGGAAACCCCGTTGGTGCGCTCCTTCACCCCCGGTGATGCGGGCATGATTGGACAGGCTATGACGGAAGCATGGTACGCCCTGACTTTGGCCCAGAACACCGGCGACGCAAGCATCTTGCGCGACAGTTTCAGCGGCGTAGCGCAGGACCGCGCAGAACGTTCGGTGGAAGACGCGAGCCTTGGCGGGCAGATGGTTGTTTTGGCTCAGAACGCGCGGCCGCAGTTTTACCATTTGGATGGGTCTGTCTTTCAGGCCGATGTTGAGATGCTTGTGGCGCGCTATTTGGTGGCGGGCGATAACCTGGCCTATTTCGAATTGGTCATGGACCAAGCCAAGTCCACGTTGATGAATGAAACAAATGGGTGGCGCGTTTATTCTCATGAACGCTATGCGGCCAAAGAAATGGACGCGTCGCCCATTGGATGGGGTGGCGCGCCGATGGCGGGGATCAATTACTACCCTGCGGCCACCCCTTGGCAAAAGTTCTGGCCCGCCTTTGACGAAAACATCATCGCCCAAGACTTCGCGCGGATAAGCGATCTTGGTGCAACCACGGTACGTTTCTTTCTGACCACCGAGTATTTTGCAGACGCTGACACCCAGGAAGATGCATTGAACCGACTGACGACATTTCTGTTTCTTGCCGAAGAGGCTGGCTTGAAGGTCGTTCCGACACTGTTTGATCTCAAATACTCCTTCGACCCTACGGTCTGGGGGCAAGATTTGGCGACACTTCGGGCTGTTCTCCCGGTCTTTGCCGCATCACCCGCTGTTGTCATGGTGGATATCAAGAATGAGCCAGACCTGGACTTCGCTGCGCATGGACGCCCTGAAATACTCGCTTGGCTTCAGACTATGATCATACTCATGCGGATGGAGGCTCCAGATCTGCCGTTGACGATTGGGTGGTCCTCGTCAGATGCGGCGCTCGCACTGGAGAATATGTTGGATGTGGTCACTTATCACGACTACGGTGAGATTGGCACGGCTTCTGCGCGCCTGTCTGCAGTTCAATCTGCAACGGACCGTCCCGTTATGATCACGGAAATCGGGGTGTCTTCCTATGAAATCAGCCTTGGATATCCTGGATCACCAGATGGACAGGCCGATGACTTAGGTAAGCGCCTGGATGCACTTGCCGCGGCCGACGGGATATTTGTGTGGACGCTCTATGATTTCCCGGCTGTCGATGCGTCGGCTGTTGGGGGGTCGGCTTGGGTGCAAAACCTGCAAGAACGTTTTGGTTTGTTCACGTCAGAGGGTGTGGCAAAGCCCGCGGCGAAAGTGGTCAGCCAAGCCTTTGATCGGCTTCTATCCCAGTAACGAAACCTATCCTATGGTATATCCGGATGGCCCAATGAGGCGCAAAACTATGCGTAGTGTCGTTCCACCAAAGGTGCGAACTTGCGTAAGCCTGATCCAAAGCCCCACACGTTAGGAATAGATATGACACGTCCCCTTCGCATCGCCCTCGTTTCTGCATTCCCACCCGGCAAACAAAGCCTGAATGAATACGGTCTTCACTTGGCAATCGGTCTTGCCGCACGCGATGACGTTGCAGAAGTGACAGTGTTCGCAGACGCATTGCCCAGCGACCTGCCTGAACTGGATCTTGGCCCAAAGATCACGGTCAAGCGCTGCTGGTCGTTCAACAAGTTATCAACGCTGCCAAAACTGATCCGCACTTTGCGACAAACCAAAGCAGATGGTGCGATCTGGAACCTGCAAATGGCGACATTCGGAGACCGGGAAGTTACCGCGGCACTTGGTCTATTGGGCCCAGTTGGTGCGCGTTTGGCCGGAACGCCAAGCGGTGTCATCGCACATAATATGGTTGATGGCGTGGATCTGGAACAAACTGTCCTGAAGGGGCAACGCTTGCGGCAAACGATCGTTCAGCTTGGGGGACGGATGATTGCACGCGCACTGGTGTCGGCCAATTACCTAACAGTGACGCTGCGAAGCTACTCCGAAAGCTTGCAAGCACAGCATCCACGCGCGTCAGTTCATCTGGTCCCACATGGCACCTTTGACACCAAAGTCAGCGACGTGCGGCCCTTGGCAGACCGGCCCCGCCGGATCGTGACGATGGGCAAGTTCGGCACCTATAAGCGGCTTGAAACGCTGCTCGGGGCGTTTGATGCCTTGCGCAAAACACCGGGAAACGCGGACCTAAAACTAGTCATCGGTGGATCTGATCACCCGAACACACCGGGCTATCTTGAAGCGCTTGCGCAAGACCGGGCAGACGATGCTGGAGTGGAATTTGCGGGATATGTCGCAGAGCATGCCATTCCGGATTTCTTCGGTGATGCGCTGCTGAGCGTCTTTGATTACAGCGCGACAACCGGCAGTTCCGGGGTTTTGCATCAAACTGCAAGCTATGGCGCTGTCCCGGTTTTCCCACGCATTGGCGACTTCGTGGATGTCTGCGAAGACGAAGGCATCAGCGGTGTGAACTACGCTGCACTTGATGCAGGCGACATGGCGCGACAGATGCAAAAGACCCTTGCTGATATCACGGGATCACAGGCCATTGCTGATGACAATCGGGCTGCTTCAATGGGCTTTCCGTTCGCGAAAGTCGTGGATTTTCATGTGGACAAGATTGCCCAAAGTTCAAATCTAACACGGCAGTCAACGTCTTCTGAAAGCGAGCAATTGGCGGCCTAGTATTGCACCTATCCAAAGGCATAG
Source organism: uncultured Paracoccaceae bacterium (assembly GCA_947500055.1). Lineage (GTDB taxonomy): Bacteria > Pseudomonadota > Alphaproteobacteria > Rhodobacterales > Rhodobacteraceae > Yoonia. The sequence goes on from CANMQO010000001.1 coordinate 622,979, forward strand.
CGGCGCGTCTCATTCGAGGCGCGCCGCTTTCCGTTTGCGCCGCCAGATTTCTCAAAAGAGCGCATGGGTAACCTTTCGAATTTTCCGCTAATCTTATGTAAACACGAACTATTCTTTGGGTCCCGAGACGTACCCCACGCTTATCAGTCATACCAAGCATATCGAAATAACGAGTGCTGCTATGACAATTATGAACCTGAATGAAGCCGATCTTGCCAACGCCCATCTGATCACACCAGATGCGCCAGAGACGATGATTGTTGTCCCTTGCTACAACGAAGCAGACCGCTTGAACGAAGACGTTTTCCTCAAGGCATTGGGTGCCAATCCCAACCTGTCTTTCGTCTTCGTCAACGATGGCAGCACCGATGCGACACTGCGTATTCTTCTAAATCTGCAATTGGCCAACCCACGCCAGATTGACGTGGTGAACCTGCGCCAGAACTCTGGCAAGGCAGAGGCTGTGCGCGCGGGTTTGCAGCATGCCTGTCGCATCGGTGCCGCTTTGGTTGGATACTGGGATGCTGACTTGGCGACGCCGCTGGATGCCATCGCTGATTTCGAAGTGGTTCTGAACCGCTACGCCAATGTCACCGTTGTTTACGGTGCCCGTCGTCAATTGCTAGGACATCGCATCAACAGAACCGTGTCACGCCGCGCTGTATCGCGCATTTGCGCAGGGCTCGCGCGATTGGCAACAGGGCTGCCCATTGGCGATACGCAGTGCGGTGCAAAGCTCTTGCGCAACACGCCGGCTTTGAATGCAGCACTTGCGCAGCCTTTCACCGCCGGCTGGTTGTTCGACGTCGAATTGTTCACGCGTATCGCCGCGAAGACGGTGCAACCGGCGCATTGCTTTTACGAGGTGCCACTTGCCGAATGGCACGAGGTCGCAGGGTCAAAGGTCTCTGGTCGCGCCATTGTGCGCAGTGGTTTGCAGATGCTGTGTCTGATTGGGCAGCGCTTTGCAACACGGCGATCTGATCCGGCCATGCGCAAAATGGCGAAGGTGGCCTAGGGCGATGATTCTTTCAGCTAACAAAGAGACGAAAATCGCCAGCCTCATCGCACTTTGCGTAAGTCCGGCCCTTATCATCTTTGTTTCGTCGAACTTTGTGAACGTCGGAAATCTTGTCTTCAACATGATCTTTAGCCGTTGGATGGGGCCTGAATTGTTCGGCGATCTCGCGGTCGTGCTCACAATCAAGCTTGCCTTGCTCGGGGTTCTTGGCGCGCTCAGCTCTGCGGTCAGCCAGCAGGTGGCGGCGCTGGATGCCAAGGACGCAGGCCAAACCGAGCAAGCCTTGGCGCGTATCAATGGGATCTGCTTCGGAGCGCTCTGGCTCGCACTGCCGGTTATCGCGGTCATGCTTTATGTCGGTTCGGTTGGTACGCGCCTTGATCTTGGATCACCCTATCTGCTGTTTATCCTGCTTGGGTCCGTGCCTTTTTGCGCACCGCTCAACATCCTGCGCGGCGTCGCGCTTGGCCGTATGGACAGCGCAAAAATCGTGCTGTCTGCAAATGTCGAAATGGCCGTGCGCCTCGGGTTTGGCATTCTGGTTTGGCAGATCGGGTTCGGGATCGAAGGCGTCGTGGCCGCCATTGGGGTGTCGATCATCGCTGGTTGGGTCGTCCTGATCGATGTTTTGCCCGCGCCGCAGATGCCAAAAGTCCAAGCGCGCCCCCTTGCGGCCACCCTTGGCCTTGCCGCACTCCCATTTGCTATGTTGCAAATCGCGCAGGTCGCGGCACTTGATGGCGATATTTTCCTGGCCACCCGTTATCTGAGCGATACTGAAACGGGCTACGTCGCCGCGCTGTCGCTTTTCCAACGCATTCAGTTCTTTGCTTGCTTCGCATTGGCAAGCGTCCTCTTGCCATCAGTCGTGGTCGCTATCCGCGAAGGGCGGTCGTATCGTTCAAGCGTTTGCATGATCGCAGTTCTGCTGGCTTGCGTGTCTTATGCGGTGCTATCTCTGAGCATCTTCTGCCCTGAGTTCCTTCTGATAGCATTGGTTGGACCAGAGTATGTCGCCGCTTCAGGCCTGCTTGTCTGGGCGGCAGCGGCGGCGGTCTTTTTCACGATCAACTATCTGATAGCGACGTTCCTGATGGCGCAAGGCCGGCGGTCGGGTGTGGTAACTGTTGTTGCCGGATCAACCCTTCAAATCGGGCTCATGGTCGTTGTGGCATCAACATCGACGGGCGATCTGGCAGCATTGCTTTCAGCGAAACTCTTTTGCCAAATCGGCATCACTATTGCCCTTGTCTTCCAACTTTGGACAACCTCTCATCTCAACCCTTTCAGAAAGGATACCTCATGAAACACAGCGTCCTTAAGCCTGCAGATCGCGTCGAAACCGCGGCCGTTGTCGCGACATTGACCAATCAAACTTGCGATCAACCTGAAAATATCCGCCCCTGGGGCCACTATGAACAACTTGCTATTGGACCGCGCTTTCAGGTCAAATCAATCGTTGTCATACCCGGTGGGAAGCTATCACTGCAAAGCCATTATCACCGCTCGGAACATTGGATCGTCGTCGAAGGAAGCGCGATCGTCACGAAAGGAAGCAGTTCCAAATTGCTCACAGAAAATGAGGCAATCTACATCGCCGTCGGAGAAGTGCACCGGCTTGAAAATCCCGGTAAAGTGCCGATGCGCTTGATCGAAGTGCAAACAGGTGCCTATTTCGGCGAAGACGACATCCTTCGGTATGATGACGACTATGGCCGCAGCTAAAGACACGGCTCGGATACTTCAATGAACCGTCCGAAATGACGTTGGACACCAAGCCAGCCGTTCGAGTTGCCCCTGTTTGCTCTGAAAGTAGGTAGTCTGGCGGTTTTCGCCCAAAAATCAAAAATCTTGTATATCAAAGATTCATGGCTTTCCTTTCGAGAAGGAAATGAAATCGTCATCTCTTTGCTTTTGGGCCTGACCCTGGCTCACAGTGCCGTTCGGCGACTTCATCGCAAAAATCCCGACTGACCAAAGCTCTGAGTGCAATATCGCGGGTGCAATATTGATACAATTGAAACGAGAGGCGAGTTTGCCACAAGGTGCACAAACTCGCCTACCCATTTTTTTCAGTTGAGGCGAAAGTCCGCTCTAGCAGGCTGCACTGCAGCAAGCTGAGATGTAGATGAATGGCAGCAATGGGCCGTCCCTACAGTAGCCTCAGTCGGCGGGCTCCAGCTCACGGTCCTGCCTAGGCGCTCTACCGAACTTGCGCGAGTATTCTCGCGAGAACTGTGCAGAGCTTTCGTAGCCTACAGAGAATGCAACTTCGGAAATCTTGGTACGGCTTGTCCGCAGGTCGTATCTGGCCTTCAACAAGCGCAGGTCTTTCTGGTACTGAAGCGGCGATGTACCGGTCACGGCTTTGAACTGCTCGAAGAACGCGGAATTGCTCATCCCGATCCGCGCAGCGAGATCCCCAACGGCGATGGTTTCTGACAAGTTTGCCTGTATTTCCCGCGTCGCAAGGAAAATGCGGCTGGCCGTGCTTTCGTGCCAGAGAAGTCTTTGAAGGACTGGCGCGTGTAGTCCGATCAGGAGCCTTGCGTGGATCTCACGGGACGTGATGGGTGCCAAAAGTTGCCTCGTCTCCTCTTCCTCGCATTGAAGGAAATAGCGGTGAAGTGCGTCCGTCAGACCCGGATCGGTGTCACACAAGCAGATCGAAAATGGATCGGAAGGCGGCGCTTTCAACGCGGGTGGCACCGCGGACGCCAATGACCTGAGAAGGTCGAGATCAAGTGGAAAGACCAAAGCCGTGTAGGGGTTCTCTTGTGATGCTTCTGTGATCCGCGAAATGACCGGCAGGGTGTGACTTACGATAAGAGATTGTCCGGCGCTTACTTTTAGTGTCCGGGTGCTGGACCCCACCTGCTTTGCACCTTGCAGGATCAGACAAAGTAGCGGTCGATAGACAGTCGCATCCAGGTCGGTCGTTGCGTGATGGCGGAGCAGGTGGGTGCCGCTCTGCGCATGATGACATGCGCCTTCCGCGACGGCTGCTTGATCGAGCAGCGCTGTGATGTGTGGTAACAGATCGTCGCACTTCATGGTGGTGGCCTCCCAAAGGACGTCTATCGATAGCATTACCTCACACCACGGTATAATGGAAATCGGCAGTTCTGGAGGATTAGGCAAGTATTCTGGCCAATCGGAAAAGAATGAAGCGCCTGATGCGGCTAACGTGATCAAGACACAGTAAGGGAGACCGACATGCAAAAGGTCATGATCACCGGCATCGCGGGCGGGTTTGGGAAGCCGACGGCGCTCGCACTACTTGAAAAAGGCTACCAAGTCGCAGGGAGCGTTCGCAGTCGCGAGGGAAAGAGCGCCGAGACAGTTGCGGAGCTTGAGGCGGCCGGGGCGTCCATCGTCGAAATGGATGTAACCAATACGGCCAGCACCGAGCGTGGCATCACAGAAGCCATCACTCATCTCGGCGGCCTCGACGTCCTGTTCAACAATGCCGGGATCGGTTCCTACGGTATTCAGGAGTTAATGTCGCCTGAGGATATGGCGCGCGTTTTCGACGTCAACCTCATGGGCGTCCAGCGCGTCATGCGTGCGGCGCTGCCCCATATGCGGGCGCAGGGGCGGGGGACGATCCTCTATACATCCAGCCTGATCGGCCGGATCGCAACGCCGTTCTACGGGACCTACTCGGCCTCAAAATGGGCGCTGGAAGCAATTGTCGAATGCTATCGCACCGAGTTGTCAGGCTTCGAGATCGAGTCCTGTATCATCGAACCCGGCGCCATGCCGACGGCCTTCTTCGATGGCATGGTTGCGCCCAAAGACCCGGACCGCGAAGCACAATATGGGGAGTTTGCAGTTGTACCCGCAATGTCTGCCGCCGGTTTGGCCCAGATGCTAGAGGCGACACCTGATCAACGCCCCGACCGAATTGCTGAAGCGGTTGTGGCTCTTCTGGATAAGCCCTTCGGGCAAAAGCCGTTCCGTACAGTTGTGGATCATGTGGGCGTCGGCCCGCAGATCAAGCGGTACAACGACGTACTGCACGATGTGACGCGCAACGTCATGACCAGCTTTGGTATCGAAGACATGCTGAAACTCAACGCCTGAAGGAGATAACCCATGAAAACCATTCTGATCACTGGCGCTTCTTCAGGCATAGGCGAGGCCACCGCCAAACATTTCCAAGCCAACGGATGGAACGTCGTCGCGACCATGCGAAACCCCGACAGCACGGGCGACCTGGCTGAACTGGACAACGTAGACGTGGCGCGTCTCGATGTCACCGATCCCGGCTCAATCGCCGAAGCCGTTGCCACCGGTATCGACCGGTTCGGCAAGATCGATGTTCTGCTGAACAACGCAGGCTATGGTGCCTATGGCGCACTGGAAGCGTTCTCGATGGAGCGCATCCGAAGGCAATTCGATACTAATGTCATCGGTCTGATGGAGGTCACAAAGGCCGTGCTGCCGCATATGCGGGAAAACCGGGCAGGCACGATCATCAATATCTCATCCATCGGCGGTCAGATCACCTTTCCTCTCGGCACACTTTACCACGGGACCAAGTTCGCGGTCGAAGGCCTCTCCGAAGCGCTCCATTACGAGCTTGAACCGCTTGGCATCCACGTCCGCATCGTCGAGCCAGGAATGATCAAGACCAATTTCGGTGGCAGCTCTTTCGACTTTGCCACGGACGACAATCTGCCGGACTATGTGCCAATGGCCGAAGCCATGGGCCGGGTATTCGGCAAACTGGCCTCCAATCCATCAGCACCCGAGACCGTTGCTGAGATAATCTGGAACGCCGCCAACGAAACCGGTCATCGCCTCCGGTACCGTGCAGGAGCGGATGCAGTGGAATTACTGGACAGGCGCAAGGCACAGGACGACGCGACCTTCATCGGCGAGATCAAGGATCTGATGGAGGAGTAAAGTTTGGCGAGATCGCAGCGACGGCAACGTCCGCTGTCGGGAAGCTGCGCTGCGGCATCGCTTGTCACGACGAGAGTCCGCTCAGGGCCGAGAGCGCTGGATCACCGCCAAATCCCTGTTGTCCCCTGTGTCCGCGAGGCTGGCCTTCCAATGAATCTTTTTTGCTCTTCGGAGGCATTGATCTCGTTTAGCAGGCGTGACAGCCTCAACCGGCTGGGAGACCTATCCATGACGATAGAGAGTAAACACCTCAACGCCGCGATATTTGCTGGATGCGTTATTGCCTTTCTGAGCTTTGGCTTTTCGGCGACATTCGGCATCTTCATGGCGCCAATGTCTGCCGATCTGGGCTGGGGTCGAGAGGTCTTCTCGCTCTCCGTCGCCGTGCAACTCCTCACCTGGGGCATTTCTCAACCGATCGCAGGGGCTGTAGCCGACCGCTATGGCACAGCACGGGTTCTGGCCGCGGGCGCCGTTCTGGCTGGGATAGGTTTTCTTCTCAGAGGCATCGTTACCGACCCGACGCTTTTCATTCTCACCGGCATCCTCACAGGAGCAGGCACAGGCGCCGCATCCTTTCCCATCGTGATCGGGGCGCTCGGCAAGATCGTCTCGGCAGAGCGCCGGAGCTTCATCATGGGGCTTGGCACGGCGGCCGCGTCACTTGGCATGTTCGTCTCGGCGCCCGCCGCGACGGCGATGATCGGAGGGTTTGGCTGGCAACCATCGATCCTGCTGATCGGCGCGAGCTTCGCGCTGATCCTGCCCTGTTTCGTCTTCATCGCCCGCGTGTCCAAACCGACAGCCTCAGGATCCTCCGCGAAAGACTTCGGCAACGCACTTTCGACGGCCTTCTCCGACCGAAGCTATCTTTGCCTCTTCTTCGGGTTCTTCGTCTGCGGCTTCCATGTCGCCTTCATCCAGACTCACCTGCCCGCCTATGTAATCGACCTCGGCCTCGCCGCGTGGATCGGCGGTTGGTCGCTGGCATTGATCGGGCTCTTCAACATCGCGGGCTCATTCTTCGCCGGTTGGGCCGGTCAGGCCCTCTCAAAAAGGTGGGTGTTGACCGGGATTTATGTGGGCCGCGCCATTGTTATTGCGATCTTCATCTTGCTGCCAATTTCAGAGAGCTCTGTTCTCGTCTTCTCTGCTGTCATTGGGCTCCTCTGGCTTGCCACCGTGCCGCTCACCATCGGGCTTGTCGCACAGACGCAGGGGCTAAAGTTCCTTTCGACGCTTGCGGGGCTGGTCTTCCTCAGCCATCAGACCGGAAGTTTCCTCGGCGCCTGGCTTGGCGGGCGCATCTACGACCTCAATCAGGACTACACGCCTATGTGGTGGGCGGCGGTCGTTCTTGGACTGCTGGCAGCACTCATCCACATCCCGATCCGCGAGGAACCCGGGCCACTCGCCCGCGCCGAAACAGACGCCCGTTGAGGGAACTTCACCGCAACAGCAACTTCTTTGCGACGCGCTGCCCTGCGCCCAATATTTTTCCGATAGAAGGTCCAAAGAGGCCATGGCGCAAAGGTGACCAAAGTCCGCGTTGTGTGAGTTCGAACATCCTCATTTTTTGCACTTGCAGCGAACGGCCGGTTCGACGGGCCGCACCGCAGCATCAGGCATCCCTAATGGACGGCAGCTCTGGGCCGTCCTCGACGGAAATTGTGTAATCCAGTCCGTCGATGCTGCGCTTTCCCTAATGGCCGCAACGAGCCCATTTCAACGGATGCTGCGCTTCGAACGGATGTCCGGTTTTCGAGGCGCCGACAAAACCATACCAAGCTTATAGCTACGCGAGCATCAGTATCGTAGAGACCACCGAAACATTACTGAATAAAGTCAATGCCAGAAGGTTCGCAACACCTGCCACTGCAAATGCAATCCGATACCCTCTACGTGCCTTCAGATAGAAAATCAGGTTCAGAACGGCCAAAAATGCTGCTCCAGCAAGAGCAATGATCAAACGAGCTTGGTCCGAGTCAATTGAGAGAAGCGCAAAATGGAGTATCAAAGGCAAACCAAGATTCGCCGCGACCAACTTAGATAGTTGACCTTGAAACTGCGACATGAGTTCTGTCATCCGAATTCTGCCTTTCTGCTTTCTCTTCTACACTACCTATGTATGTTCGCATCATGTTGGGTTCATTACCCTGCCATTCATTTTTTTGTACTTACGTGGCGATGTGTGGTCGAAAGCAAATAGCCAGTTCTTGACTTTCCAACCTCCCTAAAGTTGACCTTAGCGCAGCCGCAGCGAAAGCTCATTTCTCTAATCGGGCGTTTGGGTCAAGTTCATTTCATCGTTTTGTTTCCGTGCTTTGGGATCATGGTCCTTCAACCGGGTCACACTTCTCTTCGCAGTCATTGATGACCCGGTTCGGTTGGGCCGCTGCATGCATGTGTCGGATTGGACGTGGAGCGCCCCGCTTTGTCTCGCGCTTCAAGTTGCGCGGTGAGCTTTTTCGGCGTCATCCACGGACTTCGTCCGGTGAGGGACGATCCCGTCAGTTGGCATTGGAAGGTTGTCAGATCATAGCGTGGCCTCCAAAGGTTTGAGACGAAACTCGGTATTGTCAGCCCACATGCGGTGCATGATGACGGCCAGTTTGCGGGCGACGGCAACAACAGCCCGGCGGCGCCCCTTTCGCCTCATCAGCCGCAGCCCCCAGCTTTTGATCTCTGAACTGGCCACAGATCTCATCATCATCACGTTTGCGGCAGCGTAGAGCGTGGCGCGCACATCGCTGTCGCCAGCCTTGGAGATGCGACCGGGGTTGTCCATCTCGCCAGATTGATATCGTCGCGGCGTGAGTTCGAAGTGCGCGGCAACTGTCCGAGAGTTGGTAAACCGTGACGGGTCATCAACGGCCGCGCGGAAGGTGAGGGCCGCGATCGGCCCCACGCCGGGGATCGCCATGAAGCGCAGGCAGATCGCATCGTGACTAGCGGCTTGCTTCACTTGCCTATCCAACTCACGATAGGTCTTGCAGAGCATCGCGCGTGCGTCCAAGAGCGGTAGCAGGGCCCGTGACAAATCTGGATCAGCGTCGACGAGAGGCTTGACCAGTTCATCGAAAGATCCTTGATCGACCCGGGACGGCAGGCGCAAGCCAAAGACCCTGAACAGCCCCCGAACCTCGTTGGCCAGATCGATACACTTCTTCTGAACGGCCTTTCGACTGCTCAGCAGAGCCCGGTAAGCATGTGCTTCGCGGCTTTTGATGAAGACCTTGCTGAACCATCCGGACCGCAGCACTTGCGCGATCCCGCGGTCGTCCGTCTTGTCGGTTTTGTTACGCATGGCCGATAGCGCCGCATTCACCTGCCGCGCTTCCATACAGACCACACCGAACCCTGCTTTCTGAAGTCCGGAGTAAAGATGCTGGCTCATGGCGCCAGACTCGAATCCAATCCGACACTGTCCTTGCGGCACATCGCGCAGGCAGGCCACGATATCCTCAACCTCGCAAGCTATAGCGCGCTCAAAGACGTGCTTGCCGTCGGCATCAATCACGCAAACGGCCACAGATCGTAGCGACACGTCCAAACCCACATAGTAATCCATCTCGATCTCCTCAGGTTGCACAAATCACTGCAACTCTATCGAGAACCCGACCCATCCATCAGGCCAGCCAGCCCGATTACCCATGCTTTGTCCGCATTATGTGAGTTCGTCAGTCAACCACTTTCGCGTTTGCAGCGAGAGTCTGGATCGGAAGGCGCATGGCAGCATTGCCGCCTGCCGGCCAATAGCATGCATCCAAAATACCGGACACTAGATTGAAGTCCCAGAGATGTCTTGCGGCATGCCGAGTTCTACAATGCGCAGAAGTCCATCTGCTAGCGGTCTCTGTAGCGACAGCGCTTCATCCGCACCCGCTCGCAGCCAGAGATCAACCTCTTCCATGGATGTGAGCACAACAGGCATCGCCTTCGGATGGATCGCGCCGACATCCGCATTTGCCTCGGTCGTCAGAAACCCAAACAGATTGTCCGTTGTCTCACCGTCTTTCAACTTTCGCACTGATGTCCACTCCGTCCAGATGCCGGGAAAGAACGCGATTGGTCGATCTTCGGACAGAGCAAACCACACGGGCTCTGAAGGTTTGCCGGTCTGATTGTGTGGCTCAGAAAAGGATGTGAACGGGACAACGCAACGGTGCTTTACACCAAACCACCTGCGCCAATGTGGTGCCCTCGTGTTGCGAATGTTTGTCACGCCTCGGTCCGTCTTCTTGCCCTTTAGCGCAAAAGCAGGCGACGGCATCCCCCAACGCATCAGCGATAGGATTGGTCCTGTGTCGCCGTTGCTGATGACCGGTGCCTGATAATCCGGGTATATCCCTGTCAGCGGCGGCAGATTGCCTGTTATGTCTTCAAGACCATCGAACAGCGCACGTATCGCATCCTGGCCCTTCGTCATCGAATAAAGATTGCACACACCCAATAACTCATCACTGCGCCACGCACCGTCGTGGACAGGGGAAGTATAAGCGCGGCATTCGGTCCCGTCAGCAAGTATCAGGTCTGGAAAGGCCATGATGAGCGCCCGAGCACTGTCGATGTCTCGTAGATAGATCCCCAACGCATCAGTCGAGAGGCCCCTTGACGAATAGACTGCGTAGAAGCCCATCCCAACTTCCGCGCTGAGCCATGCATGTATTGCGTCCAGGCGCATGCCAAACCCTCACTCGGGCACTGCAAACCTGACCCTTACCGGGAAGGCCAACTCATCAATCCGTTTTTGTGGGGTGGAGCGTCGGATCATTGCATACTCACTACTTCAAACCGCAGAGAGAACATTAAGTGAACATTTAAGTCAAGCGCTTGCGAGCTTGGAGTTGTCGGTCAAACACCATACCCGACCATGTCGGTGAGCGGCTGGTGACAAAGTTTTCTCTTGTATGATTTTTCACACCGATGTAGCCAAACCGGCTGCACACGACGGCTTGGAAAGAACAGAATTGGAGATCGCCATGTAGTAAAGAAACTGCATGAAAGGCCGCATCATGGCCCACTATAAACGAAAGCGATCCCGTCTGTCTGGCCGAAACAAAGGCTACTCATCCAAGGGGCTGGAGCGGCGTTTGGCGCCGCAAACTGAAGAGTTGTGCTGGCTTAAGAATTGGCCGCGTTGGCACGAAAAACTCTATCACACGCGCCCTCGACGGCGTTTAGAAAGGAAGCAAGAGCGGGAACAACTGAAGGGCAGCGACCCCGATGGTCTTGTGTGGCCCTCGTAGGTCAAAGCAACCCAGCTTTTTTGCATGCGTTCTCGCTCACACGACCTTCAGAAATCAAAGTGCGGGCTTTGTGCGCGCTTACACTCTTTAGCAAATAGCCTTTTCCCTCCCGTATTGCGCTGACCAGGAGATCGTCGCACTGCTGTGATGTTTCTCTGTGTGGGGTGTCCTTTTGTTTTCTTTTGGGTTCGGGCGCACTCCGTGCTGGGGTAGGCGCCTTAACCTGCAAGGCATTGGTGCCGAGGGTGCAGGGGTGCACGACCTGCGGGGGCGCACCGGGTGCAGGGGAGAGCGTCAGGCGATAAATATTACATCCTTTAGGGCCTTTGTTCCTTTCGACTTGGACCAATCCGTGGCGGACCAACTCCTTAAGCACTCCCTGGACCTTTCGTGTTGAGCAACATACATCTCGAGCAAGCGAGCCAACGCTTGGCCAACATACACCTGTTTTGTCATTGGTTCGATCTGCGAGCCGCGAAAGAACATGCCGCTTGTAGGTACAATCCATGTCTAACTCATACACGCGCTTCAAGAGAGAGTTGGACATTGCTCAGGCTAAGACTTGCAGCTCAATGGCTGGATCAATTGTGAACTTGCGACCAAGGATCATCGGCAGTTGGCGAGTGAAACCTCTTCCCTGTGGGTGTTTTATTTTATTGCTGCATCTGAACCGCTGGGCATCCCGCCAAACTTGCTTGAATTGTCTCGCGTGCCTCTTGACCTTGACACTCTGTTCAACTCTTTGATTTCCGGCATCGCAGACGGAGTTGGTTTTCATTCCGGCCGGCAAAAGTCTACGACATTTCGATTGTTGAGAAAGCTGCAATCGGGCTTTCCTAAAATGCATGAAAACCGCGCCATAACTTTCGGCCAAGAAAGAAGCGTTCCAGTCTTTGTTTCGCCTGCTGTCACCTACTTGGCTTGGTGCTATAAGGCATACTCGGCGCAATTTACCCCCAAGTTGGTGGGTCCGACTACGGGCTGAACCTGCACCGCTCACTGGCCTTCACCGCCGTTTGGGACAAGTAACGGGCGATACGAACCTCGAAATACCGCCAGAACTTGCGTCTGCAAGCTAGTATTTATCTGCAAGTTGACCAACAGATAGACGATAGTTAGCCAATGTTTATGCAGGGTTTGACGCCGACTTATCCGGAATTTATCCGATAGATAAGTCCAATTCACCGGTGCGAAATCGGCTTCAAGACACTGAAATATATGGCTTATTATTGTTGTCATGGTTATTGGCCTTGTTGGCAAATTTCGGCAAGTGATAGCGCAGTCAGATCCACCTATCTCTTTGGCAAGGTTCCTATTGTGAAGATATTTCACCATAGTCATTCGCCCTTATCTTTGATGCTGTGTGAATCCTCCCAGGCGACAAGCTCCGACAGCTTCCATCGGGTGCAGCCCGGCGAGAGTTGGATTGGTTTTGGAAAGCTCATCGACGGCTTCTTCAGCCAGCGCCAAGGGGTGCTGCGGCTAACTCCAAGTCGCGATGCAACTTGCGCATCTTTTAGGTATTTTTCGTGCATTCCCGCCTCCATAAGTGACCATGCGGCGAGATATGCGTCATCCGGTGTAGATGAGTCCAAGGGACAACGACTTGCGAAATGATCCAACCTTGTCCTGTGGATCAGTTGTCCAACACCCGCGAACGCTGCAAAGCTTTCGTAAGAGCTGCAGCTCCTAGGTCCGCCCCAGTTTCGATTTGTAATGTGCGCCTGATGAAATCTGGGAAGGCGCCGTTGTAGTTTTCGGTCGTTTTGTTGCAATGATCACGGGGTTCAAGCTTTAGGACCGTAACGAATACGCTGGTGTAGCACTTGATCCGGTAGGGCTGTACCTTGCCGTCGTCAGTCTTCCTAAATTGCGGATGAGAGTTTTTCTCCAACAAGGCGGCCATCCGCATGCGAGTATGGTCATCATTTTCCTGCAGTTCTTTGATGGCCCTATGCAGTCTTTCGACTTGGGAAATCACATCGATGATCGCTTCTGCCTCTGGAAAGGGGCCCAGCCGTTCGGACAATGCGTCACGCAGAACAGGATCAAATTTTGATACGTTGCCGATCATGTCAGGTGGCGGTTCTCTAAGTCGATTTAGGATCTGCCATGTGGCATTTCGCAAGCCCTTCAGTTCCCTTTCGCGCTTGCCTCGGGGAGAACTCAGTTCGCCAAAAAGTTTAGCGCCTGACGCGGCTGTGTTCAGAGCATCTTGAAACTCACGGCTGGCGGCTGACCACGCGTTTATTAGCGGAAACAGTGTCAAGGGAACTGGGTCATCGCAACGGTCGGCAGAAAGGCCTTCCGGTCGAACGAACCGGGTAGGCAGCGTAGCTCCAGATTTGGAAAGTTGATTTAGGATCGCTCTGGCATCGTCAATGGAGAATGCCAGCCCTGGATCGTAGGCTTGCCGATCAGCTTCGACTTCCCCATCACGAGCCATACTGGACCACCTTGCTATTCGCGATCGCGTCCCCCGACAGAAATTCCGCCCATGACGCCATCATCCGGCGCCGTTTTTCGATCATGTCTCCTCGTCGATAGGACGCTTCCACCGCGTTCGCGAGCTTATGCGCGAGCGCAATTTCCGCCATGTCGCCTGCAAAATGGGTACGCTCGGCCACCCAGTCGCGGAACGTGCTCCTAAGGCCGTGTGGCACCGCCGGGCGCTTGCTAACACGATCCAGAAAGCCAGACCCCCCATTTCCGATGTCAGTTTCATGCATGCGTTTCATCGTCGCGCTCAAGGTCATGTCGGACATCTCCCCGCCGCGCGATGAGGGGAAGACAAGCGAGTTATCGTGAAAACGCGGCAACGCCTCGAGGAGAGTCACCGCATCCCGCGACAACGGCACCCGGTGTTCGCGGTCCATCTTCATGCGCGAAGCGGGGATCGTCCATATGCCGTTCACGAGATCCACCTCTTCCCATCTCGCCCCCCGGATTTCTTTAGATCTAGCCGCCGTGATGGCCGCGAACTCCACAGCTCGCGCACCCACACCTTTCCTCTTTCGCAAGGCCGAGAACCACCTTGGAGCATCGTCAATCTGCAACGCAGGGTGATGCCCCTGTACTGCAATTTTGGTTGCTGGTGGCAGGAGTTCCTTCAGATTGCCGGCCCAGCGAGCAGGATTATCTCCATCCCGATGCCCAGCGACTGTCGCCCAAGCCAAAACAGTTTCAATGCGCCCCCGCACGCGTGAGGCCGTCGTAGTTTTGGTTCGCCAGATTGGTTCGAGAACCTGCAGCACATCTTGGACGGTGATCTCATCAACCAGCAGTTTGCCGAGAACAGGCATGGCATATGTCTGCAGCGTATTCTTCCACTGCTGCCGGTGCTTGGAATTCTGGAATCCATCTAGCCTGGCGGCGAGACACTGATCGCTCGCGTCAGAAAATGTCATCCCCCTGCGTCGCTGGATTGCCAAATCTGCCAGTAGGCGCCGCCGCTCCTCGACAGGATCTATACCTCGCCGGATTTGGTCCTTGAGCTCCCGTGCACGGTCCCGGGCCTGAGACAAAGGCACGTCGGGAAAGCCACCAAGACCGATCTCACGACGCTTGCCTGCTATCGCGACGCGTAAGAGCCAACTTCGACCTCCATTCGGAGTGATCTGCAAAAGAAGCCCCGAGATTCCACCGACAGAGAAGGTCACGTTGCGGCCGGTGCCCGGATGCTTCAACCTTTTGATTTCTAGCGCCGAGAGTTCTTTCGCTTTACGTGGCATAGTCATACCCCACTACATACCCGCCTAAAATGCTGACACGCAGTGCGACAGAATGCAACGGACTAAGAAATGGGTTGTGATGTATCTCTCAATATCAGCTACTTATGCGACTAACAGCAACCTATCGGTTCAGAAAGATGGCGGTCTGTCTGTCCGCCATCCCCATCAAGTTTTGCACGTCAGGCAACTTCGACCTTCAGCCGCGACATCGGCGCAAAAGGCAATGAGCCTCACAAAGCCGCCATTCAATTGAATCGCAGCGAAGGCGTCGGGAGAGCCCAGAACCACTGATGCTGCGTCAGGGCTGAATGTCAGGTTCGGCGAAAACCAGCATTGCTGATGTCAGAGATTTCCGGCCTTGCGGAGGCAGTCATGCACGAAGGTTTTTGCCACCTTGCAGGCCAAATGAAGACCGTTCCCCTGGGCAAGGCCGCAGGCGATCGCTGTGGCCAGGGCGCAGCCTGTGCCGCGCATTGTTGTTGCTTCAAGCCTCGGTGCGGTCAGGATGTGCTGCTCTGACACCGCGAACAGATGATCGGCTGAGGTGTCGCCTGATCCATGGCCTCCTTTAATCAAGACAGCCTGAGCCCCGTGGGACAAAAACCATTCCGCCTGGATCGCGATCTGGGTGTCGGTCTCAGCCAACGGTTGGCCCGAAAGAGCCGCCGCTTCGAGGAGGTTCGGTGTGACGAGATGAGCCCGAGAGAGCAACGATCCCGGAAATTGCCCCGACATGAGCTGCCGCCCAGAGCTTGATTTCAGGACCGGGTCAAGGACAAGAGGACAAGATTGCCCGCGGATGGCGTGGCTGACCGTATCAGCGGTTTCTTCGTTGCCAAGCATACCGATCTTGATGGCAGCAGGGTTCGTCGTGGCCAATGCGGCTTCGATCTGACTGATGATCAGTTCCGTAGGCATGAGCCGTGTATCGAACACCATATCATTCGACTGCGCGGTGACGGCCGTGACGATGGGAAGAACCTGACACCCAAACCTTTGGGCCACAAAGGCGTCGCGGGTCAGGCCTGCGCCGCCGCTGCTGTCGGTGCCGCCGATGATCATGACCGGCTTCATGTACTGGCCTTCGCCGCCAGCAAGGCAAGGTTGGTTTCACCCTGCGCCTGCAGGCTTTTTGCCGCCCGCCACGCCCGCAATCCGCTTTGGCAGCACAAGACGACCCTTTGACCCGGACACGGAACACGCGCGCGCAACGCGTCTTCGGATAAGCGCTCGGCTTGCGGGCAGATCATTTCCGGGGCGTCTTGCCGGCTCCTCAGTTCGACGATCAGGTCAGAGCCTTGCAGCATCGGTTTCGCGATGAAGGGGATCACGTTATCGGGCTCAGGGCAGCCCAGAAAGCTGAACCCGCCAAAGTGCAGCGCAGAAAGGTCGGCGGTGATCATCTGCCCCAACGCAGGCGGCACGCCAAGAAGGACCCTGAGAGCGATCTGCGCCTGCAATGCGCCGATGACGCCAACCACCGGCCCCAACACACCCGCAGTTGCGCAGGTTGCTCCTGTTGTCGGCAATTCC
Organism: uncultured Paracoccaceae bacterium; assembly: GCA_947500055.1. Taxonomy (GTDB): domain Bacteria; phylum Pseudomonadota; class Alphaproteobacteria; order Rhodobacterales; family Rhodobacteraceae; genus Yoonia. The sequence goes on from CANMQO010000001.1 coordinate 639,424, forward strand.
GGGAATACCGCTCGTAGGGATGGCGCGGCGCCGCAAAACCCACCGACATAGCCGGTCTGGCCCAGAACGCTTGCCGAAACAAGCGGTGTGCCTTTGGCCAGGCAGGCATCTGACAGGATGTAGGAAGCTGCGAAACTGTCCGCCGCGTCGATCACCAGGTCCGCCTGCGCTGCCACCTCGGGGGCCAAGCTGGGGCCGAGCGCTTCTACATTTGCCGAAACGTTCACCTGCGAATTGAGCGTGCGCAGAGCGTCGCGCGCCGCCACTGCCTTGGGTCTGCCGATATCCGCCATGCCATAGATGGGCTGGCGGTGCAGGTTGTTTTCCGCAACCTCATCGGGGTCGAAGATCGAGATTTTCCCGATGCCGGCACCGGCGAGATATTGCAGGACTGGGCTGCCTAACCCGCCAGCACCCACCACCGCGACATGCGCCCTGCGCAATCTGGACTGACCGGCCTCACCGATTTCGGGCAACTGCATCTGGCGGGCATATCGGTTCATGCACCGCACACCCGCAACCATTCCCGCGTGCGGGCTTCGGGGTCGGGGGCATGCCGAATATCTGTCACCACCGCGACACTGTCCGCACCGGCGGCAAAAACGCCGGGTGCACGTTCCGGGGTCAGCCCGCCAATTGCGACCAGCGGGGTGGTTCCGGCCATTGCCTTCCAGCGGCGCACATTGTCGAGCCCTTGCGGTCCCCATTTCATCCTTTTCAATAAGGTCGGATAGACCGGGCCAAGCGCCACATAGGCCGGATCGAAGGACAAGGCGCGGTCTAGTTCTGCTTCGTCATGGGTGGACAGTCCGATGCGCACGCCCGCCCGGCGCAGGGCGGGGAAATCGGCGGTGTCCATGTCCTCCTGCCCCAGATGGACAAAGCTGCAATTGAGATCCAGTGCCACCTGCCAGTAATCATTCACCACCAGTTGGGCGCGGTGGACGGCACAGATGTCGCGGGCGCGGGCAATCTGGCGGCGGATTTCAGGCTCTGGCATATCCTTGATGCGCAATTGCACAAGCTTCACGCCGTGAGGCACCAGCAGTTCCAGCCGCCCCACATGGCCGGTGATCAGATAGAACCGTTCCATCACATCAACTCCGCAAGGCCAAGTACGGGGGTGGAAGGCACTGCCACATCCCGGCGGTCAATCGGCTCGGCGGCAAAACCCGCGCGCCCGGCCTCGACCGCCAGAGCCATGGCGCGCGCCATGCCGACGGGATCGCCCGCCTTGGCCACGGCGGTATTGAGCAGGATCGCATCCATCCCCAGTTCCATGGCCTGTACCGCATCAGAGGGCCGTCCGATCCCGGCATCGACAATCAGGGGAACATCCGCAAAATGCGCCCGCATCGCCCGCAGGGCATCCGGTACGCGCAACCCCTGACCCGACCCGATAGGCGCCCCCCAAGGCATCAGGACCTTGCATCCCGCCTCGAGCAGCTTTTCACCCACAATCAGGTCATCCGTCATATAGGGAAAAACCTTGAAGCCATCCGCTGTCAGAATGCGCGCGGCCTCGACTAGCGCAAAGACATCCGGCTGGAGGTTATCCGCGTGGCCGATCACCTCCAGCTTGATCCATTCGGTGGCGAATATCTCTCGGGCCATCTGTGCCGTGGTCACGGCCTCCTGCACCGAATGGCACCCGGCAGTGTTCGGCAGGATGCGGGCACCGGTTGCGCGCAGCATGTCCCAGAACCCTGCACCTGTCCCACCCGCTGTTTCGCGCCGCAGGCTGACAGTGACAACCTCGCAACCGCTGGCGCGGATCGCTTGTTGCAGAATCGCAGGCGACGGGTATTGCGCCGTGCCCAGAAACATGGGCACCGAAATGTCGGCATCATAGATCCGCATGTCACCCTCCCTGCATCGGGGCCAGAACTTCCAGCCGGTCGCCGGAATTCAATATGGTTGCGCCACGGGCAGAGGCTGGCACGAACTGGCCATTCACGGCCGTGGCGATGGCGGGGCTGGTAAAGCCAAGCTCGACAAGGGCCGCGTCCAGCGTTTCGGTGGAAATATCATGCGCGCTGGCATTCACTGTGATGTGCATATGTCGTCTCCGGAATGAGATGTCGGGCCACCCGCGCTGCCATGGCCGGGGCCAGAAGGAAGCCGTGGCGGTAAAGACCGTTCAGGTGCAGAATGTTCCCACGCCGAACCAGGCGGGGAAGGTTGTCGGGAAAGGCCGGGCGCAGGCCGCTGCCGGTCTCGTTGACGCTGGCCTCGGCGAAGCCGGGGTGGATAGCAAAGGCCGCTCCGAGCAACTCGGAAAGCGAGCGCAGGGTGACCGGGCGGTCGGACGAGTTTTCAATCATCGTTGCACCGATCATGAAGAGGCCGTCCCCACGCGGCACGAGGTAGAGCGGAATGCGGGGGTGCAGCAGACGGATGGTTCGGCTGATTGTGATTTCCGGGCAATGCAGTATCGCCATCTCCCCACGCACCGGTCGCAGATCGGGCAGCGGCGCCTGAATGCCTGTGCAGTCCAGATCGACATGTTCCGGTGCTTTGGTTCCAATGATGATTTCAACGCCCAGAACTCGCGCCGCCCTGGCCAGATCCTTCAGGGCACGGCGCGGGTTCAAATGGGCTTCACGCTCGAAAAACAACCCTAGCGAAAACCGGCCCGCCAAGGCCGGTTCCAGCGCGCCGATCTCGTCCCCGGCCAGTTCGCGAAACCCGGAGCAGCGTCGACCGAAGCGGGCCAGCTCGGCCCGGTCGCGGGGCGGCGCGATGACCAGGGTACCGCGACGGGTGACGGGCGTGATCTCGGCCCACCAATTCGCTGCATCGGCTCCGAGGGTGATCACCTCCTCCTCCGCGCTTTCGCCTTCGCACCATGGTGCAAGCATGCCACCGGCAAACCGGGCGACGCTGCCAACCCCGATCTCGGGGCAGGCTTCGTACACGCGAACCGCCGCCCCGCGACGGGCAAGCTCAAGTGCCGAGGCGAGGCCGGCCAGACCGGCCCCCGCGATGGTGATCATTCGTCGGCCCCCGTCACCGGAACATAGAGATCGCCCCCATCGCGATACTTCTCAGCCATCGCTTCCATGCCTTCTTTCTGGGCTTCGGCGCGGATGTCGTGGCTGATCCGCATTGAGCAGAATTTCGGCCCGCACATAGAGCAGAAATGCGCCACCTTATGGGCCTGTTTTGGCAGGGTCTGGTCGTGGAAATCCCGTGCGGTGTCAGGATCAAGCGACAGGTTGAACTGGTCTTCCCAGCGGAATTCGAACCGCGCGCGGGAAAGCGCATCATCGCGCCGTTGCGCGCCGGGCAGGCCCTTGGCCAGGTCCGCAGCATGGGCGGCGATTTTGTAGGTGATCACCCCGGTCTTGACGTCGTCGCGGTTGGGCAGGCCCAGATGCTCCTTTGGCGTCACGTAACAAAGCATGGCACATCCGAACCAACCAATCATCGCGGCCCCGATGCCGCTGGTGATGTGGTCATAGCCCGGCGCAATATCCGTGGTCAGCGGCCCAAGCGTATAGAACGGCGCCTCGTGGCAGCACTCCAACTGCTTGTCCATGTTCTCCTTGATTTTGTGCATGGCCACATGGCCCGGCCCCTCGATCATCACCTGGCAGTCTTTGGCCCAGGCGATTTTGGTCAGCGCGCCCAGCGTCTCCAGTTCTGCAAACTGCGCCTCGTCATTGGCATCGGCGATGGAGCCGGGGCGCAGCCCGTCGCCCAGCGAGAAGCTCACGTCATATTGGCGGCAGATGTCGCAAATCTCTTCGAAGTGCTCGTAAAGGAACGACTCCCTGTGGTGATGCAGGCACCACTTGGCCATGATCGAGCCACCACGGCTGACGATGCCGGTCACCCGGTTCACGGTCATCGGTACCATATGCAGGCGTACACCCGCGTGGATGGTGAAATAGTCGACACCCTGTTCGGCCTGCTCGATCAATGTGTCGCGAAACACCTCCCATGTCAGATCTTCGGCGATGCCATTCACCTTTTCCAAAGCCTGGTACATCGGGACCGTCCCAATCGGCACCGGGCTGTTGCGGATGATCCATTCTCGGGTGTTGTGGATATTGCGCCCGGTGCTCAGGTCCATCACCGTGTCTGCGCCCCAGCGAATGGCCCAGACCAGCTTGTCGACTTCTTCCTCCATCGACGAGGTGACGGCCGAGGTGCCCATATTGGCGTTGATCTTGACCATGAAATTGCGCCCGATGATCATCGGCTCGGATTCCGGGTGGTTGATGTTATTGGGGAGAATGGCGCGCCCGGCGGCGATTTCGCGGCGCACAAATTCCGGTGTCACATAATCGGGGATGTTGGCCCCAAAATCATTGCCATCTCGGTGACAAGGAGAAGTTTTGCGCAGCTGGTTTTCGCGGATCGCCACAAACTCCATTTCCGGCGTAACAATCCCGGACTGTGCATAGGCCAGCTGGGTTGGCGCCGCCCCGTCCTTACCCCGCAACGGGCGTGGCTTGATCGGAAACTCAGGTGTCAGCTTGTCGCGCTGGACAAATCCGTTGTCAGCGTCGGTGATTTCGCGTCCGTCATAGGCTTCGACATCCCCGCGCGCCTTGATCCATTCGGCGCGCAAGGGCGCCAAGCCCTGTTTGATGTCCGTCAGCACATTGGGATCGGTATATGGGCCTGAACTGTCATAAACCGGCAGCGGCGCCTGGCCCGCCGTCGGGTGGGTGCTGATTTCGCGCATGGGAACACGGATGTCGGAATGCAACTCGCCTGCAACATAGATCTTGCGCGAGGCGGGTAATTCACCCGTTGTGATTTTCGGATTTGGTAGGTTCAATTTGGTGCTCCTCAAGCTCAAGTCTCAAAAAGACACCAGATGAGTTTGGGGAGGAGGCGAAGGCGGATTGCACCTTCTGTTGAGATTGCAAACGCCACTTGCGGCAATGCATCCTTAGCTTCCTACGCCAGTGTCAACTGGGTCAGGTTCAAAGGGTCGCATCACCGGGTCTTCACCCTGTCAGCCTCTCAGTCCCATCGGCGGGACTCCCCTGCGTAAGTTTGCGATAGAATGGAACGGCCGGTTTGTAAAGCTTCAACAAGTGGTCATCGGCGCAGCCCCTGCGAATGCATTGGTTATCCGCGCAGTCGCCGAATGTTCTGGCGGGACCGCCATTCGGTCGGGTCAAACTGGCCGTTTGTGCGGAGCGATGTGACGCCGCTCCGCAGCGGTGGTTAGAAGTTTTTGGCCACGATCTTGCCTTTCGCCTAGCCCGTCTCGATCAGCCTGTGCGCCTCACGTATGTTGGCGGCGTTAATCGGAGACAGGACCCTGGACAGGGTGGTTTTGATTTTGCCTTCGTCAATTTTCTTGGCAACGCAGGAAAGCAGTCTGTGCTGTTCGATCATGTCAGGCGTCTGATGCATTGACCGGGCGAACATGAACTCCCAATGAAAGCTCGCCGCTTTCATCTTCATTCCGGCCATGGGCATGGGCAGGCCAGTGTCGTCGATGCCAACGATGCCGCCCTGAGGCCGGATCAGTTCAACCGCCGCATCCCAATGGCCCATGTCATTGAAAATAGCGATGTGATCAATATGCCTGAAGCCAAGGTCGCGTACCTGCGCCACCATGTCCTCTCGGTGGTTGACGACATGATTTGCGCCAAGCAATTTGACCCAATCGGATGTTTCAGGGCGTGAGGCTGTCGCGATGACGGTCAGCCCGGCCTGTTTGGCCAGCTGAATGCCGATGGAGCCGACGCCGCCACCCGCACCGATGATCAGAATGGACTGACCTTCATCCGCACCGTCACGATCGATGCGCAGACGATCAAAGAATGCCTCATAGGCGGTGATCGTCGTCAGCGGAAGTGCCGCGGCCTCCGCGTGGGATAGGGATGCGGGCTTGTGACCCACAATCCGTTCATCAACCAGATGGAATTCCGCATTGGTCCCTGAGCGCGTGATGTCACCGGCGTAGTAGACTTCATCGCCGGGTTTGAAGAGCGTGGCATCGGATCCAACGGCCTCCACGACACCGGACGCATCGTAGCCGATGATGCGCGGCGTTTCTTCAACCTTGTCTTTGGGTGCACGTACCTTGACGTCCACCGGGTTCACGGCAACCGCCTTGACGTTGACAAGTATATCGCGGCGTTTCGGTTCGGGTTTATCGATCTCCAGATCGAGAAACGCATTGGCGTCCTCGACGGGCAGGTAATGGGTAAATCCAACGGCTTTCATTGTCATGTTCCTTTGTGTTGATTTGGGGTCAGGCCGTGACGGGAACAGAAGGCGATTTCCGCTCCTGCCAGATGATGAAGGCAAGCCCGATGGTGGGCACGATGAGTGCGGCGAAAGGGATATATGCTGCCCCCAGACTGCTATCGACAACAGCACCGCCAATGATCCCGCCCAGCGCATTTGCTATGTTGAAGGCCGAGATGTTGGCGGTTGCCGCAAGCTCGGGCGCATCGCCGCCATGTTTCATGACGCGCATCTGCATCGGGGGGACGTTGGCGAAGGATACGACGCCAAAGACAAAGGCTGCGGCCACGAACAGGTAGGGTTGCGAAGCGACCAGACCGGCGACGATCAAAGCGGCAATCATTGCTGCAGGCCAGCCGATCAGGGCCGCGCTCAGGTTCCGGTCAGCGGTCTTGCCGCCCAGCGTGTTGCCCAGAACTAGGCCCAGACCGACGATGACCAGGATCCAGGTCAGCGACGGCCGTGCGAACCCCGCCACTTGCTCGGCGATAGGCGCAATGTAGCCATAGAAGGTCATGAAACCGACCCAGCCCAGCGTGGTGATCATCAGGCTGGCGCGCAGTTGCGGGTTGCTGAATGCCCCGATCTGGGAGCGGATGGATTTGGGCGCTTCCGCGCCTTGGGCGGGGATCGCAATCGCAATTGCGGCGGCGGCCAATGCACCGAGGATGGCGACCACGATAAAGGTGATGTTCCAGCCAAACATATTGCCGATCCAGGCGCCGCCGGGAACACCCAGCACGTTGGCCAGGGTCAGCCCCGCAAACATCTGGCCCACGGCTTGTCCCGCCATCTTTTCAGACACCAGTTGCGTCGCGACGACAGCGCCGATTCCGTAGAATGGCCCTTGGGTCAGACCGGCCATGATGCGGCTGATCATCAAGGTGGTATAGTCCGTTGCGAAGGCCGTGATCAGGTTGGAGACGACGAAAAGCGCCATCAGACCGATCAGCACGACACGTTTGCGGTAGCGTGCCAGCCACAGCGTCAGGATTGGCCCGCCGATCACGATGGCCAGCGCGTAGCCGGTGATCAGATGGCCTGCCTGTCCTTCGGTGATATTCAGGCTTTCGGCCACCTGGGTGAGAATACCGGCGATTACGAACTCTGCGGTGCCGATGGCAAAGGCCGCCAGGGTCAATATCCAGACCTGTAACGGCATTTTCGATTTCAGTGACATGGGTCAATCCTTTCCCGGACAAGGTGTTCAGTTGACGAGTGCCCCGCCGTCGATGTCGATGACGGCACCGCTGACGAAGGGGGTGTCGATTGCGAAGAGATAGCCAGCGGCCAGATCGTCGGCGGAGCCGACCTTGCCCGCAGGCATTGACTTTGCGGCAGTGGCGAGCATCGCCGCGCGCGCTTTGCCCGCCATACCGGCATAGGCTTCGGTATCCGTCAGGCCGGGGCTCACGACATTGACGCGGATTGGGACCAGTTCCCTGGCGAGGATTTTGGCCACTCCCTCCAGCGCCGCGTTCATGGCGGTTTTTACATAGGTGCCGGGCACGGTGCGTCGGGCGAGGAACCCGGAGGTCAGTGTGATCGTCCCACCGGGTTTGATGTGCCGCGCGGCCGCTTTGGCCACTGCAATGGCGCCCCAGAACTTCGTCTCAAAAGCTTGTTTGGCCTCATCGATGGGTACGTCCGCGACGGTGCCCCCCGGTGCCGACGATCCGGCCGTGAAAATGATATGGTCGACCGGGCCTTGCGCATCGAAATAAGCTGCGATTGCAGCTTCATCTTTGACATCCAGGCCGGTGGATCGGCTTGCCACTTCTACGGTTCCTGCGCGCTGGGAGAGCGCGGTTGCGACGGCTTTCCCGACCCCGGATGTGCCGCCGATCACGATAGACTTTGTGTTGCTGGTGAAGGTCATTGGCGTGTCTCCTCTGGTTCAAGGATGGGTTCATGGAAAACGGCCTCGATCAGCGGGCCGGAGGGCGTGCGGAAAAACAGCCGCCGCTCGTCCAGCTCTTCGAGATCCATTGTGGAGTACCGGATACCAAGAGCTTCGAGCCTGGCGCGAAAGGCGCTGTAGCCGTCGAGGTGGATGCCCGCATGGTCGTAGGCTTCAACGCCATTGTCGGTACCGTAGCCACGCGAACCGATCAGATGGATGATCGGCTTGTCACCGGCATAGAGCCAGTGACCCGGAATGCGGTGGATCGCCTTAGGCCGTGCACGCTCTTCCAGCTCGTCAAAGACCTTGAGGAAGAACGCCCTTGTGCCCGGCAGATCGCGTGTTCGGATTGTAATGTGGTCAAGGTGCATGATGATCTCCTTTCGTTGATCACCACTTACCGTCTGGGCATTGGTCAAATAATTGGCTAAATTATGAATTGATAATTCGAGAAATCCGTATAATGAGAAACAGATGCTGATCGAAAACCTCAAGCTCTTCCTGCTGATCGTGGAAAAGGGGGGCCTCGCGGCTGCGGGTCGCGAGGTTGGACTGTCACCTGCGACCGTCACAGATCGGCTGGCCGCACTTGAAGGGCACTATGGCGCCCGCCTGCTGACACGAACGACACGTTCGATCAGCCTGACAGATGAGGGTCGCAAGCTGGTCACCGGCGCGCGGCGCATCCTTGCAGAGACAGAAGAAACGGAAGCCCTGATCAGGTTGGGCGTCGAAAAAATATCCGGAACAATTCACCTCAGCGCGACGCGTGATCTGGGACGTGCCCAGATTGCCCCACTGCTGGACCAGTTTATGAAAAAGCACCCGGAAATCACGATCGACCTGCTGCTCAGCGATGGCTATGTCGATTTGGTCGGACAAGGTATCGACCTGGCCTTGCGATTTGGTGATTTGTCCGACAGCACGATGAAATCGCGCAAGCTCGGGCCGAACCGTCGTATCGTCTGTGCGGCACCGGATTACCTGAAGCTTAATGGAACGCCTCTCCATCCTGATGATCTGGCGCACCACAACTGCCTAGTCATGCGCTTCGGATCACATACGGATCAGGATTGGACGTTCTCTATTGACGGGCAGATGCGGATGCGGCGGGTTTCCGGCAATCGCATTGCAAATGACGGCGGCCTGATCAGGAGCTGGTGTCTGTGCGGCCACGGGATTGCGTTGAAATCTGAATGGGATGTGCGTGCTGACCTGGAGGCAGGCGACCTAGTAGAAATCTTGAGTGAATTTGCACCAAAGCCGAGTTCTCTTCAGATGGTCTATCCGGCAGGTGCGGTGCAACCGCGCAGAGTGCGCGCCTTGATGGACTATCTATCGACGGCGCTTGCCTAGGGTCAGGACCCTAGCATCTGTTCCTCTTAGACGGCGCTGGTCCTGATAAGGTTTCGTCGCAATCGGCCTATGGTGCAAGAAACCGGAACTTTGCTGGGCTTTGTTCCCGCTGAGCCACGTTTGCCGAATGGTGGGACCGGATGATTGGGCCGCGCCGCCGCCTGATCGAACCGGTCGGCAGTACCGGAATGCTCCAGGTCGAAGGGCCACGTCGCTATAAGCAACAGGACATAACCGACGCATTCTCTGACCTTTTGGGGCGCCCTGTCGACGTTCCACAGATACCCCGTGGTGAGCGGAAACAGACATTCCGTTTGTTCGGCGTTTCCGAGGCGCGGCTGTATCCTGCCGCAATGGCAGCCTGAGAAGGTGCAAAAGAGCGTCTATGCCAACAGTTATAGATGCGTATCTCAGCGGGGTTATGGCCGACAAATAAACCCCTGGGAAATAGAATGTGTTCCTGGTGCCTGCCAGATCGGTCTCACCCGCCAATTGAGCGGGCAACATATGGAGATTGAAATGACCCTACGCAAACATGCCAACGTGGCTACAATCCTTTTGATCACAACAACCTTGGCGGCGCCGGCATTCGCAATCGGCGCACCGTTCACGGAGATGGATACCAACGGGGACAACAAGCTCTCCAAACAGGAACTCGTTGCCTTCTTCGGCACAGATGGCGCCGAGCGGGTACTGAAAAGCGTCGACAAGGACAAGGACGGCGCCATCAGTTGGGAAGAAGCGGAGAATGCTGAAGCAGCCCGTGAAAACGACAGCCCGCCGGTTGAAGACGTTGAGATCGATCTCGACGATATTGATTTGAACGGTGATGGCGAAGTCAGCTGGGAAGAGCTGACGAGCATCTTCAGCGAAGAAGATGCCGCTGAGATCATGGAGCTTCTGACCGATGATTCTGACCGCAGCGTGACAGAGGCCGAATTGCTTGAAGCCATCGCGATTGCCATGTTGGGCGACGATGCCGATGATCCCGAGCAGGATGCAATTTATCTTGATGACGCTGACAAGGACAACAACGGTGATCTGACAAAACAGGAACTCACTGATCATTTTGGTGCAGAGATCGCGGCAGAAATTTTCTCCGAGTTTGACGTCGACAAAGACGGCACAGTGACCGATGCCGAATTCGAGAGCGTCGTGATGGCCGGGATCGACGAAGACGAGGGTGATGAAGAGATCGACCTTTATGCCGTCGATCTGAACGCTGATGGCAAGATCACCAAAGAAGAGCTTGAGGCCTTCATCGGGGATGATGCCGCAGTTGCTATCGAACACTTTGACGACGACGGCGACGGCGTTATCAGCATCGCCGAACTCGACATGGCCTTTGGCGATTTGGAACCAGACGCAAACGATGATGATGATGCTGAAACCGGCGACCCTGACACCGATGGTGACATTGATCTGACTGAGGATGAGTTGGCTTTGATCGTGAGCCAGGCGATTGCTGACATCATTGAAGATGAACTTGACAGGCTCTCCGACGGTTCAGCCATCGACGCTGATCTTGATGACACAGTCATTTATGATGATGACGACGCTGCATGGGATGACGACCACTCATCGGACGAAGATTGGTCTGACGACGATTATGAAATGGACGACAGCGATCAGTCGTGATTGACGCATTTCGTGAATATCGTGGGGTGCCCGTGTCTTTGGGCACCCCGCATGACACGAAACCAAGACACTGATCGGTTTCATGCCGATATCACCTTTTTCAACGAAACCGGTTTGCATCCTAGCGGAACCTATCGCAATCAAAGAACATGCAGGAGTTACTATGATGCCCGCATCCAAGTTTCACAGCTTTCTATTTGCTTGCGTGTTGCTGCCGCAGGTCGCCTTTGCGAACCCGCATGTTGATGCCGTCGTCGCAGAGCTTCAAAGCCGTGGTTATGAACGGATCGAGATTTCTCGAACGCTCCTCGGGCGTTATCGCGTTGTGGGTACAACCGAAACCGCAGGGCGTGAGATCGTGGTTTACGGGGGAACCGGGGCAGTTGTTCGCGACTATCGCTACGATATCGACAATGAAAGCGAAGATGACAGCGGGAACGATGATGCAGACTGGGACAACGCTGAAACTGACCCGTCCGAACTGACACCTGACGAAAGCGGGTGGTTCGAAGATCAGTTGGGCAGCAAGTTCCCGTCCCAAAATTTTGACGACGGTTCGGATGGCGTATTCAGCGATCAATATGACGTGGACGATGACGATCATGGCGCCGACGATGACAGCGGTTACGATTCTGGCACATCAGATGAAAGCGATGATTGGTGATGCTGGACATGCAAGCATCACAGCGCAATGGTACTCACGTGACCAAAATTGCCAGCCCGCCCAAACCACGGTTTTTTACGGGTCCAACATTCATTGTATCGGTCTTGATCTTTCAAACGCTCTGTGCGGTGTTTTTCATCGGCAATATTGCGAACGGTGTTTTCGGTTTCGGGTTCGGACAAATCAGTTGGCGTGTCTATGAGTTCATTGAAATCGGCGCGGCGTCGGGGCTGCTTCTGGGTATCGTGACAAGCGCGCTGGCACTCCGGCGCAGCAGTATTCGCGCTGCAGACGCGGAGTCGCGGTTACGCAGTGCAACCGGTGAATTTGTGAACGTCATTGAAGAACAGTTTCAGGCATGGTCATTGACCCCCGCCGAGCGTGACGTCGCCTTGTTTACGCTCAAGGGTCTGTCCATGGTAGAGATCGCGGCCCTGCGCAATACCTCAAAGGGGACGGTCAAAGCGCAGACGAACGCAGTCTATCGCAAGGCAGAGGTCAACGGGCGCCCGCAGTTGCTTTCCATCTTCATCGACGAATTGATGGACGGGGTTGTCGTTTCCTGAGTTTGGGTAGACGAGCGGTCTTTCAATCATATCGCCCGTCAACCCATCAATCTCGGCAACGCCGAGACATGGTGCAGAAGGGCTTTCGGCCTGAATTGATGCCGAACCATATCCGAATGCTGCGGCTGTCCGGTGGGAACAAGGTTGGGCGCCACGCGACCATGCGCGCTTGACCCATCGTGGATATATGGACCTGACGCCCTGATAGTCGCGCCTTTGTTTGAACAAGAGTGTTTTGGTGATCGGCGCGGGGTCCTGACGGCAGTGCTGCGCCTGGAGACAGATATTCGCATGCCTTTGGTAAAGGGAGGCATCGCCCGCATTGTGTTGGCCCGTGAGTCGTTTACGAATGCCAGATAAGGCGCAACAATCATGTGCCGTTTGCGTCTGAATTCGAGGAGGGCAAACGTTGTGCGCCCTTAAATCGCGGCGACGGGCTGATCGTGCACGGCCCGGATCTATGCCTGCGTTAGTTCCCGTGCACTGCGAACATGTTGAGGCTGGCATCCTGGGATTCGATGATCCGGATGCTCTCCTTGACGCCCGCTTCGGTCAGATCGCGGGCGATTGTCATGACGGTGTTGGGCGCGTGTTCGGCGCAGATATCCATCATCTGGCTGATTTCCTCGGCTGCGACAGGGGTTGCCGCCTCCACCGACGGGGCGCCGTAGATATCGACGAAATGCTGTGCGAGACCGGCTGTCAGGGCATCAATCTCCGATTGTTCGATTTGCGCGGTGGCGACAAATGTCACCCGCCCGAATGTTTCGACCCCCAACCAGCCATTGCTGAACGCCTGTCGTGCCTTGCCGCTCAGGTCGCTTTCTGTCCAGTTGGAAAACTCGAATCCTCCTGAGAGGCACCATTCGCCGGTGCGCGCGGGGCTGTGAAAGACATTCATGTCACTTTCGTCAAAATGGATCGCCCGTGCGAGCATCATGTCAGTTATCCTTTAGCAAATTTGTAAGCGGGATGAGTGTGGTATTATCATCATCCCGCAACAAGAGCCCGAATTTCTCATCCACGCCCAGAAAGATACCGCTACGCCCGTCAACGGTGGTCTTTTCATTGATTTGATAGGCAATGCCAGTCCATTCCTTGTGGATTGGCGCTGCGCCCTCGTCGTCCCATCGGTTGATCCAGACAAGCGTGTGTCTGATCCAGGCCTCCAGCAGGGCCACAGCATCAACATCGGCGCAGCCTTCGGCATAGAGCGCGGTGTGATCCGGGATGTGCCCGGTTTCAGGATCATCGGGCCAAAGCTGCAATGTCAGCGCGACCACGATCCAATCGGGTTCGTGGTCAGGGTCGAGGGTTGACGCCGCTATCTGCAAGATGCCGCAACGGCCGCCATTGACCCTGATCGTGCCGTCCCAATCCAGATGCACGGCCACTTCGGGTGGTGCGAGCGCGCCCAACGCATTCTGGAAACCGACCCCGCAGAGCGGCAGGATCGCGAGCGCGTCGTCAAGCCGGGTTTCCGGTGCAAAGACTATGGCGGCACTTAGTTGGTGCGCGCCCAGATCGTAGGTCACCAGACCTGCGTCGCAGCCTTTTTTTGCCGCATCGCATGCTTGCGCAAAGGGTGTTTTCTGCCCGGTCGCGGGCATCCCTTCGAACAGGGGTGGGAAGGCAGGCGTGGTCATACCACGCCTGTCTCGATAAGTGATTTCGCGACACTGCGGAAGGCCTGCGCCTGGGCTGAATCAGGTTTGGACACCACAATCGGCGCGCCGCCATCGGCGGCCACGCGGATGTCGAGATGCAGCGGGATTTCAGCAAGCAATGGCACGTCAAGCTTCGCGGCTTCAGCGGCGACGCCACCATGCCCGAATACATGTTCCTCATGTCCGCAATTGGAGCAGATATGCGTGCTCATGTTTTCGATCATGCCGATGATCGGGGTTTTCATCTGGTTGAACATGTCGATCCCCTTGCGGGCATCCAGCAATGCCACATCCTGTGGGGTGGATACGATGATCGCCCCGTCCAGATGTGCCTTTTGTGCCAGGGTCATCTGTACGTCGCCGGTGCCCGGTGGCAGGTCGACAATCAGCACGTCAAGCGCGCCCCATTGCACCTGGCTCAGCATCTGTTGCAGCGCACCCATGAGCATCGGACCACGCCAGACAACCGCCTGATCTTCGTTGGTCATCAGCCCGATTGACATCATGGTCACGCCGAAGTTTCGCAAGGGCAGGATCAGTTTGCCATCGGGGCTTTGCGGACGGCCTGACACGCCCAGCATGCGTGGTTGAGAAGGGCCATAGACATCGGCATCCAGCATGCCAACGCGCTTGCCCTCTGCCGTCAGGGCGCAGGCCAGATTGGCCGCGACCGTTGATTTTCCGACGCCGCCCTTGCCGGATGCCACGGCGATGATTTTTGCAATGCCGGGGATTTTTGCCGGCCCTGCGGGCTGCGCGGGCTTTGATGGTTTCAGGTCAGGCGGCGCGCTTGGCTGGCTATGCGCCGTCATCACGATAGAGATTGTTTCTGCCCCGATGCCGCGCAGTTTTTCTTCGGCCTCCTGTTTTGTGGCCTGGTAGGGCTCCGGGCTGGACACTTCCATGACGAACCGGACGGTGGTTCCATCCACAGTCAGTGCGCGTACCAGACCGGCACTTACCATATCCGCACCATCGGGCGCGGAGACTGTTTTCAGGCATTCAAGAACCTGTTCGCGTGTAATGCTCACTTACGGACCTTCGATCTTGCCGGTCACAACATGGTCCAAATCCAGCCCGTCAATGGTGAGTACCATTTTGACATCAAAGCTTTTTCCGGTGGTGTCGCCTGCATTGCGCATCGCATCTTCGATGGCCTGCTGCGAGGTCACCCCGACCTGTTTGAGAAATTTGCGCATCGACATGTTGAAGTCATCGCTCATGATCTGACCTTCCCGGCTGTTCGTATTATTGACGTTTGGACCCTAGCGCCCCTAGGCTGAGATGCAACCGAACGCAGCGAGGGAGCTGGCGGAATGCTTAAAAAAATTGCGATGGTCATGGCTTTGCTGGCGACGCCATGTTGGGGGCAGGAAAAAGCGTTCGTTTTGCAGGCGCCGCCATCGTTGAGCGAGACCGGGTTGCTGCAGCATATTTTACCGCGATTTTCGCTCAAGACAGGGATACGGATCACTGTTGGCCCGGATGTGGGTGATGCAGCCATAGGCGCCGATGGCACGCCAGTATTTCGGGATGCGCAAAGGACCTGGCATTTTTCAATGACCGACAATCCGCATGCCAGTGCGTTTGAAGACTGGCTATTGTCTGATGTGGGCAAGCGCACCATCGAATCCTTTGCCCCCGATGGGACGCCGCCGTTTCAGGCTGATTTCAGCGTTGTGGAAACGGCGACTGCGGCCCCTGTCGACGGCAATACGGCGGCGGGCGAACAGGCGAGCCTGCTGAAATGCGGGCGCTGCCATGTAGTAAATGGCAGCAACCGGATGAATGCGATCGGATCGACCCCATCATTCGCCTTAATGCGCAATTTCGCGGATTGGCAGGGACGTTTTCAAACGTTTTTTCTGCTGAAACCACACCCGGCCTTTACACAGGTTGCTGATGTGACCGACCCGTTTCCAGCCAATTTGCCTTCGCCGATTGCCCCGATAGAGGTGACGCTGGATGAGATCGACGCAATCGTCGCATATGTCGCGACGATTGCCCCCGCTGATCTGGGTGCGCCGGTCGAAATTCAGTGATCCTTGCGCTTTGAAAAATAGTCTTCGGTGGTGCGGGTCCTGGGCCGCTCACCCCCCTGGAACGGGTTATCGGTGGAATGGAACTGCGCTTGAATGCGACAGTTTTCGCACATCTGGATCAGTTTTGCCGCGTCGGAGGTCGCGAACATCGCGTGATTGCCGACCAGTTTTTCCATGATTCTATCGATGGTCGATTTCGCTCCAAAAAGCGATCCGCATTCGATGCAGGCAAATGGCTCTTCTTCGTGCAGCACCTTTTGGCTCAGTGCCATATCGGTCAGGTCGAGCTGCGGTCGCAGGGTGATGGCCTTTTCCGGGCAGATATTGCTGCAAAGTCCACATTGCAGGCAGGCATCTTCCTGAAACCGCAATTGTGGCTTGTCGGGGTTGTCGCCAAGCGCCCCGGAGGGGCAGAGCGACACGCAGGACAAGCAGAGCGTACATGCCCCATCATCAACAACGACAGCCCCATAAGGTGCGTTTTCTGGCAAGGGCAGCAGGGTTTCATCCGGTCGCAGTGTTCTGGCGGCAAGCCGGGTGATCTGGCGACGGGAGCCGATTGGCATGATCGGATTGGGGCAGGGGGCGCTAAGCCCTGCATCTCCAAGCGCTGCGTTGAGCGCATCCGGGTCCTGCGGTTCGATCACGCTGATCCCGTCGTTACCTGCGATGGCGGTCGCCAATGCGACCTGCGCTGCAATGACGTCACGGTCGGCTTTGGGCCCGATCAAGATTGACACATCGGCAAATCCGCATGCCAACGCGCCGAGGATTTCGGCATGCCCGAATCCTGCAAGCGCATCAACTTCAAGCGGGATCACATCCGCGGGCAACCCGTCGCTGAAACGTGCATTCAGCGCAATCAATTCCCGCCCATGGCTGTTGTCATGCACGAGCAGGCGGGGCGCATTGCCACCGGCCTTGCGGTAGGTCGTGGCCAATGCGTTGATCCGTCTGAATACGGTTTCCACCGGGGGCGCGTCATAGGCAATGGCGCCGGACGGGCAGACCGCAGCGCAGGCGCCGCAACCGGCGCAAATCATCGGATCGATGGCGACATGTTCACCTGCGGAGGTGATTGCCCCGGTTGGGCAGACATTCAGACAATTGGAGCAGGCGGGTTGTTCGGCCCGGCTATGGGCGCACATTGATGGTTCAAGTTGCACGAAAAGAGGTTGTTCAAAAGTGCCAACCAGTTGCGCCGCCTCAAATACCGCCTTTGCGATGGCCGGTTGGTAGGACGGGTCGGCGCGCAGGTATCCTTCGCGCTTTTCGTGGGCCGGGAACAAGGCGGGGTTACCGGATAGATCCAGAATGATATCACAGCCGGATTTTGCTCCATTTTTCGCCGGGCCAAGAGCAAAGCCACCGCGCCCGCCGGGCAGCATTTCCTGGAGTTGATCAATTGTCACCTCAAACGCGCCCAAGGCGCCACTGGCCTGTCGCAATTGTCCAACGACGCAATCAAAGCTGCGGTTGGTGGGCAGATCACTGGATCCGTCGAGTAGTACCGTTACTGCGAGTGTGTCGCAAAGATCGGCAGCGGCTTGCAGCGCTGCGGCACCACCAATGATCAGACATGTGCCCTCAGACACGACATCGATGGTTTTCGTGGCCGGAGCGGTCAGCGTGGCCTCTGCCACGAGCGCTGCCATCTTAGGGCCAGCGGGCTGGGTGCCCCATCCGGCCCGGTCGCGCAGATCAACGAATCCCGGGAAATCGGCGTTCAAATCTTCGGCCAGATCCTCAAATCGTTGCCGTTCCTGCTGGCAGGCGAAGATGACGTCCGAATCGGCCATTTCCTTTGCGGCACTTTCAAGCTCATCACCGCAAAGGAATGTGTAAACCTTTGAGCAGCTTAGACCTGTTGCCTTTGTGATGGTATCTGCATCAATTGACTGGCTTCCCAGGCAATCACACAAGATCAGCTTTTTGGTCATAACAGCCCCTGAGCAAAGACGGATACACGGCAACTTGTGGGCCGTTCGGTCACGTAAGCTATTCCTGAAACCGTTCGAAGGTAAACATCAAATCCGGCGAACCGGCGTTCGGCGATATTGTCACAGTGGCGATCAGGTACTTCAACTTTCACGGTAGTTACCTAGGGTAAACTTATGATTTGTTGGGGTTTCCTGCATTGCCATTCATCAATCGTCCCGATGATCTGCATGGACGGCCTGATCCCAAGACAAATAGTCTCAAAAATTTTACTTTGATATTCCTGTTCTTTAGTGCAGCATGGCGTTAGCAACGGGGCGTGGGGAAGAAATTGTCAACGGAGTCAGATAGATCGACGTGCTTACCATTGGGCATAGTGGTGAGGCGCACGCCGGGCGTGACACGTTGGGCCAAGCATGTCTGGAAAGCAGTAGCCGTGTTGCCGGGTGCTGCAAATGCGTCATGGAAAGAGATGCGTCGCGAAGGTGATGCGGTCGAATACCACGCCGCGACAGTTAATCTGGAGTTGCATCGCACGGATACTGACGCCTATCTGTCGGGCCTTTCTGCCCGTGATCCCGCCATCTATGTCGTTATGCGCCCCGGATTGGATGACCAGCCGTTGGGTGTGGTTCTTGCGACTGCGTCACCTTATGAGGCGCAGGATTATGCAGATACCGGTGAGGAACTTGTCGAGAAGGTTTCGATGCCAGAGGGGCTGATCGCCTTTATCCGTGACTTCGTTGAAAAGCACCACGAGGACGAGGTGTTTGTTAAGCGTCGGCGCGACAAGAAACGCATTGATCTAGAGCAGGATGGCATCGGTGATGCCCGGATTCGCCAGATGGGGGATGTGTATCGTGCGCCCAATGGTAAGAAGGCGGCGATCCATTGAGTGGTGTCGCAGATATCTGGTCACGCCGAAAAGCGGCTGTGCAAGCGGAAGCGGATCAGGAAAGAGCTGCGTCAGATGCCGCACTGGTTGTTGAAGAGCAACAGAAATTCGACACAATGAGCGATGCGGAAGTGCTGGAGGCACTTGAACTTCCGGACCCCGACACTTTGAAAATGGGTGATGATTTCAAAGGGTTCATGGGCAAAGCTGTTCCGGATCGCATTCGCAGACGCGCCTTGCGCGCCCTATGGCGGTCTAATCCGGTTTTGGCGAATGTGGATCAGCTTGTTGATTACGGAGAAGACTTCACCGACAGCGCAACAGTGATAGAAAACATGCAAACGGCCTATCAGGTGGGCAAGGGCATGTTGAAACATGTCGAGGCCATGGCCAGGCAGGCTGAGGGTGAGGACATGCCCAAATCGGAGATGGCAGCTGAGGTCGAACCCGGCATCGTGGCCGACGAGCCGCTGATCGCTTTGGAAGAAGTGGATGATTCGGTGCCCGAGGCCGCAGCGCCTGTGACGGAAGTTGAGGATGATGTTCCGGAGCCGCCGATTGGGGCCCGTCCGCGTCGAATGGTTTTTCAAGCAGAGGAAGTATCTTGACCGCAGCCGAGAGCATAACTGTGTCGACCGAGGATCGTCTGCGCGCCGATCTTTACAATTTTCTTGGGCTGGTTCTGTCTGGGCCACCGGATCAGCTTTTGTTGGATCAATGCGCCGGATTGTCCGGAGATGACACTGAGCTGGGGCAGGCGATCAGCGCATTGTCCCGCGTTGCCAAAGTATCAAAGCCGAAGGCGGTGCAGACAGAATTCAACGCTTTGTTTGTCGGCTTGGGGCGGGGTGAGTTGTTGCCTTATGCAAGCTATTACCTGACGGGATTTTTGAATGAAAAACCACTAGCCGCATTGCGTGCTGATATGGTAGCCCAAGGTATGACCCGTGCCGAAAACGTTTTCGAGCCGGAGGACAATATCGCATCATTGATGGAAATGATGGCGGGTATGATTGTGGGGCGGTTTCGGGCCCCTGCAGCGCTTGATGCGCAAAGAGTGTTCTTTAACAAGCACATAGCCCCGTGGGCATCACATTGCTTTGCCGATATGGAGGCAGCCAAGACATCCGTTTTCTATGCTTCGGTGGGGAGCGTTGGCAAAGCATTTTTGGAGATTGAACGCGAGGCGTTCAGAATGACAGCAGGGTAGCACCTTGCGCGAACTTGGTAGGGATGCCTGCCGCAAACAGGGAAGGGAGACATCCCATGACACAGCAAAAGAAAAGCACCAGCAGGCGCGATTTTCTGAAACTGGCTGGAACAACTGCACCGGCGGCAGCCGTTGCAATGGTGACGGCAACCACGGCAGAGGCGCAACCTGTCGATCTGACATCTGAAAAGATGCAGGATACCGATCACACGCGCGCTTACCTGGATAGCACCCGCTTTTAAGGCGAGCGCTAAGAAGACAAAGAGACCTAGCCACCGCATGATGGCAGCAGGGGAGAAGAAGACATGTTGAGAAAAAAGACAAACGGAACCGCGAGGCGGACCGGCCGACCCGGGATTTTGGCAAATGTTGCCGATAAGTCGGTCGATCGTCGCGCCTTTTTGCGTGGTTCGGGACTGGCGATTGGTGGTCTTGCTGCCATTTCGGCCACCGGTGGTGCCGTTGCACCCGCAGCAGCGCAAACAGCCTCTGCGGTCGTTGAGACGGTGAAATCTGTTTGTACGCATTGCTCCGTCGGCTGCACGGTGATCGCGGAAGTGTCAAACGGCGTTTGGACAGGGCAGGAGCCCGGTTGGGACAGCCCGTTTAACCTGGGCGCCCATTGCGCCAAAGGGGCATCTGTCCGCGAGCACGCCCATGGTGAACGCCGCCTGAAATATCCGATGAAGAAAGAGAATGGCGAATGGGTCCGCATCAGCTGGGACCAGGCCATCGACGAAATCGGCGACGGCATGATGAAGATACGCGGCGAAAGCGGCCCTGATTCCGTCTATTGGCTTGGCTCTGCCAAGCATAACAACGAACAGGCCTATCTGTTCCGCAAGTTCGCTGCCTATTGGGGCACGAATAACGTCGATCATCAGGCGCGCATTTGTCACTCGACCACTGTTGCAGGTGTTGCGAATACATGGGGCTACGGCGCCATGACCAACAGCTACAACGATATCCATAATTCAAAGGCGATCTTTGTCATCGGTGGTAACCCTGCTGAGGCACACCCGGTTTCGCTGCTGCACCTGCTGAAGGCGAAAGAGCAGAACAATGCGCCTTTGATCGTGTGCGACCCGCGGTTCACCCGGACCGCCGCCCACGCTGACGAATATGTGCGCTTCCGTCCCGGAACCGATGTTGCATTGGTGTGGGGTATTCTGTGGCATATCTTTGAAAACGGTTGGGAAGATCAGGAATTCATCCGCACCCGTGTTTGGGGCATGGACCAGATCAAGGACGAAGTGGCCCGCTGGACCCCTGAAGAGGTAGAGCGCGTGACGGGCGCACCCGGTGAGCAGCTGCGCCGCGTTGCCCGGACCATGGCAAATAACCGTCCAGGCACTGTCATCTGGTGCATGGGTGGCACGCAGCACACCAACGGGAACAACAATACCCGCGCTTATTGTGTGTTGCAGCTGGCCCTTGGCAACATGGGGACGTCTGGTGGTGGCACAAACATATTCCGCGGCCACGACAATGTGCAAGGCGCAACTGACCTTGGCGTTTTGTCCCACACATTGCCCGGATACTACGGCTTGTCCAAAGGCGCATGGGCGCATTGGGCACGTGTCTGGGGGGAAGACCCGGAATGGTTGACAGCGCAGTTTGCTGCCGGTGAGAAGGATTCAGAAGGCAATGATACATCGCTTCAGAACCTGACCGGTATTCCCGTGTCGCGCTGGATCGATGGTGTGTTGGAAGATCCCGACAATATGGACAACCCTGACAAGGTGCGTGCAATGGTGTTGTGGGGCCATGCGCCCAACTCACAGACCCGGATGAAGGAAATGAAGACCGCGATGGAGCAGTTGGACATGCTTGTCGTCGTCGATCCGTATCCAACAGTGTCGGCTGTGTTGCATGACCGGACGGATGGTGTGTACCTTCTGCCAGCCTGTACCCAGTTCGAGACACGCGGGTCCGCCACAGCATCAAACCGGTCGCTGCAGTGGCGTGATCGGGTGGTTGAGCCGCTCTTTGAATCGAAGCCTGATGAAGTCATCATGGCAAAATTCGCCAACAAGTTTGGCTGGGCCGACCGGCTGTTCCGCAATATCGAGATGGAAGATGCAGAAACGCCAGTCGTTGAAAGCATCACCCGCGAGTTCAACCGTGGCATGTGGACCATCGGCTATACCGGTCAAAGCCCGGAGCGGATCAAGATGCACATGGCGAACCAGCATACATTCGACCGTACAACATTGCGTGCGAATGGTGGCCCTGCCGATGGTGACTACTACGGAATGCCATGGCCAAGCTGGGGTACTGCCGAGATGAACCACCCTGGCACGCCCAACCTTTACGACATGTCCAAGCGCGTGTCCGAAGGTGGTCTGACATTCCGCGCCCGGTTCGGTGTGGAACGGGATGGTGACAATTTGCTGGCCGAAGGTGTTGCATCGCTCGATTCCGATATTCAGGACGGCTACCCTGAATTCACCATGCAGATGCTTATGGACCTTGGTTGGGACAGTGAGCTGACCGATGAAGAACGCGCGACAATTGATGCCATTGCGGGCCCCAACACCAACTGGAAGACGGACCTTTCCGGCGGTATCCAGCGGGTTGCCATAGCACATGAATGTGCGCCGTTCGGGAACGCCAAGGCACGTGCTGTTGTCTGGACCTTCCCGGACCCTGTACCGGTTCACCGCGAACCGCTTTACACCAACCGTCGCGATCTGGTGGAGGATTATCCGACCTATGAGGACCGGAAATTCTATCGTCTGCCAACCATGTATGCGTCGATCCAGAGCCAGGATTTCAGTAAGGAATATCCAATGGTTCTGACCTCCGGGCGTTTGGTGGAATACGAAGGCGGTGGTGATGAATCCCGGTCTAACCCCTGGTTGGCCGAGCTTCAGCAGGACATGTTCGTGGAAATCAACACACGTGACGCCAACAACCTGGGGATCCGTGACGGAACGCAAGTTTGGGTCGAAGGTCCGGAGGGTGCGAAGGTCAAGGTCATGGCCATGATCACAGAGCGGGTCGGTGAAGGCGTGGCCTTTATGCCCTTCCACTTCGGTGGGCATTTCGAGGGCGCGGACCTGCGGGACAAATACCCGTCGGGGGCTGACCCTTACGTTTTGGGCGAAAGTTCCAACACCGCCCAGACATATGGCTACGATTCAGTGACCCAGATGCAAGAGACGAAAGCCACTCTTTGCAAAATCTGGTCAGCATAAGGGAGAATGAGAGATGGCAAGAGCTAAGTTTCTCGTAGACGCTGAACGCTGCATCGAATGCAACGCCTGTGTCACCGCTTGTAAGAACGAGCATGAGGTGCCGTGGGGCATCAACCGTCGGAAAGTTGTCACCATCAACGACGGCAAACCCGGCGAGAGGTCAATCTCGGTCGCGTGCATGCATTGTTCGGATGCGCCATGTATGGCGGTTTGCCCTGTTGACTGCTTCTACCAGAATGAGGAAGGGGTGGTTCTGCACTCCAAGGACCTCTGCATTGGGTGTGGCTACTGTTTTTATGCGTGCCCGTTTGGCGCGCCGCAGTATCCGCAGGCAGGCAACTTTGGTTCGCGCGGCAAGATGGACAAATGCACCTTCTGTGCCGGTGGCCCGGAGGATACGCATTCTACAGCTGAATTCGCCAAATATGGCCGCAACCGGATCGCGGAAGGCAAGTTGCCGATCTGTGCGGAAATGTGCGCGACCAAGGCGCTGCTGGCGGGCGATGGCGACGTCGTATCCGGCATCTATCGGGAGCGTGTCGTAGCGCGCGGCTTCGGCTCGGGTGCTTGGGGCTGGGGTACAGCCTACGAACAGAAGGGCGGCTAAGGCCCTTCTAACCCGATCACAAACTGCAAATATGGGCGGTCTGACTGCGGATCGCCCTGTTTGTACCTATGATATGCAGAGGAATGCCATGTTTCGCCAATTGCTTGTCCTGCTTTTTTCAGTCTTTTTGGTTTCGTCCGCTTTCGCACAAGAGCAGCCTGCGCCGACCCCAGATCGTTCTGCGACAGGTGGTGCCCAGACGTTGGAGGACATTCTTGCCCGTCAACGCGGTGAAGAGATCGACAACGGGTTTCGCAGCGACGCGACAGGCAATCCGGAAGGTGCGGCTGATCTGTCTGGCCAGCTGGGCACGCTTGGCGGCGTTTCCGATGCTGAGATGTGGCGGGGACTGCGTTTCAATGAGGCCGATGTAACAGCTTCAAACAATGGTCCCGGTGCGACGATACTCGTGCAGGATGGTGGCATGCGTTGGCTGACATTCCGGGAGGGGCCGTTGGCAACCTATGGAAGCTATCTGCTCCTCGCGACGCTTGGCGCATTGCTTCTGTTTTTCCTCGCTCGGGGGCGCATTCGGATTGATGGCGAAAAAACCGGACGCCGGATCGAACGTTTCAAGGCAATCGAGCGTTTCGGCCACTGGTTGCTTGCCGGATCGTTCATTCTGCTGGGTATTACCGGCCTTATCTCATTGCTGGGGCGGAAGTTGCTTATTCCTGCCTTTGGGCATGAATCCTTTGCTTTCATCGCTGGCGCATCGAAATGGGTTCACAACAACGTTTCATGGGCGTTTATCGTTGGGCTTGTGATGATCTTTGTGATGTGGGTCCTTCACAATCTGCCGGATCGGACAGATGTCAAATGGCTGTTGAAAGGCGGCGGGATCTTTACAAAAAGCCACCCGCCCGCCAAAAAATTCAATGCTGGTCAAAAACTGATTTTCTGGTCTGTGATCATCTTGGGTGGTTCGATTGCGGCATCCGGTCTTGCACTGCTTTTCCCATTCGAGCTCAATATGTTCGCGGCCACTTTTGCCAAGATGAACAGTTTTGGCATTTCGGGCATTCTGGGGTTAGGTGAGTTGCCGACGGAGCTTTCTCCGCACGAGGAAATGCAGTTTGCCCAGCTTTGGCACGCGATTGTCAGTTTCATTCTGATGGCCATCATCCTGGCGCATATCTATATCGGCTCGGTCGGGATGGAAGGTGCCTATGACGCCATGGGCTCTGGTCAGGTCGAGGAGCAGTGGGCGCGCGAGCACCATTCTCTTTGGGTGGACGAGGTGAAGGCAAAAGAGGGTAACGCGCCCGAAGGTGCGACGCCCGCTGAATAGATGCTGCTGCGCGCCATCGTGATTGTTTGCGCAAGTGCCGCACCGGCCGATGCGCAGGAGTTTTTCACGCTCAAAGGCCATGGCGGGCCGGTGATGGATATTGCGGTTTCCCGCGACGGCCAAATCGCCACAGCAAGTTTCGATAATGCTGTGGGGTTATGGGCCGATGGGGTGCCAACATGGTTTGATGGGCATGCGGCAGCCGTTAATGTCGTTACTTTTTGGGACGCGGCCACACTG
Organism: uncultured Paracoccaceae bacterium; assembly: GCA_947500055.1. Classification (GTDB taxonomy): domain Bacteria; phylum Pseudomonadota; class Alphaproteobacteria; order Rhodobacterales; family Rhodobacteraceae; genus Yoonia. The sequence goes on from CANMQO010000001.1 coordinate 664,863, forward strand.
ATTTCCGGGGGTGACGACTATAAGGTTCGGCTGTGGTCCGAACAAGCGGGCAATGTCGTTCTGGGCGAACATGAGGCAAAGGTCATGGGGCTGGATGTTTCACGTGAGGTTGGATTGGCTGCCTCGGCCAGTTGGGACGGCACAGTTGGGTTGTGGCCTATTCCGACGGGTGATGCGCCGATGTTCCTGCGGGGGCACAAGCTGGGCGTCAATGATGTGGCCTTTTCTGATGACGGGCTGACGATCTATTCAGCATCGACTGACGGTACGATCCGCGTTTGGGACACGCAAACCGGCGAACAAACCCAGCTGTTGGCCGACCATGGTTTTGGTGTGAATGAGCTCCTGTTGAATGAGGCTGACGGGTGGTTGGCCTATGGTGCGGTTGATGGTGGTACGCGGATCATTGATCTGGCCTCCGGTACAGAGATTGAGGATTTCACGCTCGACCGCCGACCGATTCTTGCGCTTGCCTATGACCCGATTGCGCAACAATTGGCGGTTGGCGATGGTGACGGTTATATCATGGTGATCGACACTGCTGAAATGCGGATAAGCCGGGATTTTCGCGCGACGCAGAACGGGCCGGTTTGGGCGCTGGCCTTTTCACCCGATGGCGCAAATATCCATGCCAGTGGCATTGAGGACATTGTCTATTCCTGGCCTGTGGCCACGATAGGCGAATATGATCCGATGGCGGGCACCGAGCAGAGCTTTTTGCGGGATCCTGAAACCATGGACAACGGTGAGCGGCAATTCAAACGTAAATGTTCGATCTGTCACACATTGACCGAAGGTAGCGCACGCCGGGCGGGGCCCAGTCTGCATAACCTGTTTGGTCGACCCGCGGGCGCGCTCGGCGATTATTCTTATTCAGAAACGCTTAATCGGTCGGATATCGTCTGGTCTGATGACACAATTGATGCATTGTTTGCACTGGGCCCGGATCACTATATTCCGGGGACAAAAATGCCGATGCAACGAATCGTAAAGCAAGAAGATCGCACTGATCTGATCAACTATCTGCGCCGTGTTGGCACACCGAGGGAGAATTGAAATGAAATCCATGTTGGCCGCATTTGTGGTAATTGCACTGATCGCCGTGGGTGCCAATCTGATCTTGGGCAATGCCGGATTTTCCAGCCAGGAACGCAGCACAAGCGCCGCGGTCAGGCTCGATAACTAACGGTGTCATAGGGCTGAGGCTGGCTTTCAAATGAACGATATCTGGTCCGGCCTGCAAGCCGCATTTTGGCTTCTCATTACGCTTGACCGCGACTTGATTGAGATCACGTTGCGGTCACTTCAGGTCAGCCTGTCTGCGCTTGTGATTGCGTCGGCCATCGCGCTGCCGCTGGGAACATGGCTGGCAATCCGGCGCTTCAGGTTTCGCCGCGCTGCAATTGCTGCCCTGAACGCGCTGATGGGTTTGCCACCGGTTGTGGTGGGGCTGATCGTTTATCTGCTGCTATCGCGTTCTGGTCCATTTGGTGTTTTGGGGCTGCTTTTTACGCCGACGGCCATGATTATTGCGCAGGTGATCATCATCACACCATTAATCGCGTCAATCACCCATCAGGCGATGCGTGAACTTTGGGCAGAATATCATGACTTGCTGATTTCGCTGAACACCAGCAACTGGCAGCGGATCAAGACGTTGATCTTTGATGGCAGGCGGGCGCTTCTGACCGCGTCACTGGCGGGGTTCGGCCGTGCGATTGGCGAAGTGGGCGCGATCATGATCGTCGGTGGAAATATCGACAATGCGACCCGTGTGCTGACAACCGCAATCGCCCTTGAAACCGGAAAAGGGGACTTTGCCCTGGCGCTTGGCCTTGGCTTTGTTCTGATCGCCCTGGCTTTGGTTGTGAATTTCGCCATTCACGTTCTTTCCCGAACGGAGCGTGACGGCAGATGGTAGATGTGATGAGAGCAACCTTGCACGACGCGGTGGTGACGCGCCGTGGCAAGGCGATCCTTGGGCCGGTAAGTTATCAGCTGCCTTCGGAGGGCTGCACGATTGTCATCGGGCCGAACGGGGCGGGAAAGACGACGTTGCTTAAAACCCTGCATGGGGTTGAACGGCTTTCGCAAGGCCGCGTTGATTGGGGAATACCTGATGAGATCGCGCGTCAGCAGCAAGCCTATGTTTTTCAGAGTCCCATCATGCTGCGCCGCTCGGTTCGGCAGAATTTGATTTTCCCGCTTTCACTATCGGGGGTGTCCAAAGCTGAAGCGGCAGAGCGGGTCACCTATTGGGCCGGCAAGATTGGCCTTGCCAAGATGCTGGACCGGCCCGCACCCCGCTTGTCCGGGGGCGAAAAGCAAAAGCTGGCTTTGGCGCGCGCCTTGATCCGCGACCCAGCGGTTTTGTTCCTTGACGAGCCTTGCGCGAATTTGGACGGGCGATCAACGCGCGAGATTGAAAGTCTACTGCTGGATGTTCAGAAGTCTGGCACCCGCGTCATAATGACCACCCATGACCTTGGGCAGGCCAAACGGCTTGCAACCGATATGCTGTTCCTCCTGAATGGCCGTATCAATGATCACGGCCCGGCGGATGCCTTTTTTGCCGCGCCAGCCAGCCCGGAAGCACGGGCCTTTCTGAATGGAGATATCGTCGAATGATCCGCGTTTTTGCTTTTCTTGCGTTGATTTGGGGAAGTACGGCAACGGCGGAGGTCATGAAAATGGCCGTAACAACCAGCTTTCACAATTCAGGTTTGTCCGACGTCTTGCTGCCTGCAATCGCCCGCGACACCGGACTTGAAGTGCAGCTGCTGATTGTCGGAACGGGGCAGGCGCTGCGACTGGGTGAGGCTGGCGATGTTGACGCGATTCTTGTGCATTCGAAAGCGGCAGAAGAGGCATTCGTTGCCGGAGGTTATGGCACCCACCGGCGTGAAATCATGTATAATGATTTCGTCTTTATTGGCCCCTCGACCGATGATGCAGCGATAGCCGGGCAGGGGTCCTCGACTGAGGTGTTGACCGCCATTGCGCGTGCCGAGGCCGCATTTGTCAGCCGTGGCGATGACAGTGGCACGCATAAGAAAGAGCGCGCATTATGGTCTGATGCCGGGTTTGACACAGATACATTGGGTGATTGGTACAAGGCCGTGGGTGCCGGTATGGGCGCGAGCCTGAACACTGCTTCAAGCCTGAACGCTTATATTCTGGCGGATCGGGCGAGCTGGTTGAATTTCGGCAACAAGGGTGATCTGACCCTGCTATTCGCCGGTGACCCGGTCCTGTTCAATCAATATGCCTATCTGCCCGTTAATCCGGAGCGTCACCCGCATGTGGACAGCGATGGTGCTACAACGCTCGAGGATTGGTTGACCAGCGATGCCGCCAAAGAGTTGATCAATGGCTATGCAATTAATGGTGAGAAATTGTTTACATTCAACGCAGTACAGTCAGATTGACGGCTATCGGGCCAGCACCAGTTCTGCCTTTAGCCCGCCCAGTTTTTCACTTTCGCCCAGCCGCAGAATGCCGCCATGGGTGCGTGCGATGTCGGACACAATCGACAGGCCCAGCCCAACGCCGCTGCCTTTGTCCTGATTTCTTGCGGGATCCAGTCTGACAAAGGGGTTGATCGCATCGTCGCGCTGATCGGGCGGAATGCCGGGGCCGTCATCTTCAACATAAAACCGGACGGCGCGTTCGGTGACACTGACCCCAACTTCGGCCGTTGCACCATAGCGTAATGCATTGCTGAGCAGGTTTTCCATCGCACGGCGGATCGCCAATGGCCTGAGATCGACATGATCTTCTGGTCCCTCGATTGTGCCCTCGCGGGCCGCTTGGCCCAGTCGCGCTGCGTCCCGCAGCACCTCGCGCACAAGATCCTGAGGTATCGTGGGTTCCAGATTGTCGCCCGCATCGCTGCGCGCAAAGTCCAGAAATGCGCTCACTAGTCTTTGCATGTCGTCGACATCGTGGACAAGCGGTTCCACGTCCTGACCGTCCAGCATTGAAAGCCCGAGCCGTAACCGCGTCAGTGGCGTGCGCAGGTCGTGGCTGACACCGGAAAGCATCAAGGTACGGCTTTGGCTTTGCCGCTCCAAACGGTTGCGCATGTCGAGAAAGGCCATGCCTGCCGCCCGCACCTCAACCGCGCCGGTTGGATTGAACGGCACGATGCGCCCTTTGCCATACTCCGTCGCGGCTGTTGCCATGCGTTTGATCGGGCGCAGTTGGTTGCGCAGAAAGATGTAGGCAATCGCCGTCATCAACGCCCCCATCACCACCATGATGACCAGTAACTGATGCGGGTTCGATGCCGATACGCGCCGCCGCGCGAATTCCATTTCAAGTATGCCGTGCCGTGTTTCGACCCACATCAGCACCCTGCGTCGTTCAGCCAATGACACGGCTTTGACTTCGGAGATACCGTTGCGGATTGATGTGATCACCATCTGCCCCGTCAGGTCCATCCGTGGTTTCACGTCACCTGAACCAACGATTGCGGGCAAACTTGTGCGAATTTGTAGCGGTGTCGCAAGCCTTGTGAGCGCGGCTTGTGCCGCTGTCAGATTGCCGGCGTTGTTGACCGTTTCGATCAAAAACCGCAACTCGATGTTAACGGCGCTTGTCATCAGGCGTGTCACACCATCAAAATGCCGTTGAATAAAGACGACGGACACAAGAAGTTGCAAAAGCAAAACCGGCAAGACGAGGATCAACGCGGCGCGGCCATAAAGGCCTCGGGGCATATAGTTTTTGAGCCAGCGAAACAGCATGTCGGAAACCTATCGGCTCTTCCAGGGAACGGAAAGGCGTTATCATGACTGGCAACACAGGGTTTGCCCCGGTTCCGGGAGTGCCGGTTTCCTTGGCTCACGGGTTGCGGTTGGTTCTTGCACCGAATCCGTCGCCAATGACCCATTGGGGGACAAATACCTATATCCTTGGCACGCAAGAACTGGCTGTCATTGATCCCGGGCCTGATAATCCTCAACATCTGGAAGCCTTGCTGCAAACCATTGGTACGGCGAAGCTGCGCTATATTCTTTTGACCCATAGCCATCTTGACCATTCTCCGCTGGCGCGTCCCTTGGCCAGTGAAACCGGCGCACCCATATTCGCCTACGGGCCAAGTGCAGCCGGCCGCAGCAAGATCATGCAGCAACTTGCGGCCGATGGGTTTGCAGGGGGCGGTGAGGGGATTGATAAATCGTTTCAACCAGATGTCATGCTGGCCGATGGCGAAAGGCTAGGCGCCGGTGACTGGGAATTGGAGGCGCTTCATACGCCCGGGCATATCGGCAATCATCTATGCTTTCGCTGGGGCGATGCGGTATTTACCGGGGACCACGTCATGGGCTGGGCGAGTTCGCTGGTCTCCCCGCCGGATGGCGATCTGACAGATTTCATGCTGTCCTGCGAAAAGCTCAGAAAAATTCAGGCGATGACATACTATCCGGGGCATGGCGCACCGGTAACTGATCCCGCACAACGGCTGGAGTGGCTGATGACGCACCGCAAGGGGCGGGAGGCGCAGATACGCGATGCATTGATTGATCAAGCACACACCGCAGAGACGCTAACCATTGCGATCTATACAGATATCCCGACATCCATGCACCCGGCGGCCAAGCGCAACGTTTTTGCGCATCTGGTTGATTTGCATCAAAGGGGCATCGTCGCCGCGTCGCCGCATCTGGCCTTTGATGCCGTATTTCGCTTGGTTGGTCGGTTGTGAATTTGGATGCGGTGCTCTTCAAGTGGTTCGAGAAAACCCCGAGGCATCAATTGGCCCCGCAACATTGAACCGCTGTGTTGTGTTGTCGCCAAAACCAGGTTCAGCTTTCGTGCGAAACGCAGTAACTCCCGTCTTGGCGATTATTGCAGACCAGTTGCGATGCGTGCCCAGCATTCCGTTGTTGCATTCCAAGAACTGCTTTCATGGTCCCGGCCAATGTCGTTTCCGGGCCCCATGACGGCGCATATGGGTTGCATCGACCGACGATCTGACCACCCTCAAAAAAACTATTCAAAGCCTCTGGACGCGGCCAAATCCCATTGCTATATCGCCGGTGTTGGTCCGACGTAGCTCAGCGGTAGAGCAGTTGACTGTTAATCAATTGGTCGTAGGTTCGATCCCTACCGTCGGAGCCAAACTTAACCCTGCCAGTGCTGTTGATAGCCGTTCTACACAGATGAACGCGCCGTTTTTTGTTGCTCAGACGGCGAAACAACACCAGCCTTGGTGCCGCAATGGTGGTCAAAAATCCTGCCAAACGTCTTCGGCGTCGGTGCCCGTTTGTTGTAAATACACATCTGGCTTTGCAGGGCCGTTTGGATCATTTGCCACCCCATTCAAGAGATTGTGTACCGGGCTGGGGGGAAAGCGTGACGTTGTCTGCGCCAGTGCTGTTGTCGCGAGCGGCGCCCCTGACAGTCGGAATTGTCCCACCATATCCGTGAGGTTTTGCGCGTCCTGATTGAGCGCCTGACTGCCCGCCGTTGCTTCATCGACCATGGCGGCGTTCTGCTGTGTAACCTGATCAAGCTGGGTTACACCGGAGTTGATTTCGACCAAGCCCGTGGATTGCTCTTGCGCCCCGGTGGAGATCTCGGTCACGAGGCTTGAGATTTGCGCGATCCGTTCAACAATCTTGGTCAGGGCATCACCGGCCTGGCCGACAAGCTCGACCCCTTGTTGCACCTGCACGGAGCTACCCCCGATCAAGCCTTTGATTTCTTTCGCCGCATCGGAGGACCTTTGCGCCAGTGCGCGCACTTCTGATGCGACGACAGCAAAGCCCCGACCAGCATCGCCGGCACGTGCAGCCTCAACACCGGCATTTAATGCGAGCAGATTGGTCTGGAATGCGATGTCATCAATCACGCCAATGATCTGCGATATTTCACCGGATGATTTCTTGATTTCAGTCATGGCTGAGACTGCATTGCGAACTATTGTGCCGCTGCTGTCGGCCTCGGATTGTGCCGCGCTGACGATTTGTTCAACCGCCTTGGCGCCGGATGCTGCAGACTTAACACTTGCCGTGATTTCGTCCAACGCGGCGGCCGTCTGCTCCAACGTGGCAGCCTGATCTTCGGTCCGCTGGGACAAGTCCCGCGATGAATTGCCCATCTCGGCAATGCGGCCACGAATTTGGCCCGCACTTTGCGCAACCGAAGTAATGGTGTCGTTCAGTTTGTCGAGAGTCAGGTTGTAGTTCTTACGCAGCTGGTCATAGTCACCGTCAAATTGCGTCTGAATGCGTTGGGTCAAATCCCCCGCAGCCAGTTTTTCCAAAGCACCGTTCAGTTGTTCGACGACGCGTTCTTGTTCCGCCTGAAGCGTGGCGCGCGCTTCCTCTGCCACTTCTGCGGATTTGAGTTTGTCTCGGAAAGCAACCAGAATATTCGCCAAAGCACCAATTTCGTCCCGTCGCCCAGTATCGGAAATGTTCTGATCAAATTGTCGTTCGGATACGGCTTGCATATTTCGGCCAAGCCGCGCCAGCGGGCGCGCGACCGTGTTGGCGGTCAGCCAGCCAAGGAACATCGCAAGGCTTGCACCCAACGCGACGATAACAATCATCTTGTTTCTGACCCACACAACTGGTGCCAGCACTTCGGTTCCGTCGAATTCGCCGATAAGTCCCCACCGTTCCCCAAAAATCGTCATGCCCCGTGTCTTGGCGATCACGAGGTTTCCCGCCTGGCCTTGCGTGTCGGCAAAAAAACCGGTGCCCTGTCCCAAGGCCGACGAAACCTGCGCCGTTTCCCGCAATGGATCAAGAATGTTGAAACGACCATCAAACCGCGATTGGCTTCGCGATCTCAAATCTGATCCAACGACATAAATTTCTCCGGTCTCGCCAAGCCCAATTGGGTTCGTCAGAATCTGGCTGATCTTATCCACCCGGATTTGCAGTGCAAAAACACCAAGAAGCGCGCCGTCCTCGTCATGAACCGGCATTGCCAGAAACGCCGCTGGCACATCCAAACTGGGTTCATATGGTGTAAAATCTTCAAAATGTGATGTCTGAGGGGGCGCTGCAACTGCCGCGCTGAATGCCCGTCCCAAACCACTATTGGCATAGGGACCATTCACAAAATTTGTGGCAAAGTCATATTCCTTGTAAACGGAGTACACCAGATCGCCATTTGTGCTGAAGAGAAAGGCGTCGTGATAACCCCCGGCATGTACCAAGCTGCGAAAGAATGGGTGAAAAGTCGCATGCGTCGCGTGATATGGCTCATCACCCGGCGCACGGTCATAATTTTCCCTTTCATCGGCTGGATTTGGATTTTCTGTAATATACGCCCGCTGACGGTCCCGCTGGGGATTATCCGACATCAGTCCAAAAGAGGCATAAAAGGCGCGCAGTGCATCCCTGGTTGTTGGGTTTATGGCATACCCGCGTAGATTGCGATCAATCCCTTCGAACCATGTTTCCAGTGAACGTGCCCGCTCATCCGTCAGGATGCTTAGCGCCCTTTGAGATTCCTGCAGCATGTTCCGTCGGAAATCGTAGTACCCCAGAACACTTATGGTGGTTGCAATCGCCACAGAAATTGCCCCGATGATCATCGGAAGCTTCTTTGAGATGTTGATTGCGTTGAGAAATCCCATGCCTGCCTCGCTCGCGCATTGCCTCTCGGGCGTTATGCGTGCTGCGGCTTAATAACGACTTAAATCCATGATGAATTTGCAGGGATCATAGCCATTCTGAGGCTTGTCATTCTTGGTTGAGGAACGAGGCATGCATACTGCCTCGCTGCTTCAGCGATCACGATATCATTATTCCCACTCGATCGTGCCGGGTGGTTTGGAGGTGATGTCATAGGTGACCCGGTTGATCCCCGGGACTTCGTTGATGATCCGGGTTGCGGTTTCACCAAGGAAATCGTGGCTGAACGGATAGTAATCCGCAGTCATGCCATCAACCGACGTAACCGCGCGCAAAGCGCAGGCGTAGTCATATGTGCGCCCGTCTCCCATCACGCCAACCGTGCGCACCGGCAGGATCGCCACGAAGGCCTGCCAGATATCGTCATAAAGCCCGTGTTTGCGGATCTGGTCGATATAGACGGCATCGGCCTTGCGCAGAATGTCCAGCTTGGCCCGCGTAATTTCACCGGGGCAGCGGATCGCAAGGCCGGGGCCGGGGAAGGGATGCCGCCCGATGAAGCTTGCGGGCAGGCCGAGTTCGCGGCCAAGGGCGCGCACTTCGTCCTTGAAAAGCTCGCGTAGCGGCTCAACCAGCTTCAAACCCATTTTTTCCGGCAGCCCGCCCACATTGTGGTGGCTTTTGATCGTCACAGACGGTCCGCCAGAAAAGCTAACGCTTTCGATGACATCGGGATAAAGGGTCCCCTGGGCAAGGAATTCTGCCCCCTCGATCCCGTTGGCGTATTTCTGAAAAACGTCAATGAACAGTTTGCCGATGATCTTGCGCTTGGTTTCGGGATCGGATTGGCCTTCAAGCTCGCCCAGGAAAAGATCCTGTTCTTCTGCGTGGATCACATGAAGGTTCATGTGGTCGCGGAACATGCTGACGACTTCTTCGGCCTCGTTTTGCCGCAGCAGACCGTGATCGACGAAAACGCAGGTCAACTGATCGCCAACGGCTTCATGGATCAGCGCGGCGGCAACCGAGGAATCGACACCGCCGGACAGCCCGCAAATGACCTTCTTGTCGCCGACCTGTTCCCGGATCGCATCGATGGCCTGTTCGCGGTAGGCCCCCATCGTCCAGTCCCCTGTGAACCCCGCCAGCCGGACGAAGTTTTCATAGAGCTTCGCCCCGTTGGGTGTGTGATGCACTTCGGGGTGAAACTGGACGGCATAAAAATTGCGCGCAACGTCCGCGGTGATCGCAAATGGCGCATTGGGAGAGGTGCCATAGACGGCAAACCCCGGAGCAATTTCAGAGACATGGTCGCCATGGCTCATCCAGACCTGTTCCTTGTCCGTCGCAAACCAACCTTCAAGCAATTGCAACTTGCCCTGCGGTGTCACAAAGGCGCGTCCGAACTCGGCGGTGCCGTGGCCGCTGACAACCTTTCCGCCAAGCTGCGTCATCATGGTTTGCTGGCCATAGCAGATGCCCAGAACCGGGATGCCCATGGCAAAAACGCTGTCTGGTGCCCGCGGCGATCCTTCGCGAGTGACGCTATCTGGACCACCAGACAGGATCACGGCTTTGGGTGCAAACTCCGTCAGGAAGGCGTCCGACACGTTTTGATAGGGGTGAATTTCACAGTAGACATTCAGCTCGCGCAGACGACGCGCGATAAGCTGGGTAACCTGACTGCCGAAATCGATGATAAGGAGGCGTTCATGGTGCATCATACGCCCCCGTAGCCAATGATTTTCCGCTTTGCAAGCTGGTAAAGGGCACCGCTTACATTGCCCCGGTTAACGACACCCAGTCGACCCGTGTTTTCAAACCAGAGGACGGCTATCCAAGATTCGCTTAGATAGATGGCATCGCAACAGTGGCGATGTCGCTTTTGCTCGCCAAGGGGCGCAAACTCCACATGTTGGTCGCCTAGTGTTGCGTATGAACGGGGCCAAGAACCTTTGGAGGATCAAAAGATGTCGGATGCCCCCGTGAAAACCGGCCGTCGCGGACGTGGTGGTGGCGGTGCAGCCCGCCGTGCTGAGCGGACTGCTGTTAGTGTTGAAACGGCCAAGTATATTGAGCGCAATGTGCCCAATTACGAGGTTCTGACCGAAGAGGCGCTTGATCTGATTGAGGCCAATGCTGAAACGGTTTTGGCAGAGATCGGCGTCAATTTTGTTGATAATCCAGAGGCGTTGGCCCGCTGGAAAGATGCTGGCGCAGAGATTGATGGTGAGCGGGTGCGTATTCCGCGCGGGCTTGCCCGTAAGCTGTGTTCAACGGCGCCTTCAACCTTCACCCAGCATGCCCGCAATCCTGCGCGCAATGTCGAGATAGGCGGAAAGAACCTTGTTTTGGCCCCGGTCTATGGCCCGCCATTCGTGCGCGATGCCGAAGGGGGCCGCCGGTATGCCACCATGGCGGATTTTGAGAAATTCGTAAAACTGGGCTATATGTCAAAATGGCTGCACCATTCCGGCGGAACGGTTTGCGAGCCCACGGATGTACCAGTGAACAAGCGCCACCTCGATATGTTGCTGGCGCATATGGTCTACAGTGACAAGCCTTTCATGGGGTCCGTGACGGAGCCTAGCCGTGCACAGGATTCGCTTGAAATGTGCGAAATCCTGTTTGGCAAAGAGTTCGTTCAGGACAACACCGTGATGACATCGCTGATCAATATCAACTCTCCGTTGACGTTCGACAGCATCATGATGGGCGCGCTTGAGGTATTTGCAAAGAATAACCAAGCCTCGATCATCAGCCCGTTTATCGTTGGTGGTGCGATGGCACCGGTTTCGGTCGCGGGCACGTTGACGCAGGTTCTGGCCGAGGTTCTGGCCGGTGTTGCTTATTCGCAGTTGATCCGCCCGGGCGCACCGGTGATCATGGGGACCTTCGTGACCTCTATTGACATGAATTCGGGCGCTCCGACCTTCGGCACGCCCGAGGCAAGCCACATCACTTACGGGGCAGGGCAGTTGGCCCGCCGGCTGGGCCTGCCCTACCGGTCAGCCGGGTCGTTCTGCGGGTCGAAATTGCCCGATGCGCAGGCCGCTTATGAAACCGCCAACAGCCTGCAAATGGGTTTGTTGTCCGGTGTCAACTTCATGCTGCATTCGTGCGGCTGGCTGGAAGGTGGGCTTGTCGCATCGTTCGAGAAATTCGTGATGGATGCAGACCAGTTGGGGACACTGCATCATTTTGCGCGAGGTGTTGATACCTCCGAGAATGGTCAGGCGATGGATGCGATCGAAGAGGTTGGCCCCGGCGGGCACTACCTTGGCTGTGCCCATACCCAAGCCAACTTCAAAACCGCCTTCTGGCGATCGGAACTTCTGGACTACAAACCGTTCGAGACCTGGGATGAAGAGGGCGCGCGCGACACGCAGGCCCTTGCCACAGCCCGCGTCAAGACGCTGTTGGACACCTATCAGCAGCCAGCGCTTGATCCGGAGATCGAGGCGCGGTTGCGGGCCTATGTCGCGGACAAGAAGGCCAGCATGCCGGATGCCTTCACGTAACCGATAAGGTTGTGGCCCGCATCAGGCGGGCCTCACCCGCAATGGCAATCAAGACCTGAACATGCCGCCCGGGCTGGTAACTGCCGGATTGCCCCCGACGATTGGTCTCCATTTCAGCTTCGATATCGAACAAGCGCATCAGCGCCTCCGCGGGACGCGGCAGATCTTCGCTTTGGAAGATTCGGGCCAGATGGGTTGTGCGCCGATAATCATCGACGCCAAACCGTGCAGCGCGGGCCAGTAAGGCAGGGCGTTTCAAAGTGGCGAGTCGCGAAGAGATATCAAGCATCTGAAAACCTTTTTTGTCTGAAGTGAGTCGCAGTAAGTTGACACACGTTGGGCGGGTGTTGCTTAATCGCCATTAGTTAAGCACGCTGCCGTCAGAAATGTTTATCATTTCGAAAGAATAGTTGACGAACGAAACACGTCGTTAACATTTAGGTAACCAAACACGCATAGGTTGAGTGATCGAAGCGCTGACACAGTCGGCGACCTGCTCTTGCGTGTCGGAAATTTCGGTAAAGGGACGAGTGAGATGACTGCACGACTGGGACCAGAACGGTCCAAAAGCCTTCCGCGCTGGGTGCCAGATGCAGTCCGCCACTACTTGGAGCATACGGAAACCGGACTATCGATCCGTGCGGTTGCACGCGCAAGTGATTGCCATCCATCTACAGTTTTGCGTCAGGTGCGCCGCTTTGAGGGGCGGCGTGATGATCCGTTGATTGATGCTGCTCTCAAGTCCCTTTCCACCAAAGTTTTTACAATTGATGCTGACCAAAAAGGGGAAAAGGGAACGATGAATATTGAGTGCTGGAAGGGTGACATGGACCAGAATCCCGGTCTGACACAATCCCGGATTGACCAGGAAGCAAAGCGCATCTTGCGCCGTTTATGCGAACAAGGCGCGGTGCTGGCCGTCGCCAAGGAGATGGAAACTTCTGTTGTTGTGCGTGAAACGGGGGAAGGTGAACAGTTGCGAACAGCAGTTGTTGACCGTGAGATCGCGCAAGCAATGGCACTAAAGGATTGGATAACCTGTCCGCAACCTGAAGCGCGCATCGCACGCTATTTTATAACAAATACAGGGCGTTCAGCGTTGCGCCGGCTGACCGCCGAAGATGAGAACCGGGCCAGCGGCTTTGCTGAGAAGCGCAGTGAATTTGAAAGTGACGCCGCCTGGAACCTGTCCGAGATTGAAGGGACAGTGCGTCAGCCAACCCGGTATTATGCCACCGAAAGCCCGTTAATCGGTCTGGCGCGCCGAAAAGACCGTAACGGCGATCCTTTCCTGAAACGTGATCTGGTTGCGGCAGGCGAACGTCTGCGCGAAGATTATGAATTGGCGCAAGTGGGAATGCCGCCGGTTGACAGTTGGGATGCATTTGTTGTTGGCGCCAACCCAGACACCCCCCCTGAGGGTCCAGCCGGATCAGTCGCCGCACATCTACGTGTTGCGCAGGCACTAAGTGACCTTGGTCCTGGGCTGGGTGACGTTGTCTTGCGGTGTTGCTGTTTTCTGGAAGGGTTGGAGCAAACCGAAAAGAAAATGGGATGGTCTGCGCGCTCGGGGAAAATCGTCTTGCGCATCGCGCTTCAGCGGCTGAAGCGTCACTACGAAGAGACCCAGGGTCAATACGGCCCAATGATTGGCTGAGAGGCTATCGCTAAAGTTGTTTTGTCCGATCGTTGGTGTTTGCATGCAGGCAATGCAGTGCCGCTATGCATTGCGTCAGATGGTTGGACAAGCAATTGACCTGTCGTTAAGCAGGGCGCGAGTTTAGTGGAGTTTGACATGACCGCGCGTGACCTGAAGATCCCAGCCCAGCGTCATCCCGAAAAGCAACGCCGCCCTGATACGACCCAGCCCAAGAAGCCGGATTGGATCAGGGTGAAGGCGCCGACCTCTGAGGGTTACAAGACGACGCGCAATATCATGCGTGAACATAAACTGGTAACGGTTTGCGAAGAGGCCGGCTGCCCCAATGTGGGTGAATGCTGGTCACAAGGCCATGCGACGATGATGATCATGGGCGAGGTCTGCACCCGCGCCTGTACTTTCTGCAATATCGCCACCGGCAAACCGCCCGAAGCACTGGATGTGTTTGAGCCCGGCCGCGTTGCCGATGCGGTCAAAAAGCTGGGCCTGAACCATGTCGTCATCACATCTGTGGACCGTGATGATGTTGAAGATGGTGGCGCGGAACATTTCGCACAGACCATTCGGGCCGTTCGCCGTCAGTCGCCGGGCACGACAATCGAAATTCTGACGCCCGATTTCATTCGTTGCGCAGATGACGTGCTGAAAATCGTAGTGGACGCCAAGCCGGATGTCTTTAACCACAATCTTGAGACTGTGCCGGGCCTGTACCCGGAAGTCCGCCCCGGTGCCCGTTATTTCCATTCCCTGCGCCTGTTGCAGCGGGTCAAGGAACTGGACCCATCCATGTTCACCAAATCGGGCATTATGGTCGGGCTTGGAGAAGATCGTCAGGCGGTCATTCAGGTGATGGAGGATATGCGCGCGGCTGACATTGATTTCCTGACTATCGGCCAGTACCTGCAACCGACGCCCAAACACCATGCTGTGGATCGTTTCGTCACGCCGGAGGAGTTTGCGTCGTATGAAAAGGCGGCCTATGGCAAAGGTTTCCTGATGGTGTCGGCGACACCGCTGACCCGATCATCCTATCACGCGGGCGACGATTTTGCGCAGTTGCGCGCGGCGCGGTTAAAGAAGCTGGGCACTGTCTGATCAATCTGCAATCGCCGGGATCGCCTTGAGATATGCGGCAATGGCTGCAAGGTCATCGTCGCCAAGCTGGCTCGTGTTCTTGATCACAGCCACCATTTCCCCGCCTGCCGTGTCAAAATCGGGGGTGAATCCGGATTTCAGGTAGGAGGCGATTTCACCCTCTGACCACAGCAACCCGCCGGGCGTGATATTCGGGATACGTCCATCACCAGATGGGTTCGGCGCGCCAGCCATCCATTGATCGCGTTTCAAGCCGCCCAGAATGTTGCGTGCGGTGTGGCATTCCGCACAATGTCCCAGCGCCTCGACCAGGTAGCGGCCGCGGTTAATCTGTTCTGTTTCGGGGTTCGCCATGACCCAATCGTCGCTCTCAAAAAGCAGTTTCCATCCCCCAAGGCTTTGGCGGATGTTGAAAGGAAAGCCTAGTTTGTGTGGCTGGCTTGGCAATTCAGAGGCAGGCAAGCTGCGCAAATGCGCGATCAGATCGACAACGTCCTGCGGCTTCGCCTTGTTATATGCGTTGTAGGGAAATGCGGGGTAGTAATGCGCGCCGCTCGGGGACACCCCCTTGATGATGGCACTTGCAAGTTCCAGATCCGTCCAATCCCCGATCCCATGCTCTGGATTGGGCGAGATATTGGGGGCCACGAAGGTCCCGAATGGCGTGGTAAAGACGCGCCCACCCGACAATTTGCCAGAATCGTCATTTGGCGCGGTATGGCACGATGCACAGCCCGCAGCCGCAAAGATGATTTCACCCCGCGCTGCGTCACCCACAAGCCCATCAAGCGCGTCAGCGGGCAGTGGTTGCGGCCGGGTAAGTACCAACCCGGCCACCAATCCGACGATCATCAGAAAGACGATCCAGCGCAGGGCCTTCACGATTTAATTACGCGGTGCGCGATATGCATCATGGCAGTCGCCGCAGGCTTTGCCCACCGGCCCGAATGCCGCCTTGAGCGCATCAAGCCCGTCACCAGCCACAGCCGCCAATGCAGTTGAGGCATTCGCAAGATCGGCCATATCCTGTTCAAGGCCGGCCATGTCTGTCCAGATCTCGGGTTTCGCGCGGCTACCCTCCACACTGCTATCGGTTCCTTCGACCCAATAGCCTGCCTGGTTTACGGCGGCCAATGCGGCCAGATTGGCGGCTGCGATGGACGCGCTTTGCGCATCATAAGGGGATTTATCCTGTGCCATGCCGCCCAAAACGCCAAGATTAAAGGAATAAAGCTGCATATGCGATTGTCGCGCTTTCATCGCCTTGTCTTCCGGGCTGGCACTATGGCCCCCCGCAAACCCGGTTCCTGCAAGGGCGGTCAGTGCCGCGACAAGAGTGAATGATTTGTAGTTCAAAGTCATTGGGCCCCCCAATTTTTGTGAATACCCTCAGTATATCCAGTTTCTGTCAAAAAGCGCCCTTGAAGTTGTTGCAGATAGCCCCATGCGCTTCAAAATTCCGTCAACATCGCCCCCGGAGGGCGGCGCATGTCATTTGGCGTTAGCCAAGATGGCCACCCAAAAACGCGTTCAATCAAGTAAATCACTATACACAGGCCGATGATCCCGAAAACCAGCATGATCCTTTTCTTCGAGGGCAGGTTTTGTGCCCAACGCTTGGCCCTAAGCAGCCAACGGGGGTTCATGCGTCTTGATCGGTGAACCGGACCTTGCCGATAAAGGGCAGGTTGCGGTTGCGTTGGGCAAAATCGATCCCGTAGCCCACCACGAATTCATCCGGGATTTCGAAGCCGGTCCAATCCGCCTTAAAATCAACCTCGCGCCGGGCGGGTTTATCGAGCAGAGCTATGGAGCGTAGCCGGGCCGGGTGTTTCGTTTGTAGATAGTCGCAGACATGGCTGAGCGTGTGGCCTGTGTCGATGATATCTTCGACAACAAGCACATCGCGCCCTTCGATTTGCCCGCGTAAGTCCTTGAATATACGTACTTCGCGACTGCTTTCCATTGCGTCGCCGTAGGAGGATGCCTCAAGAAAATCAACCTCGACAGGCAGGTCGAGTTCGCGCACCAGGTCGGCGATGAACACAAATGACCCGCGCAACAGACCAACCACAACCAGCTTGTCGGTCTTGGCAAAATCGGTCTGAATTTCACGGGCCAGATCCTCGATCCGGGCGGCGATGGATTTTGCGCTGATCATTTCATCGATAGCGTAGGGGCGGTGCGGCATATGGATGTCTCGCGCGTTAGTGGGTTGATTTTTCGGGTGGAGTTTACGACATCCATGCGTGAAGTCACCCGTGAAAGACAGTTTATGCCGACCCATTCAGAGACAAAATTTTTGCCTTACACCGCACAGCAAATGTATGATCTGGTGGCGGATGTCGCGAAATACCCGCAATTCCTGCCATGGACCGCCGCCGCCCGTATTCACAGCACCAAGGATGAAGGCGAAAAATCGGTAATGCTGGCCGATCTGGTCATTTCGTTCAAAGTGTTTCGCGAGAAATTTGGCAGCCGGGTGACCCTTTGGCCGGATGCAAAAAGGATTGATACCGAATATCTGGATGGGCCGTTCCGCCATATGGAAAGTCAGTGGAATTTCAAAGATGTAGATGGCGGATGTGATGTGTCGTTCTACGTGGATTTTGAATTTCGCAACAAGTTGTTACAGGGCGCTGCCGGGATGTTTTTCAACGAGGCGATGCAGCGTGTCGTTCGGTCGTTTGAGCGCCGCGCAGGGGAACTATATGGATGAGCATTGAGGCGCGTATCGCCGGATTTACCCACCAAGCCAGGGTGGACGCGGACGCGTTCGACATCATGCGTTTGGCACTATTTGACTGGGCGGTATGTGCCATTGCGGGCCGGACTGAACCTGTGGCGCGCATCCTGCGTGAACATGCACGCATTGAGTCTGTCCATGGGTCTGCATTGGTTGTTGGCGGTGATACTGCCCCGCCATCGCGCGCGGCCTTGATCAATGGGGTGACCAGCCATGCGCTTGACTACGATGACACCCATTTTGCGCATATAGGTCATACCAGTGTGGCAGTAGTGCCCGCAGCGCTGGCCGTGGTGCCCGATGCCGATCTGGACGCCGTCATCCGGACGGCATTGATCGGATCAGAGGTTGCCGTGCGCATCGGGCTGTGGCTGGGTCGCGATCATTATCAGGTTGGCTTCCATCAGACTGCAACTGCGGGCGCCTTTGGCGCGGCGATGGCCGCCTCACGCCTGATCGGGTTGACCGAGGCGCAGACAGTTACGGCATTGGGTATCGCCGCGACGAAGGCCGCCGGGCTGAAGTCGCAATTTGGCACCATGGGCAAGCCGCTGAATGCGGGCTTGGCGGCCGAAACCGGCGTTCTGGCGGCGCAATGGGCTGCGGCGGGTATGACATCCAGCAACACTGGGCTCAGTGGTGCACTGGGATTTGCAGCCACCCATCACGGCGCGGCGGATGAAATCGCTTTTGACGGCATGGGCACGCGGTGGCTGATGCGCGATGTCAGCCACAAATTCCATGCGTGTTGCCATGGGTTACACGCCATGTTGGAAGCGCTGGCCGGGGCGGGCGGGCCGGTGCACTCAGCCACCGTGGCAACCCATCCGCGCTGGATCAGCGTCTGCAACACCCCTGCACCACGGACCGGGCTGGAGGCGAAGTTTTCCTATCGCTTCACCGCTGCCATGGCCTTGTCAGGTATCAGCACCGCGCGGATCGAGAATTTCAATGATGACATTGTTGCGGATCCGGCGCTGGTCGCCTTGCGTGACAGGATCACCGTGCAAGAAGACCCGGCGCTGACCGAAATGCAGGCGCGGGTGCGTTTGACCCTGACTGACGGCACCACGCAGGAGGTCTTTCATGACCTGAATGCGCCGATTCCCACAGAGCAACGTGCCGACAGGCTGATGGAGAAGGCCCGCGCCGTGGTCGGGCGGGCCTTGGCAGATGATCTGTGGCAGGCGGTGCAATCATGCGACAGGGTTCGCCTGACCGCGTTGTTGCAACGCCCTAGCTGTTGAACTCATATGCGCGTTCGCCATGCACGCTCAGGTCCAACCCGTTGACTTCTGTCTCGTGATCGACGCGCAATGTCGTGACCATCCGGCAAACAAGGATCAGCGCGACGGTGACAACCGTGGTGAAGACCCCGACAATAACCAGTGATCCCAGTTGTGCGGCCCACGCGCCAGCCCCGAAGACGGCGATCATGATGGTTCCGAAAATGCCACCGACACCGTGCACGGCAAAGACGTCAAGCGTGTCATCGATTTTGCAAACGTTGCGGATCAGCACCACAGCTTCCTGGCACAAAATACCGGCAATCGCGCCAATGATCAGTGCCTCAACCGGGCCAACAAAGCCGGAGGCAGGCGTGATCGAAGCCAGCCCAGCAATCGTCCCTGTGACCAGCCCTACAAGCGACGATTTTCCGAACTTGATCCGTTCCCACAGCGCCCAGGTGAGCGATGCGGTGGCAGCCGAGATATGGGTGACCGTCAGCGCCATGGCCGCGCCCCCATCGGCGGCCAGTTGCGATCCGCCGTTGAAACCAAACCAACCAACCCACAACATTGCGGCCCCGATCATCACCATGCCGGGATTGTGGGGCGGTTTGATCCTGTCGCGGCGCGGGCCAAGGAAAATCGCCAGTATCAGGGCCGCCAGACCAGCAGTTTCATGCACAACGATCCCGCCTGCGAAATCCCTGACCCCGGTGGCACCAAAGATGCCCCCGTCGGCCAATATGCCGCCGCCCCAGACCCAATGGACAACTGGCGCATAGCACAGCAGCATCCAAAGGGACGAAAACAGCAACACGAAACCAAAGCCTATGCGCTCTACATATGCGCCGACGATCAGGGCTGGGGTGATGATGGCGAATGTCATCTGAAAGGCAAAGAACAGCACCTCGGGCAGGGTGAATTTCACGCTGTCGGCGGTGACGCCGGTCAGGAAAGCCTTGTCCAAGCCACCCCAATAGCCCGAGGTATCAGATCCAAATGCGATGGAATAACCCAGCGCAAACCACAAGACGCTCATCAAACAGGCGATGGTATAGCAATGCATGAACACGCTGAGCACGTTGCGCGCCCGCACCAGCCCCCCGTAAAACAGTGCCAGCCCCGGCAATGTCATGAATAAGACAAGCGCCGTGGCCACGATGATCCACGCTGTATCCGCTCCGTTCATTGATCTGTCCTTCCGTCTTTGGGTTGTCCCTTTGGAAAGCGGTTAGGACGGATTTTGTGTGATCAGAAAAGCGGCGGGCCGCACAAGTTTGCGGCGAATTGTGTAATGCGAAGGAATTGGGCGGTTCTGGCGGCAAATGCCTAAATTGCGGGCGCCATTGAAACAATGGCTTCTTGCAGAAGGTGCAGCGCGTGGTCACGCGCTGCCTGCCTGACCTGCGCACGGCCCCGCGCGCCGAACTCTACAGTTGACATGCGTGCGTTGTCGGCGGTCGCCAACCCGAAACAGACCCGCCCTTCGGGTTTATGTTCTGACCCGCCCGGGCCTGCAATGCCAGTGACGGAAACGGCAATATCGGCTGCTGAATTGGCCAGTGCGCCGGTGGCCATTTCACCGGCCACCTGCTCGGAAACGGCCCCATGCGCATCCAGTGTGGCGGGCGTTACGTCCAGCATCTGCATCTTGGCAGCATTGGTATAGGTGACAAAGCCGCGTTCGAACACGGCCGAACTGCCCGCGATATCGGTGATGGCGGCGGCGACCATGCCACCTGTGCAGCTTTCGGCGGTGGCAATCATGACGCCTTTGGCGCGCGCCTGATCAAGAAGGGCGGACACATCGATCATGGCTGATCCGGCACGGCATTCACAAAGCCGACATGCGCGAGATAGGCCAATAGCGCCACGCCGATGGCCGCGAAGATGCCCGCAATCACATCATCCAGCATCACCCCCATCGGCCCGTGTTTGCGGTCGGCCCAGCCAATCGGGCCCAGTTTGGTGATGTCAAAGAACCGGAACAGGGCGAAGGCGGCAATCCAGCCGGGCCAGAGGGCGGTGATTGGCACGCCTGCGCTGGCCGCCCCAAAGGCGACAGGCAGCAGGGCGATCCATTGGCCGCAAACCTCATCAATCACAATCTCGGAGGGGTCATGATCATCCTTGCCGCGCGTTTCCTCGGCTGTGGCCCAAAGGCCAAGAACGAAGGACAGGATCACGCCGATGACCAGCCCCCATGGCCCCGTCAGCACATAGATCCCCCAGGCGGCAGGCAGGGCCGCGAGCGATCCCCATGTGCCGGGGGCAGGGCGAATATGGCCTGCATAAAAGAAGGTGGCGATCAGATGGGTCATGATTTCACCAATGTGACGGTTGCGATGGATGCGATCCCTTCCTCGCGCCCGGTAAAGCCGAGCCTTTCTGATGTCGTGGCTTTCACGCTGATCCGTGAGGCGCCGATCTGCATGATTTGAGCGAGGGCTGCTTTCATCGCCGCTTGATGCGGTCCGATCTTGGGGTGTTCGCACACCAATGTGCAGTCCACATTGCTAATATCAAAACCATTTTCACGCGCCAGCCCAACCGCATGTTCGAGG
This sequence comes from uncultured Paracoccaceae bacterium, assembly GCA_947500055.1. Classification (GTDB taxonomy): domain Bacteria; phylum Pseudomonadota; class Alphaproteobacteria; order Rhodobacterales; family Rhodobacteraceae; genus Yoonia. The sequence goes on from CANMQO010000001.1 coordinate 686,275, forward strand.
AATATGTGGCTGGCGGCCCCTTTCCATTGCGGGTCGGATGGTGGGAAATGCTGCCCGATATCACCCATGCCAAGCGCGCCATAGATTGCGTCGGTCACCGCATGCATGCCCACATCGGCATCTGAATGCCCCTGCAGGCCCCGTCCGTGGGGGATCTGGACCCCGCAAAGCCAGACGTGATCGCCCGGTCCAAACCGGTGAACGTCATACCCATTGCCGCATCTGACATCCATGCGCTGCCCCATCAGTCTTTTTGCCCGGGCCAGATCGTCCGGGCCGGTAATTTTCATATTGTCTTCATCACCCGGCACGATGGCCACGTCCAGCCCTGCAGCGCGTGCAACTGCCACATCATCGGTGGCGTCGGCGGGCATGGCCCTATGGGCTGCAAGCAGGGGGGCAAGGTGAAATCCCTGTGGTGTCTGGGCCCGAAACAGGCCCGCACGGTCTTGCACGCCGGTTACTTGGTCTGCCGCCCCATGCCAAAGCGTGTCGGTCACTGCCACGGCGGGCGCGGCCCCTTGATGGATCTCAAGGGCGCGCAGCACATCGTCTATCACGTTTGCGCTGACCAGTGGACGGGCTGCATCGTGGATCAACACCTTGTCGGCGCGGCCCTCAACAGCCTGCAATCCGGCGAAAACCGACGCCTGCCGCGTGGCGCCACCGGTCACGACATCCGCAGCCGGTGATGTGGGCCAAAGATCTGTACCGATATCATCGGGGTGCAGCACCAGAACCAGTTGATCGACGCCTGGATGATCCGCAAAACGTCGCATTGCGTGCGCGGCAACGCTGCGGTTACCCAGCATTTGCCATTGTTTGGGCAGCACGCCGCCGGCCCGGGTGCCGCGCCCTGCGGCGACGATAATGGCAACGGTGGTCATGCGTCCCCTTTCCTTGATCAACGCAGGTTTAGGGCGGCCCATCGAAAGGTGCAAATCGACAGTTTTGGCATCCAAACGCCTATTATTTGGGCGAATGCCATTTTTTGCGCAGTTTTGCCCCTCTGCTTCGTTGTGAAATCGGGGGATTATCCGTATTTCGAAGCCACCAGGCAGTGTTTGGGCAGGTGAGCGATCCTTTGGCAAAGAACGATTCGATCCAGTTAGATGATGTGGCATTACAGCCGCCGGTGGCGCTTGCACCGCTGGCGGGGATTACTGATTTGCCGTTTCGCCAGTTGGTCGCGTCATTTGGCGCAGGGTGGGTGGTGAGCGAGATGGTCGCAAGCCAGGAGATGGTGCAGGCCAAGCAATCTGTGCGCGATCGCGCGGAACTGGGATTTGATCAGGCCAGCACCGCCGTCCAGATCGCTGGCCGGGAGGCGCATTGGATGGCCGAGGCCGCCCGGATGATCGCCGACAACGGCGCCGCGATGATTGACATCAACATGGGCTGCCCGGCGAAGAAGGTGACCAGCGGCTATTCCGGATCGGCCCTGATGCGCACGCCCGATCACGCTTTGTCCCTGATCGAGGCTGTTGTTGCGGCAGTCGATATTCCGGTCACGCTGAAAACCCGGTTGGGCTGGGACGATGATTGCCTGAACGCGTCAGAGATCGCCCGCCGTGCGGAAGGCGCAGGTATTCGCATGGTCACGATCCATGGCCGGACGCGGTGTCAGTTCTACAAGGGCGCGGCGGATTGGGCGGCCATTCGCGCGGTAAAAGAGGCGGTGTCGATCCCGGTGATTGCCAATGGCGATATCATTGATGCACCCGCCGCCCGCAAGGCCTTGGATCAATCGGGTGCGGATGGTGTGATGATCGGACGCGGCGCGCAGGGCCGACCGTGGCTACTGGCCGAAGTGGCGGCATCCTTGCACGGCACGCCGCACCCGGTAATCCCGCAGGGAAGCGCATTGATTGATATGGTTGGCGGCCATTATGAAGCAATGCTGGATTTTTACGGGCTGCCGCTTGGCCCCCGGATCGCACGCAAACATCTGGGCTGGTACATGGATGATGCAGGCACCCCGCCGGAGCTGCGCAAGGCGATGCTGACCCAGAAAGACCCGCGTGCTGTGCTGCGCGATTTGCCCGGTGCACTTGGCGCGCAGGTGGCCGCGTGATTGTTGATACTGCCCTCTGGTCGTCACTGCCGGTGCCAGCACTGCTCTTGGCCTCCGATGATGTGATCGTTGCCAGCAACCCGGCAGCGGAGAGTTTTCTGAACATGTCCTCGCGCGCGCTCACCGGCCAGCGGCTATGGGAGAAGGTGATGATCGACGCCCCGCTTGAGGCACCGTTCAGTCGTGCGCGACAGAACCACACATCACTGTTCGTCAATGATGTTGATGTGGGCAGCGGGGAGGGGGTTCCGATGCTGTGCAATCTGCAATTCTCCCCCTTGCAGGGCGCCGATGACATGATGATCATGATGATCAGCCCACGCGAGATTGTCGGCAGGATCAATCAAAACCAATCCTCTGAGAAGGCCGCGAAATCTGCGATTGGCATGGCGGAAATGCTAGCGCATGAGATCAAGAATCCGCTGGCGGGCATAACCGGCGCGGCACAATTGCTATCGATGGGTCTGGCGCCGGAAGATCAGGAGATGACGGACCTGATTGTCGCCGAAAGTCGCCGGATCGTGAAGTTGCTGGAGCAGGTCGAACAATTCGGCAATCTGCGGCCGCCGGAGCGGAAACCGGTGAATATCCATGACGTGCTGGACCGCGCCCGCCAATCAGCTGCGGTGGGTTTTGGCGCGCATATGCTGTTCGTCGAGGATTACGATCCGTCCTTGCCGCAAACGCTCGCCGATGCGGATCAGCTGTTGCAGGTGTTTTTGAACCTGCTGAAAAACGCATCTGAGGCCTGTAAGGACGCAGGCACAATCCGGTTGCGCAGTTTCTATGATGCGTCCCTCAGGGTGCGCCGTTCTGACGGAACGCAGGACAGGCTGCCCCTGCAAGTCGAGATCATTGATGATGGTCCCGGTTTGCCGCCAAAGATTGCCAATGACATTTTTGAACCATTTATTTCGGGGCGTGACAACGGCACCGGTTTGGGGCTGGCGCTGGTTTCAAAGCTGATCGGTGACGCGGGCGGATGGATATCGGTGGATAGCGTGCCGGGGCGCACCGTGTTTCGAATCTCGCTTCCGCTGGCGCCCAAAGATATAACGACAGGAGATATCTGATGGACGGAACCGTTCTCGTTGCTGATGATGACCGGACGATCCGCACTGTTCTGACGCAGGCACTGACGCGGGCGGGCTGCAAGGTGCATGCCACATCGTCGCTTGTCACCCTGATGCGTTGGGTGGATGAGGGGAAGGGCGATCTTGTCATCTCGGACGTGGTGATGCCGGATGGAAATGGGTTGGACCAATTACCGCTGATTGCATCTGCGCGGCCGGGTCTGCCGGTGATCGTGATTTCTGCCCAGAATACCATCATGACAGCCATTCAGGCGACCGAGGCAGACGCCTATGACTACCTGCCCAAGCCTTTTGATCTGCCTGACCTGATGAAACGTGCCGCCCGCGCGCTGGAGGTCAAACGCCGGGCACCCGGCCCACGCATTTCGGATGCACCGCTAGATCAAGGTGATGATCTGCCACTGGTGGGGCGGACGGCGGTGATGCAGACACTTTATCGGCTGGTGGCGCGGATGATGAACGCGCAGTTGCCAGTACTGATCACCGGCGAAAGCGGCACGGGTAAATCATTGATTGCCCGCGCCATCCATGATTTTTCCGACCGGCGCAGCCTGCCGTTTGTGACCGTGACCGCCGCTGATCTTGACGGCATGGATGGCCCGTCAACGGTGCTTAGCCGGGTCAGGGGTGGTTCGCTTCTGTTTGATGAGGTTGGCGATCTGCCAGAGCAGATTCAGGCGCGCATCGTGCGGATGCTGGACAATCTGGATGATAATGCGCCGCGGATCATGTCGACTTCACAAACCGATCTGATGACCCGGATGGAAGACGGCACATTCCGTGAGGATCTGTATTACCGGCTTGGCGGCGTCACGGTTGCCGTGCCGTCACTGCGCAAACGGGTTGATGATATCCCGCTCCTGGCCGACCACTTCCTGCAACGCGCAGAACGTGATGGCGCACCTGCCCGACGTTTCGGCGACGCTGCAGTTGATCTGATCCGCGCCTATAGTTGGCCTGGTAATGTGCGGCAGTTGGAGAATGCCGTAAGACGTCTGGTGTTCACCGCCGCGGGAGAGGAGATTTCCCGTGCCGAGGTCGAGTTGGTTCTTGGCAACCAGCCGGCTATCGAACCGCTGCGGTCCAGCGGCGAGGGTGAGAAGCTATCGGCAAGTATTGGAAGCCATCTGCGCCGCTATTTTGACCTCCATGGCGGTGTCTTGCCACCGCCCGGCCTCTACAACCGTATTCTGCGCGAGGTGGAAGCGCCGCTGATTGAAATTGCATTGGATGCGACAGGCGGAAATCAGGCGAAATGCGCCGATCTTTTGGGGATTAACCGAAATACCTTGCGCAAGAAGATCACTGACCTCGATATCCGCGTGACACGCCGCCGCAAATTGATGTAAAACCGCAACAGAAGCGTGGCAGCGTTGCGTCAGCGTAGCGCAAAGATCACGAAAACAGGCGGTATCGTGGGCTTCGGCCCACCTCAGTAGTTGGGCATGGCGCGTGCGGCGTACCCTTTTGGGATTGAATTTTAAGCGGTTTAGCCGCTGGCAGCGTCAGCGCCATGTGCGCAGCGCGGTGACTGCGACGTTGGTCGTGCTTGCCCCTATATTGGCGGCGGCAACCTATTTCGTTGTGGCGCCGATGAATCAGGGTGCCGCTTCAACCCCGCTGCGGGTCATCCTTTTGATCGACTTGATTTACGTGTTGGTCGTCATGGCACTGGTCATGGGTCAGGTGGCCCGGATGGTGGCCGCGCGGCGCGCCAAATCTGCGGGGTCACGGCTTCATTTGCGGCTGACGGGTGTCTTTGCCCTGTCGGCCTTGATCCCAACAGTATTAGGCGCGGTTTTCTCTGTGCTGCTGATCTCGATCGCGTTGGAGGGGTTATTCTCGGAGCCAGTGGGCAATGTGTTGCAAACGTCACTGACCACCGCAAAGGCCTATGAAGAGGAACACAGGCAGGAGTTGACCCGCGACGGGCGCGCACTTGCCGCCTATCTGAACAGGGAACGGCAGGCCAATCTGTTCATGGATGATGGCGAAGTACGGCGTGCCCTTGGCGATGTGCAGGCGCAAATCGAACGCGGCTTAAGCGAGGCATTTGTGCTGGACGGTTTTGGCAATATCGCGGCACGCGGCGCCCGATCTTATGAATTTGGCTACGAGAAACCGACCCCGGATGATTTTGCCAGTGCCGATGCTGAAGGCCTGATCATTCTGGAAGATGTCGAAAGCAACGAATTTCGCGCGCTGATCCAATTGAGCGCTTTTCGTGACCGCTATCTTTATGTGACGCGTCAGGTTGATGGCAATGTCCTGTCATTGCTGGACGACACGACCGAAACGGTCGAGCAATATGACGCACTCGCCAATGAACGCGGCCAGCTCTTGTTCCAGTTTGGATTAATCTATCTGGGATTCGCGGCGATCCTGATCCTCGGGGCCATTTGGGGCGCGTTGTGGTTTGCTGAACGCCTGTCCCGCCCGGTGGGGCGGCTTGTTTCCGCGTCGCAACGGGTCGGGTCGGGGGATTTGGATGTCCGTGTGATTGAAGATGATGGTGATGACGAGATTTCGCAATTGGGTCACTACTTCAACCAGATGACCAGCCGCCTGAAAGGGCAGCGCGACCAGCTCCTGGAAACCAACCGCATGACGGAACGACGCAGGCGGCTGTTCGATTCTGTGCTGAGTTCGGTGACATCAGGCGTTGTCGGATTGGATGAGGATGGTCGGGTGACGTTTGTGAACCCTTCAGCCAAGCGCCTGTTGTCGGTTGGTTCCGATCATGAAGCCAGCGCGATAGATGACGCGATCCCCGAATTTGCAGAGCTTTTTGCACAGTTGCGCGCTGCAGATAGTGACAGTGTGCAGGATCAGGTGAAACTGGTGCGCAAGGGGCAGCAGGAAAGCCTGCTGGTCCGGATGTCGCCGCGGCGCAATGCCGATGGCGCTTTGGAAGGTTACGTTGTGGCCTTTGACGATGTGACCGATCTGGTCAGCGCGCAGCGGATGGCCGCCTGGGGCGATGTGGCCCGACGGATCGCGCATGAGATCAAGAACCCGCTCACCCCGATCCAACTGTCGGCCGAACGCATCAAACGCAAATTCAGCGCCCAGGTTGGTGAGGATGCGGATAAGCTCAATCAGATGACAGACGTGATCGTGCGCCAGACCGGGGATTTGCGACGCATTGTTGATGAGTTTTCCAAGTTTGCCCGCATGCCAGAACCGAAAATGGTCATGTGTGACCTGACCAAACTGGTCGGCGATGCCGTGACTTTGCAAAAAGCGGGGCAGCCGGAGGTCGCAATCACGGTTGATCTGCCGGTTGAAGCCATCCTGGCAGAGCTTGATGCGACGATGATTTCGCAGGCGCTGACCAACCTGATCAAAAATGCTGGCGAGGCCACAGAAAGTTACCTCGAAAAACACGGCGCGCGGGGTTACAACCCACAAATCCGCGTGCACATGCGCCGGGCCGAGGATCAGGTGACCATCACTGTCTCTGACAATGGTGTCGGCCTTCCGGCTGACCGCAGCAGCCTGTTTGAGCCCTATGTGACCAACCGCGACAGTGGCACCGGGCTGGGCTTGCCGATTGTCAAAAAAATTATCGAAGAACACGGTGGCACGCTGTCATTGACCACCGCAGACATCTTTGACGGCGAAAGCCATGCGGGTGCCTGCGCGACGATCCAAATACCTGTGATGCAAACGCAGTCACAGGCAACAAAAATTCCAGCATGAGGACCAACATGGGCGATATTCTGATCACTGATGACGAACGTGACATCCGCGAGTTGATTTCGGAAATCCTTTTGGACGAAGGGTTTACAACCCGACTCGCAGGCACGTCAGACGAATGCATGGCGCAGATAGCGGCAGAACCACCAGCGCTGATGATCCTTGATATCTGGCTGAAAGACAGCAGCATGGACGGGATCGATATCCTCAAGGCGGTAAAGCGGGATCATCCTGATATCCCGATTGTCATCATATCGGGGCATGGCAATATCGAAATCGCAGTCGCCGCGATCAAACAGGGGGCGTATGACTTTATCGAAAAGCCCTTCAATATTGATCAGTTGTTGGTTGTGATCCGCCGGGCGATGGAGACATCGCGCCTGCGTCGCGAGAATATTGAACTGAAACGGGGTGACGCGCCAAGCAGCGACATGTTGGGCGACAGCGCGGCGTTCCGAAACCTCAAGACCCAGCTGGACAAGGTGACCAGATCGAATGGCCGGGTGATGCTGACCGGCCCAGCGGGCGTGGGCAAGGAAATCGCGGCCCGTTACATTCATGCCAATTCGAACCGCTCCGGCGCGCCGTTCATCACGGTCAATTCCGCATCAATCGAACCTGACCGCATGGAAGAAGTGCTGTTTGGACGCGAAGACGGGGGGCGCGGATTGGAGCCGGGCCTGCTGGAAGAGGCCAATGGCGGTGTCATCTATTTCGACGAAGTGGCAGATATGCCGTTGGGTACGCAGTCGAAGATCCTGCGGGTTCTGGTTGATCAGCGGTTTCAGCGGGTTGGCGGGACGGACAAGGTGCAGGTCGATTTGCGCGTGATTTCCAGCACAAGTCGTGATCTGCCGTTAGAGATTGAAGCGGGGCGCTTTCGTGAAGAGCTTTTTCACCGGCTGAATGTTGTCCCTATTCCTGTTCCGTCGCTGGAAGAGCGGCGCGAAGATATTCCTGTCCTGGCAGAGCACTTTATCGAGATGTTCAACAAGGCGCAGGGGTTACCACTGCGCAAGTTGGCTGACGATGCACGTGCCTTGCTGCAAACCATGTTGTGGCCCGGCAATGTCCGGCAGCTTAAGAACGTCATAGAACGTGTTCTGATCCTTGGGGAAAGTGCCGATGATATCAGTGCAAAGGAGTTGCCCGCCTCAGAAGAAAACGGAAGCGAAGAAGGTCGGATCGTGCTGGCCGGTGGCCTTGCCACGCTGCCGCTGCGGGAGGCACGCGAGTTGTTTGAACGTGAATATCTTCTGACCCAGATTAACCGATTTGGCGGCAATATCAGCCGGACCGCATCCTTTGTGGGTATGGAGCGTTCGGCCCTGCACCGTAAGTTGAAATCGCTGGGTGTGGTGACGACAAACAAGGCAGGCGGTCGTGTCGCCTATGTCGAGGACGACGCGTAATGAAGGTCATCATTTGTGGTGCGGGCCAGGTCGGCTGGCAGATTGCGCGCCATCTGTCTGGCGAAAAGAACGATGTCACGGTTGTTGACAACAACCCCGAACTGGTGCGCCGGGCCACGGATACGCTCGATGTGCAGGGCATTGCGGGCTTTGCCAGTTATCCTGATATTCTGGAACGGGCCGGGGCCGAAGATGCCGATATGATCATCGCTGCCACCCATTCCGACGAGGTGAACATGGTCACCTGTCAGGTGGCGCATTCGGTTTTTGCCATTCAGCGCAAGATTGCGCGTTTGCGGGCACAAAGCTATCTGGATGCGATTTATTCCGACCTCTATCGCCGTGACCACTTGCCGATTGACGTCGTTATCTCACCCGAAAAAGAGGTCGCCGAAGCGGCATTGCAGCGCCTGTCAGCCCCCGCAGCCTTTGATACGGAGAATTTTCTGGAAGGTCGCGCGCAACTGCTTGGCATCACCATCGAAGAGGATTGCCCGGTTATCAACACGCCGTTGCGTCAGTTAACGGACCTGTTTTCGACATTGCGCGCCATTGTGGTTGGTATTCGCAGGGAAGGGGCGTTGTTCGTGCCCTCGCCGGGGGATCAGATATTTGCCGGTGATGAATGCTATGTCTTTACCGATACCGAAGACATGACGCGCACGCTGGAGATTTTTGGAAAAACCAATAAGAAACAAGAGCGTATCGTGATCGTTGGTGGTGGCAACGTAGGGCTTGGCGTGGCGCAGACACTTGAAGCCCGGACAGAGCGGGTGCGCGTGAAGGTGATCGAAAAGAGCCGCCAATGTGCCGAGCGCGCTGCGGATGCGCTGGACCGAACCATTGTGCTGCACGGCGATGGGCTGGATAGCGGTCTGCTGGAAGAGGCAAATATTGCCACGGCGGATGCGGTACTGGCCGTTACCGACGATGATAAGACAAACCTGCTGGCCTGTGTGCGGGCCAAGGAAATGGGTTGCCCGATGGCAATCTGCCTGATCAATGACCCCACGCTGGTTCCGCTGATGGGGCCGCTGGATATTGACGCATATATCAACCCGCGTGCCACAACCGTGAGTTCAATCCTGCGCCACATTCGACATGGCCGGGTGCGCGGTGTTTATTCGATTGGCGATGCGGAGGCAGAGGTGATTGAGGCGCAGGTGCTGGGCACATCACCTATCGCCGGTCAGAGAATCAAAGAGGTTGCATTTCCGGAGGGCACAATCGTTGGCGGCGTCGTAAAAGACGGCAAAGTTGTGAAGCCGACCGGGGACCTGCGCATTGACGAAGGTGATGTGATCGCGATTTTTGCAATGGCTGATGACGTGCCAGAGGTCGAGCGGCTCTTGCAGGTTTCGATCGACTTTTTCTGATGGGTTGGATCACACGCCTGCCGTTTTTTGTAGTCCTGATGGGCTTTGGTGCGATTGCGATGATCGTACCCGCAGCCCATGCCGCCGTCATGGAAGATTTCATGACGATGCGCGTGTTTTTCTATGGCTTTATCCTGTTTTCCATCCTGACTTTGCTGGTCGGATTGGCGACTGGCGGTTATGCACCACAAAGCGTGGCGCGGAGCCAACTTCTATCGCTTCTGGCCGCATTCACCCTGCTGCCATTGATGTTTGCGGTGCCATTCTACACCGCCGTTGGAAGCACAACCTATCTGCATGCGTGGTTTGAAATGGTGTCGAGCTTCACCACAACCGGTGCGACGCTTTACGAGAATGCCGGGCGCCTGACGCCCTCACAACACCTCTGGCGCGCCTTGGTCGGGTGGCTGGGTGGGCTATTGGTCTGGATCACGGCGGTGTCGATTTTCGCGCCGATGAACCTTGGTGGATTTGAGGTGCGCGCGACCGCTAGTTTCGGCAAGGGACCGGTGCGGACATTTTCACAGATCGCTCGGATCGCCGATCCGTCTGAACGCATGGTGCGTTACACGATATCACTGGCGCCGATCTACGTTTCGCTGACCTTCCTGTTGTGGATCGGCCTCGTCGTTGCAGGGGAGTTCCCATATATCGCGCTGTGCCACGCCATGTCGGTTCTTGCGACGTCGGGCATTTCACCCATCGGTGGCTTATACTTTGCGGCATCGAGTTTCTGGGGGGAGTTGCTGATCTTTGGTTTCTTTGCCTTTGCGCTGTCGCGTCTGACGTTCAGCCGCGGTCTGACCGGCGAGGGGGAGGCGGGGTTGCGCCGTGACCCGGAATTCCTGACGGCACTTGTGCTGATTTTGGCGGTGACGACCTTGTTGTTCTTGCGCCATTTCATCGGGGCCACCACAGACGAAGGCAGCACGTCAACCATTGCGGGCGCTGCTGCGGCGCTTTGGGGGGCGTTGTTTACTGTCACCTCTTTCCTGACCACAACCGGCTTTGAATCGCATTTCTGGTCCGGGGCTGCGGATTGGTCGGGGCTGCAAACGCCGGGGCTGTTTTTGATCGGCATGGCCCTGATCGGCGGCGGTGTTGCAACCACTGCGGGCGGCGTCAAATTGTTGCGGATCTACGCGCTTTATCGTCATGGGGAGCGCGAGCAGGAACGGTTATTGCATCCATCCTCGATCGGTGGCGGCGGGCGCGAGGCACGACGTATCCGCAAGCAGGGCGCCTATATTTCATGGGTCTTCTTCATGCTATTTGCGCTTAGCGTTGCAGCGGTCATGTTGATGCTGTCCCTGACCGGTGTGCAATTTGAAACTGCCATGGTTTTGGCGGTGGCGTCACTTTCAACCACGGGGCCACTGGCATCCGTCGCCGCCGAGACGCCGATTGCTTATTCGGGCATCCCCGATGCCGCCAAGACAATCCTGGCCTTTGCAATGGTGTTGGGGCGTCTGGAGGCGCTGGCCATTATCGCACTTTTCAACCCGGAAATCTGGCAACGCTAAGCCCTTTTAAAAAGGGCGGTTTTTGGGCTGGAAACTCTGGAAAGCCCACGACATACTGCATCACGAACGATGGGGGGCCGATGCGCGGCCGCAAGAATAAGAAAAAGGGTGTCACCAATGGCCGCCGATAAAGCAAATTTGCAAGATGCATTTCTGAATCATGTTCGGAAAACCAAGGTTCCCGTTACGATTTTTTTGGTAAACGGCGTAAAGCTGCAGGGGGTCATCACGTGGTTTGACAGCTTCTGCGTTCTGTTGCGCCGTGATGGGCAATCGCAATTGGTTTACAAAAGCGCGATCTCGACGATCATGCCGGCCCAGCCAATTAGCCTTTATGAAGGCGAAGAGTAGCATTGCTTGAACATGACAGGCCCATAACCCGGGCCTGGGTGCTGCACCCCGATCTGAAATCTGATCAGACCCGCCGCGCGGCTGGCCCTGCGCTGGAAGAGGCCGTGGCCCTTGCCGCAGCATTGCCCAATCTGGATGTGGTCGATGCCACTGTGGTTTCCCTGCCCAAGGTGCATCCGGGGATGCTGTTTGGCAAAGGCAAGATCGAAGAGCTGAAAACGGCGTTCAAAGCCGCCGAGATTGAACTGGTTTTGATCGATGGTCCGGTATCGCCGGTGCAACAGCGAAACCTGGAAAAAGCGTGGGGTGTCAAGCTGTTGGACCGCACCGGTCTGATCCTTGAGATCTTCAGTGACCGTGCCCGCACGTCTGAAGGCGTATTGCAGGTTGAGATGGCGGCGCTGTCCTATCAACGCACCCGTCTGGTGCGCGCCTGGACCCATCTTGAACGTCAGCGGGGTGGGCTTGGCTTTGTCGGTGGTCCCGGTGAAACCCAGATCGAGGCGGACCGTCGTGCCATTGACGACCAGTTGGGTCGTCTGCGCCGTCAACTGGCCAAGGTCGTCAAAACCCGCGAGCTGCACCGTGCGTCGCGCAAGAAAGTGCCGTTCCCGATTGTGGCTTTGGTGGGGTACACCAACGCGGGAAAATCGACCCTGTTCAATCAGGTGACGGGCGCGCAGGTCTTTGCCAAGGACATGCTGTTTGCGACCCTCGACCCGACAATGCGCAAGATCAAACTACCTGCCGGTGATGACATCATCATGTCGGATACTGTGGGGTTTATCAGTGACTTGCCGACCGAACTTGTGGCAGCTTTTCGGGCAACATTGGAAGAGGTTCTGGATGCGGACCTGATCGTGCATGTCCGCGATATCAGCCATGCCCAGTCTGAGGAACAGGCGCAGGATGTGCATGCGATTCTGCACAGTCTTGGCATTGCCGAAGAGGCGCCGATCATTGAGGTCTGGAACAAGATGGACCTGTTGAACGAGGAGGCGCGCGCTGCTGCCGAAGCGCAAGTCACGCGGCGTGATGCGCTGTTTGCAACATCGGCGCTGACAGGTGAGGGCCTGGACATTTTGCTGGATGCGATTTCGCTGCATCTGAAGGATCCGCAGGTTGAGGATGTGCTGACCCTTGGCTTTGAAGAGGGCCGCAAGCGGGCCTGGCTGTTCGAGCAGGGGGTCGTTGTGGATGAGGCGGAAACGGAGGTCGGGCAAGCGTTTACTGTGCGCTGGTCGGCCCGGCAGAAAGAACGGTTCGCCCGGCTATGAGGCAACGTTCGGTGGTGTTGCATGACCCTTGCGCACGGTGATCCGGCGAATCATGTGTTAACACAGGCAAAACAGCAATTTGCGCGGTCGGCAACGCGTCGGCGATGCGTCGGCAAAACGTCGGACCCCTGCGCATGCTGGGCCGGGGTTAATGCCGCGTGCGGTACAAGTCTGAATGCGGCGTTAAGGTTTTGATTGTGGTGGATACGGAGCACCCGCGACATGTTCAGCCCTGTCCGCATGGGTGGCTGAACACTGTCGGGGCGCGATGCCCGTAATGCATTAATCTTCCCACACGCGCAGCAGGGTGCGAAGCTCACTTCGCGTTAGCCCGATGTCGTTCAACCACCGGTCGTCTTTACGCTTGAGCATCCAGGCCATGGCCCGTCGCTGATCATGTAAATCTTTCCAGCGCTTCCAGAATTTCAGAACCATGCATCACCCGCCTTTCCAACCTGCAAGCCCGTGATCAACGATTGTTTGACATCAATCAAACGCATAGTAATTATGGGTGATATAAGAAATTATGATGGGTATCTGAGATGCGGCCACCACTTGATAGTGATCTGATGCGCGGTTTTCTGGCTGTCGTGGATGCGGGCTCGGTCACCCGCGCTGCAGATCAGATGGGCCGCACGCAATCGGCCGTTTCCATGCAAATCCGCAAGCTTGAAGACAGCCTTGGTCAGAGCATTTTTATCCGCGAGCCACGCGGTGTCAGCCTGACCGAGCGCGGCAAGCAACTGTTGCCTTATGCCCGCCGTGTTGTTGGTCTTTTAGATGAGACGGCAACCGCCCTGCGGGAAAAACCGCTTTCGGGTCCGGTCCGTGTCGGCATTCCCGATGAATATGTGCAAAGCGTGCTGCCGTCGGTCCTTGCCGCATTCTCGCAACGCCACCCAGAGACGCAGGTCACCGCGCGCTGCGATTTCAGCGTGCCGCAACTGGCCGCATTGGCTGCTGACAAGATTGATCTAGCCGTGGTCTATGAAGGTTACAGCGAAGATGAGGCGGAAGTTTTGGCGGTTGACCCAACCGTCTGGGTCACGTCCATTGCCCATTCCCAGCATTTGCAAAAGCCTTTGCCCATCTCGATCTATTTTAGTTCGGACTGGTGCCGCGATTATGCCCTGCATTTGCTGGAGCAGATCGGTATGGATTATTATCCCGCTTTCGAATGCGACACCTCGGCGAGCATGCGCAGTGCGGTCCTGAACGGTATCGCGGTTGCACCGCTGGCGCGCAGTTCCATCCCGCCCGGATGCCGCGAGTTGACGGCAGAGGACGGGTTTATCACCATCGACAACGCCCGCGTCGTGTTGCACCGAAATCCTGCAGGCACGTCACCTGCGATTGAAGCGATGGTTGCTACGCTGCGCGATGCGTTCTGCCCATTGTCCGATCAAGTCCGTGATTTTCGATCATAGACCCTAGCGGCTGTTGTTGTCTGGCCGCAGCATGGTTATGCCGACCGCCGCTGCCCGTGCCAGATCAGGGTCGAGTGACATGGGGATGTATTCGCCGCGTCGCCAGAGCGCGCCCAGATCGTCGTAATGCCGTGAGAGCGGGTGCCCGGATTGCCCGGTGGCCGTCACAAAAACCGAGCTGTCGGGATCAGCGAAGTCGTAGACCCCCCGATAACCCGCCGCATGCACGTTTTGAAACGGGGCTGGGCCGGTGCCGGAGGTTTTTCCCCGTTGCAGCGTATTGTCCCCGCCGCTGGTGGATTGCCGGATATTGACGAACCATTCCAATAGCGGTGTACCGCCCAGGACGGCGTGATCATGTGTCGCCTGATGGGCGTCGCCCCAGCGCACGGCCTCGATCGCGTCGCCGTGGTTTTCCGCGATCCAGACAAGGGCATCATCCAGCGATTGACGTGCGATATCTGTGCAGGTTTCAACCGGGGCGGATTGGATGATATCGCACCAGACGCTGGCCCCGTCGATATCGCGAAACACCCGTTCGATGAAAACCGGGTTGGCATGGGTGAATTCGGGCGCCAGTGGCCCCAGTTCATCGCGGATCAGCCGCCGCTGAAATTCCCGCACCCATGCGGCATAGATCAGCGGCTCTGGCAGATGTTCGTTCATCTCGCCGTTCCACGCCGACAGCAGGTCAAGGGCCACCTGTCGTTTGCGCTCGGGCGTGCCTTCGGGTGCAGCGTCGCCTGTATACCACAGATCCGCCCCCATGAGCGTCAGAAGCGTCCGGGCGGTGAAGCTGACACTGTCAAGCTGCGCCTCGATAAAGCTGTCACGGGTATGCACATTGCGTGCCTGCATCAGCCGTTTCCAACGGTTGATCCGCTGGGTGTCCCCCCAGTGATGCGAGACATGATAGGGGAAATCCCGATCCATGGTTTTGTTGTTGGTGTTCCCGACGATCCCACCCTCCGGGTTCACGAATTCCGGGTTTTCTGCGTAGGGAAAACGCCCTTGCCAGCGGTTTTCGGGCAGGTAGCCAAAGGCCGGATATCGCCCCTGGCTTTGATGTCGTGCATCCCGTGCGGGCATTGCCCCAAGCGTTTTCAAGGCGACCCTGTTCCGGTCAGCCACGGTCAGGTTTTGCGCAGGTGCCACATAGGTTTCGCCGGCATTTATTGCCGCCCGCACGGTCTTGGCCCGCATGATCCCCATGGCGGCTGACATGGACGGGTCCTGCCCGGACAGTCCTGTCCACGCGATGGACGTCACATGCCCCGGCGGGGTGATGGTCCCAAGGTCAAACTGGTCAGCGGGCATGACCGGCCCATTGGCGGTCCAGCGCAGGCGGAGCGTGACCGCCCGCCCATCCTTGACCGTGATGATACTGTCGCGGGTCCGGAAGGGCACCCAGCCGCTGACGTCCCGGTATTGGTTGGGGTTGTCGGGGTTCACCTCTTCAATCAGGATATCCTGATCGTCCATATAGGCGGTGGTCACCCCCCAGCCCAGATCGGCACTGCGCCCCGAGAGCACAACCGGCATGCCCGGGATCGTCCCGCCGATCACGCCGCCGGTGGAAAGTTCGAGCCGCGCCAGATACCAGATGGTGGGTGCGGTCAGTTCCAGATGCGGGTCATTGGCCAGGAGCGTGGCCCCCGCAGCAGATCGGCTGGCATTCGCCGCCCATGCGTTGGAGGCGCCCGCCAGCCCTTTGGGTTTGAAAGGCGAAAGCGGGTCGTAAGCCAGCCGTGTATTGGGTGTGAATTGCGGAACATCGGGGACGAGACTGGCATATTCAGGCAGCGCCGCAATCCCATCGGTTGGATCGTCGGGCATGATGTCGCGCAGCCGTTCGGGTGGGATGATCAGCGAGGTCCGTGCCCGCAGCACTTCGTTATCCAGATGCCCGGTTAATTGCAGCGCCATCAGCTTCAGGATCGCCAGCGAATCCGCCGGTTGCCAGGGCGATACCGGGTGGCTGAAGAGCCACATTTCCGGCGCGCCGCGCCCGCGCGCGCCTGCATTCACTTCCGTCAGCCATGCATTGACCCCGGCGGCATAGGCCTCAAGCGCGATCTTTGTCTGGTCGTCCTGTGCCGCCACGGAGGATACTGCCAGATTGTAGATGTCGTAGCGCCGCAGAACCTCATCAATACCAACGGTCCGCTCCCCGAACAGCTCTGACAGTCGCCCCTGTGCAGTGCGCCGCAGCATGGTCATTTGCCACAGCCTGTCCTGCGCATGAGCGTAGCCCAGCCCAAAGAACACATCCGCATCGGTTTCCCCGAAAATATGCGGCACGTTGGCGTTGTTGCGCACAATCTCGACCGGGGCGCTGATCCCGCTGACCTGCAGGTCCGCGTTATAGTCGGGCAGGGACCGTGACGCGAAATAATAGGCGAGCGCGAGGCCTGCCACAGACAGGAAAATCAGAAAAGAGGTGAGCCGGACAAGCCAGCGAAATATCAAGGCCATCTGCCCCTCGGGTTTTGGAACGCCCCCCGTTTTAGCAGGGCGTTCCCCAAGGACAAGTTACCTTTCGGGGATCAGCCCACGCGGGCTGAACCGCAGTACCAGAAGCAGGATCAGCCCCATGGTCAAAAGCCGCATATGCGCCGCTCCGTCGATCAGCGTGTCGCGCAGGCTGCTGCCCTCGGGCAACCCGCTGGCCAGGATGTTCATCAGGCCCAGACCCAGCGGTTCGACCATCACCCAGAGCCACCAGATGAGCATGCCACCCAGCACGGCCCCAAAGTTGTTACCCGACCCGCCGACGATCACCATGACCCAGACGAGGAAGGTAAAGCGCAGCGGTTGGTAGGTTCCCGGCGTCAACTGCCCGTCCAGTGTTGTCATCATTGCGCCTGCAATCCCGCAGATGGCAGAGCCGAGGATGAAGATTTGCAGGTGCCGCGCAGTGACGTCCTTGCCCATCGCCTCTGCCGCGACTTCGTTGTCGCGGATGGCACGCATCATCCGGCCCCATGGGCTGTTGAGCGCCTTTTGGGCCAGCCAAAGCAGGATCAGCAGGACGATCAGGAAAAGCACGCCATAGCCGATTTTTGTATAGAGCGTTGAGGCGGTCACCGGATCCAGCCCGAGACTGGCGGCCCGTTCCACGAAGCCCGGGTCGTTTTGCAGGTCGACCTCATAAGCCACAGGCCGGGGCAGGCCGATGACGTTCTTGACGCCCCGCGCCAGCCAGTCTTCGTTTTTCAGCACGGCGATAATGATTTCCGCGATCCCCAACGTTGCGATGGCCAGATAGTCAGACCTCAATCCAAGTGCCGTTTTGCCGATGATCCAAGCGGCCCCGGCGGCCAGCAGACCACCAACGGGCCATGCCAGTAGCACAGGCAGGCCTAGCCCGCCCAAGTAACCGGTCGCGGCGGGATTTACGGCCTCAACCGCGTCAACACCAGCGTCAAAGACGGCCCGGTAGAT
Source organism: uncultured Paracoccaceae bacterium (assembly GCA_947500055.1). Classification (GTDB taxonomy): domain Bacteria; phylum Pseudomonadota; class Alphaproteobacteria; order Rhodobacterales; family Rhodobacteraceae; genus Yoonia. The sequence goes on from CANMQO010000001.1 coordinate 703,952, forward strand.
AAAGAAACCAGCGATCAGCACACCCAAGGTGACGAATGTCCGTATCCGCCCCGCAAAGCGTTTCTGGGCAAAGATGGCAGCGGCGATAGTGGCGGCCCCTGCAATCAGCCCGAGGATGACTTGCAGACCGCCGGCGGCCCAGGCCTCTCCCACCGGGGGCATGGAGATCAGGACGGTGGCCAGACCACCAAGCGCGACAAAACCCATCACCCCGATATTAAAGAGGCCCGCGAACCCCCATTGCAGGTTTACCCCAAGTGCCATGATCGCCGAGATCAGCCCCATATTCACGATCAGCAGCGCAGTATTCCAGCCCTGCACGATACCAGTGCCGAGGATCAGGACACCCAGAACGGAGAAGAGTGCCGTGTTTTTCAATGAAGGGTTCATACGGATTGCCCCTTGAACAGGCCGGTCGGTTTGAAAAGCAGCACGATGATCAGGATCGCGAAGCTGACGGCGAATTTATAGTCGGTGGACAGAAGCTGTACCAATCCGTCCGGCTCAAGGCTCTCTGGCATCAGATAGACCAGCACTTTTTTCCAGGCGTAGGTGATCGTCACCTCGCTGAAGGCGATGACAAAACCGCCCGCAATGGCCCCGATCGGGTTGCCCAGCCCGCCGACGATGGCCGCGGCGAAGATTGGCAGCAGAAGCTGGAAATAGGTGAAGGCCTTGAAGGATTTATCCAGCCCGTAAAGCACACCAGCTGTGGTCGCCAGCGCCGCGACGATCATCCATGTCACCTTCACCACCCAGTCGGGGTTGATGCCTGACAGCAGGGCGAGGTCCTCGTTATCCGAAAATGCCCGCATGGATTTGCCGGTCCGGGTCTTGTTGAGGAACCAGAACAGGATCGCCACGACGATCACAGCGACAACAACGGTGATGGCCTGGGTGGTCTTGATCGCCAGCCCTTCGTTCAAGCCGGTCATGGTTTTGAAGTCGCGGGCGGTGATGATGAACCGTTCGCCATCGGCAAAGCGAATATCGTTCACCCCGATGATGAAGCGCACGACCCCGTTCATCACAAACATCACCCCCATGGAGACGATGACGAGGATCACCGGTTTCGCCTTTTGGTCGCGGTAAAATTTATACACCAGCCAGTCGATGCCAAGAACCAGAAGGATCGTCATGCCGATCCCGAAGGGCAGGGCGAGCAGGGCGGTGGGCAGTGGCCCGAAGGTGATCCCGATGGCCAAGAGCATGTTGGTCGCAATGATGGTCATCGCGGTGCCAAAGGCCATGGTGTCACCATGGGCAAAGTTGGAAAACCGCAGGATGCCATAGATCAGCGTGACCCCCAGCGCGCCAATCGCCAGCTGCGCCCCATAGGCGAGGCCGGGCATGATCACGAAATTGGCGAGGGCCACGAGGGCGTTAAGAATATCCATTAAACAAGTTCCTCGCAGGTCCCATGATAGGTCAGGTCCAGCCCAACGCCCACATCAACATCATACTGGACCTCCAGCTGGTTATTGATTTGGAGCGTCACAAAAGGGACCGCAATCCTTTCCATGGGGGACAGGTAATGTGCTGGGCCGCTGGCGCGCAGCCTTGTATTATCATCTGCTGCGACCGCGGATATCCGTTCCGCCAGATACAGCAGATTATCGGTTTGGCGGATCGCATCAGGCAGTTGCAGACGGATCATCACCGGGAGCAGTTTGCCCGTCACGATCGTATCATCGCCAATGAGGTCCACATTGCCGAGCATTTCCAGAATTTCCGCGTCAACCGCCGGGTTGTAGCCGAATGTGTCCTGTTCGGTCCGGGCCAGAATGCGTTTATCGACGGTATCGCATTCGGTGGGCGTTTCGGTCAGGCAGGCGGTGTCGAAGGCGCAGAGATACTGCGCTGACACGGCCGTTGTCGGCAGTGTGACCGTCGCGGTCATCGCAAAGAGTGCCCATGCGCGTATCATCCGCCCAGGAAACTCCGCCGCACTTCGGGGTCTGCCAGCAGCTCTTTCCCGGTGCCGGTATGTGCATTCCGTCCCTGCACCAGAACATAGGCTTTGTCAGCGATTTCAAGCGCTTGGCGCGCGTTCTGCTCCACCATCAGGATGGGGATGCCGGTGCGCGCGACCTCGATGATCCGGTCAAATAATTCGTCCATCACAATGGGGCTGACCCCGGCGGTTGGTTCGTCCAGCATCAGGACTTTGGGTTGTGTCATCAGCGCCCGGCCCACGGCGACCTGCTGGCGCTGCCCGCCCGAGAGTTCACCCGCTGCCTGATTGCGTTTGTCCTTGAGGATCGGGAAGAGGTCGTAGATCTGCGCCATCGTGTCGCGAAAATCGTCGCGCCGGATGAAGGCCCCCATTTCGAGGTTTTCCTCAACCGTCATGGAGGTGAAGATGTTCGATGTCTGGGGCACAAACCCCATGCCTTTGACGACCCGTTGCTGTGGCGTCAGGTGGGTGATGTCCTCACCATCAAGGCGCACGGCCCCTTCGTTGACGTTCAGCATCCCGAAAACGGCCTTCATCGCGGTGGACTTGCCTGCCCCGTTGGGGCCGACGATCACCGCGATCTCGCCTTTTTCGGCGGCAATCGTACAGCTGTGCAGGATATCCGGGCCTTTGCCATAACCACCGGTCATGGCGTCACCGATCAGGAACGGATCACCTTGCTTTGCCGTGCTGTTGCCAAAACGCCGGTCGATGTCTTCCATCGCGCTGCCGCCAGCTTTGGTGATCGACCGGTCTTTGTTGCCTCTGTCGTCTTGATAGGGGTTGTCACTCACTGATTAACATACTCCGAAAGGAAGGGCGCATAGGTCGTGATCACGTTGCGCATTTGTGCCTGTTCACTCGCATCTGCGTGGTTCTGGTAGATGTAATAGAACGTGCCAGCAGATCCCAGAATGGCGCCCAGCAGGATGGTCAGGAGAAATTTCATATCGCACTCACCTTGTCTTTGTTCTTCAATCCGGTGCCGAGATAGGCCTCGATCACCTGTTCATTGGCCTTGATTTCCGCCAAGGTCCCTTCGGCCAGCACGTGGCCTTCCGCCATACAAATCACCGGATCACAGAGGCGGCCGATAAAATCCATGTCGTGTTCGATCACGACGAATGTGTAGTTGCGTTCTTTGTTCAACCGGATGATCGCATCCCCGATTGTGTTCAGGAGGGTCCGGTTCACACCCGCCCCGACCTCGTCGAGGAACACGATCCGGGCGTCGACCATCATGGTCCGCCCCAGTTCAAGCAGTTTTTTCTGCCCGCCGGAGAGGTTGCCTGCCTTTTCTTCTTTCAGGTGATCGATGGTCAGGAACTCAATGACCTCATCCGCCTTGGCCAGAAGGGCGCGTTCTTCGTCGGCGATCCGCTTGCGCCCGAACCATGTGTTCCAAAGCGTTTCGCCCGACTGATCGCCGGGCACCATCATCAGGTTTTCCCGCACGGTCATTGAGGAAAACTCATGCGCGATCTGGAAGGTGCGCAGCAATCCCTTGTGGAATAATTCATGCGGGGGCAGGCCGGTGATGTCTTCGCCCATCATGGTCACGCGCCCGGAGGTCGGTTTAAGAACGCCTGCGATCACATTGAAAAGGGTGGTTTTTCCAGCGCCGTTTGGTCCGATCAGTCCGGTGATTGTACCTTCGTCAATCCGCAGGCTTGCATCGTCCACGGCCCGAAAGCCCCCAAAGGTTTTCACGAGGTTTTCAACGACGATCATGGCATTCCCCTGCAAAAACAGCGCGTCAGGTGACGCGCTGTCTTGATTTTTGTCGCCCGCGATTAGCGGTATTTGATCGTGGAGTAAACGCCGTCGGCGAATTCGACTTCCTGATAGTTGCCAGCGCTTTCGCCGGGTCCGATCAGTTCTACGGCCGAGGCGCCTACATAGTCGATATCTTCACCGGCTGCGATCAGCTCAAGCGCTTTTTGCAGTTCACCGGGGAAGATTTCGGTGCCTGGTGCGTTGGCCACGTCAAAGACGTGATCTTTGAAGTCAGCAGATGCGCTGGAACCAGCCGCCTGCATGGCGAGCATGATCAATGCCGCTGCATCATAGCTTTCGGGGCTGAATGCGCTGGTGCCGTCAAAGCCAGCTGCGGAGGCCATGTCGACGAATTTTGCAGCACCCGGGCTGTCTGTGCCGGGGTATGCGCCGAAGGATCCGTTCAGCTCTGCACCGAAGTTTTCGTTCAGTTTTGCGCCCACCATCCCGTCTGGAACGTAGAATGTGTCAAACGCGCCAGTGTCGAGTGCGGAGCGGATGATGCCCGAGCCGCCCTGATCAACGTAACCGGCGACAACCAGCACTTCGCCACCGGCAGAGGCAAGCGCGCCGACTTCGGCAGAGTAGTCGGCTTTGCCGTCTTCATGCGCCGCAGAGATCGTGACGGAACCGCCAGCTTCTTCAAACGCGGCCTGGAATGCGTCAGCCAGACCTTTGCCGTAGTCGTTATTGGTGTAGGTCAGCGCAACTTCGCTATAGCCGCGATCCTGCAGGATGTTGGTGATGATCACGCCCTGACGCGCATCAGATGGGGCGGTCCGGAAGAACAGGCCGTCATCTTCGGCAGTCGAAAGACCGGGCGATGTTGCAGAAGGTGAGATCATCACAACACCATTGGCGCGCGCCACGTTGGCCAGGATTGCGCCGGTCACGCCAGAGCAGTCAGCGCCCATAATCGCGTTGACGCCGTCGGACGTCACAAGGCGTTCAGCGGCGGTTGTTGCTGCTGCGGCATCAATGCATGTGCTGTCACCACGGATGGATGTCACTTTGGCACCGCCGAGCAGCGCGCCGGAATCGGTGACTTCCTGCATTGCAAGCTCTGCACCGGCGCCCATGGCAGGCGTGATTGATTCAAGCGGACCGGTGAAACCGAGGATCACGCCGATCTTGACTTCCTCTGCGTGGCCGTCCGCATAAGCGCCGCCCGCAATCATTGCCATGGCGGTTGTCGCCATCATTAGTTTTTTCATTCTTTTGTCTCCCTAGTGGAACTCTTTGTCCTGCGGCGCAGATTAACAGGCAGTTTCCAAAAGGAAAGTCGGAACCCACAGACGATCGGCCTGATCGCGCCGGTTTTTTCGGGCGGTTGTCCTGACTGTTCCGTTCAGCGCAACAATCTGTCTTTGATTATCAGACTGACAGCCGGGCCGCGTGGCTGCCCCGTTCCCGGTAGGGTGTGGTGTCGTAATGTGACCGGTAGCATTTTGAGAAATGCGACGGCGAAGCAAAGCCGCAGGCCAGCGCCACATTGATTACGGTCATATCGGTCTGCATCAGCAGGTTGCGTGCCTTCTGCAGTCGCATTTCCATATAATACCGTTTTGGGCTGCGTGACAGGTAACGCCGGAACAGTCGCTCCAGCTGCCGGGTCGACATGCCGACATCGCGGGCAAGGATCGCCGGGCTGATCGGTTCCTCGATATTCTTTTCCATCATCTGGATCACCCGGCTCAGCTTGGGGTGCCGGACACCGATCCTTGTGGGGATCGACAGGCGCTGGGTGTCCTGATCGGTCCTGATCGAGGAATAGATCATGATATCGGCAACGGCGTTTGCCAGTTCTTCCCCGTGATCGTCGGCAATAAGTTTGAGCATAAGATCAATCGAGGCGGTGCCACCGGCGGTGGTGATCCTGTTCCCATCGACGACAAAGACGGATTTGGTCAGTTCGACCTCATCAAATTCTTCGGTAAAGCTGTCCTGGTTTTCCCAATGGATTGTGGCCCGTTTGCCATCCAGCAATCCGGCCCGCGCCATGGTGTAGCCTGCGGTACACAGCCCCGAGATGATCACGCCGCGCCGTGCTTCGCGGCGCAGCCAGGCCAGCAGGCGTTTGGTCGTCGCCCTTTGCACATCGATCCCACCGCAAAGCATAATGGTGTCGTCCCGCTCAAGCTCGATCAGGTCGTCATCAAGGCGAAACTCGCAGCCGTTGGAACAGAACGCCGCTTCGCCGCCTTCACCAATAAGATGCCAGCTGTAAAGCGTCTTGTTGGCCGTGTGGTTGGCGATCCGCAAACTGTCGATGGCCGATGCGAAAGACAGCATCGTGAAATCCTGCATCAGCACGAAGATAAAGCGGCGCGGTTTGCCGGTATGTTCGACTTCAACAAATTGCGGGTCTGTAGTCATACAATGGAATCCAGTTCGATGATTGGTGGACATCATCAGTTTTGAACACGCGGTTCAAGGGCGAATGACCCCGCGATGGCTCCTTCTGTGCCAATTTTCCATTGGCCCTGCTGGCTGGTCGCGTTATAGCAGCCCATGATAGCGCTCGCAGCCTATCACAAACTTTGATGGAGCGAAGAAATGACAAACTGGCAAAAATCTGACTGGCGCAGCAAGCCCCGGGTTCAGATGCCTGAGTATACCAACGCCGACGCGCTGCGCGCTGTTGAAGGTCGTCTTGCCAGTTATCCGCCGTTGGTCTTTGCAGGCGAGGCCCGCAAATTGCGGTCGGAACTGGCCGCTGTCAGCCGGGGCGAGGCGTTTTTGCTGCAAGGCGGCGATTGTGCCGAAAGCTTTGCCGAGTTTTCCGCCGATGGTATCCGTGACACGTTCAAGGTGATGTTGCAGATGGCGATGGTCCTGACCTATGGCGCCAAGGTGCCGGTGGTGAAGGTGGGCCGCATGGCGGGCCAGATGGCCAAGCCGCGCTCCGCCCCAACCGAAACGGTGGATGGTGTGGAACTGCCCAGCTATCGTGGTGATATCATCAACGGTTTTGATTTCACCGAAAATAGCCGCGTGCCTGATCCTGACCGCATGTTGCAGGCCTATTTGCAGGCCGCCGCAACCCTGAACCTGCTGCGTGCCTTTTCAACGGGCGGCTTTGCCAATGTCCATGAGGTCCATAAATGGACCCTTGGCTTTACCGCCGGCAATGAGGTCAAGAAATACGCCGATATGGCCAACCGGATCAGCGATACGCTTGATTTCATGGAGGCGGCCGGGCTGACCACAGAGACCAATCACGAATTGCAGACGGTTGATTTCTATACCAGCCATGAAGCTTTGTTGCTGGAATATGAAGAGGCGCTGTGCCGCCTTGATTCAACCTCTGGCAACTGGTTGGCCGGGTCCGGCCATATGATCTGGATCGGGGATCGTACCCGCCAGCCTGATGGTGCCCATGTGGAATTCTGCAAAGGTGTGCAGAACCCGATTGGCCTCAAATGCGGGCCCAGCATGACGTCCGGCCATCTGAAGTCGCTGATGGCAACCTTGAACCCCGACAATGACCCCGGCCGTCTGACCCTGATTGCCCGTTTTGGCGCGGGATCGGTGGGCGAGCATCTGCCGCGCCTGATCAAGGCGGTGCAGGAGGAAGGGGCCAATGTTGTTTGGACCTGTGATGCGATGCATGGCAACACGATCAAATCCTCAACCGGCTACAAGACCCGCCCATTCGATTCGGTGTTGCGGGAGGTGAAGGAATTCTTTGCCGTGCATAATGCCGAAGGCACAATCCCCGGCGGTGTGCATTTTGAGATGACCGGCAAGGATGTGACCGAATGCACCGGCGGTGTGCGTGCGGTGACGGATGAAGATCTGTCAGATCGCTATCACACGGCCTGCGATCCGCGTTTGAACGCATCGCAATCGCTGGAATTGGCGTTTTTGGTGGCTGAAGAACTATCGGCCCGCCGCGCGACACTGCAGCAGGCCAAGGCGGGCTGATTACCCGTTATTAACAACGAGGCGCAGGGCAGGGCGTGCCTTGTCCTGAACCTCGGCTGGCTGTGGCTGGATCAGTGTTTGCACGCTGGCCAGTTGCAGCCCGAGCGTTTCGTGACGGACCCGCGCCCCTTTGGTGATTTCGAACCGGCGTGGCCGCGATCCTGTCTGACCTTCGGTGACAATGGCCCCCAGAATCCTGCTGGTTGCCCCTTTGTCATCGCGCAAAGGCAGCAGCAGCATGGTGCCTGTCAGATGCGGCCGCACGATACTGCCGGGCGAGTTCAGGGGCACGCTGATGATGGCCGGTTCCGAGAACGCGGCCTCGACCAGTTTTGCGATCTGGTCTTTCGATTCCGGCAGAAAGAATGTGCTAAGCGGCATGCCGCGCGCATCCATTTTCAACAGGTCATGCAGTTTCTGACCTGCCACCCGCATCCGGGCGATGCCCGGTGCCACACGTTGCAGGATAAAGGCATGGGGCAGGGCGTCGTCGATCTGGCTTGGTTCAATGTCATTGCGCGAGGGCACCCGCTGCGCATTGCGCAGGGCCTGCCAATACTGCTCCAGGCTTTCAAGGGTGTGATGACCAGCCCCGTGACGGTCGGAGCGGCGGCGTTGCGGGTTGTCCTCTACGGTTTTCATTATGCTCTCTACTTTCGCTGCGGTCGCCCCAGCGGGTGCAAAACCAGTTCCATTTGTTAATCTGGTTTTAACAAAGATTACTGCAAATTTCATTTAACAAAGTGTTAATGGGTTAATTTGAATTGAGAGGGCGTGCTTGCGTCATGTGCCGGTTTTGCCTTAGCTGCGCATAGTGAAACCGGCCAGAAGGCAGACCTTGATGATCCATTCCATGACCGCATTTGCCAGCCGCACCGGCAATTTGGACGCTGTTTTATGGAGTTGGGAGATGCGCGGCGTCAACGCTCGTGGTCTGGATATGCGGTTTCGTCTGCCGGAGGGTATTGAAGGGCTGGAACGCGCATTGCGTGCTGCCCTGACCAAGTCATTGGCCCGTGGTAATGTCACGGTCAACCTGCGTCTCGCCCGCGATGAGAATGGTGCAGCCGCCAATCTTGACGAAACGCAGTTGGACGCGGTTTTGCGGGCATTGGACGCGGTGCAGGATCGCGCTTTTGCCATGGGAGTGACACTGGCCCAGCCGACGGCCGCTGATGTGCTTGCCCAGAAGGGGGTGATGACGGTCAACCGATCTGATGATGTGTCTGATGATCTGGCTGCTGCCCTGATCGCGGATATTGATCCGCTGGTCGCGGAATTTGTCACCATGCGCAGGGCGGAAGGGGCGGCGCTGCATGATGTTATTGCCGGGCAGCTTGCTCTGATCGAGACCCTGACGGCCGATGCTGCAGAGGCTGCGGTTGCGCGTGCGCCACAGGTCAAGGCCAACCTGACGGCCGCCCTGCGCCGGGTGCTGGAGGATGTGGCCGAGGTCGAGGAAGGCCGGATTGCGCAGGAATTGGCATTGCTGGCCGTTAAATCCGATGTCACAGAGGAAATTGACCGCCTGAAGGCCCATGTTGGCGCGGCGCGAGATTTGCTGGATGCCAAGAAGCCTGCAGGCCGAAAGCTGGATTTTCTTGCACAGGAATTTAACCGTGAGGCCAATACGCTGTGCGCCAAGGCGCAGTCGGCCCCGCTGACCGCGATCGGGCTTGACCTGAAGGCGGTGATCGACCAGATGCGCGAACAAATTCAGAATGTGGAGTAGCGCGATGACCCGACGCGGCCTTTTGATTATCCTGTCATCGCCGTCAGGGGCGGGAAAATCCACGCTGGCCGGTCGGTTGCGCGCATGGGATGACACGTTGCGGTTTTCTGTTTCCGCGACAACCCGTGCCCCACGAGAGGGCGAAGTGGACGGGCAGCATTACTTTTTTGTCTCGGTCCCGGAGTTTCAGGGGCAGGTCGCTGATGGGGGGATGCTGGAACATGCGCAGGTTTTCGGCAACTACTATGGATCGCCAAGGGCCCCGGTGCAGGAAGCGATCAATGCTGGCCGTGATGTGCTGTTTGATATCGACTGGCAGGGCGCGCAGCAGATCAGCAATTCAGCCTTGCAGGAACATGTGTTGTCTATCTTTATCCTGCCCCCGTCGATCACCGAGTTGCATCGCCGTCTGGTCAGCCGTGGGCAAGATGCCCCCGAGGTGATTGAAAAGCGGATGCAGAAAAGCTGGGACGAGATCAGCCATTGGGATGGTTATGACTATGTGTTGGTCAATGATGATCTGGATGCGACCGAGGCCAGATTGAAGACAATCATCAGCGCCGAACGCCTGCGCCGGTCACAACAGCCGCAACTGGTTGATCATGTCCGCGGGTTGCAAACCGAATTTGGAGATCGGACATGAGCCTTTACGCTTTGGGTGCGCATGAACCGCAGCTGGCTGATGACGCCTGGGTGGCACCGGGTTGTCATGTCATTGGCAAGGTGGTGCTGGCGGCGCGGGCATCGGTCTGGTTCGGCAGCACATTGCGCGGCGATAACGAGCTGATCCATATCGGCGAAGGGTCAAATGTGCAGGAAAATACCGTGATGCATACTGATATGAGCTATCCGCTGACGGTGGGTGCCGGTTGCACGATCGGGCATAAGGCGATGCTGCATGGCTGCACCATTGGTGATAACAGCCTTGTGGGCATGGGGGCGACCATCCTGAACGGGGCCGTGATCGGCGACAATTGCCTGATCGGGGCAGGGGCGCTGATTACCGAAGGTAAGGTTATTCCGGATGGATCAATTGTGATGGGCGTACCGGGCAAAGTGATCCGCGCATTGGACGAAAAAGCAATTGACGGTTTGAAATTGTCGGCGCTGCATTATCAGGAAAATGCAGCGCGGTTTCGCGCGGAACTAAAACAGTTGTAATTATTCGCCCACCATACGGGGCATAAGCAGTAAGTCGAAATCAAGCTGTGGCGCAAACATCTGTACCTCGTGCCGGATCAGATCGGCGTCTGGCAGATCATCGGCAATCGCCCGGTAGCGCCCTTGAAAGCGCAGCTCGATCAGTTTGACGGCGACGTCAACGGCATCAAAATCTTCGGCCACAAGCGGCGACAGGATGATGTCGGGCTCTTTTTCATTGACAATATCGGCGTTTAGTTCATCAATATCAACGAATTGAAACCCTTCCAAAGGGGGAACAATACGGCCTTGCGCCTTCCAGCGCGCAAGGTCTCCGATGACAAGCGTATTGCTTGCGAGCCCGTCGAGCGCATCCGGAAACGGCATTGCGCGTCCTTGTTCAATTTGACCTGACATTCCTACACCAATTCTGGTTTGTTTTGTGAGCGATTGTTCACCTAACCAACGCGTGCTTTGGCGGAAATGTTCCAAGGTGTTAAAAATTAATTTGCTTGGATTGTCTGTGTATTGACGATTAATTAATGAAAACCACGATATGGGGCCCGTTCGGTGCGTGCTGATTCATTGTCTGCTTTAATTGATGCACTACCTTTGCCGACCATTGTGATTGGCCCTGATGATCGCATTCTGGCCTCCAATGCCCCGGTTGCTGCCATTCTTGGCACTGATCTTGTCGGTCGCCACTACATCACTGCCTTGCGTCAACCGGCCCTGTTGGATGCCATCAGCAAAGCGCGTGCGCAGGCGGGCGCCGAAATCAGCCGGTTTTCGGGCCGCGATGGTGGAAACGATACGGTGTATCGTGTGGTGGTTGCCCCGGCGGAGGATGACATCGTCATCTCGTTCGAGGATCAGACAGCAGCCGAAAATATCGGTCAGATGCGTCGTGATTTTGTCGCCAATGTCAGCCATGAGCTGCGCACGCCGCTGACTGCCTTGCTTGGGTTTATCGAGACCCTTGGCGGTGCTGCCCGCGATGATCCGGCGGCGCGCGAGCGATTTCTGGGCATTATGGAGGGCGAGGCCAACCGCATGACCCGGCTGGTGGATGATCTGCTATCGCTGAGCCGTGTGGAAGAGGATGAACGGGTGCGTCCGCGTGACCATGTTGATTTGGCCGCTTTGCTGGCCTCCGTTATCAAAGGGTTGGAGCCGCAGATGCAATCCAGCGGCGTCACAGTCACGTTGAAAAACAATGGAAGCGGTGAGTTGGTTCCCGGCGATGCGGGGCAGTTGGTGCAGGTTTTTACCAACCTGATTGAAAACGGCATCAAATACGGCGCGTCGGGTGGGCAGGTGAGCGTTGTCCTTTACCCTCGTGAGCATCATCGGCGTTTGCGCGGTGACGGCGTGCGGATTTGCGTGTGTGACAAGGGCGAGGGTATTGCGGCCCATCATATCACCCGATTGACCGAGCGGTTTTACAGGGTGGACAATCATCGATCCCGGCAGGTGGGTGGCACCGGCCTCGGGCTGGCGATCGTCAAACATATCATCAACCGCCATCGTGGCCGTCTGGCCATCGAAAGTACGGTGGGCGAAGGGACGCAGGTGTCGGTTTTGTTACCTGTCTGAGGTCCGATACCGGGATCTGTCATAAAACTTTTACATGCATGTCACAAAAGCGTTGTGCGACCTTTGGTAGAGGGGTGGCAATGGTGGGGCGATGCGCGTCCCATCGATGTTTGACTGACAGGAGTGATTTGATGTCGATCATGAAACTGACTGCGACAACCGCAGCCATCGCCCTTATGGCAACCGCCGCTGCCGCACGTGACAATGTGCAGGTTGCGGGATCTTCCACTGTGCTGCCTTATGCATCCATTGTCGCCGAAATCTTTGGCGAAAACTTTGATTTTCCAACACCGGTCATCGAATCTGGTGGTTCTTCTGCCGGTCTGAAGCGGTTCTGCGAAGGTGTCGGCGAAAATACTATCGATATTGCCAATGCGTCCCGGGCGATCAAATCATCCGAGGTTGAAGCCTGTGCTGCCGCCGGTGTGACCGACATCATCGAAGTCCGCATCGGCTATGATGGCATCGTTTTTGCCTCTGACATCAATGGCAACGGTTTCGCCTTTACCCCAGAAGACTGGTACAAGGCGCTGGCGGCCGAGCATTTCATCGACGGCGAGCTGGTCGCAAACAGCTTTGAAACCTGGGATCAGGTGAACCCTGAATTCCCCGCCCAGCCCATTCAGGCCTTCATCCCCGGCACCAAGCACGGTACCCGTGAAGTGTTTGAGGAAAAGGTGATCCTTGCCGGCTGTGAAGAAGGTGGGTTCTTCCAATCCATGCTGGATGCAGGGGTTGACGAAGACACCGCAGAAGGCAAATGCATGGCGATCCGCACCGATGGCCGCAGCGTTGATATTGACGGTGATTACACCGAAACACTGGCCCGCATCCAAGCTGATGCAAACGGGATCGGGGTGTTTGGTCTGGCGTTTTATGAAAACAACACCGACAAGTTGCAGGTCGCGACCATGTCAGAGGTCGTGCCAACCGTCGACAGCATCGCAAGCGGTGATTATCCGGTGTCACGCCCGCTCTATTTCTACATCAAGGCCGCTCATATCGGCGTCGTGCCCGGGGTCAAGGAATTTGCCGAATTCTTCGTTTCCGACGATATCGCTGGCCCCGATGGCCCGCTGGCCGAATATGGCCTGGTGTCTGATCCAGAGCTGCTGGATGTGCAGGAAACTGTTTCTAACGAAGTGATCATGGGCTCTGGCACCTGATCGAAATGATGAAACGTAAGGGGCGTGTGATGCGCCCCTTACACATGGATGTTAATTGGGTTTTGCCATGCAATCGCTGACGCTGTCCTTCCTTGTCATCTTCGCATTGGCCATTGTCGGTTACGTCGTCGCGCGATCCCGTGCCTTGTATGTGGCCGATGGCGATATACGCAGGCTGGTCTCCTTGCCAAGTCAGCACGCGCTGAATGTTGCGATGTCGACCGCGATCCCGCCCTTGGCGGCAATCCTGATATTCTCTCTCTATGCCCGGCTCACCGATGGGCAGGTGTCCTGGTTGGCGGGGTTTGTGTTCATCGCCTTGGCGGTCACCGGCTTTGCCCTGTCCATGATCGGAATAAAGCGCGAGACCCGCGCCCGCAACCTGGCGGAACGTTGGATCATGGGGCTTTTGATTTTTGCCTCGACCATCGCGATCATGACAACCGTTGGCATCGTGTTTTCGATGCTGTTTGAGACCCGCAACTTCTTTAGCCAGTATGATTGGCGATCCTTCTTTTTCTCGACCAGTTGGTCACCGAATTTTCGGGGGGATTCCGCGCTAGGCATTCTGCCGCTGTTATGGGGCACGCTTTATGTCAGCCTCATCGCGTTGATCTTTGCCGTCCCAATCGGCTTGTTTGCCGCGATATACCTGTCTGAATATGCCGGCCCCCGTCTGCGATCCGTTGCCAAACCGGCGATTGAGGTTCTGGCGGGCATCCCGACCATCGTTTATGGCCTGTTTGCATTGTTCATCGTCGGTCCCGGTCTGCGCGACTATTTCGCCGCCCCGATGGGGTTGGGAGACAGTGCGTTATCTGTAATGACCGCAGGTCTGGTCATGGGGATCATGCTGATCCCCTTTGTCAGTTCACTGTCTGACGACATCATTAATGCGGTGCCGCAGGCGATGCGGGATGGATCGCTGGGGCTGGGTGCAACCCGGTCCGAGACCATCCGGCAGGTTGTGATCCCGGCCGCATTGCCCGGCATCATCGGCGCTGTTCTGCTGGCCGCGTCCCGCGCGATTGGTGAGACGATGATCGTGGTGCTGGGGGCAGGGGCCGCGGCCCGCCTTTCGCTGAATCCGTTTGAGGCGATGACAACCGTGACCGTCAAAATCGTGAGCCAGCTGACCGGTGATACAGATTTCGCCAGTCCTGAAACACTGGTCGCCTTTGCGTTGGGCCTGACCTTGTTTGTCATCACGTTGGGGCTGAATGTTCTGGCCCTTTATATCGTGCGCAAATACCGGGAGCAGTACGAATGACAACATCTTTGCTGACCGCTGACGCCCGCACCACGAAGCGCAACAAGGCCGAGGCCCGTTTCAAGGCCTATGGTCTGGGTGCGATCATCCTTGCCATGGTGGCGCTGGTGTTTCTGTTGGGGTCTGTCCTTGGCAATGGTCTGAGCGCGTTCCAACAGACCTATATCACACTGGATGTGACCCTGCCGGAAGAGAAACTCGACAAGTCCGGCGAGCGGGATCTGGCAGTCATGTCCAAGGTGACGACAATCGGATATGCCCCGCTGCTGCGCGACGCGCTGATTGCTGCGATCGAGGCGCAGGGGATCGAGACCACGCTTTCCAAGAAAGACATTGGCAACTTGATTTCCAAGGAAGCGGCCGCAACGGTGCGCAACCGGGTCCTGGCCAATCCTGATCTGGTGGGCCAGACGGTGACGTTTGATTTGCTCGCCTCTGGCCGGATTGATGGGTATTTTAAAGACCGCGTGACTATGGAAAGCGCGGCATTGGACAGTAATACATCACCCGAAGCGCTGATGATTGCTGATGCGCTGAAAGATGCAGGTATGGTTGCGACGAAGTTCAACTGGAACTTCTTTATCTGGGCCGATGCATCCGATCAGCGACCGGAGGCGGCAGGTCTGGGCGTCGCGATCCTCGGCTCGCTTTACATGATGGCGGTGGTGCTGTGTCTGGCCTTGCCCATCGGGGTCGCCACGTCGATCTATCTGGAGGAATTCGCGCCCAAGAACCGCTGGACGGATGTTATCGAGGTGAATATCTCGAACCTTGCTGCGGTTCCGTCGATTGTGTTCGGTATTCTGGGCCTGGCGATTTTCATCAACTTCATGCAATTCAACCAGTCTTCGCCACTTGTCGGGGGGCTCGTGCTGACATTGATGACATTACCCACGATCATCATCTCAACCCGCGCGGCGCTGAAGTCGGTGCCCCCGTCGATCCGCGATGCCGCATTAGGTGTGGGCGCATCAAAGATGCAATCAGTGTTTCACCACGTTTTGCCACTGGCCGCCCCCGGTATTCTGACGGGCACGATTATTGGCCTGGCGCAGGCATTGGGGGAAACCGCCCCGCTATTGCTGATCGGGATGGTGGCCTTTGTCCGCGAGTATCCTGCGGCGTTCAGCCCCGATGCCGGTCTGTTTGGTGAACCTGCCGTTGCCCTGCCGGTACAGGTTTATAACTGGACGCAACGGTCTGATCCTGCGTTCTTTGAACGGGCCTTTGGGGCTGTCATCACGCTGCTGGTGTTCCTTTTGATCATGAATGCGGTCGCGATTTACCTGCGCCGTCGCTTTGAACGTCGCTGGTAATGGAGGTAGTTATGGAAGACATGTATCACGCAGATCGGGCGACAAGCACCATGCAAGACATTAAGATATCGGCGAAAAACGTGCAGGTGCATTATGGTGACACGCACGCGATCAAGGACGTGAATGTCGAGATCGCCGATAAAACTGTGACGGCGTTTATCGGCCCCTCTGGTTGCGGCAAGTCAACATTCCTGCGCTGCATCAACCGGATGAATGATACGATTGATATCTGTCGGGTCGCCGGTGATATCCTGATCGATGGCGAGGATATTTACGACCCCAAGGTCGATCCGGTGCAATTGCGCGCCAAGGTCGGGATGGTGTTTCAAAAACCTAACCCGTTTCCCAAATCGATCTATGACAATGTGGCCTACGGCCCCAAGATTCATGGGTTGGCCCGCAACAAGGCCGAGCTGGACGAGATTGTTGAAAAATCTCTGCGCAAGGCCGCCCTTTGGAACGAAGCCAAGGACCGGTTGGACGCGCCGGGGACGGGTCTGTCGGGGGGGCAGCAACAGCGCTTGTGTATCGCGCGGGCCATTGCGACCGCACCGGAGGTGCTGCTGATGGATGAACCCTGTTCGGCATTGGACCCGATTGCGACGGCCCAGGTTGAGGAACTGATTGACGAGTTGCGCCAAAGCTATTCGGTGGTGATTGTCACCCATTCGATGCAGCAGGCCGCCCGTGTCAGCCAGAAAACAGCGTTTTTCCATCTGGGTAATCTGGTGGAGTATGATGACACGGACAAGATTTTCACCAACCCCGAAGACAGCCGCACGGAAAGCTATATTTCCGGCCGGATCGGGTAAGGAGCACCGCGATGAACGAACATATTTCATCTGCCTATGACCGCGATCTGCAGGCAATCACGACCCTGATCATGAAGATGGGCGGCCTGGTCGAAGAGGCGATCCTGCAAGCGGCCAACTCGCTCACCAATCGCGATGTCGAACTGGCCGAACGCGTGCGCGATGGCGACAAGGTCATTGATGCCCTTGAATTACAGATCAATGAAGACGCGGCGCGTACCATCGCCTTGCGCGCGCCCGTGTCCAAGGACCTGCGTTCGATCCTGACGGTCTTGCGACTGGCGGCATCGCTGGAACGGATCGGGGATTACGCCAAAAACATCGCCAAACGCACCAGCGTATTGGTTGAGATGTCGCCGGTCAGTGGTGCGGATACCGCCCTGCGCCGCATGGCCCGCGAGGTCGAGCAGATGTTGAAAGACACGCTGGACGCCTATGTAAGGGGCGACGCCGAACTGGCCGAGGATGTGCGCCAGCGCGATCACGAGGTCGATCAGATGTATAACGCATTGTTCCGCGAATTCCTGACCTTCATGATGGAAGACCCACGCAACATCACCGCCTGCATGCATCTGCATTTCATGGCCAAGAATATCGAACGGATGGGCGACCTGACCACGAATATGGCCGAGCAGGTGATTTATCTTGTCACCGGCGAAATGCCTGATGAGGCCCGCCCCAAAAGTGACAAGACCGCATTTGTGACCACCCCGAGCTAGAATCCGATGTCCCAGCAACCCCATGTCCTTGTTGTCGAAGACGAACCCGCCCAACGCGAGGTGCTTGCCTATAATCTGGAGGCGGAAGGGTTCCGCGTCACCCGCGCCGAAAACGGTGAAGAGGGGCTGCTTTGCGTGGAGGAGGACGCCCCGGATGTGATCGTGCTGGATTGGATGATGCCCAACCTGTCAGGGATCGAGGTGTGTCGCCGGTTGAAGATCAAGCCAGAGACCCGCGCGATACCCATCATCATGCTCTCCGCCCGATCAGAAGAGGTCGACAAGGTCCGCGGTCTGGAAACCGGTGCCGATGATTACGTGGTCAAACCCTATTCGGTGTCCGAATTGCTGGCCCGTGTGCGCAGCCAGTTGCGCCGTGTGCGCCCCGCCACGGTGGGTCAGGTGCTGACCTATGATGATATTGTTTTGGACGCTGAGACCCACAGGGTGACCCGCGCGGATACAAATCTGAAACTCGGCCCGACCGAGTTCCGCCTTCTGAGCACGTTTATGGAAAAGCCGGGTCGCGTCTGGTCGCGCGACATGCTGCTTGACCGGGTCTGGGGCCGCGACATCTATGTCGACACGCGGACCGTGGATGTCCATGTCGGCCGTTTGCGCAAGGTGCTGACGCAACACGGGGGCAGCGACCCCGTGCGCACTGTGCGTGGGGCAGGCTACGCGCTGGGGTAGGGTGGCGTCGCACATGAACTGCGCAGCGCCACCGGGATCATGATATCCGTGCCAAACGCTGTAGTCAGTAAAAGGCCGGGGTGCGTTGTGGTTACTCAACGACAAATGCGCCGGTTTCGACGTAGTCCGTGCCACTGATGGTATGCGTGAGGTGAACGCCACCGACGGCTTCTTCCGCGTTGGCGCCTGTCAACAATCCGAGGTATTCACCAGCGGCAGCTGTGGCTCCAGCAATGCTACTTCCACCACCTGTCGTGGTACCCGAAAACTGACCGTCTACAATGGAACCCTCGACAAGCACGATATCGGCGAAGGTTTCTGAACTGAAGTGATTTTCACGGTCCGTAATCATGCCATCCACTGATGAGTCAGCGAAATCAACATTTAAGGTAGCAGCACCCGTTACCAGTCGGCTGCCCGATAGGCCGGATGCAGTTACAAACCATGATGCGTAGTCGCCGGTATAAGTTGCAGTTCCCGTTACTGGAACCACGGTATCACCGGTTCTCTCCATGAAAGCGCCGGATACGCTCAGACTGGTGCTAGGGCTAGTAACAACCGCGACGCGACCTCCTCCGGACGATGTTTCGGCGCCGCTTCCGTAGTGCTGGCCTGTTGAAGACACATAGTAGCCGGCGAATCCGGGTGTGTCGTAAAAGGCGCGGGCGGCGAGTTCCCTGGTGGTGACACCGTCTGTCACCGTCAACACATTTGTGGCTTCGTCATAATCGACAGTCACCATTGATGGGACGATGCCCATCGACACCTGCGCCGCAGCCACAGTTTCAGGAGAGGGGGTTTCGGGATCGGAACCTCCCCCGCCGCTGCATCCGGCAACTGTCAACAAGCTCAGGGATATAAATGTAAAACCGTTCTTCATCGTTAACTCCTAGTTAAAAAAACTGATTAAAGGGGGTCGTTAATAAAGGTTAATTTAGTTTGGCGGAGGTGTTTCTGGCAATGCTTTTGTTAAGTATCTGTTATAAATGGTAAAATAATGTGTGCCACAACGTGGGGTTGCCAGCGGTATCTGCCGAATTCGTTAACGCTGGCCGCTTAGTTGGTACAAATGGTTTATGTCGCGGCGCAGCGACATACGTTCTGAGCGGTGACCGATTGCGCACATGCCCGGTCGGAATTGCTCCGCCCCCGAGCGATCCGTCCGATCCTCACAAACCGAAGAACAGTAGAGTGGTCAACGTGGCTTAGTAACGGCTTCCCGTAGATTTTCGGGGGTGAATATCAAAACATATCGACTTGGCAGTCACGCTAATGCGCCAGTCAACCATGATAGGGGCGTCGGCGAAGATGACATCAACCGCTATCTATTCTGTCACAACACGATGACGTGCAAGTTTCGCTTGATGGGAGACTGCCGCCGTCTTCATTCGTCGCTATCGGCGTCGTTGACCGCATTCACGATCAGGAAAGCAGCGAGAATACCGGCGACGATATAGGTGGCGTTCAGCGACACGGTTCTGGCCGCATCCGATTCCCAGCGATCAGATGCAGGTTCGGGTGCGCCTGAGCTGTTGGTTGCAAGCCCATCCGCCTGACTGATCCCTGCTGTGCAGAGCAATGCCGCAACGATGGCGAGAGTTGTGAATTTGCGCATATTCATCCCTTTTCTTTGGTCCCGACGCTATCAGACAGGTGCCTGAGTGCAATTGCTATTCGCTGCTCCATGGCCCGTGATGTCCGGTGCCGCCATCGGTCCGGGCGAAGCCATGGGCGCCGAAAAAGTCGCGCTGGCCCTGGATCATGTTGGCGGTGCCGCGTGCGGTGCGCATCGCGTCGAAATAGGCCAGCCCGGATGACAGCGCGGGCAGGGCGATGCCGTGCAGGGCTGCCTGGGCAACGACCTGCCGTAACGCGTCGTGATTGGATTTGAGCGTATCGGCGAAGGTGGGTGCGAACATCAGGTTGCGGTCCGGATCATCCTGCAGTGCGCTGGCCATGTCATCCAGCATGGCGGAACGGATGATACAACCTGCGCGCCAGACCTTTGCAATCTCGGGCAGGGGCAGCGTCCAGCCGAATTCATCGGATGCCTTTGCGATCATGTCGAACCCTTGCGCGTAGCACAGGATTTTGCCGGCGATCAGCGCCTGTTCCAGCGTTTCGACCGACAATGTATCATGTGGGATGTGACGTGGTGCTGTGCCGAACAATGCCTCACCTGCGGCACGCCTGTCGCGCTGCGATGACAGGTTGCGCGCGACAACGGCGGCCTCGATTGCGGGAATAGGGGCTGCGAGATGCTGCGCCTCGATCACGGTCCAGCGACCGGTGCCTTTCTGGCCTGCGGCATCGACAATGACCTCCAGCATGGGCTGGCCCGTCTTGGGGTCCGTGGCTGCGGCCACCTTGCCCGATATCTCGATCAGGTAGGATTGCAGTGAGCCCTTGTCCCATGCAGCGAAATGGTCGGCGATAGCACTGTGATCAAGGCCCAGACCATCGCGCATGAGCCCGTAAACCTCTGCAATCATTTGCATATCGGCATATTCGATGCCGTTATGGACGGCCTTGACGAAATGCCCGGCCCCTTCTTCGCCCATCCAAGTGGCGCAGGCCGTGCCTTTGTGTTCGGCAGCGATGGCGGTCAGGATATGCGCGACGCGGTCCCAATGGGCGCGTTTGCCGCCGCCCATGATGGAGGGGCCGAAGCGCGCGCCTTCTTCACCGCCTGACACGCCGATGCCCAGAAAGGGCAGGTCGCCCGCATCACGTGCCCGTCGGTTTGTGTCGTGGAAATTGGCGTTGCCCGCGTCAATGATCATGTCGTCATCATCCAGCAGTGGGCGCAGGGCGGCGATCTGATCGTCTACCGCATCGCCTGCAGGGACCATCAGGATGATCGCGCGGGGTTTGTCGATGGCCGCAACAAGCTCTTTCAGGCTTTCGGTCGGAGTAATCCGGTCGGCCAGATCACCGGCAGCTTTGTGGAAATCGTGGGTTCGTTCCGTTGTCCTGTTCCACACCGCGATGTCAAACCCTTTATCGGCGATGTTCAACGCCAGTGCAGCCCCCATAGTGCCAAGGCCAATCAAACCGATTTCTGCGTTGCTCATACCCGTGATCCTTGCCTGTTATGTTGCGGTGGGTATAGGGGCTATCGGGCCGGTTGAAAACGGGGGCGGCAAATAGAACACGTGGATTTGTGTTTTGTAGGTGCCACGTGACGCATGATTGTGGGGTAAATTGATACCTAAATGTTAAGATATTGTTTTTGCTTTATATTATGGCGTGTTTGCCGCTTGACTGTAAATTCACCCTCTCTATAACACCGCAATCCGAATGATGTGGGCGTGGCCCACCCCAACCGAATTGGTGAGATATGAAAACCTTTACCGCAACTCCGGCGGATATCGACAAGAAATGGATCCTGATCGACGCTGAAGGCGTTGTTCTGGGCCGTCTTGCATCGATCGTCGCGATGCGCTTGCGTGGCAAGCACAAACCATCCTTCACGCCGCACATGGATATGGGCGACAACGTGATTGTCATCAACGCTGAAAAAATCCAGATGACTGGCAACAAGCGTGATGAGAAATATTACTGGCACACCGGCCATCCCGGCGGGATCAAATCCAAGACCAAGGCCGAAATCCTGGAAGGCGCGCATCCTGAGCGCGTTGTCATGAAAGCCGTTCAGCGCATGCTGCCCGGTGGCAAGCTGAGCCGCAAGCAAATGACAAACCTGCGCGTTTTCGCAGGCACTGAGCATGGCATGGAAGCACAGAAGCCCGAAGTTCTGGATGTTGCATCCATGAACAAAAAGAACACGAGGACTGCATAATGGCCGATCAAGTAAACTCGCTCGAAGAGCTGGGCCAAGTCGCTGAAGGCGTTGAAGCGCCCGAAGCTGTTGTTGAAGCGGCTGCCCCACGCGAGCCCGTCCGTGATGAGTTGGGACGGTCTTATGCCACTGGCAAGCGGAAGGATGCGGTTGCCCGCGTCTGGATCAAGCCGGGTTCCGGCAAGGTCACCGTGAACGGCAAGGACATGAACACGTATTTCGCCCGTCCCGTTCTGCAGATGATCCTGGCACAGCCGTTTTCGGTTGCCGGTGTCACAGGCCAGTTCGACGTGGTTGCCACCGTCAAGGGCGGCGGCTTGTCAGGTCAGGCTGGTGCGGTGAAGCATGGCGTGTCCAAGGCGCTGCAGCTTTATGATCCGACATTGCGCGCAGCCCTGAAAGCTGCCGGCTTCCTGACCCGCGACAGCCGCGTGGTGGAACGCAAGAAATACGGTAAGCGCAAGGCGCGCCGGAGCTTCCAGTTCTCCAAGCGTTAATCGCTCTCCGAATTTTTACAAAAAGGGCGGTCCCATGGGCCGCCCTTTTTGCTGCGTTAGGCCGGGCCGCATACACGTTGCGCCCGTCACCGTTGGATCATTTGAGAATAGCGCGACTTACGAGACGTCGGCTGAGCGGACGGAGTTGACCTTCGATAGCTGAGATCCAACGGCGGCTTTCGATTGGGCGGACTCACAAACCTGTGTATTGAAGTCTTAAATATAGAAACTGAAAGCTGGGTGGGGTCTTCGGTGCGGTCGCATCGCGGACGAGAGCCCCCAGTGATCAGTACTGCGATTGCGACGAATTTCGACCAGGCAAGAAGGGGTGTGAGTAATGTGGGAGCAACAAAATGAGTAGCTATGTTTGGGTGAGCCACACTGGAGCCAATAGATACAGACATTTTGACTTTGGATTGCCACATACGATGACTTTGGAAGAGCGTGTTGCGATGTCCGATAGTATCGATCTTGATTCACGAATTGGACTATCACTACCCTCTGACAGATTCCCGAATACTCTGGAGAGCATTGGTAGAGGCAGCAAGCTACCAATTATTCTGCCTGATTACATAAATTGGATGTGCCCGGTGGTATCGGAAAAGCTGGCAGATACTCTGCGGACAGGCGATCTGGGCGCTTCCAATTTCTATCCGGTATCTCTGAAACGTCTTGACACAGGTGCAACCTTCACTCAGATATTTTTCATTCTAAATATTGCTGTATGTAAACATGCTCTGCAGCCGGACAGGTCATCAGGTCTTCGCGAGCGCATGATGGCTCAAACTGTGAAGCAGCGGGAATTCAATCTGAAGGCGACGGTGTCGAATGACGAACTGGTACTAAGCTCATCTTGCTTGGGTGGGCCCGACATTTGGGTCGATCCAATGCTACCGCAAGAAACCTTCTTTGTTAGTGATCGGCTTTACCGGTCGTTGGAAAGCGAGAATCTATCAAAGCCTCTCGATTTTGTTCGTTGTTGCGTGAGCGATTGATCATTCACCTCCGGTAGGTGACATGGAGCAGGAAACATGCATGAACTTGAGAGAACGCACTTTAGAACTAAGTCACCCGTCTTATAGCAAAGCCGACACTCCAGCAGCCCGCAGCAGATGTAAAAATAGGGCTCAAACAGGCCATCCGCATTACTAAGGGAAGGCGTCTCTAAAACGCCTTGAACGTCAACGTCGTCAGCGACCGTTCGATCCCGTTGATATCCAGCAGGTTTTCGTTGACGAACTTGCCCACATCTTCGCCTTCGGGAATGTAAAGCTTCATCAGGAGATCATAATCGCCGCTGGTCGAGTACAGTTCTGAATGGATTTCGCGCAGGGCGATTTCATCGGCGACGTTGTAGGTGGTGCCGGGTTTGCAGCGGATCTGGATAAAAACGCAGGTCATTTGGGAATCCTGGGGCGATGAGGTTGGCGCGACCATAGCCGTTGTATCACGTGATGCAAATTCCGCGTGAGGGGCGAGTTGCGTATTGATCTTTTGCGTCGGGCAAGAAACCATCGGGGGATGTGGCGCAGGATGACATCGACGGAAGGTGGGCGCGGGTTGCTGATGGTCAGCCCGCCCCTGATTTATGCGCTGGCGCTGCTGGCGGTGCCATTGGGGGCGATCTTGTTGTTCAGCTTCTGGACACAGGACTTCATGGCCGTTGACACGACATTCACGCTGAACAACTATCGCGAGATCGCTGAAAAACCGATTTATTGGGCCTTGCTGAAACGGTCGCTTTTTGTCGCTGGTTGCGTGACAGTAGTGACGGTTATTCTTGCGTTTCCAGTGGCTTACTTCGTGTCATTTCATGTGCGTGCTGACCGCAAGTCACTGTGGCTGTTCCTGATCACGATACCGTTCTGGACCTCCTATCTGATCCGGGTGTTTTTGTGGAAGGTGATCCTCGGCTATAATGGCGTGGTCAATACAGGGTTGATCAATATTGGCCTGATTGAAGAACCGCTGACCTTTATCCTTTATAACGTGAACGCGGTGATTATTACATTGGCCCATGCCTTTGCGCCCTTTGCCATCCTGCCGATTTTCGTCGCATTGGAGAAGATCGACCGGTCCTTGCTGGAGGCAGCCCAGGATCTGGGTGAAAGCAGGGCGATGACGTTCTTTCGCGTGACTTTGCCCCTTGCCATGCCGGGCGTGGTGGCGGCTGTGCTGATTGTTTTCATCCCGACGATTGGTGACTATGTCACGCCGGAATTGATGGGCGGGGCCGGGGGCAAGCTGATCGCCAATATGATCCAGACGCAGTTTCTGGCATTGAACAACGCCCCCTTGGGGGCTGCATTGGCGATTGTGGCAATGGTCAGCGTCTCGGCGATCAGCCTGGCCTTCGTTCTGTTGAACCGCCGTTGGTTGAAGGGGCGGTCATGAGCCTGCGTGTTTACACGATCATATACCTGATTTTCCTTTATGCCCCAATCGCTTTGCTGCCGATCTTTGCGTTCAATGACGCGACGATTATCGCTTTCCCCCTGTCGGGTGGCACGACAAAATGGTTCGCCGAAATGTGGACAACCAAGGCGCTGCATACGGCGGTGCAAAATTCACTGTTCATCGCCGTTATGACATCGCTCCTGTCAACATTGCTGGGCATATGTGCCGCGCGCGCGGGTGCGATGTACCGGTTTCCAATGAAGGCGGGCATTATGGGGTTCATCATGCTGCCCCTTGTCCTGCCCGAGATTATTGTCGCTGTTTCACTGCTGATCGTGGTGGTTCAGATCCTTGATCTGGGCCTGTCGAACTGGACCATCATCGCAGCACATGTCCTGATCTGCACGCCATTCAGCATCGCCATTCTGAACGGGGCTTTTCAAAACCTCGACCCATCCATGGAAGAGGCTGCGATGGATTTGGGTGAGAGCCGGTTTTCCGCCTTCCGTCTGGTCACATTGCCGCTTGTCATGCCGGGGATCATCGCATCGATGTTGATTGCCTTCACGATCTCGCTTGATGAATTTATCATTGCGTTTTTCCTGTCGGGCTCCAGCCCGACGATGCCGGTCTATATCTGGGGTCTGTTGCGGTTTCCGCAGTCACTGCCGGTGGTCATGGCCTTGGGGACGATCCTTGTGGCGCTATCTATCATACTGTTATCTATCGCAGAAATTCTACGCCGCAGGGGTATGGCCCGCGCCGGTGTGACAGACAAAGGGGGTTTCCTGTGAAGCCTTTGATCACGCTTGAGGGCGTTAACAAGTATTACGGTGACTATCATGCGCTGCGCGATATTGACCTGACGATTGGCGAGGGGGAGTTCTTTTCGCTGCTGGGCCCCTCGGGTTGCGGCAAAACCACCCTTTTGCGCACCATTGCAGGGTTTGAAACTGTCTCGGATGGTCTGGTCGCCATCGGGGGCAAGGATATGGCAGGAGTGCCCGCAAATTTGCGTCCGACCAATATGGTGTTCCAATCCTATGCGATCTTCCCCCATCTGAGCGTTGCCGAGAATGTGGCCTTTGGCCTGCGCAAGCGCCCGGATATCGACAAGCGGACCGCCGTTACAGAGGCCCTGTCGATGGTGGGGCTGGCCGGCTATGAAAAACGCGCCGCCCATGCCTTGTCCGGTGGGCAGCGCCAGCGGGTGGCACTGGCCCGCGCGTTGATCCTGAAGCCCAAAGTGCTGCTGCTGGATGAACCGCTTTCGGCGCTTGACAAAAAGATGCGCGAGCAGATGCAGGTGGAACTGATCAAGCTGCAGCGCCATGTCGGGATCACCTTTATTCTGGTCACGCATGATCAGGAGGAGGCGCTGGTGATGTCTGACCGGATTGCTGTGATGTTTGAGGGCAGGATTGGGCAGCTTGCGGATGCGGAGACCCTTTACCGCCGCCCCCGTAATCGGCAGGTCGCGGAATTCATCGGCAAAATGAACTTTCTGGAGGCTGATGTGCAGCCCGCCGCCGAGGGCTATGATCTGCGCGTTGCGGGATTGGGTGCCGTTTCGGTGGCGGCAGCGCAGGCGCCGGAGCCGGTGCATGGCAGCGCTGGCGTCGTCGGGTTACGCCCTGAGACGTTGAACCTGTTGTTTGACGGCGAGACAACCAAGCAAATGCTGGTCGATGGGCAGGTCGATGAGGTCGTTTATTATGGCGACATGACCTATTATGACGTGCGTATACAAGGTGTTGAGAAGCCACTGAACATCGCGATGAAGAATGTCATTGGCCGGCCGGTGCTGGATGTTGGCGCACCGACGCGGGTGGTGTGGGATCCGCGTGCCTTGGTTCTGTTCGATCGCAACGGCTAGGGCCGGATACCTATCGCAGGGCGACCGCGTATCGGAGCGAAAACGTTTCAAGCCCCGGGTTGATACTCTGTGTATCGGCGTTTGACCGGTGGTCATAAAGCACGGTCAACGTAGCGCCGTTTTCAAACGTATAGCCAAGCCCGATAGCCGAACGGAACTGCAGCGCGCCGCCCAGATCGGGGCTGTCATTGTCGTGATAAATTCCGGGCATCAGGGACGATTCGATGAAGAAGGGGCTGCCTATCACGCCTTGGCTGTTCCATTTGGCCCCGGCCCCAATCCACGCCCCGCCATCACCCGTGATCGAGGCACCTATGGTCGGCTGAAACGGTCCATAGCCGGTCGGCAGATCATAGCCGACATAGATCTCTTCATCGATGGTTTCACTTTGAAAGATCACCTCCGCCCCCTGTACAGAAAGCCGCGACACAGCATCGCTGCTTTGCAGACATCCGGTGGGGCAATCGTTGAGGGCCATGTCAGTCAGGCCGGTGACGATAAAGATGACAGCAAGGGCACCATCCACGTTTACTTATCCACTTCCAATAATCCCAGCCCACGCAGGTAGATACCAATACCGGTTTCCAGCAAATCCTCGGGCGGGAAGGGGCTTTGCGTACCGGGGTTGGAACGGGCGAATAGTTCGACAACGCCATGGCTGAGCGCCCAGATATGCGCGCTGAACATCTGTGGCGGTGGTCGTTTATCTGCAGGAATGTGCTGCGACAATTCTTCGGCTGCTTTTTCCAGCACACCCATGGCCCGTGTGGCGACACTGTGTAATTCGGGGGTGCGGTTGATCGAAATACCTGATTCAAACATCGCGATGTAATAGCCGGGATACTTATTGGCGAAGGCGAGATAGGCGCGCCCGGTCGCCTCGAACGCGGCAAGGGCAGAAGGCTGCCCGCCATTATAGGCGTGTTCCATCAGGTCGCTGAACATCTCATAACCCTGCTGGGCGGCAGCGGCGATCAGGTCTTCGCGGCCTTCAAAATGGCGGTAGACGGCTGCGGGGGTTACGCCAGCCTCGCGCGCGGCTTCGGACAGGGTGAACCCTGTTGGCCCGCGCTTTTCGATCAGCGTCAGACAGCCATTAATCAGCGCTTCGCGCAGATTGCCGTGATGATAACCGCGTTTAGGCATTCCAGAGGTCGGGGCCCCCTGCGATCTTGCCGTCAACCGTGCCCAGCGCATCATCGTCTTTGCGGGCGTAATCCAGTTGGGTCAGGATGGAACGGATCGTCTGCACCCGTGCGCGGCGTTTGTCATCGGAACGCACGATGGTCCATGGTGCCTCTGCGCTGTGTGTCCGGCCGAGCGTTTCGCCAATCGCGTCGGTATAGGCATCCCATTTGCCAAGCCCTGCCACATCGATCCATGACAGTTTCCATTGCTTGAGCGGATCGCCTTCGCGATCCAGAAAGCGTTTCAATTGCGTGGCCTGACCGACATTCAGCCATATTTTAAAGAGCTTTATTCCTTCATTGACCAGCATCTGTTCGAATTCGGGTACTTGCTGAAACCAGCGGTCCCGCTGTTGCGGTGTGCAGAATTCAAACACATGCTCCACCACGCCGCGGTTGTACCAGCTGCGGTCAAAAATGGTGATTTCGCCCTTGGCGGGCAGATGCGCGATGTAGCGTTGAAAATACCACTGCGCCGCCTCCACATCAGTGGGCTTTGACAGGGCGACCAGCTTGGCGCCGCGCGGGTTGAGGTTTTCGCGCAGGCGCTTGATTGTCCCGCCTTTGCCAGCCGCATCGCGCCCTTCGAACACAATCGCGATCCGCTGCCCGGTTTCACGCACCCAGGCCTGCATGCGCACCAGTTCAATCTGCAACGCGGCAAGTGCTGCTTCATATTCCTTTCGGTCGCAGCGCCTGTCGTAAGGGTAGTCGGGGTTCAGGATATCGTTCTTACCCGCAGTCTTGATGGCGTTGCGCACGTCTTTTGGTGCGTCCTCGTTCGCGAAACGGCTGATCCCGCCATCAAAGGGTAAATCCATGAAAACTCTCCCGATCTTTCATTCTCATATATATGGGGGTTTCAAAGGCAGAGCGCAATTCTGCGATTGCAAACAAAGCAATATTGCTTTGTTGCCGGTCAGATGGGTTGGAGCGGGAAAATCGTTAATCAGCTGCCAAGCTGCTTTGCCAAGGCGCCCCTGTCGACCTTTGAGGCGTGGCGTTTGTCCATCGGTATTTTTGTTACGCATTTCAGGTTTTCGATATGCAGTTCCGCAGCTTTCGCCCGCCATGTCCTGATATGCTGCATATCCCCCTCGATCACCAGACAGGCCGCATCACCGGATGCTATCAGCGCACATTGTCTGACCCCCTGCCATTGCCGGGCGGCCACTTCGACCGCGAAAGGGTAGACCTGTTCATTGTTGACGTTGACCTGTGATCCGACCCGCCCCAGAAGCCACAGCCGTTTCCGGGCATCAAAATAACCTGCATCTCCGGTCCGATGCCATGTTACGGCACCGTCCCGCACCTTGTTTTCCATGTCATGTTCGGGGCTCAGGTAACCGCCATTCACATGCGGCCCGGCGACCTGAACCTCGTCTTCAACAATCCGGACCTGAATTTCCTCTGTCGGGTGCCCGACAAGCAACCCATGACCGGATTGCATTTTTGCGTGGTCATCCGTGCCTATGCTGTTCGCGTCCAGATGGGCGATGGGTTCTGCCTCGGTCGAGCCATAGACGCAGGTGATTTGCAGACCGGGTTTGGCCGTTTGCAGCTGGTTGAGCAGGTTGGGAAACACCGGGCCGCCGCCTGTGAACACCGTGTGCAATTGGCTTGGGATATCGGTTGCCGCCAGCTTTTCGCACAGGGCGGGGGGCAGCAGGGCGCGTGATATGTTTTGGGCCTGTACCCAGTCTTGCAACTGCTTGGCGCTCAGGTTTCCAAGGCGCGACATCCGCCAGTTCGGCAGAACGGATGTCTGGCCGCTTGCGATGTTGATCAGAACAAAAACCGGGAAGCTGACCAGATCCCGTTCTGCCTGCGGGCTGTGCAGCAGCGGCGCGACCGCATGGTGTTGCGCGGTCAAAAACCCGTGGCTGCGCGGGATTGCCTTGGGCGCGCCGGAGGTGCCGGATGTGAAGGAGATCAGCGCCAGTTCCTCCGGGTCCGGCGCGGGCATATCATGCGGTGGCAGATCAGCGCGGGTGGGACGCAGGTGGCGCAAAGGCCAGAGTGCGGGCAGGGCGTATTTCAACAATCTGTAGGGTCCGGAACTGCAAAAGGCGGACACGTCAGAGACCTGCGCCGCATGGCGGAGGCCCGCAATCCCCATTGCTGGTTCCGGCAGCACCACGGTTGCCCCAAGCGACCAGAGTGCTGCGAGGCTGGCATAAAGATCAGCGTCGAGCCTCATCGCCATCAGCACCCTGTCGCCGCGCCGTACCCCCTTGGCATGCCATGCGTTTGCAAAGATGTCCGCGCGGGATTTCAGTTGGGCAAAGCTGGTCTCTTGCCCGTTGCCATCAACAATGGCGATCCGGTCAGGGTGCCGCGCCACGGCAGCATCAAAATCAGCAAGCAGGCTAGCCATCAAGTTTCAATCCAAAGAGCCCGTAGCGGCGAAAGATATCGGCCCCTTCGGCGGCGCTGCGTTGGGCCGACAGATTGTCGTCATGGATCAGCGCGTGGATCGCGGTGTTGTATCCTGCACCAAGGGCCGCCTTGTGAAATGCGTAGGCCAGATGCTGACCGGCCCCTTTGGCAAGGCTGGCATAAGTTTTCAGGATTGCGCTGGTGGGGTTGGGACCTTCGGCATAGTTTGGCGTGCCAAAAAGAAAGCCCGCCAATGCGCCATCGGGCCGTCGGGCAAAGAAGATCAACTCTTGTTTCAGCATCGGCACCATGGGCATATACATGGCCAGAAATGCCTCTTGCGTAATCGGTTTATAGAAGGCGTTTTTCGAGAATGCCGTGGTTGATAGGTCAAACACCTGTGCAAAGAGCGCTTCGGGGTTGTTCCCGTCCCAGGGTTCAATTGTGAAATCCGTGGTTGCTGGTGGTTCGGCTTGCGCCGTGTGCGCCAATGGAACCCGGGCCGAGAAATAGCGGCTGATTTCGGCGAACCCAACGGATTTGAAGACCTCCAGCACCAAGGCCGTGTTCGTAGGTTCCATAAGGAATGCGGGGCTGTCATCGGATTGCGTGACAAAGCGGTAGCTATGCCATGTGTCGCCCTCCATCGGGCCGATGACCTGCTGCAACCCGTTTTCACGGATGAAGGCGAGCGCCTGTTCCAGAACTGCCTGTCCCGCATCGGCAGAGCTGCAAGAGAACTTGCCCAAGGTCGCGGCTGGCAGGTCATTCCATGTGGGGCCATCCAGATAGACGGTGACTTTGCCGCCATCGGTTTTGAATTGTTGTGTCGTCATGGGCTGTATCCTGCAATGACTTGCGAAAAATCGATTGAAAACAGATAGGTGCCAAGCGGGATGACCAGCGACAGTGATGTCAGCTTGGTGACCCTGGCATGTGAAAAACGGTCCGGGAAAAATGAGGTTCCCGCGATGACCAGCGCCAGCGTTGCAACGGTCGCGGGCCACATTGGCCCGTTCCAGTTGGCGTGGTCGGGGTTCAGATTGATGATGCCAGCTCGTAATAAGCAGGCCACGCCGACGATGCCCCCGAGGGTTGTCACTCGCATGGCAATTCCGCGCGACGAAAGCGCGATGGCACAAAATCCGACCATCATGCCCATGGCCGTCAGCCCGTAGAATGAAATCGCGTTCCATCCTGTCGTGTTGCCCAGAACCAGCCAGCCAAAGCTGATCAGGGCCAGCCCCGCCACAATATCGAGGTCGGGATATTTGCTGGCACATGGTGCGGCACTCCGGCTCCATGCATGGGCGGCGAGGGCCAGTATCGGCAACACCGCGTTTTGCGGGGCGGTGACCGCCAGCAGTAGGAAAACCGTGATGACATAGACATTTGCGGCATGGTTGCTCAGCCCCACTTTGGGAGCGGCCAACCGGAACACCACAATGCTGGCTGCGAAAAGGGCGGTGAGCGTCAGCAGTTCCGGCACTGTGCTTTGCGCATGCACCGCCAGAAAGATCAAAAGCCCCATCGGCAGGAACAGGTTGTCAAACCCCCGCCAGCTGGAGGCTTCGACAAATGCCCCGAACCCGCCGACCATGGCCGACAGGATGATGATATTGGCCGGGGGAATGGTGGTCATCAGCATCAGGCAGATCATGGAAAGCAGCATGGTCACAACGAAGAACACAACACTGCCTTCGACGCTTTTCTGGCCTTCCTCTACGGTCAGGAACCGTGTCCCATATGTACTGCCAGCCAAGGCCGCCGCAGCATCGGCGAGCGTCAGGACAGCAATCGGCAGCACGTAAAGATAAAGTTCCTCGCCCGCCAAAAGCAGGCACAGCCCGACAGAGAGCGCCAGCAACAGATCGCCGTAGGATTGCCGTTCAACCCCGTGCAGCGTTTTGCCTAAACGTGAATTCGGCATCCGTAGGATCAGCATGACAATCAATGTCACCACAATCAGGAAATAGACCGGCCAACGATCCGGGAACAGCCACGGCAGGCAAAGCGCGTAAAGGCCGGTGCCGATATGGATCAGCTTGCGCTGCACCTCTGGCAGGATGTCCCAGATATTGGCGAAATGCCGCACGACACCCATCAGCCCCAACAGAACCGCCACCGAACCAAGCGCAAGGGCAATCTGCAATGCAACGGTCATCGCAGGACTTCCTCGACCACGAAATCGGAATAGAAGAATGCTTTGTCCTGCGCTTTTAACCGGTCTTCCAGGTCGCTTAGCGTTGTCACCTGATGGGCGTGAGCCGGTGGCACCCGGCGCGGTGCCATCATGTTCCAATAAACCAGCCGCGCGCCGGGTTCGGCGGCGCTAAGTACGGAGGCGTAGACCGTCTCGAACATGTCAGGTGACATGTATTCGAATATATCTGACAGGTTGAAGCCAATGGCTTTTTCCCCCGAGGACACAAAAGCCTCTAGCGAGCCGGGCACGATCTGGATCCGGTCGAGCCGTGATCTGATCGTCTCAAAATGCTCAGGCCGCCATGTCATGGGCAGGGCAGCGCCATGGGTGCCTTTCATGATCCAATGCAGATAAGGGTTGTCGGCGGGGTCGCAGGTGACTGCCGCATGATGAATGCGGCGGGCAACATGTTGTGCGGGGCTACCATCAACATGGTCAAAAAACGCTTTGTCCCGTCCCATGCGCCCCATGACGAAACGCGAGAAAAACACATTGAGCAGGAGCCGCCAGCGCCACGTGTTGAACCGGGTATCAAGGAAGACTTGCCGTTCGGGTTTGGCGCGCGAGACAAAGATGTCATCGATTGTTCTGCGCGAATGCACCAGTGGTAGCAGCCATTTGCGGAACACCCGGAAATAACGCTCGAACTTGCCGACGCCACCGGCCCCATGTGTGGCTACGTCATCTGCCAGCCCGTCCCAGAACGCCTTTGTTTCGGAGTCGAGTTCCGGTGCCAGTTTTGACAGCAAATCCTTGCGCCGGTCACTTGGCCGTGCGCCCATCAGTTCAAGGAATTCAGCGTGGGTGAGGGTTTTGAAGGCCGCGATGCGCAGTTTGAGGCAAGCGATTTGCGCAGGCGACAGGTCGACAACGACAACCTTGCCGGGGTTCAGCGTCAGCATTGCCAGCGCGTTGTCACCCGCCGAACAGATCGATACCAGCGTGCCGCCGGTGCAATCGCCCAATCCTGCTGTCAGAACATCCGCATCCTCCCACAATTGGGCATAGCGGATGTGGTCAAAGGCGGCTTTGCCTTCAATCTCTGATGTCTGCATCCTGCCGTTCCACCTGTCCTGTTGCCCCATCAACCGAGATTGTTTCACCATCCGATATCCATTGCGTGGCGCCTTTCAAACCCACCACACAGGGTATCCCCAATTCGCGCGCGACAATGGCAGAGTGCGAGAGGAGCGAACCGCGCTCGACCACGATGGCGGAAGCATTGGAGAAGACGGCGATCCAGCCGGGGTCGGTATGTCGCGCGACCAGAATATCACCGGGTGTCAGTGTTTCCTTGCGCGGGTCGCGGATGACCCGTGCGGTGGCGGTTACCCGTCCTGCGGAACATCCCGTTGCAACCCGCTGTTTTGTCGTGTCTTTTTCTACCGCAACTTCGGTCCATACCGGCGCGATGGCAGGTCCGCGTAGCTCGATCCGTTCGGGCGGGTCGGGACGTTTGGCGGCTGCGTCATCTTCGGCCTTGCGCAAGGCCACCAGTGATTTGAGGTCCGGTGACAACCCAAAGCCTTCGACGGCGCCAAGGGTTTCTTGCGTTGTCAGATGGAACACATCCCGCGGGGCATCCAGCAGGCCGCGCGCAGCGAATTCACGCCCAAGGGCGAGGAAGACCCGGCGCGAATAGCCAAAGATGCGGGTGCGTTCAAAACGCAGGTTTTCACGGTCACGGACGCGCGCTTTTGTCCATGTGATGATCCATTTTGCGACCCGACGCCGGATCGGGTTCTTTGGAAAAAGTGCTGCCCAATCAGGGTCTTGCACCGTGTGATCCGGTGTAGGCGCGCGCATGGCACTGGCGGCTATGGCCTGCAGCAGGCTTGTTGGGTCGTCACTGAGCGGGATGCTTTCCAGCTTCAGCTCTTCGGTGCAGCGGTCGCCGAATTTGTCCAGATAGGATTGCACTTCGCGCCTGATCTCCGGTGCATCGTCAAGTGCGCTTTGCCCCTCGGACATCAAGCGTTCGGCCAGATCCGCCGCTTTCACCATATCGCCCATCCTGGCAATCCGTTGGGCGGGCTCTGCCGATATGATGTCGCCTTGTCCGATCATCACGTCATTATGCAAAAGCAGCCCATCCGCGCCGAGCCATTTTTCCATCAGATTGCGCGATGCGCCAAAGGCGATCATGCACAGGAAATCGTTGACCAGCGGCGCATCCCACCTGTCGAGCAGGGTGCTTTCGATCCGGCGGTATTCTGCGGCGAGCGCCGTTGGCCCGGCCTTCCCTGGGTCAAACCCGCTATTGAGCGCGGCGTTCAGCCGATTGTTGAACCGCGACCGGGTTTTTGGCAGGCGGATTGCTTGCCATAGAAGGCCGCCGCCCACCTTGACCAGTTTGAGATATTCGCGAAGCCGCGCAATCCCACGTGCCGGGGGTGGTCCGATGTGATCTGTGACCTCTGCTGGCATCGGCGTGTCGACACCCATCATGGTTTCCATGTAGGCCCGGTTCAGCGAGAAACCGGGCAGCAGGGCCAGCGCCCGATACCAGTTGACGAGGTTGTAATAGACCCGCCCGTCAACCCGCCCCAGCATGTTGCCGAAGACAGGTGCGTTCTCTGCGATGGTTCTTTCAGGCACCCCCAACAGGGCCACAAAAGCCTGGTAGACCCGGGCATAGACATGGACTGCAAAGGAATAGGTCAGCGGGCTGACCATCCCCGGGTAGCTCTCAACGATATTGGAGTTGTCAAAGATCGTCAGGGCCGTGTCAGCTTTCGGGGCAGGTAAGAGTGTGGTGGTGATCGGGCGCGATTGCAGGATATGCAGCCCGTCTGCATCGAATGCCCATTCAATATCCTGTGCTGTGCCAAAAGCCGTTTGGGCCTTGCGGGCCAGTTCGGCCACTTGCATGGCCTGATCTTCGGTCAGGACCTCTGGCCTCGCGGGGGCTTTGATGGTGGTGCCGATCACCCAGTCCTCGCCGTCTTCCTCGCCTGACACCAGCCTTTCGCCCAATCCGTTGATGGCGGATATCACCACCTGATCCTGCCGCCCGGTCACCGGGTCGGCGGAAAAGGCGACCCCGGCGGCCGTGGCATCAATCATGTTCTGCACGATAACGGCGGGCCCTTCGGCGGCACCGCCCGATTTGACCGCCCGGTAGGTGGCGACGGTTTCGGAAAACCCGGATTGATAGACCTTTTGGGCTGCATCCCAGACATCGCCGGCGGCCACGTTCAACACAGTTTCGAACTGGCCAGCATGGCTGTGTTCTGCCCCGTCTTCCTGACGGGCGGAGCTGCGCACTGCAAAGGGGCCTTGCCCGAGTGCGGCAATTGCGTCGTCCAGCCCGTTCGCCGGTGCGGTTTTATCAAATGCCTCTATGCGGATGACAAAGAAACCCGGTGGGTTGAACCCGAATTCTGCAAGCCTGGCCAATGCCACGGCTTTGCCGCCGACCTCTTGCACGTTCGATGCCGCGTCTTGTGTGATGATATGCGGCATCAGATCAACCTCATGATGACAGGGGCAAAACCAGCAATGGCATAACAGGCAAAGACCCACAGACCGGCAAGCGTGTCCATGCGTTTTTCTGCGATTTCGGTGGGGTTTTGGGCATAGCGCGCGGCAGCGTTAAGGCAGATCACCAGCAACGCACCGCCAAGCACAGCGTTGACCCAGAACACGCCTGTTGCAGCACCCACGCCAAGCAGGAGCGTAAATGAAATGGCGATGCAGATGCCCCAGATCAGCGCTGCCTTATGCGGCTCCCAAAGACCGGAATAGGTGTCGACACCTGTGATCTCGTTTTCCGGCGCCCAAAGTTTGCGCCCGATTTCCAGAACGCAGCCATTCACAAATGAAAGCGCCAGAAACAGCCAGAGCCCTGCGGCAGCGCCGCCACCGGGCACCCATTCCAGCCCGGTCAGCAAGAGGTCGATCAACGGCATGATTGCCATATGGCTGAGTAGGTATAGGACCGGTCGCGCCTTGAGCCAGGACGCGGCGCCAAATTCAAATGTCATCGCCGTCAACCAGGCCCAGACAAGGGCAAGCAGCCAAAGTGCTGGCGGATGCCAAAGCCAGACGGCCATGGCGCAGACAGGCAGGGAGGCGATGCCGAGGCTGATGATCAGGCGCAGTGACACCAGCCCGCGTGGAATAGGCCGGTTAGGCCGATAGCGCTGATCATCCTCAAGATCCTTGTATTCATCACAAACACGCATCTGGAAGAACAAGGTCATCGCCACGACAAAACCGGCGATATAGGCCCCCCAGCCGGGCAGGGGCCGACCCGCCAGTTCTGCGGAAATTGTCACGCTTGCCGCAGAAAACATCGCCAGCAGCGGGCCGGTTTTCAGCAGCGGGAAACGTTCTTTCTGATAGGTCCAGAGGGCGGAAAAGCTCATCTGTGGCGGGCCAGGTTTTCATGGGCGCGTGTAAAATGCCCGGCAGCAATGGCCGCAACGATGGAGATTTCGCCGCAGAGGCAGGTTGCGGCGGCGACTTCCGCCAATGCGGCCCCGTTGCCCGCGCCTTTTAACCCCAGAATGTTCAATCCGGCCGACTGGCTTGGCAGCGATGTGCCGCCGCCGACAGAACCAACGAGAATGTTGGGCATGGTGACGCTGCAAAAGAGATCATCGCCGCGCGGTTCCATCCGGGTGATCCCCATCGCGCTTTCCGCCACGCAGGCTGCGTCCTGCCCGGTGGCGATGTACAGCGCTGCCAAACCGTTTGCGAAATGCGCCTGCGCGCCCAACTGGCCGGATAGATGTGAGCCGAGATTGGCGATTTGCCCGTAATCCAGCATCGCCTGCACTGTTGTTCCGAGCGTTGATTGCACAACCTCTGCCGGTAATGTCACCGATGCGCTCACCTTGCGCCCGCGTCCGGTCACCAGCCCCAGAAAGGATGCTTTCTTGTCGCCGGAAAAATTCCCCTCGATATACCATGATTTCATCTGCACGGGGCAGCGCGCGGCGATGTCTTCGCAAAGCGCGTTTGTGGCGATTGTAACCATGTTCTGGCCCGCCGCATCCCCGGTGGTATAGCGGCAGATCAGAAAGACCACATTGTTATCGACGACAGGT
The DNA here is from genome assembly GCA_947500055.1 of uncultured Paracoccaceae bacterium. GTDB lineage: Bacteria > Pseudomonadota > Alphaproteobacteria > Rhodobacterales > Rhodobacteraceae > Yoonia. The sequence continues at coordinate 741,454 of CANMQO010000001.1, forward strand.
TCGACCGAGACCAGTTTGCCGTGGTTCGTGGTGCCTTCTGCGGCGGCTTTCAGGGCCTCAATCTCGCGCACGACCCATTCCACGAACAGTCCGGAATCCAGCAAAGTGTCAAAGACAAAGGCGGGTGTCCTGATCACGCCTTCATATAATAGCGCGGTGCTGATCCCGCCGGCCTTTGTGGCGGCGTAGGCGCCGCGCGCATAAGAGGCAACCAATGCGGCCTCGGTTGTGGCCATCGGAACATGGAAATCACCATGGGCATTCAGCCCGTTGAGCCGCAATGGCCCGATGATCCCCACCGGCATTTTCACTGTTCCGATGAAATTTTCGATATTGGCGCTGTAGCGATCCGGTTCCGCCATGGTGAGCGGATCGGCCAATGCGACGCGATCCTCTGCCGAGGCGGTGTTGCCCAATCTATTCCAGTATTTATCAACCGAGGCGGCGCTTGCCCTGCGCACGGGCCGCAGCGTGGTGAATTCCGCATCGCTGGGCAGCATCTGTTGTTTGATCGGCTCCACGTCAAAGCGCCCGCGAAGTTTCTTCATCATTTCAATAATGTGCGAAGGAATGGTCATCCGGTATCCCGCAGAAAGAATGATTTCTTATGCGTGCACCATGTCCTTATTATGACGACGGACGCAACCCGGACGGGTTACTTCAGCCCAGCCCGTGTGGCGGCCCGGTCAATTGCATCGATGACCATCCGGGGTTCGGCGTGATGCGGCATATGACCGATCCCCTCAAGCCGGGTCAGGCTGGCGCTGGGGACGATTTTGATCACCTCTTCGGCGTGGATGTGAATTGGGACCGTCGTGTCGTCGGTGCCGTGCACAATCTCGATCGGGAGCGTGAGTTCGGGATAGCGTTTCGAGAGTTCCACGACATGTGGTCGCAGCGTGTTTACCTGCCTTATGTTGGCCCGCATTGACGCCGTGCGCAGGGTCAGGCCCGCGCCGATGTAGTGGGCGTAACCTTCGGGTGCCGGTTGCGGCGCGAAGGTGCTGCTGATCCGGTCTTCGACCACACTTTGCGGCACCAGCGCCGAGATAAGCGGGATCGTTACCGCCCCGCCAAACGCGCTGCCATTGATCCTGTAGTAAGGGTCAAGCGGTCCGGGCCAGGGCATTGTCACACCCGCAAGCGATACAACGGCTGCCGCATTCACCGGGCTGTCATTCTCCAGCCCCTCAACCGCCCACGCATAAGAGACGATCCCACCAAAGCTGTGACCAGCGACAATCGGGGCAGTGATCCCGATCTTTTCCGCCGCTTCGCGCAGCATGCGCGCCTGATCCAGTGGTGCGTCACCGTCGGTGGCCAAAGCACCGGTTGCAACTGTGGGCACCTGGTCTGTGTATCCCAGGCCGGGCCGGTCAAAGATGGTGACGGTGTAGCGGTCGGTCAGCCGGTCCATCAGATCAAAGGTGAATTCGCGCAGGTTGCCGCCAGCCCCGTGCAGCAGGATCAGGTGCGGGCCAGATCCGCTTTGCACGTAATGCACCTGCCCACCCGTCACCTCGACAAACTGTCCAAGCGGTGGGTAGTTTTCCTCGGCCTGGGCGGCGCGATACTTGGTGCCAATGCCGGTGAGGGCAGCGCCCAGGCCGATGGCGAGTGCAGAAATGGTAAGCGCCTTACGTGCCAATTTTGTCCAACTCGAAATGGGTGGTCTGGTAAATTTCGTTTATCCAGTTTCCATATAGGAGGTGCGCGTGACTTCGCCACCTGTTTTGCGGTTGTGCCGTTGGGTCATCATCCGGATAGTAGTTCATCGGCACGTTAATTGGCGTGCCTTCGCTGACATCCCGGTCATATTCCTGCTTGAGCGTGGCGCTGTCATATTCGAAATGGTTGAAGATATAGAGCGCCCGGTGACCCGGGTCTTCGACCAGACAGGGACCGGCCTCATCGCTGGTGATCAGGGTTTTCAACCCGTGGCCCGCGTCAATCTCATCCTGCCGCATTTCCGTCCAGCGGCTGACCGGGATCACGCAATCGTCAGAAAATCCGCGCAAGTAAGGCGAGGCGGGCACCATGTTCCGATGCCGGAAACAGCCAAAGGCCTTGTGGTCCAGAATGTGTTTCTTGACCCCGTGAAAATAGTTGATCATGGCCATTCCGCCCCAGCACACCCCAAAGGTGGAATGCACATTGCTCTGGGTCCAGTCAAAGACCTGGGTCAGTTCGTCCCAATAGGTCACCTCCTCAAACGGGAGATGTTCAATGGGCGCGCCGGTGATGATCAGCCCGTCGAACTTCTGATCCTGCACAGCGCTAAAGGGTTGATAAAACTCGGCCATATGTTCGGCGGCGGTGTTTTTTGTCCTGTGTTCGGACATCCGGATCAGGCTGAGTTCGATCTGCAGCGGTGTTGCCCCGATCAACCGGGCGAACTGGTTCTCGGTCTGGATTTTCTTGGGCATCAGGTTCAGCAGCGCGATCCGCAAGGGGCGAATATCCTGCCGGGCGGCGGTGTCTTCATCAAGCACCATCACCCCTTCGTTCGACAGAACATCATAGGCGGGCAGGGCGGCGGGTAGTTTTATAGGCATCGGATGACTTCCTGGATCAAGGGAAAAGAGATAGGCGGCTTAGCTGCGCATCTCAAGGGCGTCAGCGATCATGCCAACAAAGCCCTCCGTATCCTTGACTTGTTCAACGGTCTTTTGCGGGACACTGATGCCCCATTTATCCGCCATCGCCTGATAGCGGGGTTGCCGATGTGCCAATGCCTTGGCAAAGGCCCAGCGGATGAAATCATCCGGATCAACCTGATCCGGGTTTACGTTGAATTCCGCCAGATAGGCCTGCCATGTCGCCAGCAGGAAGGCCGGGTCATAAGACATCGGCTTGGGCTCTCTATCGAAACGGCGGATCAGTTCGGCGGTATGTTCTTCTGTCCCTTCAATCCAGACCATCAGTGTCTTGGACGCCAGATCGGTCAGGACGGGGTCATCTGGATCATTGGCATCTACCCATTCGCAGATCGACCCGCCTGTGTCGCAGACAAAATGCGGGTATTGATAAAGGTCCACAGCCCGGTCGATGAAATAGCCGGTATCATGCAGGGCCGCGACCTCAGCCTCCTGAAACTGGTCTTGCCGCCGCGTGTATTCATCCCAATCCAGCCCGCCCTTGGCCCGGTCACCGGGTTTACCCAGATAGGAGGACATCGGTTTGAGATCATCGAACGAGATGTTTGATCCGATATAGATCGAGTTCGAGCGTAAGAGTTCGCGCAGGAACGGCACCTTCATCGCCTCGCGCTTGGCGTTATCGGCGATTTTTTCGCCCATGTAACGCGTGCCGATCCGGTAATCGATGGAGTAGTGAAACCAGTCGCCCGTATCGCGCAGCATTTTCGACAGGTAGGTCTTACCCAGACCTGACATCGCAAAAAGCAGGACCCGTTTATGCGGCGCATTGCGCCAATCGGAGGCGGAGGCGTAAATCATGCGATTTGCCTAGCCGCAGATCCAGCAAACTGCCAGCGGTTTTTGACGGTTTTGCCCATATGACCCGTAAGCTGATGTTTTTAAGGCATGATCCGGGACAGGGGGCCGTCGGCGTCGCGTCGGACATGCGTCGGACTTGTGTCGGGCAGTTTTGCACGGTGGGGTCGGGTTTTGTTAAGTGTTGAGGCTACCTGCGAAAGGCTTGCCAAATCGTGACCGCAGCGCACGGTCGCGCAAGTTTCTGGGTGCAGATGGCGCATCATTTTTCACACGCTTGAGGCGATTTGGGTGACCTGATCCGTTTCTGATTCATTTCCCCTGCATTTCATCCTAAGGGTGATCGCAATCCGTAATGTAGATGAATGTATGCTCCGCCGATCTCTTTTGACCTTATGCCTTGCTATCCTTCCATCCGTCGGGACGGGGCAAGAGAGGTTTTCGGTGGATCCATATGTTGTGGCATTGGATGAGCAGGTTGCGGGCGCGGGGTTGCAGGATTACGCAAACCGGTGGTGGCAATGGGCCTATTCCATGCCACAACGCGACAGCCCGGTGCGTGATCAGGACGGGCGCCATTGTCAGATTGGCCAGGAGGCGCCGGTCTGGTTCTTGGCCGGTGGCTTTGGTTCGTCGAAAATCACGCGTGCCTGTACGGTCCCGTCGGGCCAGCATCTGTTTTTTCCGGTGATCAACATGATGGCCTATAACAATCCGGGCGGGAACAATACTTGTGCCGGTGTCAAGCGCGCCGTTGCCCGTAACAATGACCGTTTTGTGTATATCCGCGTTTATCTGAATGGATCGCGGATCGTGGATGCAGAGCGATTTCGCGTTGCGTCTGATGCGTGTTTCGATCCTTTGGCAAGGGTGCCGGCGAATGTCTTTCCGCCATCCTTTGCCCCTGCGGCCACGGATGGTTACTGGATCATGCTGCGCCCTTTGCCGGAAGGAACGCACGATCTGGCATTTCGTGCGTTCTATACCAGTAATGACGGATCCGAATTTGGCGAGATGGTACAGAATATCAACTATACACTGACCGTTCTGCCAGAGAGCTAGGGTCAGCCGTGCAGGACTGTTGGCCAATTGGCATTCGCTGCGGCGATCCGGGCAGGGATGTAGCGTTCCCATTTGCGCTGAATGCGTCGCGAGTAGTTGAGGTAGAGTTTGCCATCAACGATCTTCCACGCATGTGGCACGGTGGATGCGGTATACCCTTCGCTGACCGCCCATGCGCAATAGCCGCCATATTGCGGGGCATAATCCTCGGGTGCGGCGGCAAAGGCCGCCCGGTTTTCTTCGCTTGAGAACCGCCATGTCACACCCATCCAGTCATGGGTGATATCCTGACTGCCGGGGACGGGTTCGCCTTGGGTGAAATACCCGACAACATCCGTCCCATCGACGGCTATGCCATCCTCGGCATAGACGGTTGCTATGGCCGCGTTGCCGGATTGACCGATCAGCGCGATTGCCGGCGTGGCTGCGGCGAATAGCAAGAGGTGGCGGCGTGTCAGTTTCATCTGGCGGTCCTTCATGATGCGTTTGAGACGCAATATGAAAGGGGGACTGCCATCGCGCCAGCCCCCACACATAGATGTCATCGTGATGTTATTGGCCGCGCCAGATCCAACCGCCACCCAGGATGCGGGTGCTGTTTGGATCATAAAACACGCAGGCCTGCCCTGGTGAAATGCCTTGCTCTGCCGCGACCAGTTCAACCTCAGCCTCGGTGTCCGAGATCGGGCGCAGGATTGCATCTGTCGGGGGCCGTGTGGAACGTACCCGCACGGCGATTTCCCGTTCACCCATATCCATCAGGTTGCCGCCACCGATCCAGTTGATTTCGCGCACCGGCACCCGCCTTGTGGCGAGCAACTCCTTTGGTCCGACAATGACTTGTTTGCTGTTTACATCCAGCTTGACGACATAAAGCGGATCCGCCAGCCCGCCGATCCCCAATCCCCGCCGTTGCCCGATCGTATAATGGATCACGCCCTTATGGGTGCCAAGGATGTTACCATCTGTATCAACGATATCCCCAGGCTCGGCAGCGCCGGGCCGTAGTTTTTCGATCACGGCGGCATAATCCCCGTTGGGCACAAAGCAGATATCCTGACTGTCAGGTTTGTCTGCAACGGAAAGCCCGTATTTCGCGGCAAGTTTGCGCGTCTCTTCCTTTGAGGCCAGATGCCCAAGCGGGAAGCGCAGGTAGTCCAATTGTTCCTGCGTGGTCGAGAACAGGAAATAGCTTTGATCCTTGCTGGCATCGGCCGCTGAATGCAGTTCGGCCCCGTCATCGCCCATCATGCGTTGGATGTAATGCCCGGTGGCCATGCAGTCGGCGTCAAGATCCTTGGCCGTTTCAAGCAGATCCTTGAACTTTACCCGTTCATTGCAGCGAATGCAGGGCACAGGGGTGGCACCGCCAAGATAACTATCGGCGAATTCGTCCATCACCGCCTCGCGGAAGGTGTCTTCATAATCCAGCACGTAATGCGGAAAGCCCATTTCCTCGGCCACGCGCCGCGCGTCATGAATATCGCGGCCCGCACAGCACGCCCCTTTTTTGGCCAGCGCCGCCCCGTGGTCGTAAAGCTGCAGGGTGACGCCAACCACATCATAGCCTTCCTCGGCCAGTTTTGCGGCCACGACAGAGCTGTCCACCCCGCCGGACATGGCGACAACAACGCGGGTTTGCGCAGGCGGCTTTGCAAAGCCGAGTGAGTTCAGCGGCATATCAAGTGACATCGGATTTCCAGATCGGGCGGTTTCTCTCTGAAATATAGGAAAATGCTAACTACTCTCAAGGGGGTGTTATACCTCTCATTAAGCCCTGCTGTGGATAAGCATTCCCGGGAGTACGACGAAAGGGGTGTACCATGTATCTAAGAAAAGTTGAGGGGCCGCGTTCAGTGACGTTGCCGGATGGAACAGTCATGACGCGGGCAGATTTGCCCGGAACGGATACAAGGCGTTGGGTGGCATCGCGTAAGGCGGCTGTCGTTCGTGCGGTTGGGGCTGGATTAATTCAGCGAAAAGAAGCGCTTGAACGATATGGTTTGTCGGATGAGGAGTTTTCCGAGTGGGAACAGGCCGTGCATCAGCATGGCGAGGCGGCGTTGAAAGCCACCGCATTACAACGTTATCGACAACCGTAGGTAGAAATGTAAAGATTAACTGGTATGGTAACGGGTGATTAACCTTTAACCGTTTAGGTTAACGACACCGAAGAGAGAGCGGAGAACTCGGATGCGTGTCTTGCTGGTTGAAGACGACCCAACTACATCAAAAAGCATCGAATTGATGCTGACCCATGCCAACCTGAACGTCTATGCGACGGATTTGGGCGAAGAAGGGATCGATCTTGCGAAATTGTATGACTACGATCTGATTCTGCTGGATCTGAACCTGCCGGACATGAATGGCCATGAGGTGTTACGCCAATTGCGCCTGAGCCGTATTGATACGCCTATATTGATCCTCTCAGGGGATGATGGGACAGAAAGCAAGCTAAAAGGCTTTGGTTTTGGAGCAGATGATTATCTGACGAAGCCCTTCCACCGCGAAGAACTCGTGGCGCGTATCCATGCAATCATTCGCCGGTCAAAGGGCCATGCGCAATCCATCATCAAAACGGGGCGGATTGCGGTCAATCTGGATGCCAAGACAGTTGATGTGGGTGGCAGCACCGTTCACCTGACTGGGAAGGAATATCAGATGCTGGAACTGTTGAGCCTGCGCAAGGGCACGACATTGACCAAGGAAATGTTCCTTAACCATCTATATGGTGGCATGGATGAACCTGAATTGAAGATCATCGATGTGTTTATCTGCAAGCTGCGTAAGAAGCTCAGCGAAGCCACCGATGGTGAGAACTACATCGAAACGGTCTGGGGCCGGGGCTATGTGTTGCGTGACCCTGAACCTGTCATTGAGGCTGAAAAGATTGCCGTCGGCGCGTAGGGCGCGCGCCAGGCCAAGCTGCTCACGGAACTTGTGCCGAACACCACTGGACGCCGCAATCCGCGCTGCCTAAGAATTGGGTCAATCATTTGCCAGATTGATCCAATCCGGAGGGCCGCGTGAGCGAAGATCAAAACCCCTGTCATCCCCAGACCGGCCATATGGATGCAGCCGCCTTATCGGCAGCGCAGGCGGCTGAAGAGCTGGCATGGCTGGCGGCGCAGCTGAATGCCGCGAATACGGCTTACCACCGCGACGACGCGCCCGATATCAGTGATGCTGCATATGACGCGCTGAAAAAGCGTAACCTGGCGCTGGAGGCGGCGTTTCCCGACCTCAAACGGGCGGATAGCCCGAGCGAGAAGGTCGGCGGCGCGCTGGCCGAAGGGTTCGGTAAGGTGCAGCATGCAAGGGCCATGTTGTCGCTGGGCAATGCATTTGATGATGATGAGGTCGCGGATTTTGACAGCCGCATCAGGCGGTATCTGGGGATGGAGGCGGATCAACCGCTGATATATACCGCCGAACCCAAGATTGACGGCCTGTCGCTTTCGTTGCGCTATGAGGACGGTGTTCTGGTGCAGGCCGCGACGCGCGGCGATGGGGCCGTTGGTGAAAATGTCGCCGCCAATGCCCGCACAATTGATGACATTCCTCACCAGATCCGCGATGCACCAGCGGTTTTGGAGGTGCGTGGCGAAGTCTATATGAGCCATGCGGATTTCGCCGCGCTCAACACCCGGCAGACGGAAACTGGTGGCAAGACATTTGCCAACCCCCGCAACGCCGCTGCCGGATCACTGCGCCAGTTGGATGCAACAATCACCCGGTCGCGGCCCTTGCGGTTCTTCGCATATGCCTGGGGTGAATTGTCATCCCCTCTGGCGGAGACGCAGTCGGGCGCAATTGCCCGGCTTGCCGGGTTTGGGTTTGTCACCAACCCGCTGACCCAAACCTGCGCCGGCCCGTCAGAGATGATTGCCCATTATCGCGCAATCGAGGCGCAGCGCGCGACCCTGGGCTATGATATCGACGGTGTTGTCTACAAGGTGGATGACCTGGACCTGCAACGCAGGCTCGGCTTCCGGTCAACCACCCCACGGTGGGCGATTGCGCATAAATTTCCTGCTGAACTGGCCTGGACCACACTGGAGGCGATCGATATCCAGGTTGGCCGGACCGGCGCCTTGTCCCCTGTGGCCCGCCTGAAACCGGTGACGGTCGGCGGTGTTGTTGTGTCCAATGCCACCTTGCATAATGAAGATTACATCGCCGGGCGCGGCGGTGATGGCCAACCAATTCGTGAGGGGCGCGATATCCGGGTCGGCGATTGGGTGCAGATCTATCGCGCGGGTGATGTGATCCCCAAGATCAAGGATGTGGATCTGGCGCGCAGACCCGGTGATGCGGAACCTTATGTGTTCCCCGACACATGCCCGGAATGCGGATCCGATGCGATCCGCGAGGATGGGGACGCCGTGCGCCGTTGCACCGGCGGCATTATTTGCCCCGCGCAAGCCGTTGAAAAGTTGAAGCATTTTGTATCGCGCGCCGCCTTTGACATCGACGGGCTTGGCGCAAAACAGGTGGAACAGTTCTATCGTGACGGCTGGATCGCGGCACCCGCCGATATCTTTACCCTGCGGGATCGGTACGGCGCAGGCATGCAGCAATTGAAGAACCGCGAAGGCTGGGGCGAGAAGAGCGCGAACAACCTTTTTGATGCGATTGATGACAAACGAAAAATCCCTCTCAACAAGCTGATATTCGCGCTCGGCATTCGGCATGTTGGTGAATCCGGTGCGTCATTGCTGGCGCATCATTACGGGTCATGGGCAAGCTTCGAACTGGCGATGAAAGAGGCGACAATCGGGGACAGCAACATCTGGGATGACCTGACAGGGATTGATGGTGTCGGGGACGTGTTGGCGACATCGGTGATCACCACGATGCAGCAAGAGGCTGAACGCGCATCCATTGACGCGCTGGTCGCGCAGCTGGATGTGCAGGATGTGGTCGCTGCGGCCTCTGACAGTCCGGTCGCAGGCAAAACGGTGGTTTTTACCGGCACATTGGAAAAGATGAGCCGGGCCGAGGCCAAGGCGCGCGCAGAAAGCCTGGGCGCGAAGGTGTCCGGCTCCGTCAGCGCCAAGACCGATTTGCTGATCGCGGGGCCGGGTGCAGGATCGAAGGCAACCAAGGCGGCATCGTTGGGTGTGGAAACCATTGACGAGGATGCGTGGCTGGCCCTGATCGGCGACGCATGAGCGGGCGCCCGGAAATCCTGTTTCCACTTTTTGCCAGCCTGACGAAGCTGGATGGCGTGGGGCCCAAGACGGCGCAGATATTGGATCACGCGGGCATATCAAAGCCACGCGATCTGTTGATGACATTGCCGCATTCCGGCATCGACCGGCAGCGAAGGGACAGCATTCGCGATGTTGTGGCCCCCGCAGTTGCGACGGTTGAGGTTACCGTTGGCCCGCATTACCCGCCCCGCAGCCGGGGCCGCCCCTACCGCGTTCATGTGACGGACGCGCAGACCGAATTTCAGTTGGTTTTTTTTCATGCCAGGGGGGATTATTTGCAGCGGCTTTTGCCAACCGGGCAACGCCGGATCGTGTCGGGCAAGGTTGAGATTTTTGACGGTATCGCCCAGATTGTGCATCCGGATCATGTTTTGCCCCTGTCGGAGGCTGATGACATTCCAGCTTTTGAGCCGGTCTATCCGTTACATGCCGGGATCACCCAGAAATTAATGTGGAAGGCCACGCGGGCGACGCTGGACCTGGCCCCCGATCTGCCGGAATGGTGTGATCCCGCCTTGGTCGCGCGGGAAAAATGGCCTGCCTGGAAACCGGCATTGACGGCTGCACATGGGCCATCAGCCATGGCTGATCTGTCGCCGGATCATCCCGCCCGCCAGCGTTTGGCCTATGATGAATTGCTGGCCCATCAGTTGACTTTGGCCTTGGCCCGCGCGGTTTCGCGCCGCGCCAAAGGCGTGTCATCAAAAGGAACAGGGCAGTTGCAGGATGAGGTTTTGGCGTCCTTGCCCTATGCCCCGACCGGTGCCCAGACCCGCGCGGTGGCCGAGATTGCGGCGGATCTGGCGAGGGGGTACCGGATGAATCGCCTGCTGCAAGGCGATGTGGGGTCGGGCAAGACCCTGGTCGCGCTGATGGCATTGCTTTGTGTGGTTGAGGCAGGCGGGCAGGGGGTGATGATGGCCCCGACCGAAATTCTGGCCCGCCAGCATCTGGATGGGTTAAGACCATTGGCAGCGGCGGCTGGCGTGCGGCTGGAGATCTTGACAGGTCGCGACAAAGGGCAGGCGCGGGCTGAAAAGCTGGCCGATCTGGCCAGTGGTGACATTGGCATTCTGGTGGGCACCCATGCCGTGTTTCAAAAGGATGTTGTGTTTCATGATTTACGCCTTGCGGTGATTGATGAACAGCACCGGTTCGGCGTGGCCCAGCGAATGGAACTGGGGGCCAAGGGCACGGCGGTTGATGTGTTGGTGATGACGGCGACGCCGATTCCCCGGTCGCTGGCCCTGGCGCAATATGGTGATATGGATGTGTCGGTTCTGGACGAAAAACCGCCCGGCCGGACGCCGGCGCAAACGGCTCTCGTCTCAACCGCGCGCATGGATGAGGTGGTTGAGAAACTGCGCAATGCGGTGGCCGAGGGGCGACAGGCCTATTGGGTTTGCCCGCTGGTTGAGGAAAGCGAAATCGTCGATATGACCGCCGCTGAAGAGCGGTTCAAACAATTGCGCGCGGCTTTGGGCGAGGGCGTTGTGGGCCTTGTCCATGGCCAGATGCCACCCGCAGAGAAGGACGCGGCGATGGCCCGGTTCGTGGCGGGCGACACAAAGGTTCTGGTGGCCACGACGGTGATCGAGGTTGGGGTGAATGTGCCCAATGCGTCGATCATGATGATTGAACGGGCTGAGAGTTTTGGTTTGGCGCAGTTGCACCAGCTGCGGGGTCGGGTGGGGCGTGGGGCCACGGCGTCAACCTGTTTGCTGCTTTATCAGTCGCCTTTAAGTGAGACGGGTCGCAGGCGTCTGGATATCATGCGCGAAACCGAAGATGGCTTTCGCATTTCAGAGGAAGACCTGGCGATGCGCGGTGCGGGCGACGTGATTGGGGTGGCGCAATCGGGTGTCCCCCGCTTTCGGATCGCTGATCTGGAGCGGCAGGCCGGGTTGATGGCGGTGGCGCAAAATGATGCGCGCAAGCTGTTGCATGATGATCCACGGCTGGAAACGGCACGCGGGCAGGCCGCGCGCGCACTGCTTTGGCTTATGGAGCAGGATAAGGCAATCCGTTTGATATCAGTGGGTTAGTGCGATTTCGCACATTTTGTTCACAAATGTTCTGAAAAAGTTCTTTACACAAGGTTAATGGTGTGAGAACAAAGCGGCAACAGAACGTTAGGAGAACACTATGGCGCAAGAGATCAAATCCGTTTTTGTCCGTTCGCGTGATACGCTTTTGGCTGATGCGCTTGGTGTGATTGCCCTGATCGTGATGTTGTTTGTTGGATTGGCTTTGCCCGGGCTGATCTGACCTTGCCGGCGCTTGTCTGCATTTGATCCATCACATTGCCCTGTCCCAAGAATGCAATGATGGATGACCTGCCTGTCTGATGTTCTTAAGCGGGGTTTTGCCTCCCCCCTTTGAACGACCGGATCAAATGGAGCGCGCCTTGCTCTGCCGCCGCCATCCTGTCCCGGATGCGCGGCGGTTTTTTTGCGGGGAGGGAACAGACTTTCGGAGAAAGTCTGTGGTCAAATCCTCACCGAGGATTTGCGGACAATTCCTGAAACAGGAATTGTTTAGGCGGTGGCCTTAGTGGCTTCCAGTGCTTCGAGCGTGGCATCGAATGCCAACAGGATCGACGCATGTCGGTTCTTGTAATCCTTGGCGGGTTGCAGGACGTCAAGCCCGTCAAACGGGCTTGACGGCACCGGCCCGTCGTTTTTCAGCATGGCAAACAGCTCATCGCGCCCCTGCTGTACCTGCTCGGCCGTCAGACCGACGATTTCCGCGCCGATGACGGAAGCTGCGGCCTGGCCCAAAGCGCAGGCTTTTACGTCTTGCCCATAATCCGTGATGACGTCCCCGTCGCGGATGATGTCGACGGTCACAGTCGACCCACAAAGCGGCGCGCGTCTCCTGGCCGTGGCCGAGGGGTTTTCCAGCCGTTTGGTGCGCGGCATCTCTGCCGCCAGCGCCAATATCCGCCCGGAATAGAGCTTGATCATATCTGTTTCGGCCGACATGGCATTTGCCCTTCTTGCTTGTAGCTTCTAGATAGTCCGCACTGCATCGCTTGCAAAGGTTTTTGATATGTGCTTCGACCCGGCTACACTAAAATATGATCAGGCGGGCCTGATCCCGGCCATTGCGCAGGATGCCGCATCGGGCGAGGTGTTGATGATGGCCTGGATGAATGCAGAGGCCGTGGCCCGTACATTGGAAAGCGGGCAGGTGACCTATTGGTCACGGTCCCGGCAGGAATTCTGGGTCAAGGGGGCAACCAGCGGCAACACTCAGAAACTGGTGGATTTTAAACTGGATTGCGACCGCGATTGCCTGCTGGTTGAGGTGCAGCAGACCGGTGGCGCTTGCCATACGGGTCGCCGTACCTGTTTCTACACGGCTGTGCGTAACGGCGAAGAGATTGAGGTGGTCAAACTGCCGGAAGACCCACCATCCGCCTGATATCGTTCGGAGTTGCGCCCTCTGCCCGGTATTTTGAGATGGCCCGGGCGTCATCCCGTTTTGCGAGCCGCTTGCCATTTTGATCACGGATCAGACGGTGGTGATGATAGGCAGGCGTCGGCAGATTGAGTATTTTTTGCAAAATGATGTGGATCGGTGTGGCCTCTTCCAGATCCGCGCCCCGGATCACATGACTGATGTTCTGGGCGGCGTCATCGACGACGACAGAAAGGTGATAGGAGGTGCCCATGTCCCTGCGTGCCAGCACCACATCGCCGATCGCCTCGGTAAAGAAGCGGGCAGGGATAATGTATGTCTGTCCCTGCTCGATGTAACTGATCTGTTGTGCGACCTTGGCCATGTCCAATCTTAGAGCGCAATCGGTCGGGCGTTGGCTGGGTCGTGGCAGGTGTTTGCAGGTGCCCGGATAGATGATCCCGTCTGGCCCCATCTGTGCGCCTTCCTGCGGGGCGCTGGCGGCGGCAGCGATGTCGCGACGGCTGCAGTAACAGGGAAAAAGCAGCCCGGCATTCCATAGCTGATCAAGTGCGGCCGTATAGGTCGGCAGATGGTCGGATTGGCGCCGGACTGGCGTCGGCCATGACAAACCGAGCCATGACAGGTCGTCGTGGATCTGCTTCTCCCATTCCGGTCGGGCGCGGGATTGGTCGATATCTTCGATCCGCAGCAGGAATGTCCCGCCTGCCGCCATCGCCATGTCATATGCGAGCATCGCCGAATATGCATGCCCCAGGTGCAATGGCCCTGTTGGGGACGGCGCGAACCGTGTGATCATCGTCGCCGCAGGATGATGACGTCCGATCCCATATCAACGTCATCCAGATGTGGCCCGTGTTCACGGAAAATCACTTCGGCCCGGCCATTGCCTATCTCGATGCTGAGTGCGTCCAGATAGGATGAGTCGCTTAAAGTTGGGTCGTTGTAAGACAGGGCCAGCAACCCGCCACTTTCCAGCTTGGCGATCAAGGTGCCCAGGGTTTCCGGTGGTGCGGCCCCAAGGCTGATCACGCCTGCGGCCACAATCGCCTTGTAGGCACCCCGCCCAAAGCTGAGTTCGCCGGGCGCCGAGAGCCATGTCTTACGGTAGATGCCGCGCTCGGTTGCTTTTGCGAGCATTTCGGCGGTCACATCGGTCCCGTCGAGGGTGGTGAAATAAAGTTGCTGCAGCACCTGACCGGAGAAACCCGTGCCACAGCCAAAATCGAGAATTGGGGCGTCGGGTTTGATGAAAGACGTCAGCGCCTGCCCGATCCGTTTGGGGGTGTGATAGCCGCGTGCGGTAATATCTGCGTCATAGGTTTCGGCCCATTCCGCATAGACAGCGATGGTTTCCTTGACCGGGCGCGGGGTCCACAGGTCGGGTTTCAGGACGTTTTTCTTGTCAGCCATAATGGCAGGCTAGCGCCAATGATCAGGCGGCGTCCAGCGCCATTTGATCGAGCCAAACCTGCCAATCTGCCTTGGCCCGGTCGGTGTAAGCCTTGTAACGGTCCTTGCGGTTCCGCCGCCCGCCTTTGATCCCGTCAACAGGTGGGAACAACCCGAAATTGACGTTCATCGGCTGGAATGTCCTGGCCTCGGCGCCGCCGGTGATGTGGCTGACAAGCGCGCCCATGGCCGTGGTCGCGGGAACGGGGGGCAGATTTTCGCCGGTCAGTTCCGCCACCGCCAATCGCCCGGCCAGCAGACCCATGGCGGCACTTTCGACATAGCCTTCGACGCCAGTAATCTGACCGGCAAAGCGGATATTGGGTTTGGAGCGCAGCCGCATTTGGCCATCGAGCAGGCTGGGCGAATTTATAAAGGTGTTCCTGTGGATGCCGCCAAGCCGCGCGAACTCGGCGTTCTCAAGTCCAGGAATCATTTTGAAAACAGCCTTTTGCGCGCCGTATTTCATCTTGGTCTGGAAGCCCACTATGTTGAAAAGCGTGCCAAGCGCGTTGTCGCGCCGCAGTTGCACCACGGCGTAGGCCTTGGTTGCCGGATCATGTGCGTTGGTCAGGCCAACTGGCTTCATTGGTCCGAACCGGAGGGTTTCGCGGCCCCGTTCGGCCATCACTTCAATCGGCAGGCAGCCGTCGAAATATCCCGCGGTTTCGCCTTCCTTGAACGCGGTTTTGTCTGCGGCAAGCAAGGCGTCAACAAACGCCTCATATTGATCCCTGGTCATCGGGCAGTTGAGGTAGGCGGTACGTTCGGCCTCGGTCTCGCCCTTGTCATAGCGTGACTGCATCCAAGCTACATCCATGTTGATGCTGTCGGCATAGACAATGGGGGCGATCGCGTCGAAGAAGGCAAGCGCCTCGGCCCCGGTTTCCTGCTGGATGGCTGCGGCCAGTGGTCCCGATGTCAGCGGACCTGTGGCGATGATCCAGTGTCCGTCATCGGGCAGGGTGCGGATCTCAGCGTCCGTCACGGTGATATTGGGATGGGCGCACAAAGTGGCTGTGACGCTTTCGGCGAAAGGATCACGGTCCACGGCCAGCGCACCGCCAGCGGGCAGACGGTGTTTGTAGGCCGTTTGCATGATCAGCCCGTTTGCCTGCATCATTTCCCAATGCAGCAGTCCGACGGCGTTTTGTTCATGATCATCCGACCGGAAGGAGTTGGAGCAGACCATTTCGCCCAAGTGTCCAGTGCGATGTGCGAATGTGCCAACGGTGGGACGCATTTCGTGGATCACCACCTGCAAACCTGCATTTGCGGCTTGCCAAGCGGCCTCTGACCCGGCCATGCCGCCGCCAACAATATGAAGCGTTTTTTCCATGGCGGACATCTAGGCGCTGGCCCCGGAAAAGAAAAGAGCCATGCCAAACATGCCCTTCAAATCGAGGTGTGGCCAAAAAGCGAACATCCCCAAAAAACGATCTGTCTCGGCATGGAATACTGCAATTTGTGGGCATAGAAAGTGGCAGGTACACAATCTGAGCAGGTATAGAAAATGAAAAATAAAATCGTTCTTTCCGCCGCAATCGCGGCAATGATCGCACCGTCAGCATTTGCGCAAAGCCTGACAGGTGCTTCGGTTTCAGGTGACTATCGCAGCTATTTCGGCGATGATGCTGACGGCAGTAGCTTTTCGCTGGAAGGCGGCGCGGAGGTTTCGCTTGGCAATAACTTTGCTGTCTCTGCCAACCTGAGCTTTGGCAAAGACGACGATTCCGATGCCGACTATACAAACGGTACGTTGCACGCAATTTACATGGTTTCGCCGGGCGCGGCTGTGGCTGGATTTGTTTCACGCGATTCAACCGATAGCGCGAACAGCACGAATTACGGGGTCGAATTTGGCGGCCGTTCAAATACGGCGCGTTACGAAATCTACTATGGCGCAACCGATCTGACTGGTGACAATGTAACGGACGAAGACCTGACCATCTTTGGGGCGTCATTTGATGTGCAGGTGGCGAGCGGGTTCAGCGTTGGTCTGGGATACGAGTCCTTTACCGGCCTGTCGGGACGCCGGGCCGATACAGGCGCATTGATCGAAGATGTCACCTATTCGGACACATCGATTATCGCCCGGTACAACGTCGTGCCAAACGCATCTGTTTACGGCAAGCTGGGCAAGATTGCGGGTAACGCATTTGAAGGCGACACCACGTTCTTTACCGAAGATGATGTGCGCTATTTTGGCGTCGGTGCAGAGTTCACCTTTGGCGGTCAGCGCGGCCCGATCTTTGGCGAGCGTACCTTGTCCGGCTTTGGTTTCTAACGGCTGACGCTAAACGTCTGAAACGAGATCTAACGACCTTGGAAAACGAAGAAAGAGGCCCGCAGTTTTGCGGGCCTCTTTATTATACATTGTTGCTTTCTTCTTCGGCTTCGTCACCTTGATCAGCGATCCAAGCGACGCTGACCACGGTTTCGCCTTTGCGGGTGTCAAATACCTTGACCCCGCCGGCACCACGTGATCGGAACGATATCCCGTCAACCGGCACCCGGATTGATTGGCCGGTGGAGGTGACAAGCATGATCTGGTCGGACGTCTCTACAGGGAAGGATGTCACCAACGGTCCGCCGCGCATTGCCTTGTCCATCGCGGCCACGCCCATTCCGCCGCGTCCGCGGACCGGGTAATCGTGGCTTGATGACAGTTTGCCCGAACCTTTGGCGGTGATGGTCAGGATCAGATTTTCAGCGGCCGACATTTCGGCATAGCGCTCCTGGCTGATCTGGCCCGGCGTCGCCTCTTCATCTTCGTTTTCCGCCTCATCTGTCAGTCCCGCCATGGCGCGGCGCATTTTGAGGTAGGCTGCCCGTTCTTCAGCCTCGGCCCGGAAATGCCTGATGATCGACATGGAGACGACCTTGTCATTGCCTTGCAACCTGATGCCGCGAACCCCGGTGGATGAGCGCGAGTTGAATACCCGCACATCTGTGGCGGGGAAGCGGATGGCGCGCCCTGAATCCGTGACCAGCATCACATCATCGTCGTTGGACGCGATGCGTGCATTGATCAGGATTGTGTCCTCATGTTCGCCCTCAAACTTCATCGCAATCTTGCCGTTGCGCATGACATTTACGAAGTCTGACAGCTTGTTACGGCGCACAGTTCCAGCCGAGGTCGCAAAGACGACTTGCAGGTCATCCCATTCTTCCTCTGGCCGGTCGACGGGCATGATGGCGGCGATTGAGACCCCTTGCGGGATCGGCAGGATATTGATGATTGCCTTGCCCTTGGCCGTTCGGTTGCCCAGCGGCAGACGCCAGGTTTTAAGCTTGTAGACCATGCCGTCGGTTGTGAAGAACAAAAGCTGTGTATGGGTATTGGCGACAAAGAGGGTGGTGACCACGTCCTCTTCCTTGGTCTGCATGGAGGACAGGCCCTTGCCGCCGCGCCGTTGCGCGCGGAAATCGGCCAGTGCGGTCCGTTTGATATAGCCGCCGGAGGTGACGGTGACGACCATGTCTTCCTGCTCGATCAGATCTTCGTCTTCCATGTCGCCGGACCAGTCGACGATTTCGGTGCGACGGGGGACCGCAAAAAGTTTGCGGACCTCGTTCAATTCGTCCCGAATGATCTGCATGATCCGTTCGCGGGAGCCCAGAATTTCAAGATATTCCCGGATCTTTCCAGCCAGTTCCTGCAATTCGTCCGTGACTTCCTGCACCCCGATCTGGGTCAGGCGCTGCAGGCGCAGTTCAAGGATCGCGCGGGCCTGTGCTTCAGACAGGTTATAGGTGCCATCATCGTTGGCGGTGTGGGTCGGATCATCGATCAGGGCGATGTATTCGAGGATAGATGCGGCAGGCCACCGGCGCGTCATCAGTTTTTCACGCGCGGTTGCCGCGTCGGCAGAGGCCCGGATGGTCGCAACGATTTCGTCGATATTGGTGACGGCGACAGCCAGACCGCAAAGGATATGGGCGCGTTCGCGGGCCTTGCGCAGCTCAAATGCGGTCCGGCGGGCAACGACCTCTTCGCGGAAATCGACAAACGCTGTCAGGAAGCCGCGCAGGTTCAATTGTTCTGGCTTGCCACCGTTCAGCGCCAGCATGTTGCAGCCAAAGCTGGTCTGCATCGGAGTGAAACGGAAAAGCTGGTTCAACACGACTTCTGCCGTAGCATCGCGTTTCAACTCGACAACGACCCGCACGCCGTTACGGTCGGATTCGTCCTGCACATGGGCGATGCCTTCGATCCGTTTGTCGCGCGCAGCCTCGGCGATGCGGTCGATCATCGTGGCTTTGTTCACTTGATAGGGGATTTCCTCGATCACGATGGCGTAGCGATCTTTGCGGATTTCCTCGACCTTGGTTTTGGCGCGGATGATGACCGAACCGCGCCCTTCCAGATAGGCTTTGCGCGCGCCTGACCGGCCAAGGATGATCCCGCCGGTCGGGAAGTCCGGGGCAGGGATGTGTTCAATCAACTGCTCTGCGGACAGGTCAGGTTCGTCGATGATCGCCAATGTGGCGTCGATCACTTCGCCAAGATTATGGGGTGGGATATTGGTGGCCATACCCACGGCGATGCCGCCAGCGCCATTGACCAGCATATTGGGGAAACGGGACGGCAACACGCTGGGTTCGCGTTCCTTGCCGTCATAGTTGTCCATGAAATCGACCGTGTCCTTGAGCAGGTCTTCGGTCATGTATTGCGTGACTTTGGCGAGGCGGCTTTCGGTATAGCGCATGGCGGCGGCACCATCACCATCCATGGAGCCAAAGTTGCCCTGCCCATCGACCAGGGGCAGCGACATGGAGAAATCCTGCGCCATCCGCACCAGCGCATCATAGATCGCGCTGTCACCATGCGGGTGGTAGGAACCCATTACGTCGCCAACGGATTTTGCTGATTTCCGATAGGATTTGTCCGCGGTGATACCCTTTTCATACATCGAATAGATGATGCGCCGGTGAACCGGCTTCAGACCGTCGCGCAAATCAGGGATTGCCCGGCTGACGATCACGCTCATCGCGTAATCGAGGTAGCTTGTCTTGAGTTCGTGTTCGATCGTCACCGAAGGGCCATCATACGCAGGGCGCATGGGTGGCATTTCTTCATCGTTTTCAGGTGTTTCCGGGGTATCGTTCACGTGGGATGCCTGTTGTTTTTAGCACTGCTATATATCGTTGCGACCTTTCTATCAGACACTTGATATAGGGTGCAATGGGCGATGCCAGCCCATGTTGGCAGCCGACACAATGCAGTGATAATATGCTGTTTTTGTTGACAAAATTTATCACTTTGCAATCCTTTGACAATAACATGAAGAAACGGAAAGGAGCAGCCATGCAATCAGAGACAGAATTGATGATGAAAGGTTATGGGCTGACGACTGCGGAAATGTTCTATCACATGCCGGACCACCCGCATGTTTTGAATACCTTTGTCTGGCAGGATTACGATCTTGCCCCGGACCACGAAAAACTGCTGAAATTCATCGGCTACTGGCAGGAAGAACTTGATGGGCCGTTGCATTCGGTCCGGTTTGTCCACCGCAAGATGATCAGTCCCGGTGAATGGCGCCACGTGACGGGGGAGTTTTCATATCACTGAGCACGTGATGCCTGGTTTGAGTGGGCGCAGCGCCTCCCAGCCCGCCTATGGCGTTGCGTGTTGTGTCAGCGAAAGAATGTTCCCGCATGGGTCCTTGAACCATGCGATTTCATGGCCATCAGGGCTGGTCCACACCGCAGAGGCGTTTTGGCAGAGGTGATCAAAAGTCAGGAATGTGACACCCTTCGACACCAGATGCGCGATCTCTTTTTCGATGTTTGAGACTTCCCAGCCATGCACGGTGTGTGATGCAGGGGTAAGTTCGGTGACGATCTGCACCCTAAATGTGTGTTCACCATCATCAAAGACCAGCGCAAATGGTGAGGTTTCACGTAACTTGAGCGCCAGAACCTCGCTGTAAAAGGCTCTTGCCTTGTCTGGATCCGTTGTCGCAACAAAGGAGATCGGTCGTCTTGGTTGTGCCAATTTGCAATTCATCCTGTCTTTTGCAGCGATCGGACCAAGAGCGGTTTGCCAAAGTTTCCAGGCCCTCGTGTGACACATATCTATAGGAGGTTTTGGCCGGATTGGCACCTTTGTCCCAGGGCTCACCTCACAAAGGGCGCCGGATTCCGCCATCCTCGCACTTGATCACATCGCCTTGAGTGAGCGACATGACATGTTTGCGTTGCACATTTTGCGCCCTAAGTAGAAGATCAGTAATTGAAAGAGGCCGTATCTGGCGGCCCTCCAGAGACAGTCAAGGAGATTTGCCCGTGAAAGCCAAGGCAATTGTAATCCAACAAGATCAAGGTCAGGCGCGCCGCGTGATGATGGCGCTGTTTGCGGCCATGACGCTGGCGCTTGCCCTCGTGCTGGCGCAGGCTACGACCGCCGATGCGCAGGCCAGACCGGCCACTTTTGCTGACCTGGCCGAGCAAATCAGCCCATCTGTGGTGAATATCACAACCAGCACAACCATTGCCGGACGCACAGGTCCGCAGGGCATCGTACCTGAAGGGTCCCCGTTTGAAGATTTCTTTAACGATCTGGATCGTGGTGGCCCGAATGGTGACGGCGCGCGCCGTTCTTCCGCGCTTGGCTCGGGGTTCGTGATCTCGAATGACGGATACATCGTCACCAATAATCACGTCATCGAAGGTGCCGACGAAATCCTGATTGAGTTCTTTTCGGGTGAAGAACTGCCCGCCGAGCTGATCGGGACTGACCCCAACACCGATATCGCCGTGCTGAAGGTCGAAGCCGACGATCTGCCATTTGTTGAATTCGGTGACAGCAACGGCCCCGGCAGCCGCGTTGGCGACTGGGTGATGGCGATGGGTAACCCGCTGGGGCAGGGGTTCTCTGTCTCCGCCGGGATTGTCTCAGCCCGCAACCGGGCGCTGTCGGGCACCTATGACGACTACATCCAGACCGATGCTGCGATTAACCGCGGCAACTCGGGCGGGCCGTTGTTTAACATGGATGGCAAGGTGATTGGTGTGAACACCGCGATCCTGTCACCCAATGGCGGCTCTATCGGGATCGGTTTTGCGATGTCCTCGGCTGTTGTGATCAACGTGGTGGATCAGCTGATCGAATTTGGCGAAACCCGCCGCGGCTGGTTGGGCGTGCGTATTCAGGACGTGACGCCGGATATGGTGGATGCGATCGAGGGTCTTGATATGGCGCGCGGTGCTTTGGTCACCGATGTACCAGCCGGACCAGCCGAAGATGCTGGCATGCTGTCGGGCGACGTCATCATGGTGTTTGACGGGATCGAAATCGAAGACACCCGCGAACTTGTGCGGATCGTCGGCAATTCGCCCGTTGGCAAGGAAGTCCCGGTTGAGGTGCTGCGCGAAGGTGGCACGGAATCGTTAACCGTGGTTCTGGGCCGCCGCGAAACCTCTGAGGCGGTTGCGTTTCCGGCATCAACCGAGCAGGAGCCGGATGGCGAAGAGGCTGATGTTCTGGGGCTGACATTGTCGCAGATCACCCCCGAATTGACGGAACAGTTCGGCCTTGATCTGGAAGAAGGGCTTGTGATCACGGGTATCAACCCGGATTCCGAAGCGGCCTCAAAAGGCCTTTTGGAAGGTGATGTGATCACCGAGGCCAATCGCAACGCGATCACGAATGTCGGCGATCTGGAAGCACAAATCGAGGCTGCGACAGAGGCTGGACGCAAATCCATCCTGCTGCTGGTGCGGCGCGGTGGCGATCCAAGGTTTGTCGCACTGGTGCTTGAAGACGAATAACTCATCAAATATGTGAACCGGAGCAGGCCGCATCTGCGGCCTGTTTCATTTCCAGAACAGGTATTTGCCGGAATTTTGGCGGAGGGTGACCGCCAGATGTCTGTTTCGGCTGGTCCTGCACAGACCTGTCATTTACTAACCACCTGAATGAAAAGTCCAACTGCAAGGAACAAGGCGCGATGGCCAAAATTACTTACGTCGAATTCGGGGGCAAAGAGCATGTGGTCGAGGTTGCCAATGGCCTGACAGTCATGGAAGGGGCCCGCGATAACGGCATCCCGGGGATTGAGGCTGATTGCGGCGGTGCCTGTGCCTGTTCGACTTGCCATGTTTATGTGGATGAGGCCTGGGTCGAAAAACTGCCAGCCAAGGACCCGATGGAAGAAGACATGCTCGATTTCGCCTATGAGCCTGACACGACCAAATCCCGCCTGACCTGCCAGTTGAAAGTAACCGACGCGCTGGACGGGCTGCGCGTGCAGATGCCGGAAAAGCAGATTTGATGCGCGCCGGGCTTCTTGCCCTTTTGTCCCTGCTAGTGCCATCAACGGTGTTGGCTTGCCGCGCGCCGCCACATACCTATTCTGATTTCAGCCGGGCATCTTATGTCGGTTTGCCTGCATGTGAAGAGCAAGGGGATGGCTATTGCCCTGATATACCCGGGGTGACTGCAGCATGGTATGCAGCCCCGACGGACCGTTATCAACATGGCATCCTAGGTGATGCCATCGAAGGTGGTCGTTTGCATGCCTATATCACTCCGACAGACAATCATAACGTGATCAGCAGCTGTGGTGACAAATCCATCACGCTGGATGCCGCCCATGTTTTTGAGGATACCAAACCCCGGTTGGTTGATGTCGATGGTGATGGTCGGCAAGAAATCGTCACTGTCAGATCGCATCGGGACAAGGGTGCGCAACTGGCGATTTACGCCGATATTCCCCAAAGGGAAAAACTGACACTCATTGCCAGCACCCCCTATATCGGCCAGCGCAATCGTTGGTTGGCCCCGATCGGTGCCGCCGATCTGGATGGCGATGGCCATATCGAAATTGCCTATATTGATCGCCCCCATCTAGCCAAGACCTTGCGGGTCTGGCGGTTCAAGGGTGGGGCGCTGACCGAAATCGCCGCCGCCTCTGGCCTCACCAATCACCGGATTGGCGAGCGCGACATCGCAGGAGGTATCCGTGATTGCGGCAATGGGCCGGAAATGATCACCGCCACCGCCGACTGGTCGCGCATCGTGGCTGTCCGACTGGTGGATGGGGCGCTTCAGGCGCAGGCCGTCGGGCCGCATGAAGGGCGCAACTCTTTCGCCGCCGCACTTAACTGCCAATGATCGTTAGCAACCCCAGCAGTACCGCAATCTCTGTTACCTGCTGGGTGGCCCCCAGAATGTCGCCGGTCTGACCACCGATTTTGGCCCGCGCCAGCCCGATGCAAAGAACTGTTGCCAATCCTGCCGCCAGCGTGATCACCAATCCCCACCATCCCCAGAACAGGATTGCCGCGACCAGCGCGATGATTGCCGCGATACCAGCGGATTTCGCTGTTGGGCGCCCCACAGATTGGCTGAGCCCATCCGCGCGCGCATGGGGGAGCATCGCCATCAGGGCCGTCATGCTGGCCCGGCTGAGGATCGCCGCGGTGATCAATCCGGGCCAATGAAGGCCCGATACCACCAAACCGCCCAACGCTGTCCAGCGCAGCAGGAAAGACAGGACCAGCGCGGCGACACCGTAAACCCCGATATGGCTGTCTTTCATGATCGCTAACCGCCGGGCGGGATCCCAGCCGCCCCACAAACCGTCCGCGCTGTCGGCCAGCCCATCCTCGTGCATTGCGCCGGTGATGATCACTAGGGTCGCCAAGGCCAATACCGCCGCAATTGCCGCAGGCAGCCCCAGCCCGGTCGCAACACTGGCTACGCAAGCAGCAATCGCCCCGATGATCATCCCTGCAACCGGATAGGCCCAGGCGGCCGCAGCCCCGCGCGCCGTTGCGCTTTCCGCATCCACCGGCACGGGCAAACGGCTGAGCAATCCCAGTGCTGCGGGGATGTCTTGCAGCAAGATTAACGGTGCTTTGTCGCGGTTGGGCAATGGGACGTCCTTTGTCGTCTTTTCAATCGTTCCCTGATCGTTAGACAGGTGCAAAGCTTTCTGCAACGAGGACCTGATGTCTGCACCTTTTACGACCCTTGCCGAATTCCGCACAACACTTGCCCAGGCTCCGGAACCGGACGCCACCGCCCTAACCGGGGCGCAGGACCGGAACGGTCAATTGACAAAGCCCCCAGGCGCATTGGGGCGGCTTGAGGATCTGGCGATCTGGTACGCGGGCTGGCGCGGCAATCCGCGCCCCGCGATCAACGCCCCGCAGGTTATTGTTTTTGCGGGAAATCATGGCGTTTGCGCGCAGGGTATCTCCGCCTTTCCAGCGGAAGTGACAGCCCAGATGGTTGCGAATTTCGAACATGGCGGGGCGGCGATCAACCAGTTGTCGCAAGCCTTTGGCGCGAAAATGGACGTGCATGCCTTGTCGCTGGACAAACCCACCGCCGATTTCACCCAAGCCCCGGCGATGAGCGAGGCAGAGGTGATTGCGGCCCTGCAAACCGGTTGGGATGCCGTTGATCCGGAGGCCGACCTGCTGGTGACCGGCGAGATGGGCATAGGAAACACGACCTCTGCGGCGGCCATTGCCAACGCGCTTTACGGCGGGCAGGCCAGCGATTGGACCGGGCGGGGGACTGGGGTCGATGATGCGGGGCTGTCGCGCAAGACGGAGGTTGTGGCCAAGGCAGTCGCCCTGCATGGCAGCGATGATCCGCTTGAGGTGCTGCGCTGTCTTGGTGGCCGCGAATTGGCGGCCATGGCGGGCGCTATTGCTGCGGCACGGGCCCACCGCATTCCGGTCATACTGGATGGGTTTATCTGTTCAGCGGCCGCCGCTGTTCTGGCCGTGGCGCAGAATGGTGCGCTTGATCATACGGTTGCGGGGCATCTGAGCGCGGAGGGCGCGCATCAAAAGCTGCTTGATGCGATGGGTAAGACACCGCTGCTTGATCTGGGGTTACGTTTGGGCGAAGGGTCCGGTGCGGCGCTGGCCATTGCTGTGCTGAAAGGTGCGGTCGCTTGTCATTCCGGCATGGCCACCTTTGCCGAGGCCGGGGTCAGCGACGCCTGACAGCCCAGCGTTGCGCCTGTCCCGGACTTGATCCGGGACCTCAACCTGAACCCACGCGGAGGTCCCGGGTCAAGCCCGGGACAGGGTCACTTTGCCTTGCTCTCATTCGCTTGCTGGCGGGTGGCCAGTGCCGTTTCCAGATCATTATCCAGCGCCTTGGCCAGTTTGACATATTCCGGCACGTCAGCGACCGGCACACCGGGTTGCCACAGTTCTGCCAGTTCGCGCAGGGCTTTTCGGTCATGTTGATAGAATGTCTGTTCAGCCTCTGCTGCCTCGAACTCTGTCAGGCCGAGATTTTCCAACGCGTAGCGCCCGGCGCGCAATGAGCTGTCAAACATCTCTCGGGTGATGTCATTCGCGCCAGCGGCGTTGAGTTCGTAAACATGTACCCGGTCGCGCGCCCGCGCGATGATGTGCAGGTCAGGGCGGGCCTTGCGGGCATAGCTTACCAATTTGACCGCTGATGCCTTGTCGTCAATGGCAACGACTAGCACTTTGGCATCCTCCAGCCCTGCGGCATTCAACAAATCGGGGCGTGTCGGATCGCCAAAGAAACCGCGAAAGCCGAATTTGCGCATGGTCTGGACTGCGGCGAGATTGCTGTCGATGATCACGGTGGAAAACCCCGCACTTTGCACCAGCCGGTTCACGATTTGCCCGAACCGTCCGATGCCCGCGATAATCACGGTGCCCTGTTCGTCAACTTCGTCATGTTCGACATCGTCATGATCTGTCATGCGGCGGCTGACCAGTTCGTAAACGATGAACAAAAGCGGGGTGATCAACATTGACATGGCAATGACCAGCAGCACCTCATTGGCCAGACCGTCGCTGAGCACACCTTGTTGCAGGGAAAAGGACACGAGGACAAAGCCGAATTCGCCCGCCTGTGCCAGGCCCAGCGTAAAGAGCCAGCGGTCTTTGCCGCGGACGTTGAATATCAGCGACAGCACATAAAGGATCGCCCCTTTGATCAGCATCACCCCGGCAGCCAAAAGCAGGATATTTGCCGGCTCCCGAAACAGCAGGGCAAAATTGATCCCGGCCCCGACGGTGATAAAGAACAACCCAAGCAGCAGGCCTTTGAATGGTGCGAGATCGCTTTCCAATTCGTGCCGGAATTCGGAGTTGGCCAGAACGACGCCCGCCAGAAATGTCCCCAGGGCAGGTGACAGACCCACCATGGTCATCAAAACTGCGATCGACACCACGATCAACAGGGCAAGAGCGGTATACATCTCGCGCAGGCGGGCGTGGTGAATATAGCGAAACACCGGGCGGGTCAGGAATGTGCCGGTCAGAACCACCATGGCCACCGCCCCAAGGGTGACCAGCGTCAGACCCCAGCCGGGCAGGTCGGCCACAAGGCTCATCGTGGCGTGATCATCGACATGATCGATGGCCCTTTGCAGTGATCCGTCGGGATTCATGGTCAGCACAGCGGGCACGGCAAGAAGCGGCAGAATAGCCAGCATCGGGATTACAGCGATATCCTGGGTCAGTAGAACCGAGAAGGTTGCACGCCCGCCGCTGGTGGGCATCAATCCTTTTTCTGTGAGTGTTTGCAGAACGATAGCCGTCGAAGATAGTGCAAAAATCATGCCGATTGCCAGCGAAATGGACCAATTGTAGCCCAGCAACATGCCGCCCCCCATGATTGCGGCAGTGGTCACAACAACCTGCAATCCGCCCAGGCCGATCAGTCGGTGCCGCATGTCCCACAAGGTACGTGGCTCCAGCTCCAGCCCGATCAGGAACAACATTACGACCACACCGAATTCGGCAAAATGCTGCAAATCCTTTGCTTCGGTTCCGACAAGGCCGGTGACGGGGCCGATGATGATCCCGGCGAGCAGATATCCCAGGACAGACCCAAGCCCCAGCCGCGCGGCCATTGGAACGGCGATCACGGCCGCACCAAGATAAATCGTGGCCTGAAAAAGGAATGATTCCATTGATATTTACTCGGGGGATTGGGGTGGAGGGCGGATTGGGGCCAGTCTAGCCTGCCAATGGTTATTTAAAAGGGAGCAATGCGGCATTTTTGTCAGAGCCATCGACAAAACTGTGACCTAGGGTGCCCATATGTCGAACCGCCCGATCTCTAACACGCTGCGCCGGTTGCTGGTCGCCCAAGTTCCGGCCGATTTTGCAGATTGGCTTGATTTTGTCGCCATTGGCGCATTGCTGGTCTATGTCTGGTCGGTTGATCCATTTGTCTTTGCTATCCTTGCCGTCAGCATGGGCTTGCCCTACCTGATTGTCGGACCTATCGCAGGTGTCGTCGTTGATAAATCGGGGATCAGACAAATTCTGATTATCAGCAATATTGGCCGGGCCATCGCCACATTCGCCCTCGTTCTCGCACCCAATTGGCAGATATTGATGCTGGTTATTGCCCTGCGCGCTTCAGTCGATACGTTCTTTACGCCTGCCAAGCAAAGTGCCATTCAAGCATTGACCGCGAAGGAAGACCGGATGCGCATCAACGGCATCAGTTACGCGATCAATCAAGCCTCCAAGATCGTCGCACCCGCCCTTGGCGGCGGCTTGCTGATCTGGTTCACGCCGCAAAACATATTCGCCATGAACGCGCTTGTTTCGATCGTTGCAGCGGTATTGCTTTGGCGACTGCCAGTGATCGCACGGCAAGAGGAGAAGGCCAGTGAGGCAATCAGTCTTTGGCAGAATTTGCGCGCGGGTATGGATGTGGTGCGCGAAACACCGATCCTGCGATCAGCGTTATTCATGATGGGCGCGGGTTATTTCGCGATGTTCTTTTACGATACGCTGATTGCGCCGCTCACGCGCGATCTGGGGTTTTCCCAGACCATTCTGGGTCTGTCGTTGGCGGCTGTGGGGGCAGGCGGTGTGATTGGTGCCTTGCCGCTTGGCACCGGGCGCGCGGATAACCGGCCCTTTGTCCTTGTCGCTATCGGTTCAGGTCTCGCGGCGCTGATCATCATCTTTATTGGCGCCTGTGAGGCGGCGGATTTGCCGCTGCGTCAAACTATCTTCATCGTACTTTTCGGCGTGCTGGGGTTTTGTACTGCGATGACGGTTGTGCCTTATCGCACGGTGATCCAGAGCAATGTGAGCAGTGCCCGTATCGGGCGGGTGACCGCCCTAAGCGAAGCGCTGAACACCATTGCCCTGCTGACCGCCCCTTTTGTCGGGGCTGCCATCGCGTCAGCCTTTTCGATTGGAGCCGCATTTATCTGCGGCGGCGGTGTGATGCTTCTTGTCACGCTCCGTGCCGTTCAGTTACGCAAGCTCCGCTAAACTGGCAGAGGGGCGTCCGATTTCACCCTTTCCATCACGATCTGACTTTGTACACGGCTGACCGCCGGATGTGGCAGCAACACCTGTTGCACCAGATTATTGAGGGCAGTCAGATCGGCACAATAAATACGCAGCAGATAATCGGCCTCTCCGGTCAGGGTCCAGGCGCCAACAACTTCGGGCCGGGTCCGGGTCAGGCGCACGAAATCACGCGCGTTCTCTTCGGTATGCGTGGCCATTACGATCTGAATAAACGCTTCGACCGTCAGTCCGACCTTTTCTGGGGACAGATGGGCCCGGTAAGCTGCGATATATCCTTCCGTTTCTAACCGTTGCCGCCGCCGTCCCGCCTGTGACGCGGACATATGCAGGGCATCGCCCAATTCCTGCGCGGTCTGGGTTGAATCGCGTTGTAATGCCGCAAGTAATCGCAGGTCAGAGGGGTCAAGTTGCATGCGCGTTCTCCGCAGGAATTGTAGATACCATGCGCAAATCTCGCACAATTTTCGATGATTGACCACCAGCTTGCCTGAATTACCCACGGGAACCGGGTTACACTGACGCAGACGCGAACAGGAGAATGACCCATGGGACCTTTCCCACATGACGCCCCCAAAGCCACAATCACCGCAGAAAACCCTGCTGGCACGGACGGGTTTGAATTCGTTGAATTCGCCCATCCAGAGCCGCAGACACTGCGCGATCTGTTCAGCAAAATGGGCTACACCCATACCGCCACGCATAAGACCAAGGATATCGAACTTTGGCAGCAAGGCGACATCACCTATATCATCAACAACGAAGCAGGCAGCCACGCCCGCGATTTTGTTGAGGAGCATGGCCCCTGCGCGCCATCCATGGGCTGGCGTGTTGTTGATGCCCAGCATGCGTTTGATCATGCGGTTAGCAAGGGTGCGACCCCTTATGAGGGTGCCGGCAAGACAATGGACGTGCCCGCAATTGTTGGTATCGGCGGCAGCCTGATCTACTTCATTGACCAGTATTACGAGGCAAACCCCTATAACGACGAATTCAACTGGGTGTCCAAGGCCCACCCGATCGGTGTTGGCTTCCACTACCTCGATCATCTGACCCACAACGTCCACAAGGGGAATATGGATGTCTGGTTCAAGTTCTATGGCGATCTGTTCAACTTCAAGGAAATCCGGTTCTTTGACATTGAAGGCAAGTTTACCGGGCTTCTGTCACGTGCGCTGACCTCGCCTTGCGGTCGCATCCGCATTCCGATCAATGAGGATCGGGGCGAGACAGGTCAGATCGTCGAATACCTCAAGCGCTATAAGGGCGAAGGCATCCAGCACATCGCGGTCGGCGCGCATGATATCTATGAGGCGACCGATGAGATTGCCGAACGTGGCATCAAGTTCATGCCCAAACCGCCGAGCTCCTATTACGACCTGAGCAAGACACGGGTCGTTGACCATGACGAACCCCGCGACCGTATGGAGAAACACGGCATCCTGATTGATGGCGAGGGCGTTGTGGATGGCGGTGAAACGCGCATCCTGTTGCAGATATTCAGCAAGACCGTCATTGGTCCGATCTTCTTTGAGTTCATCCAACGCAAAGGCGATGACGGCTTTGGCGAAGGTAACTTCAAGGCGCTGTTTGAAAGCATCGAGGCGGATCAGATCGCCCGTGGCGTGCTGGAAACCAGCTAGGGTCAGGACCCATTAATTTGACATCGTTGGCGTCAAAACCGCGAAATATCAGGGGTTTGAGACATGCAGAGAATAACGGGTTATTCGCAAGTGGCTCATGCCGCTGAGATGAAGCGGTTTTGTCGTCCTGCGGATTCGACGGATTTACAGCGTGAGCTGCGTTGCAACTGCTTGAAATTCAACCAGAGTTCCTGCGCAGATGCGCCTTGTCACGCAGGAAATCTGTCGAACCAACGGTGTTAAATTAATGGGTCCTGACCCTAACCGTTGGGCACCTGCAGGGCATATGTCCGGCCTCGTTTGACATAGTTCAATGCCTTATCACCGATGGCGGTCACCTGGCCGCCATCCAGTGCGCTGCCAATCTCAACCCTGACAAAACTGCCGTTGGACAGCCGGACAAGGGCGCGCCGATTGTTGGGGCGGCCGTAAACACCGATCAAGTTAATCTCACGCAGGCCGATCGCGTCTTCTTGCGTTGCCGCACGTGATACCCCACCGGGTGTCGGGCCGGAGTTGCGGGGCGGCGTTGTCGCGGCGGCGGCTGGTTGACGTGGCGCTGGTGCTGCCGCGGCAGTAGTTTGCTGCTGTTGTGGTTGCTGGCGCTCCAACTGCGCGCGTGCATTTGCCACGACGGTTGCGAAATTGCGCGGGCGGGTTGTGGGCCTGCGCGATGCACCGATTGCCCGCGGCGTCATGTCGATAAAGGGCGCGCTTGCCTCTTCCTCGGCAATGCCTGCGATCACCGATGTAATATCAGGATTGCTTGGCAAATCGGCGGGTGGGTTTGATGATAAAAGCGCCGAAGGACGCGGGCGCGGGCGCAGTCCGGCAAGCGTCGTGGCCCCTGCTGCGGGAGCATTTTCATCCAGCGTTGGATCGCCAGCCGCGTCTGGCTGCAATCCCGCGAGTGATACGCCACCGGGTGTTGCGGTTTCGGTGTTTTCTTCTGGCGCCTCTTGGGTTGGCAACGCGGCAGTTGCAGGTCGCAAGGGTGGGGTGACCGGTGGCGGTCCAGCGATAATATTCACGCCTTCAGGCGCCGGCGCGAGGGCTGACATCCGGTCCAGATCTTCAGATGTCAGATCAGGCCGCGCGCGGACGTTCAGGTCTGGCAGCCCGGCAACAACAACAGCCCCTTCCGGGGTGATGGCCCCTTCCGGGGTTGGTGTTACAAATCCATCGTCCGCAATCTCGAACTTCGCTTCCGGCGGCGGTGGGTTCGCCGGGGCAACAAAGGTCAGTTCCGGCAACAAGGCACCGGCATCGGGCACAATTGGTTGCGCGACCTTGGCAGGCACGGTGGCGGCATCCGGCAGCAGAATCCCATCTGGCAAGGTTGTCGTGGGTACATCGATGATACGCGGTGCCCGTTGCCAGACGCCGGTTGCCGCATAAATCTGCGCGGCTTCATCCGGGCTTAAGACGCGCCCACGCAAGACAGGGGCACCAATTTCGGCCTGCGCGACGTCTTGTGTGGGTGCCGCTGGCATTGGTGAGACTTCCGCAAGCACGGCGTCAGGCTCACTTGCGATGACGGTGGGTGCATTCCGAACCAGTGGATTGGTGGGTGTTGGCCCCAGCAGGTTCAGTGCCAGTTCAGACGGCATTGGGGTCGGTTCGGGGCGTGGTTCGAGAAGCTCCACAACCGGCCCCGCAGTTTCCGCCTCCACAGCGGCCGTATCAGCGGGGGCCGCCTGTGCCGCAGGTTCACCGGGGATCACCTCTGGCGTTGTTTGGGTTGCTGTACCAAACAGCGTCCACGCCAACAGACCTGCCAGTGCAAAACTGGCCGCAACGGCCGTGCCCCAAAGCAGCTTGCGGGATACTTCCGGTTTTTTGGCCACGTTGGCGGGGAGCGTCCGGATCGGGGCAGATGGTGCCACCGGGACAACTGCGGCGGCTGCGATCTTGGCCATATCGTCGGACGCGGGAACAACTTGCGTCAGCGTGCCGACAACGCGACGGCGGGCGCGGCGCTTATATTTTGGACGTGCGGTGTGATATTCGCCAATGATCGGATCGACCGACATTGGGAATGTTGGCGGGCGCAAATTAGGAGGAGCGACGACGACCGGCTCTGCGAGTACCACTGTAACAGGCTCCACCGGCTCGGGCGCGGCTTCAGGTTCAGGCTGACGTGCGGGGGCCTCGACGCGTGCGACTTCCTCTTCCGCAAGGTCCTCGGCGGGGTGCTGGTTTTCAACCTCGTCCACGCGCGGTTCGTGCGCCGTAGGATCAGGCACATCCGTGACATCTTCTGCAACCGGCGCGTCTATCTGCGCGACACTTGGCTCTTGCATGGCCGGTTCAACCGGTATTTTCTCAGGCTCAGGCTCAGGCTCAGGCTCAGGCTCAGGCTCAGGCTCAGGCTCAGGCTCAGGCTCAGGCTCAGGCTCAGGCTCAG
>CANMQO010000002.1 GCA_947500055.1 uncultured Paracoccaceae bacterium
ACGGCTTCGATCTGATGCATGAAGGCAAATCAATCCGCGCCGTCGTCGAGTTCTAAACACAGCCAGTCAGGCAAATCAGGGCGCGCGCGTCCGGTCACGGCGGCCTCCGCACAATCACGCAGACTGCCAAACCGGACCTCGCGCCCTGTCAGCCCGTGGGCATAATGCGCGTATTTTCCGGAATTCGTCATCAACACCTGTGCACTTGCGGGAAAGACAGGTTCCGTGATCGAACACCAGCATAGGTCAGGGATCACCCGAACACCTGCCAGCGTAAGTGCCTCAAGGATCCCTTCCTGCGTCGCGGCAGCAAGGATATTGCGGCCAACGGTTGCGATGACATCCGCGACAAGTGGCGCGTGCTGAACGCGCAACAGGCGGGCAAATTCCCGGCATTCCGTCAAAGACGCATGCGGGCTGCCAATCGCGACCAGGTCAACCTGCACAGGCCCCGCGTTGAAGCCGCTCCAAACCTGCGCCAAATCCTTAGGCGAAATATCAAACTGCGTGGTATCAACCGGCACGGGCAGATCTCCCTCTGGCGTATGCCCCCGCACATGCAGCATTGGCGCGGCAGAGGTTGTGCCAAAAGCGGCGCACAGCGCCTTGAGGTCATCCGGCGTCGGTGAAGTGGCTTCAAGCCCCGTCAGAACCGGAATGGAATTGGGCGATTTGACACCGGCCAACCAACCCAGCATGGGCCAGATGCTGTCGTCGTAGCGGTCGGGCAATGCGACGTTGATCACACATCCGGGTACCCGATTGGCCGCCAGATAAACACCGGTATTGGGGGCACGTCCGGTCATCGCGATAAACAGATCAAGGTAATCGGGATGTTTCTGGGTCCGCGCGCCCAGCACTGAATTGGCATAGATCACCGCATTGGATTCAGACCAGCCAATCGGCTCATCCACTTGTGGCACATCATCCAGCAGGTAAGGGGCGCAGGTGAATGTCGGGCGGGCGCCCATGTTTACATAGGCATCGGCCAAGCGACTGGCCTTGCGGCCAAAATCGGGCTGGACATCCTGCGCCTGCCACCCCATCCGATCAACGGAAATCGCGTTGATCGTCGTTGGTATGCGCACTTGGGCACCCATCCGCTGAATCGTCTCGGCAAAATCCAGATTGGCGTCATGGGCCAGAATACAGCCATCAATATGGGCGCGGGTCACGTCGATAAGATCACGCGCACCTTGGGCCGCAGCGATCAGGCATAGCACCTCCATCGCCACTTGTGCTGCCGGGCCATCCTGACCGGTCAGCATATCCTTATCCGCATCGCTGAGGGTCAATTGATGCGGGTCAGGTTGGAGCAGGTCGATGGTCCGCCCATCGACGACCAGCTGCGTACCCCGCAGCTCTGCATGTTCAGCCTGGGCCAAGCGATCATAGTCCTCCGCAGGCAATCGCAGTACCGCAACCGGGCAGTCAAACAGACGCGCCGCAATCATCGCCCCCAGCGTCAGGATGTCTTCCTGCTCACGAAACACCAGTGCCGCCGGGGCGTGTCCGTTGCGGGCCAGCTGCAACATGACACCGCTGCCACTGCACGACCCGCGTGAGGTGGGCATGAGCACGATCCGCCCGGCCAACGCGGCACCACAATCAGGATGATGGGCGTCAATGATCACACCGGTATCAGGGTCAACACCGCCCCAGAAACTTAGCCCCTCCTGACAGGTTAGCACGTCACCAGCAGCATCGTTTTGGACCAGCAACAGGGGCGCGTTGGCAAACATCAAAGATGCAAGGTCGCGTCGGCGATCTGCAGCAACTCGTCGAACACGCCCGCATTGCCCGCCACGACACGGCCCCCATTTGCAATCATGTCGTCGGCGGATTGCGCCTCAACACGGCCACCCGCCTCGGCAATGATCAACTGGCCCGCCAGACAATCCCAGGCGTTCATGTGCCCTTCGAGATATCCAATCAAACGACCCGCCGCGACATAGGCCAGTGACAGCGCGCCAGAGCCGTTGCGATGAAACACACCGCCACGTGACACGACGGCATCAATCACAGCCACCAAACTCGCCTTGCTGATCCGGTTGCAATAGCCGGTGCTGATCGCACCCCGGCTGATCACCGCATCGGTTGGCATGCGCAGGGGCGCATCATTCAGCATCGCGCCAGCCCCCCTGACGGCATGGAATGCCTCATCGTGAACTGGGTCGTGGATCACGCCGATCTGGGTCGCGTCATCCTTGACGATGGCAATCACGACGCACCAGGCTGGCATGGCATTGATGAAGTTCGACGTGCCGTCAATCGGATCAATCACCCAGCGATAGCCGGTTGTGCCGGGTTTTGGCGCATGTTCCTCGCCCACGATCCCATCATCGGGAAACGCCGCCGCGATCAATTCGCGGACATGCAATTCGACATTCTGATCCGCCTCGGTGACGAAATCCTGCAGGCCCTTGCTGACCACCTCCAGCGTGGGCAGGCGGCGGTAGTAATCCAGCGCCAGAGCGCCACCGCTTTTGGCAATCTCAATCGCGGCCTTCAACCGGTCATCCATCCTGTCACTCCTTCACGCGCCTTTGTTAGCGAAGGTGTGGCACATGTCCGGCATACAGGCCAGCCCGGCTTAGTCGCGTTTGCCCTGCACGATCCGGTCAAGGATCATCGCGCAGAACAGGATGGCAAAGCCAGCCAGAATCCCCTGCCCAACGGACGCATATTGCAGCGCTTCCAGCACATCCTCACCCAGCCCCTTGGCACCAATCAGCGATGCGACCACAACCATCGCAAGGCTCAGCATGATAGTCTGGTTGACCCCGGCCAGAATGGATGGGGCGGCAAGCGGCAAGTCGACCTTGGTCAGCAAAAACCACTTTGACGCGCCATAAGCGATGGCGGCCTCGCGAATGGTTTCAGGCACGCCCCGCAAGCCCAGCACGGTCAGGCGCACGACAGGGGTGCCGCCAAAAATCATTGTGGTGACAACCGCAGCAGGCTTGCCCGTTCCGAAAAACGCGATCACCGGGATCATGAAGACAAAGGCAGGCATGGTCTGCATGAAATCCATGATCGGGCGGACGATGGCATAGAACCGGGGACGACGGGCGCAGAACAGGCCCACGGGAATGCCGATGGCGATTGAGATACAGGCCGCCGTGCCCAGCAGGGCAAGCGTCGTCATCGCCTTTTCCCAGAACCCCAAAAAGCCCATATAGGCCAGAAAGGCAGCGGCGAAAATCGCGGCCCGGCTGCCCGCCGATAACCATGTCAGAAGGATGATGAAACTGCCGATAACGGGCCATGGGGTATCGACAAACAGCACCTCCAAAGCATCCAGAACCGTGCGAATACCCAACGTGATCAGCTGGAAAAACCATTCACCGGATTCGATGATAAAGGCGAAAAACGCCTCCACCTTATCAATGGCATCCAGCCGGATATCGGGGCTTGTCGGAAAATCCGTGAGCCACGTGATCGCACCGGGAAAGGCGTAGTGAATGACGCTGGTGCCAATCACCAGCACGGCAAAAAGGGCGGCAAGCGCTGTGCGCGCCGGGTTCAGGCCCGCACTGATCGAACTATCCGACAACCAGTCAGAATAGCGTTTTTCCAGCGCGGTATTCGCCACAACCCCGGCAATGGCCTTGACCACGATCAGGGCGACAAGCCCCGTCAGGGCGACCCAAATCGCCCCCGCCTCCAATTGCGCTATCTCGGCCTGCACGCCCACAATCGCGTCTTCCAGCGACTTGATCGTGCGTTCGAACACATCGACATTATCGGCATTGCGATCCTTGGCCGCCTGCAACTGTTCACGGCGGAATTCAAGCGTGCCTTCGATCTGGGCGATGCGTTCGCGGGCACTGGCCCCCAGATCACCAAACAAGCCACGGCCCAGCTGGATATAGGCGAATGCCTCAAGAATAACGAAGGTCAGCGCCCAGTTCCAAAGGCCGCGCATGCCAAACCAGATCGGCCCAAGCAGGGCAGCCACCCAGTTGAAGGTCCATGTAAAGGCCGCACTCGCCCCGATCTTCAGGAACTGATCACGGTAGTAACCGGGGCTTGTCGCCACGAAATCGGCCAGCAATTCATCTTTGGTTTTGTCAGTCATGGTCAGGACGTCTCCGTGCCTTCGATGACAGTGCGCAACAGGTCAGACCGGGTAATCACTCCGATCCGTGCGCCATGGTCATCAATGATTGCGGCGGGCTGGTCAGTGGCGATGGCAGCATCGATCAGCTCCCCCAGATGTGCATCATGGGCAAAGGCACGGGCAGTCTCCGCCAGGGTGCCATGGGCGCTTTCAAACTGCGCGAGGTCCTGCATGACCGCATGGGCGCGCACAACTTTCAGCCGGGAAATCCCGGCCACAAAATCCGATACGTAATCATCCACCGGGTTCATCACGATATCTTCGGGGGTGCCAGTCTGGATCACCATACCGTCACGCATGATCGCGATGCGGTCACCGATGCGCACCGCCTCATCCAGATCATGGGTGATGAACACGGTGGTCTTGTTCATATTGGCGGCCAACCCCATGAACTCGCCCTGCAACTGGCGACGGATCAGCGGATCCAGCGCCGAAAACGGTTCATCCATCAACAGGATTTCCGGGTCAGCGGCCAATGCGCGGGCAAGGCCCACGCGTTGCTGCATCCCACCAGACAGCTCATGAGCAAACTTGTTACCCCAGCCGGTCAGATCAACCATCTCAACCGTGCGTTCGGCCACTTCCATGCGCTGGTTTTTCGACACGCCGCGAATTTCCAGTGGCAGGGCGACGTTATCCAACACCGACCGATGCGGCATCAGAGCGAAGTTCTGAAACACCATGGCGATGTGTTCGTTGCGGTACTGACGCAACGCATCGGGGGACATCGCCATAATATCCTGCCCGTTGACGACGATCTGGCCTGCTGTGGGTTCCAGCAGGCGGTTGATATGACGGACAAGCGTTGATTTGCCCGACCCGGACAGGCCCATCACGCAGAAAATCTCGCCCGGTTTGATATGCATGGTCGCATCCGCGACGCCGATGACGCAGTTATACTTCTCAAGCACCTGTTTCTTGGTGATCCCATTGGCGCGCACATCTTCGATTGCCTCGGTCGCGCGGGCGCCGAAAATCTTCCAGACATTTGATATTTCAATGGCGAATTCTTGCGTCACGCTTGCGTCCCCCGGGGCCGGTGTTGGCACCGCGCAAAACCGCGCGATGCCACTTTGTGGTTAAAGGCCGAGCCAGGCGTCGACACGCTCTGAGTTGGCGGCAACCCAATCACGGGCGACGTCAGCGGGGTCTTTGCCACCTTCGATCTGGAAGGCAAAATCAGACACGGTTTCACCATCCAGCTGGATATTGGCCAACAGATCCGCAATCGCAGGCGACCGGTCAGGCAATGTGCCGGAATAGGCGATTTGCACGTTTTTCAACGCGTCTTCTGTCATGACCTTCGACTTTTCGAACCAATCGGGGTCATCGGATGGCTGGATCGCGATATACTGTTCGGGATCAAAGGGCGGCTCTGACAGGCGCACGATATCATGCTGGAACCAGATCGCATGCGGCGAATAGCAATAGAAGGCATAGCCGATATCCTTGCGGATACTGTCGCCAACGGTCGCTGTCATCACCGCTTGATCGGCGCGGATCGGTTCCATAAACGGCATCAGGCCGTAATCACGAACCTTGACCTCGTTCACGTTGGCCGACGCCCAACCGGGGGCACCAATCCAGATCTCGCCCTTGCCATTGCCATCGCTATCCATCAGCGATGCAATCTCTGGCCGGGCCAGATCAAAGATCGAGGTTACGTTATTGGCTTCCGAAAACGCCCGGCTGACGCAAAAGCTCTGCTTTCCCTCATATGAGTTTTCGGACAGGATCACCGTGCCTTCTTCCTCGACATATTTATCGGTAAAGCTTTGCTGGTTGGGCAGCCAGACATCGGGGTGTACGTCAATATCGCCTTTGCCTTGGCCCATCGCCTGAAAGATGCTGGCATTATTGCCAGGGACCAGCTCTGCCTCACCACCCATACGTGTTTCGACGATTTCGGCGATCAGATGGGCGATGGCTTGTGCGCCGGTCCATGCCGGCGCGCCGATCTTGACCTCTTCGGCAGATGCGGCACCCGCCATCGATAGGGCGAAGGCGCTGGTAAATAGGAATTTTTTCATGTTTCTCTCCACTGTTGGTTAGCGCGCCGCCGGCTGGCGCAATCTGTTCTTCAGACATTTTCCGGCAGAAACTTCTCCACGATTGCGTTGAAAATCTCAGGCTGCTCCATATGGGCGTTGTGGCCACAGCCCGGCAAAACGCCCAGACTGCTGCCCTTGATCCCGCGCCACAGCGCCTCGGGCTGCGACCAGCCATAGGAGCGATCACAATCCCCCCAGATCACCAGCGTTGGCTGGGTGATCTGATCCAACGATGCACGGCCGTCCCAGCCCTCCATCGCCGCCAGCCCGGACAGGGCAGTCGCCACGCTGACATTTTCGCCGAGACGGGCGCAGGTGGCGAAACCTTCGGCATCCTCGCCCTCTTTGAACCATGTTGCGGCGATCCGGCGGGCGGTGGCCGCCGCCCCGTCGCTACGCACCCGGTCGCGCGACGCATCAAGCGTTTCAAACCGGTCGGGCATCACACCACGCGGCCCGGTGCCGTAGCAGACGAGCCGGTCAATCCGGTCTGGGGCGAGGGCTGCCATTTGCTGTGCAATCATTCCGCCCATTGAGTGGCCCAGAAGGTGGAACCGCGTGACACCAATTCCATCAAGGAAGGTCAAAATCTGGTTGGCGTACCCCTCAATCGTATTGAGCGAGGGCTGCTCGGTGTTGCCGCCATAGCCCGAAAGCTCGGGCACAATGACATCAAATTTGTCGCGAAAGGCTGCGACTTGTTGCTCCCACAAAGCGGCCCCGCCAAAATATCCGTGCAGCAATACCAGCGGGAACCCTTTGCCACTGCGCAAGTAGGTGAGACCACTATCAGCGTCTTGCTCAGCTACGACATTCACGTACACGGTGCCTTTCTGCAGTTCAGGGGCCAGGACCCTTTGCGCCTTCTCCACCTGACGTCAAAGGTGATGCCAGATTACAATAGAAGCCTAGACACGAATCCGCCGACCACGCCAATTCAAACAATGCATCGCGTTATTCCGAATTTGCATGACATTCATTTTTGGTTTAAATTCAAAGAGAAAGGTGTACTCTATGGATCTAAATTGGCTTAGAGATTTCGTTTGCCTCGGGCGAACACTCAGCTTTACCCGTGCCGCCGAAGAACGAAACATAACCCAATCCGCGTTTAGCCGGCGCGTCAAATCGCTTGAAAACTGGATGGGCGTCGCGTTGGTCGATCGGGCCACATTTCCGGTTCAACTCTCACCGGCAGGCAAGCAATTTCTGCCCATAGCCAAGGCCGCTATCGCGGAACTAATCGATGCCCGACAAGCCATCAGAGAGCAGGATCAGGGCGACATTTCATTTCAGCGATTTGCAGTACTCCACACGATTTCTGTGAACTACCTGACGTCACGGCTGGAAGAGCTCGAGGCCGAAATCAAAGACCTCAAGGCGCGGGTTATCTCCGATAGTCTCAGCACCTGCTGCCAACTTCTAGCAGACGGCGGTTGTGACTTTCTGCTCTGCTACCGACACCCCGACGTGCCGCTGGTATTGGATGAGAGCCAGTTCACCCGCATTGATCTGGGCACAGAGAAAATGGTGCCAGTCGCGCTAAAAACTGCCATCGACAGGCATGGCTGGCAACTGCCTGGCACAGCCGACGTCCCCGCACCTTATCTCGCTTACGAACGGTCCTCTTTCCTGGGGGCGGTGGTCGATCAGACGCTTGGCAAACAGCAGGTCCATCTCAATGTCCAATACGTTGACGGGCTGGTCGAGGCCATCAAAAGGCGTGTCCTCAACGGCGTTGGCATCGGCTGGTTGCCCTACTCTGCTATTCGAGCAGAACTGGAGAATGGCGTGGTCCAGCAGGTTGGATCCGCGTCACAGGAGGCGCAAATGACGTTATCCGTATTCAGCTCACCTGAGCGACTGAACGACAAAGGGCGAGAAGTGTGGAAACGTTTCGATGCATGACAATGCAGGCAAACAATCGGCAGCTTCCTGAGCAATGGCTGTGTCAATCTCTCCCCTCGATGGGAGGTGAAACCTTGCGTCATCTCAAACATTAGTTGACGATTGTTCCCAGGCGCGGTGCTGGATCACGCCAGCGCGGGTAAGAATAATGATCCGACATGAAGGGACAGAATATGGAACAGCTTATCATTCAACTGATTTCCGGGGCCGTTGGCGGAAATGTGGCCGGCGGGGTCTTGAAGAACCTATCTCTGGGAACACTTGGTAACTCAATCGCCGGGATCGTCGGCGGTGGTCTGGGTGGTCAGATCATCAGCATGCTGACCGACGGTGCAGCGGCCGGCGGCGGGCTGGATATTGCCAGCATCCTGACGCAGGTCGCCAGTGGTGGCGTCGGAGGTGGTGTGGCACTTGCCGTCGTGGGCGTGATCAAGAACATGATGGCAAAATAGGCCATCGATTTGCTTGCCGCTGCCTCAAATTTGAGGCAGCGGCAGACCCACGTCATATCTTGTGACAACAGCGCATCTGCGTTACCCACATGCTATCCAAGACAAAAGGAACCAGCATGTCCCCCGCAGCCGCAGACGACCCCAAGACATTGGTCAGCACCGACTGGCTGACGGCCCATATCAAGGACCCGGATCTGCGGATTCTTGATGCATCTTGGTATATGCCAGCCGAAAATCGCGACCCAAAAGCGGAGTATGCTAAAGGTCATATTCAGGGCGCCCGTTATTTTGACATCGATGAGATCAGCGACCTGCGTTCTGAATTGCCGCATATGGCACCGCCGGTCGAAAAGTTCATGTCCCGGATGCGCGCCATGGGTGTCGGCGATGGGCATCAGGTCGTTGTTTACGATGGGGCTGGCATTTTTTCGGCCGCACGCGTGTGGTGGTTGTTCAAGTTGATGGGCCAACACAATATCGCCGTTCTGGACGGTGGGTTACCAAAATGGCTGGCCGACGGGCACAGGACAACGACAAGCCCTCCAACCATCCGTGACCGGCACATGACTGTAAAAACAGAACCGCAGCGTGTCCGCGATGTGACAGAGGTCGCCCGGGCAGCAAAGCTAGGCGATCATGAGATCATTGATGCCCGTTCTGCCCCCCGCTTCAAGGGCGAAGAGGCAGAGCCGCGCGAAGGCATGCGCTCCGGTCACATCCCCGGCTCGAAAAACTTGCACTATGCTATGTTGCTGAACGCCGACGGAACGATGAAGCCGCCAGCAGCCCTGCGCACGATTTTCAAGGATGCGGGTATTGATCTGCAAAAGCCGGTCATCACCACATGCGGATCAGGCGTGACAGCGGCGATTTTGGCACTCGCGCTGGAGCGGATCGGGAAAACTGATCACGCGATTTATGATGGTTCATGGTCCGAATGGGGCATGTATGCCGACCTTCCCATTGCAACCGGAGCTCACTGATGCTGGAAAACCTGCGCGCCCAACCCGCCGACAAAATCCTCGCCCTGATGGCCGCCTACAAGGCCGATCCACGCGATGACAAGGTCGATCTTGGCGTTGGCGTTTATAAAGACGCATCCGGCAACACCCCAGTGATGCGCGCCGTCAAAGAAGCGGAGCGCCGGATTTTGGCCGATCAATCCAGCAAGGCCTATACCGGGCTGGCGGGTGACCCCGCCTTTGGCGCGGCGATGCGTCAGCTGGTTCTGGCTGACAGTATTGCCGCCGAACGGGTCGCAGCCGTTGCCACCCCCGGTGGGACAGGGGCCATCCGGCAGGCGCTGGAACTGATCAAGATGGCAACGCCTGACGCCACGGTCTGGCTGTCTAACCCGACTTGGCCGAACCACCCGTCGATCATCAAATATCTCGGCATGAAGATGGGCGAATACACCTATTTCGACGATGCAACGCGCGGCGTCGATTTTGACGGCATGCTGGCTGATCTGGATGGGTTGGCAAAGGGCGATATCGTGCTTTTGCATGGCTGCTGCCATAACCCGACCGGGGCGAACCTGACCGCCGACCAGATCGCGCAGGTAATCACGCTGATGCAGGAAAAAGGAGCGATTCCTTTTATCGACATCGCCTATCAGGGGTTTGGCGACGGGCTGGATGAGGACGCGCAGATTACCCGCCAGATCGCCAGTGCCTTTGACAACTGCCTGATCGCGGCCAGCTGTTCGAAGAATTTCGGCATTTACCGCGAACGCACCGGCATCCTGATGGCGATTGCCAAGGATGCTGAACAGCAACCGCTGACCCAGCAAACGCTGGCCTTCCTGAACCGCCAGAACTATTCTTTTCCGCCCGATCACGGGGCGCGGGTCGTCACCACAATCCTGAGTGATCCCGAACTGCGCGCGGATTGGGAGGCCGAACTGGAAGAGACCCGCAATGGCATGCTCGCCCTGCGCCAGCAACTGGCGGATGAGTTGAAGCGGCTGACCAATTCGGATCGGTTCGACTTTCTGGCACATCATCGGGGCATGTTCAGTCGTCTGGGCGCAACGCCCGAGCTTGTGGAAAAGTTACGCGCGGATCATGGTATTTACATGGTTGGCGATAGCCGGATGAACATTGCCGGACTGAATGCTGAAACAGTGCCGATACTGG
Source organism: uncultured Paracoccaceae bacterium (assembly GCA_947500055.1). Classification (GTDB taxonomy): domain Bacteria; phylum Pseudomonadota; class Alphaproteobacteria; order Rhodobacterales; family Rhodobacteraceae; genus Yoonia. The sequence goes on from CANMQO010000002.1 coordinate 10,670, forward strand.
CCAAGGCGATTGTCAGCGCAGGCATCTGAGGGGCGAAGGAAATTTCGAAATTTCCTTCAGTCAGGCAAAATTTTAGCCAAAATTTTGCGCCGCAGCGTTGCGAATGCTGCGTGTGCAAATTCAACTTGTGACCCTTGGCGCAATAATATACCGATCACAGCAAATGAAACGTAACTTTGCTACGCCAAGGATCGCAAATGTCATTCCGCCTGCAACCCGCACCCCCGGCCCGCCCCAACCGTTGCCAGCTCTTCGGACCCGGCTCAAACACCAAATTGTTTGAAAAGATGGCCGCAAGTGCCGCAGATGTCATCAATCTGGACCTCGAGGACAGCGTTTCGCCCGGCGACAAAGATAGCGCCCGGGCAAATGTGATCCAGGCGATCAACGAAGTAGATTGGAACAGCAAGTACCTTAGCGTCCGTATCAATGGGCTGGATACGCCCTATTGGTATCGCGATGTGGTGGATCTGCTGGAACAGGCGGGCGACCGCTTGGATCAAATCATGATCCCCAAGGTTGGCTGCGCGGCGGATGTCTATGCCGTTGACGCGCTGGTCACGGCGATCGAAACCGCCAAGGGGCGCAAGAAACAGATCAGTTTCGAGGTCATTATCGAATCTGCCGCGGGTATCGCTCATGTGGAGGAGATTGCGGCCAGTTCACCGCGTATGGCGGCGATGAGCCTTGGGGCCGCCGATTTCGCCGCTTCCATGGGGATGCAGACCACCGGGATCGGTGGCACGCAGGAGCAGTATTACATGCTGCATGGTGACACGCGCCACTATTCCGATCCGTGGCACTGGGCGCAGACGGCAATTGTAGCAGCCTGCCGGACCCACGGCGTTCTGCCCGTGGACGGCCCGTTTGGCGATTTCAGCGATGATGAAGGCTACCGCGCGCAGGCCCGCAGGTCTGCCACTCTGGGAATGGTGGGCAAGTGGGCGATCCATCCAAAACAGATCGCCCTCGCCAATGAAGTTTTCACCCCGTCTGATGAAGCGGTCGCCGAGGCCCGCGAAATCCTTGCCGCCATGGAAGACGCCAAGGCACGGGGCGAAGGGGCGACGGTCTACAAGGGCCGACTTGTCGACATCGCGTCGATCAAACAGGCCGAGGTGATCGTGCGCCAGTCCGAGATGATCGCGGGCTGACCCAGCGTCCGCCTATTGGCCGGCGAGCTTCAACCGGCCGGCTGAATAGGCGTTACGGCAATCTGTGGCGTCTGTCATGATATCCTCTTGCAGAAGCGGCGTGGTGGTCATGCCTGGCCCGGCAAATCGCATATCATCGCATTCACCGTCATTGCTCCATTCGCCGCTATCATTGCCAAAGTCGATTGTTCCATCAGCCGCGACACCCAGCAACCGCAATTGGCCAGCATTGTAAGCATTTCGGCAATCGGTTGCGTCAGCCAGCACATCTTCCTGCAAGAGCGGTGTTGACGTCAGGCCCGGGCCGGTGAAACGCCCATCGTCACATTCGCCATCATTGGCCCATTCGCTGCTGTCATCACCAAAGTTTACAGGCTGAGCCACCGCGCAACCGGCTGCAAGACAAGCCACAATGCTCAAACAACTAAAATATCGCATATTCTTTTCCATTTTTTGTTGCGCCCCCACGAACAGTGCTGCCGCACAAATACCAACATTCAGGCAAAATTGGGGCCGTTGCTAAACTATCTCTGTTGCGCCATATATCACTGAGTTTTTGCAAAAGGTGCAACTGCCCATGACCCAATATCTAGAGTTCGAAAAACCACTGGCCGAGATCGAAGGCAAAGCGGAAGAGCTGCGGGCCATGGCCCGCGAGAACGCGGAAATGGATATCGAAAAAGAGGCGGCCGCCCTTGATAAAAAGGCGCATGACCTGCTCGAAAGCCTTTATGCCGATCTAACGCCCTGGCGCAAATGCCTGGTCGCCCGTCACCCGGAGCGACCCCATTGCAAGGACTATATCGAGGCTTTGTTCACAGAATACACGCCCCTTGCTGGCGACCGCAACTTTGCGGACGACCATGCCGTTATGGGCGGGATTGCCCGGCTTGAAGGCAAGCCTGTCATGGTCATTGGCCATGAAAAAGGAAACGACACCAAATCCCGGATTGAGCGGAATTTTGGCATGGCCCGGCCCGAAGGATACCGCAAGGCAATCCGCCTGATGGATCTGGCCGACCGGTTCGGCCTGCCGGTCATCACATTGGTTGACACTCCCGGCGCCTATCCAGGCAAGGGGGCAGAGGAACGCGGCCAGTCAGAGGCGATTGCCCGCGCGACCGAGAAGTGTCTTGAACTTGGCGTCCCCCTGATCAGCGTCATCATTGGTGAGGGCGGCTCCGGTGGCGCTGTGGCTTTTGCATCGGCCAATCGTGTCGCCATGCTGGAACATTCCATTTACTCGGTCATCAGCCCGGAAGGCTGTGCTTCGATACTGTGGAAGGACGCTGAAAAAATGCGCGAAGCTGCCGAGGCCCTACGCCTGACTGCGCAAAACCTGAACGAGCTTGGCGTTTGCGACACAATCATTCCGGAACCGCGCGGAGGGGCGCACCGCGATATTGACGCCGCGATTGCAAACGTCGGAAAGGCTCTGGTTGCCGCATTGAACGATCTGGAAGGCAAGTCAGCCGACGAGGTTCGCGCTGACCGCCGCAAGAAATACCTGAGCCTTGGCGAAAAGGGCCTTGCCGCCTAAGCCGTGCCGTTTCTGAAAGGACATTGGCAGCTCTTGGTGCTGACGGCGCTTGTTTTTGCGCTTTGGCAGTCGCCGGCGGTTGTGCCCCTGAAAATCCTGGTCGTGTTCTTTCACGAAGTCTCGCATGCCATCGCGACTGTCGTGACCGGTGGTGACGTGGTCAGCCTCAGCATTTCAAACAGGTTCAGCGGTGAGGTCTGGAGCCGAGGCGGCAACCGCTTTATCACGCTGACGGCGGGTTATCTTGGCTCGCTTCTGATTGGGGTCGGCCTGTTGATTGCCGCGACCCGGACCAAGGCGGACCGCGCAATCATGGCGGGCTGCGGTGTGGTCACGTTGGTCATTGCCGGGCTTTATGTCCGTGATTTATTCGCACTTGGTTTTACCGCAGGAACCGGGATTGCCATGCTGCTGATGGCGTGGTTTCTGGGGCATGCGGCAAACGATCTGGTCCTGCGTGTGATGGGGTTGGCAAGCATGATCTACGTCCCCTACGACATTTTCAGCGATACGATTGCGCGGTCAAACCTGCGTTCAGACGCGAGAATGCTGGCAGAGGAATTTGGCGGCACAACGATGATCTGGGGCGGTATCTGGCTGCTGATCAGCCTTGGTGTGATCGCGGCCTGCCTGCGATATGGGCTGGGGACCAGCAGCAATATCAAATGGCGTAATCACTGACCAACTACCACATGGTTTTGGCGGCACGCGGCGCCCATTCCGCATCATAGGATGCCCCGTCAAATCCTGCCTTCTGCTCTGCCAATAAATCGCCAACGCTGGGCAGGTCTTCGCTTTCGTCACCTGCTGACCACAGGCCCGAACGCATCAGTGCCCGCGCGCATTGGCTGTAAATTTCCGCAATGGTGACCACCAGGACGCTGCGTGGCGCACGCCCATTTTGATCAAACCTGGCCAGTAAATCCGACGCAACCGACACAACTGCGGTTCCATTGATCCGAACAACGTTATTTGAGCCAGCCACCATAAACATCAGACTGATCCGCCCATCGTTGACGATATTGCGCAATGTATCCATCCGGTTGTTGCCTCGCCAATCGGGCATCAGAAGCGTTTGATCATCCAACTTCTGCACAACCGGTCCGCTATCACCCCGTGGACTGCCATCCGTGCCCTCTGGTCCAACGGTGGACACCACGCAAAATCGAGAGGCCATGATCCATTTCGCATAAAGTGGGGTCAATCGGTCAGCGACTTTGATCAGCGATGCCTCGCCGGGTGTGCCATAAAGCGCCTCTAGCGCCGCGATATCGGTGATCACATGGTCAGCCATCAAACCCGGCTTCCTTGTTCAGCCGGTCGGATGCTGTTTCAATCTCGCGTTCCAATCTGGCCATGAACTCACTGACCTCCAGGCCGGGTTCAATGCGCGGCAGGAATTCAAACACAGCCGTGCCTGGCTTGCGCATGACGCCACGTTTGGGCCAGAACACACCGATATTCGTCGCAACCGGGACAACCGGCTGGGCCAATTCCTTGTAAAGCGCGCCGGTCCCGATCTTGTACGGTGCCTTGACCCCAGGCGCGATGCGGGTGCCTTGCGGATAGATGATCAACTGCCCGGGCAAGGCGCGGCCTGCGCGTACATCGGCCACCATCTGCTTGATCGCCTGACCGCGCTTGCCCCGATCAACCGGAATGCAGCCGATTCGCAACCCGAACTGGCCAATGATTGGCGCGTATTTCAGGATGGATTTCATGATGAACTTGCCACGCGGGATCGCGCCATAGATCATCAGCACATCCATGAACGATTGATGCTTCGGCGTAACCATCACCTCATCCGTTGGCGGTTCCCCCCGGATTTCTGTCTTCAGCCCGATAATCCATCCCGCCGACCAGCGGATATAGCTGCAATAGGCATGGCAGGCGGCGATCGCTCCCCGGCGCGATATGATGGCGGGGATCAGGTAGATGATCCCGAACACCAGCATCGCCAGATACATCTGCGCATTAAAGATGAGGGAGCGTACCCATTGAACGGCATTACTCATGTCTGTTCCTTCAGCCTTGCCAATGCGGCAGCGCGGGTTGCCGCAAAAGCCACGATAGCCGCGATCAGCGGAATGACCAGAGGCCATAGCCATCCCGCCCCTTGAAACCCGATCTCTGACAGAAAGCTGCCGGGCGCATCGCCACCAGGCACGAACTGTAAAACCACGACGCCAAAGACCACCCCAAGGACCGCACCCAGCCCGGCCCGCAAGGTGAAACGACGTACAAAGGCGCGGGCGATGTAAATGTCACGCGCACCCACAAGACGCAGTACGCGGATCACCTGTAAATTTGCGGCCAGCGACGCTTGTGCGGCCAGTATGATCGTCGCGATCAGTGCCGCGCCAATCAGCAACGTGACCATGCCAGCAACCAAGCGTAACCGTGCGGCCGCCTTCAGAAGTGGCGCGCGCCAGCCTGCGTGGTCATCCAGCACCGCAGCTGGGAGCTCTGCCGCAAACCGCGCGCGCAACCCGTCGACATCATAGGGCGGCGCGTCAGCGACAATCTCGATCAGTTTGGGGATTGGCAGCGTATCCAAGCTCAGATCACCGCCAAGCCACGGGTCAAGCAAGGCTTGCTGTTCTGCGTCATTCAGCGTTCGGGCCGTCGCGACACCCGGTGTGGTGCGCAGAATCTCCAGCGCTCTGGCAACTGCGGCTTCACCCGCATCAGCGGGCAAACGCAGGGTCGCGGCTTGTGCCAGTTCATCTGCCCAACGATCGGCAACCCGTCCTGCCGTCATTGACAAGGCCAGCACAAGCACTGCCAAAAATGCCATCACCCCAGTAACAAAGACGGTCAGACGTGCGGTGATCCCGGTGTGCGGCACTGCTCGATCCGCCTGCGGATCGCCAACGATCAAGTCAATGACCGCCCTCACAGCTCGGCCCCGGCTTGCACCAGTTGGCCATCCTTCAGTCGCAGTACCCGTGCGCTGACCTCTGCCTTCATTGCCCTGATCATTGTCAAATCATGGGTCGCGATCAAGACGGCCTTGCCCATACGGTTCAACTCAACAAGCAAGGTCATCAACCTCTGCGACATCTCCCAATCGACATTACCTGTCGGCTCATCCGCGATAATGACATCTGGTGACATGATCACAGCACGTGCCAGGGCGGCGCGCTGCCGTTCACCCCCAGAAAGTTCAGGCGGAAATTGACTGGATTGCGCCGTCAGGCCAACCCAGGCCAGCAATTCCGGCAAATTGCCTGCCGCTTCGGCGGCGCGATCGGCGACGGTCAGTGGCAAGGCGATATTCTCCGAGATCGTCAGGTGATCCAGAAATGCACAGTTCTGATGAACCACACCTATGCGTCGGCGGGTCATCGCCACGGCATCACGGCCAAGTCTGGCAGAATCCTGATCAAACAGACGCACCTGCCCTTGATCGGCTTGCAGATCGGCATAGCACAGACGCAAAAGCGTTGTCTTTCCAGCCCCGGATGGGCCCGTCAAAAAATGGAAAGACCCCGGTTCCAATGATAGTGAAAGCCCCGAAAACAGAGGCGTGCCGCCAAAACCGTAGGACACATTTTCCAGTTCAATCACGACGCACCCTTTCGATCACTGCGCCGTTCTGCCCAAATCTGCAACAGGTTTCAATGTTCCGACACCGGCCGTGGCAGCAAATACTTTGCGTTTGACGCCGTGATTGCTAGATTGCGCGGTAACAACACAATAACAACGATATGTTGACGGGCAGAAGGATCTCAACATGCGGCTGATTTGCCCCAAGTGTGATGCACAATACGACATCTCTGACGATGTCATCCCTGATGGCGGACGGGATGTACAATGTTCCAGCTGTGCACATACATGGTTCCAGATGGACAAACCCAAGGTTGCGGGTCGTCCCCTGATGCAACGGCCAACACCGCGACCGACGCCCGCTCCGGCAGACAACAATGACGGTCCGCGACACCAACCGATTGAAGCACCCACGCGTAAACCGCTTGATTCGTCGATTGCTGACATTCTGCGCGAGGAAGCCGCCCGCGACAAAGAGGTCCGCGCGACCGTGGAAGCCCGCCCACATACGTCAGAGCGTCAAGGTCAATCGCCCAGTGACCGGGCCAGGGAAACACGAGAGCGCATCGCAGCCATGACCGGCGACGCCGCCTCGACACCCGCTGCCGTCGCCGCAGCGGCAACCGGTGCCGTGCCAGGTGCAAACCTGCGCACGATGCCCAATATTGACGAGATTAACGCGACCCTGCGCGCCCGAGCGGAAGCGAGCGACCTTTCCGCCAAGGCAGAGGAAGAACAGCAGGAGATCGTTCACCGGCGCGGTTTTCGGCGCGGCTTCTTCTTGGTTCTGCTTTTGCTTGCGCTTTTGATAGGGCCCTACTTCTTTGCCGACCAAATCGCCGAGCAACTGCCGCAGACCAAGGACGTCATGGCGGAATATGTGCAAACCGTCGATCAGCTACGCATATGGCTGGACGAACAAGTGCAGCTTGGCCGCGCCATGATCGACGAATACATGAATGGGTCAGAAACCGCTCCCGCCGATCAAAACGCGACTGACGCAGCACCGTCCGACAGCTAACGGCGTCCTACCAAAACGTATCTAGAACTGATCCAGCAAACGGCGCAGGTAATCGCGTTCGACCTCTGGACGGTTCTGTTGGCCGGATCTGCGGCGAATTTCGTCCAACAGTTCTTCAGCGCGGCGATTGATCTCTTCGCGGCCGAGCATCTCCTGATCAGTGCCAAATTGTCCGGAATTGCCAACTTCCCGGCCAAGCGGGTCACGTTGGCCCGGCACGGGGCGACCCGCAACATCACCCTGTTCAGTACCTTGCCCGGGTTCAGTCTGTTGATTTTCGGCCAGGGCCTGACCCAATTGGCGCATGCCATTACGCAAAGCGTCCATGGCCTCGGCCTGACGGTCAATCGCTTCAGCGAGATCACCATCGCGCAGGGCATCTTCAGCGCCTTCCATGGCGCCTTCGGCACGTTCAAGGGCGCGCCGCGCAATCTCACCGGCTTCGCCATCCAGGTTTGGCAGACCATTGCGCTGGCGCTCCAGCTCCTCACGCAGGGCACGCTGACGGTCTGCAAGGCTGCGCTCGTCACCTTGCCCCTCACCACCGGCACCATTGTCGCCGCGTTCCCCACTTTCGCTATCGCGTCCAACACCCTGCCCTTGGCCCGATTGGCCGTTCTGGCCCGGTTGCTGTCCGTTTTGGCCCTGCTGACCCTGTTGTTGCCCTTGCTGGCCTTGCCCCTGTTGCCCTTGCTGGCCCTGTTGACCCTGCTGCCCTTGTTGGCCGGGGTTGAACTGCTCCTGCAGGTCACGGAATGCATCGTCCGACAAATCTTCTTGATCGCGCAACGTTTCGGCCAAATCTTCCATCGATTGCTGACCAGGCGTTTGCTGCCCATCACCACCTTCGCCTTGGGTGACGCGCAGGTTTTCCATCAACCGGTTTAGCTGCTCCATCAGTTCTTGGGCCTCGGCCATACGGCCTTCCTGCATCAGCTCTTCGATGCGATCCATAAGCGCCTGCAACTCATCCTGCGTGAATTCAAAGGAATTCTCTGCGGTGTCGCGCTCATCTGTGCCGTTTTCACCAGGCTCCGCTTCTTCGGCGAGCATACGCATGTAATCATCTGTGGCCTCGCGCAACTCCTGCATCAATTCGGCAATCTCTTCGTCCGAGGCACCATTGCGCATCGCTTCGGCCAAACGTTCCTGCGCACGCTCAAGACGGGCACGGGCATCAGCCAGTCGGCCATCCTCAAGTTGGATCGCAAGATCCCACAGCGCTTGCACGACCTCGGCTTGGCCGTCGTCGTCCATTCCAAACTCGGCCATCGTATCCAGCCGTCGAATAATTGTACGCAATCGCAGATAGGTTGTTTCGCTGGAAAACAGCCCCTCGGGACGATGCGAAATAGCCCGCAATATCTGATTTGCCCGCCGCACATTCGCCTTGGACCACATCAAGTCACGACGCTGTTCAATGACGGCTTTCGCAAAGGGCTGAAAGAACCTTCGGCCTGGCAAGATGAGAGGTTCTGCCAATGTCGTAGCGGTCTGTCCTGCCGCATCGGTCGCTTCCAACTGCAAGGTAACCGGCAAGTTAGCGAGCGGGTGCTCGCTGAGGTTTTCAACAAGAAATTCGTCAAAATCTGAACGATCACCGGTAAAGGGCATCGGCAGATCAAGGATCAGTGGCTCCATCGGATCCGGGTCCACACGCAGCCCATGCACCCGTTCAACTGCTGCCAAATCAAGTGTAATCGTGGCGGTGCCGGACTCTATCCCGTAGTCATCGAATGCGGCGAAGGGCTGTACCATCTCACCACTTGCATCCGATTCGATTGGACCCGTCAGTTCGATCATTGGTGGTTCATCGGCGATTGCCGTCACGCGCCACCCAACGCCATTTTCGCCCTCAATCGACAATTCGCCGGATTGGGTCACTTCAAAGCTCTGTTGCGCTTCGGAGGCAGCGCCGACCTCCCCGATGCGCCCCGAGACCGTTTCAGCCACGGTCAATGCACCGACCTCACCGTAAAGGCGCAAAGTGACTTTGCTGCCCGCCGGCACCCGCAAAGGGCCCGGGGGTACGTCATTCAAGTAAATTGACGGTTTACCGGTGTAAGCGGGCGCTTCGATCCATCCCTCCCAGACCGGGCCAGTGGCCAATGTCGGCTCAGCGCCCGTAACGATCTCGCCCACAGAGGTGACCCGAAGAAGCGAGCCGAAAAGCAATGCAGCCACAAAAAACAGCAATGCGACAAAGCGCAAGCCATAGGGGTCCCGATCAGAAATCCGCAGATCAGGGTCGATGAACCTTGCATCCTTGGTGCGTTCGGCCATGCGATCCATATGAGTGCGCCACACAGCCTCGGATGCAGCATCGCCACCACCGATGGCTTGGGTATCCGTTATTGCTGCAATCGGGCGACCCGGCATTGCTGCATCAACCCGTTCGATGGCGGCGGCACGTGTGGGAACGCGAAAGCGCCACGCGCCCCAGAACACGGCGGCCAGCAGTGCCAGGATCGAAAGTACCCCAGCCCCCCAAAACGCCTCGACCGGCAAGGCATCCTGCCAACCCATCATCAACGGCGCGAGGATCAGAAAGACAATTGTCCACAATGGCCAGAACGCGCGCACAACCTGTTCGGCCACCATGCCTGTCCGGGTGGCGGCCACCGGAAACCGTAAATGGCGCATCTGATCAGGTTGATGCTTCAGCGGGCCTCTCCCCATTTCATGTGGCGGATTACTTCAGCCACTCTGGCAATCTATCGCGTGCAATCATCTCTTCATAGGTAGGGCGTGGACGAATAACTGCAAATTGATCCCCATCCACCAGTACTTCGGGGATCAGCGGGCGCGAGTTGTATTCTGACGACATAACCGCACCATAGGCACCAGCTGACCGAAAGGCGACCAGATCATCAGCAGCAACCGGCGGCATCTCGCGCGCCTTTGCAAATGTATCGCCGCTTTCGCAGATCGGGCCAACGATATCGTATTTTGCGGGGGTCACACCCGGCGCGGGTTCGACCACGGGAATGATATCGTGCCAGGCCTCATACATCGCTGGGCGGATCAGATCATTCATCGCACCGTCAATGATCAAAAAATCGCGGTCTTCGCCGGATTTCACATAGATCACCTTGGACACCAACAGCCCGGCATTGCCGGAAATCAGGCGGCCGGGCTCAATCTCGATCTCGCAGCCCAGATGGCCCACCGTGCGCTGGATCAACTCGCCATATTCGGTCGGAAGTGGCGGCGCCTCGTTGGAACGGGTGTAAGGAATGCCAAGGCCGCCGCCCAGATCAAGGCGGCTGATTTCGTGCCCGTCAGCGCGCAATTGTTCGGTCAGTTCGGCCACCTTGTTATACGCAGCCTCAAACGGGGCAAGCTCAGTCAATTGCGAGCCGATATGCACATCGATCCCGATAACCTTCAGGCCGGGCATCTTGGCGGCCATCGCATAAACTTCGCGGGCACGGCTGATCGGGATGCCAAATTTGTTCTCTGACTTTCCGGTTGCGATCTTGGCATGGGTCTTGGCATCTACATCCGGGTTCACCCGCACGGTAATCGGGGCGACAAGCCCAAGCGATTGCGCAACGCGGTCCAGCACGATCATTTCGGGCTCGGATTCGACGTTGAACTGCCTGATCCCCCCTTCCAGTGCGGTGCGCATTTCCTCTGCCGTTTTGCCGACACCTGAAAACACGATGCGATCGCCGGGCACGCCTGCGGCCTTCGCACGCAGATATTCGCCCACCGACACCACATCCATGCCCGCACCGGCATCAGCCAGCACCTTGATGACCGCCTGATTGGACAGCGACTTCATGGCAAAACAGACCAGATGATCCCCCCAACCCAGGGCATCATCAAATAAGGTAAAATGGCGCTTTAACGTGGCCGTTGAATAGACATAAAACGGCGTGCCCACGGCAGCAGCAATCTCGGCCACCGGCACTGCTTCAGCGCATAAGGCGCCGTCTTGATAAAGAAAATGATCCAACGTGGCTTACCTTCATACAAACCAGATTTGGGCATAGCAGATCGGGACCAAAGACCAACCCCGCGGCTCTAGAAATCACGAACCCTATGTCGGTCGGGCGTGTAAACAACGCGCATCCTCAAGAACAGGTAAAGTGGCAATCCGCAGCTGACCCCGATGCAAAACGTCGCCGGGATCGCAATAAGGCCAAGATAATTCTTGGTCCGCGCCGTTTCGCCAATGATCCATATGGTCAAGGCAATGGCGGCTATCGTCAGATCCCAGACAAGACCGCTGCTGGCTGCGTTCGCATGCCAGGCATCAACCATCAACCAGATATCCCAACCGTTCTCCTGGAACCAGGTCACAAAATAGTACATCGGATGGGCGGTGCCCCAGATCGCCAACGCCAGAAAAACCAAACGCATCACAAACCGACTCCCACGCTTACGGTTCCATTGCTTGCCCCAACGCTAGCGTTTGTACTGACGCCGCCGGACCCAAGGCTGAGCCCCAGATTGGCATTGGGTCGCATAGGCGCGCCATCTGCGCCACAGGCAGCAAGGCTCATCAGGAAAAGGAACAAGGCAATCGGCTTCATTTCAACACGTCCTTCCATTGGGCAATCTGCGCACGGACCTGTGACGGGGCCGTGCCACCATAGCTTGTGCGCGACGCGACAGAGTTTTCAACCCCAAGCACATCAAACACGTCCGGCCTGATGCCATCATGCACAGATTGCATATCGGAAAGGGTCAGTTCCGGAAGGTCGCAAGCCCTATCCTCGGCCATCGCCACAAGCGATCCGGTCACATGATGCGCATCCCGGAACGGCAGTCCCAATTCACGCACAAGCCAATCGGCCAGATCAGTGGCCGTCGAAAACCCGCTGGAGGCCGCCGCTTTCAGATTGTCGCGGTTCGCGGTCATATCGGCGACCATTCCGGTCATCGCAGCCAGCGCCAGCATCAGGTTATCAGCGGCGTCAAAGGTCTGCTCCTTATCTTCCTGCATGTCCTTGGAATAGGTCAGCGGCAGGCCCTTCATCACCGTCATCAGAGCGACATTGGCACCGAAAATCCGGCCAATCTTGGCGCGGATCAGCTCTGCCGCGTCAGGGTTGCGTTTTTGCGGCATGATCGACGAACCGGTGGACCATTTGTCGGACATCTTCACAAATCGAAACTGAGCAGAGGACCATATCACCAGCTCTTCGGCCAAGCGGCTAAGATGCATCGCGCAGATACTGGCGCTGGCCAGGAACTCCAGCGCAAAATCGCGGTCGGCCACGGCGTCCAGCGAATTTGACATGGGGCGGTCAAAACCTAGCGCCTTGGCCGTCATGTCGCGATCAATCGGGAAGGACGTGCCGGCCAAGGCCGCGCAGCCCAATGGCGATGTATTCATCCGGGCGCGGGCATCGGCAAAGCGAGACCGGTCGCGGGCAAACATTTCCACATATGCCAGCATGTGATGGCCCCAAGTCACCGGCTGGGCGGTCTGCAAGTGGGTAAAGCCGGGCATGACCCAATCTGCCCCCGCCTCCGCCTGCCCCAGCAACGCCTGTTGCAGCGCGTTCAGCGCCTCATCCGCCTGATCACATTGGTCGCGAACCCAAAGGCGGAAATCGACGGCCACCTGATCATTGCGCGACCGGGCGGTGTGCAAACGGCCAGCCGGTTCGCCGACCAGTTCTTTCAACCGCGCCTCCACGTTCATATGGATATCTTCCAGGGCTGTCGAAAACGGAAAATCGCCGGTTTCAATCTCTGACAAAACAGTGAGCAGACCTTCCCGGATCGCCTCTGCATCGTTATCGCTAATGATGCCTGTGGCGGCCAACATGGCGGCATGGGCGCGTGAACCTGCGATGTCTTGCGGTGCAAGTCGGCGGTCATACCCGATCGAGGCGTTGATTGCCTCCATGATCGCGTCTGGTCCGGCGGCAAAACGCCCACCCCACATCGTGTTTGCGGATTTGGTCATAGAGGAAAATACCCATGCGGAAGTTGATAACAGCCCTGCTTTATACGGCCCTTGCAAGCGTTGCAAACACCGCCGCAGCACAGGACATTGCCGCATTGCGGGACGGTGATATGCGCAAGCTGGCCGTGCACAACGCGCCGATGGAAGGCACAGATGTCGCTTTCACGTCCGAAGATGGCAGCGAAATGACCCTCGCTGCCTATGAGGGCCAATATGTGGTGCTGAACTTCTGGGCCACATGGTGCGCTCCATGCCGCAAGGAAATGCCACAACTATCCGCGTTGCAGGCGGCGATGGGCGGGCCGGATATGCAGGTCGTAACGATTGCAACCGGGCGTAACCCCCGCCCGGCGATGGAGCGATTCTTCATGGAAATTGGCGTTGACAATTTGCCGCTTCACACAGATGCGCGGCAATCCATGGCGCGCAGCCTCGGGGTGCTTGGCTTGCCCGTTACGCTCATTCTGGATCGTGAAGGGAATGAAATCGCACGCCTGCAAGGCGACGCCGATTGGTCCAGCGAAAGCGCGATGGCCATTTTGTCAGCCCTGATTGCAGGTTAGGCGCGCCCCGCCGTCGCAGACAACAAAACTGGATCAATCCCAAGCACCTTCAGTGCGGCAGTCCACTTTTTCTCGTTGGCCTGCCCAAACACAATGTCATCTCGCGGATCACAGGTCAGCCAGCCATTCTGCGCAATCTCGGATTCCAACTGTCCGGGTCCCCAACCGGCGTATCCCAGCGCCAGCATGGATACTTTGGGGCCCTGCCCCTTGCCGATATCTTCCAGCACATCAATCGTTGCGGTCATGCCAATGCGGTCGTCGACCTGAAGCGTGCCCGATTCAGAGCAATAGTCGCTACTATGCAGCACAAACCCGCGCGCATGATCCACAGGACCACCAAAATGGACTCGAATATCACGCACGCCCTGCACGCGGTCGATGCCAAGCTGATCCAAAAGATCGCCAAACCGGATTTCGCTTTGCGGCTTGTTAACGATCAACCCCATCCCGCCATCTTCGGCATGCGCGCACATGTAGATTACGCTATGGGCAAAACGAGGATCACCCATATCGGGCATCGCGATAAGAAGCTTACCGGTCAGGTCATTCGTGTCTGTCATCATATGGCGCATAATGTGCCTCTGGCCTGGGTGACGCAAGGGTCAACACCGGATCAGGTCTCCCAAACGTGACTTCCTATTACATAAGCAATGTTTAAATAAACATTTATGCGTATTCTTTTGCTCGCCACTGCACTGCTTTTGCCCCTGCCGACATTTGTCGTTGCCGGACCATATGACGATCTTGCACGAATCGATGTGCTACCCGGATGGCGAACTGCGTCTGGCGACCATATCGCGGGGATTCAGGTCACGCTGCAACCAGGGTGGAAAACCTATTGGCGCGCACCCGGGGATGCAGGAATTCCACCGCGATTCACCTTCACCGGATCAGACGATATCACCAGCATCACACCACACTGGCCGACACCCGAAGTGTTTAACCAGAATGGTGCGCGCTCCATTGGTTATTTCGATACGGTGGTCGTTCCGATCACCGTCAACAGCCCCGATACATCCACACCGTTACAAATCAGCGGGCAACTCGACATCGGTGTCTGCGAAGAAGTCTGTATCCCCGTATCTTTGCAATTCGATGCGCTTTTGCCCGCAACGAATGACCGCGATGGCGCAATCGCCGCCGCCATGATTGACCAACCCCTGTCTGCGGCAGAGGCCAATGTCGGCAATGTTACATGCGCCATCGCGCCCATTTCCGATGGCCTGCGTGTGACCACAACGCTCACTATGGACAGCGCGGGCGGTCAAGAGGTGGTCGTGGTCGAAGCCGGCGACCCCGGCGTCTGGGTGTCAGAAGCACTGGTAACCCGTAATGGCGGTCAATTGACTGCATCGGTGGATATGGTGAACCACGACGGAGCCGCCTTTGCGTTGGACCGATCTGGCGTTCGGATCACTGTGTTGGGCAGCGATCAGGCTGTTGATATCCGGGGGTGCAGCGCGGACTAACCCCGCGCACGCGACACGCCGATAACGAAGCCCACCAGAACGTAAATTACCAACAACCATGCCACAAGGGCCGCGGCGTAGATGCCAAAAGCGGCAAAGGCACCGCCATTGATTGCTGGCAGGATGTTGGCGGCCGGGGCCCAGGGGTGACCTGTCAGCAGGATCGGTGCCACAGTCACCGCGAAAAGACCCGCCGCTCCGACAACCCCCAATGCGGCTGGCGCCCACATGCCAAAGCTGCGTCCGCGCAATGCCCGTTTGGCAGCTTGCACTTGCCTGCCGATATCGGCCTGCATCGCCATCAGGGATGGCACGACCAGCAACACAAGGAACATCCCAGCAGCAAGGCCGAATACCAGTGTGATCACGGTGGGCTTCAGGAACTCGGCCTGATTGGATCCTTCATAAAGCAAGGGCGTCAAACCAAGCACGGTCGTCAACGTTGTCAGCAAAACCGGGCGGAAACGGTCCACCACGCCATCAACAATCGCCGGGACCAGCCCACGTTCCTTGGCATATTCATCCACCGTCGTCACCAGAACGATACTGTCATTGATGATGATTCCAACCATCCCGATCATGCCGACAACCGAAAACATGCTGAGCGGTACATCCCAGACATAGTGGCCCCAGATCGTCCCGATCAGCCCAAAGGGGATGATCGCCATGACGACGACAGGGCGCGTCCAACTGCTGAAAATCCAGCTCAGCGTCAGGTAAATCCCCAGCAGGACCAGAACCAGACCAGTCCGCGCATCGCTCAGGAATGCGCGTTCCTGTTCGCTTTGGCCTGACAACTGGCTTTCCACGCCGAAATTGGACTGCACGCGTGGCAGGATATCGTCATTGATCAATTGCTGGATTTCCGTCGCGCGCTGCGCGTCATCATCATCCAGATCGCCGGTCACCGAAATCAACTGGATCCCGTTTTCCCGGCGCACCGTGGAAAACCCGGTCCGGCTTTGCGCGGTGACAACATCGGCAAGCGGCACATAAACACCATCACCCGTTCTGATCTGCGTGCGGTCCAGAAAATCTGCCGAAAGCTCCCCATCCGGCAAGGCAACACGGATCGAGGCCGACCGCGCACCATCAGGATATGTTGCGGCCTCAATCCCGCCCAGCCTGTTGCGCAGGATGCGACCCAAGCCATCAATATTCAGACCCAGCGCTTGGCCCTGAGGCGTCAGTTCAAGGATCAGCTCTTCTTTGTCGTAGGACAGTGAGTCCTCCAGCCCGGAAATCTCGGCAAATTGCGCCAACTCTGTTTTCAGCGCCTCGGCAGCCGCCTTTAGGGTGTCACTGTCAGCACCGAACATCTGGATATCCAAACTATCACCGCCCGGCCCGCTGCCCCAACTGCGGAAGCTGACGGTTTCGGCCATCGGGTGCTGCACGATGCTGTCCTGCAAGGCGCTGACGAAAGCAAAGCTGGTATAGGGACGGCTGTCAGCATCGATCAATTCGATGGTGATTGCCCCCAGTTGATCGGCGTCCTTGGTATCGGATCCCGCAATCGCGCGGCCCGAATTGCCACCAACCTCTGCCACCACGAATTTCAGCGGATTCTGGCCATGCTCAGCCTCATACTCGGTGCCCAGCGCCTCTGTCGCGCGCTGCATCTCGCGCATCATCTCAAGCGTATCCTCACGCGTGGCACCCGGCAGCATGGCAAAATTGCCAGTCACCTGGCTTTGTTCCGGCGCGTTGAAAAAACGCCAGTTCACGTCGCGCTGAATGAAAAGCGAAACGGAGGACGCAAGCACAACCAGTGCCAGCGCAAAGGCCGGATAACGCGCCCAGATGACAAATCCGATAAAGGGGCGGAACACCTTTTCCCGGAACCAGTCAAATCCCCGGTTCACGATGCGCGACGGCATGTCATACCAATGATCCTTGGCCGAATGGGCAATCGCGTGGCTCAGGTGGTTGGGCAGGATCAGGAAACATTCGATCAGGCTGGCGATCAGCACGACAATCACCGTAAACGGGATGTCGGCAATCAGATCACCAAAGCGGCCACCAATGATGACAAGGCCAAAAAACGCGATGACCGTCGTGATGGTCGCAGAAAACACTGGGCTGAACATACGCTTTGCCGCGTTCTCCGCCGCAACCGTGGGGTGCTCGCCCAGCTTGCGCACCCTGAAATCCGCATGTTCACCCACGACAATCGCGTCGTCGACCACGATCCCCAAGGTAATGATCAGGGCGAAAAGAGAGATCATGTTGATCGTGATCCCCACCAGATACATCAACGCAATTGCCGCGAGCATAGCCACGGGAATGCCAAACGCGACCCAGAACGCCGTGCGGGCGTTGAGGAACAGGAACAGCAATGCGACAACCAACAGAAGGCCCGTCAGCCCATTATCCATCAGAATATCAAGACGACCGGTGATCAGTTCCGCCCGGGCGTTGGTCAATTCAATGGCAACACCAGCGGGGAGCGATGCGCTCAATTCGCTCACAACCTGTTCGACCGTTTCCTGCATGCCGATGGCGTCGCCTTGCGAGGACCGCTGCACGCGAAGTTTGATCGCCGGGTTATCGCCGACGAAATAGGCGCGTTCCCTGTCGGTCCCCTCGACCCGCACATCCGCCACGTCAGCGATGGTCAGCTTGGACCCATCAGGGTTGGATCGCAGAACAATCGCGCCAATCGCCTCAGCGCTGCGTTTGGCAATACCTGTGCGTACACGGGCATTGCTGGATACATCACCGGCGGGATCTGCCGCCGCCTCTTGCGCGATGCGGTCGGCAATTTCGGACATGCCGATATCAAATTCGATCAGGGAAAGTGACGGGACTTCAACAATGGTCAGCGGTGCCGCCACCCCTTGAATGGTCACACGCGTGACGCCTTCGGCAAAAAGGCGGGTAGACAGTTCATCAGCAAAGCGACCCAGCTGATCAACACCAACCGGGCCGGTAATCACCACATCCGTTACCCTGTCAGACCAACCGCCGCGACGCACATTCGGATCGTCCGCATCTTCTGGCAGGTTGGTGGTGCTATCGACGGCAAGTTGCACATCTTCCGCCGCCCGGTCGATGTCGTAGCCCGGCTGAAACTCCAGCCGGATCGATGCGCGACCCTCGGTTGACACAGCGTCAGAGGACGTAACCCCCTCAACCCCCAACAATACCGGTTCCAGCACTTGCACAATCGCGGCATCGACATCCTCTGCGCCGGCTCCCTGCCATGCGACCGACACGTTGATGTCATCTACCACCACGTCGGGAAAAAACTGGGCCCGCATATTGGGAAAGGCGAAAAGGCCCGCCGTGACCATGATCACCAAAAGCAGGTTCGCCGCCGTGCGATGGCGGGTAAAATAGGACAGTACCCCGCCCGCACTCGCCGTCAGCTTTGCGCCCCCGGTCACCATCAGCTGCCCATCCGGCTTTCCAGCCGCGCCACGGTTTCAGATGACACCTCATCCTGTTCCAGCTGGCTGATAATCCGGGCCTTCACGTCATCGGGCATCCGGCTGTCGGCGACAAAGGCCAGCAGCTTTGCCTTGCGATCCGCATCAAGTGTGATCATCTCCGGCTCGGCGGGGGTTTCGGGCGCGCCAGGGCGGATCGGCCGCACCTTGATACCCGCACCCAGCAAGGGCGAGCGTTCAGCCACAATCGTGGTCCCGGCAACACCGCTCACATCGATAATCACGTCATCACCCTGACGGCGCAGCAACCGCACTGATGCCCGCTGCAACCGGTCGTCATCGCCCAGGATCAGCACGGTTTCATCTGCGGCAACAGCCGTGGCAGGGACCAGAGCCACATTGTTCAGGGGCGGTTCGTCAATACTGACGGTCACGAAATCCCCGGGCCGAAACCCCACCGGATCATCCAGACGGGCAAAGATCAGGCGACCGGTCTGACCGACCCCGACGGTCGCGCCTTCACGCGTGATTTGGCCGGTTGCGGTGAGGTTGACACCCGACACATCCAGCGCGGCCTGCACCGGGGCATTGATCAAACTGCCATTGCCGTCAATCAGCCGGGCATATTGCGAGGTTGAGACACGAAACGCCACCTCCAGCAGGTCAGGATCAACCAGTTGGGCAAAACGTTCATTTGCAGTGACCCGACCGCCGGGACTGATCGTGACATCGGCCAATGTGCCATCAAACGCGGCAAACACCTGCGTGTCGGCCACATCACGTTCCGCTTCAGCCCGATTAATCCGCACGCGGGCCAAGCGGGTGGTCGCCTGATCAATCCGGGCTTGGGCCGAAGCGAGCGATTGCCGCCGTGTGAGTACCGATGCTTGCGAAGTCGATGCGTTGAGTTCAGCAGTTTCAACAGCCGCCGTTGTACCAACGCCGCGCTGCTGCAGATCGCGCGCGCGGTCCAGCGCCTGCTCGCGCAAACTGGCCTGCGATTGTGCGGCGGTCAGTTCATCCTCTGCGAGCACCAATGCGCGTTCGGCATCGCGCAGTTCCGCCTCTGCATCCTGCAGATCGGCGCGAACCTGCGCCAGCGCCGCCTCCGCCTCAACCGGGTCAATACGCAACAAAAGCTGACCGGCCTTGACCGTGCCGCCTTCGATCAGATCATCGCTCGCCTCCAGCACCGTCCCACCTGTGGCACTGCGCAAATCCAGCGTGCGCTGGCTGCGCAACTCGCCGAACACCGTCAGTTGCGGGGTGATGGTCCCGGCATCCAATGTCAGCACGTTAACAGCAAAGACACGTTCACGTTGGGGGAAACTACGCGGTTCTTCGTTCATCCGGACGGTGACAGCATCGCGCACCATGCTGGCGGCCCAAGCGATCAGCACAAGGGTCACCGATAGCAAAAAGATACCGGTCAGGCTTCGCCGTAGAAAACGCATCAATTTTATCCCTGCATTACCGCCCAAGAGGTAGGGTCAGATCACCTGTCGTCCAGTATAACGCAGGCCGCGATCATTTCCGGCGCAAATGTTCGTCAAGACGCGGCATGATTTCAACAAAGTTGCAGGGACGGTGCCGATAATCGAACTGTTTGGACAGGATTTCATCCCAGGCATCCTTGCAGGCACTGGGGCTGCCAGGCAACGCAAAAAGGTAGGTGCCTTGCGCGACACCCGCCGTCGCCCGGCTTTGCACGGCGGAGGTGCCGATCTTTTGCATGCTGACGATGGTGAAAACCGTGCCAAAGGCATCGATTTCCTTTTCATAGACGTCGCGATGCGCCTCAACCGTCACATCTCGCCCCGTCAGCCCCGTCCCACCAGTTGAGATCACGACATCGACCGTCCCATCAGCACACCATGCGCGCAACTGGGCCGCGATCTGGTCACGCTCGTCCGGCAGGATTTTGCGATCCGCCAGCTGATGGCCCGCAGCAGTAATTCGATCCACAAGGGTCTGGCCGGATTTGTCATCATCCAGCCCCCGCGTATCACTGACCGTCAGCACCGCAATGCGCACGGGTACAAAAGCCATGGTTTCATCAATACGGCTCATATCTGCCTCTCACAAAAGGGATTAAATTTCGCGCAGCCGCGCATTCAGGTCCAGCAAATCCGCCCAAGCCTCACGTTTGGCAATCGGGTTACGCAGCAGATAGGCAGGGTGGAACATCGGCAGGCAGGGCTTGTCCAGCACCGTGGCCCAGTTGCCGCGTATCCGCGTAATGCCGGTCCGGCCCAGCAAGGCCTGACAAGGCGTGTTGCCCATGACCACCAGCAAATCAGGATCAGCCAGCGCGATATGGCGTTCCAAAAACGGCAGCATCATCCCAATCTCAGCCGCATCGGGCGTGCGGTTTGATGGGGGCCGCCACGGCAGCACATTGGTGATATAGACGGCGCGGGCCGGGTCATCATGCGCGCGGCCCAGATCAATGGCATCCAGCATCCGATCCAGCAATTGGCCCGCACGCCCGACAAAAGGTTTGCCAGCGCGATCCTCTTCCCTTCCCGGTGCCTCGCCCACGATCATCACACGGGCCGACGGTTGGCCGTCACAAAACACGAAATTGCGGGCTCCGCGTTTCAATTCGCATTGCTCAAACCCCTGCATGGCGGCGGCCAGACCCTCCAGATCACTGGCACTTGCAGCCGCAGCTTTGGCAATCGCAACGGCATCAACCTCAGGCGCGGGCTGCGCAGGTCGGGGCGTTCCGGCATCAGTTGCGGGTTTGGGCGCAGGCTTGGCCGTTTCCAGCGCATAACGGTCAACCGGGTCATTCCCGATGGCATCAACGGCCCCCAGTTCCAGCTGCCATTCCAGCAAGGCGCGATCATGCCAATATGTGTCTGCAGAATCCATCACTCCGACCATAGCTGCGATGAACAAAAGAGGGTAGCGCGTTCCGCTTGCCCGGGCGGGGCGGCACACATATAACCGCGCAAGCAGCAAGGAAGGCCCGCATGACATTCCGACAAAGACATCTTTTGGGCATCGAACCGCTGCACCCCACCGAAATCACCACTCTGCTGGACCTTGCAGACAGTTATGCCGACCAGAACCGGCGGGGCGTGCAACACAAGGATGTGCTGGCCGGGCTGACCCAGATCAATATGTTCTTTGAAAACTCGACCCGGACGCAAGCCAGTTTCGAACTGGCAGGCAAACGGCTGGGCGCGGATGTGATGAATATGGGGATGCAGGCGTCGTCGATCAAAAAGGGCGAAACGCTGATCGATACCGCATTGACCCTGAACGCGATGCACCCCGACCTGCTGGTGGTACGCCATCCGCACTCGGGCGCTGTGGACCTGCTGGCGCAAAAGGTGAACTGCGCGGTGCTGAACGCAGGCGATGGACGGCACGAACACCCCACACAGGCCCTGCTTGACGCGCTGACGATCCGGCGGGCAAAGGGGCGATTGCACCGGTTGTCCATCGCGATTTGCGGCGATATCGCCCATTCGCGCGTGGCGCGATCGAACATCATGCTTCTGGGCAAGATGGAAAACCGGATCAGGCTGATCGGGCCGCCCACGCTGATGCCCGCAGGTATCGGGGCGTTCGGGGTCGAGGTGTTCGAGGACATGGCCGAAGGGCTGAAAGACGTCGATGTTGTCATGATGCTCCGCCTGCAAAGGGAGCGGATGGATGGCGGGTTCATCCCGTCTGAGCGGGAATATTTCCACCGCTACGGGCTGGACGCGGCCAAGCTGCTGCATGCCAAGCCTGACGCCATTGTCATGCATCCCGGCCCAATGAACCGAGGCGTCGAAATTGACGGCAATATCGCCGATGACATCAACCGGTCGGTTATTCAGGAACAGGTGGAAATGGGCGTGGCCGTGCGCATGGCCGCAATGGAGCTTCTTGCCCAGAATCTGCGGGAAAAGCCGAAAGAGGTGATGATATGAGCCTGCACATCCCCGCCAATGATTTCGGCCAGATCAGAGTGTTTGAGGTCAGGGGTGCCCTGCCCGAGAACGCCATCAAAAAAACGCCTGAAGGATTAAAGACACTGTTCGGGACCGATGCGCTGGATCCGACTTACATCGATATCATCAAGATCAACGACCTCAGTAGCATGTCGCTGACCGATTACATCGCCCGGGGCTACGATATGGAGGCGGCGGATCATGACATCGCCGCCGTCAACGGGATCGAAGGATATGCCATCCTGATCATGTCCAGCGCGGCAGGCGGGGCAGAGGCCACGCTGGAACTGGCGCCAGAGCTGCGGCATATCACGACCTATGTGCCAAAGGCCCAACTTCAGGTGATCGAACCGCTGACCAGCGATAGCGCAAAAGGGGTCATAAATGGCCCGCCCGGCAAACCACCGAAATCCAACGCACGCATCGGCGGCATGATCGCCACGATCGCGCTGATCGTACTCTTTTTGTTGGTCGGACTAATGATCTGGGTGGCATGATGGACGCGCTGCACAAAGGCACCACAGGACCAGAGGATGACGGCTGGCAAGGCGTTTTGGACGATGATGAATCGATCCTGTGGCAGGGCCGCCCGGATGGTCGCTTTGTCTTTAAGCCGCTCATGCTGTTCACAACGACCTTTGGCATCGTTTTCAGCAGTATCGCGCTTTTCTGGATGATCGGCGTATCGCGTGGCGGCAGCCTTTTCTGGGTTTTCGGACTGCTGCATTTTGGGGCAGGGCTTACGCTCATCTTCGGGGGGCTGTTTACGGCCTCCTTCGTCAGGCAACGCACATGGTACACATTGACGGACAAGCGGGCCTTTATCGCGAAAAATCTGCCATTTCTGGGGCGCAGCATCCGGTCCTACCCAATCAACAGCCGCACCGTGATCGAATATCATGATGGCCGGTTTTCCAATGTGTTCTTCGCAAACGAAAAACACAGCGGAACCGACGGCGCGCATAACGTGCCAATCGGCTTTGAACGGATTACAGATGGAAAATCTGTGCTGCAGCTGATCCGTGGCATACAGAAAGACGCCAAATGACCGACACGATTTTCATCAATGCCCGCTTGATTGATCCGGTGGCGCTGACCGATCAGATAGGCGCGATCCGGGTCAAGGACGGCAGGATCAGCGAGGTCACGGAAAACGGCGCGCGCCCCAAAAATGCCAACGTGGTTGACTGCGCCGGCATGTGCCTTGCGCCGGGGATCGTTGATATCGGGGTCAAGGTGTCTGAACCCGGCGAACGGCACAAGGAATCCTTCCGCTCTGCCGGGCGGGCCGCTGCAGCGGGTGGAATCACCACAATTGTTACCCGGCCCGACACATTGCCCGCCATTGACACGCCCGAGACGCTGGAATTCGTCGAACGCCGCGCGCAACAGGACGCGCCGGTGCATGTGCTGCCCATGGCCGCCCTGACCAAGGGGCGGGAGGGGCGTGAAATGACCGAAATCGGCTTTCTGCTGGATGCGGGTGCAATCGCCTTTACCGATTGTGATCGGGTGGTCACCAACACGAAGGTGTTCAGCCGCGCGCTGACCTATGCGCGCAGTCTGGACGCGCTGGTGATTGCCCATGTGCAGGAACCGATCCTGTCAGACGGAGCAGCGGCGACATCCGGCAAATTCGCCTCTCTTCGCGGGCTACCGGCGGTTTCGGCGATGGCGGAACGGATGGCTCTGGACCGCGACATCAGCCTGCTGGAGATGACCGGCGCGCGCTATCACGCAGATCAGATCACCACTGCCCGTGCTCTGCCCGCTTTGGAACGGGCCAAGCGGAACGGGCTGCAAATCACGGCAGGCATCGGGATACACCACCTGACGCTGAACGAACTTGACGTGGCTGACTACCGGACCTTCTTCAAACTCAAGCCGCCCCTGCGCAGCGAAGAGGATCGGAATGCGGTCGTGCAGGCAGTCGCCGACGGGCTGATCGACATCATCAGTTCCATGCACACCCCGCAAGACGAGGAAAGCAAACGTCTACCCTTTGAAGAAGCGGCGAGCGGGGCAGTTGCGCTCGAAACACTGCTGCCCGCGGCTCTGCGGCTCTACCACGCAGAACAGATCGACCTGCCCCGACTGTTCCGGGCATTGTCATTAAATCCGTCCAAGCTCTTGCGACGGCCCGGCGGACGGTTGCAGGCGGGCGCACCTGCCGATCTGGTCCTGTTCGACCCTGACGCGCCGTTTCAACTGGACCGGACACAGCTATTGTCGAAATCAAAAAACACCCCTTTCGATGGGGCACGCATGCAAGGCAAGGTGTTGGGGACCTGGGTGGACGGCGCCCGGATTTGGGGGGATGGTTGATGCCAGTTCTGGAAAGTACGATGCAAATGCTGATCCTGTGGGGGGGCATCGGCTATCTGCTTGGATCGATCCCCGGCGGCGTGATTCTGGCCCGCGTCATGAATTTGGGCAACCTGCGGGAAATCGGGTCCGGCAATATCGGTGCCACCAATGTGCTGAGGACCGGGAACAAGAAAGCCGCCGTTCTGACCCTGCTTTTTGATGCAGGCAAGGGCGCGCTTGCGGTCTATCTGGCAGGTACATTCGCGGCCAATGATGCGGCACAACTGGCAGGCTTCACGGCACTGGTCGGACATTGCTTTCCCGTCTGGCTGAAATTCAAAGGAGGCAAAGGCGTTGCCACCTATCTGGGCGTGGTGGGCATGCTGGCCTGGCCCATCGGGCTGATTGCCTGCGTGTTTTGGCTCATCGTCGCGTTGATCTCGCGCTACTCGTCACTGGCCGCGTTGCTGATGGCCGGTTGGATGCCGCTGGCCATGGTGTTTCTGGGCTTTCTGGGGATGTTTGTACTGGGTATCGCGCTCGCCATACTCATCTATCTGCGGCATGCGGGTAATATTCAGCGGTTGCGCAAGGGAACCGAGACAAAGATCGGCGCGAAAAAGGCCGGCTGAAACCTGTCACGAAATCAATTGACAAATCAACCAATCCTGTTATTTCTGAAATTACAGAAATAACAGGAAGCAACCATGAAACTGACACCCGCCATGCAAGACTTCATCCTGCATTGGGGTGAAATGGGCTCCAAATGGGGGGTCAACCGATCCGTCGCGCAAATTCATGCATTGCTGCATCTGGCGCCCGAACCGATGGCGGCCGATGAGATTTGTGAAGCGCTGAACCTCGCCCGGTCCAATGTATCTACTGGGCTGAAAGAACTGCAAGGGTGGAAACTGGTCAGCACCAGCCGGGACCTTGGCGACCGCCGGGACAAGTTCCATTCGATCCGGGATATGTTCGACCTTGCCAATGTGGTGATCGAAGGACGGCGCAATCGGGAATTTGCCCCAACCATCGCGGCCCTTGAACGGGTCGCCGAAGAGGCCAGGGACGACAACACCCCACCACACATCAAAGCACGTATGACCGAGACTTTGGAAACCATGCAGATGTTCGACAAATGGTATATGGATATCGCCCGGCTGCCGCGCGGGGTCCAGATGGCCGCGTTGAAACTGGGCGGACGCATCGCCCGGTTCCTACCCAAATCCGACTAATTTTTTTACCATGGAGTTTCTGAAATGACAGAAATAACCAAAAATAAGGAAATGCAAGAGGCCGGCTCGAAACCGCGCTACTCTGTCAACCCCACGGCGTTCTTGTTCGCGCTCATTGGCGCACCCATCGTTGTGACTGTGTGCAGTTTCTGGACGGTGATCGGGCTTTTTGCGCTGCCTGTTGGGGCCATTCCCTATCTGGTAATCGGCACACCCATCCTGCTGTGGGCAGTTGGGCGGATCAAACCGGCATTCGGCGCATATGCATTGCTGGGGATCTACGGAAACCTGTTCATGGCGGCATGCTTTGTGTTCATTGCTGTACCGATGGTGGGCGTCACTGAAACCGTACAAATCATAAGTATCTATGTGGCATTCGGCATGATCTTTGCCCCGCTCTACGCCGGAACCTTTGGATGGCTCTACGCCGCCTTTCACCCGAACATTCGTATTCTGCAAGTCTAAGAAAGGACATCACATGTCTCTCATCTTCCCTATCTACTTCGTTCTTGCCGCCTGCGCGCTTGGCGGATTGTCTTTCATGATCTTCAAGATTGGCGACGCACTTTCCGATTGTCCGGCAACTGGCCGGGCCGCAAGGGCGGGCGCGCTTACAATTGTCACTGGCTTTGTTGCGATCGGCGGTGGGGCAGTTCTGATCATCGCCGCAGGCGTGTTCGTGAGTCTGGCCGACATCGCAGCCGAAGGCGCAATGGCCGCGCTTGGCCTCTCGATCCTGTGCTTGGGTCTGGGGTTCACGCATGCCGTTGCGACCCTGCGCGACGTCGTGGCACAGTCAGCCAAACAGGCACAAGCCTAAGGCATCGCACCCCGGGGTCCTGCCCCGGGGTGAAATACGTCAATAACTGTATTCCGCGTAGATCCGTTTCAGATCGCCATCCCAATCACCGTGATAATGATCCAGCAATTCATCGGCTGGCGTTTTCCCGGTCTCAATGGTTTCTTTCAGCGCATTCAGGAAATGTGTTTCATCAGGCACCATTCCGCCAGCACCGGGCATGGCGCGGGATTTCAGGCCGGCCTCCGAAATTGCAACGACCTCGCGAGCCAGATCATGCATGTTGATCCCGTCCACCTGCGCTTGCAGACCATCAACAGACGCCGCAACCCGCAATGCTTCGCGTTGCTCCGCCGACCAGCCCTTGCACAGATCCCAGGCGGCATCCAATGCCGTTTGGTCATACATCAGACCGACCCAAAACGCTGGCAAGGCGCATAGGCGCCGCCAAGGGCCCCCGTCAGCGCCGCGCATCTCGATATATTGTTTCACCCGGGCTTCGGGAAACACCGTCGTCAGATGATCCGCCCAATCAGACAGGGTCGGCCTTTCACCGGGCAAGGCAGGCAATTCCCCTTTCAGGAAGTCGCGGAACGACATGCCCAGCGCATCAATATATTTGCCATCGCGATAGACAAAATACATCGGCACATCCAACACCCATTCAGCCCAGCGCTCAAAGCCCATCCCATCTTCGAACACGAAAGGCAGCATACCGGTGCGGTCATCATCCAGACTGCGCCAGATGCGGCTGCGCCAGGATTTATGGCCATTGGGCTTGCCCTCAAAGAACGGTGAATTGGCAAAGAGCGCCGTCGCCACCGGCTGCAACGCCAAGGCCACGCGCATCTTCTGGACCATGTCAGCCTCTGACGCGAAATCCAGATTGACCTGTACAGTGCAAGTCCGGCGCATCATCTGGGTGCCGTGGGTGCCCACCTTCTGCATATAGTCGTTCATCAGATTGTAACGGCCCTTGGGCATCAGGGGCATCTGATCATGGGTCCATTCAGGGGCGGCCCCCAGCCCGATAAACTTGACCCCGATCTCGTCAGAGACTGATTTCACCTCGGCCAGATGCACATTCACCTCATCACAAGTCTGGTGAATGGTCTCAAGCGGGGCACCGGACAGTTCCAGCGCGCCACCCGGCTCAAGGCTGACATTTGCCCCGTCCTTGGTCAGACCAATGATCTTGCCATCCTCGAACACCGGATCCCACTGAAACCGGTGCTGCAGGCCTTCCAGCACGGCACGGATCGACCGGTCGCCCTCATATGGCAGCGGTTTCAGCGTATCTTGACAATAGCCGAATTTTTCATGTTCTGTCCCGATGCGCCACTGCTCCCGGGGCTTACAGCCCTTGGCAAGAAATTCCGCTAATTGTGCGTGGTTTTCGATCAGGCCACCGCCGGATTGAGGGACAGACATGGGCGATGCTCCGTTTCGCGACGTTTCTGAACTTTATCGGTGGTGAACCAAACCGGCTGTCAATGCAAGAGCGGACGGGTCCGGTTCCATATCGTTACGCGCGCATCTGGTGTGTGCGACAGCACATCCAACACTGCAGCGGTTTCAATCCCCGGCAAGGCGGCGAAGACATCAAACAGTTCGTCCGACCCCGCCGCGTTGATCGGAATGGCAACCCGTTGGCCACCCATGCCCGTTAGGATCCAACTCGGGGTCGGGTAAGTCGCCGGATCGAGCTCTAACCGGTTCATGTCAGCAATATCCATGACACCGCCATCCAGCGGACCAAAGTAACCCAGTCGCCGCTCGCGGACCTGTACGACACCGGGGCCGTCGTCACCTTGGGCAAAACGGACACGCTGCACGGCGGCAAAACCCCAGCCGCCTGCCACCGCAATCATCAGAATACCCAGCCAGAAATTGATACCAAATCCGGTCAGCACCCACCAAATGCCCAATATTCCCAAAGCCAGTGCCAGCAGAACCTCGCGCCAGCGTCGCAGAAACGCACGGACTTCAGGGCGCAGAAATTCAGCCACGGATCACCTGCGGTTCATCGAAAATCACAATTGAAAACGCACCGGTTCGGCGAAACCCGAGCGCCTCATAGGCGCGCGATGCCGCCTGATTGGCTGCAAAAAGCACCGCTTTCGTGACGCCAAGGGCGCGGGCCTCAACCAGATGCAGGGCAAGGGCCTTCCGCGCGTAGCCATTGTTTCGCAAACGCGGCGGGGTATAGACGCCACCAATTTGCACAACATCCGGCAAGATTGCATTGAAGCCCGTCATCGCAACAGGCATCCCATCTTGCAAAAGCACGCGGTGGCTATCCTGTTCCACATAGGTTGCGATATCCTTGGCCGATTGTTCCATCGCATCTTCATTTGGGATCGCAAGCGACTCCACACAATAGGCAGCACGCCAGGACAGGATCAATTCACGCGGCACTTCCTCAAGTGGCCGCAATACCAACCCATCAACGGCGGGCACCCGCAAATCCGTCAGCGGAAGTTCATATAACGGCTCAACCGTGTCCAGCGGCGCGCGCGCGATCAGGCGCAGTGCCTTGCGCAGGGCGGCGACCTGCGTGGCCTCACCCAACAATCCCTTAACACCCTGACCGGCCAACACCACCGCGACATCACCCCAGGGGCCAGTCGGGCATTGCGGGAACAGCAACCCTTCCTCGGTGACTGTCATAAGATCCGTGATCCGCCCGGCATGCCAGCGCACCCAAAAATGGACCGCACGTGGGTGACCGCCCGCCATGCCATGTTTTAGCAGATTGGTCAGTGGAAACATCGACGTGGCAATATGATCGCGCAAAAACGCCTCAATTGCAGGGCGATCAGCTTCGGTCGCACGGATCATGATGCGGTGCGGCGCTGTGGGCCGTCAAACAAGATCAGGGACCACTCCCCGATTTGCTCAAACCCCACGGCGCGATAGGCGCGGGCGGCCATCTCACTGGCCGAAAACAGGGTGGCACGGGTGGTACCAACGGCGGCGGCCTCTGCCAGATGCAGGGCCACAGCGCGGCGGGCATAACCGCGCCCGCGCTGCTCTTGCGGGGTATAAACGCCACCAAGCTGGACGATATCCGGCAGTTGCGCGTTGAACCCGGTCATGCAGAGCGGGACGTCGTCCGACATCAAAACCTTGTGACTACCGCTGGACAGGTAGTGCTTATAGGCGCGTTCTGCCTCGATCACCGCCCGTTCCAGTGGGACATTCAGGGTATTGGTATCATAGTCGGTGATCCAACCCTTGATCACATCGGGGGACGCATCAGCCAGCGGACGCAACACACCAATGCCGCCGGGGGTGACCAAATCCTTCAAATGCAACAGAAAATGCGGCTCATTATGGTCGAAACTGCGTGGGCACGTCGCGTAACCCAAGCGTTCAAGGCCGCGCACATCCGCCAAGGGGCCAGCCATGCCGGTCAGGGGGCGCTCCCCGATCACGTCGACGGCAGCAGCGAAATCACCAGATGGGAGGAAAGGCAGCGCCATGCCACCCTCAGTTAAGGTCAAGACATCCGAAATCTGACCGTCACGCTGCGCGTACCAGAATTGCACGGCATATTCATGACCACCATCCATGCCATGGTGGCGCAAATTGCTCAGCGGAAACATCACCCGTTCGGCATGTTGCGCCAAGAATGCTTCAATCCGTGGGCGATCTTCGGCGGTCGCATGGATCATGACCAATCCCCCAACGCCTGCTGCCAGATGGTCAAGGCAGCCACGGCGGCCGTGTCGGCGCGCAAAATACGCGGCCCGAGGCTGACAGGATGCGCAAAGGGCAAGGCACGCAGTTGCGCCCGCTCTGTTTCCGAAAACCCACCTTCCGGGCCAATCAGAACCGCCCATGGGCCCGGCAAATCCGGCAGGGAAACCGGCGCATCCAGTAATGCCTC
The DNA here is from genome assembly GCA_947500055.1 of uncultured Paracoccaceae bacterium. GTDB lineage: Bacteria > Pseudomonadota > Alphaproteobacteria > Rhodobacterales > Rhodobacteraceae > Yoonia. The sequence goes on from CANMQO010000002.1 coordinate 41,470, forward strand.
ATCGCAAAACAATAACCTGCGCCCATCAGGCCAGTCCGCCAGAACGCGGTCCAGTTTCGCAACATCATCCACCGGCGGAACAAATGTCCCGCCACATTGCTCAGCCGCCTCAATCGCATGCGCCCGGAGCTTATCATGGCGCAGCCGTTCTGCATTCTGGGTAAAGGCGGTCTGCACCGGACAAATCCGGGCGGCGCCCATCTCAACCGCTTTTTCAACAATGAACGCGGTGCGTTCCTTCCGGATCGGCGCAAACAGTAGCCACAAATCCGGGGGCACCTGCATCGGCCGGGTCTGGGCGCGGCAGATCAGCACACCTGCCTTCTTGCCCGCCTCCACAATTTCGGCATCCCATTCACCGTCTTTGCTGTTGATCAGTGACAAAACCGCCCCCTGAGCAAGACGCATGACACCAAACAGATAATGCGCCTGCTCTCGATTCAGCAGAACCGATTGGCCTTTATCCAAAGGCTGATCTACAAAAAGGCGTACTTTGCTTGCCATGAGACGGACCATATGACCGACACCCCTCAGACACCAGAGCCAACGGACGCAGTTGCAGACGCCGTCAAGGGAAACTGGGTGGACAGGTTTGCGCCACCTGTCACGAGGCCATACTTGCGGCTAAGCCGGGCGGACAGACCTATCGGAACATGGTTGCTCTATCTGCCATGCCTTTGGGGGCTTTCCTTGGCCGTACTGGCGACAAACAGCAGCAGCCAACATGACCTGTGGACAATTGTCGGCTGCGCCATCGGGGCATTCCTGATGCGCGGTGCGGGGTGCACATGGAATGACATTACCGATCGGCATATCGATGGATCGGTAGCGCGGACACGATCGCGGCCCATTCCATCTGGACAGGTATCGGTGCAGGGCGCGGCAATCTGGATGGTCTTGCAGGCTGTTCTGGCGTTCTTCATCCTGATTTCGTTCTATCAAACGGCAATCTGGCTCGGGATCATCGCATTGGCTCCTGTGGCCATCTACCCATTTGCAAAACGGTTCACATGGTGGCCGCAGGTCTTTCTGGGGCTGGCCTTCAATTGGGGGGCACTGCTGGCCTGGGCGGCGCATACAAACAATATCGGTCCGGCGCCCCTGCTGCTATATTTGGGCGGTATCGCATGGACCTTGTTTTACGACACGATCTATGCCCATCAGGATGCAGAGGATGACGCCCTGATCGGGGTGAAATCAACCGCGCGGTTGTTTGGCGACAACTCACGCAAATGGCTCCGTCTGTTCCTGACCGTCAGTGTGATCCTGTTGGGGACCGGGGTCGTTCTCGCCTGTTATGACCGGTCGGTGCTTTCGCTGGTCATCGCACTTGGCGGACCGTGGGCGATGGGCTGGCACATGACGTGGCAATTGTCGCGGTTTGACCCCACAGACAATGCGCAACTGCTGAAACTGTTTCAATCGAACCGCAATGCAGGCGCGCTGCCTCTGCCGTTTTTTGCCATTGCCTATCTGGTATGATTGATCCCCGGCAACCAGCAGCCTATGCAGACGACAGCTAACGGACGGAACTTGATGCGCCTTTCTGCCATTCTCATACGCCTTGTGGCCTTTGCCGCAGCCGCTGCCGGGTCCTATGCGGCAGCGCGGACAACCGTCGCCGTTGTCGAAGAACGGTCCGTGATCGCAGTGCAGGAAACCCTTGTCGATAAAGGGTATGAATGGGCATCTGTATTGGGTGACGGGTTACAAGTTATCCTGCAGGGCGAAGCGCCAAGCGAAGCCGTGCGTTTCCGCGCGATTTCGGCCGCAGGCGAAATGGTTGATGCAAGCCGCGTCATCGACAACCTGTCCGTCGCCGATTCGGAAGTTCTCGCGCCCCCGGAATTTGCCATTGAAATTCTGCGCAATGATCGTGGCGTGTCGCTGATCGGACTGATCCCTGCCGCAACGGACCGCGAAACACTGGCAGACCGGATTGCCGACATCGCGGACGGGCAACCGGTGACTGACCTTCTTGAAGTCGGCGATTACCCGCAACCCGACACATGGAATAGCGCGCTGAATTATGCATTGCGTGCGCTGGAGCTGCTACCAAGGTCCAAGATTTCCGTAAACGCCCGGCGCGTAGCGATCGAGGCGATATCGGACAGCCCTGAAGAAAAGCGCCAGCTGGAAACCGCGCTGGCCCGGAACCCGCCAGACGGTGTCCGCCGGGCGATCACGATCAGTGCGCCGCGCCCCGTCATTTCGCCCTTCACGACACGCTTTGTCATTGACGACGCCGGGCCGCGCTTTGACGCCTGCGCAGCCGACACCGAAGAGGCGATGCAAATGATCCTCACGGCGGCATCGGAGGCCGGGTTTCACGACCGGGCGAATTGCACCCTCGCCCTTGGCGCCCCGTCGCGCCGCTGGGCCGAGGCGGTGAGCATGTCCATCTCAGCGATTGGCGAACTCGGTGGTGGGACGGTGACGGTTTCTGATACGGACGTGACTTTGGTCGCTCCACTCGGCACCGGTCAGGGCACCTTTGACAACGTGGTTGGAGAGCTTGAAAACGCCCTGCCAGAAGCCTTTGCGCTGTCGTCGGAGTTGCCGGTTGCACAAGAAGTGTCCACTGAAGGACCACCGCAATTCACAGCCACGCTCAGCCCCGAAGGGCAGGTACAATTGCGTGGGAGGGTGCCGGACGACATCACCAATACCGTCGCCAAAAATTACGCTACCGCAAAATTCAGCGAGCAGAAGATCACCATGGGCACCCGCATCGCCGAGGGCCTGCCTGCCGGTTGGTCGGTCCGCATCCTCGCCGGGATCGAGGTGCTGTCGGAACTGTCCAACGGCGCTGTCGTCGTTGAACCCACAACCATCCAGATCCGGGGCAATACAGGCAACCAGGATGCCTCCGCCGCCATTTCCCGGCTATTGATCGACAAATTGGGCCAAGGCGCAAAATTCGAAATCGACGTGACCTATGTCGAACAACTCGATCCTATTGCCGGGCTGCCGACACCCGAAGAATGCGTCGAACAAATCAAGATCGTGACCGAGAACCGCAAAATCACCTTTGACCCCAGCTCTGCCGACATCTCGGCCAACGCGCTGGCTGTGGTGGATGACATCGCCGAGATCCTCAAACGCTGCGGCGATTTGCGGATCAGGGTTGCCGGGTATACTGACAGCCAGGGGCGTGAGGAAATGAACCTGAACCTGTCACAACAACGTGCGGAATCCGTTCTGACGGCTTTGCGGTCGCGTCGAGTTCCCGTGGGCACATTCACGGCCATCGGCTATGGTGAAGCGGACCCGATTGCGGATAATGATAGCGAAGAAGGGCGCGAGGCCAACAGACGGATCGAATTCAGCCTCATCGTGCCGGAACCCGTCGTGGAAGAAACCAGCACGCTGGACGCGATTGCCGCAGAGGCGGTCGAAAACACAACACCGCAAGAAACGCCCGCAGAAGACAGCAGCGACAGTACAAACGAATAGATAAGGCCAAGACGTTGAACAGAAACGAATTCATCATCGCAACTGCCGTCATTCTCTTTGTGGCTTTCATGTTGGGCTGGTTCGCCAGTTGGCTGGTCAACCGGTTCACACGGGTGACCAAATCCGAAGTGGACGAGTTGGACAAGATGGCGCAGGCGCTGCACGAGGCCGAAGAAACCCGCGATCAGGCGATCACCTATCTGCAACAACGCGAGGCCGAGATGACAAACCAGCTCAGCCAGACAGAGGCAGAACTGCGCGCCGCCATGGACGGACTGCGCGAAGCACGACACGAAACCGAAGAGCTGCGGACCTATCTGGAACGGCAGAACGCGGGCTAATACGGATCTTCACGTCATTGAGCGACGCAATATCGGCTGCGAGCCCAAAATGCCGGATGCTGCACTTGGCGTAAATGTCCGCTTTCCGGTCAGTCGGATTGTACCTCACTACCAAACCTGCTCCGAGCCTGTATCAACCCTGCTGCACCGTGCGCGCGTAGCTGCTTTTTCCTAGACGGAGAGCTTACCAAAGGCCTGACGCACCACGAAGCTTCACCAAGTCTCAATCTGCTAAGGGGTGAATAGCCAAAATCATCATTGACTAACCATTCGCATGAGCGTTGCATCGTTGTCGACCTGATGATGCTTAATGCCACCGGCAACATGCAGCAACACTGCGGCGATCGAAGGTTTGCTGCCCAGCTCATGTATGATGTGACCCCCGCATCGATGGTTCATTAGGATTGAATCTGGGATTGCCGCCTGGCAATGACATGATGATACCCGATATTGGCATGAAAATGGTGCTGACCAACAAGAAGATATGAACGAAACGGGAAAGGCGGTACTGAAAGAGGGTGATTGTGCCTGCCGGCTCGGGAAACCCTTCAGAGAACTGCCCGTGCTGCGGCCAGCGCCGGAACGATCAGTCCGACTGACATGTGGATCCCCATGAGCTGACCCTTTCCGGACCGCTTTCAAACGATGCAACATGAAGTCCGACGGCCCGCACTGAGATTACCGCAACTGCATTGATCCAATGGGAATACCGGTCCCGGCGTCCACCCAGTATATGGGCGGTCGGCCTTTCAAGGACGAGAGATGGCCTTGATCTCGACAAAATCCTCCATCCCGTGCGCCCCGCCTTCGCGGCCCAGGCCAGACATCTTGTAGCCGCCAAAGGGGCTGCCCCAGCCGATATCTGAACCGTTGATATGAACCATCCCTGCGCGCAGCGCATTTGCGACCCTATCGGCGCGGGACAGGTCTTTACTCTGAACGTAGGCCGCCAACCCATAGGGCGTGTCGTTCGCGATTGAGACCGCATCAGCCTCGTCGTCGAACGGAATCATTAGCAGAACTGGTCCAAAGACCTCTTCTTGTGCGATGCGCATGTCGTTGGTGACGTCCGAAAATACGGTCGGGCGAGCGTAGTATCCGATCTCAAAACCTTCAGGACGGCCCAGGCCACCTGCCAGCAATGTGGCACCATCATCAATCCCAACTTGTATCATCGACTGAACCCGGTCGAATTGCAGTTGGCTGACCAGAGGTCCAATATGTTTGCCGGGTTTGGTCGGGTCGTCCACCGCTTGGGCATTCGCGGTGTCGCGCGCGATGGCCACCGCCTTGTCATAACATGAGCGTTCCACCAGCATCCGCGTCGGGGCATTGCAAGACTGGCCGGTGTTCTGAAAACAATGGCGGACACCTGCGGCGACAACCTGTTCAAGGTTGGTGTCAGCGAAAATGATATTTGGGGATTTTCCGCCAAGCTCGAGCGCCACCCGTTTGACCGTTCCGGCCGCATCGCGGGCCACGGCCGTGCCACCCCGTGTTGATCCGGTGAAAGACATCATATCGACGTCCGGATGTTGGGACAAATGTGCGCCGACCACGGGGCCCTCGCCGTTGATGAGGTTGAATACACCCGCAGGAACACCTGCCTCATCCAGTACTTCCGCATAAAGCATCGCGCTCAGCGGAGTGAGCTCAGACGGTTTTAGCACCATCGCGCAGCCAGCGGCCAATGCCGGCAGCACCTTCAGGACGATCTGATTTATCGGCCAGTTCCAAGGCGTGATCAGGCCACAGACACCTATGGCCTCGCGCTGAATTGTATCGCCGTTAGGCGCGGTTTCGCGAAACTCGGTGGCGCGAAGCGCCGATAGAACCCCATCCAGATGGCCCAGACCAACCTGCGCCTGTGCGTTACGTGACAAAGTTGCAGGGGCACCGACCTCCTGGGTCATAATGGCGGCGAATTCGTCGATCCGACGTTCATAGACAACGCGGATACGCTCCAGCAAATCGATCCGATCCTCCTTTGACGTGCGCGAATAGGTGTCAAACGCCGCACGGGCTGCCTTCACGGCCATGTCCACATCAGACGTGTTGCCCATCGAGATCGTGGCAAAAGCCTGTTCGTTGGCAGGGTTAATGACGTCGTGGTCGTTAGGTGTGTGCGGGGAAACCCACGCACCGTTGATGTAGAAAGATCGTTTGTCCAACATCGGCATGAGAGCCTCCCATCAAGGTCACAGTTTGTCGCGGAGCGAGAACCAAAGCATTCCAAGCGCCAGCAGCGGCCAGCGCAATGCCATCCCGCCAGGGAAGCGCGGGGTGGGCACTGCGGCCATCAAATCGAACTTTTCCGCCTGTCCCGCAATCGTAAGGGCTGCGAGTTTGCCGCCCAAAGTTGCCATCGCAACGCCGTGGCCGGAATAGCCGCTGATGCTGATGACATTGCCCGCGAGGCGCGCGAAATGCGGCATCCGATTCATCGTGATGCCCAGCGTCCCGCCCCAGGCATAGTCAATCTGGACATCGGCCAGTTGCGGATAAATCTGCGCCATCGGTTTGCGCACCTTGGCGGCGATATCCGTTGGAAACTTGTAGCTGTAACTCTCTGTGCCGCCAAACAACATGCGTTTGTCATCCGACAGCCGGAAGTAGTTCACCACGAATTTGCTGTCCGCGACGGCGTGGTTCTCGCGGATCAGATCCCGTGCGACCGCCGTTGACAGCGGCTTGGTGGCCACGATGTAGTTGTTGATCGGCATCACCCGCGAAGCCACCTCACCATGAAGACCGCCCAGATACCCGTTGCAACACAGAACAATATGACTGGCCGAAACCTCGGCCGATTCTGTCGTCACCCGGCACGGTGCGGCACTGACACCCGTCACTTTCGAGCGTTCGAAAATTCGCACGCCCGCATCCCGCGCCGCCCGCGCCAAACCCAGCGCAAAGCGCAGCGGATGCGTGTGACCGCCACCCATATCCAATGTGCCGCCGTAATAAGCGGGCGAGCCAACCAGATGCCGGGTCTCTTCCCGGCTCAAAGCGCGGATCTTGTCGTAGCCATAAGCCTCGCGTAGCCGCTCCGCATAGGCGTGGCTGTGCGGCACGATCCTTGCTCGGTGATCGGCGTGAATGATCCCATCGGCAAAACCGCAATCCATCTGGTGATCGGCAATGAGATCACGCACGAGTTGCACCGATTCCAAGCCAATATCCCAAAGCCCACGCGCGCGCTCCAGCCCCACCATGGCCTCAAGGTCCTCTTGATCCACCCGCTGACCGGTGCCCACCTGACCGCCGTTGCGACCGGACGCGCCGAAGCCCACGCGCTGCGCTTCCAAAAGTACCACGTCATAGCCCGCCTGCGCCAAGTGCAGCGCCGCCGACAGCCCCGAATACCCGCCGCCAATAACGCACACGTCACAGCGGATCGTCCCCGCCGCCGCCTCAAACGGCGACAACGGCGTGGCGGTCGCGGCATAGTAGGAGGCCGGGTATTTCCCCGGCGCGTCATTGATGGTCAAGATGTCCATGCGACGGGCCCTAGGCTGCCTTGTACAGCCCCTCGTTTTGAACTTCGGTATAGGTCAGATCAAGCGCCGTGCGGGCACGTTCAATCAACAAATCAATGTCTGATTTCCCTATCACCAAGGGCGGAGCGATGATCATCCGGTCGCCCACGTGCCGCATCACCAGCCCGTTATCAAAACAATGCGTTCGGCAAATCAGGCCCACCGTGCCTGCCGCGGAAGCAAATGCCGCGCGCGAGGCTACGTCCGGCGACATCGCCAGCGTTCCCATCATGCCAACCGTTTTCGCCTCGGCCACCAAAGGATGATCGGCCAGCGTCGACCATGCGTTTGCAAGATAAGGTGCGGTGTCATTTTGCACCGTCTCGACGATCTTTTCTTCCTGAATGATGCGCAGGTTTTCCAGTGCTACCGCTGCCGCAACCGGATGGCCCGAATAGGTGTATCCGTGGTTGAAATCACCCGCCGAGGCCACGACATTGGCGACCTCATCGCACACGATGGACCCACCAATCGGCGCATAGCCAGAGCTTAAACCCTTGGCGATGGTCATGATATCAGGCCGTATCCCAAAGGTCCGAGAGCCGAACCATTCGCCCGTCCGCCCAAATCCGCAGATCACCTCATCTGCAATCAGCAGAATATCATGCGCGTCGCAAATCCGCTGAATCTCCGGCCAATAGGTCGCAGGCGGGATGATGACACCGCCCGCACCTTGCACCGGCTCGGCAATGAAGGCCGCGACCTTGTCCTCGCCCAAATCATGGATCGCCTGTTCGAGTTGGCGTGCGCGTTCCAGGCCAAATTCATCAGGAGACAGGTCACCACCCTCCGCATACCAATCGGGCTGGTCGATGTGGTGAATATTGGGGATCGGCAACCCGCCCTGAGCGTGCATCGCAGTCATGCCACCCAAGCTGGCCCCACCCAAGGTCGAGCCGTGATAGCCGTTCTTTCGACTGATGATGATTTTTTTGTCCGGCTTGCCCTTGGCCGCCCAATAGTGCCGCACCAGGCGAATATTCGTGTCATTCGCCTCTGACCCGGACCCCGCATAGAACACATGATTCAAATCGCCGGGCGCAAGTTCGGCCAGCTTGGCCGACAGGGCAATTGCCGGCACGTGCGAGGTTTGAAAGAACGTGTTGTAGTATGGCAATTCCATCATCTGACGCGATGCCACATCGGCCAGTTCCTTGCGCCCATAACCGATGTTCACGCACCACAGACCCGCCATCGCGTCAAGGATCTCATGCCCCTGAGAGTCGGTCAGTGTTACACCATTGGCGCGGGTGATAATCCGCACGCCCTTCTTGGCCAAGGCGGCATTATCCGTAAACGGATGCATGTGGTGTGCGGCGTCAAGCGCTTGCAGCTCAGCCGTCGGCATATGGTTGGAAATGATATTCATTGCGGCATCCTTCGTATCAGACGTTCAAAAGCAGGTGTTGGCGTTCCCAGGGGGAAATTTCCCGCTCAAATTCAATAAGCTCAGCGTGTTTGATCGCACCGTAAAGTTGGCAAAACTCCTCGCCCAATACCTCCCGCAGGGCGGTGTCCGCCTCAAAGCCGTCCATCGCTTCTGTCAGGTTGCGGGGCAACACGGCACCCTCTTCATAAACCTCGCCCGTGGCCGCAGGGCTGGGCTCTACTTTGTTGACCATGCCCAAGTACCCACAAGCCAGCGAGCTTGCGATCGCAAGATAACAATTGCTGTCGATCCCAATCACACGGTTTTCCACCCGGCGGGCCGACGGACCGGAATTGGGAATGCGCAGCCCTGTTGTCCGGTTGTTCGATCCCCATTCCAGATTAACCGGCGCACTCATCCCGGCTGTAAAGCGGCGGTATGAATTCACAAAAGGTGCGATCAGCGGCACAGACGTGCGGATGTGCCTTTGCGAACCGCCGATAAAGTGCCGAAACGCATCCGTTTCCGACCCGTCAGCGTTCGAGAATATATTTCGCCCCGTTTTTGCATCGACCACACTTTGGTGGATATGCATCGCGCTGCCTGGCTCGTCGCGCATTGGCTTGGCCATAAACGTGGCAAATGATCCATGCCGCAACGCCGCCTCGCGGATGGCACGTTTGAAATAGAACACCTGATCCGCCAGCCACAGGGGGTCGCCGTGCATCAGGTTGATCTCGATCTGTCCCGCGCCACCCTCTTGGATCAACGCATCAATCGCCAGCCCCTGCGCCTCGGCGAAATCATAGATCGTGTCGATCACCGGGCCATATTCGTCCACGGCCACCATCGAATAAGACTGGCGGCCCGCCCCGCGACGACCTGTCCGGCCAACCGGTGGCTCAATCGGCTCATTGGGATCCAGATTGGGCTTGGTCAGGAAGAATTCCAATTCCGGCGCCACGATCGGCTGCCATCCTTTGTCCTTATACCGCTGCAGAACCCGCTTCAAAACATTGCGTGGCGCTATGGGCAGTTCTTCACCCTCCAGCGTCTCAAGGTCCGCGATAACTTGCAGCGACACATCTTCCGCCCACGGCACGGCCGAAGCCGTAGACATATCCGGCCTCAATACAATGTCAGATTCCATCCACTGGTTCACGATCTCCGGCAGATCAACATATTCGCCAGTAATTGTCTGGTAAAACAACGAGATTGGCAGAAATAACGTATCGTCAGGATGAAATTTCACAAGCGGCATCGACTTTCCCCGCGACATGCCAGCGATGTCGGGAATAATGCACTCTACCTCATCAATGCGATTGCCGCTTTGGTACTCAAGGAATGCGCTCGGCAAAGATTTCGACCAGTGGTTTTGCGCGTTAGCAGACATGACTTCACCAGAATTGCGGTCACGGGCCGCGTCAGGCGGGATTGCCAAACGCGCTCTGCCGTGCTTGGGGAAACAATATGATCAAATTATTTCTTGTCAACAACGTTTGATCAAATTACCCCTCAACGAGCGCGCGCGCGATCTGATGATGCCCTTGCTCAATATCTTGATGAATCGCGCGGGCCACCGCATCGGGGTCATTCTCACGCATTGCGGCCACAGCTTCCTCATGCATGTCAGGCAGATTCAAGGTGCCGTACCTACCACAGATCACGCGCAACGACGGACCAGCACGAAGCCAGAGTGAATCAGCCATCGCTAGTAATATTTCGGTGTCCGAGTGGCTGTAGAGCGTGCGATGGAACCTATAGTTGAGGTGCAGATAGCCATGCACATCACCCCCTTCAATCGCTTCATCAAGTAACAGATCAATTTGCTCAAGCGCATCAATTTGTGCAGGTGTGATCCGCTGTGCCGCAAGTTTTGCCAAGTGGGGTTCTATGGAAAGCCTTGCGAATGAAAGCTCTTCCAGCAATTTTGCGCTCAGCTCCGGGACTGAAACGCGGCGGTTGTCTGTGGCAATCAGCGCCCCCTCCGCGGTCAATCGGCGAATGGCTTCGCGTACTGGCGTAATGCCTGACCCTATCAAGCCGGCCAGGCCTTGAATCGTGATCGCCTGACCGGGAACCAATTCGCCATAAAGCACCAACTCGCGAATCTGCCGATAGACAACCTGATGAGCAGGCGGATTGGTTGGACTCGCCGGATGACTGCGCTGGTCGTTCGAAAGCAATGCCATTTCTATCCTCCTCATACCATGTCTTGTTACACGTTTGTGAAGCATTTATGTAGCTATTGCTTTTGAAAAAAATATGATCATATTATCTGGCTGGGAAGTTTAATGCACTTCCTGCAACGGGAGAGAGAAATGAAAAACAGTACAATGAAATTTGGGCTTGCTGTCGTGGCCACTTTGACAGCTGCCGCGGCCGCCGCGGAAGAAGTGCGTGTCTACAACTGGTCAGACTACATCGACGAGGCGCTGCTTGAGAAATTTGAAACAGAAACCGGAATCAAACTGATCTACGACGTTTTCGATTCAAACGAAGTTTTGGAAACAAAAATGCTGGCCGGCGGTTCTGGGTATGACGTGGTTGTACCATCAGGGACATTCCTACAGCGCCAGATCAGCGCCGGGGCCTTCCAGACGCTCGACATGGCACAGCTGCCAAACGCCGGAAATCGCTGGGACGTTATTCTTGACCGCACCGCGCAATACGACGAAGGCAACGCCTATTCGATCAACTACATGTGGGGCACAACCGGCCTTGGTGTAAATGTGGGTCAGGTCGCCGAAATCCTTGGCGCCGACGCCCCGATCAATTCGCTTGATCTGGTCTTCAACCCCGCGAACATGGAAAAGCTGGCGGCATGTGGCGTCTATTTCCTCGATGCCCCGGCAGAAATGATCCCGGCCGCGCTGAAATATCTGGGCGAAAACCCTGACAGCCAGGATCCTGATGTGATCGCATTGGTCGAGCCCGTTCTGGCCGCCGTACGTCCGCATATCACCAAGTTCCACAGCTCTGAGTATATCAACGCGCTGGCTAATGGTGATATCTGCGTGGCCTTTGGCTGGTCCGGCGATATCCTGCAAGCCCGCGACCGCGCGGCAGATGCCGACAACGGCGTTGAAATCGCCTATAACGCCCCGATCGAGGGTGCGTTGATGTGGTTTGACCAAATGGCGATCCCGGTTGACGCACCGAACCCGACGGGTGCCCATACTTTCCTGAACTTCATGCTGGACGCCCAGAACATGGCTGATGCGTCAAATTACGTGAATTACGCCAATGGCAATCTGGCGTCTCAGGACCTGCTGGTGGAGGACGTGATCGGCGATCCCGCGATTTACCCTGATGCGGCAACGCTGGAAAATCTTTACACGACAACGCCTTACGACCAACGTGTTCAGCGTGTGGTGACGCGCCTGTGGACCCGGATCAAATCCGGCACCTGATCAACCTATCACCCCACGCCGCACATGTGGCGCGGGGTTTTTGTTCATGCCGATGGGGCCACCATGACACAACAGCAGAAAAAGACGGTCTTTGAACCTTGGGATGAGCCAAATGAGCAGCCGATCATCCAGTTTAAGAATGTCACAAAACGCTTTGGATCATTCACCGCAATCGAAGATCTGACGCTGGATATCTACCGCAAGGAATTTTTTGCCTTGCTGGGCCCTTCCGGCTGCGGCAAGACGACCCTGATGCGGATGCTTGCCGGGTTTGAGACACCAACCGAAGGGAGCATCTTGCTGGACAACAAAGATATTGCTGCTGTGCCCCCCAACAAACGCGCGGTGAATATGATGTTTCAATCCTACGCGCTGTTTCCCCATCTCACTGTCTTTGAAAACATTGCCTTTGGCTTGCGTCGCTCCAATATGCCCAAAGCGGATATTCCGGGCCGAGTTGAAGAGATGCTGCGTCTTACGCAACTGATGCCCTTTGCCAAACGCAAACCACACCAGATTTCTGGTGGCCAGCGTCAGCGTGTGGCGCTTGCCCGCTCACTTGCAAAGGCCCCGAAATTGCTGTTGCTCGATGAACCGCTTGGCGCGCTTGATAAAAAACTGCGCAATGACACGCAGTTTGAACTGATGGACATCCAAGAGAAAACCGGGACAACTTTCGTCATCGTGACCCATGACCAGGAAGAGGCAATGACCGTCGCCAGCCGGGTTGCCGTGATGGATCAGGGCCGCATCGTTCAGGTCTCTACCCCCGACCGTATCTACGAAAGCCCAAATTCGGTTTATGTCGCCGATTTCATCGGGGACATAAACCTGATCAAGGGCAAAGCGTATCATGTCGCCGGGGAACAAAGCGAAATTCATTGGGCAGAGGGTCAGGCCCCCATCCTCGCCACCTCCGCCACACCATGTCCAGATGGCGCGGATGTCACCTTCGCGATCCGCCCCGAGAAAGTCGCCATTTCAGCGGAGCGCCCGGAAGATATGGCAAATGCGGTAAGCGGCAAGATATTGGACATCGCCTATCTGGGCAACATCTCGACCTATCACGTCGAGCTGCCGTCCGGCGACATCGTCAAAGCGCAGGCCACCAACACGAGGCGAGTCGCCCGGCGCAGATTTACGTGGGAAGATGAGGTGTGGCTGTCGTGGACAGACACCGCCGGCCTCATCCTGACAACCTAGGGGCTGGCAATGGATCTGCGTCGCAAATTCCTGATCTTCGTTCCCTACGCATGGCTGTTGGTCCTGTTCCTGATCCCTTTCGGAATTGTGCTGAAAATCTCACTTTCCGACACGGCCCTCGCAATCCCCCCCTACACACCTAAGCTCGACTGGTCTGATGGCTGGTCTGGGATCATATCCTATTTCAGCCAGCTTGACTTCGAGAATTACGTCTTTCTGACCGAAGACAGCCTCTACTACGTCGCCTACCTCTCCAGCTTGAAAATAGCGACGATCTCAACCATCGCGACCCTCATCGTTGGCTACCCGATTGCCTACGCCATGGCCAAATCTCCCAGCCACTTGCGCCCAACCCTGATGATGCTGGTGATCTTGCCGTTCTGGACCAGCTTCCTGATCCGTGTCTACGCGTGGATGGGCATCCTCAGCCAGGAAGGCTTGCTTAATCAATTCCTGCTCTGGATCGGCTTGATCGCAACACCACTGACGATCCTGAATACAAACTGGGCGGTCTACATCGGCATCGTCTACACGTATCTGCCGTTCATGATCCTGCCGATCTATGCAGCCTTGGAGAAAATGGACGGCTCGCTGATGGAAGCCGCAGAAGACCTTGGCTGCTCGGCGATTTCGGCCTTTTGGCTGGTCACGGTACCGCTGTCCAAACCGGGCGTCATCGCGGGTAGCTTCTTGGTGTTCATCCCGGCACTCGGCGAATTTGTCATCCCATCCCTGCTGGGTGGATCAAAAACGATCATGATCGGCAAAGTTCTGTGGGAGGAGTTCTTTTCCAACCGCGACTGGCCCGTAGCCTCCGCCGTTGCCGTCATCCTGCTGGTCCTCCTGATCATTCCGATCATGCTATTCCAACGCAATGAGCGAAAGCAGCGGGAGATGGAGCAATGAACCAAGGTCGTTTCTCGTGGTTCAATGCCACCTCACTCACATTAGGGTTCGCATTCCTCTACCTGCCGATGCTGATCCTGATCATCTACAGCTTCAACGAATCCCGGCTGGTCACTGTCTGGGCAGGCTTCTCCACCAAATGGTACGGTGAGCTTCTTCAGAACGAAGCCTTCCTTGATGCAGCATGGGTCACGCTGAAAGTCGGTTTATGGTCCTCCACCCTCGCCACCATCCTTGGCACAATGGCAGCCTACGCCATGGTCCGCATGGGCCGCTTCACCGGGCGCGGGCTGTTTTCGGGCATGATCTACGCCCCACTTGTCATGCCCGAGGTCATCACCGGCCTTGCGCTCCTGCTGTTTTTCATCGCTATCGGCCTTGACCGCGGTGTTGTTACAATCGCGCTGGCTCATACGACCTTTTCAATGTGCTATGTCTCGGTAGTCGTCACCTCGCGGTTGGTCACTTTCGATAAATCCCTTGAGGAAGCCGCACTTGATCTGGGCTGCACGCCGTTTGATGCCTTTCGCAGCGTGACGCTGCCGATCATCATGCCCGCAGTGGTCTCAGGCTGGTTGCTGGCCTTCACCCTGTCGCTCGATGACCTGGTGATTGCGTCTTTTACCTCGGGCCCCTCGTCAACAACGCTGCCAATCAAGATATTCAGCGCCGTCCGGCTAGGCGTCAGCCCCGAGATTAACGCCCTTTCGACCATCATGATCGGGATCGTAACCGTGGGGGTCATATCCGCTTCGCTGTTGTCGCGCCGCCGCTCCCTTCGCCACAAAGAAGACGAACAGAAGGCTCTCCGACAATGACCGAGTTTGAGGTCGAGTATCAGACCTATTGCGAGAAACACGGTGCGCCTGAACGCATCGAATTGATGTTATGCGACATCAACGCCGTCCTGCGCGGCAAATGGCTGCCCGGCGATCAGATATCCAAATTTGCAGAAGGCGCGGTCAAGCTGCCGCTCTCAACCTATGCCCCCAACATCATGGGCTACGAGGTCGAAGAAACTGGTTTGGGCAGTTGGGTCGGTGACCCAGATGGGATTATCACGCCTGTCTTGGGGACGCTCAAGCCAGTGCCATGGGCGGCGGGCAACGTGGCGCAGCTCCTGGTTGAAATGGTTGACGAAAATGGCGATGTCAGCCCATTGTCGCCCCGCTCGCGCCTGCAAGACACCGTCACGCGCTGTAATAACGCGGGCTACTTCCCGGTCGTCGCGACAGAGCTTGAATTCTACATCATCAAAAAGCGCGACGATCCGGCAGCCGCTCCTGAGGCGCCGGAAGGGTCTCCGGGCGCACAGAATTACGACCTTGAAGTTCTTAGCAATTTTGAGGGCATCCTGACAGAAATTCTCGACGCCGCCCGCCTGCAAGGCATCCCCACCGACACGCTTATCGCAGAATACGGCCCCGGCCAATTCGAGGTGAACTTTCACCACACCGATGATGTTCTCAGCGCCGCAGATGCCGCACTCTTGTTCAAACGGCTGGTCATTGGCGTGGTCAACACCCACGGGTTAGAGGCCACGTTTATGGCCAAACCCTATGCCGACGAACCCGGTAACGGCATGCATGTTCACGCCTCCATGCTTGACGCAAGCGGTCAAAACATCTTCGCGGCCACGGAAGAGGACGAAGTGTCGGGCACATTGAAAAGGGCTGTTGCCGGCCTGCTGACCACCATGCAGGACACGCACGCCATCTTTGCGCCGCACATGAATTCGTTCCGGCGGTTTCAGCCGGGCAGCTTTGCCCCCACCGCCCCCGATTGGGGCGTCGATAACCGCGCCGCTGGTGTGCGGCTGCCCGAAGTCAATGGCCCCGGCGCACGGCTCGAGCATCGTATCGCTGGCGCTGATGTGAACCCCTATCTGGTCTTGTCCGCAATCCTCGGCGGCATGCTGCACGGGCTGAAAAACGACCCGCCCCTGCCGCCTGCGCTGGACGAAGATGACGCCGAACCGGCCGAACCGCTGACCCATGACTGGCAGACCGCCGTGACCTGTTTCGAGGCGTCGCAATTCGCCAAGGATCTTTACGGCGACGATTATCACATGATTTATACGGCCATTCGCCAAGATGAGATAAAAGTTCTGACCTCGATCATCACCGAGGTTGAATTTCGCTACTACCTGAGCCGCCTTTGACCACCACGATTGAGGCAACGCCACATGAAAATCGGAATTCTACAGACAGGCCGGACGCCGGATGAAATGCGGGCAGAGCATGGCGACTATGATGACCTATTCAAACAGATGTTGGCCGGGCTCGGGTTCACGTTCGAAACCTATCCCGTGCTGGACGGCGTTCTTCCCGCTGCGGTGACGGACGCAGACGGTTGGCTGATCACCGGGTCCAGATTCGGGGTCTATGAAGATCATGACTGGATCGCGCCGCTTGAAGACTTCCTGCGCAAAACTTTTGCCGCTGACATGCCCATCGTCGGTGTCTGTTTCGGCCATCAAATCCTGGCGCAGGCATTGGGCGGCAAAGTTGAAAAATTTGTGGGCGGCTGGCAGGTCGGACCAACCGACTACATGCGTTCCAATGGCACCAAGGACCGCATCATGGCGTGGCACCAGGATCAGGTGACGCGGCTACCGCAAGGTGCCAAAGTAATCGGCGCGTCTGACCGCTGCGCCTATGCAATGTTGGCCTATGGGAACACTGCATTGACCGTCCAACCACACCCTGAATTCAGCCCGGCGTTCATGCGCGACCTCTTGGCTGCGCGCCGTAATGTATTGCCGGCAGATGTCGCAGACGCCGTCGATGTCAGCGCAGGCGATGCTTTGACGTCACCCGACTACGCACAGCAATTCGAAGATTTCTTCAAACGCAGATTTATCTCCTGAACGGCGGAAGCGTTCAAACCAAAACCTGAACGCACGAGTGTTGTCACTGGGGAGTGGAAAGAAGCTGGGGATCATGCTGCTTCTGGCTGCCCTTCACCAAACCTTCCATCGGGGACCAGCGCATCCGGCGTTTCTTGCCATGCAAGCGTTAGCGACATCACTGACCAGCCCCTCCGCTCGAGAACTCGAGACGGCTGACGGCATCAGGCCGCAGGTAATACCTAAGCGTCTCTCTCGGGCTGCCATTGCGAGCGCATAGCACTGTCGCAGATCAAAAAGGCATCGGAAAGACAGATGCCAGACGTGCCATCCGGCGACCGGGGGCAATCAGTGGCTGTTGCGTGGATGTCCCTTGCGCGCGATATCGCGATAGCCCGGCGCATCCCGCAGCGTCATACCCTTGTCCAATCCCCCCACCAATTCGCGGAAATACTGCTGCCAGGGTGTCTGGCTTTCGGGGCCATGATACCCGCCGGCCTCTGCCAGTTTGGCCGCCCGATCCGCCAGTTCATCCAACGGGACGAGCATGTCAGCGGTGCATTTTCCCAGATCAATGCGCACCCGGTCACCGGTCTGCAAAAGAGCCAGACCACCACCATCTGCGGCCTCGGGCGATGCATTCAGGATCGACGGTGAACCGGATGTCCCCGACTGGCGGCCATCGCCGATGCATGGCAGGGCCGCGATGCCTTTTTTCAGCAGGTAAGACGGGGCACGCATATTCACGACCTCCGCTCCGCCGGGATAACCCTTTGGACCAGCGCCGCGCATGAACAGAATGCAATTTTCGTCGATATTCTCGGCCGGATCATCAATCCGATCGTGAAAATCCTCCGGCCCGTCAAAGACGATGGCACGGCCCTCAAACGCGTTGGGGTCATCGGGATTGGACAGATAGGTCTTACGAAACGCCTCCCCAATCACACTTGTCTTCATGATGGCACTTTCAAACAGGTTGCCCTTGAGGTTCAGAAAACCGGCATCCTTCAGCAGTGGCTGGTCAAGCGGGCGGATCACATCAGCATTGGACGCCACCTTACCTGCGCAATTGTCTTCCATGGTCCGACCATTGACCGTCAGGGCCTGCGGATGTGGTAGCAGATCACCAGATAACAGTTCGGCCACAACCGACGGAACCCCACCTGCCCGGTGATAATCCTCACCAAGATAGGTTCCGGCAGGTTGCAGATTGACCAAAAGCGGAACGTGATAGCCCAGTCGCTGCCAATCATCATTGTCCAGCGGAACACCGAGATGGGCGGCAATGGCGTTCAGATGAATAGGCGCATTGGTCGATCCACCAATCGCCGAGTTGATCACGATTGCATTCTCGAAGGCTTCGCGGGTCATGATGTCCGACGGGCGCACATCATCCCAGACCATATCAACGATGCGTTTGCCCGTCTCATAACTGATCTGGCCACGCTCGCGATAAGTGGCCGGAATGGCGGCACTGCCCGGCAGTTGCATGCCCAGGGCCTCGGCCAATGAATTCATTGTCGTGGCCGTGCCCATCGTGTTGCAATAGCCAACCGACGGGGCGGAAGAGGCAACGATTTCCATGAATTGCTCTGTATCAATCTCACCACGCGCCATCATCTCGCGGGCTTTCCAGACAACCGTGCCGGACCCGGCGCGCTCGCCTTCCCACCAGCCGTTCAGCATCGGACCAACCGACAGGGCGATGGCGGGAATATTCACGGTTGCGGCGGCCATCAAAAGGGCCGGGGTCGTCTTGTCACAACCAACCGTCAGCACCACGCCGTCAATCGGATAACCGTAAAGCGATTCAACCAGCGACAGGTATGAAAGGTTGCGGTCAAGGCTCGCCGTCGGACGCTTGCCTGTTTCCTGGATCGGGTGAACCGGCACCTCAATACAGGTCCCGCCAGCAGCAATAATCCCATCACGGACACGCTTTGCCAGTTCAATATGATGGCGGTTGCAAGGCGAAAGATCACTACCAGTCTGGGCAATCGCGATAATCGGCTTGCCCCCCTGCAATTCCTCGCGGGTCAGCCCGTAATTCAGATACCGCTCCAGATAAAGCGCGGTCATTTCCGGATCGTCGGAATTTGCGAACCATTGGCGCGAACGAAGATCCTCTTTGGCAATTTTGGGCATTGTGATGTCTTTCAAGTCAGGGGCTACGGGCGAAACCGGTGATCTGCGGGGAACATACATCGCCTTGACCGAATGGACAGCACCCAAGTTGCGACTGCGTCACTGAATATAGAACGCCAGGGAACCGATCTCCGACCATTTGCCCCATTCACGCCACCCAGACGTTTGTTGCAGTGGATCGCACGTCTTTTGCGTCTTCACCGGCAGAACCAGCGGTGCCGATCGCAAGAAACTCCGGGTCCACGGTCAGCGCTCAGGAAATCTGCCTGCGCCAGTGCCGATCATTCATCCGACAACCTGTTCAGCGCGGCGCGTAGTTCGTCAATCTTGTGCTTATCGGTGACGCGTTGCTGCCCAAAGCCAAATCCGTCCTGATCATCACCGTGTCCTGAAACAGACACACAGGAGGCGTGAAATGATGTGATGCCGGTGGATCTCGCGATCTGTGCAACATTCATTGCTGTGATCCCGGACCCCGCCATAATTTCGACCTGGCCAGCGGCAGTTCTTTGCATATCGGACAATCGGGCAATGCCATCCAGCGCATGTTCTGCCCCACCAGATGTCAGGATCCGTCCGACACCCAGCGCAAAAGCCTGATCGATGATCAATAACGGATCTGGCAGAATATCAACAACCCGGTGCAAGGTGACGTGCAGGCCATCCGCCGCATCGATCATGTTACGGATCGCCGGAAGATCAAGGCGCCCGCCACGCGCAGCACCTATTACAACGCCAGCAAGACCACATTGGCGCACAAAGCAGATATCCTTGATTGCGGCGGTAAGGTCATGATGATCATAGGTAAAGTTACCCGGGCGCGGCCGGATCAGCACGTGCACAGGCACGGTGCTGCTTTGGGCCTGGCGGATCAGGCCGGGGCCCGGTGTCAAGCCACCAAGGGCAAGCGCACTGCAAAGCTCAATCCTGTCGGCACGCCCTTCACAGGTCAAAAGACCGGCGGCGCTCTCAACGCAGACCTCCAGGCTAAAGGAACTATTCTGCGGCATCGACAGTCGTCGGCCCTGATACCCTATCGGCAACGTTACCAAGAACCTGCATATCATCAGCCAAATGCAGAATGTCATCCAAGGAGCGGCCAATCAGTTCTGCCAGTTTTGGTTGGCAAATCGCCATCGCGGGTGTCGTGATTGCCATGCGCAAGGCTTGTTCATGGTCAAGACCCAGCACCTGGACAAGGCGCTGTACCCCCTCCGCCTGCGTAACATGCGCACCGGCAAGCCCGCCTTCTTTATTGATCAACTTGCCGTTCTCAAGATGGACAGGTTGGCCGTAGAGATCAAAATGATCCGGCCCCCCGACGGTCGACATGGCGTCCGAGACCAGAAACAACCGATCCGGCACAGGGCGACCACGCAAGGCCAGTTGGATCATGCGGTCATCCACGTGATGACCGTCGCAAATGATGCCCGCGTAAATCTCGGCGTTCAGAACGGCACCGGCTGTTCCTGCGGCGCGGGTGGCCATCGGCGACATGGCATTGAACAGATGCGTCGCGCAAGAGACACCGGCGGCAATGGCCGCTTCCACCTGTTCGGCTGTGGCGTCCGTATGACCGATGGAAACAACTGCGCCCAAGTCCGCCAGGGCAGTGATTTTCTCAAGGCTGGCGGCCTCGGGCGCCAATGTAATCATCACCGGAACGCTTGCCCGGCGCAAACGGGCGACCACCTGCATGGTGCGGTCATCCAAGGGGCGGATAAACGCGCCATCATGTGTCCCACGACGGACCTTCGCAATATGAGGTCCCTCAATATGCAGCCCGACAATCCCCCGATCCGCTTGGGCGGCAATCGCGGCATCTGCCGCATGATCCAACACATCCGGGTGATCGGTGATCACGGTGGGCATCACTGCCACGGTACCAAAACGCCTGTGCGCTGCGGCAATCTGAGCCATACCATCGCGGGTGGGTGTAGTGTTCAACAAGACGCCGCCGCCACCATTGACCTGCAAATCAACATATCCTGGGGTCAGGCAACCCTTGATCCGGGTCGCATCAGCAGGAACCGGGCCAATTTCAGTGACGATCCCATCAGCAATGCGCAAGGCCACGCCATCCAACAACGATTGGCCATCAAAAATGCGATCAGCGGTGATCCAGAACTGGCTCATATCTCATCCTTGGCAAATTTGCTGTGCGGGTTGTCGGACCAGGCCGCATAGGCCGCACCGCGGGCGCCGCTTGTGTCACCGCCTTGGGCCACTGCGATGGGAACCACACCAAAATCCCCGATCTGGGCGTCGCGCGCTGCTATGGTCAGATCAGCAACAACCGTATCGATCTGGCTCAAGCCGCCGCCCAAGACGATCAGATCAGGATCAACAGTCAAAGTCAGGCTATGCAACATATCAGCACATAATGCGCACCAGACCTGCCAGACCTTGGCCATATCTTCATGACGACGGGCCGCAATTTGCGGCGGGGTGACGGTCTGTCCCGTCATATGGGCCGCCAACCGGCTCAAACCGGGGCCGGCAACATAGGTCTCGATACAGCCCAAGCGGCCACAACCGCAACGCCAGATCGGCAGGTCATGTTCGACAACCAGATGCGCCGGGGCCGATGTATGGCCAAATTCGCCCCCCGTCAGGGTTGGCCCCTGCAGAATGGATTTGTCCACCACGATGCCACCGCCGACACCGGTGCCCAACACCAGGGCCATGACCGTGCGGTGCCCTGCACCAAGACCAAACACCGCCTCGGACAGGGCCAGGGCGCGGCAGTCATTGACATATGTCACCGGTCTGCCAACCGCTGCAGCAAGATCCGCCGGAAAGGGCTTGCCGGTTGCTGCCAGATTGGCGGTCAGGGCGAGGCCCGTTTCCGGATTAACCAGACCCGCAGCACCAATTCCAACCGGCATCGGGCTACCAGCTTGTGCCTCGGCCCATTTGATCTGATCGGCAATGGCAGCCACAAGGGCATCGTAGTTGCTTGGGGTATCCCGGCGCTGACGCATGACGGGGTGCCAGTCATCGTCAAACAACTGCACCTCAATCTTCGTCCCTCCCAGATCAATCCCAGCGGCCTTCATGACGCCACCGGATAAAGCTTCACACCCGCAACGACACGGCTGAGCGTACCTTTACCCACAAAGGGATCATCCACATTCAGGCCCATCGCATCCGACCAGACGACGCCACTGACCTGCGCAATCGCAACACAAAGCGGGGCGGCCCAGGCCGGGCCGAATGGCATCGGAATGGCGATATCGGCGTCGGGACCTGCGGCTATGACACGGGCACCGGGAAACTGTGCACGCAACTCCGCCACCAGATCGGCGTCATAATCGCTGGTCGGCGCGTCAGGACTGGTAAACACGGTCACCACCGTCTCATCGGTGACAAAGGATTTCGGACCATGGCGAAAGCCCAGGCTGCTGTCCCAAAGGGCCGGGATCTGGCCAGCGGACAGTTCCATCACCTTCAACGCGGCCTCGCGCGCGGCAAAGGCGAGTGGGCCGGAACCCACGTAAACCGCCCTGCCCGGCACTGGACCTGCCTGCAAATCAGGTAAAATCGCCTCCAGTTGGGCTGCCAATGCATCGCAAAGGGCCGCAAAATCGCAAGGCTCATCAAACAAGGCCAACGCAGTCAGCAACATCGTCGAAAAGCTCGACGTCATCGCGAAACCCGCATCATGGGTGGCATCGGGCAAGATGATCACCTCGGTCGGCGCGGATGACGGGCGGGTTGCCAGCGCGCTATCCTTGTTGCAGGTGATGTTCAGGCGCGGGGCGTCCGGGGCAAGCGCATCCAGCGCATCCAGCGTGCCAATCGTCTCTGCACTATTGCCAGAGCGACCAAAGCTGACGACCAGCGGACGCGTGCCTTTCAGCAAGCGGGCCGGATCAGCGACCAGATCGGTTGAGGGCACAGACCGGGCACCCGGCACCCAGGCGGCAACGATATCGCCGATATAGGCGCTTGTGCCCGCCCCGCAGAACCAGACGCAATCGACATCCTGTGCTGCAATCCAAGCGCGCAACCGGGCCACATCCAGCGCCTGCCCCCAGTCGCGCCAGATATCGGGTTGTTGGTTCAATTCTCGCCAAGTCGCCCATTTTGTGAGGTGATCGCTCATGTTGTCCGGGTCACTTTCGACAGGGTTTCAGGCTGATCGGGATTCAACCCCAAGGCCAACGCAGTGTTCAAGATGATCGGATACATCATCGCCAGTAAGACGGCCGCGGCCGCTGCAGGAACCAGATCAGCGGCACCAATATCCGCCGGGCGAATACGCTGCACATCACAATCAATCGCGCGAAAACGGGCCTCCGCCTGATCAAGGCTGTCCTGCACAACTTCCGACCCGGTATCCAGGATCAAAACCATCAGCGGATTTGTCGCCAATTGGACAGGGCCATGCAAAACCTCCGAGCTGGAATAGGCCTCCGCATGGATGGCGCAGCATTCCTTCAGCTTCAGCGCCACCTCCTGCGCTGCGCCATAGCCTGTATCACGCCCGATGACATAGACATTGCGCGCCCGCAACAGAGCCTGCTGGATCGCAGAAGCATCAGGATGTTGCATGGACAAACCATCCAGCGTCTTGGCCGCAGCAACAGCACCTTCACGATAAGCGGGTTGCACCGATGACAGCAGCGCCATACCGGCCGCAATGGCCCCGATGACCGTCTTCGTGGCGGGCACCGCAAGTTCTTCGCCAGCACCAATCGGGACCGTCAGTTCGGCAACCTGTTCAACCGGGCTGTCTGGTTGGTTGGTAATGGCGAATACGGTGCCACCCGCACCGACAGCACCTTTCGCGGATCGAACCAGATCATCGCTTGCGCCTGACTGGCTGACGACAAGGGCGGCGGCATCCTGCATCGCAACGCCCTGCCCCAGCGAAAAGACAGAAGGCGGCAGCGATGTCATCGGCACCTGCAGGGCACGCATGAATTCATAAGACAGGATATTCGCAGCAGCATCTGACGACCCACGTGCAATGGTATAAATCGCGCGCACTGCCGCTAGAGCCGCACCATCAACATCCTGCTGCACGGCGCGGCAAAACACATCCATCGCGGCAGCAGATTCCGCAGCCATCAAACGTCCAGGGTGAGTGTCAGAAACTGTCATGCGCGCAATCCATAGCTGTCAAATTCTTTCCACGTGTCCGTCAGATCAACGACACGCCCGGTGATCCTTGCCTCATCAATCGCCATGGCGGCCAGCCCGGCCTCCAAGGCGTCGGTAACACCCACGGGCAGACTGCCCGTCTCGCCCCGCAGATAGGCCGCGATATCACCCACCATCATGTGATCGGCACCATAATGGGCCGACGCCTTGCTGGCCTCCATCTTGGTATAATCATGGTCAGCCAATGTTGATCCATCGCGGGCCGTAACCTTCAGGAAGCCGCGCACGAAATCACCTTCGGCCATGCCCAGCGCACCCATCACGCAAAACCGGCGATGCTCATCCGGGACGTTCAGATTGGTGTGAAAAGACAGGCTCGCCCCGTTTTCATATTGCAGGACCGCCGTCTGATAATCGATGATATCACCATCGGAGCGGAACGGATCATCCACGCTTTCCCACACGCTTGGCTTGCGGTGCATGATCTCATTCTCGGAATTCAGCGTGGGGGCAAACTCTGGCAGGAAGGACTTGCGCCCACCAAAGCTTGCCACCCGCCGCGGCCGTGAGTGGCAGACCATATTGTAGATATCGATGTCGTGGCAGCATTTTTCGAGCATGAAACCACCCGACCATTTGATCATGCGACGCCAGTCGCGCATGAAAAACGCGCCGTGATAAGGGGCGATATGTTCGTTGGCCTCAAGCGATGTAATCGGGCCAAGCTGATCCAGCACCTTGCGCAGATCCACCATATGCTGCGAATAGCGCAGAACAAGGCCGACCATCACACGGTCGGTGCCATGTTCGGCCAGCAACGCGGCCAGCTCCATGGTATCTTCTTTGGTCGTCACAACGGGTTTCTCGGTGAACATCTGAACACCTGCGGCCAAACCCAGTTTGATATGTTCCAGGTGGAAACTGTTGGGCGAACCTACGAAAAACAGATCAGGTTTCGCATCAGCCAGCATGGTTGGCACATCAGCATAGCGCGGCGTATCGTCGCCAATCATATGCAGAAAGCTCGGCGCGGGGTCGTAATACCCAACGAACTCCACCTCTGGCATGGCCTCTTTCAGGATCGAAAGAACATGGCCCGCGCGCAGCCCGGCACCTGCTGTCACAACCCGCATATCAGGCAACCAAAGCAGGCGCAGATTGACGGCGCAAAACATCACCATTGGCGTCAAAAACGTGGCAGGCGGCTGGATCAACGGCAAGGGTCATATCCTTGCCTTCCTGCACCGGGGCGTTGCCCGGAAGCGATGCGCAGAACCGCGTGCCGTTCCCGATTGTGCCATAGGTGATCGACGCACCACCCAGCCGTTCCAGCACCCGGACACCAACACGCAGGCCCTCATCAGCCAATGAGACATCCTCGGGACGGATGCCAACCTCTACTTTGCTGCCGACAATGCCGCCCTGGGATTCGACCGGCAGGGTCATTTTCGCGCCGCCATCCAGTTCGACCGTTATGTCGCCTGCCCCCGCTTCAAGCACCTTGGCGGGAATCAGGTTCATATTTGGCTGGCCGATGAATGAGGCCACGAACTTCGTTGCCGGATGATGGTATAGTTCCATCGGCGTTCCGAACTGTTCAACCCGGCCACCGTTTAGAACAACAATACGGTCAGCCATTGTCATGGCTTCGACCTGGTCATGTGTGACGTAAACCATCGTTGCATTCAGTTGGCTGTGCAACTGGCTCAACTCGACGCGCATATCGCCACGCAACGCGGCGTCAAGGTTGGAAAGCGGTTCGTCAAAAAGGAAGACCTTGGGGTTGCGCACAATGCTGCGCCCGATGGCAACACGCTGGCGCTGACCACCGGACAATTGCCCCGGCTTCAACTGCAACTTGTCGGTCAGCTGCAAAATCTCGGCGGCGCGACCAACACGTTCTTTCAACTCCGCGTCTGCAATCTTTTGCACCCGCAGTGGAAAGGCAATGTTCTCGAACACCGACAAATGTGGGTAAAGGGCATAGCTTTGGAACACCATCGAGATACCACGGTCCACAGGATCCGCCCGGCTGACATCATTCCCGTCGATGATGATCTGACCGCCTGTGGCCTCTTCCAGGCCCGCGATGATCCGCAACAACGTGGACTTGCCGCAGCCAGACGGGCCAACAAATACCACAAACTCACGGTCATTAATGGCAAGGTTGATATCGTGCAGCACCTTGGCCGCACCGAAAGACTTTGAGATGTTATTGAGGTCAAGCGTCGCCACGATACAAATCCTTTGATTGTGATACGGGCGGCGGCCAAAACCGCCACCCGCCAGGGAGAACCCGTTCGCTTACAGTGCGTCTGCCAGCTCTTCGCCAGCGATCGTCACCAGGTTGTCGACAGTGTCATCCTCAAGCAGGATGCCCTGCACCATGTTGGTGAACACCGACTGCAGCGATTTGAAATCTTCAACCAGCGGCTCTGGACCACCTGTCGAGATTGTCGCTGTGAAGTTTGGCCAGATGCCGCTCTCATAGTAGAGGTCGGTTTTGCCCATCGCGGCGTAATCCAGAATTGGTGTCAGGCCCCAGCTGCTGTCCAGATCGTACTGGCTGTCACCAGATGTGATCCGCTGTGCCAGTTCCTGCGCCAGTTCTTCATGACCGGATCCCTTGAACACAACGATGCTGTCGGTGATCAGGATCGTGCCGCTTTCGCCAGATGGACCAGCAGGAACCGGTGCAACCAGCTGGTTGATGTCCTCGTTATGCTGACCATAGCCCCATGGGCCCTGCACATACATGGCAATCTGACCGTCGTTGAACAGGTCCTTCAGCTGGTCACGCTCCCACGCGGTTGGGCCTTCCTGCGACACAGTCGCCAGCTTGCCATAGAATTCCAGCGTTTCGCGGGTCTGCTGGCTGTCCAGCATGTTTTCACCGGTTGCAGGATCAATAACCGAACCACCATTGGAATACAGATAGTTCAGGAACTGGTGCATCGTGTTGTCAAAGTCTTTGCCCGAGAGGCCAACACCAGCAGCGTCTGTGTTGTCAACAACACCCTTGGCCATCGTGTACATGTCGTCCCAGGTGGCAGGCGCTTCGCATGCCTGACCGGAGGCTTCAACGATATCACAGTTGATATAAAGGGCCTTGGTCGAGAATGCGTGTGGATAACCCCATGCAGTGCCTTCAATCGTGACAGTGTTCAGCACGCCGGGCTGATAAGGCGTTTCGGGGTTGATATTGGCCGGTACGATCAAATCGTTATTGGCCAGCTGGCGCAATGTGCGGCTGCCCATATAGGCGATGGATGGGGGATCCCCGGCAGCAGCCAAAGTCAGCGATTTGTCCTGACATGTGCCCCACGGCACAGCTTCCAGATTGACAGTCACACCCTCATGGTCCGCTTCAAACTGGTCAACGACAGCCTGATCGGCCTCGCGCACTTCGCCACCGCACATGATAAAGTGCAGCTCCTCGGCCTGAGCAGACATGGCTGTGCCAGAAAGCAGCAATGCGCCCATGGTAAGTTTCATAAGTTTCATTTGGTCTTCTCCCTTGGTTGAACTTATTCTTTGACCGCGCCCGCGGTGAGACCCGCGACGAGGTACTTCTGCAGGAACAAGAAGATGACCATGACCGGCAACACGCCGACCAAAGCAGCAGCCATCATCTGGTTCCAGGTGACATCCTGATAGCCGATGAATTCATAAAGACCGGCAGGCAGGGGTTGCAGTTCGCGTTGTTGGTTGAATGTGATCGCAAACAGGAATTGCTGGGCATAAGCGCCGATAAAGACGGCAACGCCAACCACGATCAGACCAGGTACCGCCAGCGGCAGCACAACACGGCGCAAGGTGTACATGCGGGTCGCACCATCAACAAAGGCGGCTTCTTCCAGCTCGCGCGGGATCTTTTCAAGATAGGACCGCAACAACCAGATACCCGTCGGGATCAGAAAGGCCACGCCGGGGATAATCATCGCCCAATATGTGTTCAGCAGGCCCATTGTACGCAAGACACGATAAAGCGGGATCAGCAGCACAGCACCGGTAAACATGTTCACGCCTAAAAAGATACCAAGGCTGATATTCTTGAACGGAAAGTCCAGCCGGGCATAAGCATAGGCCGCAGGCACCACAAAGATCATCGTCAGTGCCGTCACCGAAAAGGCGATGAAGATTGAGTTCAGGATGTACCGGCCCAGCAAAGGCACAGTGACCCACATGTCCGAATAGGCCTGAAAGCTGAAGTCGCTTGACCAGAACTGGTAGGGGCTGCGGAACAGATGCTCCAGCGGGCGCAACGACGCCATGAACATCTCAAAGAACGGCAGCAGGATGAAGATCAGGAAAACCGTGATCGCGGCATAGATGCCGACAATCTGCATCTTGGTGTAACGGTCCATCATCTCACTTCACCCCGTATTTGCGGTTCACCCGGTTCAGGAAGAACAGGTAAGCCAATGAGAACGCACCCAAGAGCAGGACAATAATCACCGCACGTGCCGACCCCTCACCGAATTTGTAGTTGCCGATGGCGGTCTTATAGGTGTCCACGATCAGGGTCGTTGTGGCGCCGCGTGGGCCGCCTTCGGTCAGGATCCAGATGATCTCGAAACTGTTAAAGGTGAAGATCGCGGATAAAAGCGACATCGACACAATCACCGGCATGATCTGCGGGATCGTGATGCGACGGAACCGATACCAGCGCCCCGCACCATCAACCCAGGCCGCCTCGTAAAGGTCACGGCTGACACCTTGCATGGCAGCCAGAAAGAACAGGGTGACCATCGGCACACCAACCCAGACATCGGTGACGATGGCGGAATAGAAAGCCGACTGTTTATGGGCGAGGAATTCGAATGGCCCATCTGTAATGCCCAGCTTCATCATGGTCCCGGACAGCACACCGAAATACCCGTTATAAAGCCACAGCCAGCCGATACAGCCGATCGCAATCGGAATGACCCATGGTGGCATGACCAACACCCGAAACAGGGCACGGCCCGGCACGGCAGCGTTCAGCAAAGTCGCCCCAATCAGCCCAAGGATCAGTTTCAGCGCAACCGAAAGGAACATCCAGTAAAACGTGCGAATGATCGTCTGATGAAACTTCCGGCTTTCCAGCAGCTCTTCGTAGTTGGCGAAACCTACATATGTCTCTCCGCCAAGCCCGGCATCCATAAAGGACAGCCGGATCGTTTCGGCCAGTGGCCACGCCACGATGACGGCAATGAACAGCATGGCAGGACCAACGAGCAACCAGGCAAAAACGCTTTCAGAGACGACTTTTTTGCGTGTCGCCTCCGTTGCAATTTCGCCTGTGTACGAAACTTCTGCCACGCGCTTCCCCCCTTGTAGCGGTTTCACTGCCCTCGAATCAGGCCTTGGATAAATGATACCAAAAACACTTGATAAAGCTACCAATATAATACCAAAATGGAGAACTTCCATTTTACTGTTTATATTTCAATATCTTACAACTTTCTTTTAAATCACCCATTGCGATCATCCATCAAATTGGTGTTATAAAGTGATACCAAAGATTCTCGGGGAAACCATGCCTGTTGCCAAAGACATCTTCGCACCATCCGAATGGCTCCGCACCGGGCGGGGGCCGCGCTATGCCCAATTGCACCGCCACATTGCGGCGGCGATTCAGGCGGGCGATTTGGCCGCTGACGATCAACTGCCCCCCGAACGCGAAATGGCCGAACTGGCTGATGTCAGCCGCGTTACTGTCCGCAAGGCAGTGGCACTTCTGGTTGCAGACGGATTGATCGATCAACGGCATGGCGCCGGGTCATTTGTGCGGGGACAAGGCGCACGTTTCGAACAATCGCTTTCGTCCTTGGTATCATTCACTGAAAACTTGCAGGCCAGGGGCATCGCCTCAACCAGCCGCATCCTGCTTCATGGATTGTTCCGTCCAAGCCCGACCGAGGCGATCACGCTGGGGCTTTCCACCCATCATCAGGTGGCCCGCATTCATCGATTGCGGATCGGGGACGGGGCACCGATGGCGCTGGAATATTCCTCCTTGCCCGAAGACATATTACCGCGCCCCGACAAGGTTGGCGTTTCACTTTATGAGGTTTTGCGCAAACGCAACATGGCACCCAACCGGGCAATTCAGCGCGTAACAGCGATCAACGCCACCGCCCATATTGCCGAACTGCTCGAACTCGCGGAAGGGACAGCCATCCTGCAGATCGAGCGAACCGGCTACCTCGCCTCCGGGCGACCCATTGAATTCACCAGCGGGCTTTACCGCTCCGATATCTACGACTTCGTGTCTGAACTACGACTGGAATAACATGGACTATGACTGCGAAATCTCCGGCGACCTCCTGATCTGCCGGATCACGTCCGATCGGGATTTGCCCACCCCGATCTTCTGTTTTTCCGGGATGGCACCTCATGAACCGGTCACCGGCGGAACGCTGGTAAAAGCGGTCGGCAGCTACACCGAAATTAGCCTCCCCGATTTGCAGGCCGGCAACGTTCATACAATCAAGATCGGGTATAGCGGCGGCTTCACCCCGGCGAACCGGGCGTGGATGCCGCTTGGGCCGCACCTGCGGATCGGCAAAAATCTGATCCCGCTTCCACCAACAGCGGCCGGGCGGCGCGCGCAACCCATTGAAAAGCATGGTGCGTTTTCTGGTCTTCCCATCGTACCCCAGCCCGAAATCTGGCAGCCCTCAGGTACGCGCATGGCAATTGACGGCTTCGCAAGCGATGACGATGCGCTATCTGCAGTTGCGGCCCTCGCCACCCGGCAGGGCATGGTGTTCAAAGGGCAGCACCCTGTCACGATGCAAACCGGCGATTTGGGCGTCGACGCCTACACAATCGACATCACCTCGGATGGTGTCACAATCACCGCCAATTCCTATGGCGGGCGCTTCTATGCCGGGATCACGCTGCTGACACTGCTGCAACAAGGGCCCTTGCCATGCGGTCGGATCAGTGACGCCCCGCGCTTCGGCTGGCGCGGCCAACATCTCGACACGGCGCGCCACTATTACGAACCGCAGACCATCCTCGCGCTGCTTGATCTTATGGCGCTGCTGAAACTCAACCGGTTTCACTGGCATTTTGCAGATGATGAGGCATTCCGCCTCGAAATCGACAGCCACCCGGAGCTTTGGCAAAGGTCGGCAATGCGGGGCGAGGGGCATACACTCCCCGGAATCTTCGCCGGTGAAATCGAACAAGGCGGCAGCTACAGCAAGGATACCGCCAGCGGGATCATTGCCCACGCCAGAGCGCTCAACATCGAAATCATGCCTGAGATCGAAGCACCCGCCCACGCGCTTGCCATCACAAAAATCTACCCCGAAACACGCGACCCCGGCGATAATGGGCAGGAATGCTCCGTTCAGGGATATCGGGGCAACGCCCTCAACCCGGCTATGCCCAAAACATGGGAATTGCTGAACGATATCGCAAAAGAAGTGGGCGAGGTCTTCCCATTTGAAATGCTGCATCTGGGCTGTGATGAACTGCCAGAGGATACCTGGATGGGCAGCCCGAAAGCCCGCGCACTTATGGCGACCGAAGGTCTGGAAACCACCAAGGATCTGCAAGGCTGGACCATCGCCCGGCTCGCCCAATCGGTCGTGCAAAACGGCAAACGCCCCGCCGCATGGGAAGAAGCGGCACAAGGCAGTCAAGGCGGCATCGGTAATGGCGCGGTCCTGTTTAGCTGGACAGGACAAGGGCCGGGACTTGATGCCGCGCGAGCCGGTTACGACGTGGTGATGACACCGGCGCAGCATGTGTATCTAGACATGGCACATAGCGACGACCCAGACGACTGGGGGGCAAGCTGGGCCGGTTTTGTCAGTCTGGAAGACACGATCAACTGGGATCCTGTACCCGATCAGACCCTGACCGACCGGATCATCGGTGTGCAGGGGACATTCTGGTCCGAATTCACCACCCGCGACACCGAACTTTGGCCGATGCTGATGCCACGGCTTCTGGGGGTCAGCGCCAAGGCATGGCAATCAACCGACATGACACCATCCCA
Organism: uncultured Paracoccaceae bacterium; assembly: GCA_947500055.1. Classification (GTDB taxonomy): domain Bacteria; phylum Pseudomonadota; class Alphaproteobacteria; order Rhodobacterales; family Rhodobacteraceae; genus Yoonia. The sequence goes on from CANMQO010000002.1 coordinate 73,795, forward strand.
GCTTGTGACATTGGCTGGTTACTATCAGACTGATGATAGGGGGATCATCAGAATCTCACCCCCCTGAAACCGCCGGAGCCGCGCAAATCCAGATTTCGGAAATCTTGCGAAATAACTTGCGAGAATATCGAAACCTTCGCAGAATTCCGATCAATAGCCAAGATCGGACCGCCATGTCGCGCGCTACATCCCGCAAAGAGCTCAGCCTCAAAGGGCTGGAACTGTTCCAGATCTGTGCCCGCGAAGGATCGCTGCAGGCAGCGGTCCGCGAAACCGGGCTAAGCGTCAGCACCGTGTCACACCATCTGCGCAATCTGGAGGACCATCTCGGCGTCGCCCTGCTGGATCACAGTCGAAGGCCCATGATGCTCACCCCCAAGGGGCAGGCGTTTCTGCGCAACATCGACGACGCGCTTCATATCATCCGCATGGCCAAGGCCGAAGCGACCTCCGGTACGATCACCGAAACAAGCCATCTGCGGATCGGCACGATTGAGGATTTCGACAGCGACATCCTCCCCGAACTGGCCGTTTTCCTGGCAAATCAAATGCCGCGCTGCGAGTTCCTCTATCAAACCGATACCAGCCACGCGATCATCGACATGCTGCGCAACCGGCATCTTGATCTTGGGGTAACGACCAGCCCGACGGAACGGATGCGCGATCTGCAGGAAACCCCGCTCTTGCGGGAACCGTTTGTTGTCGTGCTGCCAGCGTTGCACGATGACAGCGTCCAGGACATTGTGGCGGGCCGCAGCACCCTGCCTTTCCTACGGTATCCGGGCACCCAGATGATTGCCCGCCAGATCGAACAGCAATTGCGGCGGACCGGGCTGTCGCTGCCGCACCGGGTTGCCTGCGGGAACAATCAAACACTGATGGGCATGGTGGCCGCAGGCGCAGGTTGGACAATCACAACACCGCTCCTCTTCTCACGGGCGCAACGGTTCCAGTCAAAACTGAAGATGCGCGCTTTTCCGGGCAAACGGTTCGCGCGCCAATTGGTCATCGTGACAACGCCGGACTGCTCGCGCTCCGTTCTGCGGATGGTGGATACGCATTTGCGGGCATTGATGACGCGTCACACCATAGATCCCCTGATAAAGCAGGCGCCATGGCTGTCAGGGGAATTCAGCCTGCTGTCATAAGATGTTAAAAGTTGCCCGAATTTGGGCATCCTGCGCGTCGCTCAGATAGGTTGGGTGATGGCCGTCCAACACCGCGCGCGCCTTGCGCTTTGCAACGGCCCAGGCATCCTTACCACCCTTTTGCGCCCATGTTCTGGGCTCATCCCGATCAGCTAATGTCGGATAGAAATAGTCGCGCTCCATCGATTGCAACGTATGCGACCCACCCAGAAAATGGCCGTCGCCCAGCACCGCCTCGAAAATCGCATCATATGCCAGATTGGCGTCGTCAACCTCGACCCCACGCAACACGCGATAGGTATGGGAATGCATCTCATCGTCCAGAATGAAGGCCTCGAAACTCGCACCCAATAATGATGCAGTCATGCCAGAGCTTTCATAAATCAGATTGCCACCGGCAAGGGCCGCAGCGAGTGAGGTCAGACCCTTCTCCATACCGTATTGGGCATCCAGCGCCTTGGCATCGGTCATCGCACAGGCAACGCCGGATGGCAGCCCCAGCCAGTTCGACAGCTGCGCCGACGCGGCATTCAACACGGCTGTTTCGCCACTGCCGCCCGCGAAGGCACCAGTGCGCAGATCAATAACCAGTGGCCAATTGGAAAACACCATGGGAAAGCCGGGCCTGATGGCATGCACCATGACAAGGCTGGCAAGCGTTTCGGCCAGTGATTGCGCCAAAAACCCGGCAAGGGTGGCAGGTGCAGTGGCCCCGGCCTGTGCGGCGGTAATGCATGAAATCGGGATGTTGTGGCGAATGCAGGCATAAACGACCTCCACCGCGTCAGCGCCAAATCGCATCGGCGAAATCACCGGGCTGATATGTGCCTTCATGAACGGGCGCTTGGAAAACGCGCCCTCGCCCCCGGCGGCGACATCCAGCATCTGCACAATCGGGGCCACGTGATCGGCAATGGTAAAGGCGGTGGCGGTTGGCTTGGTCGTGTTCTTGATCAGCGCGTAGGCAGTGTTGACATCCAGCGCAAAAATGTCCGGCACATCCGTCGCGATGCAGCAGCGGGTAAACCAACTGACATTGGCCAGCGTGTCCTGAAGGCGGGCAAAATCGTGCAGATCTGCAAGGGTGGACGGGCGATATAGACCCGTGTCGAGATCAAGGGTCTGCACAGCGGCACCACCCGTGCCAAAATGCACGCGGTTGCCCCCGACCTCGATTGACCTGGCATCATCACGCCCATGCAATGTGAACGTTTTTGCAGCACCATCAATCGCATCCTCCACCAACGACGCAGGAAACAGAACGCGGCCCGCGCCGTTCTCTCTGGCCCCGGCATGTAAAAGATCAGCCAGCAAAGGTGGCGGCACCTCTCCCATGCCAAGATTTTCCAACAAATCCAATGCGGTGTGGTAAATCGCGCGAATCTCGGCATCGGTTAGCGGTTTGTATTGGCCACCAATCTGGCCGGGCGGGCAAGGATCAATGACAGGCTTGGCCGCCCGTTGCGCCAGCCGCCCGGCGCGCCCCGCTCCTTTTGTTCGCCGCCCCGCCATCTGCACTGATCACCCCTTTATCCGTGCGACAAAGTCAAAACCGCCTGCGCGGGTCTGGCAAAGGATTACGCATTACTCCGAAATTATCGGAATTTAGCTGCGATAATATCGGATACAAAAACTTAGCCGTGCCAATGACGGGGCGCATGGTCTCTATTGGCGGCAATAGACCCTAGGGAATTGGCAAATGAAGTCGCGGACAAAGGCAGTGGTAATTGGCGGCGGGATCGCCGGCTGTTCAACGCTCTATCACCTGACCCAGGAAGGCTGGCACGACATCGTACTGGTCGAGCGGGACGAACTGACCAGCGGAACCACCTGGCACTCTGCCGCGCAGGTGACCAATTTCGGCATGAACCAAACCATGGTTGGGCTGAAAACTCATTCTATCAATCTCTATCACGAACTTGCGGCCGACCCGGAATACCCGATCAATTACCACCACGGCGACGGGGGCATCCGGCTCGCCAATACAGCCGCGCAAATGCAAGGGTATCAGCATTTCGCCTCCATGGCACGGGGCATGGATGTTCATTTTGAGGTGATCGACGCCGCCGAATGCGCCCGCCGCCATCCGCTGATCTCAACAGACAACCTGCTTGGCGGGCTCTGGGATCCGCTGGACGGGGATATTGACCCGGCGCAACTGTGTCAGGCGCTGGCCCGCAGGGCGCGTAAGGCAGGCGCTGAAATCTACCGACACACGCCCGTTACGGGCCTGACCCAACACAAGGATGACACCTGGACGGTGCACACAACAAAAGGCGATATCGACTGCGACGTCGTGATCAACGCCTGCGGCTACCGCGTGAACGAGGTCGGCGCGATGATGGGGGTCCACCATCCCGTCGCCTCAATGGAACACCAGTATTTCCTGACCGAGGACATCCCCGCAATTCGTGACGCGGGGCACCGAATGCCGCTCTTGCGGTGCCCGATCAGCGACTACTATTGCAGGCAGGAAAAGAACGGGCTGCTCCTGGGGTTCTACGAACAGGACTGCAAGACCTGGGGCATGGACGGCATAGACCCCCATTTTACAAACGCGCTTTGCCCGGATGATCTGGACCGTGTGACAGACGTGCTCGAAGGGGCTTTCGCCCGAATGCCCGCATTGACCGAAACCGGGATCCGCACAGTGGTCAACGGGCCAATCACCTACACAATCGACGGGGCGCCTTTGGTCGGACCGATCCCGGGCAAACGCAACGCATTCTGCATCATCGGATTGCGGGCCGGCCTGGGCGAAGGCGGCGGGCATGGCTGGCTGCTGGCACAACAGATCGTGCACGGAGAGGCATGTTACGACACATGGGTGATCGATCCGCGCCGGTTCACCGGACATGCCAATGTGGAACTCACCGCGCGCAAGGCGATCGAGGATTACCAGAACGAGTTTCGCTTCCATTTCCCCCACGAACACCGGCCTGCGGGACGCCCTGCCAAAACAACGCCGCTGACACCGATCTTCGCGGCGGCTGGGGCTGCCTTTACCACAGTCAATGGATGGGAACGGGTCGACTACATCAAACCATCAACCGATTTTCATCCAACATTATCCTTCGATTTTGATGAGGCATGCGCCTGCGTCGCTGCCGAAGTCAAACAGGTCCAAAACAATGTGGGCCTGGCAGAGGTCAACGGGTTCAACCGGATCGAAATCACCGGAACGGACCGGCACAGGTTCCTCGACAGAATGCTGTGCGGAACCGTAACCAAACGGACGGGGCGGGTTGGGCTGGGCTATTTGCTCAACCATCACGGCATGATCAAGGGCGAGGCAACAATTGCCAATCTGCCTGCCAGCGACCGGGGGCCGGAACGGGTCTGGTACGGGTCGGCGGCGGCGAGCGAGTACCACGATATGGATTGGCTCAGGCAGCATCTGCGCCCGGATGAAGATGTGCAAATCCGCAGCCTGACGAACGACCAGACAATCCTCGTCCTGGCCGGGCCAAAGGCGCGCGACACGCTGTCATCCTGCGCGCGTGGTGACTGGTCGAAAGAGGCATTTCCATGGCTCAGCCTGCGGGAATGCTTCATCGGATTTGCCCCCGCCACGGTCATGAGCGTGAGCTTCTCGGGCGAACTGGCTTACGAAATCCACCTCCCAAACGCATCTCTCTACGCAGCCTATCTGGCGCTGCGGCAGGCCGGAGAGGCCTACGACATCGGGCTATTTGGCGCACGGGCAATCGAGTCCATGCGCATGGAAAAGGGGTTCCTGCATTGGAAGGCAGACCTGATCACAGAGTTTGACCCCGACGAAACCGGGCTAAGCCGCTTCGTCAAAATGGACAAAGGGGATTTCATCGGCAAACAGGCCCTACAGGCGCGACGCGACACCGGGCCGCGCAAAAAACTTGTGACGCTACAAATCGACACGATATCCGGACCAGCCCATGGCGGTGCATCGCTGATGGATCAAAGCCGCGTGGTAGGCACGATCACATCCGGTGATTGGGGGTACAGAACAGGGCTCAATCTCGGCTATGCCTTTGTAGAGCCGGAATATGCACAGCAAGGGATCGTCATGGCGCTGGATCGCTGCGGCACAATGATCCCGGCCAAGGTCATCGCGGCATCACCCTATGATCCAACGCGTAGCCGCATGCGCGATTAGAGAGCAGCACACCAATCCGCGCCGTACCGCACCTCTTCGCAGCTTCCGAACATCGCGGCACGCTCCAATTCGGTCGCTAACGCCCGCACGCGGCCCGATCCCATCCGCACGCCCGGCTCGGGCCAGAATCGTCGTACCGCCAACACGCCACCCTCGCGCTTCATGTCGGTCCGGCCAATCATGCGGTCACCTTCCATGACCGGAAAAACGTAGTAACCGTATTTACGCTTTGGCTCCGGCACGAAAATCTCGATCCGATAGTGAAACCCGAAAAGGCGTTCGGCGCGCTTACGATCCCGCAGCGCAGGATCAAACGGTGACAATATGCGCAGCCGGGGTACCGGGGCCACAACCGCCTCCATTACATCAGGCCAGGCAAGGCATCGGCGCAATTTGCCGTCAACACCCTCCACATCCACCTCGATCACCCGGCCGTCAGCCAGGGCCGCAACACACCAGGCCTTCGCCTCTGCCGGGGTCAAATGGTCCCAGAACGCTGCCAATTCGCCACTTGTGGCGAAACCCAACCGGTCCAGCGCACCGGCACAGCACCACTCAATCGTCTCGTCCGGATGGTGGCGGCGGTTCAGGTGATCTGCCGGAATGACCCGCTCTGTCAGATCATAAACCTTGGTGAAACCATCCCGGCGAACAACGGAGACACGTCCGGATCGCCACAAATACTCCAGTGCAGTCTTGGATGGATGCCAATCCCACCAACCGCCAGAGCCACGCTCCTCCCCCTCGCCTACCTGCCCCGAGGTGCAACAGCCATGATCGGCGATGCGTTTCAGAACCGCATCAATTTTGGCCGTGAAATCACCACGACGCCATTCCTTCCACCGGTCCTCCATACGAACGGCATCACGGGCAAAGCGCAAGCGCCAATGGGCGAAGCTTTCCATCGGAATGATGGCGGCATCATGGGTCCAATGCTCAAATACCTGCCTGTCGCGATGCAGCAGATGCTGCAAGGCCTTGGGACGAAACTGCTGACGGCGGGACCAAAGGATCAGATCGTGGGCGCGGGCAAATGTATTGACGCTATCCAGTTGAACAAAACCAAGACCATCAATCACGGTCTTCAGGTCAACGCCCTTGCCCGGCCCCGACGGACGGCCAGCCAACCAATGACGGGCCAGAAACACATGGCGCGCCGCGCGGTTGGACAGGACAGGAACGCTCATCCTTCGCCCCGCAACATCTCAAGCTGTTGCAGGCGCACCTGACGCAGTGCTTCAACAAGCAGCGCAGTCACCAACCCGATATTCAGCAGACCATTTGCGGCCGCCATGCCACCCAACAGCCGCCATTCAACAGGAAGCAGAACATCGCCGAAGCCCAATGTGGTAAACGCAACCAGCGAGAAATAGACCGACAGTTCAAGCGTGTCGAATACACCAAGCGCCATCATGGCCAACGCCCAGGCCCAGACACCCGCCGTCATCTGCGCCATGATCCAGATCGCGGCGATGCACAGAACAAGGATCAGCTTGGGCCGATGCGGGGCACGGGTCAGCCAAGGCCGATAACGCATCAGCCAGGTTTCCATCAGCCAAAAACTGATGCCCGCAATCAAGATCGACAGCAGCATCAACGCTGTTCCCAAAGCAATTTGAACGAACATGATTATCGTGAATCTCCTTTGATCCATGTCACCTTATCTTTGCTTGTCTGTGCAAGCCACGGCCCGTAACCTCTGCGGAGCACAAAAAAGGACGTTCCCATGGCCGCCACGCTGCACCTCAGACAACTCGCCCTTCCGCTGGCAATCATTGGCACTGTATTTGGGGTCGCCGCCGCACTGCTGCTAAGCCCGGCAACCATTCACCACCCCGCATTGGCAAAGGCCGCATTGGCTGATCTGTTGGTCACCGGGCCGGTGCTGTTTCTGGTTTTTGCCTATCTGCGTAAATTGCCGCTCATCATCATCGTTCCTGTTGCCAATATCGGGCTGGAGCTGGCACTGCTGACCGCGCCTGCCGATCTGCATCCGATCATACGGAATGCGATGTGGATCACCTATCCCTTGCTTGCGGCAGTCGTCCTGCGCTTGGCCTACCTCACTTATCGACAACTTCGTTTGGCATATCCTTTGATCGCCGGTATTCCGGACGCCCGCGACCGACTGCACGCGCTTCTGGACAAGGCGACCGGCACTGCACAGTCCGCTGCCATCATGACAAGCGATCTGGCGTTCCTACGCTACGCGATCTGGGCACCGAAACCCAGGTATCACGGTCCCGGAATTTTCAGCAGTCACAGGCAAAGTGGGCTGATCCCACTCCTTTGGGCTATCGTTGCGGTCGTGGTGCTGGAAACCGTAGTGCTTCATATTCTGGTACATCTCGTTTCGCCAGTTTTAGCCTGGGTTTTGTCAGCGCTCAGCCTTTACGGCCTGTTGTCGCTTGTCGGACACATCCGCGCCCTGCCACGGCGATACAGCACATTGGGCAACGACGGCGTCACGCTGCGGACAGGATTGTTCGGGCAATGCAATATCCTGTACCGACAGATCGCAGAAATTACCCCCATGGCGGCCGGCCGCGACGTCCCGCCCAATTCCTGGCAACTGGGAATATTGGGCGGCATGGAACCCCGAAACCTGCTGCTCGTCCTGCATCACCCCGCCACAATCGAGATATCGCATGGAATGACACGCAGGACGCGCTACATTGCTATTCACATGGATGATCCGCAGGGCTTTGCCAATGCCGTCCTGCAAATGCGTGATCAGCACGCCGAATAGTCAGGAACGCTTGTACCATGACGCACCTTGGCCTATCTCGGCTGCATCATGGCCAAGAAACCGGAAAACAAAAACTACAAAGTCGTCGCCGAAAACCGGCGCGCGCGGTATGACTACGCGATTGAGGACGATCTGGAAGTCGGGATCATTCTGACCGGCTCGGAGGTCAAGTCGCTGCGCGTGGGCCAGTCGAATATTGCCGATAGCTATGCGTCTGTTGATGACGGCGAACTGTGGTTGACCAACGCCTATATTGCCCCTTACGACCGGGCGATGTTCAGCCATGAAGAACGGCGCAAACGCAAGCTTCTGGCCAGTAAACGAGAGGTCGCAAGGCTTTGGAATGCGACCAAACGCGAGGGGATGACCCTTGTCCCTTTGGTGATGTATTTCAATGATCGCGGGTTGGTAAAGCTCAAGATCGCGACCGCCAAAGGCAAGAAGAATCATGACAAACGCGCAACCGAGGCCAAGCGTGACTGGGGCCGCCAAAAGCAGCGGCTCTTGCGGCACGGAGAATAAACCTCCCTGTGAATGACAGAGAGGTGGCAACAAAACCCGTGGCAACACTGATACGTTCCCTCTTCCCAAAATTTCGATAATATTATCTGCGCCCGACCCGTTGGATTTGATGTGGCGGATAAAGCCGTTGACAAGAAAATTCCCTTTTGACCAATCGCAGGTCATCTGACCTCTGACGGAATCAAACCAGCACCGGGTTCCCTGCTCCTGCCCATTGCGCAATCGAGCCTGTTCACCTCACAAATGACGACGACTTCGCCATGATTGCAGTCTGGTTGAACTGACGGGGGCCGAAAAATGGTCTGGGGTACGTTCGGCAACGCCGCGATAGTGATGCGCGAGGATCCGGATACGGCCATTTAGAGGGACAACCGGATCAGGATAGGCTTGCAGCAGTGTGCATTTAGCGTCTTTGATGCAAAAACAGGTCAGCAGTTCTGATTAATGTGGGGCATGGCAAGTCATTGCAGGGGATAAGACATGATTGGAAAACTGCGGGAACTGAAGCGGATCCCGACATCCGCGAAATGTCGAACACCTGAAATACAATGACAGACTGAAGGCAATCAGCCATGGCACTCAAACGCGAAGACCTGACCCATATTGAAAGTATCGAAGAGCGTTTGCGCTGGATCTCCTCATGGATGATCCACAACGCCAATGCCCTACGCGACAGTCGCGATGGGCTAAAGGTCGGCGGGCATCAGGCCTCCTGCGCATCGCTGACAACAATCATGTCGGTCCTTTGGTTTCATACATTGCGCCCCGAGGATCGGGTGGCGGTCAAACCCCATGCCGGGCCCGTATTGCATGCCATCCAATACCTGATGGGGCGGCAAAGCCGCGACCAATTGGAACGGTTCCGCGCCTATGGCGGCGCACAGGCCTATCCGTCCCGCACGAAGGACAAGATCGACGTGGATTTTTCAACCGGCTCTGTCGGGCTGGGTGTCGCCGTTACCGCATTTGCCGCAATGGTCCAGGATTACCTGCACGCCAAGGGGTTGGGCAAAACACCGGGCCGCATGATCGCCCTGGCCGGGGATGCGGAATTTGACGAAGGCAATATTCAGGAAGCATTGCAGGAAGGGCGCAAACACGATTTGCGCAATTGCTGGTGGATCGTCGATTACAACCGGCAAAGCCTTGATGGGGTGATCTCCGAAGGGATCAGCACGCGGCTGAAAACCATGTTTGACACCTATGGCTGGGATGTCGTCGAACTGAAATACGGGCAAAAGCTGGAGGCAGCCTTCGCCGAACCTGGCGGGCAAAGGCTTCGCGATTGGATCGATGCCTGCCCGAATGATCTTTATTCATCACTGACCTTTCAGAAAGGCACCGGATGGCGCAGCCAGCTGGAAGCCGATTTCGCAGGCGACAACGAAATGCTGGCGCTGATCGGCGCACGGGATGATAACGCGCTCGCGGCATTGATGACGAACCTGGGTGGCCATGATGCCGCCCTGATCGCCAACACGTTTGATCACATCGACCACGACCGCCCGGTTGCCTTTATTGCCTATACGATCAAGGGATTTGGCCTACCGCTGGCAGGCCATAAGGATAACCATTCTGGGCAGTTGAACACGGCGCAGATGACCGAACTGCGTAACGGTTGCGGTGTGCGAGAGGGCCATGAATGGGACCCTTTCGAAGGGGTCGCGGACGCTGACACATTGCAAGACTTCGTTGAGAGGTCCGCAATGAACGGACCCGCCCGCCGCTTCAAATCAGACGCTGTGCCGGTGCCATCATCGCTGGCCGTTTCAACCCCGGCAGAGATTTCATCCCAGGCCGGGTTCGGGCGTATTCTGGCCGGACTGGCCAAGGGCGATCACGCGCTGGCGGAACGTATCGTCACCATGTCGCCAGACGTCTCCGTGTCAACAAATCTGGGCGCGTGGATCAATGCGCGCGGTCTGTTCGGCCGCAACGAACAACGCGACATCTTTGCAGACCAAAAAGTCATGTCCGCGCAAAAATGGCACCGATCCAGCAAAGGACAGCATCTGGAACTGGGCATCGCCGAAAACAACCTGTTCACCCTTTTGGCTGCCGCCGGATTGTCGCATTCGCTGTTTGGTGAACGTTTGCTGCCGATTGGAACGCTCTATGATCCGTTCATCGCACGTGGCCTCGATGCATTGAACTATGCCTGCTACCAAGGGGCGCGATTCATGCTGGTTTCTACACCGTCCGGCGTCACCCTTGCGCCCGAGGGCGGCGCGCACCAGTCGATCGGAACGCCTTTGATCGGTATCGCGCAAGATGGGCTTGCCTGCTTCGAACCAACTTATGTTGATGAGCTTGAGGTCATCATGCGTTGGGCGTTTGACTATATGCAGCGCGACAACGCAGAGGCACATGGCGAGCAGAACTGGCTGCGGGATGAAACCGGCGGCTCGGTCTGTCTGCGGCTGTCGACGCTGACATTGGAACAACCATCCCGGTCGCTCAGCGCCGAACAGGAGCAGCACATTATCGACGGGGCCTATTGGTTGCGCCCACCTGGTCCCGCTTGCGAGTTGGCAATCGTCTATTCCGGCGTCATCGGCCCCGAAGCCATCAAGGCTGCAGGCATACTGGCCGAGGCGCGCCACAACGTGGCTGTCCTTGCGGTCACATCTGCGGATCGGCTGACGGCGGGCTGGCATGCGGCAGAACGGGCGCGTCAGCGGGGTCACCATACCGCGCAATCACATATCGAAATGCTGCTTGAGGATCTGCCGCGTGATGCGGGGATCGTGACCGTGCTTGACGGGCATCCAACGACACTCAGTTGGCTCGGCTCTATTCGCGGCCAGCGGGTGAAACCGCTGGGTGTTGAACATTTCGGTCAAAGCGGCGACACACAGGATCTCTACCACCATTTCGGCATCGATGCGAACGCGATTGCCCATGCCGCCCGGGCAGTGACGCCGGGCCGTCCGATCAACCAGCTACGCAGACTTTCCGCGTAATGTTCAAAAGGTAAAACTGATGCAACGCTCAACCGTAAATGAACTGATCCGCGAAGGGGATGCATTCCTGCAATCCTTTGGGTTCCGCCTTCCACCCTTTGCCTATTGGACACCGGAAGAGATGGCCGCGAATGACCACGATGTGATCGTGGAACGTGGCATGGGCTGGGATATCACGGATTACGGGCAAGGCAGATTTGATGAATTGGGTCTCTTCCTCTTTACCCTGCGCAACGGGCAGGTGCAGGACATCACCGCCGGGCGTGGCATGCTTTATGCCGAAAAACTGCTGATCAGCCGCAAGGATCAGCTCTCACCAATGCACCGCCATATGCTGAAGGCAGAAGACATCATCAACCGTGGTGGCGGTAAACTGGTGCTGGAACTGTTTGCAGGTCAGGAAGACGGATCCATTGATCGCCACGCGGATGTCCGCGTGCCCGTTGATGGGCAAATCAGAACACTGCCCGCAGGTGGTCGGCTTAGCCTTGATCCCGGCGAAAGCGTCACCCTGCTTCCCGGTGTCTGGCATGCGTTCTGGGGGGAAGGCGATGACGTTCTGATTGGCGAGGTCTCAACGGTCAACGACGACAAGACCGACAATGAATTCGAAATGGATATCGGCAGGTTTGCCACCGTGGACGAGGACGAAACACCAATCCATCTTCTGGTGTCCGATTACGAAACCTATCTGTCATGATCCCCTTGAACATCCCCTGAACCTGCCAGGCATGGGCAAAGGGAAATCGGTGCGGTCGCGATTGAGGCGTTGCTGAAGCACATCAACCACATTGTCCATCTGGGCGGAATCGGGTCACTGGCACTCGGTTCAGATTGCGCTGGGGTCATGATGCCCGACGAAATCGGTGGCGTGACAGAGGCCAGTCACCTATTCGACGCCTTGCATCACGCGGGTATGTCGCAGGACTTTAGCGAAACGCTCGCGATCAGGAACAGAATGTGCCTTCTGTTAGACACAATCGGCCAGATCGCTCTCAATCCAAACAATAGCTTGCAGCTAACCGTCTGATTTTCATGAATAAACCATCTCAAATAAAATCAACAAAACGGAAACCGAACGCACGGTAAGCGACGCGAAGATCAGGCCAGTTGCGCGACAATACTCGCGAATTACCGCTATTTCGCCTCAATATGCGCATATTTCCTGCGAATACCTTGACGCGTCTAATACTTCTAGAACCCGTACCCACCTACAATTTCCAAGAGAGGTCCCACACATGTTTCAGGGTGAAAAACGAAATTCAATTCTTGCGTTACTACTGGCAAGCAGTGCGCTTGTTCCCAGTGCTCTGACCGCGCAAGAAGTAACGCTGACGTCGAATGACGGCAGCATCAATATCGTTGGCGACTTTGTCGATCTCGTCGATGACTACTACATCATCGAGTCTGCGCTGGGGCAACTCCGCGTCGAAGCAGGCCGCGTCAAATGTAATGGCGACGCATGCCCCAAAACAGACGTTCCAGCATCTGACGTTGTGGCCGTTGGTTCCGAAACCATCGGCGTTGGCCTGATGCCATTCCTGATTGACGGGTTCGCAACCGCCCAGGACGGCGTGATCGAATCGCAGACCAAAAACGGCAATGTCATGACGTCCAACCTTGTCGGTGACGGCGGCTTTGGTGATCCGATCGGCACGTTCAGCGTGTCCTCCTCAACATCCATTGATGCCTTTTCCGGCTTGCGGGACGAAAACGTCAAACTCGGCATGTCATCGCGGCGTATTCTACCTGCCGAAGCACGGCAGTTGCGGAACTTCGGCGCCGGCAACATGATCGATGTCAGCCAGGAACACGTTGTCGCGGTTGATAGTATCTCCGTTGTGGTCAACCAGAACAATCCGGTCGACACTATCTCACTCGAAGACCTTGACCGCATTTACAGCGGCGGCATCACAAATTGGTCCGAGATTGGTGGTCCAAACGCACCGATCCAGGTTTTCACCCGCGAAAACGGTTCAGGTGCAGAATCAGTGTTCTCTGAGCGTGTGTTTGAACTGTCTGGTCGCGCGATCTCTGCGAATGCGGTCGAGCAGACATCAAGTGAAGCGATGGCATCTGCCGTGCGTGAAAACGCAAATGCGATTGGGTTTGTCGCTTCGGCATTCGAACGCGGAACAAAGCCGCTTTCACTTGCTGAATCATGTGGTCTGACCCATTCACCAACTGCATTTAATGCAAAGACCGAGGAATACCCACTTCAGCGCCGTCTGTATCTCTACAACCGTGCAGACAATGTTGATCCGACAACACAGGCGTTTATTGATTACTCGCTGTCCGGCGCGGCAGACGAACTGATCGCCAAATCCGGTTTGGTGAACTTGTCAGTCAGCAAAGTGCCGCAGAACTTGCAGAACGGCCGGATGCGCGCCGTTTTGGAAAACGCGGTTGATCCTTTCGAATTCCGCCTTGCACGCGACATGCTGCTGGAGATGTTTGAATGGGATCGGTTGTCGACAACTTTCCGCTTCGCATCGGGTTCATCCCGGCTGGACGGTAAGGGCCAGGCCGACCTTGAGCGCCTGATCGACTTCCTCAAGACCCAACCTGCCGGAACACAGGTTTCCGTCGTTGGCTTTACCGACGCTGACGGTGCATTCGGGTCAAACCAGGAACTGTCACTCGGCCGCGCACAACAGGTGGCCAACGAATTGCTTGCCGCGGGCGGTAGTGAGCTGGCCAATATCGAGGTTTCGGTCAAAGGCTATGGTGAGCTTTCGCCATCCGCTTGCAACGACTCTCTGGAAGGTAAGCGCATTAACCGGCGTGTCGAAATCTGGATGCGGTCATAAGCGCAATTCGCCTTCATTTGGTTGGCTGGGACAGGCATGCGCCAGATCCTGCCAACCAACCACACAACAAATGGACCGAGTCGTTACTTCTGGTTATTGGCGACGCGTGTCTTGGAGAGATAATATGCAACTGAAAGCCACCTTATTGGCGTCCTTGGCTGCCCTTGCCATCCCCCATATGTCCATGGCGGAATCGGGCATCGACGACACCACAATTCACTTTGGACAGATCGCGGCACTTGACGGACCCGCAGCGCAGCTTGGACTGGGCATGCAAGCAGGCCTGCTCGCCGCGTTCGAAGAAGTCAACAAGGCGGGCGGTGTCAACGGCCGCATGCTGACCCTCGAAAGCCGGGATGACGGATACGAGCCTGACCGCTCTATTGAACAGCTCAACCGGATGATTGCCGAAGACAAGCACTTTGCCCTGATCGGCAGCGTCGGCACACCAACCAACCTCGTGCTGCAGCCTATTGCGACCGACGCTGAGTTTCCGCTGATCGGGCCATTCACAGGCGCCGGTTTCCTGCGCAACCCATCCCTTGGTAACGTTTACAACGTGCGCGGCAGCTACGACGCGGAAACAGAACAGTGGATTGCCCATCTGGTCGACGAGCTGAACCTCAGCCGGATTGCGATCCTGTACCAGGATGACGGTTTTGGCCAAGCGGGCCTGAGCGGCGTGAACAAGGCCATGGATGCCCGCGGCATGTCACTCGTTGCCGAAGGCACATACACCCGGAACACGACCGACGTGAAAGACGCGCTGCTCAGCATCCGCGAGGCTGACCCGGAAGCCGTGGTGATGGTCGGGGCCTACAAGCCGATTGGCGAATTCATCAAACTGTCGCGCTCATATGAATTCACACCTGAATTCGTGACGATCTCCTTCGTGGGGTCACAAGCGCTGGCTGATGAACTCTGGCCAGAAGGCGCCGGCGTTGTGATCAGTCAGGTTGTACCATTCCCATGGGACAACTCCTTACCAATCGTCGCCGACTATCAGGCCGCATTGCAGGCAAATGACGTGAACGCACTCTTCGGGTTCGTTTCACTGGAAGGCTACATGGTGGGCCGGGTTGCCATCGAAGCGCTGAAAAACGCAGGCGACAATCCAACCCGTGCGGACTTCCTCGAAGCCTTTGCAAATATCGGAACGCTGGATCTCGGCGGCATCGAAATCACACTGGGCCGCGAAGACAACCAGGGCATTGATGACATCTTCATGACCCGCCTGTTGCCCGATGGTTTCTTTGAACCCATGTAATCGGACTGACATAATGGAAAAAGGCGCCCCAATCGGGCGCCTTTTTTTTGTGCTATTGCATGTCTCGAACCGCCCGCAGGCAAACAGATGCCGCCCGCGTTATCGAAGGCGCTTCAGTCGCCCTCAGCCACACCGCCGGCACGATATTTCGCGCGCCTTGCGCGGTAGCTGGGCAAGACCACCAGAATGGCCGCAATGACCAGCAGACCCAATGTCATGGGGCGCTGCCAGATGAACCCGATGCCATCATATAGCTGCATGGACCGGGCGAAATTGTCTTCCATCATACCGCCCAGAATGAACCCGATCAGCAATGGGGCCAGCGGATAGTCTGCGAATTTCAATGCCGTGGCACAGATGCCAAAACCAACCAGCAACAGCAGTTCGGTCGCATTGTTCTGCCCGATATAAGCACCCATCAATGTAAAAAATAAAATGAACGGGATCAGATAGTTACGTGGAACTGCCAGCACCTTGGCGATATATGGGATCAGCGGCAGATTGAGGATCAGCAAAACCAGATTGCCAATGAACATCGACATGATGACAGCCCAGAAAATCTGCGGCTCATCAATCATCAGACGCGGACCCGGGGTCACATTCAGGGCAATCAGCGCGCCCAGCAATATCGCCGTCGTACCGGACCCGGGAATACCAAGTGTCAGCAATGGCACGAATGATCCTGTGCAGGCCGCATTATTGGCGGTTTCCGGGGCAGCCAAACCCTTGATCGAGCCTTTGCCAAACTCCTCCTGTTCTTCCTTGGGGGCGATGTTACGCTCCACAGCATAACCAAGGAAGCTGGCAATCGTGGCCCCGGCGCCCGGAAGCACACCGATAAAGAACCCCTGCAACGACTGACGCCCGATGACCGGCGCAATCGCCCTGGCCTCGGCCCCAGTGATCCGCAGGTCCTTGATTTCACCATCGTCACCCTTCAGGTCCTTGGGCTTGAGCACAAGAAACAAAGCCTCTGGCAAGGCAAACATGGCCATGGCGAGCGTGATGAAGCCAAAGCCTGATTGCAGATCCATGATCCCCATGGTGAAACGCGGCAGGTTGAACAATGCCCCCTCGCCCACCGTGGCCATGATCAAGCCCAGAACGGTCATGATCATCGCCTTGGCAACCTGACCGGTGCCAGCAAAGGCCGCAATGGCCGACAATCCAACAACCATCAGGGCGAAATACTCGGCCGAGTGGAATAATAGGGCCACCGAAGACAAGGCAGGCGCGAAGACCATCAACAGGATGGCGCCAATGGTGCCGCCGGCGAAGCTGGCAATCGCGGCGATGGTCAGCGCCTTGCCGGCCTTGCCCTGTTGGGCCATCGGATAGCCGTCAAAACTGGAGGCAACAGTGCCTGCGACCCCCGGCGCATTCAGCAGGATGGACGAGGTCGAACCACCAAAGATTGCGCCGTAATAGACGCCCGCCAGCAGGATAAGCGCGGCAGAGGGATCACCCATCGAAATCGCAACAGGGATCATGATCGCGATGATCGACATCGGCCCAAGTCCCGGAAGCATCCCGATAAACGTGCCAATCAGACAACCGCCGATCACCATCAACAGGTTCTGAACGGAAAATGCCGTTTGCAGGCCGATCAGTAATCCTTCAAGCATCTCAGCCTCCCAGAAAGCCCGGCAAGGGGCGCATATAGATGCCAAGCACCTGTTGAACGAGGTACCAGACGACGATGGTGGCAATCAGCGAAACCGGCAGCATGATATGCCATTTCCGCTCGCCCAGAATATAGGCGCCAATGATCAGAAAGGTCGATGTGGATACCAGAAAACCCATGGGGCGCAGGCAAAGCGCATAAACCACCATCAGGGCCAAAAGCATGAGGGCCTGGCCCAGATGATAGTCGCCCAACCGCCGGTAATCGATGTCGGCCTCCTTGGCCTCGGCCTTTTCAAACCCCAAAAGGATGATGCTGCACGCGATGATCCCAAGGATGGACAGGACCTTGGGAAAGGTGCTTGGCCAAATCGGGTTGCGCTTCATGAACGGGGCAAGATTGCCATCCATGGTGAACCACGCTGCATATCCATAGGCCAGACAAATGCCCAACAGAACAAGTGCAATCCAGCGATCTAAAGCCATTGAAATCTCCTGACTGGCGGTTTGGGGCGATGCGAATTGGGGGCGCTGCCCCCGGCCCTGCGGGCCTCCCCCGAAGTATTTTTGGCAAGAGGAAAGAAAATTTTAATCAAATACCAGCTATCAATCGGACACGGTACAGGCGGAAGCGCCGATGACCGCGCAAGGGGAAGGTTCCTTGATCTTTTCCATAGGGGAGGGCAGATTGCCTTCCCCTTCTTCTTGCCAAAAGTACTTTGGGGAGCGCGAGGGGCAAAGCCCCTCGTACCATTTGCATTCGCGCGGCTTATTAAAGGAAGCCGAGCTTTTTCATCAGATCACCGATCACGGTTTCCTGCGCTTCTAGGAATGCCCGAAAGTCATCACCGGAGTTGTGGATGTTGACCCATCCGTTCCGGGCGCGGACCTCTTCCCATTCCGGTGTCTCATACATCTTGGCAATGGCGTCCTGATACATGGCCAGCTTGTCATCCGGCAGACCGGGTGCCGCGAAGAACCCGCGCCAGTTCACAAATGACGTATCAATGCCCTGCTCTTTCATGGTCATGGCATCCGGGGCCGCATCCACGCGTTCATCCGATGTCACACCGATGATCTTGACCTCACCGGCATTTGCCAGATCGACAGCCTCTGAGAACCCGGTTGAAAGTGCCGCAATCTCGCCCGACAGCAGTGCCGCCATGGCTTTGCCGCCCGCGTCATAGGGAATGTATTTGACACCAAGAGCATCCTTGCCCGCCGCTTCCATCACCATCGCAGCCACCAGATGGTCCATGCCACCGGGCACCGAACCACCGCCGATTGCGGTCGCAGATGGATCTGCATCATAGGCAGCCACCAGATCAGCCATGGAGTTGATCGGGCTGTCCTTGCCAACGACGATCGCTGCGTAGTCACCGATGGTGCCGGACACCAAGGTCAGATCGCGGAAGTTATGCGGAAACACACCCGTCAACGACCGGATCACGATCGGGGTCGAATTGACCATCAATGTGCCGTGGTTGCTGTCGGCATTTTCGATCAGATAGCCGATAGCCTTACCACCGCCGCCGCCTGACATGTTTTCGTAAGACGCCGATCCCACCAGCCCAGCGCCGGTCAACGCCTCGCCAGTGCCGCGGGCGGTGCCATCCCATCCCCCACCGGCGCCGCCGGGGATCAGAAAGTGGATGCTGTCCATAACCTTGTGGCCATCAGCCAGTGCCGGGGTGGCAAATCCAAGTGCAGCCACAGCCGTTGCGATCAGGGCGCGACGGCCCAGTTTCAATGTCATCATTATTTCCTCCCATTTGACAACTGTCCGCTTGGCGGCTCAGTTGAGCAATGAAAGCACGACAACCTGACACCGACCTGTCACAGCGCGAAATGGCGATTGCAGAACATGAAATTCCTTCTTGTCGAAGACAATCAAGAGCTTGCCAACGCCGTTTCATCACGCATGCGTCTGGATGGGCATGTCATTGATCATGCAGCCAATTTAGGG
The DNA here is from genome assembly GCA_947500055.1 of uncultured Paracoccaceae bacterium. Lineage (GTDB taxonomy): Bacteria > Pseudomonadota > Alphaproteobacteria > Rhodobacterales > Rhodobacteraceae > Yoonia. The sequence continues at coordinate 92,978 of CANMQO010000002.1, forward strand.
GACGCGACCGCCTTTGTGGAAACCGGCGATTACGATCTGATCCTTCTCGATATCATGCTACCAGATGGCGACGGGCGCAGCTTTCTCAAGGCGCACCGGGCCAGTGATCTGGACACCCCGGTGATCATTCTGACCGCCCGCAGTCAGGTCTCTGATCGAATCGGTTCGCTTGATCTTGGGGCCGATGACTACGTCACGAAACCGTTTGACCATGCCGAGTTGGAGGCGCGATGTCGCGCCGTTTTGCGCCGCAAGGCGGGCAAGGCCCAGACCGTGATCGAAACGGGCGGTATCATCTTTGACCCTGTCGCCGGATCCATGTCTGTCCGGGGGACCAGTGTGACCTTGCGCAATCGCGAACTGCGCCTCCTGGAAGTTCTGATCAATGCCCCGGGTCAGATCTTTTCCAAGCAGAAGCTGGCCGACCGATTGTTTTCCTATGATGACGATGCTTCAGAAAACGCGATCGAGGTCTATATCGGCCGATTGCGCAAGCATCTGGAAAAATCCGACCTGCGGATCACAACGCTTCGCGGGCTTGGATATCGGCTTGAATATGACACATAGCCTGCCTGTTTCAGGATCACTGCGAAACCGACTTGTCGTCATCCTGATCGGGGGTGCGGCAATCCTCGCGTTCTTGTTGTTCTTTGCGGTCCGCAACTATGCAACCCAGGTGGCCCAACAAGGCCAGGACAATATCCTTGGTGCGTCGGTTGCATCAATTCTCGACGCCGCAACCATCAGGGACGGAGAGGTCGAGATTGACATCCCCTATGCATCATTCTCGATGCTCAGCACCCCATTTGACGACCGGGTATTTTACGCCATTTATCAAGATGATACCTTTCTGTCGGGTTACCCTGAATTGGCCGTCGCGGACCGTGCCGACCGTTTTCAGACCGTCACGTTCCGGGGTGAGGCTGTGCGGATGATCACGGCAGAGCGTATCTTGATTGGCATCGATCAGCGGACGCGGATCCGCGTGGCACTGGCCCAGACGCAAGACGCACTCTCTGGCACGCTTGAGCAAATCTCACGGAACGCGGCCATTTTGGGTGGCGGTTTTTTCGCACTGGCTGCGCTTTTATCCTACTGGGCCACATCGACGACCATCGGTCAGCTACAGCGATTGACGGATTCAGTCACCAAACGCGGTCCGCAGGATCTCAGCCCATTCAAGAAACCCGTGCCCGCGGAAATGGCACCACTTGTGACCTCGCTCAATTCGCTGATGGGGCGATTGGACCAGTCGCTCAGCCAGTCAGAGGATTTCATTGCCGAGGCCGCGCATCGGGTCCGCACACCGCTGGCCACCGTCCGCTCCTACGCCGAAGCGACCTTGCAGCGGGTCGACAAGAAGGAAAATCGGCAAGCCATGCGGTCCATGGTGCGCGCGATCGATGAAAGTTCCCGCGCGGCCGGTCAGTTGCTGGATCACGCGATGATCACTTTCCGCGCCGACCACCTTGAACGGGAGGAGATTGATCTTGTTGATCTGGTTCATGATCTTGTGCTGCGTTTGACCCCCATCGCCGAGATGAAGGACCTCGAATTGCGCCTGCAAAGCGACGCACCTGTGGCTTATGCGGGTGATCCGATCCTGATCCAGAACGCCGTGCGAAACCTGATCGACAACGCCCTGAAATACGCGCCCAACGAAAGCGCGGTTGATATCGTTGTCACCGCCGCGCCCAACGTGCAGATCAAAGTCTGCGACAGCGGCCCGGGCTTCCCAAGCGAAGAGGTTGACACGCTGACCACACGTTTCAAACGCGGCAGGAACGCCGAAGGCACCATCGGCTCGGGCCTCGGGTTGACCATCGCAATTGACGTGGCCAAGGCACATGGCGGTGATCTTGTCCTGTCAAACCGGAAGGAAGGCGGCGCATGCGCAGCATTATTGCTTTCATCCTGATTGTCCTGCCGCAACTCATCCTTGCGCAGGAATGGGAGGACCAGCAGCTTTTTAATGCGGATGCACCAGCACAGCCGCTGCGGATCATTTCAAGCACGGACACATCGCTTTTTGCCCCCATCATTGCGGATTTCGTGGCGCAAAACGCCGATATCTCGGTCGAATATCTGGTGACCGGCACAGCGGATATTGATCAGATTTTCCGGGCAAATCCGGAAGCTTTCGATCTGGTGATTTCCAGCGCGATGGACCTGCAGCTTAAGCTGGCAAATGATGGATTGGCGCAACGATTGCCCGACGTCACCCATCCTTCCTGGGCGCAATGGCGGCAAAGCCTGTTTGCCTTCACCTCCGAACCTGCGGCAATCGTGATCAACAGGCAGGCATTCGCAGGTCAGGCGATCCCCCGAACCCGCCAGGAATTGATCGAGGCGATGCGCGCCGCGCCCGAAACCTTCCGCGGGCGCGTTGGCACCTATGACATCCGGCAATCCGGCCTTGGCTATTTGTTTGCAACCCAGGATGCGCGGGCATCCGAAACCTATTGGCGGCTGATGGAAGTGTTGGGCGCATTGGACGTGCGGCTTTATTGCTGCTCTGGTGACATGATCGACGATCTTGCCTCTGGCGATATCGTCGTGGCCTATAACGTCCTCGGCAGCTACGCGACTGCCCGGGTCGAAAGCAGGGACAGGCTCGAAATCGTCCTGCCATCAGATTTTCCGACAACAATGATGCGGACGGCCATGGTCTCGATTGAGGCCCCGCAGCCGAGCCCGGCAACCGCGTTCATCCGGCACCTGATTGCCCTGCAATCGCGCACCGACACGGACGTTTTTCAACTGCCACCGCTCAACACCCAATCCAACGATATCGAACGGGCAACAATCGCATTGGAACCGGCACTTATGACATTTCTGGATACGTTGAAACGGCGCAGGTTTCTGGCGGAATGGGAAAATGCGGTCATCCAGAAATAGGTGCGGGGCCGGCCCCTGCTACCCTGTGTTGATACAGATCATTTTCGTTGCGCATGTAACGGCTTAACCTCTGACGCCAGACGTATCAAGCGGGGCCGCCATGAATCTCGACAGCTATTTTCCCTACCAACTCGCCTCCACCGCAGAGGCGTTTTCGCGCAAACTGGTTAACGTCTATGGAAGCAGTTACGGGCTTTCCCGCGAAGAATGGCGGCTGCTCCTGCTTCTGGCCGACGCAAAATCGCTGACCTCGCTCGAACTGTCCCGCCGCACCACGCTCGACAAGGTGCAGGTCAGCAGAGCCGCGCAAAAGCTGGATGGAAAAGGTCTCATCCACAGGTCGATATCGAAGACTGACAAGCGGCTCAGGGTCTATGCCTGCACGGATGCGGGCCTTCAGCTATTTTCTGATCTGTTTCCAAAGGTTGATGCCATGGCCGACACCATCCTTGGCCACATGCGCCCAGAGGATCGGAACCATCTGGAACGCGGGCTGCACGCCCTGAAACAGGCAATCAGCCTATCCAGCAAATGACCCTTCAGGGTCACGTCTGTGGCGACATATCCGGATGGGCGGCCTGGAAGGCGGGAATTGCTTCAAGGGTGCCCTGAACGCGCATCGCCTTGGGGAATTGCGTCAACGCAACACCCCAACGCCGGGCATTGTAGATCTGCGGGGCCAGACAAATATCCGCAAGCGTCACGCCTTTCCCATATGAATAATCGCCGCCCTCCAGCATCTGTTCATATGCCGCAAGGCCCGATGTGATGAAACGCTGCATCCACGCCTCCATCGTGATCTTGCCGTCAGATTGCTGCGATGCCCATTTCGCGACACTCAGATTGCAGACCGGATGGATTTCCATCGCAATCGCATAGGCCAGGCAACGCACCTTCGCCTTGCCCAGCGCATCCTTTGGCAACAACCCAAGCTTGCGGGTCTCGTCAAGATATTCGATGATCGCCAGCGACTGCGACAGGCATTGACCATCAATTTCCAGCACCGGTACCAACCCTTGCGGATTGCGGGCAAGGTGGGCAGGCGATTTATGGGATGCGTCCAGCAGGTTGACCACGTCGGTATCCCAGGCCTCACCCGAAAGGCCAAGGACAATCCGAACCCGGTAACTCGCCGAAGACCGCCAATAATCGTAAAGTTTGGTCATTCTTCCGGCTCCATCAAGATATCCAACGCCGCATTCATCGCGGGGGCGGCATCTGCCAGTTTGGCAATCAACTCGTCCTGCAAGGTTTGCGCAATCGGGATCAGCGCCCGCAGCAGCCGGGTGCCCTCATCGGTCAGCGTCAGTTTCAGCAACCGCCGGTCATCACTATCGGTCTGTTTGACCAGATAGCCCTTGGCTTCCAACTTCGATACCGCACGGCTGACCTTTGACTTTTCAAGGCTCACCCGTCGTTCAATATCGCGAACCGACAGGTCTTCGGTATATCCGACATTCACCAACACCCGCCATTCGGGCATCGAAATCCCGAACCTGACCTTATAGGCCTTCGCCAGTTCAGCACTCAACTTCCCTGCGATGACGGTAAACCGGTAAGGCAGGTAACGCTCCAAATCAAATTCAGGAAGGGGTGCCGTCATCATTCGATCCTCTTTGACAGGCAGTATGGGGCGACAATCGTTGCAAATGCAACAATTTAATTGACATCGTTGCAGATGCAACAAATACTGCCGGCAAGGATCATGATTCTTCGTCAGACATGGAGTAGTGAAATGAACAAACACGCATCCCCCAGTGAAATGACGATTGCGCCAAATGGCGTCGGGACAACGGACGGCTATATGCCGGGCTTCGGCAATGATTTCGAAACCGAGGCACTGCCCGGTGCCCTGCCCCAGGGCATGAACAGCCCGCAAAAGTGCAACTACGGGCTTTATGGCGAACAGCTTTCCGGCACGGCCTTCACCGCACCAAGCCATCAGAACGAACGGACCTGGTGCTATCGGATCAGGCCATCGGTCAAGCACAGCAAGCGGTATGAAAAAATTGACATGCCATATTGGAAATCCGCACCGAACGTGGACCCGGATGTCATCAGTCTGGGCCAGTACCGTTGGAACCCGGTGCCGCATTCCGATCAGGACCTGACATTTGTAACCGGTATGCGCACGATGACAACGGCAGGTGACGTGAACACGCAGGTCGGCATGGCAACCCATGTCTATCTGGCAACGACGTCGATGGTGGATGATTACTTCTACTCGGCAGACTCCGAACTGCTCGTGGTGCCGCAGGAAGGCGTCATTCGGATCTGCACGGAACTTGGCATTATCGACCTTGAACCAAAGGAAATCGCAGTCATCCCGCGCGGTCTTGTCTACCGGGTCGAAATTATCAAAGGGCCGGCGCGGGGCTTTGTATGTGAAAACTATGGGCAAAAGTTCGAACTGCCCGGTCGCGGGCCCATCGGGGCCAACTGCATGGCCAATCCGCGTGATTTCAAAACCCCCGTCGCCGCGTTCGAAGACCGCGAGGTGCCGTCAACCGTCACCATCAAATGGTGCGGTCAGTTCCACCAAACCAAGATCGGTCACTCTCCGCTGGATGTGGTCGCATGGCATGGCAATTACGCCCCGGTGAAATACGACCTGCGGACCTATTGTCCAGTCGGCGCGATTCTGTTCGACCACCCCGACCCGTCGATCTTCACCGTGCTGACGGCCCCCTCAGCCAGCCCCGGCACGGCCAATATCGACTTTGTCCTGTTCCGCGAACGCTGGATGGTGATGGAGGACACGTTCCGCCCGCCATGGTATCACAAGAACATCATGTCCGAACTGATGGGCAACATCTATGGTCAGTATGACGCCAAGCCACAGGGCTTTGTGCCGGGCGGGATCAGCCTGCACAACATGATGCTGCCGCACGGGCCCGACAAGGAAGCCTTTGAAAAGGCATCCAACGCAAATCTCGGCCCCGACAAGCTCGACAATACCATGTCGTTCATGTTCGAAACGCGGTTCCCCCAGCACCTGACGGCCTTCGCCGCGAATGAGGCCCCCTTGCAAGACGATTACATCGACTGCTGGGATGACATCGAAAAGAAATTTGACGGAACACCGGGCAAAAAGTAACCGCCGTAAGGATCAAACATGACGCTGAAACTCTCTTGGGTGGCGTCCGCCAATGCAGCGGACCACCCTTTCCCTCTGAACAATCTGCCTTACGGTGTGTTCTCAACCGATGGCAGCATGCCCCGCTGCGGTGTCGCGATCGGGGACATGATCTTTGATCTCTGCGCTGCCGAAGGGGACGATCTTGTCACCCCGGCAGGTACGCCGGTGTTCGATGTACCCTATTGGAACGATTTCATGGATCTCGGCCCCGCCGCATGGGCCGAGTTGCGCGCAACGCTGACCGATCTGCTGTCCGACGGCGCCAAACCCCGCCCCGAATATCTGGTGGCGCAGGCGGATGTTCAGATGCAGATGCCCTTTCAGGTCGCCGAATACACCGATTTCTACGCCGGTCGGCACCATGCCACGAATGTCGGCACCATGTTCCGGGGGGCCGAGAACGCCCTGCCGCCGAACTGGCTGCACATCCCCATCGGCTATAACGGTCGGGCATCATCCGTGGTCGCATCAGGCACCGATATCCGCCGCCCCTGGGGGCAGTTGAAGGGGCCAAATGATGTGCTGCCGCGCTTTGCACCATGCGCGCGTTTCGACATCGAGTTGGAGATGGGGGCCATTGTCGGAACACCCAGCGACGGACCAATCACAGTGCAGGAAGCCTTCGACAATATCTTTGGCTACGTGTTGCTGAATGACTGGTCGGCGCGGGATATCCAGGCATGGGAATACCAGCCACTTGGGCCGTTTCAGGCCAAATCCACCGCAACAACAATCAGCCCATGGATTGTAACAGCCGCTGCGCTCGCGCCTTTCCGGCGTGACACGCCAGCGCGGGAATTCGAACTGCTGGATCACCTCAAGGATTGCGGCCCAATGCTCTATGACATTGACCTGACCGCGACATTGACACCCGAAGGTGGGCAAACCAGCACCATCGCGCGCACCAACTACACCCAGATGTACTATTCGGCTGCCCAGCAACTGGCACATCACACCAGCGCTGGCACACCGATGCGGGTGGGTGATCTTTTGGGCTCCGGCACGATTTCCGGGGCTGAAAAGGATCAGCGGGGATCACTGCTGGAACTCAGCTGGGGGGGCAAGGAACCCATTACCCTGGATTGCGGCGCAACCCGTAGCTTTATCGAGGATGGGGATACATTGGGGCTGACCGGCAACGCCCATGGCGACGGCTTCACCATTGGATTTGGACCTTGCATCGGCACGGTTCTCCCCGCGTTGAAAGACCCATTCGCCCGCTAAGGCGGCACACCCGATCACATCAAAGGAACACGTCATGGCCAAAGCATTCGCATCTCAGGGCGATATGACCGAAAAGAAGATCACCTTTGATGAGGTGGGCGAAGGGCTCTATGCCTTTACCGCCGAAGGCGACCCGAATTCAGGCGTGATCATCGGCGATGACAGCGTCATGATCGTCGAGGCGCAGGCCACACCCCGGTTGGCCGACAAGGTCATCGAACGGGTGCGCAGCGTCACCGACAAACCGATTTCGCATGTTGTGCTCACCCATTATCACGCCGTGCGGGTCCTCGGGGCCTCCGCCTTCGGAGCCGACAACATCATCATGTCAGACGCCGCGCGGGCCATGGTTGTTGAGCGCGGACAAGAGGATTGGGACAGCGAATTCCAGCGCTTTCCCCGCCTTTTTGAAGGATACGAAAGCATCCCGGGTCTCACATGGCCGACAACCACCTTCAGCGACAGCATGACCGTCTATCTGGGTAATCGACGCGTTGACATCAAACAGATCGGGCGGGCGCACACCGCCGGGGACGCAATCATCCACGTGCCCGACCAGAACGTCATGTTCACAGGTGATATCGTCGAAGATCATTCCGCCTGCTATTGCGGGGATGGGCATTTCGCCGATTGGGGCAATACGCTCGATAACATCTTGGCCTATGATGTTGACGCAATCGCGCCCGGTCGTGGCGGCGCACTTGTCGGAAAAGATGCGGTCAACCGCGCCATCGAAAGCACCCGTGATTTTGTCAACAGCACCTACCAACCCGCAGCGCGCGTCGCCGCACGGGGTGGATCACTGAAAGAGGCATGGGACGCCGTGCGCGCTGCCTGTGATCCGAAATTCGCCGACTATGCGATCTACGAACACTGCCTGCCATTCAACGTGGCCCGCGCCTATGACGAAGCACGCGGCATCGACACACCACGCATCTGGACCGACAAACGCGACCTGGAAATGTGGGAACAACTGCAAGGCTAACGCAAATCCGGCGACCTTTTCTTTGGTGGGGGATCACATGATACAGGACAGATACGCGCTCGCGTTCAAACTCTACCCATACCGCAAAAGCCCCGATCAGGATGCCGGTTCGCCCGCGCGTCACCCGGTTGTGGTTGTCGGTTGCGGGCCAATCGGGCTGGCAACCGCACTTGATTTGGGGCGGCAGGGTATTCCGGTTGTTTTGCTCGACGATCACGAGGGCATCGGCATGGGCAGCCGCGCAATCTGTTTCTCCAAACGAACACTGGACATCGCCGACCGCTACGGTTGCGGCGCGCCGATGCTGGACAAGGGCGTCATCTGGAACGTCGGCAAAGTGTTTCAGGACGACCGGCAGGTATTCGAATTCAACCTGCTGCCCGAAAATGGGCATGCCAACCCGGCCTTTATCAACCTGCAACAGCCTTACTTTGAAAAATTCATCTTCGAACAGATCTGTCAGGAACAGGCCAATGGGGCGCCGATCGAAATCAGGGGCAAAAACCGGGTCGACGCGATCGAAACCTTTGACGACCACACGGTCCTGGATATCACCACACCGGATGGGCCTTACCAGCTAAAGGCCGATTGGGTCATTGCCTGCGACGGGGCGGGATCACCCTTGCGGGGGATGATGGGGCTCGCATTTGACGGGCGGGTCTTTCAGGACAGCTTTCTGATTGCCGATATCAAAATGGTCTCAGACAGCTTTCCGACCGAACGCTGGTTCTGGTTTGAACCCTATTTCAAATCCGGCGCGTCCACCCTGCTGCACAAGCAGCCCGATGATGTCTGGCGCGTGGATTTCCAGATCGGTTGGGATGTCGACCGCACCGAAGAACTGAAAGAGGAAAACATCCGCCGCAGGCTCGACGCAATGTTGGGCAACGACGTGGAATACGAGATGGTGTGGTCCTCAATCTACACGTTCCAATGCCGCCGCATGCAGAAATTCCGGCATAACAGGGTGATCTTTGCAGGCGATTCCGCGCATCAGGTCTCGCCTTTTGGCGCGCGCGGGGCAAATTCCGGGATGCAGGATGTGGACAATCTGGGTTGGAAACTGGGGCTGGTCATCAACGGACTGGCACCAGACAGTCTGCTCGACAGCTACGATGATGAACGCATCCATGGGGCCGATGAAAACATCCTCAATTCAACCCGGGCAACGGATTTCATCACCCCAAAGTCAAAAGCAAGCCATACCTTCCGCAACGCCGTTCTGACCCTTGCGGAAAAACATGCTTTCGCGCGGCCTTTGGTGAATTCCGGCCGACTTTCCGTGCCCTGCGTCTATGATACATCACCGCTCAACGGGCCAGATACACTGCCCGGCGGACCATCCCAAACACGCGCCGGCAGCGCCTGTACGGACGCCCCGCTCGGGCGTGATTACCTTTTGCGCCAGTTGGGCGACCAGTTTGTCCTTTTGGCCATCAACACAAACGCACCCGGCGGGCTTGAGGTAGACAATATCAAAATCCGGACCGTCGCGCTGTCCACCGCGGATGATCCCGGCGGGGCCTTGGCCGAACGATACCTCGGGACCGCAGACAGCGCGGTCTACCTGATCCGCCCCGACCAACATGTCGCTGCGCGCTGGCCATCATATGATGCCGCCAGCCTGCGCACTGCCCTGCGCAAAGCCTGCGGAAAGGATTGACCGATGGGAAAACTCAACACCAAACCGAACATCGCGGCACCTGATGATTTCTACGCCGACCTGATCGCCGCGCATGACGGCAAATCAGACGCCGAAAGCGAAGCGTTCAACGCCCGGCTCATCCTCGTCCTTGCCAACCACATCGGCGACCGCGACATCCTGCAAGAGGCGCTCAACGTCGCACGGTAACACTCACCGCTTGGCGTTCTGAAACAGCAGCGACAGCAGCCCAAGCGCGGCCGAGACGATAATCAGCAACAGCGACACCGCATTCAGCACCGGCGTTGACCCTTGTTTGAGCTTGTCAAACATGGTGATCGTCAAAGGCGAGTCCGACCCCACAAGCATCAGCGTCGTGTTGAAGTTTTCAAAGCTCATCAGGACCGACACAACAGCAGAGGCGACAATCGCAGGCAACAGAAACGGCAATGTGATCTGCCGGATCGCGCCCAGCTTGCTGGCCCCAAGGTTCAGCGCCGCTTCCTCCAGACTTGGGTCGAACTTCTGTAGCCGCGCTGAAATCACCAGCGTCGCAAAGGTCGTGATAAAGGAAAACTGGCCCAGAATGACCAGTATCAGCCCCGGACGCAGACCATCGAACCACAGGCCGGTCGCATCCTCCAATGTGTTCGCGACAGAGCTTGAAAAGACAAGGATCGAAATCCCCAGAATCACGCCGGGAATGATCAGTGGCAACAGCATCAGCATGTATAGCAACGCCTTGCCCCGGAACTCATGCCGCACGAACAGGAACGCATTGCATGTGCCAACCGCAACGGCCAGCGCCGACACCCAGAAGGCGACAAATGCCGACGTCCCGATGGACCGCATGATCGACCGCTCATTGAGCACCCCGATAAACGGCGCCTCGGTGCCAAAGAACCACGCCAGCGTAAAACCTTCCCATGGCAGGGACGGAAACACACTGTTGTTGAAGGCAAAGACGCAAACAACCGTCAGCGGCAGCGCCAGATAGACAAAGAACACGGTCACATAGGCGCGATAGCACCATTTGGCAAAGACGGGCTGTGGAACGGTCGGTATCATGAGCGCCCCATCGTTTCAGATAGCGACTGACCTGAAAACTTCAGCCCAAGGAACACCACCAGCGACGACAGCCCCAGCAGCAGAAAGCCGAAGGCCGATCCAAGCTCCCAGTTAAAGCGGGTAATGAACTGGGTATAGATCATGCCTGTAAACCACAGGCTATCCTTACCACCCAGCAGGATCGGCGTCAGGTAATTGCCCAGCGACAGCATGAACACGACAATACAACCCGACACGATGCCGGGCATCGCATGGGGTATGACAATCTCGCGCATGATGGATGTGCTTGTGCCGCCCAAGTCATAGCCCGCCTCGATCAGACTATCGTCAAGGCTATCAAGGGTCGTGACCAGCGGCACAACCATGAACAGGATCGAGGTATAGACAAGGCCCACCATGATCGCCGCATCATTATAAAGCAGCTCAATCGGGCCATTCACCAGCCCCAGATATTGCAGGGTGTTCGAGATCACGCCGGTTTCGCGCAGCAGGATCATCCAGCCGAATGTGCGCACCAGTTCCGACACCCAGAACGGAATCATGCACATCAGAAAAAGTGTGGTTTTGGTGCGCCCGCGAGTCAATTTCGCAATGTAATAGGCAATCGGAAACCCCAGGATCAGGGTCAACGCAGTAGCCATGATCGACATGATCGCCGTGCGCGCAAAGGTCCGCCAATAAAGCGGCTCGGAAAAGAATGCGGCGTAGTTATCAAACCCGGTTTCATATTCCCGTGGGCCGATCTTTTCGCTGATCGACACCAGAAACAAGCCAACATGCGGCAGGATGATCAGCACAATCAGCCACAACAGGATCGGTGCCAGCAACAGGTAGAACCCCAATCGGGACCGGTCAGACCCCATCACACATCCCCCGAAACGGCATAGCAACGCGCCTGTTTGGGCAGCCAGCGGGTGCTGATCGCGTCACCCTTCCGCAGCGTTGCAAAATCGCCGGTCTGGGGCATCGCGACTTTCACCAGATGCCCTGCCCCATCCTTGACGGTAACCGTGCTGTTGGCCCCGTTGAAAAACACGGTTTCGACAGTGCCATGGCTGATATTCGCAGCACTTTCGGCGGCCGCATCCGACGCGCCCAGCGCGATGGCCTCTGGCCGCAGAAAAACCTGCGCAGGCTGGCCAACAGACAGGCCCGCGCCCGCCGCCTCAACCTTCATTTCGCTGCCCATCTCGGTGGCCAGCGTCAGCATCGCGCCATTCACTTCCGTGACCTTGGCGTCGATCTTGTTGGCATCCCCCACAAACCCCGCAACGAATGCGGTGTCGGGGTGATGGTAAATCTCATGTGGCGAACCAATTTGTTCAAACCGGCCCTTATTCATCACCGCGATATTGTCACTCATCACCAGCGCCTCTGACTGGTCGTGGGTGATATAGACAAAAGTGGTGTTGAACGCATGTTGCAGCGATTTCAGCTCAATCTTCATATGTTCGCGCAGCTTCAGGTCAAGCGCGCCCAGCGGCTCATCCAGCAACAGCACATCGGGTTCCAGCACCATGCAACGGGCAATCGCCACACGCTGTTTTTGCCCCCCCGACAACTGATCGACCCGGCGCTCCGCCACATGCGGCAGGCCAACACGGTCCAGCACCTGCTCCACCCTGGCCCTGATCTCGGCCTTGCCGACACCGCGCTGACGCAAACCAAAGCCAACATTGTCGCCAATATTCATCGTTGGAAACAGGGCCAGATGCTGGAACACCATCGACACGGGCCGCTTGTTTGGGGGCACACCGATCATCGATTTGCCCTTGATCCGCAGATCACCGCTGGTCGGCGATTGAAAACCCGCAATCATCCGCAACAGTGTCGTTTTCCCGCAGCCCGACGGGCCCAGAATGGAAAAGAACGACCCTTGCGGAACGTCAAAGCTGACCTGATCGACAGCGCGGAACGCGTCAAAATTCTTGGTCAGATCACGGCATTCAAGATCAGGATGGGAGTTGGTCAAGTTGCAACCTCGCAAGAAGAAAAAGGGCACCCTGCGGTGCCCTCATCATAGATTTTTCAGGGCTTAATTGGCCGCGTTGATCCGGTCAAGGGTTGCACCTTCCATCGCTTCCAAACCAGCAGGGACCGGCGGATACCACTTGATGTTATCAATGGCCTCCTGATCGAAGCTGCCCTGATAGCGCGCTTTCAGATCAGCGTTGACGCCGGCATCGCCGTCCACGGCGGCGGTAAAGTTACCGGCGGTGTTGGTGATCATCGCGGCAATCTCTGGCTGCATGACAAAGTTGATCCAGTCATAGGCGGCATCATCGGCACGACCACGGGCAGGCAGCACGAATGTGTCAATCCAGCCCAGCGCCCCGGCTTCGGGTGCGACAAAGGTGATATCGGGGTTGTCGGCATTCAACTGCCATCCGCCCGTATCCCACGCCATAGAGGCGATAACCTCACCCGAACGCAGCAGGTTCTTGATCTCGTCACCGCCACCCCAATAGGTTTTCACATTGGGTTTGCACTCGGTCAGTTTTGCCTCAACCTGATCAAGAATGGCCTGATAGGCATCTGCATCGGCATAGGCGGCAAACGGATCAAGACCCATCGAATAGGCAAAGCCGATCAGCGTCGGGCGCTTCAGGCGATAGGACACTTTGCCAGCCACAGAGGCATCGCAAAGGTCGACATAATCCTGCACGTCACCGGCCATGGCGGTATTCACAACAAGGCCACTGGTGCCCCAGACATGCGGCAGGCCGTAAACCTCGCCGTCAAAAGTGGAATTTCCGGCAGTCGCGCTCAGCATGGACGGGATGAACAGATCGGCATTCACCCGCGACATATCAATCGGCTTGTAGATGCCGAATTCTTCCTGCGCGCTTGTGATCCGGTCCTGGCTCGGCTGGGCCAAATCAAAGCCGCCGCCATTGGTGGCGCGCAGTTTTGCGATCATCTCTTCATTGTTGGATGTGGTGACTTCGACGGTGTGGCCAGTCTCGGCCTCGAATTTGGCAATCACGTCTTCAGGCGCATAACCACCCCATGTCAACAGTCGAAGCGTCTCGGCATGCGCCGTCTGCGCAGTCAGCAGCGATGCAACGACAAGCGTTGAAATCATTGAATATTTCATGAATTTTTCCCTCTTGGATAGACAACCTGGCGTCATAGACCAGACTTTTGTAAAACAATTAAGTCAAACTATTTGAGATATGTCCACGGCTGAAACATTCAGGAACATCGCCAACGGTTCATTCGACGCATTTTTTCCGCGTCAAATCGACAACTGCACTAAATCCACTCCAGCCCAATCGGTGCCAGCATCGCGACTGACTCACTGGCAGCAATGCGGGACTTTGCTGCCGTTCGATATGGACTGGCGATCAAGGCTTCAGGGCGGTAATGATTATGAATGAAGATACTAATTTTGCCGGGCTTAGATGGTACTGGGACACTACTCTCTGAAGTCGCAGAACTGCTGACGTCTAAACATGAAGTGACCGTCGTTCGATACGCCCCAGACCTATATGCTTACCAAGACCTCAAAACGAAAGTGCAAACGGAATTACCTGCTGACGATTACATCATCGTCGCAGAATCTTTTTCTGGCCCTCTCGCTGTCATGATTGCTTCTGAAAACCCAACAGGACTGCAAGGTGTGGTGTTTGTTGCGACGTTTGCAAAGACACCTATCAAGGTTCCAAAATTCCTCACTTACCTTGTTGATATCACTCCAATTAGGTCGCGACTATTGTTGCGACTGGCACAACCATTTCTAATGGGAAGGTGGGCGACACCAGAGTTTACAACGAGGTTTAACCAAGTAATGCATGCCGTTCCAGCATCGACAATGGCAGGGCGATTACGAGAAGTTCTGAAGGTCGATGTTGTCCGGAAACTAATGACTATTGGTATCCCGACTATCTATTTATCCGCACGAGATGATAGATTGGTCCCGTCGAGAATGGCATCGGATTTCGACCGTTTTCCTTCTAATATTCTTGAGATTGAGGGGCCGCATTTTCTACTTCAGGCAAACGCAACAGAATCGTCCAAACACATCTTAGATTTTGCTGCTGGTTTGGGCTGAATCAACTTGAGCAAGTCTGGCAGGTTTGGGCTCAAATCCAGACCTTCGCCGCGGGCTGCGCTATGGTCTGTTCTCTCAATCTGGTTCGTTTCCGACGTAAGCGTCAACGAATCTGTTCGTCGCCGACGGCCCATTGATCAACGGCCCCGCAGCGTTTTCAGAAGACCTCGCTGCGGGCACGGTGATTCAGACCGTATCCTTGGCCAGAAACCCGCCCGACTGCCGTTTCCACAGGTCTGCATACAGACCATCCAGCGTCAGCAACGCATCATGGGTGCCATCCTCGACAACGCGGCCCGCATCCAGAACGACAATCCGATCCATCTGCGCGATGGTGGAAAGCCGGTGGGCAATCGCGATCACCGTCTTGCCTTCCATAACCCCGTAAAGGGTTTTCTGAATGGCGGCCTCGACCTCACTATCGAGGGCAGATGTCGCCTCATCCAGAATCAGGATCGGGGCGTTCTTCAAGATCACCCGCGCAATGGCAATCCGCTGACGCTGACCGCCGGACAGTTTCACGCCCCGCTCGCCGACCTGCGCATTGTAACCGACACGGCCCTCGGGGTCGCGCAGACCCTGAATGAATTCATGCGCCTCGGCCCGTTTGGCCGCCTTGATCATCTGCGCCTCGGTCGCGTCAGGATTGCCATACAGGATATTGGCCCGCACCGACCGGTGCAGCAGGGAACTGTCCTGCGTCACCATGCCGATCTGCTGGCGCAGGCTGTCCTGGGTCACATCGGCAACAGACTGGCCGTCAATCACGATGCGCCCACCCTCGGCGTCCCGAAACCGCAACAGCAGGTTCACCAGGCTTGATTTCCCCGCACCGGACCGACCGATCAGGCCCACCTTCTGACCCGCAGGGATCGACAGGTTGATACCGTCCAGACCACCATGCCCCTTGCCGTAATGATGGGTCAGGTTTTCGATCTCAACGGCGGCTTGTGTGATCGCAATAGGCGGGGCGCCGGGCCGGTCGACGACATCCTGACTGACCGCGATGGACCGCAGGCCCTCGCGGATCACACCTGCATGTTCGAACAGGCGGATCGTCACCCACATGATCCAGCCACTCATCCCATTGAGCCGGATCACCAGTGCGGCGGCGGCGGCAACTTCACCCACCGTGACCAGATCACGCATCCACAGCCAGACCGCGGGGCCAAGCACGCCCACCATCAGCAAACCATTCAGCGCGTTCAGGCCAAAGGACAACTCCGTCATCAGCCGCAGGAAACGCTGAAACCGCAGGCGCAACCGACGCATTGCCGACAGCGCATAGGCCTCTTCCCGGTCGCCATGGGCAAACAGCTTGACCGTCTCAACATTGGCATAGGCATCCACAACACGGCCCGTCACCAATGACCGGGCATCCGACCACTTTTCAGAGGCGGAGGCGACGCGCACCGCGATCCTTTTGACATAGGCCATGTAAAGCGTCAGCCAGATCATCATCGGAATGCCCAGACGATAATCAATCTGGGTCAGCACAATCGTGGCGCCAACAACATAGGTGAACGCATACCAGATCCCCTCAAATGCCATATAGACACTGTCTTCAATGGCCGGTCCCATCTGCATGACCCGGTTGCTCAACCGACCGGCAAAATCATTCTGAAAGAACCCCGTGGACTGACCCAGCATATGCTTATGCGCGCGCCAACGGGCCTGCTCCTGCATGTTCGACGCCAGCGTCTGTTCCAGAAGCAGATGGTTGAAGGCAATGATAACCGGGCGCAGAAACAGGATGAACAAGGCCACAAAAATGACCTCGAACTGGTGCTGCTGCCAAAACGCTGCCGGGCCCGCATCGGTCATCATGTCGATCAGACGACCGGAATAAAACACCAGCCCGCTTTCCATCAGCGCGACAAGGAGCCCGGTCAGCGCCATCCATGGCAACCACTTCCGAAACGGCCTCAGCTGGGTACGGATATAGGCCCACAGCTCGGATGGCGGCGTGTCGTTGGGCACACGGGTAAACGGGTCGATAAGATTTTCGAAATTCCGAAACATGCTGCCCTCCATAGGGCGAAAGAAAAACTGTAGAGAAGAGGGGAAGTTGGCGGCAAGCCAACCCAATCAGGACCGGCTTATGATCGCGGGAGCGGGAACCTGATATTCTGCATCTACGTTTCTCCAAACATGTGTCTGAGCCCGTTCGTACCCCAAGTCGGCGGCTTTGTCAGGCCCCTTTTTGAAATTTCCCCGGCAACGAAAAAGGGCCGCGCCATCGGCACGACCCTTTCAATCTGCTGCTTTCGCGTGGTTCAGCCCTGACGGGCCTTGAACCGGCGTTGCGTCTTGTTGATCACATAGACGCGGCCCTTACGGCGCACGACGCGGCAATCGCGATGGCGCTGCTTGAGCGAGCGGAGGGAGTTACGTACCTTCATGGGTCCGATCCTTCATGTCGCGGCGCGCGGATTGCGCCTTGGGTTACAGTTTCGGACCATTGGCCCGGTGAATTCATGGTGGACGATACTGGGATCGAACCAGTGACCCCTTCGATGTCAACGAAGTGCTCTACCGCTGAGCTAATCATCCATGTCCAAAATGCGTGGCGCGTCTCATAACAAATGAGACGCGGGTGCCACCCACGTCAGTCGTGCGGTCTATAGAAGGAGTCGGAAGTGGGATCAAGGCCTTTTGGAAAATTCCAAAAACACGTTATCTAGGGCGGTGAAGGAACATGATTTGCCCGATTCCGCCTATCATCTTGCCCGCCCAAAGGTGCGTAGCACCTCTGTGGTATTCGCGTCACCCCATAGTGGGCGAAACTACCCCGATGCATTTCTGCAGCGGGCGGTTCTGGATGCGCGCGAAATCAGATCATCCGAGGATGCATTTGTCGATCGGCTCTATGCCAACGCCCCCGATCACGGGGCGCCGCTCCTGACAGCCATCGCACCCCGCGCCTATCTGGATCTGAACCGGGGGGCTGACGAGTTGGATTCGGCACTGATTGCAGGGGTCCGGCGCAACGCCCATAACCCGCGCATCGCCAGCGGTCTTGGGGTGATCCCCCGCGTGGTTGCCAACGGGCGTTATATCTACAAAGGCAAGCTCAGCCTTGAGGAGGCGCATACCCGCATCGCCACCTGCTGGCGGCCTTATCACGACCAACTGCAAACGCTGCTTGACGAAAGCAACAACATGTTCGGAGAGGCGATTTTGATCGATTGCCATTCCATGCCGCACGAGGCACTGCAAAATGTCGGACCGCCCGGTGCGGTGCGGCCCGATGTTGTGCTGGGCGACAGGTTCGGGGCCACCGCCGCCGGTTCGGTGGTTGAACAGATCGAAGCGGCCTTTGCCAGTGCCGGTCTGCGGGTGGCGCGCAACATGCCCTTTGCCGGGGCGTTCATCACGCAGCATTACGGACGACCCGCGCGACAGCAACACGCGATTCAGGTCGAACTGGACCGCGCCCTTTACATGGACGAACAAACGCTGGAACCCCACGCGGATTTTGAGGCATTCAAGACCCTGTTGAACGGGGTGATCGCCGAACTGACCGATATCGGACGGCCAGAGGAACAGCGGGTCGCGGCAGAGTAATGCTGGAACTGCGACCAAACTGCGAATGGTGCGACAAGGACCTGCCACCGAATGCGGTAGATGCGCGGATCTGCAGCTATGAATGCACATATTGCGCCGATTGCGTGGAAACCGTCCTGCAAAATGTCTGCCCAACCTGCGGCGGCGGGTTTGCGCAGCGTCCGATCCGACCAACAAAAGCCTATCACCAGACGCCGCAATTGGGCTTGGGCAACCAACCCGCCAGCGCCAATCGGGTACACTCCCGCTGGTCGGATGAACAGGTCGCGGCAATGGTGGCACGGCTCAAGAGCATAGCGCCAACTGATCGCTAAAAATCAAGACCAGATGAGGGATCGCTCAGGTCAAACTCCAGGGATGGCGGCGCACCACAAACCTCGGCCAGATTTGTGCGATAGGACGACTCCAGTGGCAGGGTCAGGCGGTCGCCATCCCCGACCTGCATATGGATCGGCGTATGGGACATCGGCACATCATCATAGGGGTCCGGGTCGACCTCCCCGGCACGCATATCCCGATATGTATCGACCGGCCCCGTGGCGGTCTGCTGCACCTGATGCAAGCGGATTGGGTAATTCTGGATCATCCAACGCCGAAACGCAGCGGGAGAGCTGGCGCGGACATTGCGCAACTGAAACCTTGTCTGCGCCTGCCGTTGAAACCGGAACCCCACATGGCCGCCACCGCCCACCTGCCAGTGGTACCTGTTGGTTCCGCTGTAATGCGTGGCGTAGTCGTAATTGGGATTGTTCGTATTGGCGTCGCAGGTCGTATAGGCGTTGTAGATGACAGGCGCCCCGACACAGCGGGCGCCAAAAAATCGCTGGATCGCCCGCATGGTCGGGACTTCCGCCCCAACGCGACAGCCGCGAATTTCGACCCGGTCGAGCGATTTGGCCTGTGCGGCGCGCATCTTGCCGCGCAATCTGGCAATCGCAGCTTCGGGAACGGATAGCGGTTGCGCAATAGCAGCATCATCGTCCGTCCCGGACAACATATTCAGCGCCTGTGCGCTTGCCTTGCGGGCGTGGCGATGAACCAGCGGGAAAATCAGGCCACCCGTATTGCCGTGGCAGACAATCACAATTGTACCGCCCTCGCCGCTCGATTGACCCGCAATCTGGTCAAGAACAGCTTCCATCGTGAATTGCGCAATGGGGAAGACGGACCCAAGCCCCAAGCGACCGCTTGCCCCTGTTTGTTCCCAACTGCACATGTTGTAATATCGGCCCGCCGCCGGATGGGCGTCATGATCTGTCACGACAATACTGGACATGATTGAAATTCTCCTCTGGCTAAAATCAGGGCAGACGGCGTGTTTCAAAAAGTCGTTGCACAAATCAGCGCATGCCGCCGGTTGGGTAATATACCCCACCATAACACAAATCCGCCGCACGCCCTATTAACCCCGCAAAATGCGGTCACAGGGTCCGACGTTTTGCCGACGCCACGCCGACGCTTTGCCGACCGCAGATTTCCCAGAAAAAGAAGGCGTTAACCAATGATTCGCAGTGAACGGCGAAAATCACCGCTCGGTGGGGGGCACGCAACGCCACCGAACGGTCTTGTCAGCCGCTGATCTCGGCTTGCAAAAACGGCTCCGGATCATCGACCTCAACCAACCGCTTGCCCTTTATCTCCCAGAACCGGTTACCCACATTGCGCAGAAAACTACGGTCATGGCTGACCAGCAAACAGGACGCACCATGGGCGATCAGCTCTTCCTCCAGCGCTTCTTGCCCTTCGATATCCAGGTGGTTTGTCGGTTCATCCAGTAGGTAGAAATTCGGCGCCCGCAACCGCAGGATCAGCATCGCCAACCGGGCTTTCTGCCCGCCGGACAGGCCGCCGATTTTTGTGTCCTGCATCTGGATATTCACCCCCGCCCCCGCCAGCAGACCACGCGCCCTTTGGTCGCCCACATCAAACTGACCGGCCACCGCCGTCATTGGTGTATCATCATCCGACAACTGGCTAAGGTGTTGATCTGCATAGGCTTCAACAACGGTCGGGGCACATTTGATCGGGCTGTCCTGCGTGGCAATCGCCTGATGTATGGCCGTGACCAGCCGGGTTTTTCCGGTACCGTTTGTGCCCAGCAATACGATGCGATCCCCTTTGGTGATCCACTTCTTTCCAGTGTTATACAGCAACCTGCCATCAGGCGTGGTAACCGGCAGATCATCAAGCGTAATCAATGCCTTGGCATGGGTACCACTATTCGTCAGACGAATATCACCGGCGCCACGTTCCTGATGGGCTGGCTTGGCGGCGGCCTCGATCTTGGCGGCCCGTTCGCTAAGCTGTTTGGTCTTGTTCACCAACAGATCAGAACCTGAATTGATCCCGATATTCTTCAGCTTGGCCGCCTGTTTGCGCAATTGCGCGGCCTTGTTGAGGTCATTGGCAAAGCGGCGTTCATCTGCGGCATCCGCCTCATCCAGCGCCGCCCGGGCCCGTGTAAAAGGCAACTGGAAAACGCGACTGCGCTCGGCCCGCAAAAACAGGGTGCGATTGGTCACCGCATCCAGAAATGCCCGATCATGACTGATGATCATGGCGGGCACATCACGGGGCAATGCGGCCAGCCACTCCTGCAGCAACCCGATGCGATGCAGGTCCAGATGGTTGGTCGGTTCATCCAGCAACAAAAGGTCAGGCTCAGTGATCCATGCCGCCGCCAAAAGGGCGGTGCGCTGCCAACCGCCGCTCAGTTCCGACAGGGTTTTTTGTTGCAGGTCATAGGGCACCTTCAGATCATCCAGCACCACGTCAACGCGCCAGCTTTCATATTCTGCCTGCTCTTGCGGCAATGCATCCAACACCATGTCATAGAGCGTTTTTTGCAACGCATCTCCTGGCACATATTGGGCCACATGGCCCACGCGCAGCCCACGGGCCCGGGTCATTTCACCGGTTGTCTGTTCGAACGTCCCGGCAATACAGGCCAACAATGTCGACTTGCCACGACCATTGGCAGCGACCAGCCCAATGCGGTCGCCCTTGGAAATCGTGAGGTTCAAATCGGTGAAAAGCGGGTCGCCAAGGGTCACGCCCAAAGCATTGATATTGAGAATGGTCATGTCGGTCTCTGATCAGGAAATGGCCGCACAGGGGCGGCATGATGGGCAGACCGTTTGAGATCATGCCCTGCAAACGGATTTACAGGGCAAAGCGGGGACCATGCTGAAGTCGGCGGATGATACGCATGTTCAGCACTGTCCTCCTGTTGTTGGTGTGTGATCAGTCAAGCAGAGTTTATATGGCACGCCGTTCAGGTCAAGCGAGGATTGTCCGTGCTAAGTCAGCGCTCGGTCAGTCCTGACATAGGCGAGACCCGCGGGCCGGACCCGACATTCGAACAACTATGTCTCGCCGTTGTTTGCATTTCGCATTTGTTCAGCCCTCAGGATTGCTTCGGCTTGAATCTGTATGGCTGCTTCGCGTTCCATTGCGGCTTGCTGCGCCGCTCCGTCCGCAACTGCGTTACTGAAACGTACCGACACATTGCGACGCCACAAAATCATGCAGATACCGACGATTGTTAGGACGGTCCCAGCTCCCATGCCGCCCATATTCAGGCCGCCTTGTGCATAATAGGTGCCGACAATGATGATGATACCGAACACAAGAAAGAACCATGTATAAAGTATAAAAAACGCTGAGCCGAAGCCAGTCGCAAACTGCTTCCTGTAATGCAGGTAGCAAAGCAGTGCCGGTATCCCGATGTAGCTGAGGCCCACGACGCCAATCGATTTCAAAGGTTCCGGCAGCGGCGACAACGCCACCTCGATGAGAAAAAACGGGACGATCATCGCAAGGATGACGGCGATACACCCGGCGACGAACGCGGCGGGTGAGACAAACACACCAAAAATCATGGATATCTCCTTTGCCTGTTTCCCGCAGGTTATACTTGCGAGGACGGACACGCAAAGCGGAAAGGGTTTTCGGCCTTTTCCGTGTCTGCTGTGGCATCCTTTCCGTGCGCCAGTTACGCTCGGCACGCGCTTTCGGGTGCGTTTACAATACTGCCGCAGCCATTCGGGCAGGGGCGGAGCAGGCAGATGTGCGGCGGCTCGAAATCGGGCCTACCGCAACGCCCGCCCTTTGATGATCGCATCGGCACCAAACTTCTGCCGGATCAAATCCGCCGCCTTTTCCGCCTCTGCCCGTTTGCCCGCATCCGGGTCAAGCAGGTCACCTTCGCGGTCGGCCCCTTCGGCAGAGGTGATTTCAGACAGGCCAACACCGAGCAACCGGTAAGGTCCCTTGTCCCCCACCTGATCAAAGAGGCTGCGTGCGGTGCGATAGATCGTGTCGGCGATCTGGGTTGGGTGATGCAGGCTCAGCCGTTTGGTGATCCCTTTGAAATCATGGGTTTTCAGCTTCAGCGTCACAACCCGCCCTGCCTTATCCCTGGCTTTGGCGCGCGCACTGACTTTTTCTGACAATCGCCAGATATGGCCATCCAGAATATCAACATCACTGGTGTCATCGTTGAATGTGGTTTCATTCGACAATGTTTTCACCGGGCTATGCGATGAGATGCGGCGACCATCCGCACCCCGCGCCAGGGAATAAAGCCGCTCGCCCATGCCCCCGAACCGTTCGTGCAGATCACGCCGGTCCCAGCGCAGCAGATCATCAAAGGTACGGATGCCCGCCTTTTCCAGGCTGGCCTGTGCCGCGGGACCGATCCCCCAAATCAGACGGACGGATTTCGGGCGCAGAAAGGCGGTCGTTTCCGCCTTGCCGATGATCGAATAGCCGCGCGGTTTATCAAGGTCAGAGGCCACTTTGGCCAAAAACTTGTTATGTGACAGTCCGATAGAACCGGTCAGCCCCAGCTCATCTTTCATCCGTTTGACCAGCCGCGCCAGCATCACTGCGGGCGGGGCGTGATGCAGGCGGGCAGTGCCGCTCAGGTCCATGAACGCCTCGTCCAGCGAAAGGGGCTCGACGACCGGGGTCAGCTCATCCATCATCGCGCGGATCGCCCGCGAGGCCTCGACATAAGCATCAAATCGGGGGCGGACAACAACCGCCTCGGGGCAGAGCTTCAGCGCCTTGAACATCGGCATGGCAGATTTCACGCCCTTGATCCGGGCGACATAGCAGGCGGTCGAGACCACTCCGCGCCTGCCGCCGCCGATAATGACAGGCTTGTCAGCCAGTTCGGGATTGTCGCGCTTTTCCACAGAGGCATAGAAGGCATCGCAATCCATATGGGCGATGCTAAGATCGAACAGTTCCGGATGCCGCGTGACCCTCGGGCTGCGGCATTTCGGACAGCGGCTTTCGCTGTCGAATGTGGTCAGGCAATCACGGCATAGGGCAGGCATGCTTGCAGTCTAAAGGGCGAACGATATGAGAACAACGGGGCATCACCAGGGGGCCAAGGTCGCATTGTTTCTTGGCGATCAACTGGTCAGCATCCTGCGCGACGACTTTCCGCATATTCACTATCCAAACCTCTGGGATCTGCCCGGTGGCGGCCGCGAGGGGGAAGAGACAACCTTCGAAACCGTTGCCCGCGAGTTGGAAGAAGAGCTTGGGCTGATCATGCCGAAAACGGCGGTGCTGTGGGAAAGCGGTTTTCCATCCAGCACCGACCCGGAGAGATGGAACGCTTTTTTTGTTGCCCGGATGCCTGCCGCCTGCGTGCATGACATCGTGTTTGGCGATGAAGGGCAGCGTTGGAAAATGTTTGATATGAAAGCGTTTGTCAGCTTGCCCAATCGGGTGCCGTCCTACGGTGGGCGATTGGCGAAATGGATTGACGAAACCGGCGGGCTGACCCGCTGAACCAAACGGAGCCCGCGTAAAGGGCGGGTGAATTCGCACCGCTCCGTCGGCACCCCATTCAACCTCAGGCTGCAGTACATTACCTCGGTTACGAAATCTGCCGTTCAACTCAAAAACCATAGTATGCGGCAGTATACATTGAATCTGGCCCGCTCATTGCCTATCTGTCACCCATAATCAAAGAGGGATAAACATATGCGAATCGAAGACATGATCAGTGAATTCCTGGGCCAGAACATACTTTACCTGCTGCTTGCGATATTCATCATCGTCTGCATTCTGGCCGGGGTTCGGATTGTGCCGCAGTCGGAAAAATATGTGGTCGAACGCCTTGGAAGGCTCCGCTGTGTTCTGGGGCCGGGGATCAACTTTATCGTGCCATTCCTGGACCGGGTACGGCACAAGGTGTCTATCCTCGAACGGCAGTTGCCGTCGATGACGCAGGATGCGATTACCTCCGACAACGTGCTGGTGCAGGTGGAAACATCCGTCTTCTACCGGATCATTGAACCGGAAAAGACCGTTTACCGTATCCGTGATGTGGATGGGGCGATTTCGACAACCGTTGCGGGCATCGTCCGGTCCGAGATTGGCCGCATGGAACTGGATCAGGTGCAGGCAAACCGGGCCAACCTGATCGAGGCGGTGCGCGAGCAGGTTGCCCAACAGGTTGATGATTGGGGAATCGAAGTGACCCGCGCCGAAATCCTTGATGTGAACCTGGATCAGGCCACCCGTCAGGCGATGTTGCAGCAGTTGAACGCCGAACGCGCTCGCCGTGCCCAGGTGACAGAGGCCGAAGGCCAGAAACGCGCGGTTGAGCTTCAGTCGGATGCCGAGCTTTATGCCGCCGAACAGGATGCAAAGGCACGCCGCGTTCTGGCCGATGCAGAGGCTTACGCGACCCAGGTGGTTGCCGTTGCGATTGCCGAGAACGGGCTTGAGGCGGCACAGTATCAGGTGGCGCTCAAGCAAGTGGAAGCGTTGCAAAAACTGGGCGATGGCGCGGGCAGCCAGACGGTTGTTCTACCAGCGAATGCGATTGACGCATTTACCGATGCATTCAAGATGCTGAAAGGACGTGGATAATGCCGCTTTGGACGGAATGGTGGGCGTGGATGTCAGGCGCGCTGATCCTTGCAACACTTGAGGTGCTGGTCCCGGGATATATTTTCCTGGGGTTTGCAATCGGCGCTGGGGTCATGGGTTTGCTGATCCTGTTGGGTGTGTCATCGACCGGTCTGGCGCTGACACTGGTGATCTTCGCGTCCTTGTCGCTGGTTTCCTATCTTGTGATGCGCAAGGTTTTTGGGTTGCGCACAGGGCAGGTGAAAATCTGGGATACTGACATCAACGACTGACGCGGCGCAAAACTCTGTGACAGAGTTTTGATTAAAAAAATCTGCGATTTTTTGTCCCCCGACCCTAGCGGTTGGGGGTTTTTGCCTGGGGTGACGCAAGCTCGGCCTGAATGTCCAATGCAGCTTTGCGCGGATCGGCGGCCTGCCAGATCGGGCGCCCCACCACGACGTGGTCAGCGCCATTTGCGATGGCCTGCGCTGGTGTCATGACCCGTTTCTGGTCCCCCAGGGCCGCACCCGCCGGACGGACACCGGGGGTCACGATCAACTTCCCCTCCGCCTCGGGCAATGCACGGATCAGCGCCGCTTCTTGCGGGGATGCAATCACCCCGTCCGCCCCGTGCGACAGGGCTATCCCTGCGCGTTCCTGCACCAAATCCGCAACCTCGCCGCCCTTCATGCAGGACGCGTCCAGATCATCGCGGTCCAGCGAGGTCAGGATCGTGACCGCAAGTATCTTCATATCCGATCCCCCCGCCCCTTCGCGGGCGGCGCGGACCACATGCGGGTCGCCATGGACGGTCAGGAAATCCAGATCAAACTGGGCGACACCACGCACCGCAGCCTCGACCGTGGCACCGATATCAAAGAACTTCATGTCAAGAAAGATGCGCTTGCCATGGTCCTGCTTCAGCTCATTGGCAAGGGCAAGGCCGCCACCGGTCAGCATCCCCAGCCCGATCTTGTAGAAACTGACGGCATCGCCCAAACAATTGGCCAACTCCAGCCCGTCCAGCACATTGGGGACATCCATCGCGACAATCAGGCGGTCATCGGACATTGCTTTTCCTTTGTTCTATGGCTTGCGCGGGGTCTATCTGCTGGATTGTCCGGGTGCAATCGCGCTATGATCGGGCCTATGGAAATCATCGCGGCGTTTCAGGATTGGGACGGCAAGACGACAGCATCGCTAAGGGCGGTGGCCGATCAATTGCGGCCCACCGATTATGATACCCTTTTGGCGGCCTGCCACAGTTCGGACGAAACAACAGCGCGCGCAGCGTCCTGGGTGTTGAAGGCAGCTTATGAAAATGGGGCGGAGATTCGGTACCCTGCCGACCTGCTATCCCGTGATCTTCATTGGGAAGTCGCTTTGCATCTCCTGCAATCGGTTCAACACGTCAGCGCAGATTTGCCGCCCGAGATGGTCGCACCCTATCTGACCCATAGCAAGGTTGTCGTGCGCGCCTGGGCACTTGATGCCTATGTCAGGCTGGATGGCCCTGATGCCGCAAATCTTTTGCGAATGGCCGCCAATGACCCTGCTGCCTCCATCCGGGCAAGAGCACGCAACCTGTCAAAAAAATAGAAAAGGCGCAGCCCGTCCCTTGGCTGCGCCTTTGTCGCCCGGTCTGATCGCGTCCGCGAGGCTAGCCGGACCATCCGTGAGTGGCCTTCATTCGTCTTTGGTTGGTATCGATGCTGCGGGTCGGGCCGCATCCTCTCGGTTCCGCAGCGCGCGCACAGCTTCCGGCGAAAGCGGAAACAATTGTGTCGCGCCGGGGGTCGTATCCGGCAGGATGGCTGGTCGTCGCATCGTTCCTTCCATGTGTTTTATATGGCACCAAAGCGCTTTAAAAATAGCGGGGAAATGCCAAAAAACGCTCCCCCTATGGAATTCCATACCTTCTGGTCTTGCGACGCAACGTAACGAACCCCATCTAGGGTCCGAGGCCCAGAAATCCGGGTGTGCCGCCAAGCCGGGCACCTGAAAGCAGGGCGCTTAACAAAGGAGAGACCCATGAACTTGGACAAGTTCACAGAGCGGTCGCGCGGATTCGTACAAGCCGCCCAGACCATCGCAATGCGCGAGAACCACCAACGATTCGCCCCCGAACACCTGCTCAAGGCGCTCATGGATGACGAGGAAGGACTCGCATCCAACCTGATCACCCGCGCAGGCGGCAATGCCCCTGCTGTGATGGGCGCGGTAGAGGCCGCATTGGCCAAGCAGCCCAAAGTAACCGGCGACGCCGCCCAGGTCTATCTGGACAACACAACCGCCAAGGTCATCGATGAGGCCGAACAGATCGCCAAGAAGGCGGGCGACAGCTTTGTGCCGGTGGAACGGCTGCTGACCGCATTGGCCGTGGTCAAATCCAAGGCCAAGGACGCGCTGGATGCAGGCGGCGTGACGGCCAAGGCGCTGAACGCCGCGATCAATGACATCCGCAAAGGCCGCACCGCCGATAGCGCGACGGCAGAGGATAGTTTTGAGGCGCTGGCTAAATATGCCCGCGACCTGACCGAAGCGGCCGAGCAAGGCAAGATCGACCCGATCATTGGCCGGGACGAGGAAATTCGTCGCGCCATGCAGGTGCTGTCCCGCCGGACCAAGAATAACCCGGTGCTGATTGGCGAACCCGGCGTGGGTAAAACAGCCATCGCCGAAGGGCTGGCCCTGCGCATCGTCAATGGCGATGTGCCGGAATCCTTACGCAACAAAAAACTCATGTCGCTTGATATGGGGGCGATGATTGCTGGCGCGAAATACCGCGGCGAGTTTGAGGAACGGTTGAAAGCTGTGCTCAAGGAAATCGAATCCGCCGCCGGTGAAATCATCATGTTCATCGACGAAATGCACACGCTGGTTGGCGCTGGCGCGTCCGAAGGCGCGATGGATGCGGCCAACTTGATCAAACCGGCACTGGCGCGGGGTGAGTTGCATTGCGTCGGGGCCACGACCCTGAACGAATACCGCAAATATGTGGAAAAAGACGCGGCCCTTGCCCGCCGGTTCCAACCGCTGATGGTTGAGGAACCAACCGTGACCGATACGGTCAGCATCCTGCGCGGGATCAAGGAAAAATACGAACTGCACCACGGCGTGCGGATTTCCGACAGCGCCTTGGTCGCTGCGGCGACGCTCTCGCATCGCTACATCACAGACCGGTTCCTGCCCGACAAAGCCATCGACCTGATGGACGAGGCCGCCAGCCGTCTGCGCATGGAAGTCGACAGCAAGCCCGAAGAACTGGACGCGCTCGACCGTCAGATCCTGCAACTCCAGATCGAATCCGAGGCGCTGAAGAAAGAGGATGACAAAGCCTCCAAGGACCGGCTTGAAAAGCTGGAAAAGGAACTGGCCGACCTCAATGATCGCGCGTCCGAAATGGCGGCGAAATGGCAGGCCGAACGCGACAAGCTGGAAGGCACACGCGAGGTCAAGGAAAAGCTCGACCGCGCCCGCGCCGATCTGGATATCGCCAAGCGTGAGGGCAATCTGGCGAAAGCAGGGGAGCTGTCCTATGGCGTGATCCCTGAGCTTGAACGCAAGCTGGCCGAGGCCGAAGAAAACGACGACCTGATGGTTGAAGAGGCCGTGCGCCCCGAACAAATCGCCGAAGTGGTCGAACGCTGGACAGGCATCCCGACCTCCAAAATGCTGGAAGGGGAGCGTGAAAAGCTGCTGCGTATGGAAGATGAGCTTGGCAAGCGGGTGATCGGCCAGAAAACCGCCGTGACCTCAGTCGCCAATGCCGTCCGCCGCGCCCGCGCGGGGCTGAATGACGAAAACCGGCCATTGGGTTCCTTCCTGTTTCTGGGGCCAACCGGTGTGGGTAAAACGGAACTGACCAAGGCGGTTGCCGAATACCTCTTTGATGATGACAACGCGATGGTCCGCATCGACATGTCGGAGTTTATGGAGAAACACGCGGTCGCCCGTCTGATCGGCGCGCCTCCAGGCTATGTCGGCTACGATGAAGGCGGCGTGCTGACGGAAGCTGTGCGGCGGCGCCCTTATCAGGTCGTCCTGTTCGACGAGGTCGAAAAGGCACACCCGGATGTGTTCAACGTGCTGTTGCAGGTGCTTGATGATGGGGTGCTCACCGATGGTCAGGGCCGCACCGTGGACTTCAAGCAAACGCTGATCATCCTGACCAGCAACCTTGGGGCGCAGGCATTGAGCCAGCTGCCCGATGGGGCCGATGCGTCAGAGGCCAAGCGCGACGTGATGGATGCGGTCCGCGCCCATTTCCGGCCCGAATTCCTCAACCGGCTGGACGAAACCGTGATCTTCGACAGGCTTGCGCGCGAAGACATGGCCGGGATCGTCACGATCCAGCTCAAGCGGTTGGAAAAACGGTTGGCCGGGCGCAACATCCAGATCGATCTGGATGAGCCGGCGCTGAAATGGTTGGCCGATGAAGGCTACGATCCGGTCTTCGGGGCACGGCCGCTCAAGCGGGTGATCCAGCGGGCGTTGCAGGATCAACTGGCCGAAATGATCCTGGCCGGCGACGTGATGGACGGCGACACAATCACCGTCAGCGCTGGAGCCGACGGGCTGCTTGTGGGCGACAGGTTGTCAGCATCCAACAGACCAAGACCAGACGACGCGGTCGTACACTGATTGTGAGGGCGCCTGCGGGCGCCCTTTTCGTTTCACGGATTTTGGACCGCCACCCCCGACCGGAAGGGTCCGGTTTCAGTTTGAACCGCCCGATGCGGCATTTTGGGCGCGCGACGAATGGGCGCGTGCGCAGCCTCCCGATTGCCCTTTTCCCAGAAATGCAGGCTCCACCCATCCGCCCGACAAAGCGTGGAATGCCTGCTGAGGGACCCGTTGTCCAAACCATGGCTCAAAGGGTTAACGGCACATTCAGATTTGCAGCGCGCGCACCCTTAACGGGGGCGTTCCAAGGTTTGGGGTCCGACAAAAGGCCGACGTTTTGCCGACGCATTGCCGACAGCCGATTTTACAGGATTTCCTCATATTAACTTATGATTCGCGGGATTTTGCATTTATCCGCTGTTGCGCTGCCTTTCCCCGACCACCGAACGTTGCGCTCTTGTACAGACCCCCGCTCACAATCATACCGCATTCAGGCCCCAAAATGATCGCATCACGCGGCTTATGTGGCGCATAAATAGACCGGATGCGATATATGAAGACCGATAGATTGCTTTACCTGTTTGCCCTTCTCGGCGTGCCGCTGATCGGCGGAACCCTTTATCTCTGGGGTCAGCCACTGATCTGCACCTGCGGGAATGTGAAGCTTTGGGTCGGGTCGGTCTTTGACAGCGGCAATTCGCAACACATCGCCGACTGGTACACGCTCAGCCATATTCTGCACGGTGTGTTGATCGCGCTTCTCGGACGGTTGCTGTTTCCCAAGGTCGGGTTTGGGGGGCTGTTTCTAGTCGCTATCGTTACCGGCATCGGATGGGAAATTATCGAACATACGGATTTCGTCCTCAACGCGTTCCGCTCCACCACGATCAACGCAGGCTACCATGGTGATAGTGTGCTGAACGCTGTTGCCGACTATATCTGGATGATGGGCGGGTTTTTTGCGGCCTATGCAATGCGGACATTGCATGTGATTGGTGCCGTTGCTGTGCTGGAATTGTCTGCCGCTTTCATCGCCCGTGACAGCCTCGCGCTCAGCACCTTGATGCTGCTTTATCCGGTTGACGCGGTGGAAGACTGGCAGCAGGAACTGAACCCCAACCGGGTCGACGCCTGAGCCGCGTTCAAACCATCGGCCAAAAAGCCACAACATGCTGCATCTGCGCCCCCTTTTTCTGGACAGATGAGTCCCCGTCAGGCTAGTTTGGGGCAAAGCGGGGCGAAATGATCCCGTAAGTTGAGGCAGTTATGAACTTTCCCGAGCGGTTTTCGAACCTCCCGGTTGCGACGTGGCCACGCCTGCGTGCGTTATTGGACGCACCCAGCAAGTCCGCGGACGTGATCAATATGACAATTGGCGAACCGCGCCATGCGTTCCCGCCTTTCGTGGGCGATATTCTTGCGGCCAATCTGGACGGGTTCAACAGCTATCCCAGCAATGAAGGACAAGCCGATCTGCTGACGGCGATGGGCGGTTTTCTGAACCGGCGCTATGGCTTGGACGTCCCAAATGACCAGATCATCGCGCTCAATGGCACGCGCGAAGGTTTGTACAACGCGGCCATGGCGCTTTGCCCCGAAACGAAGAACGGCAAGCAACCTATCGTCTTGACACCAAACCCTTTTTACCCGGTATACGGGGTCGCCGCCCTGTCGGTCGGGGCAAAGCCCGTCTATGTGCCCGCCACGGCTGGCACCGGGCATTTGCCTGATCTGGACGGGGTGTCAGCGGATGTGCTGGATCAGACCGCACTGGCCTATATCTGCTCCCCCGCGAACCCACAGGGCGCGGTTGCGGATGAAAGCTATTGGCGGCGGATCATCACCCTTGCCGAAAAGCATGATTTCAAGATCCTCGCCGATGAATGCTATTCCGAGATTTACCGGACCGATCCACCACCCGGCGCATTGCAAATCGCGCATGCCATGGGTGCGGATACGGACCGGGTGATGATTTTTCAATCTTTGTCGAAGCGGTCCAACCTGCCCGGCCTACGCTGCGGCTTTGCCGCTGGCGGCGCTAAATCCATCGCGCGGTTGCGTCAGTTACGCGCTTTTGCAGGTGCGCCATTGCCCGGCCCACTGCAAACCGTTGCGACGAAGGTCTGGAATGATGAAGCCCATGTTGTTGAAAACAGGGCGCTTTATCACCGCAAGTTTGACATTGCAGACGACATCTTTGGCCATGTCAAAGGCTATCAATCGCCACAGGCGGGTTTCTTTCTCTGGCTCCCGTCAGAGGATGGTGAGGCGGCATCGCTGAAGCTTTGGCAGGAAACCGGCGTGCGCACATTGCCCGGCGCGTATCTGAGCCAAGAGGTGGGCGGGGAAAACCCCGGCAAGTCCTATATCCGGGTGGCCCTTGTCGCCCCAACACAAGAAATGCAGCGTGGACTGACCCTGATCCGCGACTGTTTGTATGACTGAGGAACGGTATCATGGCATCATATCAGACACGGCAGCGCGATCCGCTCCTGGACAGTACAACACAGGCGGCGATTGAAAAGCGTAGCAAGGAATTGCTTGGGATCGGCCTGGTTCTGGCCGGATTGCTGATTGCGGCGCTGGTGGGCAGCTACAGCCCGGATGATCCAAGCTGGATATCGGCCACCGATGCGCCGGTGCAGAACTGGCTTGGACATGTCGGCGCCTCGGTTGCTGCACCGATCATGATGGTGATCGGCAACGGCGTTTGGGTTTTGCCGGTTGTTCTTATGGTGTGGGGTTTACGCTTCGTGATGCATCACGGACAGGAACGCGCGATTGGGCGCCTCATTTTCGCGCCCGTCGCTTTGGTTGTTGCCTCCGTCTATGCCGCCACGCTAACGCCGGGCGCCAATTGGCCAGCGAATTTTGGTCTGGGTGGCCTGTTCGGTGATACTGTGCTTGGCGTGATCCTGACAATCTTGCCGTTTGGCGCCAGCTTTGGGGTCAAACTATTGTCGCTCCTGTCTTTTGCCGGGCTTCTTGCACTGATGACTTTCGTTCTGGGCTTCACACGGCCTGAAGTGCAGACCGGCGCGCGCTTTGCGTGGTTGGGGACAGTGATGCTTTACGCCGGTATCCTGCGCGTTGTCGGGCGCGGTGCCAGCTTGTCTGCGCAGGCCGCGCATGGAGTGACAGCGACACTACAGGACAAACGCGCGCAAGCCATGCAGGCGCGCGCCGACCGGGGCGACGTGACATTGGTTGAATCCGTAGCCGCCCCTGCTGCGGC
Source organism: uncultured Paracoccaceae bacterium (assembly GCA_947500055.1). Lineage (GTDB taxonomy): Bacteria > Pseudomonadota > Alphaproteobacteria > Rhodobacterales > Rhodobacteraceae > Yoonia. The sequence continues at coordinate 126,295 of CANMQO010000002.1, forward strand.
CCAGCGCGCGCATGTTGCCGCCGTCGTGCGGGCGAACCCGGTAATGCCGACGACAGAACCACCCCTGACCGCGACCCATGTGCCAGCGGCCCCGCCATTGGAAACCCCAGCCCCCGCGCCAGAACCCGAACCGCAGGGCGGCTTCCTTTCGGGCCTTTTGAAACGCAATGATCCAATGCCCGAACCGGAACTGGTGACACCCGAACAAACCGCCGATGCGGCCCCTGCAAACCCCGACCGGATCAGCGCACGCATCGCGGACGCGATCAAAAATCGCGCGGTGCCGCCATCTCCGACGGGGGTGCGGATTGAACCGTCCCTGACTGCCGGGCGCGGCCCGAAACCGCTGATCTTTGGCGATGTCGAAAGCGTGGCCGCCGAGATCGATGCGGCCATCGAAGAACCGCAAAATGCACCGCGCATGGCGTCCCCCCATATGCCGATCCCGCCGGTCAATATTCCGCCTGCGCCCTCCCTCGCACCTGAACCGCGCAGTGTGGTGCAGCATCCGCCTAAGAAGGCACCGCAGCCATCGACCCAGGCCAGGGCCGAAGCCCAGCCAAAGCTGAAATTCGAGGACAAGCACAGCGATTACGAACACCCGCCGCTGAGCCTGTTGATGAACCCGATTGAAATCCAGCGGCATCATCTGAGCGATGACGCGCTGGCCGAAAACGCGCGGATGCTGGAAAGTGTGCTGGATGATTACGGCGTTAAAGGCGACATTGTCTCGGTGCGCCCCGGCCCCGTGGTCACCATGTACGAGTTGGAACCGGCCCCGGGTCTCAAAGCATCGCGTGTTATCGGTCTGGCCGACGACATTGCCCGGTCGATGTCCGCTCTGTCTGCCCGTGTCTCTACCGTGCCGGGGCGCAGCGTGATCGGGATCGAATTGCCGAACGAGAACCGCGAAAAGGTGGTCTTGCGCGAAATCCTGTCACATCGCGACTTCGGCGATGGCAATCAGAAACTGCCCCTCGCGCTGGGCAAGGATATTGGTGGTGAACCTATCGTGGCAAACCTTGCCAAGATGCCCCACCTGCTGATCGCCGGTACCACCGGGTCAGGTAAATCCGTGGCGATCAACACGATGATCCTGTCACTGCTTTACAAGCTGACCCCGGAAGAATGCCGGATGATCATGATCGACCCAAAGATGCTGGAACTTTCCGTCTATGACGGCATTCCGCACCTTCTGTCCCCTGTTGTGACCGACCCGAAAAAGGCGGTTGTCGCCCTGAAATGGGTCGTGGGCGAGATGGAGGAACGCTATCGCAAGATGTCCAAAATGGGCGTGCGGAACATTGATGGCTACAATGGCCGGGTGAAAGATGCGCTGGCCAAGGGCGAGATGTTCAGCCGCACAGTCCAGACCGGGTTTGATGACGAAACCGGCGATCCGATCTTCGAGACTGAGGAATTTGCACCCGAGGCGATGCCTTACATCGTCGTCATCGTGGATGAAATGGCCGACCTGATGATGGTCGCTGGCAAGGAAATCGAGGCTTGCATCCAGCGCCTCGCGCAGATGGCCCGTGCGTCGGGCATCCATCTGATCATGGCCACACAGCGGCCTTCGGTCGATGTGATCACGGGTACGATCAAGGCGAACTTCCCCACCCGGATTTCCTTCCAGGTCACGTCAAAAATCGACAGCCGGACCATCCTGGGTGAGATGGGTGCAGAACAGCTCTTGGGCATGGGTGATATGCTATATATGGCGGGCGGGTCCAAGATTACCCGCGTCCACGGCCCATTTGTCAGCGATGAAGAGGTCGAGGAAATCGTCAACCATCTCAAAGGTTTCGGACCACCGGAATACATGTCAGGCGTTGTCGAAGGCCCTGCGGACGATCAGGAAAGCAGCATTGATCTGGTGCTGGGACTGGGAGACGGATCAGATAGCGAAAACGCGCTTTACGACACCGCAGTGGCGATCGTGATCAAGGATCGCAAATGCTCGACGTCCTACATCCAGCGCAAGCTGGCTATCGGCTATAACAAAGCGGCCCGGCTGGTTGAGCAGATGGAAGACGAAGGCGTCGTCAGTGCTGCCAACCATGTCGGCAAACGCGAAATTCTGGTGCCGGAACAGCAATAGCCGGCACTATTTACTCCAATAGTAGACAAAGCCCATCCTCTCCTGCCAATCTGTTCCGGGGAGGATCAGTCAATGCAAGCAACAGCCGATGAAATCAGCCATCCGATCAGCGCGAGCCTGACGACGCAGCTGAAAGATATTCAAAAGAAGCTGCCGTTGCGGGTTTTGTCGGAGGAGGATTGGCAACATTGGATCACCAAAGGCTATGTGATCGTGCGCAACGCGGTACCCGTGGCGCAGGCGAAAGCACTGGCAGATGTTTTATGGGAATTCGACGAAAAAGACCCCAATGATCCCGACACATGGTATGCCCCCGAGCGCCGCCCGCATGTGCGGGCCGAGTTGAACAATGCGGGCATGGTGGAAATCTATCATCATCAGACGATGTGGGATAATCGGCAGACCCCGCGCGTCTATGACGCGTTTGTCGATATCTGGGATCGCGAAGACTTGTGGGTCACCATAGATCGCGCGAACCTAAATCCACCGAAAAAGGGCGCTACTTCCAAGGACGGTTTCATCCATTGGGACGTGAACACGTCACTTGATCCACCTCCCATCGGTGTTCAGGGGGTTCTGAGCCTTGATGTGCAGGATAGCGAAACCGGTGGTTTTCAATGTGCCCCCTATTTGTTTGAGCATTTTGACGAGTGGGTCAAAACCCAACCAGCGGACCGCAATCCTCTATTGCCTGACATGACCGGGATTGGACGCGAGGATATTTTGCTCAACCCCGGTGATCTGATGATTTTCAATTCGCTGCTGGCACATGGGGTGCGGCCCAATATTTCAAAGGATCGGGTGCGCCTCGCGCAATATATCTCGATGCATCCTGCAGAACCCGAAAATACGACCGAAAGGGCCGAACGGGTTCGGTTGTGGCAAGAAGTCGAGCCACCCAAGCGCCCCGATTTTCCTGGTGACCCACGGGATTGGGAGAAGAAGAACAGCGGCCCGGCAAAGCTGGATGCGCTTGGGCGCAAGCTGCTGGGCGTGGATGATTGGTAGGCGAGCCCCGCGCTCACGGCTGAATGGCCTAAAGTGTTATGCCAAGAACCTGAAACACCTAACGCTGCCTGAAATCAGAGATTTCGGCGCTTGAAGTGATGCATGATGTTTCAGATTATTCGTCAAACACCACAACCCGACAATACCGCCTCAGCCGCCGCGCAAAGCCGCATCAGCGCCGTTTCGCCATTGGCCGGACCGTTGAACATGATCCCGCAGGATCGCGTTCCGGTCGGCAGGGTAATGGCGCAGGTCCCCATCAGATTGCCTATTCGCGTGTTGCGCAGCGCCAGCAGGTTTTCCGTTTTGTAATAGGCGTCATCCGTCAAAAGCCGCTCTGCATTGGGTGGCAGGATTGGAGAGCTCGGCATGATCACCGCATCATATCCGGCGGTGGCTTCGGCATAGGCCTTGCGGATATCGCGCAGCTGATGCCAGCCAGCAACGTAATCCGCCCCACTCACCGATTTTCCGCCACGCACCCGTTCCAGTATTTGTGGAAACATCTTTTCAGGATGCGCTTCGACCCTATCGCGCCACTGGCCATAGCTGTCAGCCCCATAGAGGATGCCTGCAAGGCCCAGCGCATCATTCATCGCCGCAAAACTGTGCGTCTCGATCTGCGCACCGGCTGTCCGCATCCGCGCAACCGCCGCTTCAAAGCCAGCCATGGGTTCCAGCCGCACATCATCAAGCGCGACAGTATCCAGAATCATCAACCGAACCCCATCCAGACTGACACCCGCCAAATCGGCGGGCTTGTTACCACCAAGAACACTCAACAATAAGTTGGCATCTTCCACTGACCGGCAAAGTGGACCAACGGTGTCAAAGGTTTCGCAGAGCGCAACCGCCCCATCCAAAGGCAACAACCCGTGGGTCGTCTTCAGCCCTACCAGGTCGTTCCAGGCCGATGGGATGCGCACAGATCCACCAGTGTCTGACCCGATCCCGGCCGCTGCCAATCCAAAGGCAACCGATGCTGCGGCCCCGGATGATGATCCCCCTGGAACCGCATCGGGATCGTTGACACATGGCGGCGTGGCGGTGATCGGATTCAACCCCAATCCAGAAAAAGCGATTTCCGATAAATGCGTTTTGCCAAGACAGACCAGACCTGCCGCAGTTGCGTTCTGCAAAACCAGCGCGTCCCGGTCAGGTATGCGGCCCTTCATCAGCGCGGTCCCGGCTTCTGTCGCTATTCCGGCGGTATCAAAAAGGTCTTTCCAAGAGACCGGCACCCCATCCAATGGTCCGCGCCGAAATCCTGTCTTTGCTCGCTCGGCGGCGGCGGTGGCTTCCGCCTTTGCCCGGGTATGTGTGACACGCGCATAAATGCGGTCGCGGTGCTCATGTGCGTCAATGGCATCCAGGTAAACATCGGTCAAAGTCACCGGATCAATAGCCCCTGCCCCAATCGCGCGCCCCAAATCGGCAGCGGTCATCCATCGCCATTCTTGCATCATGTCTTCCACTTCTTTGGCCAAACGGTAGCGGCCAATAGGCGCATGGACAATCCCGGTTCTGAGGGTCTAAGTCATATCCATGACAACCGATATCATCATCGTGGGGGGCGGGTTAAACGGCCCTGCCCTGGCATTGGCAGCCGCAAATGCCGGGTTCACCGTAACGATCATTGACTCCCTTCCAGTTGACGAGCGCGCCGCTCCCGATTTTGACGGGCGCAGCTATGCCCTTGCGCTTGCTTCGCAACGTCTGTTGCGCGGGATCGGGGTTTGGGATCAGGTGGCTGGCGATGCCCAACCCATGCTGGAGATCAAGGTCACCGATGGCCGCGCTGGCGAAGGCCCCAGCCCCTGGATGATGCATTTCGATCATGCCGAAATCGAAGAAGGCCCGATGGGTTATATGGTTGAAGATCGGCATCTGCGCCGCGCCTTTTTGGACGCGATGCAGGCCAACCCGTTAATCACCCAATTGGCAAGTGAAACTGTGGTTGCGCAAGCGGTCGAGGGCGCGCAGGTCACCGTCACGCTGGCCTCGGGCAAGACTGTTACCGGTGGCCTGTTGGTCGGCTCGGACGGTCGCGCCAGTGGGACAGCGACCCGCGCGGGGATCAAACGTACCGGCTGGGGTTATGGTCAAACTGCGGTCGTTTGCGCAGTGGCCCACGAAAAACCCCATGGTGGAATCGCACATCAGTTTTTTATGCCAAATGGTCCTTTGGCGATCCTGCCCCTGACAGAGAAGCGCTGCTCAATTGTCTGGAGTGAAAGTGACGATCGCGCAGTCGAATTGCAGGCGATGGATGACGCCGCGTTTCTTGACGCCCTGCGCCCCGCCTTTGGAAGTTTTCTGGGACAGATCAGCCTTGCCGGAGCCAGGTTTACCTACCCACTGGGACTGACATTGGCCAACAGCTTCATTGCGGAGCGCCTGGCGCTCATCGGGGATGCGGCGCATGGAATGCATCCGATCGCGGGTCAGGGACTGAATGCCGGTTTGCGCGATGTCGCAGCATTGGCCGAAGTTCTGACCGAAGCTCGCGCCCGGGGTGAAGATATCGCCAGCCCGCAGGTCTTGGCCCGCTACCAGCAATGGCGGCGGTTTGATACGGCTGCGCTGGCCTTGGCAACCGATACGTTCAACAGGCTGTTTTCCAACGATAACCCCCTGCTTCGCGCCGCCCGCGACATTGGCATGGGTCTCGTCAACGCAGCACCCGCGCTACGTCGGGGCTTCATCCGGGAGGCCGCCGGGCTGACCGGCGATTTGCCAAAGCTGATGCGGGGCTAGATTCCGCCGTCGCATCTGCGCCGAAAGCTGTCATCGACACGAAATGCTGTTAGTGTCCGATATATCGGAGAAGCAAGGAAGGAACAGGATATGGGTATTCAGAGCCTTATTGTCATTTTGTTGATTGGCGCCATTGCTGGTTGGCTGGCCGGCCAGTTGATGAAAGGGGCCGGTTTCGGCCTGATCGGCAACATTGTCGTTGGGATCGTTGGTGCATTTGTTGCCGGTCTGGTCCTGCCCGGCGTTGGCTTGACTCTCGGGGGCGGGATTATTGGATCAATCGTCTCCGCCACGATCGGTGCTATCATCCTGTTGGTGATCGTCGGTTTGGTAAAACGCGCCTGACAATCTGCACGGTAAAACGTGGGGCGGTTGCAAAGCTAAAGCGTTTCACGAAACGCTTTAGTCTAGCTCCCGCGCCTCATCCATCAACATGACGGGAATGCCGTTGCGAATGGGAAACGCAACATTGGCCGATTTCGACACCAATTCCTGCTTTTCTGCATCATAGGTCAGGGTCGCCTGGGTCATTGGGCAGACCAATGCTTCGAGCATTTTGCGATCAAAGGATGTTTCGGTCATTGCATAAACTCCTCGCCAGAGCCGCCCCGCAGGGCAAATTCGATAAGGGTCGTCAGCGTTTCGCGCCGTGTCGTCAAAGAAGGCGCTTCAAGCAGGGCCTGCTTGTCCTCCGGCTCAAACGGGCAGAGCATTGATAGCGAATTGATCAGTAATTCGTCCTCCGCTTCGCTGAGACTGTCCCAATCGGTGGACAGCCCCTGATCCTCAAAAAACCGATTCAGCGCAGCCATAAAAGCGGGACGTTCGAATTGCGGATCTTTTTCGGAGACGCCAAGGTCGCGCTCAAACCCTTTCCAATCGACAGTGCACCGCCGGTAAGGTGTAAAACCCTCGACCTCTTCAATGATCCGAAAACGCGAGGCGCCTGACAAGGTGATCATGTAGCGCCCATCCTCAGTCTCCGAAAACGCCGTCAGCTTTCCTGCACAGCCGATGGTATGCAGTTTTCCCGCCGCATCGGGCGCATCATAGGGCTGCACCATGCCGATCAACCGGTTGGACGTTTTCAGCACGTCATCCAGCATTGCCAGGTAGCGCGGCTCAAACAAATGCAGCGGTAGCCGCGAGCGCGGCAAAAGCAGCGCCCCGGGCAGTGGAAACACCGGGATGGTGTCTGGCATGTCGGTAGGTGATATCATGACATTCGACCTAGCCCGCCAAACCTATCAGGCAAATATCATTGAGGAAAGTTTCCGCCGCCCGTTCAAAACAATGGGATCTTTCGCCTCGTGGGCGTCGAATATTTTGAAGAGCTGCGTTTTTGCAGCCCCATCATTCCACTCCCGGTCCCTGCGGAACAGGTCAAGTAGTTCGTTTACCGCCTCTTCTACATTGCCATTGGCGTGCAGGGCGATGGCCAGCTCCAAACGGGCCTGATGATTATCAGGGTCAGCATCAACGGTTGCCTGTAACTCTGCCACCGGTCCGGCATTTGCGGCCTCCCGCGCCAGCGTGATTTGCGCGTGTACCGCTTCGAGCAGTGGATCAGTGGAAATTTCGGCCGGTGCTCCATTCAGGATTGCCTCTGCCTGATCTACATCACCAAGCGCAAGATAGGCTCGCACCAGACCGGCATATGCAGCGGCATTTTGCGGCTCTTCCTGCAGGATCGCAGCAAAGGTTTCAGCGGCATCGGTGGCGGCCCCTTCGTCAAGCATTTGATTGGCCGCCTCGATAGCCGCGCCCAAACCTTCGGGTTGGCCATCTCCGCCCAAGTCCGCGACTTTGTTCACAAAAGCCTCAATTTCGGAAGGTGGCAAGGCGCCTTGAAAACCATCAACTGGCCGCCCTTTATAGAAGGCATAAACCGTCGGGATGGATTGCACCTGTAGCTGACCTGCATATGCCTGATTGGCGTCCACATCGATCTTGACCATCTTGACCCGACCGCCGGCCTTGTTCACCGCCGCCTCCAACGCGGGCCCGAGGGTCTTGCAAGGTCCGCACCACGGCGCCCAAAAATCGACAATCACCGGAACCGTTTGCGATGCCTCGATCACGTCTGTTGCAAAAGTGGCATCCGTGCCATCCATGACTAGGTCACCAGTGGGAGCGCCCTGTGTTTCGCCAAGTTCCAGCATCGTATTCTCCAATTGTTTGGCAGCTTGCCCCTATATGTGATCAACTGGCCCGAAGGCCAAGAGGTTTTCCAGCTTTACCTGGCATTGGGGCGCCCCTAGCCTACCGGAATGAGTGTGAATTCTAACAAGAATAATGGCCTCCGCCCCACATTGGCTGCCATTGCGGTGGTGGTCCGGGCGGGTCAGGTTCTGCTTGTCCGGCGCAAAAAGGAACCGGATGCAGGTAAATGGGGGTTTCCCGGCGGCCATGTTGAACCGGGTGAAACCGCCCTTGCCGCGGCGACCCGTGAATTGGCAGAAGAAACATCCATCTGTGCCACCCCGCAGCGATACCTGACCAATCTGGATATCATCGCATATGACGATGCGGGAACTCTACGTTTCCACTATCTGCTCGCCGTCGTGCTTTGCCGATATCAGGCCGGGACACCTGTTGCCGCCGATGATGTAAGCGATGCCAGGTGGTTTGACGTCTCTGACATCTGCACCTTGGATACAAGTTCCGATGTGCAGGAGGTGGTTTCCTTGGCTATTGCCGGAGAACACTGATTGTTTACAGAAGATTTCTCCAATCGGGGCTTGCGGTCGCCAACGCAACCTTTTATGACACCCAAACTTGGCGCGGGATGGAGCAGCCCGGTAGCTCGTCAGGCTCATAACCTGAAGGTCGTAGGTTCAAATCCTACTCCCGCAACCAAAACACTCTGAATGTTTATGCATGGCCTCCCTCGGGAGGCTTTTTGCTTTTGGGCGGCGTTACAGTTGTATTGTAAGTTACAATCGGTTCCATGATTCAGGTCTGAAGTCATGGAGGCCATAGCTGGTGTCTCGATTGACCAGCTCGTTAGCATCGCGTCTTTTAGGATTTATTACATCGGACTGAGCCTGTTTTTATTGGCTGTCCAGTCCGTGATTTCAGGATAATACATCTTACGCCACTTGCGCACCCTTGGATTCATAACCTTGCGCCAGATCGTGGGCGACAGCGCAGCGAGTGTCATGATCGGGTATCCATATGGCAGTTGCGGCGCCTCGTCGGCACTGTAGGTCTGCAAAAGCGGATACCGCCTGTCGGGCTTGTAATGATGATCGGAATGCCGTTGCAGGTTGATCAGCAACCAATTGGACGCCCGATGGGCCGCATTCCAGGAGTGGCGCGGCATGACATGTTCGTATTTGCCGCCACCCAGATGTTTTCGCGTCAGCCCATAATGTTCGACATAGTTGACCAGTTCCAACTGGAAGACCGCCCAGAACGCCTGCACGCTGAACAGGAATACACCCCACCAACCGCCGATAAGTGCGGCCAATGCGATGAAGCCAGCCTGCATGGCCCAATATTTCCAGAACGGGTTTGATTTGTGGTGCCATGGCAGCCCCTTGCGCGCAAGCATCGCCTTTTCCGCCCTGAAAGCAGAAACATAGCATTGCCAAAGCACGCGTGGGAAAAACCGCCAGAACCCTTCGCCATAGCGCGCCGTGACCGGGTCGCGCGGCGTGCCGACATAGCGGTGATGCACCAGCAGGTGTTCCGACCGGAAATGCGAATAAAGAACCGACGCCAGCAGGATATCGGCCATCAGCCGTTCTTCCTTTGGTTTCTGGTGCATCAATTCATGCGCATAGGTGATCCCGATGGTGCCCGATAATATGCCGAGCCCGGCAAAAAGTGCCCATTCTTCGATCCAGTGCAAATGCTCCGATTGCAGCACATATAGCATGAGCCCAAAGACTGTGATCAGTTGCACCGGCGTCCAGATCAGGGTGATCAGGCGGTGCCAGAACAGATCAGGTTCTGCTGTGTCCGGATCAGGGTTCTGTGTGTTCAGCCCCACGACGTAATCCAGACCGGTAAACAGATACCAGGTCGAAAATGGCAGCAATAACAGCGCCCAACCACCATTTATCGCAGCGAATAGTGCCACGGGCAACAGCCCTAACGAAAGCCAGAACGGTGCCGCGCCGGGTGGGGTTTCGCTTCTGTTGCCCATGTCTGACCCTTTCATGACAGGGTTAAACTAGCGTTTTGCATCCAACGGCTCAATCCTGCCGCAGCGTCGCAGCGGCAAGGTCATAGACCTTGCGCATGACGGTGGGCAAGGCGGCGGGCTGGAAATCAGATTGTGACACGAAATCCCCGCGGTCCGGACGTAAATCATCGGGCACCTCTGCCGTCATAATCTGCAGACGCAGATGGAAATGGGTAAAGGTGTGCCGCGCCTCTGCCTCGAGCAAGGCCCAATCGGCCGCGAGCGGCGGCGCAGGTTCCGGCGCATCACCCCAATCCGAACCGGGCCAGCCCAGCATCCCGCCCAGAAGCCCCTTTTCAGGTCGTGTTTCCAAAAGCCAGGCCCCGTTGGCTCGCCGCGCCACATAGGCAATTCCCAACCGTGTTGGCGTCTTTTTCCTGGGCGTCTTTTGGGGCAGGTCGGCAGCGGTACCGGCGACCCGCGCCGCGCAAGGATCGCGCCATGGGCAAATCCCGCAGGCCGGGCTACGCGGCGTGCAGATTGTTGCCCCCAGATCCATGACGGCTTGCGCATAATCACCGGGCCGTTCCTGCGGTGTCAGATCTGCGGCCTTGGCCGTCAGCGCCGGCTTTGCAGCGGGCAGCGGGGTGTGAATGTCGTAGAGCCGCGCCATGACCCGTTCCACATTGCCATCCACAACCGTGCAGGGTTGGTCAAAGGCAATGGCGGCAATCGCCGCTGCGGTATAGGGTCCGATGCCCGGCAGAGTCAGCAGCGTGTCGTAATCCGGCGGAAACTGACCGCCATGGTCTGCCACAACGGCACGGGCACATTTCAGCAGGTTGCGCGCCCGCGCGTAATAGCCCAGCCCGGCCCAAGCTGCCATCACATCGGCATCCTCCGCATTGGCCAGTTCTGTGACGCGTGGCCAAAGGCTGGTGAATTTGCGATGGTAGTCGCGCACGGCGGCAACGGTAGTCTGTTGCAGCATCACCTCTGACAACCAAACGGTATAAGGGTCGGGCAAAACTCCAGCCTTGCGATCTGCCGGGGATGTGCGCCAGGGCATGGTCCGGGCATGCCCGTCATACCAATCCAGCAAAGATGCACTGAGTTCACGCAATGTTTATTTCCCGTATCATCTGGTTCGACTGGCTTGGCCTGCCGCCATGCATACATTAGAGCTTAGATATGAAACAGCCACGCCATACCGGCACAACACGCGGTTTTTCCCGGGCCGCCACATTGGTGCAGTCCCGCATTCGCAAAGCCAGCGAAGAGCGTGGCTTTGCCGTGGCGCGACTGCTGACGCACTGGCCGGATGTCGTGGGAGAGGCGGCGGCCCAAATCGCGACCCCGGTGAATGTGAGCTACGGCAAGGGTGGCATGGGCGCCACCCTGACGGTGCTAACAACCGGTGCACAGGCCCCGATGCTGGAAATGCAAAAGGAACAGATTCGCGAAAAGGTGAATGCCTGCTATGGCTATCGGGCCATTGCGCGGATACGGATTACCCAGACCGCCCCGACGGGTTTTGCCGAAGGGCGGGCCTCATTCACCGCAGCCCCGCCCCTTCGCAAGACACCCGATGCGGCCGCGGCATCAGCGGCAGATGCGTTAACCGGTGATGTCCAAAGCGACGATTTACGCGCGGCCCTTGCGGCCCTTGGCGCGAATGTCTTATCGAAACAGAAATCCTGATCAGAGGTTGAACATGGAACGTAGAACCCTTTTGGCTGCCGGCGGCGGCGCATTACTGGCCCTTGGCGGCGGATTTGCCCTGATGCCACGCGGCCAGTCCAACGATATCAACCTGTTGCCCGGCGCGGCCAATGCGCAGGAAAGCACTGGCGAACTGCCCGAAATCGTGGACATGGTGCAGGGCAATCCGGATGCCGCCGTCGAGGTGATCGAATACGCGTCCTATACCTGCCCCCATTGCGCATCCTTCCATGCCAATCAGTATCAGGCGTTGAAGGCAAACTATATCGACACCGGCAAAATCCGCTTTGTCTATCGCGAGGTTTATTTTGATCGCCCCGGTCTTTGGGCATCGATGATCGCCCGGTGCCCCGGTACGCCGGAATTCTTCTTCAACATGTCGAACCTGATTTATGAAAAGCAACGCGACTGGCTGGCCAGTGGCGATCCTGCGACCATAATTGATGCGTTGCGCACGCTGGCCAAAACTGCGGGCATGGATGATGCCGCCCTTGATGCCTGCCTGAGCGATGCGGCCAAGGCGGAAAGCCTGTTTACCTGGTATCAGGCGAATGCAGATCGTGATAACATCAGCTCAACCCCGAGTTTCGTGGTGGATGGTGAGAAACATTCGAACATGGCCTACGACGATTTTGCCAGCCTGCTGGACGGCAAGCTGGGCTAAACCTTTCCATCATCTGGCGCTGACAGGCCAAGGTCGGTCAGCGCCCGATCAACCAAATCCCAGCTTTCCAGCTGCAACCTCACCGGCAGGGTCAGCACCTTTGACCGGAACGAGGCTGGCAAGCGGACAGCATCTTTTTCGGTGGTGACCAGTTGCGCCTTTTTCGCGGCTGCATCACGGGCCAGCCGGTTCATCAGCGCCTCGGTCAGCGGCTGATGATCACCCAGCGCTTCACCATGCACCAGAATTGCCCCCATATCCCGCAGTGTCCGAAAGAACTTCTCCGGGTGGCCAATGCCTGCAAAAGCCAGCAACTTCAGATCACGCCACGGCATGCCGGTGGCTAGCGGGGCCAGATGCCCGTTGATTACAGGTTTTTCCACTGGCCAATCGGCGGCAAACTTGTCCTGTTCTGCGGGTGGTCCGATGACGATCAGCAGATCAGCGCGCGCCAGCCCCGCCCGCACCGGCTCGCGTAACGGGCCCGCAGGCAGCACGCGGCCATTTCCAAAACCGCGCATGGCGTCCACGACCACAATGGAAAGATCCTTTGTGACGCTGGGGTTCTGGAACCCGTCATCCAGTAGGATCACCTCTGCACCCGCCGCCTCAGCCGCGCGGACCCCCGCGGCCCGGTCGGCGGCCACCCAAGTGGGGGCAAACGCCGCCAGCAAGAGCGGCTCATCCCCCGTATCGCTAGCCATGTGATGGTTAGGGTCGACAGCAACCGGGCCGGTCAGTGTCCCGCCATAGCCCCGGCTGACCACATGCGGTGTGCAGCACCGCGCGCGTAGGCGTTCGATCAGGGCGATGGCGGTGGGTGTTTTGCCCGTACCACCCACATTGATGTTGCCGATGCAAATGACGGGAACGCTGGCGCGGTAGCCCGGTTGGCGCAGGCGGCGTGCTGTTGCTCCGGCATAAAGCTTTCCCAGCGGTGCAAGAAGATAGGCCAACAACCCCGGTTTGTGTGGCGAATTGAACCAATAACCAGGCGCGCGCATCTAGTGCCCCAAATCCTCAAGGCGTCGCTGTACGATCCGCACGATCCGGTTGGTGACATCCGCTCCGCGCGATGTCACATCCCATGCAGCATGCGCCAATGTGGCAACCTTATCGGTGGATAGCAGCGTTTCGACGAGAGGGCCAAGATCAGCCCCAGAGCGGATCAGATGCGATGCCGCCGCCGCATTCAGCCTTGCCGCATGTTTCTGATACGGACTTACATTCGGTCCATAGATCACTGCCGAACCAAGAGTCGCAGGTTCAAACGGATCCCGACAGCCGCCCCCATGTAATGTGCCTCCCAAATAGCTGATCGGGGCGATACGATACCAAAGCCCAAGGTCCTCGTCGGAGTCGATGATCAGGACCTGTGTGAGATCGCTTGGCGCTGTGGTTTCGGAGCGCAGTGTGACGTAGAGATTTCGGGCCCGGACCTCTTCGGCAAAACGAGGAGCATCAGCGGGATCTTTCGGCGCGATAATCAGCAAAAGCCGGTGTGCGCGGTGGCTGGCGGTAAGATGGGCATCCACCAAATCCTGACATTCATTCAGCTGTGCCGCGGCTGCCAGCCAGACAGGCCGCGTGCCAATTGCATTGGCAAAATCCTGTCGTTCGGTTTCGATGCAAGGGAGTGGTGGTGCGCAATCCTCCATCTGGCCGGTCACGCGAACGACCTCCTGTGGCGTGCCAGCACGGATTAGCCCTTCGGCGGCCGCTTGATCGACAGTCAGAACCGTTTCGAATTGTGACAACAGCGACCGCATCGCCCCCGGCACCCAACTGCCAGCAACCTGTTCCAACCCTTCGGCAGTAGCGTCGACAAGCAGGCTGGGAAGCTTTGCCTCGCGCCATTCCTCCAAGATAATTGGATCAAGGTCGCCGCGTACCCAGATGCCAATCACCGGTTGCCAGTGCTGCATGAAACTCTGGATGTTTTCGCGCCCTTTGGGTTCAGGCAAAGCTCTGTCGGAAAGCGAGTTATCCCAGTTATCGATGGTTGCGATCACCTGCACGGGGTCGCCGTCTTCCGTCAGCCTTCGATTCAGCGTCTCAATGGCAGTCAATTGATCTGCGTGACTGCATCGCGCCCAAATGATCACGCCAAAGGGACGCGGAGGCTGTGTTACGAATCGTTGCTTGCTTTCCGGTTCACCCAGCCGCGCCAGATAGGCTGCAATGGAGAGGGAACGCGCCATTGTCGTCTTTAATCGCCAAGCTCTTCGGTAGGTGAGCTTTCGGCCTCTTCATCGCGCAGCCGATGAATATGCGCGATGAAATAGCGCATATGGGCGTTATCCACGGTGCGCTGGGCTGCGTTCTTCCAGGCGTCATAGGCAGCGGCATAGTTGGGGTACATCCCCACAAGATCGATATCGTCGACATCCTTGAATGCATTCTTGGTCGGATCAACGAGTTCGCCACCGAAAACGAGGTGCAGGCGTTGTGTCATATTGAGGAAACCTTTGTTGGGGTCATATTTGTCGTCACATTAGGCCTTTGTGCGCCACGGCTCAAGCCGCGCCGCAAGGCCCGAGTGCAGTTCGGGACCTCCGACCAAGACGCCGGGAACCTGCGGGTGCGGATTGTTGAATTGTAGTGCTGCTCCGCTCGGGTCGGTCACAATTGCCCCAGCCTCTGCTGCGATCAGCGCGCCGGCGGCGATGTCCCATTCCCAGCTCGGCCGCAAGGTGATCATCCCATCGAAGCGCCCTTGCGCGACAAGGCATAACCGGTAGGCGAGCGACGACCTGAAGGCCCTTTTGACCGGGGGCACTTGCCCGCCCCAGAATTGCGGATCGAAATTGACCTTTGCGCCCAGCATGGTAGCCCCGTCCATCTGCACCATCGTGGCTTTTGTCGGGGTGTCATTCACTGTGGCGCCGCCACCCTTGCTAGCCGCGAACATCAGGTCGCGGATCGGCAGATAGACGGCGGCTGCAATCACCCGCCCGGCTTCCACAACTGCCAGCGAATGCGCCCAATCGCGGGATCCTTCGATAAACGCCCGCGTGCCGTCAATCGGATCGATCACAAATTGGCGCTCAGTAGTCAGTCGATAGTCCGTATCTTCGGTTTCTTCCGACAGCCAGCCATAATCGGGCCGCGCAGTGCGCAGCGTGTCTTCAAGCATTGTGTTTACGGCCAGATCAGCCGCCGTAACCGGACCGCCCCCGCCCGGTTTATCGGTCACATCCGGGTCGTTCTTGAAGTACCGGGTTGCGATCTCACCCGATTTGCGGGCCGCGGCGATCAGCAAGTCAAGATCAGTCACCGGCAAGTGTCAGCCCCTCGACCAGCAGCGATGGCACAACCCGCGACAGGTGAGTGCGCGCGTCATTGGCCGGGATGATCGTCATCAGCATGTCGCGCAGGTTGCCCGCCACTGTGCATTCATTCACCGGGTAGGTGATCTGCCCGTTTTCCACCCAAAACCCGGCAGCCCCACGCGAATAGTCGCCCGTATTGGGGTTAATGGTGGACCCGATCATCGACGTCACCAACAACCCGGTGCCCATCTGCGCAATCAGGTCATCGCGGCTCTGGTCGCCTTGCGTCAGGGCAATGTTGCCGGTGCTTGGTTGTGGCGGTGCGGAGGTCCCGCGCGCGGCATTGGCACTGCTCTTCAGTCCCAATTGCCGCCCGGTTGCCAGATCGGTGGTCCAGCCCGTTAACACACCGTCATTAATGATTGCTCGGCGCGCGGTTGGCAGCCCTTCGGCGTCAAAAAGCCGCGAGCTTGCTGCGCGCCTGCGATGTGGGTCTTCGATCAGGGACAACCCCTTTGGCAGAACCTGTTCGCCCAGCCTGTCACGCAACCAGCCGGAACCGCGTGCGATGGTCGTGCCATTGGTCGTTTGCAGCAGGCTACCGATCAGCGAATTCGCGACCCGTTCGTCAAACAGAACCGGGAAGGCACCGGTTTTGGGTTTGCGTGCGCCAACCCGCTCTACCGCCCGCGCGGCGGCTGTCGTGCCGATGTCATCCGCATCCCGCAGATCAGCCTGAAAAATCCGACTGTCATAGTCGTAATCACGCTCCATGTCGGTGCCAGTACCACTGATGGCGACGCAGGACAGGCCCCGATCCGTGCGCGCATATCCGGCGGAAAACCCCTTGCTGGCTGCCAGATGCACCCGCCGCCTGCTATAACCGGCAGAGGCCGACTGCACCTGACTGATACCCTTGTTGCGCAGGGCTGCAGCTTCGGCCCGAGTTGCATCTTCTTGCAGGATTGCGGGATCAGGCTCTGCACTGGGATCGAAGAGCTCCAGCGTTTCGGTATCGGTGTTGCTGGCCAGCTGCGATGGGTCTGCAAGCCCTGCGTAGGGATCTTCGGGGGCTTCATTGGCCATGGCCACGGCCCGTGCGGCCATCTGAGCCAATGTATCCGGTTTCGTGTCTGAGGCCGAGACACAGGCTTGCCGCTGGCCTATCAGCACGCGCAGTCCCAATTCGATCCCTTCGGATCGCTCGGCCTGTTCCAGGGCACCTGCCCGCACATCAATGGATATGGATGTTCCATCGACGGCGATCGCATCGGCGGCACTGGCGCCGGCTTTGCGGGCCACATCCAAAAGCTGCTGGGTCAGGTCGGAAAGGGAGTGTTGGGTCATGCGCTATCCTTTGCTTGCCCATGACCTAGTGTGGCTTGCCGCATGCCGCAAGCTTATCTGACCCGTTCCCCATTCACCCGGACTTCACCGTCGGGCATGATTTCCAACTTCGAAGATAGCGCATCGTCACCGGTCGGGCGGGTGAACATGCCCAACATCATCCGGCCCATGCCGATCTCGGCTTGCGGGACAATCCCCGCATCCACAAGCGTATCCAGCAGTTGGTTGGCACCGGTCACGTTAATTTCGCCTATTCCTTCCGGACGCGGAAAGCCGTCGAAGGTTTGCAGATCATCATTGTCGAAGGTGAAGGCACCCGCCCCCTCTGCCGTGACGCCTGCCATGACAAGATTCAGCGCTTTCAGGGTCAGTGTTTCGATCCCAATCGGCAGGTCGGCGCCCGCAAAGGCTTCCTCCAACTGGGCGAAATTGACCAGATCGACGCCCAGCAAAAGATCACCGGCCAGATCGATATTGAATCGCATCGGATCACGGGGGATCGCGCGATCCGCATCAAGCAGATCCCAGGTACCATCATTGACGGTGACATCGTCAAATGTCATCGCAAATTCCATTGGCTGTGCCGTTTCGGCGGCCATCAGGGGAAAGCGGTAGCGTGCGCTGATCAATCCCATCGCTACCTGCATATCAAGATCGAAGATGTCGGACATTTCAAATCCGACTTCCACATCCGTCACATCGGCGAAGCCGCTGAACCCGTCGGCAGATAACTGTATTGTGGACTGCGCCGGCCCGGTTTTGGTGCTGTCGCTAGAGACGAGCTGATTATCGACATAGGTCGATGTCGCATCCTCTGACCCAGAACTTGTGCTGGCCGCGTCAATGGACAGGCCTGCCGCCAAAGCCGGGGCGAGATTGGTGATGTCGGTCCCGCCTGCCGGCAAGGCGATCGCCGCGCGACCTACCCCGGCCTCGTAGACCCCGCGGCCTTCGGTGCGATAGCCATATCCTTCATCCGATTGATACTCATAGCGCATCGCGTCGGTCGTGCTTTCCAATGCGATGGTGATCAAATCACCTTCGGTGATCCGCGTTTTTTGGGAATAGGCATCACCGGCGATGTTGAAGGACAGGTAGATCGTCTCCTCCAGCCCCATTTTCATGTCCAGATCCATCGCCGCCGCGAAGCCGCTGGCCTCGCGTTGATAGGTAATATCGCCGGGAGAACCCGAGGCCGTCGCAGTGAAGCCTTCCTGTGTGATTGTGTTGCGCAGAGTGATATCAGCGTCGATCAGGAACGAGCGCTCCAACGTGGTGTTCAGTTTGAATGTCTTGGGCAGTTTTTGCGTGACCGTTCCGTCCACTTCTTCGACCATGGTCATTGGTGGCAGGTCAATCACCACTTGGCCCAGATCGAAGGGGAATACATAAGTCAGGGACGCAGCTTCGACATAAACGCTGCTGCCGTCGCGGGTCAGGTTTGCTGTCAGATCGCCCCCGGTTGCGGCATAGTAGGTGGTTGTGTTCGCCCAGACATCATCTGCGGTGATATCGGCAGCGGCAGGTGCCGCCAGAAGCAGGAGGATGGGTGTCAGAGTTGCGTGCCGGGTCATCACATTTTCCATTACTGCAAAGGAAAAACGGCGCCGTGGTCACCCACCGCGCCGCCTGTTGTCTATCTAATTAGCGCATCCGTTGGCCGTTCACCAGAACATGGCCGTCGCTGTTCACTTCAAGTTTGGTTTCCAACTGGTCATCACCGGTTGTCCGGGCAAACATGCCCAGCATCATCCGCCCGCCCATGATCTGATCCTCGGGGACCAGACCCATGGCAACCAGATTGTCCATCAACTTATTCAGGCCGGTAACCTCGACGACAGCGTCGCCTTCTGGCCGCGGCATTCCGTCAAAGGTATCCAGATCGGTGTTGTCGAAGGTGAATTCGCCAGAACCTGTGACCAGCGCACCGGCAAGAGCGACCCGCAGGGTGTTCAAAGACAGATTGTCCAGTTCGAATGGCATATCCGAATTGTTCATTGCGGCGGCCTGAGTGGGATCCAGCATATCAAAAAGCGCCTTGCCCTTACCGGCAATGTCCAACTGGATTGTTGCCGGATCGCGCGGCAGTACGGAACCAGGGTCGAACATGTTCCAGATCATATCATTGATTGTCAGATCGATCAGGTTCAGGCGCATGCCCAAGTCGGCTGCTTCGTCGCTTTGACCGACAGGCATCTGGAAGCCAACGCCATATTCAGACATGGCCGCCTCCACCGGGAAGGGCAGTTCGCTTGAGGTCATGCTAAGCGCGACATCAACGGTTTTGGCGTCGTATGCCATTGTCTGCTTGTTCATTTCGAATGCCAATTCTGCGGCACCCGTGCTGGCTGATCCGGCGGCCTTGGTTCCATCGGCATTGATATCAAAGATATAGTTGCCACTTGCAATGGTATAGCCGCCTTGCATACCAAAACCGTCTGCGAACAGATTGTCGGGGTTCTCAAAATCCGCGTCAGCCGGAATGGCCATTTCGGCCTGCATGGCCATATCGGCGATCTTGCCGCTGCCGACGAAATATTCGCCCTTGTCGCCCGGCATCTGCACATCAACCAGAATGTCAATCGAGCCAATAGCCATATCATAGGTCAGATCGAGCAACTCATCGCCGGTTGAGGTGTATTCCCCGCTCACGTCGTTGGCGACAAATCTGGCATCGCCGGTAAAGGTAACGTCGCCATCAACCACGTCTTGCAACGCAATACCGTAGCTATCGGCAGTCATCGCATAATTCATTGCGTCAGGATCGCCGCTGACAATCATTTCGAGGTTGGACTGGCTGACCAGCAATGTAACCACGACGCCGTCGTCACCGGTGATGACCAGAGGATAGCTTTCTTCCATGGTGATGCTGACGGTGCCGTCGCCCCGCTCGGTCAGCGTAATGTCGCCCATATCAGCTGCAAATGTGGCCTCGCCATCATCCATCCGCAACGAAAGGTCACGGACAACCAACGTATCGCCCGACTGTTCCTCGGCGCCAATGCTGACGCCATCCTCGCCGTAGAGCGACATCTGCGATTTCCAGTCTTCCCAAACCTGAGCTGCAGTAACATCGGCCTGCGCGGCCCCACCAACAAAAAGCGCGGCAATACAGACAGCGCTGCGCAAAGGAGTAATGTAAGTCATTGAGAACTACCTTTCGTTATCTCTCTTTCGGACCGATCCAAGCGTTCGTATGATGGTGCAAGGGCGGGACTGACGGTTTATTACCTAGCCACCCCAAGGACAGATCGAAAGGGATAACCGTGAAAAAGATCGATATGGTCGGGAAAACCGTACTCATCACCGGCGCCAGCCGGGGAATAGGGGCCGCCACGGCCCGTGCATTCGCCGATGCGGGCGCAAATGTGGGTCTGGTCGCCCGCAGCACGGATGCGATTGCCGAACTCGCCGGTGATATCGGAGACCGTGCCCTTGCCATCCCCTGCGATGTGTCTCGCCATGCCGAAATTGAGGCCGCCATCGCCGCCACCGCCCGGACATTTGGCGGGCTTGATATCCTGATCAACAATGCGGGCATGATCGACCCGATCGGTCATCTCGAGGATACCGACCCCGAGACATGGGCGCGGACCATCGATATCAATCTTAAAGGAGTGATGTACGGGATGCGTGCAGCGATGCCTGGCATGATCGCCCAGGGCCACGGCACGATCATCAATATTTCTTCCGGGGCGGCGCATGGCCCCGTCGAAGGTTGGACCGCCTACTGCGCCTCAAAGGCTGCGGTCTACATTCTGACCCGCGCCGCCGACAAGGAGTCCCGCGATAAGGGGTTGCGGATCATGGGTCTGTCGCCCGGCACAGTTGCGACCGAAATGCAGCGCGAGATCAAGGCATCCGGCATCAATCCGGTCAGCCAGCTGGACTGGTCAGCCCACATCCCGCCGGAATGGCCCGCTCAGGCGCTGTTATGGATGTGTACGCCGGAGGCTGACGCGCATCTCGGCACTGATGTCAGCCTGCGCGAGGATGCGATCCGCCAACAGGTCGGCCTTACATGATCCGTTGCGACAAGGACGGTGATTTGTGGACCGTCACCATTGACCGACCGGAAAAGGCGGGCGCGCTGACGCGCGAGATGCTGACAAAGCTGGCCAACATCGCCGAGGCAGCACAGGACACCAAGGCGCTGATCCTGACAGGGGTCGGTCCGGTGTTCAGCGCGGGCGCGGATCTGGAGGCGGCAAAGGCAGGCCTTGCCACGGATCCGGTGTGGGAACGCCTGTCAGACGCGATTGCCCGCCTGCCGGGGCTGACGATTGCGGCGCTGAATGGGACAGTGGCGGGCGGTGCTTTTGGCATGGTGCTGGCCTGTGATCTGCGGATTGCGGTGCCGCGCGCCAATTTCTTTTACCCGGTGATGAAGCTGGGATTTCTGCCGCAACCATCCGATCCGCCACGCCTGACCGCATTGGTGGGGCCTGCGCGGGCAAAAATGATCTTGATGGCCGGGCAAAAGGTCAGCGCAACCGATGCCTGTGACTGGGGGCTGGTGGATCAGATCTGTGATCCTGACCAGTTGATCCCGCAGGCACGTGCGTTTAGCGGTGATGTACTGGCCGCAATGCCAACACATGCCGCTGCGATCAAGGCGATGATACCTGCCGGGGGAGCAGCCAATGGAAACTGATATTCCACTTGTCGATCAGGCCTATGCGACCATGGATCAGGGAATAAAGCTCGGGCAGGAATGGCTCTTGTCGCCAGCGGCCTGGTCGCAATTTGCGCTACTGGTCGGGGCCTATCTGCTGGCGCGCCTTGCCAACCGGATGTTGGCGCCGCGCCTCAGGCAACTTCTGACGCCCGCCGAAGACAGCGCAACCATCCTATCCACGGCGCGTCGTTTCGTACTGATCTTTCTGCCGTTGCTGCTTCCGCTTCTGGCTTATGGATTCACCGCGATTGGCGAGGCCGTGACCCGATCGCTTTTCGGGTCGGGTGCGGTCATCGCCTTTGGCAAGCGGGTCTTCCTGTTCCTTGCTGCGCGGGCTTTGGCCAAACACATCATTCAGGATCCGTTCCTGAAGCTGTTGGCGAAATTTGTACTGGTGCCCGCTGCGGCCCTTTACGCGCTGGGCTTTCTGGATCAGGTGCTTGCCGCCCTCGCCGGTACGGTCGTCAGCCTGGGCAATATCAGCTTTTCCGCCTTGGCCATCATCCGCGGGCTTATCGCAGGCAGCCTGCTGTTCTGGCTGGGTCAATGGTCTAACTCACAGTCGACAGCCTATATAGAACAACAGCCGATGCGGCCCGCGATCCGGCAGTTGTCTGTCAAGGCCGCCGAGTTTGTCATCTTTGGTATCTGTTTCCTGTTGTTGATGAACATCATGGGGATCAGCCTCAGCTCGCTCGCCATTATCGGGGGTGCGGTGGGTGTTGGCCTTGGTTTTGGTCTGCAAAAGATCGCGTCGAACTTCATCTCTGGTGTCATTCTGCTGATCGAAGGGCAGGCCACGGTTGGTGATTATGTTGAACTTGACGGGGGCGAGACCGGAACAATCATCAAAATGACCGCGCGTGCGACCATTCTAGAAACCTATGACGGTCGCTGGATCGTTGTCCCCAACGAGGATTTCATCACGACAAGGGTAGTGAACTATTCCGACAGCGGGTCCGCGAACCGGTTGGAGGTTGGTTTTTCCGTTAGCTACGACACCGATATCAACAAGGTTCCGGCAATTATTGAGGCCGCTGTGGCGAAGCACCCGGGCGTGCTGGACGCGCCAGAGCCGCCAGATTGTGAGTTACGGGGTTTTGGTGATAGCGGCATCGATTTTGGTGTCGAATTCTGGGTCGAGGGTATCGATGACGGCAAGAATAAATATGCCTCTGACGTTTTGTTCCTGATCTGGAACGCGCTGAAGGATAACAATATCGAAATCCCCTATCCGCACCGGGTAGTCGAGATCAAAGGCAAGATGCCCGCGTGACAGACGCACTGGTAATTGGGGCCGGGCCTGCCGGGCTGATGGCGGCAGAGGTGATGGCCGCGCGCGGCCTGTCCGTCACGGTGGCCGACGCAATGCCATCCGTAGGGCGCAAATTTCTGATGGCGGGCAAATCGGGTCTGAACCTGACCAAGGATGAACCGTTCGACGCCTTTCTGTCCAGTTATGGCGAACTGTCCGAACCAATTGTGGCCGCCTTGCGCGCCTTTGGCCCGGATGCAGTCATCGACTGGGCACAGGGGCTGGGCCAGCCCTTGTTCACTGGGTCCACGGGGCGGGTGTTTCCGACGGTGATGAAAGCATCCCCCCTGTTGCGGGCGTGGTTGCGCCGACTGACCGGGGCTGGTGTGACCTTGCGGACACGCTGGCGCTGGCAAGGCTGGGATGGGGCTGCTTTGCGGTTTGATACGCCAGATAAGCCGCAGTTCCTGACGCCTGAAGTCACCATTCTTGCCCTTGGCGGTGCAAGCTGGGCACGGCTGGGATCCAACGGGACATGGGCCGCGCATTTTCCCAATGCGATCGCACCCTTTGCACCCGCCAATATGGGGTTTGTCGTGCCGTGGTCGGATCACATGACCCGGTTCTTCGGTGCGCCAATCAAATCAGTCGCGCTTCATGTCGGGCATCAATACTCGCGCGGAGAGTGTATTGTTTCGAAAAGCGGGATAGAAGGCGGCGGTGTTTATGCCGTATCGCGGGCGGTTCGCGAAGGTGCTGAACTGACCATGGATTTGCGGCCCGATTGGTCGTTGGACAGGATCCGCGCCGCATTGGCAAAACCTCGCGGAAAGGCCAGCCGGTCCAATCATCTGCGCAAGGTGCTGCGGCTTGATCCAGTGCATCTTGCCTTACTGGCGGAATTTGGGCGCCCCTATCCAGATGACCTTGCTCCGCTGATCAAGGCGCTTCCAATTCGCCATGCAGGACCACGCCCGCTAGATGAGGCGATATCAACAGCAGGCGGTTTGCGGCTCGATGCGCTGACAGACAACCTGATGTTACGGACACGGCCGGGCGTTTTCTGCGCAGGTGAAATGCTCGATTGGGAGGCGCCCACAGGTGGCTATCTGATCACAGGGTGTTTGGCCACGGGGCGCTTGGCCGGTCTGTCCGCCGTGGGCTATGCGACGGATTCATAGGGTAGCAAGGTCGAGCGCGGTCTAGCCGCCGGGGCCCGGGGCAGATCAGGAGAATCACAGTACTGAATCGCGAGGTCGGATTGGTATCTCTCACGAATTAATGCATTACTTTCAACATCATATAAACGAGAAAGACGTTGTGCGCCCAGTTCATGAACCCGACGATCCCCAAAGGCGGGGGCGATCCCTAATTCTTCGAACACGGCGACCAAATCGGCAACGGCGTGATTGGCGCGGACCGTGTGCGTGATGCTGTCGCCACACCACGCATCGGCAGACCAGGCGCCGAATTTGCGCCACCGCGCGCTATAGCGGTGGCCCGCGCCATTGCCATTGGTACGGGTCTGGCGAAGCCAACTGTTGAAACGCGGTAATTCGAGACCGAGATGCTGCCGCATCCGCCAGACCGGATCAGTCATGGCGATACGGTAGTAGAGTTGCGCCATCTTGGCGAAGGGATTCCGAATAATCGCGATGCGGGCGTATTCCCGAAAGACGAGGCCGTGCATGTCAAAGGCAAGCTCGGCCTCGCCCGGTGTCATTCCGTTAAAAAACGGGGTTTCGGCAATCCGGGCGCGATCAGATAAAATGGGTTGATCGAGCCAGGGTTGAAGTGTGCGTCCGAGCCATGGGCAGGCGCCCAAAGGGTCCTCAAACACGATGAACTTGTAACCATGAGACACTAGCATGCGACGAATTGAGAATAAGAAGGTTAACAAATGATTTACACGCATAACGTGTACGACAGATGTCTTGAAATGGCCTCATTTGAGGTCAGATATTCGGGTTTCCATAACGACCCCCGACACGATAGATATGAGATGCTGCGTTCAAGAGGGAGCACATCATGCCCATGGGCTATCGCCTAATGCGTTTCGATAAAAACCTGCGAAAGGGTGTGGGCGGCAACGCCTTATCGCGTTGCAATGTGCAAGGCGATTCGAGAGAGGTTTGTAACACCACAATTTCCCGAAACGTGTTGATGTCGACAGTTGCCACAGTGACAATGCTAGCTGCAGGCGGCGCTGCGGGCCAAGACCTCACCGCGACATATTCGCATTTCGGAACACCTGGATTGCTGGAAATGCCCACGGCCCAAAGCGCGCCAGAGGATGCGTTTGCAGCGACCATCGCTTATACCGAAGGCGCTACAAAAGTGACGTTTAGTTTTCAGGCCAGCGAGTGGCTATCAGCCAGTTTCCGCTTTGCCAATGTGGAGCTTTTTGAAGAGCCACCTGCAGCGGGCACCGACAGCAATGTCGAACGTGGATTTGATCTACATTACCGTCTGAATGACGAAACGGAATATCTGCCCGCTGTTGCGGTTGGTTTGCGCGATTTCTTGACGCCGGGCCGATTTCAGTCCGAATATGTGGTTGCCACCAAAACCGTCGGTGACAAGTTGATAGTTACCGCGGGGCTTGGGTGGGGCGCATTGGGCACACATGATGGGTTTGATAACCCGCTTGGTCGCAGCCTTGCCGATCGTGGTGGGTATGATGCCGCTGACACCGATGGCCAGTTGGCCTCAAGCGACTGGTTTCGTGGCGACGCCGCATTCTTTGGCGGCCTTGAATACCAGTTCAACGATCGCTGGGGCGCGAAACTGGAATATTCTTCGAATGCCTACCCAGAGGTCGCGGGTGCCGTCGCCCTTCCCGTAGATTCGCCATATAATTATGGGCTGACCTATCGGCCTCGCCCCGGTGTCCAGTTGGGACTGTCCTACCTTTACGGTTCGCAACTTGGCATCTCGGGCAGTTTTGAGTTGAACCCGAATGAGCGCGCCGGTGGCAGCGGATTAGAAAAAGCGCCGCCACCGATTAAGGTTCGGGCGGCGGACGCGCGCGCCGCACAAAGCTGGGATCGCGAAGCCTTACCTGATGCGGCACTGCGCAGCGCATTGCGCGCCCTGTTGAAACTCGAGGGGCTGACGCTAACCGGGCTCGAGTTAACCGACCGTACCGCGCGGGTACGTTACATCAATGGCCGTTATCGTTCAGATGCACAGGCTGCCGGTCGTGCGGCGCGGATGATGACACAACTGATGCCTCCGTCGATCGAAACCTTCATTCTTGAATCAGAGCGCCGAGGCATCCCGGTGTCTGCAATCAGCATTTCCCGCACCGATCTGGAACGGCTGGAAAATCGCGCCGGAGGGACTGAGGCAATCCGCCAGCGGTCAGGCTTTAGAGACGCCAGCGCTGATGCTGGCATGGTGGAGATCGCACCTGAGAGCAACGCTTTTGCCTGGGGGCTTGGACCCTATTTCAGGATCGACACCAATACCGGTGATGGAACTGTCAATGTTGATGCGGGGCTAAGGTTGCAGGGCAATTACCGTATCCAACCAAATCTGGTTCTATCCGGCGCAATTGATCAAAGCCTGTTGAAACTTGATGACGACCCCAGCGGAATCGAACGAACGCCAGATATCCAAAACGTGCGTTCAGACGGCAACCGCTATGGCAATGATGGTGTACCGGTGTTGCAGAACTTGTCGCTGACACATTTTTCGCGTCCGGGGCCTGATCTCTATGGCCGCATTAGCGTTGGCTACCTGGAACGAATGTTCGGCGGCGTGTCAGGCGAATTATTATGGAAACCGGTTGAAAGCCCGTTTGGTTTGGGACTTGAACTCAACCACGTCGCACAGCGGGATTCCGATATGCGTTTCGGATTCGACGAATACGACTACGAGGTCACAACCGGTCACCTTTCGGCCTACTATGACTTTGGTAACGGCTACCACACCCAACTCGACGTGGGCCGTTATCTGGCGGGCGATTGGGGTGCGACGATCTCGCTTGATCGAGAGTTTGAAAATGGTTGGGTCATTGGGGCCTACGTGACCCAGACTGACATGTCTTATGATGATTTCGGCTCAGGATCCTATAACAAGGGCATCAGCATTTCGATCCCGCAAGACTATTTTACCGGGTCAGCCTCGCGAGGAAGCTATGACAACTCGCTCGGCACCCGTGTGGGTGATGGCGGGGCCAGACTTTCGGTTGACGGGCGGCTATATGATGTCGTCCGCGGCGGGCATAAGGCGGATCTGTCGGATACATGGGGACGGTTTTGGCGATGATGAATTTCACAAAATGTGCAGCCACGGTGCTGGCGCTGCTTAGCGCCGCTGCCTGCGGACCACTTGCCAAGGACAGTCCGGTCAGCCGCGTTGGGAATGTGCTGATCGGCAGCGTCGCCGGAGGTGCCGATGCCCCGGCGGCAACCGCATCGATCACGCAAGAGCAGGTACAATCCGAGCCAGGCAAATACGTCCGTGTCTACACCCGGAACCAGGATCGATGGGACACTAATGTACAATCTGGCAACAATGGAAACCGAACCACATGGGTCGATAGCTCGGGCATCAGCATCACCTTTGAAAACGGGATCGTCGTCGCCACGCGCGGACTTATCCGCGATCTGATGGCCGCAGATGTGTCTGAAGTCACGGCGGCAATCCGCTCAGGCGGCGGAGAAGCACGACGCAGGCATGAATTTCTGACAAATATGGACCGAATTTCGACTGAACTGTTGCAGTGTCGCATCGTTTCTCAGGGGCCTGAGACGATTGAAAGGCTCAAAACCAAGCGCAATACGACCCGGTTTGAAGAGAAATGTAGCGGCGAGGGGCTGCAATTCACCAATGTTTATTGGGTAAATGGCGCAGGCGCGGTCATTCGCAGCCTACAGGCGATTTCGCCGCAGGCTGGATATTTGCAGATCGATATTTTCTAAACTTCGCTTGGTATCTTGGATTTTGTCTAATGTGCTGATTTAATGTGTCAATGTGGGGCGGCTTTTGGCCGACTTCCACCCGTGCATTAATGGAGAACAGATATGCGCCTTACTACTACGCTTGCCGCTGCAGCCGCTCTGGCTGTTACCGGTTTTGCCGCACACGCTGGTAACCCTGAACCTGCGGTTATGGAAGCCCCAGTGGTTGTTGTGGAAGAGCCGCCCGCCGGTTCCTCAATCAACAGCACTTACGTCATTGTCGGCGTTCTGGCAGCGTTGCTTATTGCAGCCGCTGTGAACGAATCCGACTAAAGAATCTCGGTAAGAGATAAATAATCGGCCGGCTTGAACCGGCCGTTTTGCAATAAAGGAAAATGAACATGCGCCTTACAACAACACTTGCTGCTGCAGCAGCACTGACAATCTCTGGCTTCGCAGCTAACGCTGGCGGCCTGGCCCCAGAAGTTATGGAAGCTCCAGTTGTCGTCGTAGAAGAGCCCGCACCTGCCGGTTCTTCCATCAACAGCACATACGTCATCGTTGGCGTTCTGGCCGCTCTGCTGATCGCAGCTGCTGTCAACGAATCCGACTAAGAATTTGTCACTATGACAAATGATCGGTCGGCAGTATTGCCGGCCGATTTTTTATGCCGGAACATAAACATGCGTTCCGCAACTATATATGTGTGTTGGATCTGCCTCCGGTCGACCGTGATCCATCAGTAACTTGCAGCACCATTAAACTGAGGTTTCCCGTGCATTTTTTGAAAGCAACAGCATTTGCCGCCGCGATCTGCATCGCGGGTCACGCTGCCCAAGCCGGTGGTCTGGCCGAACCTGTCGAGGAGGCCGAAGCCGCAGCGCCCGAAGCCACGTTTGAGCCGGCGCAAGGATCGGTGAATGGTGGCTACATCCTGCTGGGTGCCTTCCTTGCCATGGCGCTGGCCGCCGCCAGCAATTGATACGCGTCAGCGACGCGCCATCATCGCCAGTCTGATCAGTGTCCGCTCCATCAGCGCGGCTTGCGGGGCTGTACTGGCTGATCGCAATTGCAGATCAACATCCGTTAATGCGGTCAATGCGCGCTCCAGCCGCGCCTGACCCCAATGGCCAGCCTGGCGTGCGATCTTGTCTCGTCGCGGTCCAAAAACCGGGGGGCGCAAGCGCCCGACCCCTGCACCCGGTCCACCCGGATCAGACGCCACGACATGCAGCCGTCGGAAATGCCGCATTGCCCCGATACACAGCGTTACTGGGGTCACCCCCTGGGCATAAAGGTTGCGCAATGTCGGCCCCAATTGATCGGCTTGCCCTTGTGTGACCACATCGAGCACATCGTCCACATCAACATCCGCTGATTGCGGCGCACAGGCCATCACATCGGCGACTGTCAGGGTCGTTTCATCGCCGTGCTTATACAGGCTGACCTTAGCCACCGTCTGACGGAAATCGCCGGGTTCCAGGCTGCCCGCCAGCGACATCAGTAGGTCCGTCACGTCCCGGTCTGGCTGTTTGATCCCGGCTTGGTCCAATGTCTGTTCGATATCCGCAATGCTGGGTGGATCGTCATAAATGCCAATGGCAACGGCATTCCCATGCCCCTCAAACACCTTGCGCAGTGCTGACTTTGCGGTCAGCTGACCAGCGGTAGCGATGACCTGCGCATCGCCTTGCTGCCAGTCGCCCAAGGCGGCATCTAGCAGCTTGGACAGCCCGTCTGTAGCATCTTCGACAAACACAACCCTGTGCCCCGGAAAGAACCCCTGCGCCTTGATCGCATCGTCCAGCAAGGCGGGATCCTTGCGCAGGTCGGCGGCATTGATCCGGGTCAGGCGCATCTCTTCCTCGCCCTGCGGGCCGACAAGGGCGGCGATTGCTTCTTGCCGTTTGGCGGCCACGCGCATCGGGTCGGCACCAAAGATCAACAGCCCGGTATGGGTCGGATCAGGCTTGCGGAAATAAGCCGTTGCTGCCTGCCCAGTCAGCTTCATTGTGCCAATCGCGGTGACAGGATCAGAAGGCGACTAACGATCATGTCGGCCAGGGTGACGGACAAACGGGCATTGGCATCGGTTTCGGCAGTCTGGGTCGCGACAGTGCTTCCCGTCGCGGAGTAGCTGGTAAAACTCTCGACCTTGCCCGTTTCGACAACCTTGTTGCTGCGTAAGTCACGCAGGCTCCACGTGGCGCTGCCGATCACATTGAACCGGACGGTGTCCCCATCCGCTCTGATAGCCCCCGCGCGCCTGCCGCCGGAGGGGCGCACGCGCAGCACGTAGCGTGGGTTCTGCGCCACCCCTAGTCGCTTTTCCAACTGCTCGCGCGTGCGAAAGCCGGCCACGGTTTCGGGCGTGTCAAAATCCAACAGCCCCCGCAACTTGCCACCGTCCCGGTGTACCGGGGCAAAGCCGCAACCGGTGGCGGCCAGCAAACCCAACAGGGCCGTCCGGCGGGGGATCAAATCAGATGACAATGTTCACAATCCGCCCGGGCACGATGATCAGCTTTTTCAGCTGCCCGGCATCCAGCGCACGCTGAACCGCCTCGACCTCCATCACCGTGGCCTCGATCGCATCCTTGCTGGCATCGGCAGCGACCTGAATTTCGGCGCGGCGCTTGCCATTGATCTGAATTGGCATGGTTACCGTGTCTTCAACCAGCATTGCCTCATCCGCGACTGGCCAAGGGGCATTGGTGATCAAGCCGCTGCCACCTTGATGGGCCCAGATATCCTCGGCCAGATGCGGCGTCATTGGTGACATCAACTGTGCCAGAACCTTAACCGCCTGAACCTTCGCTCTCTTTGAAGCTTTGGATTTCTGCAACGTGGCCGTAAAGGCATACAGCTTGGCGATCGCCGCATTGAAACCGAAGGTTTCAATCGCCATCGTAACATCATGAATGGTGCGATGCATTGCGCGCAGCAAATCCTCATCACCTTCGCCTTCGCCATCCTCCATCGCGCCGATCCGGTCGCAGAGCATCCACACACGGTTCAAATGCTTGAACGTCGCCTCGGCTCCGGATGCCGTCCATTCCACGTCACGTTCCGGCGGGCTATCGGACAGGACAAACCAGCGGGCTGTGTCGGCGCCGTATTTCTTCAGGATATTATCTGGGTCCACGACGTTCTTTTTGGACTTCGACATCTTGGCGGAAGGAATGACATCCACCGCCTCGCCCGTCGCACCCAGACGCGCACCGCTTTCGGTCCATTCGATATGTTCCGGCAGGTGATAGACAGGCCGGTCGTTTTCATCCCGTGTTACGTAAATCTCATGCGTGACCATGCCTTGGGTAAACAGGGCATTAAACGGCTCTGACGTACCTTGCGGCAAATGGCCTGTCATATGCATCGCGCGGGCAAAGAACCGACTATACAGCAGGTGCAGGATCGCGTGTTCGATGCCGCCGATATATTGGTCCACATTCATCCAATAGGCTGCGTCATCCGCATCGGTGGGCGTCGCGGCGTTCGGCGAGGTGAAGCGCGCGAAATACCACGACGAATCCACGAACGTGTCCATCGTATCCGTCTCGCGCTTTGCGGGCTTGCCGCAAGATGGGCATTCGCAGTCACGCCATGTTGGATGACGATCCAGTGGGTTGCCGGGAATGTCGAAGGTGACATCATAAGGCAGCTCAACGGGCAGGTTCTCTTTCTTCTCGGGGACTACGCCGCAGTCGTCACAATGAACAACCGGGATTGGCGCGCCCCAATAGCGCTGGCGGCTCAGCCCCCAGTCGCGCAGCCGGTATTTGACTTGGCCCTTGCCCAAACCATGCGCCTCAAAGTAATCGATGGTCGCATCGATACCTTCCTGACTGGTCGCCTTGGTGATGCCCGCGAAATGGTCGATGAAAACAACCGGTTCCGTCTTGGCGGGAACCAGCGCCGTATCGCCCACCTCGACCTCTTCACCCGGCATATAGAAGGCATTGCGCACGGGCAGTCCGTATTTCCGGGCAAAATCCAGATCGCGCTGGTCATGGGCCGGACAGCCAAAGACGGCCCCGGTCCCGTAATCCATCAGAACGAAGTTACCGACCCAGACAGGCAGTTCCTGATCAGGATAGATCGGATGCTTGACCCGGATGCCGATATCAATCCCCTTCTTTTCCGCCTTCTCCATGGCGGCTTCGGTCGTGTCCATCTTGCGGGTCTCGGCAATAAATGCCGCCAGATCGGGGTTGTCGTCAGCCAGCGCGACAGACACCGGATGTTCTGGCGAAATCGCGATGAAACTTGCGCCGCGCATTGTATCGGGGCGGGTGGAATAACAGACAATAGGGTCAGCACCATCGGTACGCTGGAACGGGATCTCGATTCCCCGTGACTTCCCGATCCAGTTGGCCTGCATCAGCTTGACCTTGGCAGGCCAGTTATCCAGCGTATCGATCGCCTCGAGCAACTCTTCGGAATAGTCGCTGATCTTGAAGAACCATTGCACCAGTTCGCGCCGCTCAACCTCGGCGCCGGACCGCCAGCCCTTGCCATCGATCACCTGTTCATTGGCCAGAACGGTCATATCAACCGGGTCCCAGTTGACCACGGCTTTCTTGCGATAGATCAGGCCCTTTTCCAGAAAATCGATGAACAGGGCCTGTTGTTGGCCATAGTATTCCGGGTCGCAGGTGGCAAATTCGCGTGACCAGTCAATCGACAGGCCCAGCGGACCCATCTGCGCCTTCATATCGGCGATATTGCCGTAGGTGTAGTCCTTGGGGTGGATGCCTGTTGCCATGGCGGCATTTTCAGCAGGCATGCCAAACGCATCCCATCCCATCGGGTGCAGGATATTGTGGCCGGTTGCCAGCTTATAGCGCGCAATCACGTCGCCCAACGTGTAGTTGCGCACATGGCCCATATGCAGCTTACCTGATGGGTAGGGGAACATTTCCAACACGTAATATTTCGGCTTGTCGTCACTACGGACAGCTTTGAAGGTCTGCGCCTCAGCCCAGGCTTTCTGCCATTTTGCCTCAATCGCGGCGGGTGCGTATGTGGTCATCGGATCGGTCTTTCAACAATGCGAAACGCCGGGCAGTTGGCCCGGCGCTATTGATAATCGGGCGGGATGCCAATGGCTATAGGGCGCCGTCGGCAATGCGTAGCTGACGCGCGCGCGATAGGATTGCATCCTCGACCGCGCGCTGGGTCTCAATAGCGACAGGGCCACCGCGTGTTTGCAGGGCGACATTCAGCGAACGCGCGTCCAAAGCGGGATCAGTGACTTGAATAGTGGCGCGATAGGCACGACCGGTGCCCGGCGGTGTGCCATAGCCAGTTGAAATCACCCCGGTAAAAGGATCAGCGGTCTGCACTGGCAGAAAGCTGAGCACATCCAGCGATGCCGCCCAAAGATAGCGATTCACGGCAACATTCTCTGCCCCACGCGGAGTAGGTGGCGCGCTGTTGCCGCAAGCGGCAAGCGCCCCGATCAGAACCGTCAGTAAAGTGGTACGCAGATATGTCATGGTCCGTCTCAACTCATCTCTCCCAAGGTCGGGTCTGGCAAAAGGTGTAGCGAAGGGGGGCCAGTGTCACAAGCCAATATGGGCGGCGTGCAAAAAGAAAGAGCGGCCCCGAAGGACCGCTCTGACTTAAGTCGGATAGACTGTTTGGCTTAGAACGAGAAGTTCAGCTCAACAGTTGTACCTTCCTGGTAGTCGTTCTGACCGATTTCGTCTTCCTGGTCGCCATCGTCGTCCATAGCGTAGGAAACTGTGAAGTCAGCACCGCCGCCCAGGTCGTACTTGGCAGCAACGTGGTAGTCAGTGTCTTCTTCGTTCTGGTTTTCGAAGCCAGCAAAGACTGTCAGACCGTTGCCCACGTCGTAGGAACCGTTAACGGACCACTTCTGTGTGCCTTGGTCGTCCTGATAGTCGACTGTTGCTGCGATTGGGCCGTCAGCATAGGCAACGTTGATACCGAAGTTAGGCTCACCGTCCAGCGCACCGCCCTGCTCGTCTACGTAGTAAGCAGTCGCAGTTACTGGGCCGAATGGGTAAGCAACTTTGATACCTGTGGACTGCTGATCGTCAGTTGTGTTTTCAGCATAAGCAACAGTGACCGTTGCACCACCGAATGTACCCTGACCAGACAGACCCCAGATTTCGTCGGCGTTGAAGTCGCCGTCCGCGTCAGCAAAGTCTGTTTCTTCCTGGTAAGCAGCTGTGATGACGGCAAAACCAGCGTCAACCTCAGCACCGAAAGACAGCTGCTCTTCTGAGTCAGTTGCTTCGTCGATCAGGTAGGATACAGAGGCCTTGACCGGTCCGGCCATGATATCGCCGCGCAGAACAGCAGAGTCGCTGCCTGTGGATACGCCGTCGGATTCCATGTCGCCAGCAGATTTCCAGTACTTCTCAGCGGCACGACCTGTGTCACCGAAGAACAGACCGCCGTTTGCAGCTTCCAAAGACAGAACGAAGTCAGAAGAGCTCAGGTCCTGACCGCCATCGTTGTTGATGGTGTCATCGTCTCCAGCAATGGTGATTTCGAAGTAAGCGCCAGCTGTCAGACCGTTGTCCAGCGTAGCTGTTGCAGTCGTCTTCAGGTTACCTTCCCAGTAGAAACCGGTTTCGTCGTCGTTGACGATGGTCCCGCCGTTGTTGTCGTTGTAACCCAGCGTCGCACCCATTGTGTGCGTGATCGACGTGTGGCCGTCAGCAGCGGCTGCGCCAGCGAAGGCGACGAGTGCTGTAGAGGCAAGAAGGATGCTTTTCATGGATATTTTCCCTCGTGTTTTTGCATTCCCAAGAATGCCAGATTTACTAGCATTGCGGACTAACTGCGCCTTACGGCTTGCACACTCAAGCAAATTGGGAAACTTCACCGCCGGTCAGGGTAAAATGATGCATCAAGGACACACAGTGCTTTCGGCCATGACATTCGAACCAAATCGCCCTATTTCAGGCCGAAACAACCCGTGATCCTTATTTTTCGGAGTCTTCAATGCCTCTTGCTGATATACAGGCCAGTATGCGCGCCGCTTGTGAGGCCGCAGGACGTGACACCCAAGATGTTGAGTTGATTGCGGTCTCAAAGGTACAGCCGAACGAGCGAGTCGCGGCGATTCTTGATCAGGGGCACCGCGTTTTTGGCGAGAATAAAGTGCAGGAGGCAGCAAGCAAGTGGCCTGCTTTCCGTGAGCGCTATCGTGACATCTCATTGCACTTGATTGGTCCTCTGCAGACCAACAAGGCGCGGCAGGCCATGGAACTGGCGCAGGCCATTCACACGCTCGACCGTCCAAAACTGGCCAAAACAATCGCCCGATTGGCTCAGGAGAAGGGCCATTGTCCAGATCTCTTCATTCAGGTCAACACCGGCGAAGAACCTCAGAAATCGGGTATCCTGCCCGCAGAAACCGACGCCTTCATAGCTGAGACACGTGCACTGGATCTGCCGTTGAAAGGACTGATGTGTATTCCCCCGGTCGACGAAGAACCTTCACTGCATTTTGCCTTACTGGCCAAGATCGCTGAACGTAATGGCCTCAAGGGCCTGTCCATGGGCATGAGTAGCGATTTCGAGCGCGCAATTGCATTGGGCGCAACCCATATCCGCGTTGGCTCCGCCATTTTTGGTGAGCGCGTCTACACGTGAACAGCGGTTACAACCCACCACA
The DNA here is from genome assembly GCA_947500055.1 of uncultured Paracoccaceae bacterium. GTDB lineage: Bacteria > Pseudomonadota > Alphaproteobacteria > Rhodobacterales > Rhodobacteraceae > Yoonia. Next base: position 161,792 of record CANMQO010000002.1, read on the forward strand.
TGACCCGCTTGATATTTTGCACGATGATCACGAGGTTCTGCTGGTCAACAAACCCAGCGGCTTATTATCCGTACCGGGCAAGGGTCCGGATCTTGCTGACTGTCTGATCACGCGGGTACAGGCGGCATTCCCCAACGCATTGCTGGTGCACAGATTGGATAGGGACACCTCAGGAGTCATCATCTTCGCCCTGACCCCACATGCGCAGCGCCACCTTGGACTGCAATTCGAAAAGCGGCAGACCAAAAAAACGTATGTCTCGCGAGTCTGGGGCGAGGTAGCTGAAAAAACCGGAACTATCGATTTGCCGTTGATTGTGGACTGGCCGAATCGTCCGCGCCAGATGGTAGACCATGAAAACGGAAAATCAGCAGTGACAGACTGGCGGGTGATCCGCACCAGCGATGGAGAAACCCGCATCCGCCTGATGCCACGCACAGGGAGGTCGCATCAATTGCGGGTTCACATGATGGCGCTGGGTCACCCGATTCTGGGGGACCCGTTTTATGCCACAGGTCCAGCGTTGGACTATCCCCGGCTGATGCTGCATTCCGAAACACTACAGTTCCGCCATCCGGATGGCGGTCGGGGTATGCGGATTACAGCAAAGTCGCCGTTCTAGAAATCGTCCTCGATCGGCTGCAGACGACATTGCAAACGGGCGCGCAGATGTTCATGCCTGCTGGGCAATTTCAGTTCTTCGCCGAGATGATCCGGGTCTTCGTCGCGGCCGAAGCCGGGTTCGTTTGTGGCTATTTCAAACAACACGCCACCAGGAGACCGAAAATAGATTGAATGGAAATAGTCCCGATCGATCACGTCGGTAACCTGACAGCCAGCATCAACCAAGGCTTCGCGCACCTCAAACTGGCGGGCCCGGTTTTCGACAGCAAAGGCAATATGATGAACTGACCCCGCTCCTTCTACAGCGTCGGACGCATCGGGAATGACTTCAATGTCCATGATATTCGCTTCATTCCCGTCCGGTACAATGAAGCGGGTCACATTTCCCTGTCTGTCCACATTCTCGTATCCCATGAAATGGAGCAATTCGGCACTTGCTGCACCATCGCGCAAACGCATTTCTGCAGAGTGGAAGCCACGGATCGCCATATCCTCGCCGACGCCATTGCCGACCCAAGGTGTTCGGGCATCTTCGCCCTCCACAAGGGCAAGCTCTTCGCCATCGGGGCCTTCAAACAAGACCCTCTTTTGCCCGAAACGGATGTCCTGCGCCAAGCCAGCGACCTTGAATGAGGATAGCCGATCCAGCCAGTTGACCGCAGATCCCATTGGAATACTGAAGGAAACCCGACCAACCTCACCCAGGCCAGACTGCGAGTCCGTGGATTTTGGGAAGGGAAAGCAGGTCATTACGGTGCCGGGTGTTCCGGCCCCGTCCCCGTAATACAAATGATATATATGGGGCGCGTCGAAGTTTACCGTTTTCTTAACCCGGCGCAGGCCAAGCACTTTGGTAAAAAAAGCGTTGTTCGCGTTCGCACATCGGGCCAATGAGGTGACGTGATGCAAGCCCTTAATCTGTTTGAGCATGTGACGCTCTCCTATCCTTTGCCGGATAGATAGCCGAAATTAAGATGCACAAAACAGCGATGGCCGCACCGAATTGGTGCGGCCATGCACATGAACGCTCTATGGTGGTTTACTAGTCGGAGCTTGACCAACCTGAGATCGACTTGGCTTCGAGAAACTCCTCTATGCCCCAAACACCGCCTTCGCGGGCGCGGCCAGACATCTTGACGCCACCAAAAGGCGCCAATTGCCCACGCGACTGTCCGTTCATTTCCACCATGCCTGACCGCAGTGCAAGGGCCATGCGATTTCGTTTTGCCCCATCCTGGCTCTGGACATAATTTGTCAAACCATATGGCGTATCATTCGCGATCTGCACGGCTTCCTCCTCTGTATCGAAAGGGATTATCGACAGGACCGGGCCAAATATCTCTTCTTGTGCGATGCGCATATCATTGCGGACATCGGCAAAAACGGTCGGACGGACGAAGTAGCCGCGGTTCACACCCTCGGGCAGACCGGGGCCACCGGCAACAAGGCGGGCACCTTCTTTGATCCCGACCTCAATCATGTCCTGGATTTTGCTCCACTGAGACTTGTTTATAACAGGCCCAATATGGCGACCGGATTCCGATGCAGGCCCAACGGCGATACCGCCAGCAACTTCAGCAGCGGTTTCTACCGCTCGATCATAGATTGATCGTTCAACCAACATGCGCGTTGGCGCATTACAGGACTGCCCACTATTGTTCATGCAGTGCAAGACACCGCGCTTGACCGCCTTTTCATCTGCATCTGCAAACACAAGATTCGCGCCCTTGCCCCCAAGTTCCAGCGTCACGCGCTTGAGCGTTTCTGCGGCGGCAGCCGAGATCGCCTTGCCTGCGCGTGTGGATCCGGTGAAACTGATCATTGCAACATCTTCGTGGCGCGACAGCTGGCTTCCCACGCCCGCGCCGTCGCCATTGACCAGATTGAACACTCCAGGCGGGACTCCAGCGTCATGAACAAATTCTGCAAAAAGCAGGGACGATAGGGGCGCTTCTTCTGAAGGCTTGAGAACGATTGTGCAGCCAGCAAGAAGGGCGGGGATCACCTTGAGCGTAACTTGATTTATCGGCCAGTTCCATGGAGTGATCAGGCCAACAACACCAATTGGCTCCAACGTGATGCGATCATCAGGGGCTTCGGGGCCTAGTGGGCGAATCCATTCGATCTCATCAAAAGCCTTCAGGAAACCTTCCAAATGCCACGGCAAGCTGGTGGCCTGGCTGTTGCGAGCCAGGTCGATCGGTGCGCCCATTTCCAAGCTTATCGCCTCGGCCATCTCCTCGGCACGCGCGTTGTACTGAGCCAAGATTTTTTTGACATACTCTGCTCGTTCGGTAGGCGACGTAGCGGCCCACCCCGCGAACGCAGCGTTTGCTGCTGCAACAGCAGCATCTGTATCGGCCTGATCGCCAAGCGATATGACGGCACAGACTTCCTCTGTCGAAGGGTCGACCACGTCATGATTCCGTTGAATGGCAGGAGGAACCCATGCCCCGTCTATATAGAAATTGCGGTTCTCAATCATCTTATGACCTCGTTGTTTCGAAGGCAGTCTGAGCATTGTTTTTTATCGGACACAAGGACATGTGGAACTCCGTCTCCAACGGCTTTAGAGTAACACCGAAGGAATGCGGCCAAAAGGAGATCGGCAATGAGTTTGCGTATCAACGACACAATCCCTGACCTGACAGTTGAGACAGATCAGGGCAGTTTTTCGCTGCACGACTGGATCGGTGACAGCTGGGCGATTCTGTTCTCACACCCCAAAGACTTTACACCGGTCTGCACCACCGAATTTGGAGCTGTCGCGCAATTGGCCGATGAATGGGAAAAACGCGGCACAAAAGTGATCGGCGTCAGTGTTGATGGTGTTGAAGATCACAAGAAATGGAAAAGCGATATCGAAGCGGTCGGCGGCGCCAAGGCAGGGTTTCCGATCATTGCCGATACCGGGCTTGAAGTTTCCAAGGCGTTCGACATGCTGCCCGCCGAGGCGTATCTGCCTGACGGGCGGACACCTGCCGACAGTGCGACCGTGCGGTCGGTCTTTATCATCGGTCCCGACAAGCAGCTGAAGCTATCCATGACGTACCCGATGACCGTCGGGAGAAACTTTGCAGAGGTTCTGCGGGCACTTGATGGCTTGCAGACCTCCATCGGGCGTGGTGTGGCCACACCGGCCAACTGGAATGTCGGCGATGATGTGATCATTCCACCGACCGTCAGCAATGAAGATGCGAAGGCCAAGTTTGGTGACTTCACAACTATTCTGCCCTATCTGCGCAAAACGTCGCTGAAGGGTTAGAAGCACCACCGCCAACAAGGACAAGGGCGCGCACGCGGGCCCTTGTATTACAAGACGATATCAGGGTTTTCGCGGTCTAGGAAGCAGTCCAAAACGTCCGCTATACCGCTTGGCATTTTGCATCACCCAAAGGCAATCGGAGCCTGTCGCGACGGCACCAATTTAACGTTTCCGGTATGTCAACTTCTGCTGCGAAATTCGCTGAAAAACGGCACTGCGCTGAACACCTGTTCCCAGAAACGCTTGCGTTTATAACAACCGATGAAGTCGGCAAATTTTCTTTTGGCTTCATTCCATGGAAACTGGAAATGGGCGTCTGGGCTACGCCAGCCTTCGCCATAGTTCAGAGCCAGCATCTTTTGTGCATCCTGCGGTGCCGCGAACGCTACATTATTTAGTTTCTGCACCCCCAAAGGGAACACATCGTCATGGTGCAGTTCGCCGTATGTATGGGGCCAGATGAAAACCCTGCCGTCGCGAACCCACATTGGAAATAGATCCACCACAACACCGGTTTTCAGTTTGATTTTTATTAGGGGGCTTCCCTTGCTGAACGCTGCTGGCTCTTGCAAGACACCTGCCCGGTTAAGGCGGTGGCCAAGATCAAACAGTGCATTCACCAACTCTTCGTTGTTTGTACCCTCGATCAATACTGCCAGATCGGCGTCATCGTCATGGCCAAGAAACGTGCCGTCGCGCACAGCCCCCAACAGCGTACCGGAATTAATGAAGCTCTGAACTCCAAGCCCATCCAGAAGCCCCATAATTCCATGCAGCTCTGCGGTGACTTCTTTTATGTCTCGATTTCGAAACGGCAGGTTATAACCGTGTAGGGTCAGAACATAGGGGGCGGTCAAGCCAGACAACTCGTCAAGAAAACAACGGAATTCTGCAGCTTTCCCTTCGGCTTCTCTAATTGTTCTGATTTTCTTGTTCAGTGTTACGCAGCGTTGGGCCTTTATGCGGTGCTTGCAGTAGATTTTCACGATCCGCTCGGACCAATCCACGCCGCGCTCTGCACGAGGAATTGTGTCTAACATCGCCCGAAGAGAGGTGTAATCCGTCCCGTCTCGTCCAACCTCAGAAAGCAGAAGCCGGTCCAAGGCGCGCAGTTGTTCCCAAGACTGAGCACTTAATGGCTTCGTCTGTTTGGGAATGCCGCGAGGGCGAAAGGGGTTGGTCATTGATCGCCTCCGTGGGCAGACATCCCACACGAATTCAAATGCTACTATTAAGAGGGCGTCTTCGCCATGACAACAATCGCAGGTGGAGCGGTCTGCATGTATTGTCGAATTACTGATCAGAAAAGGGCCCCGGCGTTTGCCGGAGCCCTTAAGGCTATCATCAAAAGAAGTACCGCTTAATCGGCAGTCTCTTCTTTCTTGATCTCTTCGCCGGTTTCCTGATCGACCATCTTCATGGCCAGACGGACCTTACCGCGATCATCGAAGCCCAGAAGTTTGACCCAAACCTCCTGACCTTCCTTGAGAACATCGGAAGGATGGTTCAAGCGACGGTTTTCGATTTGGGAGACATGGACCAAACCGTCGCGCTTTCCAAAGAAGTTCACGAAAGCACCAAAGTCGACCAGTTTCACAACGGTCCCTTTGTAGATCACGCCTTCTTCCGGCTCGGCCACGATCGAATGGATCATGTCATAGGCCTTCTTGATCGCCTCGGCATCGTTGGAGGCCAGCTTGATCACACCATCATCGTTGATATCAACCTTGGCACCGGAGGTTTCCACGATCTCGCGGATGACCTTGCCGCCGGATCCGATGACTTCACGGATCTTGTCGGTTGGAATCTGCATGGTTTCGATCTTGGGGGCGTGCACGCCCAGATCGTTGGCGGTGTTCAGGGCCTTGCCCATTTCACCCAGGATATGCAGACGACCGGCCTTGGCCTGTTCCAGTGCCTTTTTCATGATCTCGGGCGTGATACCCGCGATCTTGATGTCCATCTGCAGCGACGTGATCCCGTTTTCGGTACCGGCCACTTTGAAGTCCATGTCGCCAAGGTGATCTTCATCGCCCAGGATGTCGGACAGGACGGCATATTGACCATCATCTTCCATTACCAGACCCATGGCGACACCAGCGACTGGCGCCTTCAGCGGCACGCCGGCATCCATCATCGAAAGCGAGCCACCACAAACAGATGCCATGGAAGAAGAGCCGTTGGATTCAGTGATCTCTGACACAACGCGGATCGTGTAGGGGAAATCCGTGGCCGCAGGCAGAACCGCCTGCAACGCACGCCATGCCAGTTTACCATGGCCGATCTCGCGACGGCCAGGGCCAGCAACACGGCCGACTTCACCAACCGAATAAGGCGGGAAGTTGTAGTGCAGCATGAAGTTGGATTTATACATGCCGGTCAGGGCATCGATCATCTGCTCATCATCGCCGGTGCCCAATGTGGTCACAACCAGACCCTGGGTTTCACCACGCGTGAACAGGGCAGAACCGTGGGTACGGGGCAAAATGCCGGTTTCGGACACGATGGGGCGGATTGTGTCGAGCGCACGACCGTCGATCCGTTTGCCGTTCTTGACAACGTCACCGCGCAGCACGCCGGATTCCAGCTTTTTCAGGGCAGCACCCAGATTGCCATCTTCCTGCTGTTCTTCGGTCAAAGATGCGATGATCTCATCCTTGGCGGCTTTCACGGCAGCGGTGCGCTCCTGCTTGTCAGTGATCGCATAAGCGGCGCGCATCTTGTCTTCGCCTGCAGCTTTCACAGCCGCCGACAGGTCCGAATAATCTTCCGGCTGGAAGTCAAACGGCTCTTTCGCGCATTCCTCGGCCAGATCGATAATCAGGTCGATGACGGGCTGTATCTGCTCATGCGCAAAGGTCACAGCGCCAAGCATCTCATCCTCGGTCAGCTCATAAGCTTCGGATTCGACCATCATCACCGCATCTTTGGTGCCTGCAACAACCAGGTCCAGACGCTGCTCCGGGTTCATGCGCAGATTGTGCATGTCGTCGATTTCAGGGTTCAGGATGTAGTCGCCATCCACGTAACCCACGCGACAGGCCGCAATCGGGCCCATGAACGGGGCGCCAGAGATCGTCAACGCCGCAGAGGCCGCGATCATCGCAACCATGTCAGGGTCGTTAACAAGATCATGTGACAGCACCGTACACATCACCAGCACTTCGTTTTTGAAGCCGGGGACGAACAGAGGGCGGATCGGACGGTCGATCAAGCGGGCGGTCAATGTCTCTTTTTCGGTTGGCCGTGCTTCGCGCTTGAAAAAGCCGCCTGGTACTTTACCGGCGGCATAGTATTTTTCTTGATAGTGGACGGTCAGCGGAAAGAAATCCTGACCAGGTTTTTGGGCCCGTGCATAAGTCACGTTGGCCATGACGCTGGTTTCGCCCAGCGTTGCGATGACAGAGCCATCGGCTTGGCGGGCAACCTTGCCCGTTTCGAGTGTGAGCGTTTCTTCGCCCCACTGCATTGATTTTTTCACTTCGTTAAACATCATGTTTTCCTAGTTGGCCGTGTTTCGGCCTTTTGCGTAGGGGGCGTATTCCCCCTCATTCCGGTATCTTCTTTGTCAGGCGCTGGAATGCGGGCGCCGGCTCTCAGATTTGCGGGCCATAACGGGTTTTGCGCTGATTGGGAAGGGCAAGCACATATGTAGAAGTACAACTGACACGCCGTTGTGGCAGAACGCCAAATCGCAGAGGCGCCGAGGTACAGGATCTCGCCAGACATCAATCCACTCTGGCGTCCTGCCTGACCGCACGCTACCACTAATCACATGATATTAAACCTACCGAATATCCTTACCATTCTGCGGCTCCTTGCGGCGCCCGGTGTCGTGATCATGTTCCTCTACTTCAACCGGCCCTGGGCTGACTGGTTTGCGCTTGTCCTGTTCATTGCGGCAGCCATAACCGATTTCCTTGATGGCTATCTCGCTCGGGCGTGGAAGCAGGAAACAAAACTCGGGGCGATGATGGACCCGATCGCGGATAAGGCGATGGTTATCATAGCCCTGCTTGTTATCACTGGGTTTTCCGGCATGAACCCCTGGATCCTGCTGCCTGCCACGTTGATTATCTTTCGCGAAGTTTTTGTCTCTGGTCTGCGAGAATTTTTGGGGGAAACAGCTGGAACTTTGAAAGTGACCAACCTCGCCAAATGGAAAACCACCGCGCAAATGGTCGGCATTGCCTTGCTCTTTGCCACGGGCGCGTTTGAACACTACTTTGGCATGCAATCACTGGCCATGACAGAGGAAATGGTCGTCGCGGCCATCGAAGGATCGGGTCCTGATGAACTGGGGCTGTGGTGGAAATATCAGGGAATGCTGGTGAGCTGGTGGGGCGGTATCACTGTTTTGTGGATTGCAGCACTATTGACCGTGATCACGGGCTGGGATTACTTCAGCAAGGCGCAACCACATCTAAAGGATGTACGCTAATGAATGTTATGTATTTTGCGTGGGTCCGGGAACGGATCGGAGTGCCGCAGGAATCCGTGGAAACCGAAGCCGCAACTGTCAATGATCTAATTGCGGAGCTATCCAGCCGCGAGGAGCGTTACGCTGCCGCTTTTGCAGATACCTCTGCCCTGCGCGTTGCCCTTGATCAGGAGCTGTCGGATTTCGGCGCCTCGTTGGTTGGTGTCCGGGAAGTTGCCTTTTTCCCACCAATGACTGGTGGCTGATGCATATCAGGGTCCAGCCAGAGCAGTTTGATGCGGGGGCGGAACTGAATGCGTTCGCCCAAGGGCGCTCTGATGTCGGCGCCGTCGTCAGTTTTACAGGGGTTGTGCGTGACACCGACGGTGATTTACGGGAGATGCTGATCGAACATTACCCCGGCATGACCCAATCTGCGATCACCAAGATTGCGCAAGAGGCAGTGGACCGCTGGGTACTAGCCGATTGTCTTGTCATCCACCGCTATGGTTCGCTGAAACCTGGCGAGCCCATCATGATGGTGGCCGCCGCCGCGGCACATCGCGCTGCGTCGTTCGAGGCAGCAGACTTTCTGATGGATTATCTGAAATCCCGCGCGCCTTTCTGGAAAAAGGAGTTGACCAGCAAGGGAGCCGACTGGGTTGCCGCAAAGGGCGAAGACGAAGACGCGCTGAACCGATGGCGATGATGTCCCTGCGCGGAGCACCACCTTTCTCGACCTACATACTTGTGCCGACCGCTGTTCATTGGCTGGATCACTCGACTTTATGAACGCGCGTCGCCGATCTATTGTGTCACGTTCGCGCTTTCTCAAAAGCTGACCAGGCGACCTCGAACGCATGAAAATCAAACCCATCAAGCCGGGCAGGTTCGAGGACCAGCTTCTCTGTTTCGAGCAACTTACGGATCGCGCTTTCCAAGTCAGGAATGACTGCAGCCGGAATGACCAGCGCACCATGCCGATCCGCATGCACCAAATCTCCGTCGGCAATCTGTAAACCAAACACACTTACGGTTGTCGCAATCTCTTTGACGTGCACAAAACCATGGCTTGGACCGATGGAGCCCGCAACCACCGGGAAGCCCTCTGGCAGGTCGCCAAGATCGCGCATCACGCCGTTGGTAAGCGCTCCGGACAGGCCAAATCCTTTGTGAACAGTTGTATTGATCTCGCCCCAATATGCGCCGATGCAGTTCGGAAAATCGATATCTTCCACCACTGCGATCGCTGGCCGCGATCCCCCGGCCATGTGACGGTAGTAGTCCATACGCCGCGCCTTGATAACTTCAGGCGGCTCATCAGGTGGATTGATGGCCGCGATCCGCGCAGTTCGTGCGTAGCCGACCATCGCAGGCGCATCGGGATGAGAGGCCAGCATTGTGCCGCGCGTAAAGGCGTTGAACCCACGCTTCCCTTGCGCCACTTCGATGGCATTACATACTGTCGGTGTGTCAACCTGTCTAAGCAAAGCCAGCAGCGTGTCGTTCATCTATTCCTCCAGCCAGCGGGTTAGCGCATCATTTGTCTTTTCAGGTTGTTCCAGCGTGGGCAAATGTCCCGCCCCTTCAATGATTTCAAGTTGTGCATCCGGGATCATCTGAGCCATCAATTCATGACGCGAAACCGGGCACAAGCTATCATCGCGCCCGCAAAGTATCAGGGTTGGCAGTTTCGCCTTGCTCAAGGTCGCTGATTGATCCGGCCGGTCCATCAAAGCGCGTGATTGCGCCAGGAAAACATGCGGTCCAAGATCAAGCGCCATGTCCATGCATAGCGAGAGAATTTCACCCCGTTTCGCCCCGTCACTCAAGTATTTGGGTTTCATTTCGTCGCGCATGACTGCGGCCAACTTTCCCTCCCTGACGGCCAGCATCTGTGGGAATCTTCGGAATTTGACTGCGTCAGTTTCGGCAAGAGGATTGGTGTCGAGGAGAGCAATCCGCGCTATGCGGCCGGGTGCTTGTCGCAAGACTTCCATCGCTACGATCCCCCCCATGGACAGACCCGCGAGCGCAAAGCGAGGAGGTGCGTCCGCGAGAACGTCCGATGCCAGTTCCTCGACGCTGGACCGACCTGAGATCGGCGCACAGACTACCGTTCGACGACCGGAAAACGCTGCGATTTGTGGTGAAAACAACCGCGCATCGCACATCATACCGGGAAGCAAAACCAACGGCGTCATTTGACCAACGCAGCCCCCTCGGCGAGGGCGGATAACTTCGCATAAGCGATGTCCGGATCCACCGCGCCAAAGCCCGCAAATGTGCCAAAGCCGCAATCGGACCCGGCAATAACGCGTTCGGCCCCGGCTATGTCGACAAAGCGCCCGATACGCTGGGCCACCAGTTCGGGATGTTCGACGAAATTGGTAGTGGTGTCGACAACGCCCGGCACCAGCACCTTGTCATCGGGGATGTCGGCCTTGCGATCGCGGAAGGTTGTCCATTCATGGCCGTGTCGTGGGTTGGATGTCTCAAACAGCACGTAACGCGACTTTGTCGCCATCAGCGTGTCAAACATCATGGCCATGGGAATGTCGCAGCAATGCGGCCCCTCGTAGTTGCCCCAGCAGATATGGACCCGCACCTTGTCGGCGGGTACGTCAGCCAGCGCGTGGTTCAGCGCCTCGACATGCAAGTTCGCGACCTTGATGAATTCGTCGTCACTGAGGTCGGTAAAAAGCATATGTCGTGACAGGGCGAGGTCAGGGCAGTCCAGTTGAAGGTCCAGCCCCGCGGCGACGATCGTTTCATATTCCGCCTTCATCGCGTCTGCCAATGCGACCAGGTAAGCCTCACGCGATTTGTAATAATCGTTCTGCAGAAACAACGATATCACACCCGGGCTGGCGGCATTCATAAACCCACGTTCAGCGCCATGTTCGGCCATCGCCGCCTTGAGGTTGGCGATGTCTTTCTCCAGCTCGCCCTGCCCCTTGGAGCGTACTTCACCGACGCACATGGGACGGGCATATTGGGGCGTGCCCCCGTCATCCGCCAGACGTTTCAGGAAGCCCGGAAACATCTTTAGATCCGCAGGCGCGTTGCGCGGGCTGTCGCCTGCAAAACCCGTGTAGCGATCTTTGACATAAGTCGCGTAGGAGATTTTGGACGTCTCGCCGTCCGAAACGATGTTGACACCTGCATCGACCTGCTTGCGCACGGTATCCGACACAGCCGCTGTCATACAGGCGTCGAACGCCGTGGGGTCGTAAGGTTTCTCATTTTCACGGGCGAAGATGAAATCAACCACGTCCTGACTACGCGGCAAGGAACCCACATGGGTTGTTTTGATAAGTGTCATATGAGGCTCCTTGCCAGTGGGATTGGGTTATTTTCCGGTCCAGGTCAGGCCGGCAGGGTCGTCGGTTGTCGTCACCCGATAAAGGCTGGCCTCACCGGTCATGGATGGTGCAATGGCATGCGCCTCGCCAGGGTTGATCAGACAGGTGTCACCGGGGTTCAACACGGTTTCGCCACCGGCCCAGCGCAGCTTCCAATGCCCCCGCATGGGCATCAGGACGGTTGGCTTATCATGCACATGCATTTCATCGGGAATTGACCCCCGGGTCAGAAAATCAACTTCGAAACCCGGTTTGTCGCGTAACAACGCGTCTTCTCCGATCACTTTGGCTGGCTGTTTCGCGGCCAGCGCCATCAGGTCCCAGTACCGCGCGACATAGTCTCGGACAACATCTTGGACGGGCACTTCTGGATAGGCTTTCAGTTCTTCCTCGGTCAAAACTGGCATGGGCTTTACCCCATCCGGCAGGCTCTCGCCCTTCTTGCTGTCGTAAAGGGCACCATTTTCACCCAGCACAAGGCCGTGATCTTTGGCATCCTCGATCACCTGTGGTGCCCAAGTGACGCCGCCGCCCGCGTCGTCGCCGCCGAGAACGGCCATGATCATACCGTAGTCAGTGCCGATGTTTTCGAATCCGCGGAAGATACCGGTGGGGATGTTAAAGATGTCGCCTTCTTCCGCAACGAATTCTCCGGCTGTGCCGTAGCGCCCCCAGAAGAATCGCCAACGCCCTTTCAGCACAAAAAACACCTCGGCCGTGGTGTGCGAGTGCAACGAGTTGCGGCATTTTGGCGGTTGGCCCGCAGCCCCGATATTAAAGCCGACCTGCTCGGTGATATGCACGTGTTGGTCCGGGCTTTCGCTAACGCCCCCACCGATGATGGTGAAATTTTCCTTTTGATCAGACCCCGGCGTGTGGGCGTCGATAAAGGCGGTTTTACAGGGCTTCAGATCGCCGTAGCGAACGATGCGGTCTTGGATATTGCTCATTGGTTTTCTCCTTTGATTTGGGTCTGAATGGTTCAAACCCAAACGGCAGGCGGGCGATTGTTCAGCCGACGTGCCCGCAAACTGGCGCGGTGGGTATGAAACCTCCGCGCGGTCTGACTTGCGTCAAGATATGAGCTCTGCATTTGCATTCAGCAGGCACCTGTTTGCATCAGGATCTGTTTCCAGATCGAGACGTGATCAAAAAGCGTCCATTCGCGGCGCAGCCCATAGGGACCAAACTCGGCATGGGTGAAACCCATCACATAGACATCGGCCCCGGTGGGTTGGCCAAACATGCCCCACCCGTCATGCGTGCCATGCAGGCTCCAACGGATAGCGGCGCGCGGCGAAAGCATTGGATCTTCGCGTCCGATCTGATGTTCGATCCTGAACGTCGCATTGGGGAACGAAGCCCGTAACCCCATCCACAGTTTTTCGGTTTCGGCCCACGAATGCGCCGTGGTCGAGGCCGGGTGTTCGGTCTGTACTGCCCGATCATATTCGGCACGAATGACGGCAAAATCCTTGTCCATCATCCGGGTCAGAATGTCCGACATCCGCGCGCCCCATTCATTGTCATTGCCCCGGCCCTTGTAAGGGCCATCAACATCAACCGCCGGGCTAAACGGCTTAATGCAATTCTCTGGCCCGCCCTCCCGCGCAATCAGGTTGCGCGCGAATTTCCTGGGCTTCATCCCCAGTTGAAGAACGATCCCGGCCGTGTCGCGGATCAGCCATTCATCGTTGATCTGGTCACTGATCGCTGCGCAATCGGCGATGGCCCTGATCACGAAGCGCTTGCCGGTCGCAGGTCCGAAGTAGCCGCCCCCGGTGTGTGTGCCCATGGTCAACAAACGGTGCGAGGATAAGAAACCGTCATCCTCGTTGCCTGACCAGATCACATCTTCACCGGTTAACTCACGATCCGGAAACTCCGCGAGCGTTGCCAAAGTGCCGTTCATGGTCCTTTGATTTCCAATCGACACACCCTCAGGAAAGCGCATAGGGATGTCTTCTGCATAGTAATGGTTGAGTGTGGCGATACCGCGCTCCTCCCAAATCTCGCTGGTAATGCCGAGGATGTAATCTGGAAAATCAGTCCAGCGATTAGAGAAACCCTTCATATCGTCCATCCTTTTGGTATTCGGGCGGATCCACGCAAGATGAGCGGTCCGTCAATAGCAATGCGGCGTATTTCGCTAGTGTCATTTTCGATCTGGTCGAGCAGAATTTCGACCGTGTTCGCGACCATACGGTTGGCAGGCTGCCGCACCGTGGTCAGATCGTAGGCAAGCCAGCCAGCGGCAGGCACATCGTCAAACCCCACAACAGAAACGTCGCAAGGTATCTGTAACCCCAATTCAAAACGCAACGTATCCATCACAGCGAGCGCCATATGGTCATTCGCCACAAAGACGGCATCCGGTGGATCAGAGGCAAACATGGTGCGCGTGGCGGCCGCGGCCTTTTCCATTGTAAACTCACCGGCGGCCCGTGAGTGCAGCGCAACCCCTGCCTCTGCGAGAGCAGAGATAAATCCCGCTTCTCGGTCGCGCTGGGTTGAGGCCCCTTCCCAACCCGCGATATGACCGATCTTGCGATGGCCCCCAGCCAGCAGGAACTCAGCGATTTTACGCCCGCCCGCATAGTTGTCGGATGTCACCGCAGACATGTGCCCATCATCCTGGCTTCGGTTGAAAAGGACCATCGGCACGCCAGCGGCGCGGCAACGCTCGGACAGGTCCGATGACATCGCAACGGACGCTGCAATAATTCCATCAACTTGGTAATCGAGGATTTCCTCAACCACTGCGTCGATGTTTCCGGCGGTCTGTTCGGCCAGGAAGATCAGGACATGATAGCCGCGTTTTTGCAGTTCGTTCGACAGTTTCTCGAGCGCCTCAGGGTAGAACTGGTTCTCAAGATACGCCACGACCAGACCGATGATCCGGCTTTTGCCCGATACCATGGCGCGCGCCAGAACATTGGGGCGATAGCCCAGTTCCTCGGCAGCCTTGCGGACTTTTTCGACTGTTTTCTTTGACGCCGATGCGCCGGGCGTAAAGGTGCGCGACACCGCAGATTGGCTGACGCCTGCGCGCTCTGCGACTTCTGCTGATGTGACGCGGTTTTTGGTCATTCTGCCGTCCAGCCCCCGTCAATCATTAACGCCGAACCGGTGACAAGCGAAGACGCGTCCGAGGCCAGATAGATCACCGCGCCCATGATATCCTCTACCTCACCCACGCGAGCCAGCTTGATCTTGTCTTCGATCCATGCGCGCTTGTCAGCTTGTGCAAAGGTTGGCCGGGTTAGGTCGGTCAGGATAAAGGTCGGGCAGATCGTGTTCACGCGAATCCCGGCCTTGCCCCATTCGATCGCCATGGATTTGGTAAACCCTTCGACCGCATGTTTGGTGGCACAATATACCGCCCGGTCGATCCCGCCCACATAAGCCATCTGCGAGGAGATGTTGATCAGGCTGCCGGGTTTACCGGCTGCCAAAAGCCCCTTTGCCACCGCCTGCGTCAGGAAATACGCCCCTTTGACATTCAGGTCCGCGACCGCATCGAAATCATCTTCCTTTGTATCGGTTGCCGGGCTGTGGCGTGCCAGCCCGGCGGAATTCACCAGGACATCAAACGGACCGTTTTGGGCAATAGTGACCCGGGTTGCCGCCACATCTGCAACGTCCAGCGGCAAGGCATGGGCAGACATGCCAGCGGCTTTCATCTCGGCAACCGTGGCGTCCAGCACATCGATGCGTCGGGCGGCCAGAGTCACATCCGCCCCGGCATCGCCCAGCGCTGCAGCGCAGGCCCGTCCGATACCGGAACTGGCACCCGCGACTAAGGCGCGTTTGCCATCCAGACGGAATGAAGGTGTTTGAGGAAGGACCATCATGCGGCTCCTACAGGATACGGAATGCGGCCCTGCACACGCGCCTTGTTGAACTCTCGCAACCGGGCAAACACATCTACGCCCAGTTGGGCATAGACATCCAGCAGATCGACCAGCACCCAGTTTTCTCGGATCAAACCGTTCTCGACCCGCCAGAAATCAAGGCTTTTCATGCTTATCTTTTGCCCCGCCGGTGCGATGCCAAGCCAGCCATCACCTGTCACGGTCATCTGCATGTTGGGCCATCCGGTTACGGCGACATATGCCCCATCAGAAAAGAAATGCGACTTCAGCGTACCTGAGGTGCCGCCGCTACGATCAGGCAGCGCGTTCAGAAACGGGATCTGATGCCAGTGGCGGAACCCCGCGATCCCCCGCGTCGTTCCGATACCTGCCGGGCCGTACCAGTTCACCCGTGGATGCCAGAAACGTTCGGCCTGCATGATTTCCGGTCCGCCCTCAGACGGGTGGCGCGACAGATGGGTAAGCATGTCAATCACAAGATCATGGCTGGCCCTGCTGTTCTGCGGGTCATGATCTGACAAGCCATCCTGCGTCATTGGCGCAGGCACACAGAGTTCCCGCCCCAGACTTGGCACCATCGGCCATGCCCCAGCTTGCATCATCAACTCGGGCAAATCCCAGATCGCCTGCATCTCGGCGATTTTGTCCCCCTCAATGCGGTAAAACTCGTGGAACCGTATATGCGCCAGATGCCCGCTGGGCGGGATGTCATGGAGGGGCGCGGCAAACGTCCCCATGTAATGTCCCAGGCACCCAACCCATTGCCCGCCATCGCTGTCGTTGCCGGCGACGACAATCAGGTCGCGCCGCTCAAGGTCTGGCATTGCCAGAAAGAGCGGCGCATAGGCGCGGGCATAAAGATCTGCTCCGGACATATCGCCCAACGGATGCGGGAGCCGAACAACGGCCCGATCCGACATGATATCGCCCAGCGCCGCCCGCACTCCTTCTTGGGAAAACTCCGCCATGGCCGCGCGCAAGGGCGCAATCAGGGATTTGAGACGCGCTGGCGCTGGCATTACTCAGCCGCCTCACCATAGGGCACGTTTTGTCCGCCATAACGACGCACACGCAGATTGCATTGCTCCGCATGGCCGACAAAGCCTTCAAGCAGGCAGAGCCGTGAACCGTAGGCGCCAATTTTGGCAGCAGCCTCGTCAGTTGTGACTTTCTGATAACTATGTGTTTTCAGATACTTGCCAACCCAAAGGCCACCGGTGTAGCGCCCGGCCTTCTTGGTCGGTAGCGTGTGGTTGGTGCCGATCACCTTGTCCCCGTTCGACACATTTGTCCGCGGCCCCAGGAACAGCGCACCATAGCAGGTCATGTTTTCAAGAAACCAGTCGTCCCGGTCGGTCATCACCTGCACATGTTCAGATGCGATGTCATCGGCAACCTCCAGCATCTCGTCATAAGTGTCGCACAAGATAACCTCACCATAGTCTTCCCAGCTGACGCCCGCCGTTCCAGCCGTTGGCAGGATTTTAAGGATGCGGTCGATTTCGCTCAGGGTCTCTTCGGCCAGTTTGCGCGAGTTGGTGACCAGAACGGCGGGAGAATTGTAGCCATGCTCGGCCTGCCCCAACAGATCGGTCGCGCACATCTCGGCATCGACAGTATCGTCGGCAATCACCATAGTTTCGGTCGGCCCCGCAAAGAGGTCGATACCGACACGCCCAAAGAGCTGCCGCTTGGCTTCGGCGACAAAAGCGTTACCGGGGCCGACCAGAAGATGGACCGGATCGATGGTTTCGGTGCCCAACGCCATGGCGCCAACTGCCTGAATACCACCAAGGACGTAAATTTCGTGCGCACCGCCCAGATGCATGGCCGCGATCACTGCCGGGTTCGGTTCACCATTAAAAGGCGGGGTGCAGGCGATGATACGCGGCACACCAGCAACCTTTGCAGTGGCGACTGACATATGGGCCGAAGCGACCATTGGGAACTTGCCGCCGGGCACGTAGCAGCCGACCGATTGCACCGGAATATTCTTGTGGCCAAGAATGACGCCGGGCATGGTTTCGACCTCTATGTCCAGCATGCTGTCGCGTTGGGCCTGGGCAAAGTTGACGACCTGCGCCTGCGCGAATTTGATGTCCTCAAGGTCGCGTGGACTGACCTTTGCGATCAATACATCGATTTCATCCTGCGTCAGGCGATAGCTGTCACGGTCGTAGCCGTCGAACTTGTTGGCCAATTCGCGCACTGCCGTATCACCACGGGTTTCGATATCCTTGAGCGTTGCCGCCACAACCGCGGCCGTCTTGGCATCATCTTCGGCACGGTCTGCTTCGGGTTTGCCACGTTTGAGGTATTCTATTGTCATTGCTTTTCCTCGCTTAATCCGGTCTTGGAGCCTGACGTTCGCCCCGGTCATATATTTCCCAGCCCTGGCCGTTAAAAAGATCGACCCCCAACTGGGCGGCCACATGAGCGAAGTCGACATTCACCCAGTTATCGACAATCTTGCCGTCCACTACTTTCCAGAAATCCATGTAGCGGATTTCGACCCGTTTGCCGGTTGGGGCAATGCCCAAAAACGCGCCTGAATGCGTGGCTTCCTGCCGGCCAAACGCAGCGGCCCATTCGCCCATGTAGAGGCGCGCCTCGTCAATACAGGTCTTGTCGGAAAACGCAGCCTGAAAGGGCCGCTGCCAGTTATCCTGAAACTCTTGCAAGCCGGTCTTGGTGCCACATCCTTGATTGCCCATCCAGCGAAATCCCTGCGCAAAGAATTCGCCGATATCTTCGATCCGGTGGTCGTTCAGGCCGTCCACCATGGTTTCAATCACCCGACGGGTGTCGTCGGTTTTTGACATGTCCGTGTCGCGGGTCAGGACCGCTTGTTCTGGACGGGACCCTTTCATGCGCAATCCTCCGCTATTATTTCACCGGCCCGGTAACCGATCATCATGGATGGGGCATTTGTGTTGGCCGATGTCACCGCTGGCATGACCGACGCATCTGCCACCCAGAGGCCCTGCACACCGCGTGCTGACAGGCGTGATGTCACAGGCGCATTGCTGCCATCCCCCATCCGTAACGTGCCAACGGGGTGATAGGCCGTCGCCCCCCTGTCGCGGATATGGTCACGCAGCGCGCTGTCAGACTGAACCGCAACGCCGGGGAAGGCCTCCGGCGCGTGGCGTGGGCCAAAATCGACCTCTTCCATCAAGACCCGCAGCCGTTTCAGCCCGGCAACAAGTGTTTCGAGGTCAGAGCTGTCGTTGAACAGGCCTAGGTCGATCGCTGGTGCTGCCTGGGGATCTTTGCTGGTCAGCCGCAGCGCCCCGCGCGATTTTGGGCGGCAGACGCCGACATCGGCAAAATAGCCCGATCCATAAACATATCGCTTTCCCTGCCACCCCAGCATGAAGGGGATGAAGTGGCTTTGCACATCCGGGGCCTCATTCAACCCGCGTGCGTTGAAGAATACGCCGCCTTCGACGGTGGGGGATGCGAAACGCCCCTTTCGGGCCATCAGGTATTGAAACGGGGCCAGCGCCCATCCCGGCATTTGTGCTGGCGTCAAACCATAACCTGATCCCGGGCCTGCGAAATGAAGACCCGCAGCGGGGTGATCATGCAGATTTGCGCCCACCTCCTCTGCATCATGGCGCAGATCGATCCCAAGCGCTTCCAGGTCTGCCCGGGGTCCGATCCCGGATCGCATCAGGATCGAAGGCGACCCGATGGCGCCCGCCGACAGGACCACACCCTTATGGGCCCGCAGCTCAGAGCCTCCCACAAGACGTATTCCGCGCGCGACATCGCTCTCGAACATCACCTGATCAACCTCTTGCCCGGTCACCAGCGTCAGACCAGCCGGGGCGGGTTTAATGAAGCCATCCGCAGCCGAACGCCGCCGCCCGTCGACCATGTTGAAGGCAAAAACCCCTGCGCTTTCGTGCTCTGGAGTGGGTGGTGTCGTCCCATGTTCGGCGAACAGGCTGTGCAATGCTTCCGTCAACGGATGCGCGCCTTTCATGCGGCGCGGCGTCAGGCGGGCCTCGATGGCATCAAACGCAGGGGCCACATCACCCCACGACCAACCGGGGAGTTGCCAGTTGTCGAAATCATCCGTGCGACCCCGAAACCAGACCATCGAATTGATTGATCCCGACCCGCCAACCATTCGGCCACGCGTTACGTTCAATCGACGCCCGCCAAGATGTTTTTGCGGCGTCGATTGATAACGCCAGTCGCGACGTTGACTTCTCATCATCCAAACCAACCCGAACGGCATCTTTACCAAGGGTGAATTGTCGGTGGGGCCGGCCTCCAGCAGAAGCACGGAACCGGCCTCCCGGCGCGCGAGCTCTGCGGCAGCAATACAGCCAGCCGAGCCCGCCCCAACAACGATGAAGTCCGCCGTCATGGTCACGCCACAGGCTCCACTTCGGTAAGACGGATGTTTCCGCGTTGCAGCAGCGCGCGCCCGCGAACATAGCCTGTCAACAGCACCCATCGAGTGCCGAGATATTCGCCGCCGTTCCGATCCCGTAGCTCATTGATTGGGTGGCTCGCGTTGACCACGGCCGCATTGCCGAAATGCGTGGCGATCGTACCCTCATCCGCGCCTGATGTCGCCACATCATCGCTGCCTGGAAAACGTCGATCGGTATCGTTGTTCTCAGACGAAATACTTGTTGCGACGCCCATGGCGGGCCGGGCAGGACAAGCCAACATATCACCGTCCCCCAAAATGGTAAGGTTGCCAAATCAGCACGTGCATCACCCTTTGACCGCGCCAGCCGTCAGGCCGCCAACGATCTGACGCTGGAAGAACATGATCATCAGAAACAATGGAGCCGTTACCGAAACAACCGAAGACACCGCAAACATCACGTTGCCCTTGGTCTGCGTGGTGCCAAGGAAACTTGCCACCTTGGGGATCATGGTCTGGTTTTCCTTGGAGAGCAGCATCGCTGTGACCGCAAAGTCGTTATAGGCCAGCAGGAAGGAAAACAGCCCCGTTGTTATGACACCCGGCCACATCACCGGAATGATCACATTACGGAACGCCTGAAATCGCGTGCAACCGTCGACCATCGCGCTCTCATCCAGCTCCGCCGGGATATTCTTGAAGAAAGAATGCAGCATCCACAGTGTAAAAGGCTGATTGATGGCAACCAGAACAATGATTGTGGTTGCTGTGTGACCCCAAAGATTCCACTGGAAAAAGACCGGCAGATAACCGGAAACCAGCGTGATCGGGGGCATCGCCCGAAAGATCAGTGCCGCCAGTAGAAACCAGAAAGCATAGCGATAAGTGGATCGCGCCAGCGCGTAACCGCCAAGCGTGCCAAGTGTCAGCGAAATGGTCACGACGAAGAAACAGACGATCACGGAATTCCAGGCTGCGCGCCAGAACTCTTCCTGAATCCAGGCCCCATGGTAGCCATCACCCGTGAACCTGCCGCCGGTCTCCGCAGCGGTCAGCGTCCCGGTCAGGGCATTGGCCCAGTTGGCCTTGGAAAAGAAATCACCTTCAACCTTGAAAGAGCCCCAAAGTGTCCAAAGAAACGGAAAGGCAGCAAGCAGCATCCAGATCGCAAGAATGGTAACGATCAGAAATGTGACGGCGGGGGGTTGGCGTTTTAATTTGCTAGACATGTTCACCTACTTCCGATCAAAATCGCGCCAAGTGCGCACCAGAACCGGCGACAAGAGAATAGCCACGCCGATGATTGTCAGGACGGATGTTGCCGCGGCTGATGAAAGTTGTCTGGTCTCTCCGCCCAGATCGTTGAATATCGCCCAACTCAACGACGTCGCATGCGCATTGGCCGCGAAGCTGACGATGGGTTCGAACACCCTGAAATTGTCCATGAGCTGCATCAACGCGATGAATGTTGTCAGGGGCAGCAAATGAGGAATGATAACATGCCTGATCTGGAGCCAGCGGCTCGCCCCATCAACCCGTGCCGCTTCCAAAGTGTCCTGGCTGACGGTCTGCAGACCTGCATAGTAGACAATGAATGCGAAGGGAGCGGAGTGCCACACGCCGTAGACCATCAACATGATCCACATCAGTGGCGTTGATGCTTTTACTGACAAATTCGGATCACCTGCCAGGTATTGCAATGTCGTCCCGATGATCCCTCGGGCGTCGACCATCCAAAACAGGATAAGCGCACCCACAAGCGGTGTAATCATCATCGGCAGAAGCGAGAAAAAGATGAGTGGACCGCGCAGCACCCGGGTGGCACTGTTGACTGCCACGGCGATAACAAAGCCCAGGATGATAACCAAAGGCGTCACTACAAAGGTGTAGGTCAGCGTAAACCCCATCGCCTTGTAGAACGGCAAGTTGAGCATCTGGCTGCCAAAGTCACGCCAGCTATCGGTTCTGTTCCATGTCGCGCCAACCTCATCCACAGCGAGGTGGTTCCGGTCAAGATAAGTGGTCAGCCCTGCGAATTGGCCCAGCGGGCTTTCTGCGCGGAGCGCGGCAGTCGCTTCTTGATCGATGGTGGTAGATTGCTTGCATCCAAATAAGTCACAAGTCTCGACAGAGCGTATGACCTGTTCGTGCTCAACATGAAACGACTGCACTACCACGGAGATGATCGGAAAAAAGATGAACAGCATCATCGCGACTGCTGATGGAAGAACAAACCAGAAGAACGATCTATGTTTCATTTTTCAGTTGCCCCCAGGCGTTTTGATGATGCGAATGGTGGTACGGGGCAGACAGTGCCGCCCCGCACGCGACGGCTTCCTTACTGAAGGAAACCCTTTTCCTTTGCCGCAGTTGTATAGGCGGCCTCAACGTCAGCCAGCGCCTGCTCGGCGGATTCTTTGCCCAACAGGAAATCAGACAGGTTGTCGCCCAGTGCAGTGTGCAAGAGACCCTGATACGGCAGCATGGGATAGGATGTAGTGCCTGCAGCGATAGCAGCAAAAACACCGTCATTCACTGGTGCAGGGGTATAACCCTCGATCATCCAAACGGCCTGGCTCATAGTCTCTTCATTCAGGATTGCCGGGCTCGTGCCATTCTTCATTGCCAGAAATGTAGCCACTGCATCTTCGTCCGAAATGTTTTTGGCGACCGTCCAACCGTCCCACCACAGGGTCGACGCAGGGGTAGTGCCACCACCGACAGTGAGCGGACCACCAACTGTAATGTTGGAGTATACCTGCTCTTCCGCACCTTCATCATCCATCAGATTGCCCATGCGAGAACCCCACATGTTCATCATCATGACGTTGCCCGCCTCCATCTCTGCGCCTGTTGCATTGGAGTCGTGGGTTAGAAAGTCAGGATTCATATATTCGGTCAGCGCCTTCATCATGTTCAGCGCTGCAACGCCCTGCTCATTGTTGATCGCGACTTCAGCGGACCCGGGGACGTAGAATTCGCCGCCATGGCCGATATACATGTTCACGAATTCCTCGGCGAGGTTCCAACCGGCAGCATAAGCACCGCCAACTGGGTATTGGCTTATCCCAGCAGCGCGAATTTTCTCGGCGGCTTCGAGAACCTCCTCATAAGTTGTTGGAACCTCAACACCGATCTCTTCGAGAACATCCTTGCGATAGGCAAGTGTCTGGGCGTTTGCCATAAAGGCGACCGCCATGATTTTCCCGTCGATCGTGATGAGTTGGTTTTTGGGAATATCCTGACCATATGCGGCGACCAGATCATCCAACGGACGAATGACGTCTTCATTCATTAACGCTACGATTGAGGAGTTAGCAATGATTGCGCTTGTGTATTCCGCTGGATTGCCTTGCATGCCTGCAAGGTTGATTTTTTGATGATCTGCCGTCAGGTTTGCCTTAACCTCTCCGCCAGTACAGGCCGCTGCGCCATTGGCAACCGTATGAATTGCGGGAAATTCATTCCCGACAATGCTGACATTACCGGAAATTTCGCACGCGGCAAAAGCGGCTCCGGCTGTAATCGACAACGCGCTCGCAAGCGCAACTTTTTTTAGAAACATTCCGTTTCTCTCCCTGTTTTTGGGTGCATCTTCGAAGCCTGCACCCGTTGACCCCGCCAAAGCAGGAATTTAAGGGCATCAGCCCCCGATGCGCGCACCAGTTTCAGCGTTGAACAGGTGGCAGTGATCAGTAGGCACGTGGATCGACACCATTTCGTCAATCTCGGCCCGGTAGTTCTTGTCGGCCTTGACCGACACAAGCGCGCCGCCGATGCGGACGCTTACCATCGTCGCATCGCCCAAAAGTTCCATTGTGTAGATCGGGGCGTTGATCTGGCCGCCGCTTTCCACGACGCTTGCATCTTCGGCACGAAAACCCAGCGTGACGGGGCCGTCAGCCGCTGCAATACCGCTGATTTCGACATGCTGCGCGGTAAAGTTGCCGCTACTGATCGCCCCCTCCATCAGGTTCATTGCCGGGTTGCCGATGAAACTGGCAACGAAGGCATTGGCGGGCCGGTCATATATCTCGACCGGGGTTCCGACTTGTTGAACCACTCCCGCTTTCATGATCACCACCCTGTCGGCCAGGGTCATCGCCTCGATTTGGTCATGCGTCACATAGATCGTGGTCACAGCCAATTCGTGCGATAGGTTCTTGATCTGGGCGCGTGTCGATACCCGCAGCTTTGCATCAAGGTTGGAAAGCGGTTCGTCCATCAGGAACACATTTGGTTCACGCACGACGGCGCGGGCAAGTGCCACACGCTGACGTTGACCGCCAGACAATTCAGCAGGCTTTCGGTGCAAAAATTCATCGAGTTCGACCATGGCACTGGCGCGCTTGACCCGCTCGTCATGGGTTTTGGGATCTACGCCACGTACCTTCAGAGGAAAGCGGATATTTTCGTAAACATTCATATTCGGGTAGAGCGCATAACTCTGAAACACCATCGCCACGTCGCGGTCCTTTGGTTCCAGGTCGTTGACCCTGTTGCCATCAACCAGAATGTCGCCTTCTGTCGCATCCTCAAGTCCTGCGATCATTCGCATCGTGGTGGTTTTGCCGCATCCAGAGGGGCCGAGCAGGACCAAAAATTCCTTGTCCGCGATTGTCAGGTCGAAATTTTCAACCCCAACAAACGAACCCCAACGCTTTGACAGATTGCGCAGCTGAATTTCGGCCATATCGTCCCCCTGACGGAATGCAGATTTTTGCATTCGTTTGCAAAGATAATAGACATTGGAGAATTTGTTTGGCAACATATTTTTGCAAACGAATGCAAATCACCACGAGAGCGCAGAGAAAACCCAAATGAAGACCAACTTTCAGAAGGAAAAACAAATTGTTAGGGAATATTACTCTAAGCTGGATAACGCGCAGAGTATGGACATCCCGTCGGTGCTTGTTGAGTTCACGTCTCCCGACTATCTCTGGCGTGGGTATCATCCATTCAATGAAATGACATCAGCTCGCGCGGTCGCCGAATCGTTTTGGCAGCCCCTTCGTCGTTCCCTGACGGCGATGCAGCGCCGCATGGATGTCTTCATGGCAGGGCAAAATAGGATCGAGGGGCAAGGAGGCGTCTGGGTGGTTTCCATGGGACATCTGATGGGCCTATTTGACACCCCATGGCTTGGAATCCGTCCCACCGGAAAGCTTGCCATGTTGCGATATTGCGAGTTCAACAGGGTCGAAGATGGCAAGATCAAAGAAACGGCAATGTTCTTCGATATTCCTCATTTGATGACTCAGGCGGGACTATCGCCTTTTCCTAGACAAACGGCAGCGCATTTGGTCCAACCTGGCCCGATGACCCATGCCGGTCTGATGAACGACGCCCAAGACCCGGACAGCGGGCAAAGGACGCTCGCGCTTATTGAAAGCATGATCAGCGACTTGGGCCAATGGAACGGCAGCCTCCCGCTAGAGGATGAATTGCGCCGAACTTGGTCAGAAAACATGCTGTGGTGGGGGCCAGAAGGTATTGGCGCCACTTACACAATTGAACGCTATGCCAAACAGCACTCCGGACCCTTCCGAGCCACCCTCACAAACCGGTCCAGGACGCAGCATGTCGCCCGTCTGGCCGAAGGCAATTTTGGTGGCTTTTTCGGGTGGCCCAATTTCACTGCCACGCCATCCGGTGGTTTTATGGGGATGCCAGCCTCAGACACCCCTGGGGAGTTTCGCGTGATCGATATTTATCGTCGTGATGGAGAGAAACTGGCCGAAAACTGGATATTCATTGATTTGCTACATTTCTGGAAGTCGCAGGGGGTCGACCTCCTCGCGCGAACGACCGCAATCGATGGGGGCTGTGAAACTGGCGCGAAGGGAGTTGCGGTCGAAGAATAGCTTCAAGATCCAAATTCCGTGGTTGCAAATGCGCGATGCGAACTGTGTTTGCGGCGGCGACCGTGCCTTCCGCAAACTTCAAAATCCAACAAGCTAGATCAGGTTTACGCCCGCATCAATCATTCCACCCTTTGCGGCAGCAAGTGATCCATCGAAATCGATCGCTCGGCAGAGTGCGGTATTGACCGTTACATCGAAGCCTAGTTTGGCCGCATCGACAGCAGAATAATTCACGCAAAAATCAGTGGCCAATCCGACCAGCGTCAACCTGTCAATTCCGCGGGTCCGAAGATACCCATCGAGCCCGGTGGCGGTCGTTTTGTCATTCTCGAAGAATGCCGAGTAACTGTCGATTGCGGGATCGTAACCTTTTCGGATGATCATGTCAGCTTGATCAGCGGCCAAATTAGCGTGGAATTGAGCACCGATGGAGCCTTGAATACAGTGATCCGGCCAGAGAACCTGCGGACCGTAAGGCATTTCGATCATGCTCATCGGATCTGCGTCGTGGGTGGAAGCGAAAGAGGAATGCCCGGCGGGATGCCAGTCTTGCGTCAGGATCACCGCATCGAAATCAGCCATTGCCGCGTTGATGCGGGGGACGATTTCATCACCACCCGTCACGGCCAGCGCGCCACCCGGGCAGAAATCGTTTTGCACATCAATGACAAGTAGGGCGTGGGTCATGGTTGGGCCTCCTGTTTGGCCGGCAGGTTAGCAATGAATGCCTTCACCTGCGAGCGAGATCGTAAGTGATGTATTGTCAGATGGCCCGGGGAATCTGCGATGGCCGCCAGTTTGATGCGGGCGCTGTATCGGGTTTGCCATATCCATTTCCAGAAAGCCCATGTTTCGTTATGAAAACCTTCCGGGCAGTCTGGCGCCATATCAGGACGGACCTTGCCGTGATCCCGGATTGTCCGCCAGACCACCCTGAAAAAACGCAAGGACACCGGTAGATCGAGCCAGATGAACGTATCCGCCCGTGCAACACGGTCAGGATAAGTAACCGAATGCCCACCTTCGAAAACCCAAGCGTCTTTGCGGACTATATCCAGGA
Source organism: uncultured Paracoccaceae bacterium (assembly GCA_947500055.1). GTDB lineage: Bacteria > Pseudomonadota > Alphaproteobacteria > Rhodobacterales > Rhodobacteraceae > Yoonia. The sequence goes on from CANMQO010000002.1 coordinate 188,655, forward strand.
CGAGCGGTGTCTTCTCTGCCTTCGGCCGCTCAACCCAACCGGGGGTCCAATGGATCTGATCCATATGATAGACAGGCAGTGCTAACCGTTCGCCCATGATCCGGGCGAGAGTGCTTTTGCCGGATCCCGGCCCACCACAAATCATGACGCGTTGCATGTGGGTTTGGTAGCGGCGGAGCGCATTGTTGAAAAGGGTCAGACTTCGATCCCATGCTCATACACACAGAATTGAGTGTACTGCAGGGTGACGTTGCCGTCGTCGACATAAAGCACGCCGTAATGCGGGGCCTCCCTTGCTGGTACGAAACCTTCCCAGTCCCACGCAGGTTGTGGTGCTGGGGCCTGAAACGACAGCGCGCCCAGAGTAGCGAAGGGGATGCCCCGAATCGTTCCGGAAGTTGGACGGTGCACATGCCCGATGAAAAGGTGCTTAACTTTGCCACGTTCCCCGATCAGATCAAGGAACGCGTCACTTTCCGTTAATTTGATTTCATCCTGTTTAGGCAGATGCAGGTCCATCGGTGGATGGTGCATGAAAACATAAACCGGATCTATGCAGGCCGACAGAACATCGCGCAGCCATGTTTGCCGAGCATCGCAGAACTGCCCAGCATGTGACCCCATCATATGGGTATCGAGGCACAGGAAAGTCGCGTCAGTTTCCTCAAGCTTGTACTGGATGAATTCGCTCATGGTATTTTCGGGCAACGAGAGGTTTTTCCGGAACCCGGCCCGGTCATCATTATTGCCAACCATTGGATAAACCGGGATTTTGGATCGCGCCAGATATTCGGCGATGCGAACATAGTCACCCTCAATATCGTCACCGATGAGGTCACCCGTTAGCACCATGAAATCTGCATCCGAATGGTGGGTATTCATGTGTTCAATCGCGGCCTGCAACCGCGTCCTCGGGTTTAGGGTGTCAATTAACCCCGTGTTCTGAAAATGCGGGTCCGTCATCCAGATAATTTTTGTCATGTGTGCCTCCTCATAGCAGGCTGACGCGCAAGTCCTCCTGGTTCAAGCCAAGTCGGGGTTGCATGTGAGCCAGGTTCTGCTTAGAAGGCGCGCCTTTCGCATGACTACGGGAGGCATTGATGGCGATTTTGGGTATCGACTTTGGGACCTCCAACACGGCGGCCGGAGTAATGGTTGCCGGGCGCCCGCATCTGATTGAAGTGGAGCCAGGGAAGAAAACGCTGCCGACATCTGTGTTCTTTGATTATGATCGCAAAGTCACGACATATGGCTCGGTCGCAAACGCGGCATTGATTGATGGCCGAGAGGGCCGCTTTATGCGCGCATTGAAATCGGTCCTCGGCACGCCCTTAATGCGCGAGAAGCGGCACATCGCCTATGAACGGCTAACTTTGATCGAGGTTGTCGCCCGGTTCCTGCGGATGCTTCGCGAACGGGCCGAGGCCGAAACGGGCCAGACTTATGATGTCGCCTTATCGGGCCGCCCTGTACGATTTCACTCGACCGATGCAGCAAGAAATGCACAAGCCGAAGTTGATCTGCGAGAAGCCTATTTGATCGCCGGTTACCGCGATGTTTCGTTCATGTACGAACCAGAGGCAGCCGCATTGGCCAGTGGTCCCCTGGACAAGGGCGCCTTGGGTTTGATCGTGGATATCGGTGGGGGCACATCCGACTTCTCGCTCTTTGAACGTGATGGCGGCACAACAAGGATCATTGCCAGTCATGGTGTTCGCGTGGGCGGAACAGATTTTGATCGTTCGATTTCAATTGCTGAGGTAATGCCGTTGCTTGGGCGCGGTGCGGAAGTTCGCAATACGCTTGGGCCCGGCCGACACATCGCACCCAATGCGATTTTCAATGATCTTGCAACCTGGCAAAAAATACCGTTCGTCTACACTGCAGAATACCGGCGGATGGCCAAGGATTTTGTGAAGCTGGGGATTGATCCCTCACTGTTCGTTCGACTGAAAACCGTGCTGGATATGGAGTTGGGCCACGATATCGCCTTTGCGGTTGAGGCAGGGAAAATACAGATCAACAAACCGGATGTGATGCAAGCTGGAATTGATCTTCGCACAATAGAGGCAGAGTTGTGGGCACGCTTCACAAAGGCTGCGATGAGCGAAGTGCTGGCAGATCATGCAGCGCAAATTCGTATCTGTGCCACCGAAACATTGGAAATGGCAAACATCGCTCCGAACCAAATCGGAAAGGTTGTCTTTGTAGGCGGGTCTAGCCTATTGCATGTCGTTGAAGACGTTATGATCACAATGTTCCCCGATGCTACGCTGGAGCGGGCCGAAGCCTTCACCGCGGTCGCGGATGGCCTGGCGATAGCCGCCGCGACGTGACTTGCCCCTTTGGATGGACAGGCGTATCTCAATTCCATGTTTACAATTGCTGCACTCTACCACTTCACCCGCTTTGACGACATCGCTGCCATGCAAGGCCCGCTTCTGAACTTGTGTAAGTCGCGGGGAATCAGTGGCACTTTGCTGTTAGCCAAAGAGGGGATTAACGGTACAATCGCCGGGGGTCGCGCAGGGATTGATGACGTTGTCACCTATATCCGCGCCTTGCCCGGTTGTGCCGACCTGAAATGGAAAGAGAGCACAGCGACCACACCACCCTTCCATCGCATGAAAGTCCGGCTGAAGAAGGAGATCGTCACCATGGGGCAACCGGATGTGGATCCGTTGGCAAGGGTCGGCAACTATGTTGATCCCGCCGATTGGAACGCTTTGATCAGCGCCCCGGATGTAGCGGTGATTGACACCCGCAATGACTACGAAGTGGCGATTGGTACTTTTGAGGGCGCTATCGATCCAGAAACAAAAAGCTTCAGCGAATTCCCGGCATGGTGGGACAAGAACAAACATCGCTTTCATAACAAACGGATCGCGATGTTTTGCACTGGTGGTATTCGCTGCGAGAAATCGACGAATTACTTGATGGGTCAAGGTGTTGAAGACGTCTATCATCTGAATGGTGGCATTCTTAAGTACCTTGAAGAGATTCAGCAGGATGACAGCAAGTGGGATGGGGAATGCTTTGTCTTTGACGCGCGAGTAAGCGTCGGGCACGGGTTGAAAGAAGGACCGCATATCCTGTGCCATGCTTGCCGCCGGCCTTTGGTTCCAGAAGATCGCAATCATCCATCTTATGAGGAAGGCGTCGCCTGCCATCAGTGCGCGGGTGACACCACAGACGAAGATAAGAACCGTTTCCGGGAACGTCAAAAACAAATCGCTTTGGCCAAGAAACGTGGCACGCATCATATTGGCGGCATCTGATTTGCAACTATTGGGCAAGAAGCCTAACGCAAGCTGTTTGCTTTTTCGAAAATACACTGTATGAGTGCACCCGTCGGACCATACAAGCAAAGGAGGTTGGCAATGAATATCTGTCTTTATAATACCTCCCCTTGGGGCGTACCGGCCATAGCTGCAGTGACCATGTCACATGCGGGCAAGCGACTTAGCTAGCCCAACGCCGGTCGCCGAGGCGACAAAAAACCACCAAAACCAGAAGTGTTTGACCCTGACAGCCGCAGTTCGTCTGCGTCTTGTCATTGTCAAACATCAACCTCCAAGCAGAAAGGCCGCAGTGACTCTGCGGAATAGGTCAAGAGATGAGCACATTACCTCTCAAGAACCCGCAAACATTAGGTGCTATTGTTGACGAATTGGTCGCAAACTTCGGTTTGCGCCGGGTGCTTTTGGCGGTTGCGGCCAGGCTGTTTCGCAAACAGCATCCGCCAGACAGCCAGAGTTTTCCAACGCCAAACCGGCAGCCTGACGTTGACAACCTAACTGATCATCTGCGGCGGGATCTGGGTTTGCAGCCTGATACGCATCATATTGTGCGTATCGATCCAGTCATGCTGCATCGGAGCTAAAACAAAAACCACCGGGCATCGCAATGATGCCCGGTGGGAACTGGACAACCGTCCTGTCAGAAGTCGAGGTTTTCAACGTTGAGGGCGTTATTCTGGATGAACTCACGTCGGGGTTCGACAACATCACCCATCAATTTGGTAAATAAATCATCCGCCTCGGCGACGTCCTCTACCTTAACCTGCAGAAGCGTCCTCGCATCAGGATCAAGCGTCGTTTCCCAAAGCTGATCGGGGTTCATTTCACCCAATCCCTTGTAACGTTGTAACGACAGCCCTTTCTCACCCTCTTCAAGAATAGCCTTGAGCAGATCAAGCGGGCCATGGATAATCTGGCTACGATCCTTGCGCACCAAAGTTGCGGGCAGGTTGTACACGTCTTGCAGCCCTTGCGTAAATGTTCCAGTGCGTCGTGCTTCGCCTGAACGCAACAACGGGCCGTCAAGCGTTCGAACCTCTTCCACGCCTCGCAATATACGGGCAAGACGCATGCCCTTGTCTTGCGTAATCCGGCCCTGCCATCCGCGCTCCCATTCCAGCGCGATCAGGTCAAGCCGTTGTGCGACCCGATCAGCGGTGCCTTGCAGGTCATTGTCGACGACACCGGGTACAAATGCCCCCGCGATAGCGGCCTGTTCAAGGATGTGGCGGGGATAATGAGTCGGGAAGGCATCCAGTACGCGCTTGAGTTGCCGGGCCTCATCGACCACACGGCGCAGATCCGCACCGGTGATTTCTTCACCATTGCCTTGTCGCAGCAGTGCCCCTTCGATCCCCTGTTCGATCAGGTACTCATCCATAGCGGCCTGATCCTTGAGGTAAACTTCAGACTTGCCACGAGCAACTTTGTAGAGCGGCGGTTGCGCGATATAGAGATAACCACCTTCTATTAGCTCCGGCATCTGGCGGAAGAAGAACGTCAGAAGCAGCGTTCGGATATGTGCACCGTCGACATCCGCATCGGTCATGATGATGACCTTGTGGTAGCGCAGCTTTTCTATGTTGAATTCGTCGCGCCCAATACCGGTGCCTAGCGCCATAACAAGGTTGCCGATTTCCTGTGACGATAGCATTCGGTCGAACCGCGCGCGCTCAACGTTCAAAATCTTACCTTTCAACGGCAAGATCGCCTGCGTTCCCCGGTCACGCCCAGTTTGGGCTGAACCTCCAGCTGAGTCACCCTCGACAAGGAAGACTTCGGTTTTGGACGGGTCTTTCTCGGAACAGTCTTTTAGCTTTGAGGCATTGAAATTAACGTCCATCGCCGATTTTCGCCGTATCTCGCGCGCCTTACGGGCCGCTTCGCGCGCGGCGGCAGCCTCAACGATCTTGGTAATGATCGCCTTCGCCTCGTTGGGGTTCTCTTCGAACCATTCGTTCAGCTTTTCGCCCATCAGGTTCTCAACTGCGGGACGCACCTCAGAACTGACAAGTTTGTCTTTCGTCTGACTGGAGAATTTCGGATCCGGCACTTTGACGGACAACACACAAGTCAGCCCCTCACGCGCGTCATCGCCTGTCAGTGACACTTTCTCTTTCTTCGCAATTCCGCTTTCGGTTGCATATTTGCTTATTGCCCTCGTCAACGCGCCTCGGAAGCCGGCCATATGGGTGCCGCCGTCACGTTGAGGGATGTTGTTTGTGAAGGGCAAAACCATCTCATTGTAGCTGTCATTCCACCACATAGCGACTTCTATGCCGATATCGTCCCGTTCGCCGGCAACATAGATCGGGGTATCCATCAACGGGGTTTTGGATCTATCAAGATATTTGACGAACTCTTTAACGCCACCTTCATAAAACAGCTCGGTCTGAAGCGGTTCAGCGGGTCGCAAATCTTCCAGAATGATCTTGACGCCGGAATTCAGGAAAGCCAGCTCTCGCAGACGCTTTTCAAGCGTCTCAAAGCTGTAGTCACGATTGCTGAAAGTGTCGGTTGAAGCCAAAAAGGTAACTTCCGTCCCCTTGCGTCCATCAGCATCACCTTCAACGCGTAGATGCTCGGTGGTAAAGCCGCCTTCGAACCTCGCATAATGCTCTTTTCCATCACGCCAAATGCGTAGCTCAAGAAAGTCTGAAAGTGCGTTCACAACCGACACGCCGACACCGTGCAATCCTCCAGACACCTTGTAGGAGTTGCTATCGAATTTGCCGCCAGCATGCAGCTGGGTCATGATAACCTCTGCTGCAGACACACCTTCCTCTTCGTGGATCCCAACGGGGATTCCGCGTCCGTTATCGCCGACGGTGACCGATCCATCCGGGTTGATTTTGACATAGACATGGTCGGCATGCCCGGCCAATGCTTCATCAATGCCATTGTCGACGACTTCGTAAACCATGTGGTGCAATCCGGACCCGTCATCAGTGTCACCGATATACATGCCAGGTCGCTTGCGAACTGCTTCTAAACCCTTGAGAACTTTAATGGAATCAGCACCATAGTCTTCCTGGTTATTATTGTCGTCGGCCATGATGGAATTCCCATATCTTTGCACCCAAAATATACGCATCTCCACGGTAATTGTCACGCCGTAGACACAAGATTTTGTGGTTTTCACGAACCTCCTCAGGTCGCCATTGTCGCAGATTGCAAAGCGACGTCTCGTGGTGTCCACTTCACATGCTCAACTACCCGAAAATGGCACCAATCAGTCCGCGCCGGTGCATCAGTTCGATCCAAGCGGATCTAGGAAACCGGCAGCAGTCCAGACCTCATCATTGGCTCCTTAACCGGCACCAATTAGGTCAGTGCAATAACGAAACCAACGCCGATCAAGAGCCAGCCTGCAGTCAGATTTAGTCGTCTAATGCCAAGCGGCGATGCAAAGATGCTTCTTGCCCGATCGACCGAAGCGGCAAGAATGAGATTGCCAAGCAACGGCACAGCAAAGCTGAGGGCGCAAATAGCCAGCATGTCCCAAGCAGTGACCCGCGTTAGGTCAAAAAAACCGGGCAAAACACCCATGTAAAACAGCACTGCCTTGGGATTCCCCAGAATTACAGCAACTCCGGCAAGGAACCCCGCCCATGCGCCACGCCGTGTTAGCCTGCTATCGGTACTCAGGGCACGATCTGCGTTACAAAGAAGGCCAAAGCCCATTGCCAGAAACACAGCTACAGCGACCCACTGTAGCACCGCCATGAACCCCTGAAAGGTGGCGACAAGCCAAGTCACCCCAAAGATCGCGACGATAGGCCAGACAACGTCACCGACCGCCACACCGATGGCAAGCGGCCAAGCCGCGCGAAGCCCACCCGAAAGCGAACGCGCCAACAACGCGACCCATACGGGACCTGGTGTCAAGAAAAGGATGGCCAATGCGCCCGCGTAAAGGCCGAGATCATAAACCGTTACCGACATGTCAGAACAGATACCCCATTAGGTCAACCTTCGCCTCAGTATCCCAGATGACACCCTTCAGCGGCAAAACCATCAATGTATCCTCAATACGCGTGACAATGTCATTCGTTTGCCCCCCGCCCATCACAACGTAGCGCAATGGATTCTTCATCGACTGAAACCCATGTTTGGCATAGATCGGGTGATCGCCGAACAAAACGATAAAGTTCGCCAAACTGTCTTGTGAGTGCGCGATTGCACGTTTCAGGAGCGCAGAGGCGATGCCCTGCCCAGCATGAGCGGGGTGCGTTGCTACCTCGGCCAGACCAACTACGGGAACAAACGTCTTGTCCACACGGATTACCCGAAAGAGTAAAGCAATATGGCCCAGCACCTTCTCTTGGTCGCGGACGAGGATCCGCAAATGATGCCGCTGCTTGTAGTAGGATCTCCCGCCAAAACCGCTACCCGACTTGCCACCAAAGGCCTTCTCAAGCAGCACGCCAATCTGTCGGTCATCGTCTGCCGTCAAAGATAGCTCGGAAATCTGCTCAATCTTCATTGGTGGGCAATGTCAGGCTACCGTCATCGTTGAGCGGCCAGAATGGGTTATAGGCACATTCCCAGACGTGCCCGTCGGGGTCCGCATAGTAACTGGAATACCCGCCCCAAGCCATTTCTGCAGGTTCGGCCAGCGGCGTCGCTCCGGCGGCAACAGCTTTGGCAAAGGCGGAATCGACATCTGCGATACACTTCATATTCTGGGCGAGTGTTATGGCCCCGGTCCCAAGTGCGTCGGGCGCCCGGTCTTGCTCTTTTGCTAACGCTGCACGCCCAAAGAATCCGAAGGCCATGCCGTTGATCTGATAAAATACGACTTGCCCTGGCACTTCGCTATGAGGAGTCCAGCCAAGTTTCGCGTAGAAAGTCTTTGATCGCTTCAGATCGTCCACACCAAGTGTGATGAGAGTAACACGTTGCGGGGTCATGATATTTCCCTTCCGGTGACAGTTGTCGCGCCGTCTATTTCTGTGACTTCCAGATGCTGCGCGCGCTCCCCCAATTCGGCGAAAAGCTCAACACCAGTGCCTGTCATAAAGGCCTGCGCACCGAGGTCACAAATCTCATCATAAAGCGCGGCACGGCGTGACGCATCAAGATGAGCGGCGACCTCATCCAACAACAGAATTGGAGGTGCGCCGAAATCCCTGGCCAATGCGCGGCCATTGGCCAAAATCAAGCTAATAAGCAGCGCCTTTTGCTCGCCCGTTGAGCAAGCTTTGGCAGGCACTGCTTTGTCGGTAAAGACCGCGTCTAAATCAACCCTGTGTGGTCCAATCAGCGTCCGCCCTGCGGCCATGTCACGCGTGCGGTTATCAGCCAGTGCGACCTGTAAATCATCCGGAACCGGCTCTGGGTTGATCAGCTTAAGCGACGCCGTCGGAAAGGCCGTTTGCGTTGCTGCCTGTGCCTCTGTCAGTTCAGTTATCGCGCGCTGCCGGTTGGCCTGTATTGCGGTTGACGCATCTGCCATCTGCGCCTCAATTGCGGTATACCAATGCGGATCACGCACCATGTCCTTCAGCAGCCTGTTGCGTTCACGCATGGCCCTTTCGTAAGAAAGAACTGCATCGGCGTGGGTCGGCTCAAAACTAAGTGTTGCTCGGTCAAGAAAACGGCGACGTCCTTCGGCCCCTTCGATCCACAACCGATCCATGGACGGCACGAGCCACAATACACGCGCAACCCGGCCAAGTGCCGTTTGCGGCGCGGCTTTGCCGTCAATGCGGAGCTGGCGCGGACTGCCGGCCTCAGCCCAGGTTTCCAACTCGTGCGTTTGACGTAGTGAACGCAAGATGCTGGTAATTTTCCAGCCCAGCGCCTCTGGGTGGCGAGTCAACTCATCGGCGCGGGCCCGGCGCAAACCGCGTCCCGGCGACAGGAGCGAGATGGCCTCCAGCAAATTTGTTTTCCCCGATCCGTTAGGACCAAAAATGGTGATAGGCTTGGGCTCAAAAGTGAGTTCCACACGCTTATGGGAACGGAAATGCGAAAGGGTCAGTTCGCGCAATGAAAGATCGGTCATGGGTTATGAGCAGGTTTTCTAGAAATCCTGCGCTCAAAAATTACTAAAATTTTTGCCCCGGTCACACGCGCATCGGCATAACAACGTAAACGGCGGACGTGTCGTTACCTTCACGCATCAATGTAGGATCACCGGAGGAGTTGAACATGAAAACTGCATTTTCACGATCAACTTGGCTGGCAATTTCCAACAAATATTTGGCGTTAAACCCAATTTCCAATCGCTCGTCACTATAGGCGACCGCCAATTCTTCTTCGGCGGCTCCGCTATCGGGAGCGTTCACAGATAAGATCAGCCGGTCTTCGTCCAGGGCAAGCTTCACCGCGCGGGACCGTTCAGACGAAACGGTTGCGACCCTATCCACAGCCTTGGCGAATTCGCTTGCATCAACTTCCAGTTTTCGAGTGTTTCCCTGTGGAATCACACGCGTATAGTCTGGGAATGTACCGTCGATCACCTTGGACGTCAGGATGATGTCTGGCGTGGCAAAGCGAATCTTGGTTTCTGAAACCGACACAGCAATTTGCATATCGTCGTCTTCGAGCAACTTACGCAGTTCACCAACGGTCTTGCGAGGTACAATTACACCTGACATTCCATCTGCATCCCGAGGCAAGTCGGCGTCGATCCGCGCCAGCCGGTGCCCGTCAGTAGCAACACAGCGCAGCACTTTTCCACCGTCGCTGTCGGCCACGTGCATGTAGACGCCGTTTAAGTAGTACCGGGTTTCTTCAGTCGAAATCGCAAACTTCGATTTATCAAAGAGTCTACGCAAGATCGGAGCAGGGGCAGAGAAATTTGACGCATAATCAGAGGAAGCCATGACCGGGAAATCTTCCTTTGGCAGCGTCGCCAAAGAAAAGTTGGACCGACCCGCTTCAATTGTCAGCCGACCTGATGCCCCATCCTCCGTTAGCGTCACGAGTGCACCATCCGGCAGTTTGCGGACAATTTCGTTCAGTGTCACGGCAGCGACGGTTGTTGCGCCCGCTCGCTCTACTTTTGCGGGAGCCTTATCAACTACTTCGATATCGAGATCCGTGGCACGAAAGTGAACCTCATCACCCTCGGCTTCGATCAGAACGTTTGCCAAAATCGGAATTGTGTTGCGTCGTTCAACAACAGATTGCGCCTGTGCGACGGCCTTTAACAGAACCGCGCGTTCAATGCTGAATTTCATGTCCCAATGCTCCGCATATCTTGGTGTTCAAACCCGCCGGGACGCAAAATGTACTGCATTTCTCGCGCGGCTCAAGCGTTTTATTGACTGTTGTCTATGGCGGCACCTGCGTCAAGCTTCAGGCGCTATTCCTCTAAAGCGCGACGCAACAATTCAAGGTCGTCGGCGATCTGACTGTCGAGCACCTTAAGCTCCTCGATGCGGCGCACGCCATGCATGACGGTCGTATGATCGCGACCTCCAAAACGGCGCCCAATTTCCGGCAACGACCGATTTGTCATATGTTTGGCCAGATACATAGCGATCTGCCGAGGGCGGGCATAGTTGCGCACCCGCTTTGGCCCAATCATGTCAGACAGTCTGATCGCATAATGTTCGGAAACCTTCCGTTGAATTTCCTCAACCGTAACCTTGCGATCGGAAGCCTTCAGGACGTCTGACAGGCAATCTTGCGTCAATTCCAGTGTGATTTCGCGGCCAACCAATGATGCAAATGCGAACAGGCGTGTTAACGCGCCCTCGAGCACTCGCACGTTTGTTGAGATACGATGCGCAAGGAACTCCAGCACGCCCGGAGCGATCACCAGATCAGGATATTGGCTGGCGTAGAAATCGACTTTTGACTGCAGAACGCCTAAACGCAATTCGTAGTCCGTGGGGTGCAGGTCAACGACAAGGCCACATTGCAATCGCGACTTGATCCGCTCTTCCAGACCCTTGATTTCGCCCGGCGCACGGTCAGCGGAAATAATGATCTGTTTCTGGCCATCAACCAGCGCGTTGAAGGTGTGAAAGAACTCTTCCTGCGTGCTGTCTTTGCCGCTGATGAACTGCACATCATCAACCATCAGGACATCGACAGACCGAAAGAGTTGTTTGAAATCCATCATCTTGCGTTCACGCAAGGCCGTGATGAAGCGATACATGAACTGTTCCGCCGAAAGGTACAGGACGTTAAGCTCGGGCGAACGTCGCTGCAATTCATGCGCAATAGCATGCATCAAATGCGTTTTGCCCAGCCCGACCCCACCGTAAAGAAACAGCGGGTTGAAGGTGACCGGCCCCCCCTCAGCGACGCGACGAGCGGCCGCATGGGCCAGTTCGTTGGGCTTGCCGACAACGAAGGTGTCAAAGGTAAAACGGGCATCAAGAGGAGATCCGGACCCGTCGTCTGACCCTGCAACCTTGCGTACAACAGGTTTGCTCGCCGGAGTGGGGCGCGCCTGTGTTTCCACCGAAAACTGCAACCTCTGGACCGCCTCGCCCTGCTTATTCATATGATAGATGATCTGGTCGCCAAAGTTCTGCGACACGTAGTTGCCAATGAAATTCGTGGGTACATTAAACGTCGCAACGCCGCCTGTCAGATGTGCGAATTCGAGTGGTTCTATCCAGTTTGAAAAATTGTTGGCCCCCAAAGCACTCTTTAACGCTGCCAGTACCTTTGCCCAGATGTCATTGGTCATTTTGTTCTCTTTGTCCCCACTACGCACGCCGTATCACACTATTCAGGGTCTCTGCCCCGTTTCACAAGCGATACACCACTCCGGGCAAATGCATTCAAAACGTCCGGATCAGTCCCAACCCGGGCGGAATGCCTTTCACCAAATCCATAAGCCTTGGCGCAGCGTACATGTGTCCTGCACATGTCACTGCACCGAGCGGCAGAGACGAGAACATAGACAACAGACTAGCCAGAGAGCAGACTCTGGCGATCTTGCAGACGCAAATCGGGTTGGGTCACAGCACCGCCGTGAATTCCGTCACCATCTTTGCATGAAGTTCAGCAAACTGGCCGAGCAGTCATCACGTCGCCCGCGACGCAGTGCCCGTTTCATTTGCTGATCTTCTCCATGTCCCCCCGGAACGATGTGAATCGCAGCGCTAAGCTAGCAAGGCGTTTGCGGCAGCATCAACACAACATCGTCCTTGACTCTGCGATTGACGAAAAAGAATCTCCGGTCCCTTTGAAATGCCCCGCAAACTGGGCACCGGTGCAACACAAAAACAAAAAGCGCGCCAATGGCTGGCGCGCTTCTTAATTTTCGCTGTTGACGATATCGGCCGGGAATCGCCGATTAGCCGATGGCTTTCACACGTGAAGCCAAGCGCGACATTTTCCGCGCAGCTGTGTTTTTATGATAGACGCCTTTGGTCACGCCACGCATCAATTCTGGTTGTGCAACTTTCAGCGCCTCGGCGGCAGCCTTCTGGTCGCCAGATGCAATCGCCTCTTCAACGGCGCGCAGATAGGTGCGGATACGTGAACGGCGCATTTTGTTAACAGCAAAGCGCGTCGCGTTCTGGCGCGCGCGCTTTTTGGCTTGGGGTGAGTTTGCCATGTCTTCGGTTCCTTTTCGTGGCCCTTGTCGGGTCAAATACAAATCAATCTGCGCAATAAGCCCCGACCGGGTTCAGAACCGGTTCGTCTGGCCAAAGCGGGCCTCACACGCATGTCTGGCGCGGCAATTACGCTGTCATAAGGACCGAGTCAACAGGTCAGGATCGCCCTGTTCTCTCAGGTCGATCTATTTGTCGCGGAACTGCGCCTCGCGCTTTTCGACAAAGGCCGCCATGCCTTCGCTCTGGTCCTCTGTCGCGAAAAGCGAATTGAACAGGCGGCGTTCGTAGTTCAGACCTTCGGCCAGCGTTGTCTCAAATGCCCGATTAACAGCATCCTTGGCGGCAATGGCGGCGATCTGTGACTTCTCAGTGACTTTTTCAGCCGCGCCCTTGGCCTCTGACAGCAGTTTCTTGGCGGGGACAACACGGCTGACCAGACCGCTTCGTTCGGCCTCTTCCGCATCCATGAAACGCCCGGTCAGGTGCATGTCCATTGATTTGGATTTCCCCAGGAACCGCGTCAACCGTTGTGTACCGCCAAGTCCGGCAATGACACCAAGGTTGATCTCGGGCTGACCAAACTTGGCGTTGTCGCCTGCAATGATGAAGTCGCACATCATCGCCAGTTCGCATCCACCGCCCAAAGCATAGCCCGCCACCGCTGCGATGATCGGTTTGCGGATGCGGTTGAACCGATCCGTCTCATTCTCGAAATAGCGGCTGGTATACATTTCTACGAAGGACTTGTCGGCCATTTCGCTGATATCTGCACCAGCAGCAAATGCCTTCTCAGAGCCTGTGATGATGATGCAGCGCACCTTATCGCTGGCATCCGCATCTTCAAGTGCGGTGCAAAGTTCGCGTAGCAGGGCGGCATTCAGTGCATTCAGCGCGTCCGGTCGATTGAGGGTAATGGTTGCGACATAGTCGCTGGTATCAACAATGATATTTTCGAAGGCCATGCTGCTGTCCCTTTTGCGGCTGGTCAGGTGTCATTGCTTATCAAAGCGGGGCGCTGGATCAAGCTATCTTTGGCATTGCGGACAGAAGAAGGATGAGCGTCCGGATTGCACGATTCGGCTGATTTTCTTTTCGCAGCCGGGTGTTACACATGCCGAGCCTTCGCGGTCGTATACCTGAAAACCATGCTGAAAATATCCCAATTCGCCGTCTGTTTGCCGGTAATCGCGCAGGGAGGACCCACCGGCGGCGATCGCCTCGGACAGGACATCCCGGATGATCGGGACCAGGCCAGCCACCCGATTTGCGCTGATCCGGCTGGCTTTGCGCCGCGGGTGGATACCCGCCCTAAACAGAACCTCACACACATAAATGTTGCCCAGTCCCGCGACGATCCGTTGGTCAAGCAAGGCGGATTTGATCGGTGTGTTGCGGCCTTTCAATCGCGCGGCAAGGTATTCCTCGTTAAATGCATTTCCCAACGGCTCCGGCCCCAGATCACGTATCAGCCAGTGATCTTCCTGCCCCGCGGTCGGCATCAGGTCCATCGCTCCGAACCGGCGCGCATCGTTAAAGGTGATCCTTGTGCCCGTCTTCATATGCAACACAACATGATCATGTTTTGCGGGCGCGGGGTGATCGAAATGAAAATCACCCTGCATGTGACCAGAGATCAGCATGCGACCCGACATGCCCAGATGCACCAACAGCGTTTCGTCACTGTCCAGATCGGCCAGAATGTATTTTGACCGGCGACGCAGGCCAAGCACACGTTTGTCTGTCAGGCGCGCTGCCATGTCTTTCGGGAATGGCCACCGCAGATCGGGCCGCTTCACATCGGCCTGGGCAATCACCTGCCCTTCCATCACGGGGGCAAGTCCGGCTTTCACTGTTTCGACTTCAGGCAATTCGGGCATGATTGGCGCGTGCTTTGCAGATAAGACTGCCCGCATGAATAGGGGCCTGCCGCCGCCAAGACAAACCGTTTACGCAGACCGGCCCGACGATGTGGCAGATTGACAGTTTGTCTCTTGCCGCAACAGCGTATAACCCGGGCTAAGGACCAGAATAGAACGGAATCCTGACATGACCGACAATCCGGGCAACACCACCCATTTCGGGTTTGAAACCGTGCCAGAGGCCGAAAAGGCGGGCCGCGTGCAGGGCGTGTTCTCATCGGTCGCCAATAAATACGACATCATGAATGATGTGATGTCGGTGGGCATTCACCGGATCTGGAAAGATGCGATGATGGATTGGTTGGCGCCACGCCCCGGTCAGCGGCTGCTCGATGTGGCTGGCGGGACGGGCGATATCTCTTTCCGGTTTCTGAAACGTGCAGGTCGGGGTCATGCGACGGTTCTGGACCTGACCGAACCAATGCTGATCGAAGGGCGCAAACGCGCCGAGGCCGCACAGATGTCTGACAGTCTGGATTGGGTGGTGGGCGACGCCATGGCCCTGCCGTTCGAGGACAGTACATTCGACGTCTACACGATCAGCTTCGGCATCCGAAACGTGACCCGCCCGCAAGACGCATTGACCGAGGCGTTCCGCGTGCTGAAACCGGGTGGTCGGTTGATGGTGCTGGAGTTTTCGCAATTGCCCAACCCGATGATGCAAGCCTCTTATGACGCCTATTCCTTCAACGTGATTCCGCGCATGGGGCAGGCAATTGCGGGCGACAGAGACAGCTATCAATATCTGGTGGAATCGATCCGCAAGTTTCCTGATCAGGATAGTTTTCTGGCGATGGTCCGCGCAGCCGGGTTTGAGAATGCGAAATTCCGCAACCTGTCGATGGGCATCGCGGCCTTGCATTCAGGTTGGAAACTGTAACTTGCGCGGCCCTCACAACATCATTCGCCTGATCCGCACAGGCGCGACACTCGAACGCACGGGCGCTATGAAAGTGATCCTCGACGCGTTTGACGCCGGACCGATTCTGCGGGTCACCTTCCGCACTCTCGTTTGGCCATTTCGTTGGCTGGGGTTTCAGGGTGACCTATCGATGCCCCCTGCGCCGCGCGCGCTGACAGCGCTCGGCCCAGCGTACATCAAATTTGGTCAGGTTTTGTCGACCCGCCCGGATGTCGTAGGTGATGAGCTTGCCGTGCAACTTCGTGTCCTGCAAGACAAGCTGCCGCCATTCTCAATGGACGAGGCCAAAGCAGAAATCCGACGGGAACTTGGGCAGGCTTCTGACACGCTTTTTTCAACCTTTTCGGAGCCCGTGGCGGCTGCATCTCTTGCACAAGTACACAAGGCGCATTTGGCGGATACCGGCGAGGCAGTTGCCGTGAAAATCCTGCGGCCCGGCATCGAAAAGGCGTTCCGCAAGGATATTGACGCCTTCTATTTCGCGGCAAGGGCCATCGAAGTTCTGTCGCCGGCTTCGCGCAGGTTGCGTCCGATGGAAGTCATTACCCATTTCGAAGGTATCGTGATGGGCGAATTGGATTTGCGGTTGGAAAGCTCAGCAGCAGCCGAATTTGCCACAAATACCGAAGGTGACGAAGGTTTCGCAGTTCCGTTGGTGAGGTGGCATTTGTCAAGCCGCCGGGTGATGACACTGGATTGGGCAGAAGGGACCAATATTGGACTGAATGACGCACTGGATGCAGCAGGTCATGATCGTCGCGCGCTTGCGGCGCGGGTGTTACAACTCTTCTTAAACCACGCCTTGCGCGACGGCTACTTTCACGGCGACATGCATCAGGGTAATCTCAAGGTTGCCGCGAACGGCGATATTCTTGCATACGATTTTGGCATCATGGGTCGGATTGACGAATACACACGTCGCGTCTACGCCGAAATCCTGTTTGGATTTATTCGCAAAGATTACAACCGGGTAGCGGAGGTTCATTTTGAGGCCGGATATGTGCCGGCGGATCGGGATGTTGATGAGTTTGCCCGTGCATTGCGGGCAGTGGGTGAGCCCATCTTCGGAATGGATGCCAGTCGTATTTCGATGGCCAGGCTACTTAGCTATCTTTTCGAAGTGACCGAACGTTTCGGGATGGAAACCCGTACAGAGCTCATTCTGTTGCAACGTACCATGGTGGTGGTTGAGGGTGTTGCCCGCTCACTCGACCCGCACATGAATATCTGGCAGGCGGCCCGGCCGGTCGTGGAAAGCTATATCAAGGAAAGCATCGGCCCAAAGGCTCTCATACGTGATTTGACCAAAACTGCACAGGTGCTAGCTCGTTTTGGGCCGCGTTTACCACAAATGGCGGAAGATGCCTTGATCCGATTGAACAACCCGCCCTCAGAACCAAAGCCGCAAAGCCGACTTGCGCGACTGGCCTGGATGGCACTTGGAGGCGCATTGGTCGGAACGACCGTTCTGATCAGCACTGTGATCTGAACGTATCGCTCCGCCTCAGACCTGCGGCGCGCGCAGTGCTGAAACCTGATCGCTGGCGACTGTGGCACCACCCTCCAGAACCAAAATGGTCACTCCCCCTTCGCTACGCACCTCAGTAACTTTGCTGTAAATCTCAACCTGAGATTGTTCAATTACCTCATCATTTGCGATGCTCAGCACCTCAAAAGTATAAAGCCCTTCCTCGAACGGAATACCGCCATCTGAAACACCAGCCCAATCGAACTTGTCATCACTGACGGGAATGTCCATCCTCTGAACCTCCGTCCCGTTTTCATTGCGTATGACAATCTCCGCACGGTCGGCAATCACGGATGGGTTTGGTGTGATGCTTATCGGACTGCCGTCAAAGTAGGCAGGGGCAGCGGCACGCGCTTCCTTTCCCACCCAGTTGGCCATGCCAGCCAGTCCGTTGCTGTTCATCTGGGACGTCAGTGACTTCAACAAGTCGTTTGTCAAAACCGCCTGCTCAACCCCGGAAAATGTCGCGAGTTGCACCGCATAATCGGTAGAATCGACGGGGTTTAACGGGTCTTGATTCTCCATCTGGACGGTTAACATCCGCAGGAACGTCTCAAAGTCGGAACTGATCTCGCCTGACTTGGCGGTTGAAGGTATAGCAGCCGCAGTGGCCACCGGGTTCTGTGTGATTTCCATATTGGATCCTTAAAGTCTCAAATCGAGTCCGCTGTCCGGATGTGTCTTTTGGGCCGGTCCGGGCACATCACCGTCCGCAATTTCTTCAATCACCCCGGTCCCCACGCCCAATGATTCCGAGTCACTATCCGGTCGGTTCTGATGGTCAAATGAGAAAGACACGTCCTCAAATCCCAACGCCACAAACTCCTGGGTCAGTATCTCTATGTGGCGCCGAAGCAACTCAGCCGTCTCAGGCCGTTCGGCGGCGATGTTTAATGTGATGGTTGTGTCGACTGTCGTCATACTCATCCGCACCCGTCCCAGATCTTCAGGGTTAAGCGAGATTTCAGTCGCTTGGCCCGGTCGCGCAGCAATAGCAAGCTGTCCCGCGACTTGGCGTGCGACCTCTGACCCTTGCGTTGCCGGGATATTGCTCGTCATTTGTGCCGATGAATTGACCCGCTCACCTGGTACGGCGATGGACGTCAACTGGCCCGGAACCTCGATCAAATCACCATCTTCCGGCACACTCGACGGGTGCAGGTGGATTTGGGCAAACTGATTAGGTATTTCCAGCGAAGCGAGACTCGAAGCCAGGTTTGCCGTGGCACTCTCGCTGTCTACTGTGCGAACGCTCCTGGAAGAGGATTTCGACCAGTCCGATCGCCCTTTGTCCAACTTTGCGATGTCCTGGGGCAAGGCAGGCAGTTCCATTTTCAGTATGTCTGATGTTCTATACGCTCGCGGAAAAACAACTTTGAATTCGTGGACTTCTTCCAAACCCATTATCTCCGGCACCGCGCCGATCTGAGTATTTACGGGCAATTTCACTTGCTCAGATTTTGGAAACATCCCTTCGACAACGCTTTGCGCGTTCGAGGGCGACGAAACACTTTTTCGATCAGAATGATGTGTCGGCTCAAATTTTGGCGTCCGGTCCATCGAAGGAGCAGGTTCTCCGTCAATCGGTTTAGGATAGACCCGCAACAGATATTCCTGTACATCTTTGCCCACGGTTGGCCCAACCACATCAACGCTTTTCCTGTCCGCGATAACAGCCGCGCTATTCGTGGTTTCTTCTGGATCTTGAACAGTCATATCGCCATGCCCCGAATTTGGAAGCTCATCGCTTTCCGTTGATTTGGGATCAAATGCCATGAACTCATCTACCTTAAAATCATCAATCAATGCCGGGCCTTCGGCTTTTCCCAACAGCGCAACCGTCTCCGCAAAACCGGATCCATCGTGACTCTCTTCGGCGTCCTTTTTGCCACCGTCCGGTTTTGACGTGGTATTCGTTTCCGCCGCTATCAAATGTATCATCGGTTCTCCGACAGAGTTTATTTCGACTGTTATTTGACAGGAAAAAATTACTGATTCTTTACGGCTCTCTGACAAAAGAGAAAAAACCGACGGAGAATCCGATGACAATGATACCGATATTGCCTGCTCCCCGTGGCGCCTCGCAAATGCCTGACCATATGCAGTCTGATGTGAATCTGCGGAATGCGGCGCAAAAACTCGAGGCGACTTTTTTGGCGGAGATGTTGAAATCCGCTGGCCTTGGAGCAACGCGTAGCACATTTGGTGGTGGATCAGGCGAGGATCAGTTTTCTTCTTTTCTTCGTGAAGCGCAAGCAAGAGAAATGGCAACCGTCGGAGGAATTGGTTTGGCTGAGGCACTGTTCGAAGCCCTGAAAGTACGACTTGATGCCTAATGCTACGACATCGGAAATCCTTCGCGTTTTGGAAGATGAGCGTCAGGCGTTGTGCAAGGGCGCGTTCAAGACACTTGACCAGATACTGGAAAAGAAAGAACTGCTTTTAGAAGAGTTAAGCCGTTGCAAATCTTCGGAGGATGCACTGGCAAAAGTCAAATCTAAGCTTATTGAAAATCAGGCCCTTTTGGCCGCCGCGATCCGAGGTGTTGGCGCCGCACGTGACCGAATTGCAGGGTTGGAGAACGTGCGCGAAGGGCTCGCCATATACGATCAGAGCGGCCAGCTGTCTAAAGTTTCAACGACTGCAAGTTGCTTGAAAAAGAAGGCCTAAATTGGATCAAATTGATCACAATTCGCCCAGCCTGATTAATACCTTATTCAGATCAATAGGGCCAATCTGCAAATCACCGCCATAAAGGCTAATCTGCGCCCACGCGGACGCGGACAACTTCCGTCAGAATGACGTTTCAACCCATGCCAAACCGCATGGTTTCACGAACCAACCCGGCGCAAAGCGCCTCATTGAAGGGCCACGAAAATGTCCAGTATTCTGACAAACAACAGCGCAATGGTAGCATTGCAAACACTTAAATCAATCAACGGCGATCTGTCAAAAACACAGGCCATGATTTCCACAGGCAAGGAAGTCGGCTCCGCGCGCGACAACTCCTCTGTCTGGGCGATTTCCAAAGTGATGGAGTCTGACGTTAAGGGATTCAAGGCAATCTCCGAAAGTCTGTCGCTTGGCAGTTCTTCTGTTGCCGTTGCCCGCAATGGCGCAGAGACCGTGACTGATCTGCTAACCGATATGAAGGAAAAGATTGTTGCCGCACAGGGCGAAAACGTTGATCGCACAAAGCTGCAAGACGATGTCAATGCGATTACCGATCAAATCCAGTCGATCGTGGGTGCCGCGCAGTTCAATGGCTTGAACATGCTGAAGGGCACCGATGCGGTCAACGTATTGTCATCCCTTGACCGCAACAGCGATGGGACAGTAACCGCCGCGAATATTGAGGTCTCCCGCCAAGATCTGAGCACCGACGCGGGTGTCTATGGCACCGGCGCGGCACTTGACGGAAATGCAACGCTGACCCTTAAAGGCGGTCTCGCCGAAGGCGAAGCCGGCGAAGTTGTCGCATCTGGCGGAACGCCTTCTGTCACGACCTTTACGAACGACCCGAATGTCATGACCGCAACCGTTGCAGGTACGGTGAACGCGGGCGAACAATATAACATGCAAATTGCTGGTGTGACCGTCAGCTACACGGCGCAGACCGGCGATGACGCTGCAGCGCTCGCAGCTGGACTGACAGGCGCGATCAATGCAGAGGGCATCGAAGGAATCTCAGCCACAGAGGATGGTGCGGGCGAAATCACCTTGAGTTCAACTTCAGCGTTTGACGATGTCGAGGTGAACGTCAGCGGTACCGGCGGCGCAACTTTCAACCTTGATGCGCCAGATGCCGCCGCAACGGGTGCGACAGCAGCAAATGCTGCGACGCCTCCTTCCGCAACGATTAGTTCCACCGCATCCGAAATCTCTTTCTCCACGACAGCAGGTGTTTCGGAGGGTGACAGCTATCGTGCAACGATTGGTGGCGTGAACTATGACTACATAGCTGGTCCTAACGAGACGTTTGAAGATGTTGCACGTGGCCTGAAAACCGTGATCGATGGCGCTGGAATCACCGACATCACCACCAATGTGAAACAGGATGCGACGACGGGCGCCTGGGTGCTTCAAATCGACAATGATGGTACTGCAATAACCACGCTCGACTATAATGGTGCCGCTGGCGGCACGGCAACCGGTGGTCTTGTGGGCCTCGATAACATCGACGTAACCACCGACGACGGCGTCGCTGCCGCACTGGCAAACATCGAGACCTATATCAACACAACCATTGATGCCTCTGCCGAATTTGGTTCAAGCCAGGGCCGGATCGATACCCAGTCTGAATTCATCTCGAACCTGACGGACAGCCTGAAATCCGGCATCGGCGCATTGGTTGACGCCGACATGGAAGAAGCCTCAGCCCGCTTGCAGGCGCTGCAGGTGCAACAACAGTTGGGTGTTCAATCGCTTTCAATTGCAAACCAGGCGCCGCAAACCATCCTGTCGTTGTTCCGTTAACCCAAGAACCAGGTAGCGCCGGAGAAACGGCGCTACCACCCACGTCATTGCGGAAAACCGCATCACGTTCAAATTCGTGTCGGAAGGACATCACGTGAACGCAATAGAACAAGCCCGCCAAGCCTATGCCCCAACCCAAGTCGTAATTCGAACGGAACGCTCTGTGGAAGCACAACTGATCAGCCAGATCACAGCGCGCCTCCAAAGAGTGGCACGATCAAAGCCAATTGATTTTCCCGCGCTTGCGAGCGTCTTGCACGATAACCGACGGATGTGGGTCACCTTGGCTGCTGATGTCGCAGACAACGACAATGCATTGCCGCAAAAGTTACGTGCGCAAATTTTTTACCTTGCTGAGTTTACCAATGTCCACAGCCGCCGGGTCCTGCAGGGTGAAGCGGATGCCTCAGCCCTCGTCGAGATTAACACAGCCGTTCTGCGTGGCCTGAATGGTCAGGAAGAAACCTGATGTCTGGACTTGTCTTAAAGCTCAATCCGAAGGAACGCGTGCTCGTCAACGGCGCGGTCATCGAAAACGGCGACAGGCGTAGCCGGTTGTCGATCCTGACCCCAAACGCCAACATCCTGCGTTTGCGCGACGCCATCAGACCGGATGAGGTGAACACGCCAGTACGTCGTATCTGCTATATTGCGCAACTTGTTCTATCGGGTGATGCGGAAAAGGGTGATGCGCGCCATCAAATGCTGCGCGGGATTGAACAACTCAGTCAGGTATTACGTGATGATGACAGCCGAACGCATTTAAGCTCAGCAACAGACGCAGTCGGCCGGGATGATTTTTATCGTGCTCTTAAATCGCTGCGAAACCTGCTTCCTCGGGAGGCCCGCCTTTTGGCGGCAAGGCAGTCGTGACGTTCCAACCAATCGTCCCGCTAACCGGATATTTGGGTTGGCGTTTCTTAGAACGTACACTCGAGAATCAACAGTCCGCGTTCTCGGAAAGCCAGCCGGTTAAACGCGCAACGGAGCATTTTCGAGATAAAATCGGCGAAGTACGAACCGTTAATGACCTAATGGGTGATCGCCAATTGCTTTCTGTTGCGCTGGGGGCTTTTGGCCTTGATGAAGATATCAACAACACTTTCTACATCAAAAAAATACTGGAAGACGGCACAATCGATGATGATGCTCTGGCAAACCGACTAACTGATAATCGATATGCTGACTTTAGCCGCGCCTTCGGCTTTGGCGATGGCGCGTTGCCGCGAACCGGACTTGTTGGGTTTCCAGATGATATTATTGACCGATACGAAGCGAGGCAATTCGAACGCGCCGTCGGGGACCAGAATAATAATTTGCGTCTCGCAATGAATGTGAAAGCTGGCATTGCTGATATTTTAGACCGCACCAACAGTGGAGCTGCACAATGGTTTTCAATCATGGGAAACGCTCCACTCCGCGAGGTCTTTCAAACGGCGCTTGGATTGCCGAGCAGTATTGCAAGCATCGATCTTGACAAACAGTTGGAGCTTTTTCGGGAAAGGTCGACTTCGATTTTTGGCACAGAGCAGTTGAGCGACTTTGTCGATCCCGATCGGCAGGAAAAACTCATCCGGCTTTTTCTTATTCGATCTGAGGCAGCCAATATTGGCAACGCTACCGGCGGCGCAACAGCGCTGACCATACTGCGATCTACCCGACCGTCAACCTGATGACATAGTCGCAAGATCTTCATGGGTCATGCGCGGTGACGACGCCGAGATCGCCTGACGGAGCTTGGCAAAATGCGCCATTGCTCCCCTTCTATCCTTGATCGTCAGAAACTCATCCAAAAATGGCGTGCAGGCAATTGCCGCATCAATACCTGGGTCGGATCCTGCTACATAGAGGCCAGACTGGATCATGAGTTCGGCACGTTCGTAAACCCCCAAATGGGCGCGGGCTTGCAAGATCATCTTGTTCTCCTGCGCAGTTGCGGCATCCGGCAATGACCGTGAGACTGATCGCAAGACATTAATTGCAGGAAACCGCCCACGCTCGGCGATCTCTCGATCAAGCACAACATGACCATCCAGCACCCCACGCATCATATCGGCTACTGGCTCATCCATATCGGAGCCTGCAACTAGGACCGAGAATACTGCCGTGATGTCACCGGTACTGGGCAATCCCGGACCAGAACGCTCACACAAGGCCGCTATGGCCGGCCCGGTTGAAGCTGGAAAACCGCGCAGATTTGCGCTTTCGCCGGCAGCAAGGGCAACTTCTCGATGCGCCTCACAAAACCGAGTGACGGAATCGATCAGCAAAAGGACCTGCTTTCCTTGATCTCGAAAATATTCAGCGACAGCGGTGGCCGCCCAAGCACAATTGCGGCGCGTTTGTGGTGCACGGTCTGACGTGGCGGCAACAACAACGGCCCGTTGCATCCCCTCAGGCCCGAGAACATTCTGCACAAAATGCCGGACCTCCCGCCCGCGCTCGCCAACCAGCGCTATCACGATAACATCGGCTTCAACGCCGCGCGCTAAGTCCGCTAAGAGTGTTGATTTACCCACACCGGAACCTGCAAACAGGCCGATTCGTTGGCCTCGCACCAGGGGGAGCAGCGTGTTGAAGACGGCCATCCCGGTTTCCAACCGTGCTCCCAGCGATCGACGCTGATGCGGCGGTGGGGGCGTCGCGCGCAGTGACCTTTGAGACATCCCCGGAAGCAGCGGTTGGTCATCGATCGGCAAACCATCTGGGTCGATTATGCGACCGATCCAACTGGCGTCAGGGGCAAATTTTGGCGCCCTAAGTATGACGACACGGTCGCCTAACGAAACCCCATCAGCGGCACCATCCAGCAACAAATGGGCAGCGACACCGTCAAGCTTGACGACCTCGCCACGCAGTTCGCCTGTACTGGTTTGCACATGCGCCCGGTCGCCAATGCTGACGCGATCCTTGACACCACCAACCAAAATACCGCCTCCCGACACGCCGACCACGGAACCGACGTCACGTAGAGGTTGCGATGCAACAACTGCGGCCGTCATCCGCTCTATCAAATTGTCCATCATATTTGATCCGATCGATTAACCACAAACCTCTTCTTAAGGAATCAGGCTTAATGCTTCGTTGAAACCAGACGAGGGAGAATCCCCGATGTACAACTCACTGGAACTTTTCCAGACAGCAACGGCGATGGCGCGCCATGCAGGTTCGCGTCAGGCTCTTATTGCGGGTAATATCGCGAATGCGGATACGCCAGGTTTTCGGGCGCGACATATTCCACCGTTTGACAAGGTTTACCATGCGCCGACCTCGCATCAGATAACAGCGACTCGTCCAGGCCACATTCAGCACACATCAGGTCTGGCAATTGCACAGTTGGCGACCGAAACCGCCACTGAGCCTTCCCCAAATGGCAACTCTGTTTCGCTCGAGGAAGAGTTGTTGAATTCCGTTGCAGTTGGTCGGGAGCACACGCGTGCGCTGACGATTTATCGACACGCAATGACAGTCTTACGCACAACTCTTGGAAGAACGTAAGGTAAACAAATGGCTGATTTTAGTGAAGCAATGACCGTCGCAACCAGTGGGATGAAGGCTCAGGCCAGCCGCTTGCGCCATGTTTCAGAGAACATCGCAAACACGGACACACCCGGCTATCGACGAAAAGTTGTGCCATTCATGCAGGTTTTGGCAAACGGCCAAAAAACCGGAGGGGTAACAACTGGTCGCGTCCGTCTTGATCGGACTGAACCAACCAGGATTTACGATCCTGCCAATCCTCTTGCAGATGCAAGCGGACATTTTGACGGATCGAACGTTAATCTTCTGCTTGAAGTTGCCGACGCCAGAGAGGCGCAGCGTAGCTATGAAGCCAACCTCAAAATGTTTGATCAGGTGCGGCAAATGTCGTCCGCCCTGATGGATCTTCTTCGCAATTAAGGGAACAAAATGAATATCAACTCGCTCGTCGCTCAAAACTACGCAGCCGGTAAGACGATAACGGCACCCAGCGCAAATGAAGGCGGAAATGCTCTCTTGAGCGCCGCTGGTGATTTCATGTCGACCATGCGCGCAAGCGAAACAACGGCCATGCAAGCCATGACGGCGGGTGCGGATCCTCACTCCCTCGTGCAAGCTCTCGCACAGACTGAATTGGCTGTTCAAACAGCGGTCACTGTTCGCGATAAAGTTGTTGAAGCCTATCAGGAAATTCTGCGGATGCCGGTCTGATGGATGAAGCGTTATTTTATGACACGTTGCGTCAAGGCTTGTGGACCGCGTTCATAATCTCGATCCCTATTTTGACCGTTGCATTGGCGACTGGCCTCACCGTCGGTCTGTTCCAGGCGCTGACATCCATTCAGGAAATGACCCTCACATTTGTGCCAAAGCTTGCAGCAATCGTTGGCATTTTCTGGGTCACCATGGGCTTCATGACTGAAACCCTTGTTAGCCTCTTCAAATCCACTCTGATTCCAATCATCGCCGGAGGCTGAGATGGATAACGCATCATATGCTACGCTGACCCGACAATCCGGGTTGATGCAGGAAATGCGCGCGATTGCGAACAACATCGCGAACGCTTCAACAACCGGGTTCAAGGCAGAGGGAGTCATGTTCGCGGAACATGTAAAGGCTTTGGGCCCAGATGCACATTCCCTGTCGATGGCAACTGCGACAGTGCGCGACACCATCCAATCTCAGGGTGGACTGACACAAACCGGGGGAACCTTCGACCTCGCTGTCGAGGGCGATGGGTTCTTCCTGATTGAAACGCCGGGCGGTCAACGATTGACGCGGGCCGGGGCATTTCAACCCAATGAAACTGGCGACCTCGTTACACCTGACGGGTATCCGGTTCTCGATGCTGGCGGCGCGCCAGTTTTTGTGCCGCAAGGTGCTGGCCGTATTGGAATCGGCCCTGACGGAACGATCGGCGCCAATGGACAACCCATCGGACAAATCGGGCTGTTTCGACCAATCGACCCCGACCTGATGCGCCGCGAAGGCGGCGTGATGTTTGAAGCGCCTGGCGGATTCGAACCTGCACCTGATGGGCGCATGATGCAGGGATTTCTCGAAGAATCGAACGTAAACCCAATTTTGCAAATCAGCCGGATGATTGAAGTCCAACGCGCCTATGAGCTTGGTCAGGGCTTTCTGGACAAGGAAGACCAGCGAATTCGTGGCGTTATACAAGCAATCGGCAGATAAAGGAGCAATCTCATGAGAGCACTTAAAATTGCTGCGGCCGGAATGACCGCGCAGCAGATGCGGGTTGAGGTCATATCAAACAACCTCGCGAATATGAACACAACCGGCTATAATGCGCGCCGCGCAGAATTTGCTGACTTGCACTATCAGCAAATTGCCCGGCCTGGCACAATTAACGCTTCTGATGGAACGGTTTTGCCGACAGGTGTCCAGTTGGGACTGGGCGTAAGAGCCAACGCTGTATCCGTCCTGTTAAGCCAGGGATCATTGGCAGCAACCGGCGGTGACCTTGACGTTGCGATTGAGGGTGATGGCTATCTTGAAGTGACGCTTCCGTCGGGAATTTCCGCCTATACGCGCGATGGCGGGCTGAAGTTGACGGGTGATGGCCTCATCGTCACCTCTGATGGTTATCCAATTGTTCCGGATGTCACTATCCCCCGCGACACACGTTCAGTTTCAATCAACGCTGAGGGTGAGATCTATGGTTATTTCAATGATCAGGTTGAACCGCAGCTTTTGGGTCAATTTACACTCGCTGGGTTCACCAACCCCAAAGGGCTCGAGGCAATTGGTTCAAACCTGTTTCTTGAAACGCCAGCATCCGGACCATCAGTGATAACCACGCCCGGCGACGAAGGGTTGGGCGTCTTGCGACAAGGATACCTTGAAGACAGCTCCGTTGATCCAGTTAAGGAAGTCACGGACCTGATCGAAGCCCAGCGCGGATATGAGCTCAATTCAAAAGTCATCACCGCAGCCGATCAGATGTTGAGCGCAATGGTACAGTTACGATGAGATACATTGCGGTCCTTTGCATCCTCGCAGCACCAATTTCAGCAGACACCGTGGTGGCTGCCCGGACCCTGCCCGCCCAAACATTGATTGTGGCGGAGGATTTGATCCTGCGAGATCAAAACGTCCCTGGCAGCGTAGAAGTTCCCGCCGACATCATTGGTATGGAAGCAAAGGTCGCCATTTATGCTGGGCGCCCCATCCGCCCCGGCGATGTCGGTTTTCCGGCAGTTGTGGAACGCAATGAGATTATCACGCTTCATTATGAAAGCAGCGGCCTCGTAATCTCGACCGAAGGGCGGGCACTTGGGCGTGCCGGACCCGGCGAAATAATACGGGTGATGAATATCAGTTCCCGTAGCACCGTTACCGCTCTGATTGGCGCAGACGGCGCCGGCTATGTCTCTCGTTGAGGATTGGACATGCACAAGACCTTTTTCTTCATCGCACTGCTGGCAGGATGCGGCACCAGCCCAATCGGCAAGCCACCTCCATTCACCGAGCCAGACAGGGCGGTTGAACGTAATGCAATGTTGAACCCGGGCGCGCAGCGGGCAATCGAAACAACGGCGTTGGAACCATCGTCTCGCGCGTCGCTATGGACCGGCGCTCGAGGGTCCCTGCTTGGTGATCGTCGCGCCATGTTACGAGGGGATATCATGACCGTTGTCATTGAAATTGACGACCGGGCAGAGATTTCGAATTCCAGTGATCGATCAAGGTCTGCGTCACAGCAGGCGGGGATTCCTCAGCTTCTTGGGATACCGCAACGGTTGGATCCGATCCTACCTGATGGTGCAACGTCTTCATCACTGGTCGATCTGAACTCGCAAAGCTCATCATCTGGTGATGGCACCGTACGGCGTAATGAAAAGCTTGAGTTGCGTGTTGCCGTTACAATAACAGACGTTCTGCCCAATGGCGTTCTGGCTATCTTTGGTCGCCAGGAAGTACGCGTCAACTTCGAACTGCGTGAATTATTGGTCACTGGCTATGTTCGACCAGAGGACATCACTAGGCAAAACGAAATCACGTACGACAAGATCGCTTCGGCTCGGATTTCCTATGGTGGCCGCGGCCAGATTACTGACATGCAACAACCGCGCTACGGGCATCAAGCCCTGGAACGAGCACTGCCGTTCTAGGCGAGGCCAGAGGATCTGATTATGATGAAGCTGCTTTTGCCCCTCTTGCTGACCTTGATCGGTATCGGGGGCGGTGTCGGCGCAGGCCTTTTTCTGATGCCAGAACCGGAAGAGAAACCCTTGGCCGATGGACTCCCATGCGGTGATCTTGCGGAATCTGATGCGGAACACAGCCCAACGCCGGCAGTTGTGAAACCTGAAGAGAGGGAATATGCGAAGCTCAACAATCAGTTTGTTATTCCAGTTGTTGAAAATGGTGCGGTTGCAGCACTGGTTGTGATGTCACTCAACCTCGAAGTCGTGCCGGGCAGCCGCGCGAATATTTTTGCTGTCGAGCCAAAGCTGCGCGACGGTTTTCTTCAAGTGATGTTCGATCACGCAAATATCGGTGGGTTCAACGGCAACTTCACAAGTGGGACAAACATGAGAGCCTTGCGCAGCGAATTGCTGCGGAGCGCCCAAGAGGTTGCTGGCGAAACAGTAACCGATGTTCTGATCATCGATATCATACGTCAGGATTCATAGTTTTCTTTGTTCCTCAATCGCCGACGTTGCAGCCTTTCATGATGTTCTTGCAAACCGTTCACTGCCTGATCCTGTCCAAACGCGGCCTTTAGTTTCTGCTTGCGAGCTTCCTTCTGGACAAGCAATTGGGCAAGTTCGGCATTAATCGTCGCTCGGCGCTGGTCGACCCATTGTCGCCACCTGATGTCAGCACCTGCAGCAAGGGCTGCATCATCTGGTGCACGATGGGCAAGCGCTTGTGATTGTTTACTTTGTGTCAACTGGGCATAGTTTTCGCGCAATCCTTCCTCGCGGCGCAACAAGGCCATCATCTCGGCTTGGGCGGCCCGGTACCGAAGACCGGATAGCTCTCTCAATTTGGCCAACTTCTTTCGATCAATCACCGCCGACCCGCCTTCCGGCCTATGCTTTCGGCAAATCGAATAGCCGCCGCCACAGCCCTGTAGTGCTCTGGCGCAATTTCCGCGCCAATTTCGACACTGGCGTGCAGCGCGCGGGCGGTCGGCGGATCAGAATGAATTGGAATGGCATGCTCATGCGCTAATTCACGGATTTTGCGCGCTACCTCGTCCACACCTTTGGCCACGCAAACAGGCGCGCTTCCCGCCAATTTGTCCCACTTCAATGCAACTGCATAATGCGTCGGGTTGACAATGATCACATCTGCCCGCGGCACATCAGCTAACATCTTGTTCATGGCAATTTCCTGGGCCCGCTGTCGACGCTGCTGTTTCATCATCGGATCACCCTCAGACTGCTTCAGCTCGTCCATCATCTCTTTACGGCTCATCCGGTTCTTGCGGGTATGCTCAGCACCTTGCCAAAGATAATCGATGCCACCCAAAACCGCCGCAACGACGAGGACAATCGTCATCAGTGCCACAAGCATCCGACCCAGTTCAGCAACAATCAGCGCTGGCGGCAAAGTCATGCTGCCAATAACCCGATCAATTTGGGCCACAAGAAAGAAGCCCATGACCACGCCATAGAGGATCAGCTTTGTCATACTCTTGAAAAACTCAAACAGCCCCTGACGGCCAAATTTGTTCTTAAAACCTGAAATCGGGGATATACGGTTCAGCTTCGGGGAAATTTTGCTGGGGGCGACAACAAACGCGCGCTGCGCAATAAGGGACAGTATTGCCATGCCGGCTGGTACAGCAAACCATGGCAACGTACCGCGGAACGTCGCAGTAAGAACCTCTCCAAACAGCGGGTGCTGTGATCCAGCGAAGAGCACCATTCCCAAGTCGTCGGCCTGACTCAGCAGCAATACCATTGATGTCGCCAAGCCGATCAAGGCAGCCGGACCAATCGTAATCATCACAAGAAGAAATCCACCATATGCTGCTGCAGTGGTAAGGTCGGTCGATTTTACGATTTCTCCCTTGCTACGTGCATCATCCAGCTTCTTCTGACTCGGTTCAAACTGTTTTTCGGTATCCTCAGGCTCGTCACTCATCACCAGCCCTCAAAAGGGGCGATCATGAAGTTACTGAAAGCCGTCATCCAGATACCAAGCATGATAGGTGCCGTGAGCAAGAGCAGTAACAACCCCCCCGCCGTAATTGCCGGGGCACCGACGAATGAAACCATCAACTGTGGCATCGCCCGGTTAATGACGCCAAGGATCACATTGTAGATCAGTGATGCGATCAGAAAAGGCGCGGCAAGAGTAAACCCCATAACGAATGTCCGTGCGACCTGAGCAGTCCCGACATCAATAACGGCCTCACCTGACAGCCCGACACCATATGGCACCATTGTGTAGCTATGAATCATGTAAGTTGCCGCCTGTACATGCAGCCCTGACAACGCCGCGAGTGCAGTCCCCGCGACGACAAGCACATGCCCGATTGCCGGTTGCGGATCGACCCCAGCCGAGCCACCAAAAATCTGCGATAACGATGTTGATTGTGCCGCGATCGAGCCCGCGATTTGCAAAGCCAAGATGTAAAATCGCAGCATGATGCCAAAAAACAGCCCCGCCAAAACCTCCTGCCCCAGATGCATCGCCATAAGAAACATGCTAGTTGGTGGCTCACCAATCACTGGCGCTATCGCTGGTGCGACAACAAGCGTGAACATTATTGAAAGGACCAACCGAATCCGCATTGGAACCGGTTGATCGCCGAATGCGGGCATCAGCGACATCATGGCCCCCAATCGCATGAAGACAACCAAACCCGTCCACAACATAGCTTGCGACAGCGGCAACAATGGCAGGAGCTCCGGAATCATGCGGTGACCAGCCCAACAAGTGCTGGTCGGGCATCAATGCCGATCTCTTCGAATGACAGAACCGGATTCATGATCCCTTTGGCTGCCATCACCGTCCGCAAAAACCGCCGACGCCGCATGGACGTCACAACGGCCGCATATGTGCCTGCCTCAGCGGCCTGGCCCAGCTTTTCCGCGATGCCGTCAGCAAGCTGGTTAAAGTTGTCGGGCGGCAGCGCCACGTCGCCCCCGCCGCGTTCGGTTCGAATTTCATAGGTCGTGAAAGTGTCTTCCCATTCTGGCGACAATTGAACCAACGGAATTGTGCCATCCGGCCGCCGCATTTCTGCGACTAGCTGGAATCCAAGTCGCTGCCTCACGTGTTCCGTGATATTATCGGCCGTTTGGAACAGCTGCCGTCCCTCGGCGGTCGCCTCAAGGATCAAAGGCAGGTTACGAATGGAAACGCGCTCTTCCAACAACAAACGCAATACGGACAAGAGCACATCAATTGGGACCTTGTCCGGTATCAACTCATCCAGCATCTTCCTATTCGCATCTGCTCGTGCGGGATCACTCAAATTCACCATTTCGTCGAGCAGCCGGCGAAGTGCCTTCAGCGTCAGCAACCTGGGAAAGTTGCGTTTCACAATTTCGAGCAAATGAGTCGCAAGCACCTCCGTTGGTTGAACGGTCGTCAGCCCAGCCAGCGCGGCCTCTTCTTGGCTTGTCGGATCAATCCATCGCGCCGGTGCTCCATATACCGGCTCCTTCACAAGCTCACCTGGCAACTCCAACATTTCACCTTCATTCAAGAGCGCAAGGATTTGGTCAGATTTCAATATGTCGCGAACTTGTTCGACACCTTGGACATGCACGGCATAGCACCCAGGCGGGAGTGCCGCGTTATCTGTCAACCGAATTTCGGGGAGCACGACACCAAATGCGGTTGCCACATGACTTCGCATATTGGCGATCCGCGCATCCAACCCTGTTCCGGGGTCTAATACCATCTCCACCAGATCTGGTGCGAATTCCACATGAATGTCGTCTAAATCGAGAACGTCTCCAAGCGAGGTTGGTGTCGGTTTCTCTTCGATCTTGCCAGACGTCTCTACAGATTCCTGCATCGCTTTCTGTGCTGCAGATGACATCATGTAGGCACAAAAGCCCAAAGTGAGCGCACCAACCGTAAAGGGTAAGAACGGCAATCCAGGCACAAGGGCGAACAGCCCCATAAGTAAGGCTACAGTTGCCAATGCGGCGGGGTGGCGCCCAAGCTGCGCCACCAATGCCAAATCCGTGGACCCCGTCGCGCCTCCCCGCGCGAGTAACAGTGCTGACGCAATCGAGATGATCACTGCCGGTATCTGAGATACCAATCCATCTCCCACGGTCAGAATAGCGTAAGTTTCAAAAGCCTGACCGATCTGCATGCCATGAACTGAGACACCAATGATCAGTCCCATCACGAGGTTCAACGCAGTGATCAGTAACCCTGCAATGGCATCGCCCTTTACGAATTTTGATGCGCCATCAAGTGATCCAAAAAATGTTGTCTCTGCTTGTTCTCTCTCGCGCCGCAGCTTGGCCTCTTGATGGTCAATTGCTCCGGCCGACATATCACTATCGATTGCCAGCTGCTTACCTGGCATCGCATCAAGCGCAAATCGGGCGCCGACCTCGGCCATACGTGTTGCACCCTTATTGATGACCACAAAATTCACGATCAGGAGCACACAGAAAACAACCAACCCCAGAAGGATATTGCCGCCCATAACAAACATGGCGAAGCCTGCGATCACATCTCCGGCTGCGTCGGTCCCGGTATGGCCTTCACCGATAATCAGTTTTGTCGAAGAAACGTTCAGCGACAATCGAAGAACCAGTGAAGCCAGCAACACGGTCGGAAAGGCGGAGAAATCAAGTGGCCTGTCGATGAACAACGTCACAGTGAAAATGAGGATCGCCAAAGCAAAAGATGCCGCAAGACCGATATCCAGTATCCACGCGGGCATTGGCAAGATCATCATCACGATGACGGCCATCAGGGCGAGAGCCAGGATGATCGTTGGTTGAAACAGGTCGCGTAGCGCAAGCCCCGTCATTGAGCAACACTCTCGCCATCACAAAGCGGCACAAATGAATCTACCACCCTCCTGTTGATCCCGGCATGTAACAAGACGAGACGTGCCCGCCCTTCAGTGATGCGGTGCTGTGCATATGCCTGAGCGGCCGAGTCCGTGTTTCGCATGTGCTGCCGCCCAACTAAGACCACGGCGCAATACAACTGTGCGGCGTCGTCGGCATCAACTCGACCATTCTCCGTTTGCGCAAAGCCCCGAAAAATCGCATCGGGGCCACCTTGCTTTTCCCGATGCGCACCTGACGAAACAAAGATATTGCCCCCGTTGCGCGTCCAAACAGCGTCAACACCTATCCAAACTGCCAAACCCCGAGTCGCACGACGTCGTCTCTGGCTCACTCGGCCGATCGGCTTTCTGCCCCACATGCACAAACGCGCCTTCTGCTGCTCTTTGACCATCACGCTATTGAAGATTGGTTGACAAATCGTAACCAGCCGAGTGCGTCAGGTATCGCCCGAAACCGTAAATCGCATCAGTAAATCGTTCATGATCTCTCTCGAGTGCGCCGACTTATCCAAAAGAACCTGACCGCTTTTCAATGGTGTATCGGCATCCAAGCTACCGATCTCACCATCCAGTACAGCTTTCGACACCGCACTTAGAAGTTCATCATCTGATCCGATCAATGCGGACCAGTTTCCCCTTCGCCAAAGTATCTGCTGTTCGTCATCTTCGGCGTATGCTTGGGCCGTCAAACCGTTTGACTGCTCCAGTTC
Organism: uncultured Paracoccaceae bacterium; assembly: GCA_947500055.1. Lineage (GTDB taxonomy): Bacteria > Pseudomonadota > Alphaproteobacteria > Rhodobacterales > Rhodobacteraceae > Yoonia. The sequence goes on from CANMQO010000002.1 coordinate 223,055, forward strand.
TATGGCTGTGCGACGTATTTCGTTTGCTCGTTCTGATGTATGCCGCGCAAGTTCGGCCAATGCTGCTTGGGTTTCGTTCAATGCCAATGCCGCTTCCGCTCTCAAGTAAACCCGATCTGCGGTCTCATCGCCTGGTTCGCCTTCCTGGATAATTTCGCGTGCCCTGTCAGGAAATCCAAGCGCTAGAAGCCGACGCGCAATAGCGGTTTCCACAGCCGCCGCGAGACCATTGGGGAGGGGCTCAAAAGCGTAGGAAAGAAATGTACTCGCTTCCATCGTCTCCACGGCGCGGCGCCAGAATTCACTCTCCAATTTCATGAGTGTTTCTGCTGCGATTTTGTCGCGTTGTCGTCGCATAATTTCGGACGCAGACTCAAATTCCGCCAAATAGATATGCGCACGAATCTGGGCGACCGCAATGTCCCGCGCGGCTGGCAATCCCGCATTCTCAAAACGAAGCGTGTCGGCCAACAGGAAATCATCAGGGCCTAACGGCAAGTCATTTTCAATTGCATCATTGAAATAGGCGACCACTACATCTGGGGTCACCCTCGTGTTTGTATCCACGATCTCTGTCAGTTGGGCAATTGCCGCACCCTCCTCACCAAGAGATCGCATCAACTCGACTTGCGCGATATCTGCAGCCACTGGCGCATCTGGTTTCCCGTCAAGGACGTTCATAATCTGCAAAGCAGCGTCGCTATCACCGACTGCAACAAACCGCTGAGAAAGGGTTGGCGCCAGATGATATTTTAATGCCTCCGGTAGCGCCATAAATGCCCGGATCACCGATGCGCGGTTAACCTCCGTGTCAACTGCGTCAGGCCCTGATGCCAAGAAAGCCCAGAGCGCAACCTGCGTATTGCAACTGGCTTGTTGTGCAAACAGTGCTCTGTCGAAGGGATCACCATCAATGATCTTTGCCATTGCAATCAGGTAGTCCCGCTCCATCGAACGCACACCATCAAGCTCAAGGGTTTGCATCGCCTCGCGTCCAAAACCAAAATAGATGAAATTTCGCGCCAACGTGACAACGGCGACTTCGTCAATTCGATCCGTTTCGGTGGTAAGGTTCGCACGCGTCTGAGCGATTTGTACGGCATAGGGTCGATCATCACCCCAGTTTGCCACCTCAAAGATGTGATCCGGCTGACAAGATCGGCCGTCTTGTGTCACGTTGATTTCCGGGTTGTTAGGCAGGGTGGCCTGATCAATGCCCGTCTGCGCCTGAACTCCGGGTGCTGCAACATCAACCACACCCTTATTTGCACCAAGGACCGGATCCTGCAATTCTGGCTCCAGTAATCCCTGACTCAGCGCACGCCCGAGACTTTCAACAACAGATTGCTCCAAGTCTGCCAAATCTGCGCCGGTCGTTCGCAATCCTGGCGGCATAATCGGGTCTGTTGATGCCTCGACAGTCACCTCCCCAACTTCGGCTTCTACAACTGGGGCGGGCGGTTGCTGCTCGGCCTCAACAATCAGCGGGATGAGCTGGTCTCGAGCGACCTCGAATTGGTTAACTGGAGACAGCGAAGGAACGCCTAACGGATCATCAAGGGCAACCTCGAACAGACCATCGGCCGCCGGCACGCCATCACGGATATCGATGACGAGGATGTTGGGCTGATCCAGAAAAGCTTCGGCAGCACAGACGCAGTCGACTTTCAACAGAAGTTCACCTGCGTTGACATCTTGTGAAACGCCGGCGATGCGGTCACGGGGTATGAGTTCGAAGAAACTTCGAAGGTCATAGCCTTGCGTCACGGGAAGCCTGAGCACATAACCCTGCGCATTGCGTCCCAGTCGCCAATCAGAACCAGCAGGTATTGTCAGAACGACACGCGTAAAAGCCGCATGCTCACCGGTGCGCACCCGGACGGGATCGGCATGGGCGGCGCCAGCTAACAAAAACAAGGGCAGTAACAATCGATGGATCATGCGGCCTCCTGCTTTGCGGCTTTCAATGCATCCTCCATTTCTGCAAAACTTGGTCGATGGTGGCTTGGCATGTTTTGGCGACCAACCTCGATGCAGATATTTGGCGCATGTGAATGCAGGTTCGCGATCAGAACCTCACGGATCAACTGGTGAAAATGTGCGTCTTCCTCGATGACTGCTTTGACCTTTGTGGCAAACGGCCCAACGATCCCGTAAGCAAGAAAAACACCAAGAAACGTCCCAACAAGAGCGCCACCAATCAGCTTTCCCAAGACCTCTGGCGGCTGATCGATAGAGCCCATCGTCTTGATCACACCCAATACCGCCGCCACAATTCCCAATGCGGGCAACGCGTCGGCAGTCGTTTGAAGCGCATGTGATGAGTGCATCTGATGGTGCAGCGTCGCTTCGATCCTCTTTTCAAGCACCTCTTCGACCTGGTGTGGGTCATCATAATTCATCGACGCGGACCGAAGTGTATCGCAGACCAGCGCGATTGCCTCCCGATCCCCCAGAATTTTGGGGTATTTCCCAAAAATGGGCGACGTGTCCGGAGCTTCGATGTGACTTTCCAATGCAACAGGATTGGTCCGCGCTACTCTGACAAGCTCAAACAACATGCACAAAGCATCGCGATAGTCCTGTGATTGCCACTTTGGCCCCTTGAATACCTTCCCAATATCTTTGAGCGTATGTTTGATCGCCGCGGTATCATTACTGATCACAAATGCTCCGATAGCCGCCCCGGCTATCATGATCATCTCAAAAGGCAGTGTCTTGAGAATGATACCCATTTTGCCGCCAGCCAGCAGATAGCCCCCAAAGACCATCACAAAGATGATGACAATTCCGATCAAGCCGACCATCAGGCACGGTCTCCCTTCTAAATTCGATCACAGCGTGTAAGGACTGCAAGCTCACTTATTACGTTAAAGGCGTTAACTTTCTCTCAGCGGCTACTCTGTCGGCGCGTTTGCGTTCCGGCCAGCAAGGACAACGCTGAACGAATAGGCCGTTTCCGGCTCCAGCTGCGTCATGATGAGCGCCGCCGCATCCGGCCGCATCATACCGAGAAACCCGGCCGCGAATTCTGGGGACATTTCTTCGAAAACGGCTGCCGCTTCTTTGGGTTTCATGTTTTCGTAAACGGTCGTGAGTTGCTCAAGATCAGTCGCGGAGGCACCATCAGCCATTGCAATAGTCGCCGCCAGAGTCCGTTCAGCCGCCTCCAACGATGCGAGTTTTTCAGTGACTTCTGCTTCCACGACATTCAGTGCCTGAATACGTGCCTGAAGCTGCGCTTCCCGTTCCGCCAACCGGGTCTCGCGCCGCTGAAACGCCTCCAACAAGGCGTTAGTACTGGTGTTGGCTGAAGGTGGCGCGGCGATCGGTACCTCCTCGACATTCGCCGCTTCTGCCAGCGCGGCCCCCGGCCCCACACCAATGCGAATGAACGCCGAGGCAATAAGCAATCCCGAGATGATACTCAGCGTTGACCGCCCCGTTCTGTATCGACGCTTGGCCATCACTGCGCCCCTTGTCGTCCGGCAGATCGGTGGACAAAAAACGGGCTGTCATCGGCAGTGGACACTATTGGGTCGGGCAAGTCGTGCATGGATGCAACCAGCAGCTCCAGCCTGGTGCCTGCGGCTTCTGCACGCGCGCTCACATCATCAAGGGTGCTCACTGACATTTTTGCCGTCGCTTGCGCCCCAGCGAGCGTCTTTGTAAGGTCATCCACCTGAGCGGACAATACCGCTACCGCACCGCCAACTCCCTTTTCCAGATCAGTGAAGCGACGCAACCGACGCGACAGAACCAAGCAGTACAATCCGGCACCAAATGCCCCGGCAATCAGCAAAATATCAGCGATCATCGTCATTTTGCATTCCTTAGCTTAACACGAATTCCATGATGAGCAGGTCGCCGACGCGACCTTTCCCCGCCACGACCTGAACCCTACGCAGCATCTGACTGCGCAGCCGCACCAACGCAGTGGGATCTTCCAGTTCGGCAAGTTCAACTGCGCGTAGATAGCCATTCAGAACATCCACAATGCGGGGTTTAATTGCCTCAACCTCGTCAACGTAGTCCGGAGGTACTTCCAGCTGCGCTGCGAAACGCAAATGCTCGCGCCCGCCGCTGCTGGGCAGGGAAATGACCAATGGATCAATTGCCACAAAAGACACCGTTGGTTTGGCAGGCGTATGGGTATCTGCTGAGTGATCCGATTCGACTTTCTCAGCGTCGCCGAACAGCAGGCCGGACTGCACGGCAAAATAACCACCGCCGCCCCCCAAGATAGCGAGGAACATACCCAAAAACAAAGGGATTTTTGAACCTTTTCGAGGAGGCTCTTCTTGTGGATCAGCGTCTGCCGTCATCCGAAATCCTTTCAGAACTTTTCCGGAACATATCCAGCAAGCACTAACCGATTGTTAAGCCTCATGAGCCAAAAGGGTGGGGACAAGGCAGAATGCCAGATTGATGGAGAACCAGATTGCAGAGTTTCAGCAGCCTATGGTTGGCGCTTGACGGTCGCCGCAGATTCTTTGTCATCACCGCTTGCGTGGCAGTTTTCGCAGCAATTCTGATGTTGGCGCAGGGCGCGGGCACAAAAGACATGTCGCTCTTGTATGGGGGGCTCGAACCTCGGGCCGCAGGCGATGTGATCAACACGCTGGAGCAGCAAGGCGTTTCATACGAAGTGCGGGGCGGTGCCATTTATGTCCCCACTGGACAGCGTGACACGTTGCGAATGACACTTGCTGGGGCGGGATTACCAGCTGCAGGAAACCAAGGGTACGAATTGCTTGATGGCCTGTCAGGCTTCAGCACCACATCCCAGATGTTTGATGCAGCCTATTGGCGGGCAAAAGAAGGCGAACTTGCACGAACCATATTGGCCAGCCCACACATACGCGCGGCACGTGTGCATATTTCAACGCCATCCACCCGCCCGTTCCAGCGTGACCAGGTTCCAACTGCAGCCGTCACTGTAACGACCGCAGGCAGATCCTTGTCCGCCCCGCATATCAAGGCGCTCCAATTTCTGGTTGGCGCGGCCGTGCCCGGCCTGTCTCCAGAATCTGTGGCAGTGATCGATGACAATGGTGGCCTCCTGTCAGACTCCGAGGGTGGCGCAATGCGCCCCAACGGCGACGAACGAGCCGAAAACCTGCGTAACCGGGCCCAGCGGCTGTTAGCTGCGCGGGTCGGTCCGGGTAATGCGGTTGTTGAAGTAAGCGTCGACACCATAACCGAAACAGAGCAAATCACGGAGCGCCGAATTGACCCTGACAGTCGTGTCGCTATCAGCACAGACGTAACAGAAAACGTGGGCACCTCTACCGATAGCCGAGGTGGTGATGTAACCGTCGCGTCAAACCTACCGGATGGTGACGCCGGTGGAGTTGGGGGAGCCTCAAGCAACGAAAACTCCGAAAACCGAACGCTCACCAATTACGAAATTTCAGAAACCGAACGCCAGCTGCTTCGTACACCGGGGGCGGTGCGTCGTCTGACCGTCGCTGTGCTGGTAAATGAGGTTACAACCGTCGCCGATGATGGCACCGTTTTGACGACCCCACGCAGCGAGGAGGAACTGGCTTCCTTGCGGGACCTTGTTTCATCCGCAGTTGGAATCGACGAGACGCGCGGGGACGTCATCACACTACGATCAATGCCATTTGAGCCACTTGCAGCTCTTGGCACTGAAATTGCGTCGCCGACATCACGCGTCGCATTCGACACAATGCAATTGGTTCAGATCGGGGTTTTGGGTGTCGTCGCCCTGATTTTGGGATTGTTTGTTGTACGACCAATTCTTCTGCAATCACGTTCAACTATCGCAAGCGAAAACACGATCGCACTTCCCGAACCAGCGGAGATTGAGCCGCCCATGGCGATGGCCATAAGCGACAACAACATGGCCGACTTTATTGGCGGCGGTTCTGGCACGATGGACGATGCAGACGGCGACCCCGTATCACGTCTTCGGAAAATGATCACCGATCGTGAAACAGAGACAATCCAAATCCTGCAGGACTGGATCGAAGAGCCCGACAAGAAGGAGCATGCATAGATGCCTTGTCTACTTTCCCTCGAATCTTTTGAGGACTCGATGGCCCAGGGCGATCCGGTTAATGAAGATTATAATCGCGGCTATGCCGAAGGATTGGTCGCGGGCACGGCGGCAGCAAAGCTCGAAAATGCTGCACTGCAGGAAAAATTCGTTCAAGCAATCTGCGACATCGATTTCACCTATGCAGAGGCCCGTGGACAACTTCTGTCTTCGCTTGCACCACTCTTCACCGCTCTGGTGGCAAAGGTATTGCCACACTGCATCGACACCGGTTTTGCCGGTCATCTGTCCGAGGAACTGCTGAATGCCGCTCAGCGAGATATCGACGAGCCAATTTGGCTTTATGTGCATCCTGAAAACATTGCGTCAGTGCAGGCAATGTCGATCGAATTGCCTGCTAGAATCCGTCTCCAACCAGATGAAACTCTCGATTTGCATGCCGCTTGGATCGAAAAACGGGAGCGCGGCACGCTGCTCGATACAGACGCTTTGTTGGCTGAAATCACGATGACACTCAGCATGCTCACCAATCCGGAAGCCAGGACAGAATCCCATGGATGAAAACACCCAACATCAAGCCAGTGACGATGCCAACCCACTGCAGCGCATACCAATCGAAGTCTCGGTCACGGTCGGCAAAGCACGCCCCCTTGTCCGCGAATTGCTTAGCCTCGGCGAAAATGCTGTTCTGCCACTGGATAGGCGGATCGAAGATCCCGTCGAACTCTATGTGGGAGACCGACTTATTGCACGTGGTGAGTTGCAGGAAATGGATGGGGGCGAACCGGGGCAGTTGGCCGTCCGTCTCACTGAAGTTGCAACAAACACCCGCGAAATGCCCTAGATGTGGAGGTTTCGTTGCCTGGGGGCAATTATTGCCATCGCGCTCGCAGGGCCTGCATTGGCACAGGATATTGCAATCAACTTCGGTGATGATGGTTCGCTTGCGACGCGGTCAGTCCAATTACTGCTCCTGATCACCGTACTTAGCTTGGTTCCTGGCATCGCCATCATGGTAACTTGCTTCCCATTTATCGTGACCGTCTTCGCCATCCTGCGCCAAGCAATCGGACTACAACAATCACCACCCAACATGCTGCTTGTCAGCCTGGCAATGTTCCTGACCTATTTCGTAATGGAGCCGGTTTTTGTTGAGGCCTGGTCCAGTGGCATCGATCCCCTCTTAAACAACAGCATTTCGCTCGAAGAATCTTTCATCCTTACCATGGAGCCACTACGGGCGTTCATGTCTGACCGCATTGATGTGGACACATTCGTTGCACTTGCGGAGCTACGCCCCGATGTTCCGGTTACCACCCCATCCAATGAGGCGCCTTTGTCAGTTGTCATCCCTTCATTCTTGCTCAGCGAGATGGAGAGAGCATTTCAAGTCGGCTTTCTCATTTTCATCCCATTCCTGATCATCGACCTCGTGGTTGCGGCCGTTCTGATGTCGATGGGGATGATGATGGTGCCGCCTGCGATAGTTTCACTCCCATTTAAACTGGCGTTCTTCGTTGTCGCAGATGGCTGGGGCCTGATCGCATCCAGCCTCGTCCGCGGATACGGATAGAGCCGGCATCGTCCAACGTGCCCGCAGCGCCACACAACGCGGTTTTGCTTTTCTGCATTTGGTTTTGCAAAAAGGCCGGGTTACCGAAGGGTTTTGTGGCGCAAATCGGATGAACGGCGCGCTCTTTTTCTCGGGGGCGGTTTTCCCTAAAGGCTCGGGAAAATGCTCTGCCTGGTGCGGTGTCGCGGTTCAACATGGTAAAGGCGATCTGGACTTCCGCTAACCATCGGTCCAAGCCCCACGCTTGAGCGACAGGTGAATTGCAACGCCTCAAGAGAAACTTGTAGCGTCAACTTTTCCAAAAGGATCGCACCATTGATCCGCCCTGCGGCTGGTCGCGCAAAACCCTGCATCAAGACGCTGTAGTTTCATACAATGCATTTTGGTCTCGATATGGCTTCGTCGGTGATACTAGCGACACCATCGCCAAAGCGCTCCGCCTGAGTGTCGCGATGCATTGACCGCTTCGTTGCAGGCGCTAGCTCCATGTTCCACGGCTTGGCAATCTTGCATGGCGAGTAAAGGCTGCCCATCCCGAACAGTAAGAGCGACATCGCATTTACGGGTGTTTTCCCTAAGCAAAGTCTTGCGCCAAACATGTGACGTGCATTTTATTTCACAGCCCTGCGGATCTGCTATCACCTCACAACAAACTCGGCATGGAGCGCGCCGCTTGCCTTAATGCTCTTGAGAATGTCGATCATGTCGCGTGGTGCAACACCAAGCGCATTGAGACCCGCAACAACTTCACTCAATGAAGTCCCTTCGTCTATTTCCGCCAAGCCGATACCGGGCTCATCAACAAGCGTGGCATCCGTTCGAGGAACGACCACCGTTTCTCCCGGCGAGAAGGGGTTTGGTTGTGCCACAAGAGGTGTCTCTCGGATCCTTAGCGTCAGGTTCCCCTGACTTACTGCGACACGGCTGATCCTGACGTCGTCGCCCATGACAATTGTGCCCGATCTTTGATCAACAACAACGCGCGCGCGGCGCTCCGGCTCCACCAGAATATTCTCAATCCGGCCAAGAGCGTGGGCCGGCGACGGCATTCTTGTTGCACCGATATTCAATTCAACGGTTCCTGCGTCCAGCATCACGGCAACCTGTCTGTCAAAGTTTTGATTGATTGCCTGCTCGATGCGACCGGCCGTTGTGAAATCAGGTGTCCGAAGCGCCAAACGAAGGGACGTCATGCCAGCGAAGTCAAATGCGACCTCTCGCTCGATAGTTGCACCCGAAGGAACAACACCCGATGTAGGAACACCCTGAACGACAGTCGCCCCATCGCCGGTCGCGGACGCTCCACCGGCGATGATTGTGCCTTGCGCAACGGCGTAGATGTCGCCATCGGCCGCATTCAATGGCGTCATGATCAAAGTCCCACCAAGCAAGCTCTTTGCGTCACCAATCGCAGAAACCGTCACATCCAATGGGCTTCCAGCGCGGGCAAACGGTGGCAGACTCGCCGTGACAAGGACGGCTGCCACATTTTTGGGGCGGAACTGCTCTCCCGTGACATTAACACCAAGCCGTTCCAGAATATTGCTCAGCATCTCTTCAGTGAATGGTGAGTTTCGCAAGCCATCGCCCGTGCCGTTCAACCCGACAACCAACCCGTATCCGACGAGGTCATTCGAACGGACGCCATCGAATTCCACAAGGTCCTTAATCCGAATAGGTGCTGGCTGAGCCAGCATAGGCATGACCATCAATAAAACAGCAAGGAATGAACGAAATCGCATCAGATGTAATCCAAAAGGCTCAATCGAGAGAGGCGGGCGGTAACGCTGTAATGAGTTTCCAGTTGCAGTTGGATGTTTTGCAGACGAGACGCCGTCTCAAATGGATCTGCCGAGATCAAGTCGTTTTTCGAGATCTCCAACGCAGTTTTTTGGGCATTCAGTTCGACCTCCGTCTGTTCGATGGCAGCTTCGGCAAAACCAATACGTGCCTGCACCGCGACAATCCCGGTAGCGGATGCAAACAATCGCTCACCAGCTTCCCGAAGAAGGTCAGATTTTGCCTCAATATCGAGAATGGCGACATCTTCGGCAATGGCCGCCATGGCTGTCGCCTTCAAAACATCGCGGAGCGCAGGATCATCGGCGCGCGCATCGATCTGAAATTTCCTGTGTTCAGCAACGCGCCTTTCCAACGGTGCGCCGCTATCGCCGAGATAACCCATGGTTGCGAACCCTCCGGCGGGATCATCGAACCATGTATCGATCGCGGTTGTGATGTCTGCGACAGTCGTCGCTCCAGCCAATGATGCAGTGATGTCGGCCAACATGCTCTCGGCGGATGCAAGCGGCATCCTGTCAACAGCGGTTCCGGCCATCAAAGAACGATCAGCCAGCCGGGTGTTGAGCGTATCTACGATGGTCTCGAATGAACTTCGAGCAGCGCGTCCTGCCTCATCGACCTGTGCGCCTGTACTTGCATCGCTCAGCAGCAACAGCTTTGCACCCGTGTCGCTCCTTACGGTGTCGACCTTCCCCAGAACCGTCTGGATACCCGCCAGCATCTGGCTGGTTTCGCTGACCACCTGCGCAAATCCGTCTATCTGAGCAAGGCTATAGTTGATGCCGGACAATCGGTTCGTGTCGCCGCCAAGTTCAGCCGTGATGTCATTCACGCGACCTGTCGAGAGGCTCTCCGCAAGGCGAAAAAGCTCCGTTTTGATTGCCCCACCATTGCGCATCGTCAAAAATTGTTGAGCACCATCACCTACAGAAGTCAGGGGCATGTATTAAATCTCCATAAGGCGTTGCATCATGAAATCGACAGTTTGGATGACCTTTGCATTGGCCGCGTAGGCTTGTTCCACCCGCATTAGCGTCTGCAGTTCCTGGTCGGTATCAACCCCATTGGTCAATTCTGCTTCGCGCAGCGTGTCCCAACGCGCTGATGTGAAGCTGAGGTCTTCTTCGGCATTCAGTCGGGTGAGCCCAATTTGCGATGTGAAATCTGCCACGCGGCCCGCCGCCGAACGAAGATTACTACCGGGAACGTCTGCTCGCGCGACGCTAAGTGCATCGACCCAGCGATCCAGCTGTGAGGCACTTCCAACCGGACCCGGGGTCGCTGCATTCAAGCCATCCCGAACGAGGCTCAGCATCCCGCCATGTGCCGGGTCTATGACCGGGTTTACGTCTATGCGCCCGGCAAGCCCGTCAATATCGGCAAAATCAAGCGGACCCCCTTCATCTGTCAGCAGGCCGACATCCCCCGGCCCAAGCGTAGGATCGCTGGTTGGATCCTCAAATCGCGCAATCAGATCGGCGGCAATGCCATCCAACGCATTTTGCGCGTCAACCAAAGTCTGGTCTCTCAGCGCAAAGGACGCACCCAATGAACCGCCGTCCAACCGACCGATACCGGTTGCTGAATCAAGCGGGACGCCATCAAGCGTTATGCCAGCCAAAGCCCCCGAGTTAAGGGTCATATCAGCTACTATTGTGGGCGTTGGCTCAAACCCGAATTGCAACGCACGCCCATCCAAGAGAGTGGTTCCGGTCGTCGTCATCAATCCGATTGTCCCGTTATCACGGGACATTTCCCGAACCGGAACGATATCGGCAATCTTGTCTACGACCTGCTGCCGTGAATCCAACAGGGTACTGACGTCATTTCCCGTCGACCGTAGTCGCAGGATGTCTGCATTCATCGCCTCGACCTGCAAAAGCGCCGCGTTCAGCGCTTCTACGTCGCCAGCAATTCTTGCATCAGCTTCCTGCCGCAATGATTGGATCGTTTTGGTGTTGCCCTGCAAAGTAGTCGTGATGTCGGTCAAGCGCGACAAAACTTCATTCAATCTCGTTTCCGATGCTGGGTCGCTGCTCGCGCCAATCAAAGCTTGCTCGAATCGGGCCAGCTTCGCCCCGAGGCCCGCTGCGTCGTCAGGTCCACCAAGGGCCTGCTCAAGCCGAACCAACATGCGCGCGCTGCGGTCTTGTCCAGCCAATGCTGCATCCGCGAGACGACGGTCCGCCAGCAGTCCAGCGTCCACAAAGCGGGTCACAGCGTCAATCTGTACACCGGCCCCCAAGCCGCCTACTTGACGAGCACTGAGTTCCAGTGACCTGCGCCCATATCCGTCAGTTAGTGCGTTTGAAAGATTGGACGACACAATTTCGGCCATACGAGAGGTCGTGGTAAGCCCCGACATTGCATTGCTGAGCGCGCTGGAAATACTCATCTCGGATTACCTTTTATCGTTTGATATTGGTTGTTTCCTGCAGCATCTCATCGACGGTCTGGATCACCTTGGCATTCGATGAATAGGCTCTTTGCGTTTGAATCAGCTCTGTCAACTCTCCCGCTACATCGGTGGCGGATTCTTCCAATGCATAACTCACGAAGTCGCCGGTAGGTCCGTCACCGGCGTCCCAAAGAAAGAAGGTCCCACTTTCGGGGGTGACTCGGTAGCTTTGCTGATCGAGCGTTTCCAATCCATTGACATTGGGCACATCGACCAGCGGGATCTGATACAATACCCGGTTGATCCCAATATCAAAAGAAGCGCGCACAAATCCATTCTGGTCGACTTCAACCGAAGTCAAACTGCCCACGGGCGTGCCGTTCTTGGAAATCGAAACTGGCGCAAACGCATCGGACAATTGCGTCAGCCCAATTGAACTACCCAACTCACCGATATTGATCTCCATAGGGCCGCCCTCAACAGCGATCGTCAAAATGCCGGTAGCCGGGTCGTAAGGCCCGCCAACAGGCGCTCCCGGATTTGCGAAATCAACGTTGGCCAAAGTACCGCCACCACCGCGGCTGTCATCAAATAGTAGTGTATATTCACCCACGACATCGGGGATGCCGTTTGCATCCACATCGGTCTCACTATCGCTGATAACCATAGTCCACTCATTCGACGCGCCATTGGCGGGGACAGTTGGCGTGAACGAAAAGTTCAGATTGGATGACGCACCAAGATTGTCAAAATACTCAACCGACAAGCTTTCAACATCGCCTGCCGAATCTTCCCGTGTCGATGTCGCCGGCAAATTGACAGACAGATCAACGCGGGTTGTCGCCTCCCCGGCGAACTGGTTTGCATTGATTTGCACGGGCACAAGGCCATCAATCGAGTCTCTGGGGTAGTTGGGAATCGTACCATCCGCAGCCGCCGGTACGCCCAGCAAAACCAGCCCACCAGGCGTGCGTAGAAAGCCCTGCGCATCCGGCCTGAAAGATCCCGTTGTCGTCAGAAAGAGTGGACTCTCCCCATTGTTTACAGCCACAGATGTTTCTGACGTCACGGGCAGCATACCCCGCCCACGCACGGCAAGATCCGTTGGATTCGATGTAGAAACAAGTGCGCCGCGCTCATCGATCAACCGGGATGTGGTGGTGCGCACGCCGCCCGCCGTATAGGTGCCCTGACCACTTTGGATCACCATAGACTGAAAATCTGCTGAAGCGCGTTTATACCCGTAGGTCGCAGAATTTGAGATATTGTCCGAGATGGTCGCCAAGCGTGATGCATTCGCGGCAAGACCCGCAACGCTTGCGTTCAGGGAAGAGGAAATCGTCATTTTCAGCCTTTCTGCTTCGTGGATGACGTCAAAGTCCTCTCCTGCCTAACGACACGGGCTTAACGTCGTCCTAACACGTAAAATGCAATCCATATTCCCCTACCGATCTGACCGAAGCAAAACGACCTCAACCCGGTTGTTGCGTGGGGCCGTTGAATCCCGGACAGCCGGCGACCTGTCACCAACCCCGGTGATCCGCGCAATGCGCAAGGGATCAAGACCGCCCTCCTCAAGAAGTAGCCGCATCTGGGCCGCCCGGCCTGTCGACAGTTCCCAAAGCGGATTATCAACGGCAAGGATCGGCTTCGCCTGAAGATGCCCCTTGATTGCGACCGGATTACTTACGCTTTGGAAAAGACGCGCAAGAATGGCGCCGATTTCGCGGGCGACGGGCGTCGGCTCCACGCTGCCCGCGACAAACAAGGTAGCCTGTGGCAGGTCAAAAATCTCGATCACCAAACCCTCGTCAGTCAACCGGGTAACGATATGGCGCAACGCCCGTTCTGACGTCATGCTTTCGCCGCCTTGACCAAACAATACCGCCTCAAGGTCACGCAAGGCGGCGACTTGCGATGCAGCTACCGCGTCACTTTCAGCGTCGCTCTGTGTTTCGGAGCGGAGGGGGTTCATGCCAATTGTTGGCTGGTTAATTCCAGTTCCGCTCTGTGCAAGCGAATCTTCGGTAAAGATATTATTGCCGCCAAACGCACCTGAACCACCACCAGAGACACGATTGATCGGGATCGTTGGTGAAAAATAGTCTGCAATGCCTTTGCGCTGCTGTTCTGTCGTCGCGTTCAACAGCCACATCAGCATGAAGAACGCCATCATCGCCGTCACAAAATCAGCGTAGGCCACTTTCCATGCACCGCCATGGTGCCCGCCACCGCCGACAACTTTCTTGCGTTTGATAATGACTGGTGCGTTTGATCCCACACTCATTTTACCACCTCTTGTTCACCCTGGTCAGGTGATATCAGGCAGGAAATGAAAGCGAGCTTAAGGGATCAATTTGACCTAAATGCGTGAATTTTCTAGGAAACGCCCGCATGCGACCCGGCTTGGAGCAACTGGCGAGCCAATTCAGACTTCAGTGCATCACGTTGCTGTAATGTCGCCAGATATGACTGAGCCAAAGCCACAAATGCAGGGCCAAAATCGGATCGTGCTTCACAATCGCGCATATCGCCCTCCAAGGTCTGCAAGTCGGCATATACTTCATAAAGAAGGTCATGCATTGCCGCCTGCACATCATCCCCCGGCAAAAGACGGTCTATCGCAGATAGCAACAAACGCCTTTGCTTGGAAAAATGAGCCATTAGATCAGGGTCTGCGGCCGCCTCCAACTGCAATTTGAGTTGTGCGAGTTGGTCGATGATATCGGCCGGAGCAAGTGGAACAAGTATCTCTTTCATTAGCAAACTCTCAGCTTCGGGCCTGGCATTTGCTTCAATGTGCCCAATACGAGACAGGCATCATATCCACGCAAACGCTGCATCAGATAGCAAATGAGTCTTTCCAAATTGTATGCAAATGAGACGCATTTCATCGAAGTGACGCGAGAAACACTACACTTTCGGTTGAGCGAATTGGCAATCATAATAGTCTCCCACCACGTAAGCGCGAAATAGCATCTTCAAACTCAACCCTAATAACGTGTTAAAGTCAAAGAGATCGACCGTACGGTGGTCCCGTCAGACGACTTGATTACAAAACGAATCTGTGTTTGAGGCTACCGCCAGTTCCAAGACCCGCTGCAACGCCGCGCCTCTGCAAAAGTCAGGCTGCACGGTTGTCTCGCCCCGAATGGCATCAATGAACCGGGCAAAGTTTGTCTTGACCTGTGGGGTTGATATCTCAGTCCACCGGCCTGTTTTCAAATCTTCTCCGAGACAGGCGCGCAATACGCTTTCTTCTGCTTCAAATCGGACTTCCAGGCCCCCGATTGTTCCAAACAAGCGCAACTTCAGGTCATTAATATGACCGCTGGCAAACCGGCTGGCATGGATGACGCCAATGGCCCCGTTCTGCAAAGCAAGATGCATTGTCATGCTGTCATTTGCGTCCAATCTGTAAGGACCTATATGATCACCGTCTGCTTTCGCAAACGTTTGCAGGCGGCAGGATACCTGTTGGGCGTCCGATCCGGCGGCAAACGTCGTGTAGTCCAGAATATGGACACCCACATCCCCAAGAACACCCAATGAGCCATGCCCCGTTGACAGGCGCCACAGCCATTGATCCTCCGTCCGCCAATCGCCCCAAGCATCCTGTGTCAGCCAGCTTTGAAGGTAGGATGCCTCAAAATGCCGAACCTCACCGATGTCCCCGCGGGCCACCAAGTTTGCGGCATGCATCAAGGCTGGTACATTCCGATAGGTCAGATTGACCATGTTGACGACACCGGCAGCGCGCGCGGCCTGCACCATTTGCATGGCATCTTGATGGTTTGTAGCAAGCGGCTTTTCACATAGCACATGTTTACCAGCGGCCAACAATGGCATTGTCGTCCTGTGGTGGACGGCATCCGGGGTCACGTTCGACACGGCATCAAATTCACCCCATGCCAAGGCAGCGCTAACACTTGAAAAACCGTGCGCGACGTTATGGCGATCTTGGAAAGCAGAAAGATTTGCCTGATCGGTATCAACTCCAGCCACAACACAGACGCCATCCATCGCGGCATAGGCTTCCGCATGCGCGTTGGCCATGCCGCCAGTCCCAAGGATCAAAACACGGATCAACGGAAACCTGCCTCGCCATCTTGATGCAACCTGGGCCCGCGTTCCTCAATTGGTTCCAACGCTGTGTCCACCGGCACATTGGGCGCATCTGTCGGGTTTGTTACGCGGCGGGCCGGATTATAGGCCCAGCGGACCGCATTCTGCAGAACCCGCTGCACATTGGGATCGTGATAGGTGGGATAGGTTTCATGGCCCGGGCGAAAGTAGAAGACGTTCCCCGCACCACGCTTATACGTCAGCCCGGATCGGAACACCTCACCCCCCTGGAACCAACTGATGAACACGGTCTCCAGCGGCTCAGGCACACCAAATGGTTCGCCATACATCTCTTCGTTTTCCAAAGCGAACTGATCGGGCAGACCTGCGGCGATCGGATGGTTGCGCGAGGTCAGCCAGATGCGTTCACGTTCGCCCGCCTCCCGCCATGTCAAATTGCAGGGGGTTCCCATCAGCCCTTTGAAGGGTTTGGCAAAGTGGGACGAGTGCAACGCAATAAACCCCATACCCGACCAAACAGCCTCAACCACCCGGTTTGCGACCTCATCAGACACATCACCATGGGCGGCATGCCCCCACCAGAGCAAAACGTCCGTCTCCGCAAGTCGCGCAGCCGTAAGACCATGTTCGGGATCTTGCAATGTGGCCGTCGACACTGAAACGCCGCCTGCCGCGTTCAACGAATTGGCAATCGCCCCATGAATGCCGCTTGGATATAAGTCCGCAACAATCTTGTTCTCCTGCTCATGGACGTTTTCCCCCCATACTGTCGCGCGAATTGTCATAGCCATCGCCCCCCTCAAAGCGCTTTGGTAAAACTCTGCGATCGTTTCGAAGCAATGACAAGCATCAATTCAAACTGACAACCAAGGGGTGAGCAACGCACCAGCCATGAAAGTAATAGGACAAATTGTTCCAAAAATACCTATTTTTGACAGGTTTTTCTGACAAAAAACGCATTTTTTGCCTGAATAATGCCTCAAACGACGTGAAGATCAGGAGAGTTAGTGTTAGGAGTGCGATTATGTCAACGGAACGTGTTATCATGAAACCGAACGACGCTGCCGAGGCGTTTTATGGCCAAAGCGAAGAAGCCTTCGCTGAGCAAATCAAAATGCTGGGCGCAACTGACCCACGTCTGGTCAGGGCATTCGAACGCACTCGCAAGCGCTATCAGCAACAATCAAAGGGCTGATGAGTCGCCCCTTGCAGGTCTTGTTGGTGAAACGCATGCTGTCCGATGAAACGATGGGCGGCGCGCAATGCTACAGCAGTTCGGAACAAATATCTGGCTCGCTGATCACGGCGAGGCAACAGTGCTGGGGTTTCGTTATCCCACGCGCTGTGCCGTTATCAAGCTTGATGACGGCGGACTATTCATCTGGTCGCCAATCCCTCTAACGGAGACGCTGCGCGAAGCAGTCGACACAATTGGTCCGGTGCAACACATCATCGCGCCAAATAGCCTGCATCACATCTCGATCAGCACATGGCAGCAGGCATATCCCAACGCCGCAACTTATGCGCCACCTAACCTCCGAGAAAAACGGAAGGATCTGACTTTCGACGCCGACCTGACCGACGAGCCACCCACCGCATGGGCTGGGCAAATCGAACAGGTGGGCGTCTTAGGTAACGTGATCACAACCGAATATGTGTTCTTTCACACTGCTAGTCGCACTGCGATCTTCGCGGATTTGTTGCAACAATTCCCATCTGACTGGCATACCGGCTGGCGCAGGGTCATTGCCAAGCTGGACCTGATGACCGAACCCACCCCGACTGTGCCACGCAAATTTCGCACGGCCTTTGTCAACAGATCTGCAGCACGCGGTGCCATCGCCAAGATCCTTGAATGGCAAACCAAGGGGGTGATTATGGCGCATGGAACACCGGTTGCCGAAAATGGCCAACTGTACCTCAGAAGTGCATTTGGGTGGCTCCGTCGGGGTGTCAAAGATTAATCACCTGCGCCCTAGGGAACTGTTTTCATGCTTCTCCAAGGGGCGCAAAACCCGTATGACGGCAGCGCACAAAAGTGGACCAATAAGATATGAACGAACAAGGCACCAACACGGGTATGGCGACGCCAATGCAAATAGCTACCATGATCCCCGCCTGGGAAAACGGCATCCTCAAACCTGTAGAAAAACTGGACGCTCATCTACGCGGGCTAAAGCACAAAGCCGTAAGCGTTTTTGTAATGAACAGAGGCAATGTCCTGATCCAGCAAAGAGCGTTGGGCAAGTACCATACACCCGGCCTTTGGGCGAACACTTGCTGCACACACCCCGCTTGGGACGAAGACCCGACCGATTGCACAATCAGGCGGTTGGACGAGGAATTGGGAATCAGGGGGCTTCAGCCCAACTACAGGGACCAAATCGAATACCGGGCCAATGTGGGTGGTGGGATGATCGAACATGAACTGGTCGATGTCTATGTGGCCGAAGCCCCCGACGGCCTGAAGATTACGCCCAACCCTGATGAGGTGATGGCGATCCGCTGGATTGGCTTTGATGACCTCACGGCTGATGTGAGTTCGCACCCGGACAAATATACCCCTTGGCTGAAAATTTACCTGCAGCACCATAAGTCAGCCATCTTTGGTGATAAGATCCCCGCAACCTCGACACAGGATGGGTGACCACGCCATCGCCGCGTGACAACTTCCTTCCGCGGGTGTTTATAGGGCGCGGGAAAATGGAAAGAACATAATGTCGCTTTGGGTTTTTGGGTACGGGTCGTTGTTGTGGAACCCCGGATTTACGCCCGCACGTATGACAAAGGCGCGGCTTTTCGGCTATCATCGAAGTTTTTGCATGTTGTCCATCCACCATCGCGGAACCGAAGATGATCCCGGGCTGGTTCTCGCCCTTGATGCGCAGGCAGGCGCCCAATGCACCGGCATGGCATTTCAAGTCGCCGATGCCGAACACGACAGCGTCCTTGCGGCCTTGCGTGAACGCGAACTGATTTCATCGGCATATGTTGAAAAACACGTCGAACTGACTGCCGACGATGACAGCAAGATCGACGCGCTTGCTTACGTCATCGATCCCGATCACGTGCAATATTGCCAGTTTCCGTTGGAAAGGCAGGCACAGATGATAGCCCGCGCCATCGGTGGGCGTGGCCCCAACACCGAATACCTTTTTAATACCGCCGAACACCTGACAGAACTTGGGATCAGGGACGCGGAGATGGATTGGCTGGTCAAGCGGGTGCGTGCCCTGACGGCAACATGACCCAAACCGCGATTTTGCTAGGGTTTTTTGCCGACTGCCCCTATGCTCCTATGCGGGTGGAGAGCAGTAACAAAAGATAAGGTAGCCCGTGTCCGACAAAAAGGCAGCCAAGGCGCAACCACAGTTCTCACAACCGATCCGCCAGATCCTCTTTATGTTTGTGGTGATCGGACTGATTGGGGCTGGCTTCTATCTGGGGCAGGCCCAGATCATCGCGATCTACAACTCAAACCCCTATCTCAATGGGGTTATCCTGGCCGTTTTTGTGCTGGGGGTCTTGTCTTGTTTTAATCAGGTTTTCCTCCTGATCAAATCAGTGCGCTGGATCGAAAGGTTCGCCCGTGACGCCGGCGGGCACTCCTATGTCGCCGCACCTTCCCTACTGGCTCCGTTGGCCACACTTCTGCGATCCCGGGGCGCGCGCACACAAATCTCCTCTTCGTCCAGCCGGTCAATTCTGGACTCTGTTGCGCAACGGATTGACGAAGACAGGGAAATAACACGGTATATTGGCAACGTTCTAATTTTCCTTGGGCTTTTGGGGACATTCTATGGGCTGGCCACAACAGTGCCCGCACTTGTCGAAACCATACGGTCACTCAATCCCGGTGATGGTGAAGACGGCGCTGACATCTTCGCCCGGCTGCAATCAGGCCTTGAAAGCCAGTTAGGGGGCATGGGCACTGCGTTCTCTAGTTCTCTACTAGGCTTGGCAGGATCCCTTGTCGTGGGGTTGCTGGAACTCTTTGCGGGCCATGGACAGAACAGGTTCTACCGCGAACTTGAGGAATGGATGTCGACAATAACCCGCGTCGGTTTGGAAGGCGACGAGGGGGGAAGCGGCGCTGACAGCGGCGTGATGGCTGCCTTTGTCGATCAACTGGGCGAGCTGATGGACACGATCCAGATGAGCATGGGCCAGATGGATGCTGACCGGGAAGCGAACGAAGAACGCTTTGCCAGTCTGGCGACGTCGATGACTGAGATGTCGCAGATCAAAGAACGGGATCAGACCGAGGCGTTACTGACCCGTGTTGCCGAAGGGCAGGAGATGTTGATTAAGAAGCTGGATGAAAGCGGCATGGAGGGGATTGACGCAGAAAGCCGGATGCGGCTGCGGTCGATTGATGTGCAGCTGTTGCGCATCCTCGAAGAAATGTCGGCAGGTCGGCAGGAAAGTGTCGGCGATCTGCGGCAGGAGATAATCACCCTGACCAACGTGATCAAAGACAGGACCTGATCCATGGCGCTAAGCCGAAGATCATCCAACCGTTTTCAGAACGCCATCTGGCCTGGCTTTGTCGATGCGATGACAGGGCTTTTGCTGGTCCTGATGTTTGTGCTGACCATCTTCATGGTGATCCAGTTTGTCCTGCGCGAAACCATTACCGGGCAAGAGGATGAACTTGACGCGCTTAGCGGCCAGATTGCAGCGCTTAGCAGTACATTGGGGATAGAGCGCGAGCGCAGCGCCGATCTGGCTGCCAATCTGGACATTGCCGCAACAGAAGCCGAAGCACAGGCCAGCCGGATTGCCGCGCTGATCGCAGAACGTGCCGAGCAGGATCAGGCCCTTACAGAAGCGCAATCGGAAATCACCCGGTTCGAAGCACAGGTTGCGGGCTTGCTGGCCGACAATGCACAGGCCGCTGACAGCATTGCGACACTTGAAGACGAACAGACACGTTTACTCGCCGAGCAGTCTGACCTCATATCCGAGCAGGAAGCGTTGAACCTCGCCCTTGCCCAGGCCCGATCAGAAATTGACGCTGGCACAGAGGCCGCCCGCCTCGCCGCCGCCCGCCGCGAGGCGTTGGAGGCATTGGTCGCCGATCTCGAAACCCAGAACTCCGAACAATCCGAAACGATAACGGCCCTTGAGGCCGAAGGTTTGGCAGATGCCGCCGCCGCCGAGGCGCTACGCGAACGTCTTGCCAACGCGGATACGGAATTGACGGCAATGACCCTCAACCTCGAAGAGCAACGCAAGGAAGCGGAGGAAACGCTGACCCTACTCGCAGCAGCGCAGGCTGCGCGCGCGCAACTGGACCAGGAGCTGGCGACAATCCGCGCGACCAGCGACGAAATCAACGCAAACCTGACAGAGGCAGAACGTGCCCGCCGTGAGGCCGAGGCAGTAGCCGCGCAGGCGAACGCACAGAGCGAAGACCTGAATGCGCAACTGGCAGAGGCCGTTGCCGCCCTGTCTCGCGCAGAAGGCGCCCAGAACAGTCAGGTCACGGAAACGGAACGTCAGGCCGCCCTGCTTGCGCAGGCAAATCAAGCGCTCGCCCAACAGGAAGCCCTGTCAGCGGAAAGCCAACGACAGGTCGCATTGCTAAACGAACAGGTCACAGAACTTCGGACGCAGGTCGGCACTCTACAATCGCTCCTGAACCTTGCCGAGGAAGCCGACCGCGAAGCGCAGGTGCAAATTGAAACGCTTGGGGCGCAACTGAACACGGCTCTCGCGCGTGTCGTGTCCGAAGAACGGCAACGCCGCGCCCTGGAAGAGGCAGAGCGCGTGCGGCTGGAAGAAGAGACCGCTCGATTGGCTGAAGAGGCCGAACGGCTGGCCGCCGAGGCGCAGAACCTTGCCCGGTTCAAATCTGATTTCTTCGGCCAACTGCGTGAGGTTCTTGAAGGTCAGGACAGGGTGCGTGTTGAGGGCGACCGGTTCGTATTCTCTTCGGAGGTCCTGTTTCAACCGGGCAGCGCCGTTCTGTCAACGTTGGGCGAAGATGAAATTCTCAACATTACCGGCATCTTAGCGTCAATCGCGGATGACATCCCGCCGGGTATCGATTGGGTTATCCGCGTGGACGGGCATACCGATGACATCCCTGTTGGCAGCAGCAGCCGCTTCCGCGATAATTGGGAACTAAGTCAGGCGCGGGCCCTATCTGTGGTACGTTATATGACCGAGGAACTGGGTTTCTCACCGGCGCGGCTGGCGGCAAACGGTTTTGGTGAATTCCAGCCGTTGAATCCAGCCGACACTCCCGAAGCGCGGGCCCAGAACCGCCGAATTGAGCTGAAACTGACTGAGCGGTGAAGCGAGGCCTGACTTTCGCATTTCTGTTGGCACAAGGTAAGGCCGACAATTCCGGCAACGTTCCGCGTCCTGACGTCGGCGCGCCGGAGCGTTTGAAGGTTTCACGGAAGCGGAGCCTTCATTTTGACGGGGCTTGCGCCCTCTGCTGGTTGAAGTGGCCGGGGGTTGTTACGATTGCCCGCCAATGTGAATAAGGTGTTCGCGCGCTGGCGGCCCCCATCTGACGGCACAGCAATGTACCAAGGTGAAGTTGAAGCAATCACCGAAGGAGAGAGCATCCACACAAACAACAAAGCCGAATTACTGTAGAAAACCAGTTCCGCCAACCGCCTGAACGGCTGCGGAACCACATGCGTTGCCTACCGACAGGCACAAATCCAGCGGCGCATTGTCCAGCCAGGACGAAAGAAATCCAGCGTTGAAGGCGTCGCCCGCGCCTGTGGAATCAAGTGCCGTAACAGGTGATCCGGTGTTCCTGATCCAGCAGCCATCGCCGGTGCCGCGCGCGCGCGCTCCCGCCTGGCCCTGTTTCACCACTGTCAGGGGCGCGCGGGTTTGCGGAACACCCATTGCGATCAACGCCGCCTCCTCTGCCTCATTGGGCAAGAAGACGTCAACTGCGGCGATCAATGATGCGACGTCCGGGCTAAACTTGTCCTGCCAACCGCAATCGAGCGAAATCGTCAGGCCCGCGTTTCGGGCCATGTCGATCAGTTCGGGATCGTCTTGCAGCGTCCGCAATTCACCAATGTGCAGATGCGCGTAACCGGAGAAATCGATTGACTCAAGCGGTGGCGTTGCCGGGCCGTCATTCCGCGTAAGAAACGCCCGGTCACCTTCGCAGGAAATGGCAACAGTGATTTGCGGATCAGTGCCTGTTTCTGATGGTTTGCAAGTTGCGACATCAACATGATGCGCCCGCAGATCGGCCGATACAATGCTGTCAAAAGGCGGCGCTGGAAGCACGGAGAATTGTGAAACCCGATGGCCAAGAGATGCCAAAGTCGCCCCGGTAATAAATGCACCCCCGCCTGCATGAAGTGACATGCCTGGCGCGAAAACCTCGGTCCCGAGTGTGGGCATACGCGGGACATCGGCAAACACCAAATCGCAGTAAAGTCGCCCGGCGCAGAGGACAGGTTTTTTCACGACAGCGCAGCCCCGCTGGCCACGTCAAAGACATGCAGGTTTTCGGGATCTGCCCCCAGTTCAACGGTTTCGCCGACCTGGGGCGGGGTGCGCCCGTCAGCCTTGGCAATGATTTCACCTGACGGCGTATCGACATAAATCAATGTCTCCGCACCCAAAGGCTCACGCAATGTCACTTTGCCGGTGATGATGGGGTTGGCGCTGCCAGGGTGCAGATCATCCGGACGCACGCCCAATTGCACCTTTCGAATGCCCCCCCCGCGCAACGCTGGCACGGTGACTTCCTGCCCCCCGGCAAGGGTGACCGATGCACCATCAAGATGCCCATCCAGCAGGTTCATGGAAGGCGCTCCGATGAAACGCGCAACGAACGTGTTGGCTGGGCTATGGAACACCTCATCCGGGGTGCCGACCTGCTGAATATGTCCATCTTTCATGATGACGATCCGGTCGGCCATTGTCATCGCCTCGACCTGATCATGCGTGACAAAGATTATCGTGTTCCCGACACGCTGGTGCAGCTTCTTGATCTCAAGGCGCATTTGCGTGCGTAACTGCGCGTCAAGGTTCGACAGTGGTTCGTCAAAAAGGAACACAGCCGGGTCGCGGACCATGGCCCGCCCGATGGCGACACGCTGGCGCTGTCCACCGGATAACTGACTGGGCTTACGGTCCAGCAAATCAACCATGTCAAGGATACCCGCGACCTCCCGAATGCGCTTTTCCTTGTCCGGTTTCGGCATATTTGAAGAGCGCAGGCCAAAAGCGATGTTCTTTTTCACCGACATATGCGGGTAGATGGCGTAGTTCTGGAACACCATGGCGATATCACGTTCCTTTGGTTCAAGGTTATTCACCTCGCGCCCCCCGATTTCGATGATGCCGGATGTCGTCTCTTCAAGCCCGGCTATCATGCGCAAGGTCGTGGATTTGCCGCAGCCCGAGGGGCCGACAAAGACCACGAACTCTCCATCCGCTACATCAAGAGAGATTCCGTGCAGGACCTCCGTTGAGCCGTAGGATTTCGTCAGGGATCGCAGAGCAAGATTGGCCAAGGTCAGGTCTCCAGCAATTGGGAAAAGGCGGCGGCGCGGGTTTCATCTGCAGCTTGGATGCGGCTGACGCGGGATGCCGCACCCGCACGCAATTGGTCGAGGTCGGCCATGTATCCCGCCAGCGCGGAAGAGAGCGCCGCCGGTGCCGGTCCGCCGATACGGTCACGGCGGGCCACGAAGGTTTCGGGGCTGGTCGCGGTGCGAAATGCGCGCTCGTCCAGGGTGGTGGCCCGATCGGTGGCCATATTGAAAGCGGATTGAAAGGTGCCATAGCCCTCTGACAACGGCGTACCATTCAGGGCGCGGGCAACCCGGGCTGCGATCTCATGCGCCTGGCGGAAGGTCAGCCCTTCGTCGCGGACCAGCGTATCGGCCAGTTCGGTAATCGTGATGCTGGCCGCATCGGTGTTCCGCCTGACGTTGGTTTCGTTGATTGTGCAGGCAGGTAGAAACGCGGTCAGCAATTCCAATACCCGCCCGCCACTGTCAAAGGCGGCGTATCCAGCCTGCTGCACTTCACCTTCGCTGTCGTTCATGTCGGTGAACGGCGTGTTATGCATGGTGTTCGCGATCATATCGCAGCGGCCACAGGTCACCGATGCAAGATGGCGCATATGTTCGATGGGTACCGGGTTGCGCTTTTGCGGCATGATGGAACTGACCTGCACAAGCGCGTTGGGGACGTATAGCTGCCCCACTTCGAAACTGGACCAAAAGGCGAGATCCTGGATCACGCGGCCCAGATGCAAGAACACGAGTTTGATCGCTGAATAGAGCCCCGTGACATAATCCACGGACGCAATGCAACCATAGGAATTTACAAGCGGACCGGCAAACCCAAGAAGATCCGCCATGCGACCACGGTCAATGGGAAAGCCGGATGTGGTGATCGCAGCAGCGCCCATGGGGCAATGGTCAAGGTTATCAATCGCCGCCTCCAGCCGGGTTGCATCGCGGCCCAACACCTCAATCATGGCCCCGAGGTAGTGCCCAAAACTCGTGGGCTGTGCGGGTTGGCCGTGGGTATAGGCAACGATCAGTGTGCTGGCTTCTGCCTGGGCCTTTTGGATAAGGGCATCTGTCAGGTTCACGATCTGCGTCAGCATACCCTCAGCGCGGCTGCGCAAGGCCATCTTGAACAAGGTGTGATCCATGTCATTGCGTGACCGCGCAGTATGCAGCGCGCCGCCAAGGTCACCCAGACGGCGGCGCAATTCCGCCTCGACGTAAAAGAAGTAATCTTCGTATTCACCGGTATATTGCAGGGCCGAAATGTCGGTCTCCGCTTCGATCTCGGACAATGCTGCCGCGATCTTCCGACCATTCCTTGCAGACAGTATCCCTGTCTCAACCAGCATCACCAGATGCGCCTGATTGATTGCTGCCATATGTGCAGCGTAATGGGCTTTGACGCCCTCGAACAGCGGCGCAAGGACTGTGTCCTTATAGGTCTGATCAGGAAAGATGCTGTTATCGGTCATCCCTTCAGCCCCGCCATGACCACACCGCGGATAATGAAGCGCTGAAAGATCAGGAAAACGATCAGGGTCGGGATGGTGCTGATCGCCGCCCCGGTCATGATCAGTTCCCAGGCAACGTCCGCCTCATCCCCAAAGCCAGACAGGCCAACGGGAATGGTGTACATATCAACGGAGTTGGTGACGATGAGTGGCCATAGAAAGGCGGTCCAGTTGCCAAGGAATACGAATATGGCCAATGCGGCCAATGCAGGTTTGACCAAGGGCATCGCGACGGTCCACCAGATCTGAAGCTCGTTCAAACCATCAATGCGCGCGGCCTCGATGAAGTCGTCGGGGACACTTTCGAAAAACTGCTTCATCAGGAACGTCCCGAAAGCGGTCATCAGCCCCGGAAACATGATGCCCCAATAGCTATCAAGCCAGCCAAAGGATTGGCTCATCAGATACCATGGGATCACTAGCATCTCGGTTGGGATCATCAGGGTAGACAGGATCGCGATAAAGACAATCTGGCGGCCCGGAAAGCGGAACTTGCACAGAGTGTAGCCGACAAGACTGTCAAACAGCAGGTTACAGATGGTTGTAATCGTGGCGATGATAATCGAATTGACAAACCACCAGTAGAACCGACCGTCTTCGAGCACATAGGTGTAATTCTCAATCGTCGGCTCTTTGGGGATCAGGTTGACGTTATAGACCTCATGCGGCCATTTCAACGAAGTTGAGATCATGTAGGCGATCGGCATCACCATCGCAACGCCGCCGATGAACAACAAGAGCCATCGGATAATCTGGCCCAAATTGCGGGACCGGGGTGCTGGCTTTGCTATCAAAAGCGTATCGGCAGAAGGGGCGATATCGGTCATTCGGTGCTCCGCAACAGGCGCAATTGGATCAGCGACACGATCAATAGGATGGTGAACAGAACGACGGTCTGTGCCGCTGCATATCCCATGTCAAAGCCGTTGAATGCAGTGTCATAGATCATCAGAACCAGCGGCTTGGTCGCGTTCAGTGGACCACCGGGATTGTTTGTTGTCATGTTAAAGACGTGATCAAAAATCCGCAGAAACCCGATTGATGAAAAGACCACGATGAACACGATGGTGGGCCTGAGCAGCGGAAGGGTGATCTGGGTCAACACGGTGAACCAGCCGACACCATCAATCTTGGCGGCCTCGTAATAGCTTGCCGGGATCGCCCGCAATCCGGCCATGAAGATGATCACCTGAAATCCAAGTCCGGCCCAGACAGCCGGGGCAAGAACCGCAGGCAGCGCGTTTGTCGTGGACTGCAGGAACTTGATCTGCGGGATACCGAAACTGGCAAGGATGTTGTTGAACAGGCCAATCGGCACATCCTGATAGAACCAGCGCCAGACCCATGCCATCGCCACAGCAGAGGTCATGAATGGCAGGAAGTAAAGCACGCGCAGGAAACCATGCATGAACCGTAGCTTGTCCAGGTGGTAGGCGATGATGAAGGACAGAACGAGGCTGATTGGCGTCCCCAGCAACAGGTAGACAAAAGTATTCTTGAAAACCCTCCAGAATACGGGGTCGTTCCACAGTTTTGCGTAGTTTTCTAACCCCGCCCAGGTACGATCCCCCAGCAGGTTCCAGTTCTGGAAAGAGATCAGGATCGCGTTCCCGGTCGGGTAAAAACGAATCACAGCGTAAAAGATCACCGGCACCGCCAGAAAGGCCCATGCCCAGACAATCTGTTTCTGGCGGATGGTCAGGTTGCGGTACATTTGCGCGGCCCCAGGAGTAAAAGGGCCGCCCCAGCGGAAGAGAACCGGGGCGGCGGGTCGTTTCTATTCGGCGTAATATTCGTCCAGCAGCGCCTGCTCTGCCTCGGCAGCGATAGCAAGGCTTTCAGCAGGGTCCATACCTTCCAGTTGAATACGTTCGACCATCTCGACCATGAGCTGGCGCTGACCGGATTCATTGGCGAACTTGGTGGTGTTTGCGTAGGCCAAACCACGAATGAACGGACCGAAGATCTCATCATTGGCGTTCGCATCCGTCATGCCAACCGAGGGTTTTGCGGGCAATTCGCCGACAGTATCCAGCCAGATCTGCATCGCCTCATCAGAGGTGATGTATTCCATGAACTTGACAGCTGCGTCGTATTTTTCACCCTCTGCCTTGGTGGTGATCGCATTCACCCAGTAAGAGGAATAGTTCGACCTGTTGCCATCTGCATTGGCGGGCAATTCGGTTACGCCCCATTTCAACCCGCGCGTGCCGTTCAGGGATCCGATACGGAATGACCCGTCAATATGCATACCCGCGCGTCCCGCTTTGAAAGCGGCCTGCGGTTCATCCATGAAGCCGATAGCGCTCACCGGGGAATCGCCAAGGAACATATCTGTGTAAAAGCCCAAAGCCGCGATACCGGCGTCAGAATTGTAATTCACAGTCTTGTAGTCATCGACGTAAGGCTCTCCACCGAACTGGCGTACCAGCCCTTCGCGCCACCAATGATGGTCTTGCGCCGTCATACCTGCTGTGATGCCAACCTGGGTGATATTGCCTGCCGCATCGGTTTTCGTCAGCGCCGCAGCTGTCTCCATCAATTCATCAAGCGTCGCGGGCGGACCGTCGATGCCTGCTTCCTCGAACAGGCGTTCATTGTAGAACAGCGCCAGCGAACGCACGGCAGTCGGCAGCGCCCAATAATTCTCGCCGTCCTTCATAGCCTGCACCATCGGGAAGAACTCCGCGTCGATCTGTGCGGCGGGGAAGGTATCGGATGGCAGCGGCTGAATCAGCTCTGCTTCCACATAATCGTTGAGCCAACCGTAAAAGAGTTGAACCACATCGGGGCCTTCGCCCGCCGGGATCGCAGCGGCAACTTTGGTGCGATAGTCGGCATAGGGGAAATGCGTCATCGTGACTGTGATGTCAGGATTCGCAGCCTCAAAATTGGCGATCAGGGTCTCCATCGCCTCCACGCGCGCGTCAAAGAAATACTGCCAATATTCGATCTCGACAGCGCTTGCAGCACTGGCAAGCAGTGCGGTCGAGGATGTCAGCCCGGCAAGAACCAGACCTTTCAAATACGCTTTCATCTTCAATCTCCCATAGTTGGTGGCGGTCCGTTTTCGGACTTGTGGCTAATGGTTAACGCAACCTGATTGATAATTCAAATGAATTGAGTTAATCCAGCAGTATGGTTCTACTTCCCCTTCAACAAGGCAGCAATGCAGAGCGGTCGCGACATCGCAACCGGCAGGCCGTATTGGGGCAGGTTCATAACGCTGGCGCCATCGGCCGCGCCGAAATCGCGCGGGCGCTGTCGCTGACAACGCAGACGGTCAGCAATATCATCGCAGAGCTGTCGCAGGACGGAATGTTACTGGAAAAGGGGCGGCTAAGCGTTGGCCGCGGTCAACCGGCGATCCAATACGCACTCAACCCCGAAGGTGGATACGCGCTCGGGATCGAGGTGCGACCAGATGCAGTCTTTGGCGCATTGCTCGATCTTGTGGGTCGTCCAGTAACGACAGAGCGGGTCACCTTGCCACAAACCGATCCCGAAATCGTACTTGGTCACATCGCCGATATCTATGCCCGGGCGTTAAAAGCGGCCCCCATGGCACGCGGTCGGATGCTCGGTGCTGGCGTTGTGATGCCCGGACCATTCGGATTGACGGGTATTGCCGGAATGGGATCGGACCTGATCGGCTGGCAGGAAGTCGACGCAGAGGCCCTCTTTGCGGAAGCCATCGAGATGCCGGTGGTGCTGAGCAACGACGCCAACGCCGCCGCCATGGCAGAACGTATCAACGGCGCAGCGCAGGACATGACATCCTACGCATATCTATACTTCGGCGCAGGGCTCGGCCTGGGGCTGGTGCACGGAGGGCAACTGGTCCGTGGCGCTTACGGAAATGCGGGCGAAATCGGGCATATTCCGATCCCCGGTGCCCATGGCAAACTGGAAGACGCAGTCAGCCGCTTGTCGGTGCAACGGCATATGCACGCCGCAGGTAAAGACATCCGTGACATCAACGCGCTTGACGCATTTTTTGACCGCCGCGATCCCGACCTGATGGCATGGCTGGACACCGCATCCGACGCTTTGGGGCAAGCTGTTTCGATCGTCGAAAACCTGTTTGATCCACAGGCTGTCATCCTCGGCGGCGCTATGCCGGATGCGGTGCTGGATCATTTCGTTACACATACCACCTTGCCCAGCCTGTCCGTTTCAAATCGGCCCAACGCGCCGCACCCGCGCCTGATCCGTGGCGCGTCAGGCCGCATGACAGCGACACTTGGCGCGGCGGCCCTGATCCTGAATCGTGCGCTCAGCCTGCCGGTTTCCCACGCTCACTAAAGGACGAAACCCATGCCATTGTCAGATCAATCCCGGATTGCCGCGGAACGTGACCAACCGCGTATTGTTGCCCTTTGGCAGGCACTGACCGCCTTGAAATCCACAGTATCCTTCATGAACACTGGCGCCCATCCTGATGATGAAACCTCCGCGATGTTGGCAGCAATGCGGTTTCGTGATGGCATCGACATCTCCTATGCCTGCTCTACCCGCGGCGAAGGCGGGCAGAACGACCTTGGCACCGAACGCGCCGCTGCGCTTGGGGTCTTGCGCACGGCAGAAATGGAGGCCGCCTGCGACCGGCTTGACCTGCGGATGTATTGGCTGTCGGAAAGTCCGGATGACACGATCTTTGACTTTGGGTTCTCCAAATCCGGAGAAGATACGCTGGGAAAGTGGGGCCGCACGCGAACGCTCGCACGTTTCGTTGACATTATCCGCACCGAACGGCCCGACATCATTTGTCCCACATTTCTGGATGTGCCCGGCCAACATGGCCACCACCGGGCGATGACCGAAGCAGCGCATTTGGTGATGGATTTGGCTGCTGATCCAGAATTTGATGGCAGCAATTTGCCCGTCTGGCAGGTCAAGAAGATGTATCTGCCCGCATGGTCGGGTGCCGGGCAGGCCTATGACGATGATTTGCCGCCGCCCAAGGCAACGCTGACCGTGCCCGGCAAGGGCCGCGATCCGATAACCGGCTGGAGCTATGAGCGGATTGGGCAACAAAGCCGGGTGATGCATGCCACGCAGGCGATGGGTCGTTGGACGCGTCCGGGAGAAGAGCGGGATTTTCCATTGCATCTGGCACAATCACATGTGGCAGAACCGGATAACGCGCTCGTAACAGGATTGGCCCAAACCCTCCGCGATCTCGACGTTGCGGGCGCTGATGCGGCGCAAGATGCGTGTGATGCCGCTTTGGCGGCGTTCCCAAACACACAGGATGTCCTGAAGCATGGCTGCGGCGCGTTGCAAACCCTACGAAAGGCTGTTGCCGGTTGCCCGCCAGAGGTTCTGGCCGACATCGGACACAAGCTTGCCCGCAAGGATCAGCAGCTATCCCGCGTGATTCACCTTGCCGCAGGCGTTGACGCGCGAGCGGGGCTAGAGCAGGACGCCTTGCATCCGGGCGATCGCACGCGCTGGACGCATGATATCACGACGGAAGCAGGGGAGGTTGCGCTGTCACCAAGGTTCCCGCCCGGTTGGGCGGTTGACGGTGCTGATGTTGCATTGTCGCCAGAGGCAGAAACAAGCGATCCCTACCCGGCAGTCTACCTGCCAGGTCACCCCACTGCCCCTTGCGTCGATGTGGCGCTATCTGTACAGGGGGTGACTGCTACTCTCAGCATGCCATTCGAAGTATCTCCTGTTGTCAGCCCGCGACGGTCCGCATCACTGTCGCCGATGGCCGAGGTGGTCAATCTTGCCAGCAATCGCCGCAGCGTGACAATCACAGCCAAAGCAATTTCACCAGACGGCGCGCAGGCGGTGCTGCAGGTGCCCGATGGTTGGTCGGTACAGGAAGTGGCTGAGCAATTCATCGTCACTGTGCCCGAAAACGCCGCTACGGGGCTGTACGATTTGACACTCACGCTCGATGGGCAGCCTGCCAGCACCGTCCAGCACATCACGCGGGATCACATTGCGCCCCGTGCGCTTGCGATACCGGCCGTGGCCCAAATCCGCGTGATCGAGGCGAGGCTGCCGGATGTGCATATAGGTTACATTGGTGGCGGCAACGATCGGGTCGGCGATTGGTTGGCACGCATGGGCGCACCTGTCTTTGATCTGTCCGATGTGGCATTGACGGATGCGACCCTTGCCACCTGCGACACACTTGTCATTGGCATTTTCGCGATGAAGTTCCGGCCCGGATTGACCGAAGCCATGCCGCGAATCCACGCATGGATCCGCGCAGGCGGGACACTCGTGACCCTTTATCACCGCCCCTGGGACAATTGGGATCCGGAAAAAACACCCCCCTTCCCGCTTGAGATCGGTCAGCCGTCACTACGCTGGCGCGTCACGGATGAAAAATGCGAAGTGACATACCTGACACCTGACCACCCGCTGCTGAACCAGCCCAACCGGATTACCCCCGCTGATTGGGACAACTGGCATAAAGAGCGGGGACTCTATTTCGCCAGGGATTGGGACGCGGCTTACACCCCGCATCTTGCAATGAACGACCCGGGCGAGGCGCCGCTGCAAGGGGCTTTGCTGTCAGCCGACGTTGGGCATGGGCGGCATGTGCATACATCGCTGATCCTGCATCACCAGATGGAAAAGCTGACCCCCGGCGCATTCCGGCTTATGGCGAACCTGCTTGCCAAACGCAGCTGATCCGCCCCGCAATGGGCTTGCGGCGGGATGGCTGCTGGCCGATATGGCGCTAAACATCTGGGCATTGTCCATCGTTAAGGCGCTAGGGTTTGGATACCCGGCATTTCAATTGGTTTTCCTGCGTGCTGGCGTCGGCTTGGTCCTCATGCTGCCGTGGATATGGCGGTATCATCGGGCCTTTCGGGGACTGAATGATTTACGGCTTCACGCGCTGCGCGTCGGATTTTCGGCGGTTGCGTTGACCGCAAGCTTTTTTGCTATTGCCCGTCTGCCGCTGGCACTGTTCACAGCCGTCAGTTTCACCCGCCCGATCCTGACCATGATCGCCGCTGCATGGCTTTTACGAGAGGTCATTGGCCGTGATCGCTGGATGGCGGCGGGTGTCGGGTTGATTGGCGTCATTATCGCTGTGGACCCAGGCGGTTCCGAAAATAACTGGGGCTTGGCCGCACAGGTCCTTGTTGTCATTGCAGCGACAGGTGCTGTGATCACCACTCGTCGGTTGGTGTCCGCACCGACAGTGGTGATGATGACGTTCTATACTGCCGGGCTTACGGTCATCATGGCACCTTTCGCATTCTTGAACTGGACACCTGTGCCGCATGATGAATGGCCGATTCTGCTGGCAATTGGTGTTTTCGCGCAATCCGCGCAATTCTGCTTCCTGCGTGCGCACCGCTATGGGCAGGCCGGGTATCTGTCCGTCCTGGCTTATGCCAGCCTCGTCTTCTCCACAGGTGTTGGCTACGTCGTGTTTGACGAACTGCCCAAACCCGGCTTCTGGGCGGGGGCTGTGTTAATCATTGCAGCGTCGCTATGGGTCACTCTGCGGCGAACAAGCGCTTAGACTCGCACATTGACCGCAGGCGATCCAGTCATCCGACCCAAATGAATGTTGGCCGGCATGGGCAAGGTTCTATTGCCCGATGCTATTGACCAGCTTTTCCGCCAAACCGGCCGCAAAGACAGATTTTCGATGTGAAATACCAACCCTTCGGGTTCCTGCCTTCGCGTCCAGTAGCGGAAGCCAGACAATATCATTGCGGTTTTCGCAATGCGATCGCGGCACGAATGCTATGCCAAGTCCTGCCGCAACCAAATCAAGTAGTTGTGGATCGTTCGTCGCACGCGCCACCGCAGAAGTATGAACTAGGCCCAAATCAACGCGATCCGCATTCGGGCAATAGGGGCGATGAATGAGAGGCTGATCACGCATATCTGTCAGGCAAAGACCAGGCAGCGCGGCGAAAGGATGCAAATGCCAAAGCGCGACACCAAACGGCTCCTCTTCCAATAGCATGAAATCATGCATATCCGGGACGCATGTGTCGGTGAGATACGCGATGTCGCATCCAAGTGGATCGTCGGTAAAGCTGAAGACCAGGTTTGCTGTCAATCGCCGCAGACTATTTAGCCCCGGCGTGATCTTGTGAAGCAGCATATCAGCAGCGCAATGGACCCTGACCACCTGCTGCGGCTTGTCTTGCAGCCGCTCTTCCAAAGTCGCCAGATGGGCAACGCTTTTCAGTGAATCATGATAGAGCCTTATCGCAAGTGGCGTCGGCGCGAGGCCGGATTTTGAGCGTTGAAACAACGCCGCGCCCAAACGGTCCTCCAATCTTTGAATCGCAGCTGACACCGTTGGCTGGCTGACGCCATTTTCGCGCGCAGCCTGACTGAAAGTCCTGGTTTCAAATGCGCTGATAAAGTAGCGCAGCGGGTTTAACTCTATCATAGCCATTAGCTATACCAAACATATACGACATAGCAATTACCTTTGATGCGCTACGGTGACATGTTGCAGGTGCAAGCACATGAAAGGACCCCAAGATCATGAACATACCCGACATCAATGCTGAAAATAGCGTCATCGGACAAGTCATTGCCAAATTCGTCGCCGGCGACCCTACGATGTTCGCGCTGATCGCAGAAGACATCGACTTTCGGATCGACCATTTCCGCGACGAAACTGATATCAACTGGCAGCAGGCAAAAGGCCGGGAAGCTCTTGTCACACTTGTCGGGCGTTTGGGCAAAGAGGTATTCCCAAAGGGAACCCGCGCGCTTTCCGTCAGCGGCACTGAACTGGGCGATGGCTGGTATCTGACGTCGTTTCACCAGCAGTTCTTCTATGGTGTCCGACAAGAGGAAGTTAAAAGCCAGACCTACATCCTATCTCACGAGGCAGATGGCCTGCTGGACTATTTTCGGGAAACCGTAACAAACGTCGTCGAAACATAGGAACTGGGGCGAAGTGGGTACAGGGCGCAGCAATCCTGTGGTTCGCAATCCATCACCGTCACTTCGCCCCCAACGCGTCCTTCATGTTTGCTTTCAATTCAGCTTCCCATGCTTCCATATTCTCACGCACAAGACGGGCATATTCGCTCATCTCTGAGTTTGGATCGTGAATGTTGTAGGCCTCTGCCATCTCCAGCATTGTGGAGCGGTCGAAGGCTTCGAACACACCAATCAAACTCTCTGCCTTCTCGCGCGAATGGCCCAGCGCCTCGAATGTCGATCGCGCCGCGCGAATCGAACTGTCATAGGTTTCGCGGATGATGTCCCGGCAACCTACGGCCCAAAGATCATAGACATGCCAACGGTCCACCGCACGGGCTACAACATGCACATGTGGATGGTGTTCCCGGACATGGCGGGCCAACTCGGTAATGGCTTCCTTGTTGTCAATGGCAATGACGAGGATCTTGGCCTCTTCGATGCCTGCTGCGTGTAACAGATCGGGCCGCGTGGCATCACCGAAATAGACACTAAGGCCGAAGGTTCGCAGCATCTTAAGTTGTTCATTGCTGTAGTCGATAACCGTTGTCTCGTAGTCAGCGGCTTGAAGCGCCCTGTTCACAATACCGCCGAAACGACCATGCCCCGCGATGATGATCCTTGCGTTTGACGTAATCTCATCAGCGTCCTGCGCCTGTTGGCGAGAATAGCGCGGGGCGATGAGCTTGTCGTAGCAGATGAACAACGCAGGCGTGAGCAACATCGAAAGCGCAACAACCAGCAACAAGATGTCGGCAACCGGTGCAGGCACAACGGCATTGGCCACCGTGAAGGACACCAATACAAAGCCGAACTCACCGGCCTGAGCCAGACCAAGGGCAAAGAGCCACTTGTCACCGCCTTTCAGCTTGAAGACATGGCCAAGCGCAAACGTAACCGCGGCCTTCAACGCGATCAAACCAAGGGTCAGACCAATGATAAGTGCCAGATTTTCGCCAAGCAGCGCAAAATCTATGCTGGCCCCGACGGTGATAAAGAACACCCCCAGAAAGATGCCCTTGAAGGGTGCAATATCGCTTTCAAGTTCGTGGCGGTATTCACTGTTTGCCATCACGACACCGGCCAGAAACGTCCCAAGCGCCGGGGACAGCCCCACCATCGTCATCAGGAGCGCGATGCCGACCACCAACATCAACGCCGTGCTGACAAAAAGTTCGCGCAGGCGCGCGCCCGCAACATAGCGAAACACTGGTCCCGTCAGATAGCGCCCGGCGAAAATGACAAGCCCCACAGCTGCCAGTGTGACCAAGGCAGTTTGCCAGCCGGACAGGCCCTCGACGAGGCTCAGGTTCAACCCCGCGTCGCCGTGTCCGCCACCATGATCATCACCATGGTGCAGTGCCTCCGTCAGTTCCGGCAATGCCAAAAGCGGGATCAGGGCCAGCATTGGGATCACGGCAATGTCCTGAAACAGCAAAACCGAAAAACTGGCCTGCCCGCCATCGCTGCGCATCAACCCCTTCTCGTTTAACGTCTGGGTTACAATCGCGGTTGAAGAGAGCGCAAAGATCAGGCCAATCGCCAAGGCGACGGTCCACTGCTGCCCGAACAACATTGCCGCTGCCATGACGCCAACGGTAGTCAGGCCAACCTGCAATCCGCCCATCAAAAAGATCCGGGCCCGCATCGCCCACAGAACCTTTGGCTGCATTTCCAACCCGATGAGGAACAGCATCATCACAACGCCAAATTCCGTGAAATGCTGCAACGCTACGACATCGACGCCAGCCCAATGCAGCACTGGCCCGATCACAATGCCTGCGATCAAGTACCCCAACACGGACCCAAGTCCAAAACGGGACGCAAAAGGGACGGCAATCATTCCGGCAAGAAACAGCGTGAATGTGATGAACATAAATTCTGCGGTCATGGATTGATCCTTATGCGAGGGGAGATCATCGGCCTATCATGCCCGTGCGAGGTGATGTCTGGACGGACAAGTCACGGCTGATAAGCAACGTTCCAACCTTCACAACGGGGCCACATTGCGCATCTATCCGAACATCGTTCCGCCAAGTCTTACACCCGCTCACACGTCATAACGAACTCCCTGACCACTATCCCTAGCAATAGCAACGCGAACAATCACGCCAAAACCGATCATTTGGGGAAACGGGAGGCCGCACTTGTCGCGGTTCGCACTGGTTTCTGCGCGGCCATAGGACGGATTGCAGGAGACGTCCGCATAAGCGACCCATCGGTGGCACCCTACAAAAGTCGCTGATCAAACTGGCATCTGGTGTCTTGGGTCCTCGATTGCATCGCACCAGTTTCACTGCATGTGATCGGCCCGAAAATTAACTTTGGGACCTTAGGCGGATATGGTGCATCCTGTAACGCAATTGGGACGGCTCGATGTGGGCTAAGCGACTTGTGGGCCCTGACCGCTCGACGACGTGACAGGGGCAAGGCCAGATCGGAAAAGAGGCGAGAAGATTTCAGTCGGATTGTTCATCGTAGGTTTGACCACGGCCATTTTTTGCCTCCTCGGGCGCAGGCTATCTGCCTCATTGCTGACGGCGCCAATGGTGTTTATCGGACTTGGTGCGGCACTTTCGGTATCGGGTTTCTTCGCTGCTGGTCAGAGCGAGGTACTGCTTCATCCGGTCGCCGAATTCACCCTGGTCGTGTTGCTTTTTCTGGATGCCGCACAAATTGATCTGCTCGCGCTGCGTCAACGTCATGTTTGGCCGGTGCGGATGCTTCTTTTCGCCCTGCCAGCCGTCATCCTCTTTGGAACCGGCATCGGAACGCTCTTGTTTCCAGAGCAACCCCTTGTCGCGATGGCCCTGATTGCTGCAATTCTGGCACCGACAGATGCCGCTTTGGGTCAGGCGGTCATATCAAACCCCGCGATACCAGCCAGGCCACGCCGCGCTTTGACTGTCGAAAGCGGGCTCAACGACGGATTGGCATTACCTGCTGTGCTGCTCTTTGCCAGCATGACGGCACATGTCGAAACGCAAAACGAGGTGGATTGGCTTTTCTTCGGCCTGACGCAGATCATACTTGGTCCGATTGCCGGCATCGCCGTCGGGTTTGTTGGTGGCAAGGCTCTGCTCGCAGCGAAATCGCGAAAATTGACCGCTGAACCGTTCGAAGGGATTGGAGCGCTTGCAATGGCCGCGACGGCTTATCTCGCCGCCAGTCTGATCGGTGGGAATGGGTTTATCGCAGCTTTTTTTGCTGGCTTGTCATTTGGTCATGTCGTGCAGGGGCGGTGCAAGTTCGTCTATGAATTCGGCGAAAGCGAGGGCCAACTGTTGTCATGGGCTGCTTTCTTTCTTCTTGGTGCAGCATTGGTACCTGAAGCCATCCAACACCTCAGCTGGCCCATGCTGGTATTGATACTGCTCAGCTTGTTTGTGCTCCGACCCCTTGCAATATGGCTTTCACTGACCGGCACTGATGCGGCACCCTTGACGCGTTTGTTTTTTGGTTGGTTCGGCCCTCGCGGTCTTGCCACTGCGTTATTTGCGCTGATCGCGGTTGATCATTTGGGACATGAACTGGCCGATTTCGTGCTCTTTACGGCCATCAACGCGGTCTGGATCAGCGCATTGTTACATGGCGTGACTGCCGCCCCCGGGGCGGCGTGGTATGCACGCAAAGTGGCCGCAATGGCCCCCTGCGCCGAAACCACGCCCGTGGAAATGTCTGCCAAGCCCCTTGTCGAGCCAAAGTAATGCAGCTGCAACAGGAGAAACGACCGTATGAAAAAGACAGAGATCGCTAAATTTGAAGATCTGAAGGATCGCAAACCGGCCTACGCGCTTGTGGGCGAGGTCGATCTTGTCGTCGTGCGCATTGACGATGAGGTTTCGGTGTTCTACGGGCGCTGTCTCCATCGTGGGGCATTGATGGCCGACGGGTTCGTCAGCGGCAAGAACCTGATCTGCGGCGTGCATTATTGGGACTACCGGCTCGACAGTGGCGTGTCCGAATACGCCAACAATGAAGTATTACCAAAGTATCAAAGCTGGGTCGAAGGCGGGGCGGTGCTGGTCGACGCCGATGAAATCAACGCCTGGGCGCTCGACAACCCGCAGCCCTTCAAGCGTGATCAATATCTTGGGCTCTATGCCGACACCTCGCATGGGACCGAGGAGGAGCCATATAACGGGCTGATCCAACGCTATGCCAAACAGGGGCTGAGCAAGACCGGGCATCATGGGGCGGTCGACTCTATGGGGGTTCCACGCAACCAGCTTCCCGATTGGGATGACATTCAGATCTTGACCGCGCAATTGGCTACGCCCCCGCTCTTGGATGATGATCCAGTAGGTACAGAGGTTGTAATCGGGCCAAACGCACCGAAACCGCTGAAACTCAAAATCCCGCTCTTTGTATCTGACATGAGCTTTGGCGCACTCTCGGAGCCAGCCAAGGTGGCGCTCGCAACAGGGGCCGAGATGGCGGGTACCGGCATCTGTTCAGGCGAAGGCGGCATGCTGCCCGAAGAACAAGAAGCCAATAGCCGGTATTTTTATGAGCTTGCCTCTGGCCGGTTCGGATTCTCCTGGGACAAGCTGGAAAAGGTACAGGCGTTTCATTTCAAAGGCGGCCAGGGCGCCAAGACCGGCACCGGCGGTCACCTGCCCGGCAAGAAAGTGCAGGGCAAGATCGCCAAGGTACGCGGGCTGGAGCCCGGCACCAGTGCAATTTCACCACCGCGGTTCCCCGATTGGACAGAAACCAGCCAGATCAAGGCATTCGCTGACAAGGTTCGCGACCGTACCGGGGGCATTCCCATCGGGTACAAACTCTCTGCGCAACATATCGAACAGGATATTGATGCGGCACTTGCAGTTGGCGTGGACTACATCATCCTTGATGGACGTGGCGGTGGCACCGGTGCCGCCCCGGTCATTTTCCGTGATAACATCTCTGTGCCGACGATACCGGCGCTGGCACGGGCACGCGCGCATCTCGACCGATTGGGGCGCGGCGATATTTCCTTGGTGATCACCGGTGGTTTGCGCAAACCTGCCGACTTCATAAAGGCGCTTGCGATGGGTGCAGATGCCGTCGCTGTATCAAACGCGGCAATGCAGGCCATCGGCTGCCTTGCTATGCGGGCCTGCCACACGAACAATTGCCCGGTCGGCATCGCCACCCAAAAACCGGGGTTGGTACGGCGGCTTCAGGTCGATAAATCCGCGCAACAACTCGCCAATTTCTTTGAGGCCAGCGTAGAGCTGATGCAGGTTATGGCGCGTGCCTGTGGCCACGACCACTTGTCCAAATTCAACGCCCAGGACTTGACCACCTGGAAGAAAGAAATGTCCGAACTGTCTGGCGTAGCATTTGGCGGCGTGGCCTGAGGCAGAGAAAGCGTAAGCGCCAAAAACCGCGACTGGATATCTGTTGGGCACATAGACGGCCCGCCCGAAGGCAGGGCCAAAACCGTAACCGCAAGGACGACCAGGAGGCAGGACCCCGATTGCCAGTTGGTTCATGAATGAAGCCGATCTGGTCACCCCATCCTTCGCCGCTTTCGCCCGTCTTTGTGGGGTCATGGCGTCAAAGTCATCGTTACAAATCAAGTTGCTGCGGCCATCGACGATGCACTGACGGTCATCCGCACCAGTCGGCACAACCCGGTCCGGTGACCCGAACGATCCCATCGGCGCCGCAGCTATTCCATTTTCCCGAACCTTCTTTCCCGGCTCATCCGTCGAACGGGGAAGCGCGTACCCGGATGGTCGCGCCGGGAAAGCCCCTTAGTCCTCGGGTCACATCTTTGCGCGTATCTCGGTAGCAATCGCGCGAGTAATACGCACCAACTCTGCTTGATTGGCAGCAAAATCCATCGGCTCAGTCAAAAATCCACGCAGTTTCGTCACTTCGGCGGCAAATGTCGCCTGATCCGGTATCTGCCGAAAATCGCGCGAAAGAATTGTCTGTGTGGATCCAAGGCGCAGGTGTTCTGACAGAACCAACTCCGCGGGCAAGCGGCCATGCCCCAGCCGCGCAATTCCACCAAAACCAAATGGTACAGCATGATCGCGCAAAACACGCGCCGCATATTCAATCACGCCATCCGCAACCAGCTCGAACATGAAATCTAGTCCGAGCCCCAGATGCAGATCATTCAAACCCAGCAAAATATCGTCAACACCGTCAACTTCGGCAATCGCCGGCAGTCGCGCCAATGCGGCTGGTGTTTCCATCAAATAGGTGACTTTTGCCCGACCATCCACGATATCGCGAAACATCCGCACGTCATCTGGATGGTTGAACATCGGAAGCATCAACCGGTCGGCGCCACGGGCGATAACTGCATCGACCTCTGCTTTGGTACCACCAAAAAGCGGGTTCACACGAACCATCAATTCGGCAGCGGACAACGCCCCGCGAACGGCCACCACGTCATCCAGACTGTGCTTTGAAATTACCGTATTCTTGTTCGGCTGGCGGACCTCCTTACCGTTGATTTCAAGATCAACCATAATGCAATCAACACCCGCCGCCTGAGCAGCGACTGCCAGTTCCGGGTCCGCTTCGATATAAATAAACTTCATGTCATGCGAACCTGAAATTCTGAAAAACCTCATCCGTGGTTTGGCGCTCTTTGATCAACCGCAAGTCCTGACCGTCCTTCATCAAGATCGGATTAGCCGGCAGAATGAAGGGTGGACGCATCACCACCGAATAAGAGCCCACATTGTCGTAACAAACAAAGTCATCGACGACCAACGGGGCACGCAGGCTCTCTGACAGGATGTCCTTCTCAATGCAGGTATACCCCACGATATCAAAGGTTTTCCCGTCATCAGAACGCGGCTTTTGCAATATCGGTGTTACCGGCAGATTACGGGATCTGGCCGTTGGGCTGATATCGAAACTACTCCCGGCCACTGTCGCGAAGTTGTGGCCACGTATGGATTTGGTCGACACCACTTGCGTATAAAATTGCTGTGTATCAGCCACCAGCGCGGTGCCCGGCTCCAGAAACAGTGCAGGCAATTTACCCCGCCCTGCCAACCCCTTGGTCAACCGTGCCCCAACCAAGGCACCATAATCGGCAAAGCTGGCAGGAGGTGCCGCAAATGACTGGCGCAAGCTATCGGGCATATTGCTGAAATACCCACCGCCAATGTTCAGTATTTCGGGCAAGGTATCCGGAAAAAGCCGGTTCACCAACGCCACCAATCGATCGGCCCTGCGACCAAAGCTGGCCAGATCACGGTCCGGGAAATGACAATGCAGCCCCTTCAGGACAACGGCAGGAAGCTGCGCGATGCCGTCAAGCATCGCCGCAAATTCCAGGCCTTCCACATCGAGCCCAAAGCGCGACACATCGTCGTCATTCAACGCAAAATTGCAGCGCAAGACCACGTTGATCGATCCGGCGGCATCTGGCGCGATCTCACGCAACATGGTCAAATCACGCGCGCTATCAAGGTTCAGCGTTGCACCGGAAAGCGCGGCCTCCTTGAATGCCGCAGCACCCTTGTAAGGGCCGTTAAAAATGATCCGCTCGCCGGACACGCCAATCCGTCGCGCCAGTTCGTATTCCATGGATGACACGATTTCTGCAAATCCACCTAGCTCGTTCACAATCCGGCAAAGCTGCGGCGTGTAGTTTGTCTTGTAGGAATAGCCGATGTTGACGTCCGGATAGTGGGCCTCGAACGCCTCTCGCAGCGCCGCGAAGTTATGACGGAAACGCCCGGCATCCAGCAGGAAAAACGACCGTCCATGTTCTGACGCCAATGCTTGCGCCGTCGCCCAGTCCAGTGTCATGATTGCTCCTGCTTGCGCTTTTCGATTGTGCTTTTGCGGCTCAGAACCACCCAGATCGTCTGCAGGACGATGCGCAGATCAATCAGCACGCCCCAGCGGGCGAACAAATCGATATATCGGTTGTCAAAAACGATCTTTTGCGGCCAATCCAACTCGTTGCGGCCTGACACCTGCGCCAGGCCGGTCACCCCCGGTTTCATACGAAACCGACGCTTCATCTCGGGCGAGAATTCCGCGATATCACCTAATTCATAAGTGACCGGCGGGCGCGGACCGACCAATGCCATGGAGCCGTTCAGGATATTGAAAAATTGCGGTAACTCATCAAGGCTCGTTTTCCGCAGAAAATGTCCGACACGCGTGATCCTGTCATCATCATCATAGCTGAACAGCCCGGTTCCCATCTGCTCGGCATTGGCAACCATCGTGCGGAATTTATACATCTTGTAAGGTACAATGTCGCGGCCCAGCCGTTCCTGTACAAAGAACACTCCGCCCTTGCTGTCACGCTTGATCCAAAGGGCAATCAGGATCATCGGCAGACCAAAGATGGCCAGCCCAATAACGGCCGCGGTGATATCCATTAAGCGTTTGATCATGCGTCATCTTCCGGCAGCCAAACGCCTGTGCGCCATGTCGGATGGGCCGGGTTCGTCCCATCCGCAATATCCAGATAAGCACCCAGCAGATCACGGGTCAGCGGCCCAATATTCCCGTCCCCCACGGTAAACC
This sequence comes from uncultured Paracoccaceae bacterium, assembly GCA_947500055.1. Classification (GTDB taxonomy): domain Bacteria; phylum Pseudomonadota; class Alphaproteobacteria; order Rhodobacterales; family Rhodobacteraceae; genus Yoonia. Next base: position 266,406 of record CANMQO010000002.1, read on the forward strand.
GATCAATCCGCGTGATCGGGGTCAGTTCAGCGGCGCTGCCGCACAGAAAAATTTCATCCGCGAGATAAAGTTCGCTTCGGTCCACGATGCGGACCTGGGTGGGCAAACCGGTCGCTTCAGCCAATTGCAACAACGTATCCCGGGTTATGCTTTCCAGAATGGAACCACTGGTCGGCGGCGTGACCAACACCCCATTGCGCAACAGCATCACGCAAGAGCCTGCACCCTCACTCACCTTACCCGCCCGATCCAAAAGGATGGGCAGATCATAGCCTGCTGCCTTTGCCTCCAAATGCGCATAACGCCCATTGATATAGTTTGCCCCCGCCTTGACGCGCGGCGGCATGCTCAGGTCATCAATGCGCTGCCAGGTGGACACACAGGCCCGCGCACCCTCCTCATCACCGACATTTCGGCGCGGTTTGGAAATTGGCGCGACAAACATCTCAACCGGGTTGCTGCTGTGCCACGTGCCCTCGCCGTCCACAAACAGTGTCGCCCGGACGGCCACATCAGTGCGATATTGGTTTGCCTGAATGACTTGAGTGATCGCCTGCTTGATCTGGTCCGGCGTATAGGGGCAATCCAACCCGATCAGACGACAAGAGGCAAAGAGTCGATCCAGATGATCATCGAGACGAAAAAGAAAGATATCCCCGTGATCAGCATTCCAATACCCGCGAATGCCTTCGAACACATTCAGGCCGAACTGTGCTGTCGGTGAAAGAACACTTATCTGCGCAGCATCCGCTTGCACGATCTGTTCTTTGAACCAAATTTTCCGATCTTGTGGCATCACGCCTCTTTCGCATCAATATCATGTTTCTCCGACTGCCACGCAGCAAGCCCCGCAGCCAGATTACCCGAAGAATGAAGCGCCCACAGCCCGGGGGCAAGCGACCCCGAAGGCAGAAGATCAACATATTGGGTAAATTCGCAACTTACCGCCCCGACAAGATGAAACGCCGCGCCCGGTTTTAGGATGCCCGCCTTCGTCAGACGGCTTTCAATTAGTGGCAAGAGCTCATCTTCGCTGGCGGACGGTGCGTTGTGAAACTCAACCAGAAACCGATCGGACGATGGATCGGCATCCGGCATATCCACCCGTGAAATACGGGCGACCTGCGGATCGCGCCAAAAGGCGACATAGGTATGGCTCGTGACGATATCAGATTTATCAACCTGCGCGACCGCCGCGTATCTTTGCGCAAATTGCGGCGGGTTGGCCTGATACTTGACATCCGATACCGGACGCAGGTTAGTCGCCGTCGTCAGGAAAACCCGTTGCGCGGAACGAACTGCCCCATCCGCCCCAGTGAGCGTCCATCCGTCAGCTTCGCGGGTGAGAGAGGTGACATCCATCACGACAAATTCTACCCCGGCATGTCGGCATGCCTCCGTCAGTTTTTCCAGAAAGTCAGCATAGCCATCACGCGGGCCGCGCACCTTCTGCGATGCAAAGAATGACCCCAGCTGGTGCCTGGCATAGCTGCGCAGCTTGGTTTGAAAGTTGATCAGCTGATTGCGATCCCGTGCCCTCCTGATCAGCACATCAAACCGGGCTTTGCCATAACCCACAAACAGCCGCAGCCCTGACGCAACCATTAACAGTCGGTTGAAATATGGGATCTTGAAACCAGACCGATGTACGCGAATTGGCTGTGCATCCAAAACGGGAAAGGGTACGCCAGCAACCTTTTCCAGCAGGTCATAGATGCCAGGAAACACCTCGATCACGTGACAGGCGATTTCAACACTGTCGCCGGTGTCCAGATGGGCCAACTGCCAGGTACCACCCCAGTTATCGGTCCGGTCGACGACGCAAACGCGATGGCCTTTTTTCGCGCGATCCAGCGCATGAACAAGCATTAGCGGGCTGGACCCGACGATGACCTCCTCAGCCCGCGTCATGCCCGACTGATCCATCAATGCTTGAGGTCGCGACAAGCCATGTATCGGCATTATAGCGCCCCCTTCGGGACGTCTTTATCTGGTATCCGAACTCACCCAGCACGTCTTTTTCGGCAGGGTCAACATAGATCAGCACATGCGGGATCGGTCGCAGCACCTCCAGCACCGTGCGCAATGTTTCGCCCTGAAATGAGTTATAAAGATAGATGATCGCGCAATCCGAGTTCAGATAGGATTTCAGGTTGGTGGCACTATCCGCGACAATCCGGATGGCATCGCCCAGTCCCATCTTGGAAAGATTGGCATTGGCCAAATCGGCAAGGCCCGCATCGTATTCGATGCCGATGGCGGGATACAGATATTTTCCGCTATAGGTCTGCGCATAGACGAAGAGTGCCTTGCCCTTGCCGCAACCAAGATCAAAGAACTGCGCCGTGCGGAATCGCTCCGCCCCAAGCAGATCGCGCGCAATCTGGGTTGTGTCACGCGTAACCGAGGTGAAAGACGCGACATAAAGAAGTCCGTCATCTTGCTCGACCTTGCCAGATGAAATCTGCTGTTCGTTCTTTGGGACCCGGCTACTGGTCTGGGTGCCATTCCTGATATCAAACAAGACGCTTTCTTTGAAATAGATCCAGAAAAACGTCAGGCCCCTTTGGCGCATGACCTGCAGGATATAGCTAAGCTTGCGATGCATGCGGCCCCCCATTTTCTTTCAAAGCGGCGTGCGCCAACGCCTCCAGATGATCTGACATTTTAGGGTAGATCATCGCGGCATCGAACCGATCCTTGTGCAATTGGACGGCGGCGTGTTTCATTTTGGCCAAGGCTTCTGGTTTCTCGATCAAGTCACAAATGTTCGCCGCCAATGCGCCCGCATCGTGCGGCGGATAAATAAAACCACTGCCCGTCTTTGTGGTCAGCTGCCCCATCTCGCCCTGCAATCCACAGGCAATCGCCAGCCCGCCGGCCAGATACTCCGAGAACTTGTTGGGGATGTTGCGCAAGTAATTGGGCACCGGGTTATAGGCCACAAGACCAAAGGTTGAGATCGCGAGCAACCCGTGGATCTCATCACCCTGCAACCAACCAGGGAAAACGACGTTAGCGCTTTGCGCGGCGATTTTCTTCAGCTCGGCTTCGCGCGGTCCACTGCCAGCAATCACACATTTGAACTGGGGGTGTTTCTTGGCGATCTGTTCGGTCGCTTCGATCAACGTGTCAAAATCAGACTGGTATCCTATATTTCCCACGTAGACGGCCAGAATATCGTCCTCGCCCACCCCAAGCTTCCCGCGCAGTTCAGCGAGGTTGTCCTGGGCTGGTGGAGTGCCTTTTGCCGGATATGACATAGGAAAAACAGCGTCATGTTGATGTTGGATCCGACTCGCCCTTTCCAGCCCCCAATCCAGATAGGATTTGGTCAACCCGCTGATCGCCGTGGCATTGCGAAACGCCCAGTTCAACCGAAACGAGGTCAGATGTAACAGGCGTAAAACCGGACCGCGCATGAAGCCTAGCGCTGCAGGCAAAAAATCCACGTAAATATCTGGCCACAGATCACGCACATCGACGACAACCGGAATATTCCGCGCCTTGGCGTATCTGACCGCTGCATAGCAAAGGGCAATGGGCACGTTTCCCACGTGGATAAGGTCCGGCTTTATGGTCGCCCGCTCTGCAACTTTCGAAAAGTTCGCACCAAGCTTCATGTGATTGCGAATACGCGCCGGGCCGATATGACGCCTGTAATCCGGGCTTTCGATGAACTGATGAAAGTAGTTGTCGATAGGTTCCTTCACGGAACCATTGCTTAACTGTCGCTTGGCCTGATGACTGAAAGAGGATCGCCACCTGACAACGTCGTGGCCCCGATCAGCCAGGTGTTCACATAAGGTGTTAGACCGCCATTCCCGGCGGTTCTGCTGGGCACGTGGGGCCGCGGGATTTTCTTGCGCATGGATAACCCAGAAATTCATGGCGTCGGTCAGCATATCCCAAGTGATGGACCCTCATTACGCTAACATCCCAATGACTTAAACCGCTATCTAACTTTGGCTGGGTCGGTGACCAATAGCCCTTCCTTTCTGGCCAGCAGCAAAGTGCCACCAAACACAACGACTACGCTGATCAGCAGAAACGCCAGACCCGCCCGAAGCTCATCAAACGCCGCAGGCGCAAGCAGCGGCGTGGCAATGGTGCAAACCGCAGCCAGCAGGGTGATTTTCCAAACCATTTCGCGTTCCTGTGCCCGGAAATAATATGACACGGCAAAGTAGAACTGGTTCAGTACAATGGCGCAGGCGTAAAATATCATGACGGTCGGCGCCGATGCCCGGCTTGGAATGTCCGAACCGATCTGCTCCAGCACAAAGAACCCCAACAAGACGGCAAACGCCCCGAGAAAAGTCAAACCAGCCGTCAGAAAGCAGACCCGCCAGAAGTCTTTCCTGAGTGCGTCAAATGCACGCGATACGGCCAACTGTGTCCAGGGCCGGACCTTATAGGTCAAAAAGATATTCGCACTGCTGTTGATGGCCAGAAATATCTGCACACACATGCCGAACCGGCCCGCAACTTCCGCGCCCTGCAGCCAGAAGAGTATGGGAATAGGGGCCTGAAAAAATATGTAGGCCGACAGCCACGTCACGGCAACACCGCGCTGGAATGGCCAGATATCCCGTTGCCAATTGAGGTTGGAAGGCACAAGCCAGATCGCGGCAGAGAATGTCAACCGCACCTCCGGGACGGTCCCGTAAGCGATTAGAATTGCGAGGATCAAAGTCAGGCAAAGTGCAATTGGCAGAGCCGCCAGGTCAAGACCACCGAGTGCCAAAACGTAGATCAGGAAAACGTTTGATGTGCTGACAAACAGCCGCAAATAGGCTGCCACCTGCACATGCCCCAGCCCGTCCAGAATACGCAAATAGATATTAAAGATCATCAAGATGCATGAACACCCACAGTAGGCGAGCCAGATCGTCGTTAAACCGGGAATATCGAAGCCATTTTTGGCGAAGATTACGAAACCGACGGATCCGATAACCGCAAGCATCGCAACCCCGGCGATGGCCGACCAGATACATGCAAAGCGCAATATACCGCCAAGCGCCAGGACAGTGTCATTCTGGTTTTGCAGTTCAGCATCTGCCACGCGGCGCCCCGCCAGGTTGCCCAGCATGAAGCCAACACCAAGGTCAAAGAAGTAATGCGCGGTCACGAGGCTGAGGAATGTGTAGAAAACCCCCTGCTCCACGGGCGAATACAGGGTCGAAACAACAAGGATCAGGCAGAACCCGACAAAAAGGTTCCCCACCCGCGCCGCGGCAACCGGAACGATCCCACGGTACTCTCTCAACAAGCCATTCATGAAGGGACAGGTAATGCAGGAAAAGAACAGGATCGCCAAGCACCGAGATGCGGTTTCGCAAAACATTCTGCAGGGAAGGATGCAATGAACTTGATCTTATTCATGGCGTCAAAGCATGGCCCTTTTATTGGCGCCCCAATTTGAGCGTGATGGCAGAAAACTGGGAACCGCCGATTCTGATGGCTTCCGATCCAGATATGTCAGGCAGATCACCCAACACTCTCGCGTTACCATGTGACCGCGGTCCATCGTCGTCCAGCAGAAAAGGAAACTGGTTCAATAAGCTGGGGTTCTGGGCGGTTTCGCACTGCAATTTGTTGTCGTCACGCAAGTGCTTCAGGCGTGGCCTGGGCCTCATCACTGCCCGTTTGATACCCTTCTACAAATGTCAGCAAAGTGCCGCGCAGGGCTGCCGCATCATTGTTTTCAACTGCGGTATCCAGTTCCCGCAACATGCTCGCCACTTCGATCTCGCTCAGCTTCTTCTCTGATGCGCGCATGATTTTCTCATGCGGCGTTTCAACAAGGTTCTTGCCGTCGATCAATAATTCCTCATAGAGCTTCTCACCCTTACGCAGCCCCACGATCTCAATCTCGATCCCATTGGGGTTTTCTGGGCTCATGATCTTGGCCCCGGCCATTTTGATCATGCGATGCGCAATGTCGATGATCTTAACCGGTTTTCCCATATCCAGAACAAACACATCGCCACCCTCGGCAAAGGCACCCGCGACCAGAACAAGGCGGGCAGCCTCAGGAATCGTCATGAAGTACCGGGTCACTTCGGGATGGGTCACCGTGACCGGCCCGCCTGCCCGGATCTGTGCCTGAAACAACGGCAAAACAGACCCTGACGAACCCAGAACATTGCCAAATCGCACCATGGAAAATCGCGTGACTTCAGTGCGCGTTTGCAGATCCTGAATAACCAGTTCAGCCAAACGTTTTGTTGCACCCATCACATTGGTCGGGCGCACGGCCTTGTCCGTCGAAACCAGAATGAACCGTTCAACACGAGCCTCCCTTGCCGCCATGGCGACAACCTGGGTGCCGACCACATTGTTGCGGACACCTTCGATCTCGTTTTCTTCAACGATCGGAACGTGTTTGTACGCAGCGGCGTGCAAAACAATCTCTGCACCCGTTTCTTTCAAGACGTTGGCTACCCGGGCCCGATCGGTGACAGAACCAAGACGCGAAGTGACCTGAATACCTTGCTTCTGCGCCTTCATGCGCATTTCACGATCAATCTCGTACATCGCGAATTCGTTCTGTTCGAACAGAACAATATGCGATGGTCGGCAGTTCAGGACCTGTCTGGCAAGCTCCGATCCAATCGAACCACCGGCACCCGTGATAAAGACGACCCGCCCGGCATAGGCTTTCGCAATCTCGGGGATATCAAGATCGACCTTGTCCCGGCTCAACAACTCATCGGGTGATATGGTCCGCAGTTCGGTGTTACTTTTCTCGATCAATTCAACGTAAGAAGGCAATACACGTACTTCGAGCGGCAGAGCCTCAAAGCTCCTCAGCATGTCCTCGCGCTCTGTTTCGGTCAATGAAGGGATGGCAAGCAGAACCTGCTTGATCTCTCCGCGTGCGGCCAGTTGCGCAAGCTTTTCGCGTGGCGCAACCCGCAAATCAGAGATCAGCAAACCATGCAGGTTCGGGTTGTCATCCGTAAAGATGACCGGCCGGAATTCCGGGCTTTGCCGCAATGCAGAGGCAAGCTGAATCCCCGCAGCACCGGCCCCGTGGATCGCAACAGGAATGCCTTCAGCCGCCTCCCATGGCTTATTCAATAAGAACAAACCCAAGGTACGCCCCATGACCGACAACACAAAAAAGACGATCCCGAAAATGATCGGTATGGATCGGGGCGTCCACACGCCCATGATGTAACTCAGCACAATCGCGACCACGCCCAATGCCGCCGCAGTCATGCTAACGCGGGCGGTTCCGCGCATGTCCAATGCAGAAAGCTTGATTTTTGGCAGACCCGCCAGCAGGATCACAATAGGGGCCGCAAGTGACACCGCAATGATCAACGGCAACGCGTCTTTGACATATTGGATTGGGGTAAGCGTGCTGAACCTCAGACAATAGGCCAGATAAAACGCAACCGGCGCCATGATTGCGTCAAACGAAAGATAGACGGCTTGCTTTCTTGATCTGGGCAGATTTTCTAACACGATAATTTTGTAGTCCCACTCAATGCATGGCGCCCAGCCCGATCGTCATAAGCGACGTCAGCCTGCCAAACTCAACTGTTGTGGCATACGTTGCCATAGAAACCGCACCTGCACATCCAAAACGTTTCATACCCGTTGTATTAACTTGGTTAGCACGCCTCCGATCACAGGGATACGCTCATCTAAATACGGTCCCGGCACCCTAAACCGCGCCGAGCAAGCGGGTTTGGGGGTGTAGCGAGATTGCGCAGGGAATTGCGAAAAGAACAAAACCCCCACTGATTTCTCAGTGGGGGTTCATATTGCCGACTGGATCAGGCCGCACCTGGCGATACCAGGCGCTTACCCTCAACCGTCAAATCCTGCGGATTTAACGGGTTACCAGTCTTCCCTGACGACTGTCCGTGTTTTCACCGGCAGCTTCATCGCAGCAAGGCGCAGGGCCTCACGCGCGACGCCTTCTGACACGCCGTCGATTTCGAACATCACGCGACCGGGCTTGACCTTGCAGGCCCAGAAATCGACCGAACCCTTACCTTTACCCATACGGACTTCGATAGGCTTCGACGTCACAGGCAGGTCGGGGAAGATCCGGATCCAGACCCGGCCCTGACGCTTCATGTGGCGCGTCATGGCACGACGGGCGGCCTCGATCTGGCGGGCGGTGACGCGCTCTGGCTCGGTTGCTTTCAGACCGTAAGTGCCGAAGTTCAGATCAGAGCCGCCTTTGGCTTCGCCCTTGATCCTGCCTTTGTGCATCTTGCGGAATTTTGTACGCTTTGGCTGAAGCATTGTTCAGGTCTCCTTAGCGACGTGGGCCGCGAGGGACAGCGCCCTCTTGCAGCTCAGCATGTTTGCGGTCATGCGCAGAGGGGTCGTGCTCCATGATGTCACCTTTATAGATGAACACCTTGATGCCGATGATCCCGTAAGGTGTCATCGCCTCATAATGCGCATAGTCGATATCGGCACGCAGGGTGTGCAGCGGCACGCGGCCTTCGCGGTACCATTCGGTACGAGCAATCTCTGCGCCGCCCAGACGACCGGCAAGGTTCACCCGGATGCCCAAGGCGCCCATGCGCATGGCGTTCTGAACAGAACGCTTCATCGCACGGCGGAAGGACACACGGCGTTCCAGCTGCTGACCGATGGATTCAGCAACCAGGGCTGCGTCCAACTCAGGCTTGCGAACCTCAACAATGTTGAGATGCAGTTCTGAGTCTGTCAGATTTGCCAGCTTCTTGCGCAGACCTTCGATGTCTGCACCTTTCTTGCCGATGATCACACCCGGACGGGCTGCATGGATCGTGACGCGGCACTTTTTGTGCGGACGTTCAATGATCACGCGGCTGATGCCGGACTGCTTGCATTCTTCCTTGATGAAGTCCTTGATCTTGAGGTCTTCCAGAAGCATGTCGCCATAGTCTTTGGTATCGGCATACCAGCGGCTGTCCCAGGTGCGGTTGACCTGAAGACGCATGCCGATGGGGTTTACTTTGTTACCCATTATGATTGCTCCTCAACTTGGCGAACCACGATTGTGATTTCCGAAAACGGCTTGATGATCTTGCCGAAACGACCACGGGCACGCGGGCGACCGCGCTTCATGATCAGGTTCTTACCGCAATAGGCTTCTGCGACAACCAGTTCATCAACATCCAGGTTGTGATTGTTTTCTGCGTTGGCGATGGCAGACTGAAGGCATTTCTTCACGTCACCGGCGATCCGCTTCTTTGAGAAAGTCAGATCGTTCAGCGCAGCTTCAACCTTTTTGCCACGGATCAGACCAGCGACAAGGTTCAGCTTTTGCGGGGATGTCCGAAGCATGCGCAGTTTTGCCATCGCTTCGTTATCTGCCACGCGGCGGGGGTTCTTTTCCTGGCCCATGACTTATTTCCGCTTCGCTTTTTTGTCAGCGGCGTGACCGTAATAGGTGCGGGTTGGCGAATATTCACCGAACTTCTGACCAATCATGTCTTCCGTGACGTTGACGGGGATATGCTTCTTGCCGTTGTAGACCCCAAAGGTCAGGCCAACGAACTGAGGCAGGATGGTAGAACGACGTGACCAGATCTTGATCACTTCGTTGCGGCCGCTTTCGCGCGATGCTTCTGCCTTTTTCAAGACATAGGCGTCGACAAACGGGCCTTTCCAGACGGAACGAGTCATAATTAACGACCCTTCTTCTTGGCGTGACGCGAACGAACGATAAGCCGCTGCGACGCTTTGTTTTTGTTACGGGTACGCTTGCCCTTGGTGTCTTTACCCCAAGGAGTAACCGGCGTACGACCACCAGACGTGCGGCCTTCACCACCACCATGCGGGTGATCGATCGGGTTCATGGCAACACCACGCACAGATGGGCGGATGCCCTTGTGACGGTTGCGACCAGCTTTACCGAAGTTCTGGTTTGAGTTGTCCGGGTTGGACACAGCACCCACAGTGGCCATGCATTCCTGACGGATCAGGCGCAATTCACCGGAAGACAGACGGACCTGCGCGTAGCCACCATCACGACCCACAAACTGGGCGTAGGTGCCGGCTGCACGGGCGATCTGGCCGCCTTTGCCTGGCTTCATTTCGATGTTGTGAACGATTGTCCCGATGGGCATGCCAGAGAAGGGCATCGCGTTGCCGGGCTTAATGTCAGCCTTGGCAGATGCGATCACCTTGTCACCAACAGCCAGACGCTGCGGGGCAAGGATATAGGTCTGGGTGCCATCTTCGTATTGAATAAGGGCGATAAACGCGGTCCGGTTCGGGTCATATTCGATCCGTGCGACAACAGCGGACATATCCAGCTTATTACGCTTGAAATCGACGATGCGGTAAAGACGCTTTGCGCCCCCACCAATGCGACGCATGGTGATCCGTCCGGTGTTGTTCCGGCCGCCCGATTTGGTCAAACCCTGAGTAAGGGATTTGACAGGACGTCCTTTCCAAAGCTCCGAACGGTCGATCAGCACCAGCCCACGCTGGCCCGGCGTCGTCGGTTTGTACGACTTGAGTGCCATGTTAGCTTCTTCCGTTTGCTTGGCGGCCCCGTGTGGGGCCTATGTGGTTAAGGCCCCCGTAGGTGCCCGGTTAGTCGTGGCGTAGGGTGGGTGAAACCCACGCGTCGGCCAAATCAAAACACCCCGAACGAATCGGGGGTGAAGCGATTGGCGGGATGTAGCAGGGGATGGGTGGGGTGGCAAGGGCTTCTAGTTACAATCTGCGAAGGTATGGTTTGGCTTGGACTGACCAGTTCGTCCTAGATGGGTTGCTACCATTTGTTTACTTCAAGGTCACGAATGCGCAATCGCTGTTATTGGCCTCGAATTTCGTCAAGTATTGGAAGAACAAGCGGATTGTGGACTTCAGCGCGTAGCACTCCCCTCGAAAAAACAGCGTGTGCTCCAAGCCCATGCTCCTTTTTGAGGTTGTCAACAAGCAGCTTGGCGCGATGAACTTGCGCGGAGGTGAACTCGCACCCTGTTTCAGGCTCTATTTCAAAATCAGTCCAGACATCGCATGCCAAAGCAACAGCAATTGCTCCTTCGTTGGAGCCAAGAGCAAATGCGGGGGTTTCGTCAATTGACCGGCCAGTCTGAACATTTCCTTCCCGATCTACGAAGTAATGCATACCCACGTCTCGCCATCCGAGACTCAAATGGTAGCTCCTTATAGTCGCCAGAGGTAGATTCGCTTCTGCGCCGAGTATTATCTTCTCAATAGTCCTGTTGGTCGTAACTCTTGGCAAAACAGGAATTCCGATTTGATCGGGATCTTGCCCGGCTTCAATTATTGTCGCTTCAGCCATTCTTGAAAGCTCGTCTGTATTGAGTTCAGTCAGAACTCCAGCCCGCGCGAGAAATAGTAGGGTGCGAGCGCGATCGACCTCAAGCAAGTCGGTCTCAAGAAGTAGTTGCTCCACAATTTTGTATTGAAATTGGCGTTCTTCGGCTCTTGCAGACCTCTCTGCTTCGCTTTCAGCGGAGCGCTCATCCAATTGCTGTTTAAGCCTAGCCTCGCTAGCCTCGAGTTCAGTCTTTACCTCTTGGATTGTAATCGTGTTCGTCGTCTCTTCTACACCTCGCAACCGGTCAAAGACGAAAGTGGCGCTCAATGTTAGCAATCCTGCCAGCGCCGCAACAAGGGGTGTACTCCAAATAAATCTTCGCGCCTCCGACTTGATTTTCTTAAGCTGAAGTTCTTGGTCAAGTTTGCGATCCTCTGCCGTAAACATCCGATCTGCAATGACGGATCTGACGGACTCGGGAATTTCACGATTTTCCAACAATTTTAGGTCAATAACCGACAATAAGAACCCCAAAAGCCGATAATTAATAGCCCTATACTACCAAAGGTTGCTATTCTTGGCAAATCAAGATCTGGCTATGTTCCGGCCTCCCGAAACGGCAAGCAAAGATGGCTTGTACCGCACACCTACATCGTGAGTCAGCTCAAGAACGATACAGTGGATCATTTTCCAGTTCGCGCGGGCTGGCCCTTTGGTGGCGTCACGCGCATCGCATCGTCGGCGTATGTGTGGCGCCATAAAGTCCAGGCGTGAGGGCAGTTCCTCCATCCCACGGGCAGGCGCGCGCCCGGCTTACGCCAATGTCGGGATGGTGGGTTGTACCCACCCTACAACGAAAAAGCCCCCGGCGCTTGCCGAGGGCTTTTTCATTCATATCAGACCGGATCAAAGACCTGTGCTCACGTCGATGGTGTTACCCTCTTCGAGCGTGACATAGGCTTTCTTGACGTCTTTGCGGGTACCCAATGCACCACGGAAACGCTTTACCTTGCCTTTGGTGATCGATGTGTTCACCGCTTTGACCTTCACACCAAACAGCGCCTCAACAGCCTGCTTGATCATTGGTTTGTTCGCGTCGATCGCCACTTCGAAGACAACGGCATTCTGCTCGGACGCCATGGTTGCTTTTTCAGTGATGATCGGCTTGCGGATCACGTCGTAATGTTCTGCTTTCGCGCTCATGACAAACGAGCCTCCAGTGCTGCGACGCCCGCTTTGGTCAGCACAAGCGTGTCAGACCGCAGGATGTCGTAGACGTTGGCACCCTGTGAAGGGAGAACGTCCAGGGTTGTGATGTTGGCAGCTGCCTTTTTGAAGTCTGCATTGACCTCTGCACCATCGATGATCAGGGCACGCTTCCAACCCAATGCGCCGACCATCTTGGCCAGTGCGCCGGTTTTGGCGTCTTTTACTTCGATTGTGTCAACGATCACCAGCTCGCCTGCGGCCACTTTCGCGGACAAAGCATGCTTCAGACCCAGCTTGCGGAACTTCTTGGGCAGGTCATGAGCATGGCTGCGAGGCGTTGGGCCCTTATAGACACCACCCGACCGGAAGATCGGCGCGCCGCGCGACCCGTGACGTGCGCCACCGGTGCCCTTTTGGCGATAGATCTTCTTGGTCGAGTAAGACACTTCAGACCGGCCCAGCACATCATGTGTGCCTGCCATGGCCTTGTTACGCTGCCAACGAACGACACGGTGCAGGATGTCCTTGCGGGGCTCCAGACCGAAAATCTCGTCATTCAGCTCAACAGATCCGGCTTTCTTGCCGTCCAGTTTGATTGCATCAGCCTTCATTGTTTTCGCCTCCCTCAGCTGGGGCATCGGTTTCAGCAGCCTCCAATGCGGCCTGTTCTGCTTCGGCTGCGGCCTTTGCGGCAGCTTCCTCTTCAGCGGCGGCAGCGGCGGCGGCTTCTTCGGCCAGACGCTCGGCTTCTTCGGCCATGGATTTCAGACCAGCAGGGTAGATCACGTTTTCAGGGGTCGGCTTCTTGACCGCATCCTTCAACGTCACCCAACCACCTTTGGAGCCGGGAACGGCACCTTTGACCATGATCAGGCCACGGTCGGCATCTGTCTTAACGACTTGCAGGTTCTGGGTGGTGACTTTCGCCGCACCCATGTGACCGGCCATTTTCTTGCCTTTGAAAACCTTGCCCGGATCCTGACACTGACCTGTTGAACCGTGCGAACGGTGCGAGATCGAAACACCATGTGTCGCGCGCAGACCGCCGAAGTTGTGACGCTTCATCGCACCAGCAAAACCTTTACCGATGGATGTGCCACACACATCAACATACTGACCTTCGAAGTAATGGTTCGCCGTCAGCGTTTCGCCCACATTGATCATGTTCTCTGGGGCGACGCGGAATTCGGCAACCTTGCGCTTAGGTTCCACTTTTGCAGCGGCAAAGTGACCGCGCATCGCTTTGGATGTGCGCTTTGCCTTGGCATTGCCTGCACCCAGCTGAACAGCGGTGTAGCCGTTAGCCTCGGCAGTACGCTGAGCCACAACCTGCAGGTTTTCGAGCGAAAGAACGGTCACAGGGATCTGCTTGCCGTCTTCCATGAAAAGCCGGGTCATGCCGACTTTCTTTGCGATAAGTCCTGTACGGAGCATGCTTGACCCTCCTTAAACAGAAATCTGAACGTCAACACCGGCCGCCAGGTCGAGCTTCATCAGCGCGTCAACGGTCTGTGGTGTCGGGTCAACGATGTCGAGCAGACGCTTATGCGTGCGGATCTCGAACTGATCGCGGGATTTCTTGTCAACGTGGGGGCCACGCAGAACGGTGAATTTTTCGATCTTGTTAGGAAGTGGGATCGGACCACGAACAGAGGCGCCTGTGCGCTTGGCTGTGCTGACGATTTCCTGTGTGCTTGCATCAAGCACCCGGTAATCAAACGCCTTAAGGCGGATACGGATGTTTTGGCTCTGAGCGGCCATGAGCATCACCCTTTCGATAGGGCCTAGATCGGATTGGACGAGGCCGGCTCATCCGACCCCCTCATCGCGTCTTTTGGTCCAACGTATAAAGGGCGCGGCAATGCGCACCCTTGTTGGATAGCGGGCGTATAGGGGGAGTCGGGAGAGGTGTAAAGGGGTTTTGAACTCGACAGCCTACCTTTCAACAATGAAGCGCGCGCGTTCGTAGAGCTCATCAAAGGTTAGAATATCAATGCTTGCCTGCTCTCTCCGGAAGAGCTCAAAAGTGTCCAATGCAACGCTCCTATCTCGTGGGTTCTGAATCGCGTCAAATTCCTGGCGTGATCCAAAGATCAGTACCGTTTTAGTGTTGCGAGTTCGCGCCACTAGTCTTTCCGAACCTTCTTTGTTGTAGTGCTCTCCGGACTGCGCGAACGAAAGCCACTCAGCTTTTTGCTCAAGTATCTGAGAAATAGCCGCGATGAATTCATTCGAGAACAACTTCGTTCCAGCTCGCCCGCCTTGGCTCTTGAATATCTTGAGGTCCGGCCGCTTTATTTCGACTAGCACCGTGTAGTCCGTAAATGTTCTCAAGAAGTCTACAACCGGTTTGTTGCGATTATCGGAACCACCCGGACCTACGGTCATTTCGCGATCAAAAGGCAGGGTGATGCGGTAATCAAGTCCGTAACCAAATACCCAGTCTTCGGTTTCCAGAAACTCTTGCCAGTCTTTCTCAAGCCATGAGCGGTCATTTAAACGCCTGTCGAATTCCCTTAGCCCTGCTCGTCGGCCTAGGAGGATGTTGACGTCCTCCTTTGTCAGTTCGTCTCGCAGATTTGCTAGCAGTCTAACTCTATTGTCTGCAGAGACTGACTGAAATGCTTCAATGACGTTCCGATGCTCCGCATCGACAACTACCTTTGGACCAGAGCCTTGGGAGATATCCTCGATCTGAAACTTCGCTTCATCCTCGAAGTTTATGAAGTTGATTTGCCGCAAAAACCGAACCAGACGTTCAAATTCATCACTACGAAAGCTGAATGCCTCCTTCTCTTGCGCCCAAACCGCCTCGCCGCCAAAATCCTTGAAGGTTTCCAAAGTGACTCGGCGCACGCTAGACCCATCTTGCGTCACCAATGCTGTGATCTGCGTTCGTCTTTTGTTTCCGCTTAGCCGCAAGCAAAGGGCACCTTCAATTTCGCCAAGGTGCAAAACGTCACTGCCATCAATGACCATAGAGACATTCCGTTTGCCGACGGTGTCTGTCTCGTTCCAAGTGAACAGCTTTGAGATGTATGTCTTCGCTTCTTTTCGAAGTTTAAAGAACTCGTAGTCATCACTCATTTGCAACACCTGAAACCATCTCAAGTTGTATCATCGCACGCGAGCGGGAAAATCAAAAGGCCGCCCCAATGGAGCGGCCTTTGTTTTGTCTTTGTGGTCCGGTGGGGTGGAACCCCACCCTACGGCTTACTCGACGATTTTCGACACAACACCCGCACCAACAGTCCGTCCGCCTTCGCGGATGGCGAAGCGCAGACCGTCTTCCATGGCGATGGGTGCGATCAGCTCAACGTTGAACTTCAGGTTGTCGCCCGGCATCACCATCTCGGTGCCCGCTGGCAGCTCAACCGTGCCGGTCACGTCTGTCGTCCGGAAGTAGAACTGTGGACGGTAGTTCGCAAAGAACGGCGTGTGGCGGCCACCCTCTTCCTTGGTCAGGATATAGGCCTCGGCCTCGAACTTGGTGTGTGGTGTCACGGAGCCGGGCTTGCACAGCACCTGGCCACGCTCAACACCGTCACGGTCAACACCGCGCAGCAGGGCGCCGATATTGTCGCCAGCTTCACCGGAATCCAGCAGCTTGCGGAACATTTCAACGCCTGTGCAGGTCGTTTTCTTCGTGTCGCGGATACCAACGATTTCAATCTCGTCACCCACATTGATCACGCCACGCTCCACACGGCCAGTCACAACAGTCCCGCGGCCAGAGATCGAGAACACGTCCTCGACCGGCATCAGGAAGGGCTGGTCAACCGCACGGGCCGGTGTCGGGATATACTCATCCACAGCCTTCATCAGCTCAGCGATTTTCTCGGAGCCGATATTCGCGTCGCGATCTTCCAGAGCGGCCAGAGCCGAGCCCGCGATGATTGGAATATCGTCGCCGGGGTATTCATAAGAGGACAGCAGCTCGCGGATTTCCATTTCCACCAGTTCCAGCAGTTCTTCATCGTCGACCTGGTCAACCTTGTTCATGAAGACAACCATGTAGGGGATGCCAACCTGACGGCCGAGCAGGATGTGCTCGCGGGTCTGGGGCATCGGGCCGTCGGCTGCGTTCACAACCAGGATCGCGCCGTCCATCTGGGCGGCACCGGTGATCATGTTCTTGACGTAGTCGGCGTGGCCGGGGCAGTCCACGTGTGCGTAGTGACGGGCCTCTGTTTCATATTCCACGTGGGCCGTGGAAATCGTGATCCCGCGGGCCTTCTCTTCAGGCGCGCCGTCAATCTCGTCATAGGCTTTGAAGTCGCCAAACTGCTTGGTGATCGCAGCCGTCAGCGTCGTCTTGCCATGGTCAACGTGACCAATCGTGCCAATGTTCACATGCGGCTTGTTACGTTCAAACTTTTCCTTAGCCATGATGGCCTCCTTGTTTTGTCTTGTCGGTGCGCATGAACGCGCACCCTACGGGTGGTTGTAGGGTGCGCGGTTTCCGCGCACCGATTTATGCGTATTTGGCTTGAATCTCTTCCGAGATATTGCTTGGCACCGGATCATAATGGTCAAACTGCATCGTAAACTGCGCACGGCCCGAAGACATAGAGCGCAGCGTGTTGATGTAGCCGAACATGTTCGCCAGTGGCACCATCGCGTCGATTGCGATGGCGTTACCGCGCGTGTCCTGACCAGAGACCTGACCCCGACGTGATGTCAGGTCACCGATGATCCCACCAGTATATTCTTCAGGTGTGATCACCTCGACCTTCATGATCGGCTCAAGCAGTTTGGCCCCCGCTTTGCGCATCCCTTCACGCATGCACATCCGCGCTGCGATTTCGAACGCCAGAACGCTGGAGTCCACATCGTGGAACTTACCGTCGATCAGAGCGACCTTGAAGTCGATCACTGGGAAGCCTGCAAGGGGGCCGCTATCCATGACAGAGTTGATGCCTTTTTCGACGCCCGGGATGTACTCCTTCGGCACCGCACCACCGACGATCCGGGATTCGAAGGAATAACCTTCTCCTGGTTCTGTCGGCGAAATGATCATCTTCACTTCAGCGAACTGACCTGACCCACCAGACTGTTTCTTGTGCGTATAGGTATGCTCAACCTCGTGGCCGATAGTTTCACGATAGGCCACCTGTGGGGCACCGATATTGGCCTCAACCTTGAACTCGCGCTTCATGCGATCGACGAGGATGTCGAGGTGCAATTCACCCATGCCTTTCATGATGGTCTGGCCTGATTCCAGGTCAGTCTCCACACGGAAGGATGGATCTTCGGCGGACAGGCGTTGCAGGGCGATACCCATCTTTTCCTGGTCGCCCTTCGTCTTGGGCTCAACCGCAATCTCGATCACAGGATCGGGGAAGGTCATCGTTTCCAGAACAACAGGGTCGTTTTGCGCGCAAAGCGTATCACCGGTTGTGGTGTCTTTCAGACCACCCAACGCGATGATGTCGCCGGCAAATGCCTCGTCGATCTCTTCGCGGTTGTTGGAGTGCATCATCATCATGCGGCCCACACGCTCTTTCTTCCCCTTGGTGGAGTTGAGCATCGTGTCGCCCTTGTTCAGCACGCCGGAATAGATCCGTGTGAAGGTCAGGGAGCCGACGAACGGGTCGTTCATGATTTTGAAGGCGAGGCCAGAGAAGGCCATGTCATCATCCGCACGGCGGGCGATGTTACGTACTTCGTCCTCGTCACCAGGCTTAAAGCCCATGTAATCAACAACGTCGAGCGGGCTTGGCAGATAGTCCACAACGGCGTTGAGCAGCGGCTGAACACCTTTGTTCTTGAACGCAGAACCGCCCAGAACCGGAACGAAAGACAATGACAGGCAAGCCTTACGGATCAGGCTGCGCAGCGTCTTCGCGTCAGGCTCATTGCCCTCCAGATATGCTTCCATCGCGTCGTCGTCCTGCTCAACCGCAGCTTCGACCAGCTTTTCGCGCCATTCGGCGGCCATATCGCTCAGGCTGTCGCGGATCGGTGCTTTGATCCAGGAAGCACCCAGATCTTCACCTTGCCACAGCCATTCTTCCATGGTCACCAGATCGACCAGACCTTCAAGCTCTGTCTCTGCGCCGATTGGGATGCCCACAGGAATAGCACGTGCGCCGGTGCGATCTTCGATCATGCGCACGCAGTTAAAGAAGTCAGCGCCGATCTTGTCCATCTTGTTGACGAACACCATGCGCGGCACCTTGTAGCGGTCAGCCTGACGCCACACGGTTTCTGTCTGCGGCTCAACACCAGCGTTGGCGTCCAGAACACAAACGGCACCGTCGAGCACGGCCAGCGAACGTTCAACTTCGATGGTGAAGTCAACGTGACCGGGCGTGTCGATGATGTTCATCCGGTGCTTGGGTGAATCGGCTTCTGTGCCGTTTTCTGTGCGTTCCCAGAACGTGGTGGTTGCAGCGGAGGTAATTGTAATTCCCCGTTCCTGCTCTTGCTCCATCCAGTCCATGGTGGCGGCACCATCATGCACTTCGCCGATGTTGTGGGATTTGCCTGTGTAATACAGGATGCGTTCGGAACAGGTGGTCTTACCGGCGTCGATATGCGCGATAATGCCAAAGTTGCGATAAAGTTCGAGGGGATAGTCGCGTGCCATGTCAGGTACTTCCTGTTACCAGCGGTAGTGGCTGAACGCTTTGTTCGCGTCGGCCATTTTATGGGTGTCTTCGCGCTTTTTCACAGCGGTGCCGCGGTTGTTGACCGCATCGACAAGCTCGCCTGCAAGACGCTCTTCCATGGTGTTTTCGTTGCGCTTCTTCGCAGCAGCAATCAGCCAGCGGATCGCCAGCGCTTCGCGACGTTCGGGGCGCACATCGACAGGCACCTGATAGGTGGCACCACCAACCCGGCGAGATCGGACTTCAACCGACGGCTTGATGTTTTCCAGCGCTTCGTGGAAGACCTCAACAGGGGCCTTCTTCAGCTTGCCTTCAACGCGATCAAAGGCGTTATAGACGATGCGTTCAGCGACGGCTTTCTTGCCATCAATCATAAGGTTGTTCATGAACTTTGTCAGAACAACATCACCAAACTTTGCGTCTGGCAGAACTTCGCGTTTTTCAGCGGCGTGACGACGTGACATATGTCGGTCTCTCTCTTGTTTCTCGGTCGCGCCCCGGACCTGATCCGGGGCCTCGTTGGGCCAGGAGATCCCGGATCAAGTCCGGGATGATCCCGACAGGATCACTTGGGACGCTTTGCGCCGTATTTCGAACGGCGTTGCTTACGGTCTTTGACACCTTGGGTATCAAGCACACCGCGCAGAATGTGGTAACGCACACCGGGCAAATCCTTTACACGGCCGCCACGGATCAGAACCACAGAGTGCTCCTGAAGGTTGTGGCTTTCACCGGGGATGTAGGAGATGACCTCAAAACCATTGGTCAGGCGCACTTTGGCAACTTTCCGCATGGCCGAGTTCGGCTTCTTTGGTGTGGTGGTGTAAACGCGTGTGCAAACGCCACGCTTCTGGGGGCAGGATTCCAAGTGCATCGACTTGGATTTATTGACTTTCGGCTGGCGCGGCTTGCGGATCAGCTGCTGAATCGTTGGCATCGTGTGATGTTCCCATCTATTCACATTATGCGTCCGGCAACGCTCGGTTTCAAAATGTGCCTCGAAAAGCACAAAAATTCCGCAGTCGAACCCTTACCGGAGGTTCGGTGCGGTGGTATTCAGAGGAACAAGGCGATAGTGGCCCGGTTCTTGACTACGACAACATTGATATCGGGACATGCGAGGGTCACCCCAGCCCGGATGAGCGGCGTATAGGGGGAGTCGGATTTGCTGTCAACAGCCGCCACGCTGCCAGCGGAAAAGCTGCAAAGATCGGGCGCGCTATCGCATGTAACCTGCACCGTTATTGCATAGCAAGGCCATCACGACCGATGTTTGCCATGGGCGTCCAACCCAAACCCTTTTCAAACAAAAACCGGGGCTTTCAGGAGAAAGCAAATGAAACACCTATCCGGCGCCTGTACCCTTATGGTTCTGCTGGCGGCCTGCACGTCCAAAGAACCGCCAACCGTCACCCGGACAGATATCGAACGCGCCTTTGACGCAGCCGAGGATGCGGCGGCCCTGCCCGTCACACCGGTATCGCGCATCCCCACGGGCTTTGTCACCTATGACGGGAAAATAGGGGCTGATGTAACAGGTGATTCACTGGGCAGCGTGCTGGCGGACATGACAATGCGTGTCGATTTTCAGGATAACCGGATCGGCGGCCGCGTGGACAACATCAACCTGATCGATCAGAACGGGGAACCCGATCAGCGTCTGCTCGGCAGTCTGGAAATTGCCGGGTTCGAAAACAACGGCAACCTTGATGCTGGCGCCAGCGGACAGGTCACGGCGGTTGGGACAAACAACAATCAGTTGGATGCCCAAATGAACCTGGATCTGGACGGCACCGTGCGCTCCGACCGCAGCCATGGGGACACGGTTTATGGCGGCGTCACCGGCGACGCGCGCGGCGATTTCAACCTTGATGTCGACGGCGTGTTCTACGGCGAGCGGCGCTAGGCTCAGCTCAGGCGGCCCAGCACCATCCTGTGCCGGGCCCGCCGCATCAACGTTTCGCGGTAAAGGGTGAAAATCCCGGTCGCCACAACGATCGCGGCGCCAAGGAAGGTCCAACCGTTGGGCCATTCGCCAAAGACCACAACACCAAGGATCAGCGCCGCAACCAGACTGGCATAGCGAAACGGTGCGACAAACCCTATCTCGCCCTTGCGCATGGCGGTGACCGAAAACACATACCCGAACGCAAGGCTGCATGTGGCCCCGAGAATATAAAGGGCAGGCCACGTGCCGACAGGCCGCATCTCAATGAACAACGACCCCACCGCGCCCAGCGCCGTCACACCTACGGCAGCGGCGAGGGCGACCAGCACGGCGGGAACATCGGAAGACATGCGGCGGACGACCAGATCACGCAGCGTGACACAGGCCACCGTTATCAGCGCATAAAGACTGAAAAATGAAAAATCGGAACCGCCGGGCTGGATGATCAGCATCACACCGGCAAAGCCGATCAGGATCGCCGTCAAGCGGCGCCAACCCAAAGGCTCGCGCAGGAAAACAGCGGCGGCCAGCGACACCGTCAATGGCAGCGCCTGCATCACAGCGGTGACATTTGCGATCGGCATATGCCACAGGGCAGTCAGAAAGAAATAGGTGCCCGCCACTTCGCCAGCGGTGCGCAGCGCGATCAGCCACCATTCCGCGCGGGGCAAATCAAATCGCAACTGACCCAGCCAGTGACACAGGACCAGCAGGAACAAGACCGCACCAATCCCCCGCAAAAGGATCGCCTGAAACAAGGGGATATCAGCCAGCGCAAGTTTGACGAACACATCATTTAGCGTATAGGCGGTCATCGCGCCCATCATCAAAAGCGCGCCGCGCATATTGTCATTCAGGATAGCCATTCACGATGCCTAGCAGTGACATCGCGCAGTGCCCATAGTCTTTCGACAGTTACCGCAAAACATGCACCGCACATTTGGCGTGGCGAACAACCTTGGCGGCTGTTGATCCGATCAGATAATCCTGCATGCCCGGTCGATGGCTGGCAATGATGATCAGATCAGCGCCATCCCTTTTCGCGGTGTCCAGAATTGTGAGGGCTGAATGTCCGGTGACAACCTCGATTGTCGCGTTGGGGACGCCTTCAACCAGATTTTTCAGGCTCTCGACGATATCCTTTTGGGCGGATTTGATATGCTCATCGGACAGGTATTGCGTGGCGTAGCTTGGCAGTTGCTCAAGCACATGCAGGCAGATGATTGTCCCGCTATCGGCACATAATGTCTGGGCAATCTCCATCGCCCCTTCGGCATTCCGATCTGCATCAAATGAGACAGGAACAAGGATTTTGTTATACATGGCAAGCTTCCCTTTTTCTTTGGCCATTTTAACATCCCTGCAGATCAGGGCCTTGATCTGGGTCAGCACAGGCCGGTTCCCGTTCATTTGGTCATATCGTCAAGTTTCAATAGTGCCCGCAGGTGCTCTGGTGTTACCAAGAGGCATCGGAACTGGGGGGGCGACATGCCGCAAGTTGAACTGAACGGCGCGCAAATTCACTTTACGGATACGGGCGGCGACAATGACGCAATCGTATTTTCGCATGGGCTGCTGTTCAGCGAGGCAATGTTCGCAGGACAGGTCGCGTATTTTCAGGACAAATACCGGTGCATCACATTCGACCATCGCGGACAAGGGAAAAGCGGTATCACCCAAGACGGGTACGATATGGAAACACTGACTGCTGATGCTGCCGCCCTGATCCGGCATCTGGATATCGGGCCATGTCATTTTGTCGGGCTAAGCATGGGTGGTTTTGTCGGCATGCGTTTGGCGGCACACAGGCCGGACCTGCTCAAATCCCTCACCCTGCTTAATACCTCTGCTGATCCCGAACCTGCAGAAAATGGACCCAAATACCGCCTGCTCAACTTCATTGCCCGCTGGTTCGGGCTGAAACTTGTCATCGGTCGGGTGATGCCTATCCTGTTCGGGCAGACATTCCTGAATGACAGCGCCCGCGCCCCGGAAAAGAAACAATGGGCCCGTGCGATTGTTGGAAATCATCGTATCGGTATCACGCGGGCCGTCACCGGCGTGATTGAACGCGCAGGCTGCTATGATCTTCTGGAAAAAATCAACATCCCCGTCAGCATTGGCGCGGGTGAGGAAGACGTGGCAACGATCCCGACCAAGTCCGAGCGTATGGCTGCCGCAATCAATGGATCCGCGTTAGTGGTTTTCAAGAACGCGGGCCATTCCTCTGCGATCGAGGCGCCCGCACAGGTGAACGACCTGATCAAACAGACAATCAACCGGGCGTCATAACCGACAGAATACGATTTGCCATCGCCAGATGCGCGCTATGTGATCATGCGGAGCGGCTGATCTTGGTTTGACGCACGGTTGCAAAAAATTGATACACCATTGATTTGCATCAAGGACACCGTTACGCAAGTAGGGACGAAACATCGTTTTGGGGGAGAATCACGATCGTCGTTGCGCCCATCATGCCCAAAGAACCAGGCACAGCCGGCATTTTCCGGCAGGTTGTGAACGACCCGTTTTCGGGCATGACAATCCGTGACTTGCGCGGAAATCGTGATCCAGGGACTGCAGAAATGCAAAGCAATCTGCGGAAGCTGATGTGGGGGGACACAACATGCAGATACTCCTGACGCTGACGGCAATTCTGCAACGCATAAATGATGCGATACTGGCAATCGGTCGCTGGATCGGTGTCGCGGCGCTGGCCATCATGGTCTGCCTGATCCTTGGGCAGGTGTTCTTTCGCTATGTCCTGAATGACGCACCCAACTGGACAGAAGAGGGCGCGCGGTTCTGCATGCTCTGGATGACCGGGCTTCTTGCGCCCATGGCGATGCGCATCGGTGGTTTTGTGTCAATTGATATGCTGGAACGGGCGCTGCCACGGGTCATTTCAGCCATCCTGACACTGACCTTGCTGGGGATCGCCCTCTGGGTGCTGGTGATCATGTGGGACAAGGGGCTCAACAACCACGTCGACAGCCTGTCCGGGCGGGGCAAATCCGCCTCCCTGCGGCTACCGCTTGACTGGTTCGGGGGCGAACGGGTGAAGTTCCGCAATTCATGGATGTTCGCATCCCTATTTGTCGGGGTAAACCTGCTGATCCTCGTCACGGTTGAATTAATCTTGCGGCAGGTGATCACCGTTGCGGGGTTCGGCGACCGGCTGAAACCCATCGGCAATGGGCAAGCGGTGAGGGCTGACTGATGCTATTATGGTTCCTCCCCGTCTTTCTTGTTCTGATCATGATCGGGCTGCCGATTGTCTTTGCCCTGCTGGCCGCCCCCGGCGCCCTGCTGATCCTGAACGGACAGGAACGCGATCTCAGCGTGCTTTACCGCAACCTGTATAACGGGATGGACAGCTTTCCCCTGATGGCGCTGCCGTTCTTCATGCTGGCGGGCGAGATCATGAACCGGGGCGGGATCACCATGCGTCTGGTTGAATTCTCGCAGGCGTTCATGGGGCATCTGCGCGGCGGCCTGGCGCATGTGAACATCCTGTCATCGATCCTGTTTGCGGGGCTGTCAGGCTCTGCCGTGGCGGACACATCGGCATTGGGGTCCACCCTGATTCCAGCGATGGAAAAGAACGGGTATACCCGGAAATTTGCAGCTGCGATCACGGCGGCATCATCTGTCATCGGGCCAATCATCCCACCGTCAGGGATCATGATCATCTACGCCTATGTCATGGGCGAAAGCGTAGCCGCGCTGTTTCTGGCCGGTATCGTACCGGGGGTTCTGGTCGGGGTCGGGCTGATGGCCGTGGTCCGTCTGCTGGCAGACCGGTACGAACTGCCCAAGGCTGAACGGATCGTCAACAAGAACCAGACAATCACCCCGCTCGAAAGCTGGGTCAGCTGGGCGTTGCTGCGGATCAATATCGCCGGGCTGCTTTATGCGCTGTCAGGCATCGTGACGATGATCACCGGGCCGGTGAATGGCTGGCTGATCTTTCTGATCGCCCTGCCCATCGCCCATATCATCACCCAGGCAATCAAGGCGCGGGTCAGCAATGATTTCCGGCTGGTCTGCAAAAAGGCGGTCGCGCCCCTGCAAACGCCAATCATCATTCTGGGCGGCATCCTGATCGGGGTGTTCACCCCGACCGAGGCCTCAGCCGTCGCCGTCGCCTATGCGCTGATCGTCTCGTTCTTCGTGCTGCGCTCCATGAAAGCGGGCGACCTGATCGACGTGTTGGGTAAATCCGCGCTTTCAACATCTGCCGTGCTGTTGCTGGTCGGGGCTGCGGTGGCGTTCAAAACCGTGGTCAGCCTGTCCTATGCGCCGCAGATCCTGTCTGACTATATCCTGTCGCTCTCTGAAAATCCGCTGATCCTGCTGTTCCTGATCAATCTGCTGCTGTTTGTCGTCGGCATGTTCCTTGATGCAGGGCCCGCTATCATCATTCTGGGGCCGATCCTTGGACCGATCTTTGTCGATCTGGGCGTGCACCCCGTGCATTTCGCGATCATCATGTCGGTGAACCTGACAGTGGGGTTGGCAACGCCACCCATGGGGCTTGTCCTGTTTGTGGCCTCTACGGTGTCCGGCGAACGGGTTGAAACAATCGCCCGCGCGATCCTGCCATTCCTCGCGGTTGAGATCCTCGTGATATTCCTGATTACCTATGTCCCCGCCATTTCCATGACGGTGCCATATCTGACCGGTTTCCTGGGCTGCGCCCCTGATATCGGCTTCTCGGCTTGCATAAGCCCCACACCATAGACGGGCAAACCCCGTCAGACAGCATCCAATAGGGAGGAAACAATGCTGAAGACTTTAACCAAAATGGCCGCCGCGGCAGCCTTTCTGACGGCGCCAATTGCCGCTTGGGCCGATGGCCATCAGGAATTCACCATTCGCGCCACGGCCAACTCAAACGAAAACGACGAAGACTATGATGGTCTGGTCGTGTTCAAGAACTATGTCGAAGCAGCCTCTAACGGGCGGGTCGGGGTTGAGATTTTCATGGGTACCCAGCTTTGCGCAAACGGGGCGGAATGCCTTGAAGGCGTGGCGGAAGGGTCAATCGACGTCTATATCTCAACCTCAGGCGGCGCCGCTGGCATCTTCCCCTATGTGCAGGTGCTGGATTTGCCCTACCTGATGGCAAATGACCGCGTGGCCGAGGCGGTGCTGACAGGCGACTTCACCCGCAAAATGCGTGATATGGCCCTGGAGACATCCGACGGCGCGATCCGCCTGATGACGATCGGCAACACCGGTGGCTGGCGCAACTTTGCCAATACCAAGCGCCGGGTGCAGGGGCCTGCCGACATGGAGGGCCTGAAAATCCGGACCGTTGTGGCCGACCTGCCGCAGGAACTGGTCCGCGCATTGGGGGCCTCCCCGACACCGATCCCATGGCCGGAACTGTTCACATCGTTCCAGACAGGCGTTGTGGAAGGGTCCAAGAACGGGATTACCGACATCATGGGCATGAAATTCCCGGATGCGGGCCTGCAATATGTGACCTTGGATGGGCACGCCTATATGGGTGCGCTCTGGTGGATGAGCAACGAAAACTTCATGGCCATGCCAGAGGACCTGCGCCGCGTCGTCGTGGATGGTTTCAGCCAGTTGCAGCAAGCCACATTTGCATCCCCCAAACGTAAGTCAATCGACGCCTACGCTGCCTTCGTTGCGGGCGGTGGCGATCTCTATGTGCCAACACCAGAGGAAAAAGCCGCATTTGCAACAGCCGCAGCCCCGGTTCAGGACTGGTTCCGTGCCAATGTCGATGGCGGGGATGAAATCCTCGATGCGCTGATCGCAGCAGTGGACGAGGCCGAAGCCGAACTGAATGCCGGATACGAAAGCGACCTGAACTAAGGCCACTCCCAAAAGTTGAAAGGGCCATTCTATCTTGGGTGGCCCTTCTTCATACTGTCAGAGCTCAGCGAAACGGATACATCCACGCCCGGTAATCATCGATCATCAGATCGGCCTGGGCGCGTTGTTCCTGCGTCAACTTCGGTGCCAGTTCCGCCAGACTATCGGGCGCATCGACATCGCCGCCAATGGACGACAATGTGTACCAAAGATAGGCTCTGACCAGATCAGGGGCGGGAATGCCCCGCCCGACCTCATAATACCAGGCAAGACCGGATTGCGCACCAGGATGACCCTTCAACGACGATCTCAGATACCAGTCAAAGGCGCGGGCGTCGTCCTTTTCAACCCCAAGACCAAGGGCATACATCACGCCGATCAGCTCCTCCGCATCGGCATTACCGGATCGGGCATAAACCTCAAACAACGCGCGCGCCTCTTCAAACGCGCCTGCCTCCATCAGATCGCGAGCCTCTTCCATATCGGCAAAGGCAGGCAGGGGCAGCAGGATCAGCGCAAGAATAAACTGTTTCATCTGGGGGCAATTATCCTTGGGCTTTGGCCGACCGGTGGCGCGGCTGATCCGCTCACTCTCGCCGATTTCCCACCTGTCGATCAAGATCAGGCAGCACTGGGGCAGCTGCTTTTTTATGATAAGATCCTGTCAGGCAATCGCAATATCAGCTGCGGCACCTGCCATCATCCATCCTTTGGCGGCAGCGACGGTCTGGCCCTTGGCGTTGGCGAAGGCGGCGCCGGATTGGGCACCGAACGCACGACCGGGGCCGGTCCACATCAGATCACGCGGCGGCTGCCCCGGAACGCCCCTGCCCTCTGGAACCTCGGGGCGCGGTCCGTCAAAACCCTGATGCATGACGGGCGCATCAGCACATCTGACATTTATGGCAATGGCTTCAACACCCCGGCCGAGGAATGGTTGCCGCAAGGGCTGAACAGCCTGCTTGCCGCGCAAGCGCTTTTCCCCCTGACATCCGAAGTTGAAATGGCCGGCGATGTTGAAGAAAACGAAGTGGCCGGTGCCGTCAATCAGCGCATCGCCTATGGCTGGCCAATCATCGCAAAACGGGTGCGCACGATCCCTGCATATGGGGAACAATTCGTAACCGCCTTTGACCACATCACGCGGCCCGAAGACGTCACAATCGTTGACATCGCCAATGCGATAGCAGCCTTTATCACCGTTGAATTCCGTTCCATCGACAGCCCCTATGACCGCGCGCTCGCGGGCGACATGACGGCGATGAACGCGGTTGAACAGCGCGGGCGGGATCTGTTTTTTGGCAAGGCGCGATGCGCCTCCTGCCATAACGGGCCGCTTTTCACTGACCAGTCCTTTCATGCGCTGGGCGTGCCCCCCATTGGCCCCGGACGCACGCGCAAGTTTGACCTGATCGCCCGCGACGTTGGGCGGATGGGCAAAAGCAACCTGCTGGAAGATGCCTATCGGTTCCGGACGCCCAGCCTGCGCAATGTGGCGATCACCGCACCCTATGGGCACAACGGGGTTTACCCGACATTGCGGGCAATGATCACGCATCACAACAATCCCCGCCTCGGCTTTATGCAATTCGCCCCTGAAAATGTGGTCCTGCCAACAGCAACCGGCTTGTACGAAGACGACCTCGCGATTTGGCAGAACAGCCGGGAAATCGAAAACCAGCGGGCGGCCATCCTGCCGATGGAACTCGGGCTGACCGAAACCGAAATTTCGGAACTTGAGGCATTTCTGGGGGCTCTGACCGGTGACAGCGTCAACAACTTGCCTTTCGGTGTGCCCTCCTCAGTGCCCAGCGGCCTGCCTGTGGATACCGGCCGAGCGCGGTAAACTTTGGTAATCCAAAAGAAAAGGCCCCTGCATCTGCAAGGGCCTTTCCCAAATCATCGCATCAAAGACGCTTAGCTTTCGCCACCTTCCGGTGTGTCGACAACCAGATCATCGGCAAAGACACTATCGCCAGACACTTCATTGGCCATCTCCATCGGGGCGGCCAAGCGGGCTGCCTCTTCGGCCTCTTCACGGCGGGCTTCGATGACAACATTGTCGCGGTCCGCAGCAACACGGCGCATCTGTTGTGTCGCCCCACCTGTACCAGCCGGGATCAACCGACCAACGATCACGTTCTCTTTCAGGCCGATCAGCTTGTCGCGCTTACCCTGCACCGACGCTTCGGTCAGAACCCGCGTTGTTTCCTGGAAGGACGCGGCAGAGATGAAGGAACGGGTCTGCAAGGACGCCTTGGTGATCCCAAGCAGGATCGGCTCACCCTGTGCAGGGCGGTCGCCCCGTGCAAGCGCCTTTGCGTTGGCCTCATCAAACTCGGCCTTATCGACGTTTTCGCCTTTCAGCAGAACGGTGTCACCACTGTCCTGAATCTCCCATTTCTGGAGCATCTGACGCACGATCACTTCGATATGCTTGTCGTTGATCTTCACACCCTGCAGGCGATAGACGTCCTGAACCTCGTCGATCATGTAATCCGCCAGGGCCTCAACACCCATAACCGCAAGGATGTCATGCGGGGCGGGGTTACCATCCATGATGTAATCACCCTTCTGGACAAAATCACCTTCCGCAACCGGGATGTGCTTGCCCTTGGGCACCATGTATTCGACCTTGATATCCGCATCATCTGCAGACTCAATCGCGATGCGGCGCTTGTTCTTGTAGTCCTTGCCAAAGCGCACGTAACCATCGATTTCGGCGATGATCGCGTGATCCTTTGGACGGCGGGCTTCGAACAGTTCGGCCACACGTGGCAGACCACCGGTGATGTCCTTTGTCTTGGCACCCTCACGCGGGATACGGGCAACAACGTCACCGGCTTTGATCTCCTGACCATCCTCGACAGACAGAACAGCATCCACAGACATCGGATAGGCGACAGGGTTGCCGTCATCCTTGACCGCTGGTTCGCCATCAGCACCCACAACAATGATCTTGGGAGCAAGTTCATTGCCTTTGGGGGCAGCACGCCAGTCAGCCACGATACGCTGGGTCATACCCGTTGCATCATCGGTTTCCTCACGCACAGCGATCCCGTTGACCAGATCGACATAACGGGCGGTACCCGACTTTTCGGCAATGATCGGCAGGGTGTATGGATCCCATTCGAACAGCTTGTCACCGCGCAGAACGTCCGCGCCTTCCTTGACAAAGACCTTGGAACCATAGCCGACCTTGTGGCTGGCTAGCTCCGTGCCTTCCTTATCCGTGATCGACAAGGTCATGTTGCGGCCCATGACAACCGTGTCACCATTGGCATTTTCCAGCAGGCTGGCATTGTCGAACCGGATCAGACCCGGCTGGGATGCTTCAAGGAACGACTGCTGACCACCCTGGGCAACGCCGCCGATGTGGAATGTCCGCATCGTCAGCTGTGTACCAGGTTCACCGATGGACTGGGCAGCAATGATGCCGACGGCTTCACCGATATTGACCCGCGTACCGCGTGCAAGGTCACGACCATAGCACATCGCACAAACGCCATCCTCGGATTCACAGGTCAGCGGCGACCGGATGCGCATCTTGGTGATGCCAGCGACATCGACCATATCCGCCTTGCGTTCGTCGATCAGTTCACCTGCTTCAACGATCACCTCATCCGTGCCCGGCTTGATCACATCATCGGCCGAGACACGACCAAGGACGCGTTCTGCCAGCGACGATACCACCTCACCATCATTCACCGCAGCTTCTGCCGTGATCGCACGCTCGGTGCCGCAATCGACCTCGCGGACGATGCAATCCTGTGCGACGTCAACCAGACGACGGGTCAGATAACCGGAGTTCGCAGTCTTCAACGCCGTATCCGACAGACCCTTACGGGCACCGTGGGTCGAGTTGAAGTATTCAAGAACGGTCAGACCTTCCTTAAAGTTCGAGATGATCGGCGTTTCGATGATCTCGCCATTCGGCTTGGCCATCAGACCGCGCATCCCGCCCAGCTGCTTCATCTGGGTCACCGAACCACGGGCACCGGAGTGGGCCATCATGTAAACCGAGTTTGGTTCACCCTCTGATCCATCTTCCAGAATTGGCGTCGTACCAATTGTCGCCATCATCGCGTCAGTGACCTTGTCGTTGGCCTTTGACCACGCATCGACAACTTTGTTGTACTTTTCGCCTTGGGTGATCAGGCCGTCCATATACTGCTGTTCAAAGTCCTTCACCTGATCGCGGGTCTCATCAACCAGCTCCCATTTGGTGTCAGGCACAACCATGTCGTCCTTACCGAAGGAGATACCGGCTTTGAACGCCTCGCGGAAACCCATGGTCATGATCTGATCACAGAAGATGACGGATTCTTTCTGACCACAGTAACGGTAAACGGTGTCGATGACCTGCTGCACTTCTTTCTTGCGCAACAAACGGTTGACCAAAGCGAAAGGTGCCTTCGCGTTCAGCGGCAACAGGGCGCCCAGACGCAAACGGCCCGGTGTGGTTTCAAAGCGCATCAGCACTTCGTTGCCTTCATCATCGATCTGCGGCATCCGCGCGGTGATCTTGGCGTGCAGATGCACTTCACCGGCATTCAGCGCGTGCTCAACTTCCTCGATATCCGAGAATTCCATGCCCTCACCGACCATGCCATCACGCATGATGGTGGTGTAGTAAAGACCAAGGATCATATCCTGCGAAGGCACGATGATCGGCGCACCGTTGGATGGTGACAGCACGTTGTTGGTGGACATCATCAGCACACGGGCTTCCAACTGGGCCTCAAGGCTCAGCGGCACGTGCACGGCCATCTGGTCACCGTCGAAGTCGGCGTTAAAGGCCGAACAGACCAGCGGGTGCAACTGAATGGCCTTGCCTTCGATCAGCACGGGTTCAAACGCCTGGATACCCAAACGGTGCAGCGTCGGCGCACGGTTCAGCATGACAGGGTGTTCGCGGATCACCTCATCGAGGATATCCCAAACCTCGGGACGTTCCTTTTCAACCAGCTTTTTGGCCTGCTTGACAGTGCTGGACAGGCCTTTGGCTTCCAGACGTGAATAGATGAACGGCTTGAACAGTTCGAGCGCCATCTTCTTGGGCAGACCGCATTGATGCAGCTTCAATTCCGGGCCGGTCACAATGACCGAACGGCCCGAGAAGTCGACGCGTTTGCCCAAAAGGTTCTGACGGAAACGACCCTGCTTGCCTTTCAGCATGTCGGAAAGCGATTTCAGCGGGCGCTTGTTGGCACCCGTGATCACGCGGCCACGACGACCGTTGTCGAACAGCGCATCGACAGATTCCTGCAACATCCGCTTTTCGTTGCGGACGATGATATCGGGCGCGCGCAATTCGATCAGACGCTTCAGACGGTTGTTCCGGTTGATCACACGACGGTAGAGATCGTTCAGGTCCGAGGTGGCAAACCGGCCACCGTCCAGCGGGACCAGCGGGCGCAGTTCCGGCGGGATCACGGGGATCACGGTCAGAACCATCCATTCCGGGCGGTTGCCGGATTCAAGGAAGTTTTCAACGATCTTCAAACGCTTGATGATCTTTTTGGGCTTCAATTCGCCGGTGGCTTCTTTCAGGTCCGCACGCAGCTGCTCGGCTTCAGACTCCAGATCAATCTGGGACAGCATTTCGCGAATCGCCTCGGCACCGATATTGGCCTGGAAAGCGTCCATGCCGTAAAGGTCCTGGGCGTCGTTGAACTCTTCCTCGGTCATCAACTGGCCATAGGTCAGGTCGGTCAGGCCGGGTTCGATCACCACATAGTTTTCGAAATAGAGAATCCGCTCCAGATCGCGCAGCGTCATGTCCAGCATCAACCCGATGCGGGATGGCAGCGATTTCAGGAACCAGATGTGCGCGACAGGGGCGGCCAGTTCGATATGGCCCATCCGCTCGCGGCGGACCTTTTGCAGGGTGACTTCCACACCGCATTTTTCGCAGACAACGCCGCGATATTTCATGCGCTTGTATTTACCACACAAGCATTCGTAATCCTTGATCGGGCCAAAGATACGCGCGCAGAACAGACCGTCACGCTCAGGCTTGAACGTCCGGTAGTTGATGGTTTCCGGCTTCTTGATCTCACCAAAGGACCACGACAGGATCCGTTCGGGGGATGCCAAGGACACCTTGATTTCGTCAAATGTTTTCGCCGGGGTGAGCGGGTTAAACGGGTTGTTTGTCAGTTCCTGGTTCATCTTCAATTCCTTGAATTGGGGTGCGTCAGATGGGATGCGAAAAGTCTTCGTGACGAAGACTTTTCAGCGCGTAAGAGTTTTCGTGACGAAAACTCTTATTCCTCATCCTCCGCATCCAGGAGTTCCATGTTGAGGCCGAGGCCCCGGACTTCTTTCACGAGCACGTTGAACGATTCAGGCACACCGGCCTCGAAATTGTCTTCGCCCTTGACGATGCTTTCATAGACTTTCGTCCGCCCTGCCACGTCATCCGACTTCACAGTCAGCATTTCCTGCAAGGTGTAAGCGGCGCCATAAGCTTCCAATGCCCAGACTTCCATTTCCCCGAAACGCTGGCCGCCGAATTGGGCTTTACCACCCAATGGCTGCTGCGTGACAAGGCTGTAAGGCCCGGTGGAACGCGCGTGGATCTTGTCATCGACAAGGTGATGCAGCTTCAGCAGGTATTTCACACCAACCGTCACCTTACGGCTAAACTGCTCACCGGTGCGGCCGTCATAAAGAACCGACTGGCCAGAGGTGTCGAAACCCGCGCGGGTCAGCGCATCGTTCACATCAGCCTCTTTCGCGCCGTCAAAGACCGGCGTTGCAATCGGCACACCGCCTGTGACATTGCCCGCTGCTTCGACCAGTTCATCCTCATCCATGCCAGCGATGCCTTCGTCATAGACGTCATCGCCATAGACGATCTTCATCGCGTCGCGCACCGGGGTCAGATCACCGGAACGGCGATATTCACCCAATGCCTCATCGATCTGGAGACCCAGACCACGTGCGGCCCAGCCCATATGCGTTTCGAGGATCTGACCGACATTCATCCGTGATGGCACACCCAGCGGGTTGAGACAGAAATCAACTGGTGTCCCATCTGCCAGGAACGGCATGTCTTCCATCGGCACAACCTTGGAAATCACACCCTTGTTGCCGTGACGACCGGCCATCTTGTCGCCGGGCTGCAGCTTGCGCTTCACCGCCACAAAGACCTTGACCATCTTCATCACGCCGGGGGGCAGATCATCGCCGCGGCGGACCTTCTCGACCTTATCCTCGAACCGGGCATCCATGGCACGTTTCTGGATTTCGTACTGTTCGTTCAGGGCCTCGACGATTTTCGCATCATCCTCGTCTTCCATGGCCAGCTGCCACCACTGACCACGGCTCAGATCGGCTGTGCTTTCCTCGGACACGATGGCACCGGGCTTGAAACCCTTTGGACCTTTGGCCGCTTTCTTGCCATTGATGATGTCCCACAGACGGGCATAGATGTTCCGATCCAGGATCACCAATTCGTCGTCGCGGTCACGGGCAAGGCGTTCCACCTCTTCCCGCTCGATCTGCAAGGCACGTTCGTCTTTTTCGACGCCATGGCGGTTGAAAACACGCACCTCTACGATCGTACCAAAGTCACCCGGCGGCAGGCGCAAGGAGGTGTCACGCACATCAGATGCCTTTTCACCAAAGATGGCGCGCAGCAGCTTTTCTTCCGGTGTCATCGGGCTTTCGCCCTTTGGTGTGATCTTGCCAACCAGAATATCCGCTGGGCCAACCTCGGCCCCGATATAGACGATACCGGCTTCATCAAGGTTGCGCAGCGCTTCTTCACCGACATTTGGAATATCGCGGGTGATTTCCTCTGGCCCAAGCTTCGTGTCACGGGCGGCGACTTCGAATTCCTCGATATGGATCGAGGTAAAGACGTCATCGCGCACGATACGCTCGGAAATTAGGATCGAGTCCTCGTAGTTGTAGCCATTCCAGGGCATAAACGCGACGACCACGTTCTTACCAAGGGCCAGTTCACCGATATCGGTGGATGGACCATCGGCAATCACTTCGCCTTTCAGAACCGTGTCACCCACCTTCACCAGCGGACGCTGGTTGATGCAGGTGTTCTGGTTCGAGCGTTGGAATTTGCGCATCCGGTAAATGTCAACGCCGGCATCACCCAGTTCCAGATCCGATGTGGCGCGAATAACGATACGCTGCGCATCGACCTGGTCGATGATACCCGCACGTTTCGCCATGATCGCCGCACCAGAATCGCGGGCAACAACCTCTTCGATACCGGTGCCAACAAGCGGGGCTTCCGCTTGCAGCAGTGGCACCGCCTGACGTTGCATGTTCGATCCCATCAGCGCGCGGTTCGCATCGTCATTTTCAAGGAACGGGATCAGCGAGGCCGCAACAGACACCAGCTGCTTTGGCGACACGTCGATCAGATCCACATTTTCGCGTGGGGACAGTGTGTAATCACCATTCTTACGGGTCGAGACGAGTTCGTTGTTGAACGCACCCTCTTCGTTCACATTGGCGTTGGCCTGCGCCACGGTGTGGCGCATTTCCTCGGTTGCGGACATGTAGCTGACTTCGTCCGTCACCTTGCCATCCGTCACCTTGCGATACGGTGTTTCGATAAAGCCGTATTTGTTCACCCGGGCGAATGTTGCCAAGCTGTTGATCAGACCAATGTTTGGCCCTTCCGGCGTTTCAATCGGGCACATCCGGCCATAATGGGTTGGGTGCACGTCGCGCACCTCAAACCCGGCACGTTCGCGTGTCAGACCGCCGGGCCCAAGCGCGGACAAGCGGCGCTTATGCGTCACTTCGGATAGCGGGTTGGTCTGGTCCATAAACTGCGACAGCTGGGAGGAACCAAAGAATTCGCGCACAGCGGCGGCGGCAGGCTTGGCGTTGATCAGGTCCTGCGGCATCACGGTGTCAATTTCGACAGATGACATGCGTTCCTTGATCGCACGTTCCATGCGCAGCAGGCCAACGCGGTACTGATTTTCCATCAGCTCGCCAACGGAACGGACGCGGCGGTTGCCAAGGTGGTCAATGTCATCGACATCGCCCTTGCCATCGCGCAGCTCGACCAGCGCCTTGACGCAGGCAACGATGTCTTCCTTGCGCAGGGTGCGCATGGTATCCTCGGCATCCAGATCAAGACGCATGTTCATCTTGACCCGGCCAACGGCTGACAGGTCATAACGCTCTGAATCAAAGAACAGCGTGTCGAACAGGGCAGAGGCTGAATCAACGGTCGGCGGCTCACCTGGGCGCATCACGCGGTAAATATCCATGAGCGCGGTTTCGCGGTTCATGTTCTTATCCGACGCCATCGTGTTGCGCATATAGGCGCCCACAGTCACGTTATCGATATCCAGCACGGGGATGGTCTTGATACCTGCGTCAACAAGGTCTTTCAGCGTGCCGCCGATCACCTCACCGTCCTTGTCCATCTCCAGCGTCAGCTCATCACCGGCCTCGACATAAATCGCGCCGTTTTCTTCGTTGATGATGTCCTGGGCAACAAACTTGCCGACGATGTTTTCGTATGGGACCAGCAGGTCGGTGACTTCGCCAGCATCGATCAGCTTCTTGACCGACCGTGGGGTGACCTTCTCGCCAGCCTTGGCGATGACTTCACCTGTCTTGGCGTCAACCAGATCAAAGGCAGGGCGGGTGCCGCGCACGCGCTCGGGGAAGAACTTGGTTGTCCAACCCTTGCCCTTTTTCTCCAGCTTGTATTCGACCGTGTCATAATAGGCATTCATGATGCCTTCCTGGTCCAGACCCAGCGCATACAGCAGGGTGGTCACAGGCAGCTTGCGGCGCCGGTCGATGCGGCAGAACACCAGATCCTTGGCGTCAAATTCAAAGTCCAGCCAGGAGCCGCGATATGGGATGATGCGGCAGGCGAACAGCAGCTTGCCCGACGAATGGGTCTTGCCCTTGTCGTGGTCAAAGAACACGCCCGGGGAACGGTGCATCTGGGATACGATCACACGCTCGGTGCCGTTGACAACAAAGGTGCCGTTTGGGGTCATCAGGGGCATATCGCCCATGAACACATCTTGTTCCTTGATATCCTTGACGGATTTGGCGCCGGTATCCTCATCCACATCAAACACGATCAGACGCAGGGTCACCTTCAGCGGCGCGCTGTAGGTCATGTCGCGCTGCTGACATTCCTCAACATCGTATTTCGGTTTCTCCAGCTCATACTTGACGAATTCAAGCACGGCGGTTTCATTGAAATCCTTGATCGGGAATACCGATTGAAAGACACCTTTGATGCCTTCGCCATCGAGCGGTGTGTCGCTGTCGCCAGAGCGCAGGAACAGATCGTAGGATGATTTTTGAACCTCGATAAGGTTCGGCATTTCAAGTACTTCGCGGATTTTACCGTAATACTTGCGCAGGCGTTTCTGACCAAGGAATGATTGCGCCATAAGAGCCGGGTCTCCATAATGTCGTAAACGCGCGCTCTGGTCGGGCCACCAAAACGCACGTCCGATTGAGATAAGGACCGTTCCAATACCTGAGGTGCAACCCAAACACCTCTCCCGAAACGATCAACTTACCTATCAAAGCGCGCAAGCGAAGGCGCTTTGAAAGATAAGTTTCAAATGAACCAGATTTTCTATTGTCCGAATTTGTTGGGTCTGAGCGGGTCAAGTAAGAGAGATTCGGCCAAAGTTCAAGGGCAATCCCAGAAATCAATAATTTTTTCTTGACAACGCGGACAGAGTGAGAACGCAAAAGATCGGCAATGATGCCGGGCCAACCTGCAAACGCTTGCAGAAAATGCCGCAGATGCTGGCGCAACGAACACCCCTTAACCAATTATTAACCACTTTTGAACAGGCTGAGCGCGTGACTTGGGTGGGGTCGCGCAAAAGGATCAAATTTTACGAAAACCCGATCTGACGAAATGGACAGATTAGGGTCGGATTAATGCTGTCGGTTTAGCTGTGGTTCCGTTTTGAACAGACGGAGAAACCCAGTGAACATACTCTATGCATGCCTCGGCTCGGGCAATTGTTTCAAGCCATGGCTCACGATGAAGCAGCTACAGATGGATTGCACTTTGAAACTGGTGGACGTGCTCTCTGGCGAACAGCAATCGCAGGAATATCTCGCGATTAATCCGCTGGGTGTCGTGCCCTATCTGCAAACCGACGGGGATACCGGCATCGGGGAAAGCAACGCCATGATCTGGTATTTGGCGGAAGGGACACCATTGATGCCCCAAACTGCGGTGGAACGGGCCGAAGCGTTGCAATGGATGTTCTTTGAACAATCCAAGCTGGAACCCTTTATCTCGCCCGCCCGGTTCTTCACGACAATCCTGCCGGACCAGCAGACGACGCGGGCCGATGACATCGCACAATGGCAGATGCGGGCGATGCCGGGGCTGGCGCGGCTGGATGATCACCTTGCCGAACGGCAATTCATACTGCGATCGGGCTACTCCATCGCCGATATCGCCGTGTTTGGCTATGTCCACGTACTGGAAGAGGCGGGGCTGTCGAAATCCGACTATCCCTCAATTGCCCGATGGATCGCAGATGTGTCCCAGACACCTCTGTTCAGGCCACTTTCCGAACTTGGACAAACGGCCAAGGCAGCCGCATAGCAAAATGGCATTGGGTCCCCCAGAATGAAGACCGGCGCAATCGATATCGCGAACGCTTCAGCCTTGCCGGAATGTCCCGGAACCAATGTGGCCGCAACTGACGATGCGTTTGCCATCGTCAGGCGGCTGCGGGCGCCGGTCTGGATTTTTGACATTGATCACTCTCGGATCGTCTTTGCCAATGATGCCGCGTGTACGCTGTGGCAGGCCAAGGACGAGGCAGAGCTGCGCGCGCGTGATTTCAAGCAAGACATGTCTGCAATGGTCCTCAAACGGCTGAAGCAATATCAGTTTGATTTCATTGAGGGCGACGCGTCATTCACCGAATACTGGACGATATATCCCAACGGGATCCCGGTCAGCGTGATGGTTGTCTATACAGGCATCTACCTCGCCGATGGCCGGATGGGTATGCATTGCGAGGTCGTCGACAGCAAAGACGACACACCCGAAAACCTGCGCAGCGCAGAGGCGCTTTTGCACACGGACGTCATGATCACCCTTTACAGTATCATGGGCGGCCCGCTTTATATGAACCCCGCCGCGCGAAACGCGGCGATCAGTTCTCAACACCAGTTTTCGGACATCTTCCTCAATGATCAGGATCATCTGGAAATCATGCAAGCGCTGCTGGAACACGGCGAACACCGGCTGGTGGCCAAAGTCAGCACCGGGGCAGGCGCGCGGTGGCATGATATCTCTGCAAAACGGTGCAACGATGCCGCCACCGGAAAACCTGCTGCATTGGTAACGGCGATCGACGTCACTGAACTCAAGGTGGCGCGCGACAAGGCCCGCTATCTGGCCGACAGGGATCAGCTGACCGGATGCTATAACCGCGCCTACCTGCAGCAACACATCGAAGCTTTGCCCAAAGACCAAGTTGGCTTATGCGCCCTGCTCTATTTTGATGTTGATCGGTTCAAACAGATCAATGACGGGTTTGGCCATGAGATGGGTGATGTTGTTCTCCGGCAACTGGCGACACGGGCACGATTGATGATCCGCAGTGACGACATCATCGCCAGGTTGGGTGGCGATGAATTCGTCCTGCTGCTGCATGGCGTCACTCAGCACGAGCAACTCGAACAAAGGGTGACCCAGCTCAGGCAGGCATTCTCGGAACCGATTCATCACACGGCAACTCACGTCAACGTCACGGTAAGTGTCGGCGTATCGGTGTTTCATCCGAAAGACGCGGACTTCAATGCAGTCCTCAGCAATGCAGATATTGCGCTCTACATCTCCAAGCAGCAGGGTCGCAACAAGGTTACCTATTTCGATGATGAGATTGGCGACACCGTAAGAGAACGGCGGCAGATTGAAGCCGATATCAAGCATGGGCTGCAAAAGGGTGAATTCATCATTCATTATCAGCCGCGCGTCGAAATACAGACAAAAAAAATCGTCTCGGCCGAGGCGCTCGTGCGCTGGAACCATCCGAAGCGCGGGTTGATCATGCCCGAAACCTTTATCCCGATCTGCGAAGAGACGGGGATGATCGAAGCACTCGGCCAATGGGTGCTGGAGGTTGGATGCAATCAGGCCATCGAATGGGCGCAACAGGGGGTGGACATAGAGGTGTCGATCAACATCTCGCCACGACAATTCCAGAATGAGGAACTGCTGGGAACCTTGCGCCGATACGCGCAAACCCCTGGCTTCCCGCAACAAAAGATCGAGTTGGAAATCACCGAAAATGTGCTGATCGGCGATGACGAACAGATTGCCCGCAAGCTGCATGAAATTGTCGAACTCGGCTATCGGATCGCAATTGACGACTTTGGCACAGGATATTCAAACCTCTCCTACATCTCGCGCTTCCCGCTCAACTGTATCAAGATCGACAAATCATTCATCAGCGGCCTGCCGGAAACCGGCCCGATCATCCGGCTGATCCTGACGCTGGCCAAACAGATTGGCGTTGTGGTCGTGGCCGAGGGCGTAGAAACCAAGGCGGATTACGACTGGTTGCTGGAAGGTGGCTGCGACCAGATCCAGGGTTACTACCTGTCAGAACCTGTCCCGGTCGAGGCCTTCCTGGAATCCGTCCCAACTCTGGATCAGTCCAAGACTTGACCGGCTGGTCTCGGCGCGACGGGCCCAATGCCTGACGCAGGCCGTTTCCATTTTGCATTACGACATCCCGCATCGCTTTTTGCATTCGTGCAAAGCGAAAGACAGCGCATAGGCGATCCAATGTTAAGCGGAATCGCCAAAGGTTAATTTCGCTTTCACAATTGTGGCGCGCGTTACCTTAACCAGGGGAGCAAGCGGCCAGGGGTCCGACGTTTTGCCGACGCATCGCCGACGCTTTGCCGACAGTGTTTTTTGGACGAAATCGCAGTATTCACGTTTGATTCGCCGCCACCGTTCGATCAGGGGGCAGGCAACGGCACCGACCGTTGCGGATACCTTTCGTCAGGCACAAAAAAACCGGGCCACGCAAAGCGTAACCCGGCTTCTTTGATCAAGTCGGTTCGGCTTAGGCCAGTTCGACTTCGGCGCCAGCTGCTTCCAGCTTGCCTTTGATCTCTTCGGCTTCGTCCTTGGACGCGCCTTCTTTGATCTTGCCGCCGGCTTCGACCAGATCCTTGGCTTCTTTCAGGCCAAGACCAGTGATGCCGCGGACTTCTTTGATGACGTTGATTTTGGACGCACCAGCGTTCTTAAGAACGACGTCAAATTCAGTCTTTTCTTCAGCAGCAGCACCCGCATCGCCAGCAGGGCCAGCCATCATGACAGCGCCACCTGCAGCAGGCTCGATGCCATACTCGTCTTTCAGGATTGTTTTCAGTTCTTGTGCTTCGAGAAGGGTCAGACCAACGATCTCTTCAGCCAGTTTTTTCAGATCAGCCATTTTATGCTTTCCGTTTCCGTTATGTGTGTTCCAACGTGGGATAAATCCCAAGTCAATTCAGTGCTTTATGCAGCTTTCTCTTCGATGGTCGAAAGAATGCTCGCGATATTCGAAGCAGGCGCGCCAATGGCCCCGGCGATGTTGCTTGCAGGTGCCCCGATGCAGCCCACGATAGAAGCAATAAGCTCCTCGCGCGATGGCATCCCGGCAACGGCTTTCACACCAGCCACGTCCAGTGCGTTATCACCCATAGCACCACCAAGAACGACAAGTTTGTCGTTCGTTTTGGCGTATGTATCCACGACCTTCGCAGCAGCGACAGGGTCTTCGGAATAGGCGAGAACGGTCATGCCTTCGAGGTAAGTAGCAATGCTTTCACATGGCTTTCCCTCAAGGGCGATTTTGGCGAGCTTGTTCTTGGCAACGCGCACGGACCCACCCGCATCACGCATTTGCGCGCGCAGGTCCTGCATTTCAGCAACTGTCATGCCTTCGTAGTGGGCAACCACTACAACGCCAGAGCTTTCAAAGATCTGGCCGAGATCTTCGACCAGCTGTTCTTTTTGTGCTCTATCCACAGTTTCACTCCAAGTTTGGGGGTTTCCCCCCGGCTCAATTTTGTTAAACGGCCCAGCCGCCCAACAGTCTACAGTCCATGCAAACGGGGCGCGCCAGACAAGTCTCAAAAGAGCCTTGGAAGATCTGGTCAATCCCGTCTCAGGCAGGAATTAAAGGCATTTGGCCAACCCACCGTCTCGGACGAATTGGGCTGCACGAATCAATCCGGCAACCCAGAACCACTCCTTATGACGAGATCGGTTTGGTTTCAATCCACAACGCCCGGCGGCTCAAAAGAAAAAGGCGGGCCCCGCAACGGGACCCGCCTCTACTTGGGAATGATCAGACAGATCAGGCGTTGCCTGTTGCCGATGCCACGTCAACCGATACGCCCGGACCCATGGTCGAGCTGACGGCGATCTTTTTCATATAGGTGCCTTTGGCGCCCGATGGCTTCGCCTTGCCGACGGCATCAACGAAAGCCAGCATGTTTTCTTCCAGTTGCTTGGCTGTGAAAGAGGCTTTGCCAATGCCAGCATGCACAACACCGGCTTTTTCAGCCTTGAACTGCACCTGGCCGCCCTTGGCTGCTTCGACGGCTTCTTTGACATCCATGGTCACTGTACCAACACGCGGGTTTGGCATCAGGTTACGTGGGCCCAGAACCTTACCCAGACGGCCAACAACGGCCATCATGTCAGGGGTCGCGATGCAACGGTCAAAATCGATTGTGCCGCCCTGAACGGTTTCCATCAGATCTTCTGCACCAACGATATCTGCACCGGCTGCCTTGGCTTCGTCAGCCTTTTCACCACGGGCGAAAACAGCGACGCGAACGGTCTTGCCCGTGCCGTTAGGCAGGCTGACCGTACCACGAACCATCTGATCGGCGTGACGTGGATCGACACCCAGCGTCATTGCGATTTCGATCGTTTCGTCAAATTTCGCGGTGGCGTTGTCTTTGACCAATGCGGCGGCTTCGGCCACGGACAGGTTTTCCTTGCCAGCAAATGCTTCACGCGCTGCTGTTGTGCGCTTACCAAATTTTGCCATTACTTCACCTCGATGCCCATAGAACGGGCAGAACCCATGATGATCTGCATTGCGCCTTCGATGGACGTCGCGTTGAGGTCCTTCATCTTGGCTTCGGCAATTTCGCGCACCTGCTTACCAGTGATCGAACCGGCAACCGCTTTACCAGGTGTCTTGGAACCGGATTTCAGCTTGGCCGCTTTCTTGATGTAATAAGACGCAGGCGGCGTCTTGATTTCCATCGAGAACGACTTGTCCTGATAATAGGTGATCACGGTTGGGCATGGTGCGCCGGGCTCCAGATCGCCGGACTTGGCGTTGAATGCCTTGCAGAATTCCATGATGTTGATGCCGCGCTGACCCAGCGCAGGACCCACGGGTGGGGACGGGTTTGCTTGACCTGCAGGAACCTGCAGTTTCAGCGTGCCCACGATTTTCTTGGCCATTGGCCTTCTCCTTTTCAGCGGTGGGTTGCACCCACCCTACAAAGCCCCAAAGGGGCGGTTTTGCCGTGGTTAGCGTTGCCGCTCCCACGTCTGAACACACAGGTTACTGTTTAGAAACCTGCGTGAATTCCAGTTCGACCGGGGTGGCCCGGCCAAAGATCGAAACCGTAACCTTCAGGCGCTGGTTTTCGTCATCCACTTCTTCGACCATGCCGTCGAAGTCCTCGAACGGACCGTCGTTGACCTTGACCTTCTCGCCAATCTCGAAGTGGATAAGCGTGCGCGGGGCGTCTTCGCCTTCCTGCACGCGGCCCAGAATGGCCTGCACTTCGGCATCACGCATTGGCATCGGGCGGCCTTGCGGGCCAAGGAAACCAGTGACGCGGTTGATCGAGTTGATCAGATGATAACCCTCATCGGACATTTCCATATGCACAAGAACGTAACCGGGCATAAAGCGGCGCTCGGCGGTGACTTTCTTGTTGCGGCGGATTTCAATGACTTCCTCGGTGGGCACCAGCACTTCGTCGATCTGCTCGCTCAGGCCCTGCTCTTCCGCCTTGGTGCGGATTGCTTCAGCGATCTTCTTTTCGAAGTTCGAAAGAACGCTCACCGAATACCAACGTTTAGCCATCTGTGTTCAGCACCTTGTCGTCGTGAGGCCAGCGCGACCTCGTGTTTTCATTATTCTGGCAGTATCGCCAGCCCCAAAAATAAAATCGGCGTGCAACTCGATTCGCCGCACGCCATTTTCGGAAAGTTGCAGGCTCTTACCGCCGTAGGCCCGCGTTTTCAAGAGGGGCAAGGCAGAATCTGGCCAGCCCGCGCCCCGCGATCAACCGCCAAAATATGACAGGACACCAGCAAGGCCGGTGCGGATCAGCAGATCAACCAGTGAAAAGAAGATCGCGGTCACGGCTGCCATGATAAACACCATGATCGTTGTCATGATAACTTCGCGGCGGGTTGGCCAAACAACCTTTGAGATTTCCGCGCGAACCTCTTGGATAAACTTAGCGGGATTGGCGATGGCCATGGGGCACGATCCTTTGTAAAATCATGTGGCGA
Organism: uncultured Paracoccaceae bacterium; assembly: GCA_947500055.1. GTDB lineage: Bacteria > Pseudomonadota > Alphaproteobacteria > Rhodobacterales > Rhodobacteraceae > Yoonia. Next base: position 310,844 of record CANMQO010000002.1, read on the forward strand.
CATACGGATTCTGCCACCCGATTTCAAGGGCGGTTTGCCCGTGTGGCACTAGGGCCGCAAAAACGTCACCCCAGCCAGGCCTTCGATCGCCTTGGCCTGTGCCGCATAGGCCCGCGCGGCGACCGCATGCTGATCTGCATCAAACCCATCAAAGGCGGGCGCCTCGGCGCTGACGGGAAAGTGCTTTCGGGCCAGATTGGCGACCCTTTCCACGGCCGTTTCATCAGACTTCTGAAGCACTTCGGCAACTGCCCGGCTGGAAAGACCGACATGGATGCGACGCGGCAGTGGCCGCACAAGCCTGCTTTCATCCTCTCCCACCAGACCCGCACAAATCTGCGGGAAAAGCGGCTGGTAATCCTCGTACCGCCAAACGGTCAACCGGTTGACCCCGCGGGCGCGGCGCAAGCGCCTGACCAATGAAAACCAGTTTACGCTGTCCAGCGGATTGACCGTCAGATACTGCGCCATGGTGATGATCCGGCCGCCCAGCAATTGCTGGCAATAGGCGGATGTCAGAAAGGTTGCGGGGTTGCGAATGCTCAGAAAAATGTCCAGCCCTCCAGCATCCAGCGCATCGGCCAGCGCCGTGACCCTGCGGGCAGCATAGGGGTAACGCATACGCACTTCACGGCGGCGCGGGCTGTTGAGAACGCCGACATAGTTCTCCTCGCTCATCACCAAACGATGCCCACCCTTGCGCAGCAGGGTTAGCTGATCCTGTGGTGTCCGGCGTGGTTCCAGCCCCGGCTTTTCAAGAGTACCAAACAAGCGCTGGATCGAGCGGCCCGGTAACCTGAAATGGGCGGGGCCGTAAAACCGCACACCTGCATCAGCCAAAGCCTCGGTCGCCTCGCGCAGTGACCTTTGCAGATGCGATGTGGCTGTCTTATGCGCCCCGATATGAAAGGCGATGCTGAAGTCCGGTGATGTCATGAGGTGTATCCGATCCTCCGACGGGCGGTGATCTGGTCTGGCAGGGGCACCAGGACTTGAACCCGGGACCTACGGTTTTGGAGACCGCCGCTCTACCAACTGAGCTATACCCCTATGACCAGATGTCGGGTTAGTCCGAAACCTCTGCCGGATCAAGAGGGAACCGGCCATGGACTTGTCATCCCGGCAATAAATGTTGAAACAATGCGCGAACGATCAACAAAGGCCCCTGCCCCATGTCCCTGCGCAAGCGGATCGAGCATTCAGAGACCCTCGCCGGAGCAATTGCGGCCGTGGCCGGGCGGTATCTGTCGTGGTGCAGCAAGCGAACGGATTGGACCAGTGAAGGCCTGGATGACCTGCACGACGCTTTGGCGAATGGACCCATTTTGCTCGTCATGTGGCACAGCCGATGTCTGATGGCGGCAGAACATTGGCCGGTCAAGGACGGCCCGCTTTCCAGCCTTTACAACAGTTCGCCCGTTGGACGGCTGGCCGGTGCGTTGCATCGTCAGGCCGGATTGCAGCCGATGCAAATGTCCAAAAGCCGGTCAAACCGATCTGCATCCCTCAAGGTGCTGCGCCGCGTCAAGGAAGGGGTCAGCATCGGTATGACGGGTGACGGACCAACCGGCCCTGCACTGCAGGTTCAGCCTGCTGTGCTTGAATGGGCGCGGATCACCGGCATGCCAATTTTCGCCTACGCCTATTCAACCGCAAGGCAAAAGCGGATGTCGTCATGGGACAGGATGCTGGTGCCAAAATCAGGCGGGCGCGGGGCATTCGTGTTTCGCAGGTTCGACGGTCAAATTCCACGGAAAATGACCCCCGAGGAAACGGCGCATTGGCGGGATCAGCTCAAGATCTTCTTTGATGAAACCACACATGCCGCAGACGCGTTGGTCGAGCTGCCCGCCGGGCCGTAGACGTGCAGGATCAGGCCCCTAGGTTACATCCAGCAATGCATCCAGATCGCGACCGACAATTGCGTCCTCATGCGCCAGAATGCGATCAATCTCCCAGTTCCACCATGCCGTCGCATTCAATTTTTCGATGACCGCCGAATCAAATCGCATCCGCAGGACAGACGCCCGGTTTCCGGCGACAATCGCATAGTCAGGCACCACACCGCTGACCACCGCCCCTGCGCCGACAATGACACCATTTCCGATCTGTGCGCCGGCCAGAATCCGGGCGCCTGTTCCGATCCAGACATCATGGCCAACACGAATGTCGCGACCTGGCCGCAAAGTCGCGGCATACCCCATGAAGCGATCCGGCTCGTGAATGGCGAAAGGGAATGTCGAAAAACCTTCGCGGGCGTGATTTGCGCCATCGGTAATAAAGCGCACATCATGCGCGATTTGACAAAATTTTCCGATGATCAAACGATCCTTTGCGATTGGAAACAGATAGGGTGCCAATCGTCCGGCCCAATCTTCCGGGTTATCCGGCGGGTCGAAATCATTGGCATAGGTATATTCGCCCACGTCCCAATTGGGATGTTTGATTGCCGCTTTCAGAAAGACGTTGCCCTTGTGAACCGTGCCGTCAGGCAATGTGACGGGGTGAAGTGTCTCAGGTGTCGGAAATGGCATGTAGGCGGCTCATAAGCAGGAATGTTTGAACCATGGGTATGATGCTTACGGCGGGATGGGTCGAGACCCATCTTACGGTATTCGTCTGTTGCGTCCCTTGGTCGCTGTAGCAGTAAAAGCAAAAGGCCGCCCCTGTTGGAGCGGCCTTCTGTTTGTTTCGCGGTGCGGTGGGTTCTACCCACCCTACGTAGGGTGGGTAGAACCCACGCGTCCCTGATTATTCCACGATCTTGGACACAACACCCGCGCCGACGGTCCGTCCGCCTTCGCGGATGGCGAAGCGCAGACCGTCTTCCATGGCGATGGGTGCGATCAGCTCAACGTTGAACTTCAGGTTGTCGCCCGGCATCACCATCTCGGTGCCCGCTGGCAGCTCAACCGTGCCGGTCACGTCTGTCGTCCGGAAGTAGAACTGTGGACGGTAGTTCGCAAAGAACGGCGTGTGGCGGCCACCCTCTTCCTTGGTCAGGATATAGGCCTCGGCCTCGAACTTGGTGTGTGGTGTCACGGAGCCGGGCTTGCACAGCACCTGGCCACGCTCAACACCGTCACGGTCAACACCGCGCAGCAGGGCGCCGATATTGTCGCCAGCTTCACCGGAATCCAGCAGCTTGCGGAACATTTCAACGCCTGTGCAGGTCGTTTTCTTCGTGTCGCGGATACCAACGATTTCAATCTCGTCACCCACATTGATCACGCCACGCTCCACACGGCCAGTCACAACAGTCCCGCGGCCAGAGATCGAGAACACGTCCTCGACCGGCATCAGGAAGGGCTGGTCAACCGCACGGGCCGGTGTCGGGATATACTCATCCACAGCCTTCATCAGCTCAGCGATTTTCTCGGAGCCGATATTCGCGTCGCGATCTTCCAGAGCGGCCAGAGCCGAGCCCGCGATGATTGGAATATCGTCGCCGGGGTATTCATAAGAGGACAGCAGCTCGCGGATTTCCATTTCCACCAGTTCCAGCAGTTCTTCATCGTCGACCTGGTCAACCTTGTTCATGAAGACAACCATGTAGGGGATGCCAACCTGACGGCCGAGCAGGATGTGCTCGCGGGTCTGGGGCATCGGGCCGTCGGCTGCGTTCACAACCAGGATCGCGCCGTCCATCTGGGCGGCACCGGTGATCATGTTCTTGACGTAGTCGGCGTGGCCGGGGCAGTCCACGTGTGCGTAGTGACGGGCCTCTGTTTCATATTCCACGTGGGCCGTGGAAATCGTGATCCCGCGGGCCTTCTCTTCAGGCGCGCCGTCAATCTCGTCATAGGCTTTGAAGTCGCCAAACTGCTTGGTGATCGCAGCCGTCAGCGTCGTCTTGCCATGGTCAACGTGACCAATCGTGCCAATGTTCACATGCGGCTTGTTACGTTCAAACTTTTCCTTAGCCATTTTGCAGGGCCCTTAGTATCTGAGGGGCCAAAGCGGCCCGGTCCAACATCGCGGGCGATGTATTGGCAATTCGCAAGGAAATCAAGCAGATTGATCGGTATACTCCGCAATCTATGCAGGCGCGGCTGTTCCGGATGATATTTTTATTCGGAGGATCCGCCGCTTGCATTAAGCTGCATGTACATAACGGAGGAATAGTCATGCAGTTAGGTGCGTTTTCGATCAGCTTGAATGTCAAGGATATCGCTGCCTCAAAGGCGTTCTATGCCAAACTGGGGTTTGAGCCGTTCGGCGGCGATGCGGCACAGGGTTGGCTCATGCTGCGTAATGGCGATACGGTGATCGGTCTGTTTGGCGGCTTTCTGAAGGCAAACACACTGACCTTTAACCCCGGATGGGATCAACAAGCACAAAATCTGGATGATTTTGAGGATGTCCGCGCTTTGCAAAAACGCCTGAAGGCCGATGGCATGGAGTTCGTGACAGAGGCGGATGAAAACACATCCGGCCCCGCCAGTTTTGTATTGATGGATCCCGACGGGAACCCGGTGCTGGTCGATCAGCACAGATAGCTGCGTCCGGGGATTCTTGCCGAGTTTTTTGCGACGATTTTTGCAATTCCGGCTGATCGCCGCCGGAATTTCCATTCATGCTTTTCACCGATTGATGCCGCCTGCGGCGCGCTCTTAGGGTCCGCCTGACAGCAGGCCGTCCCAAGTCCAGGGCCTGCTGCCGACTGGCCCTTACTTAATTATTTCAGGGGCTTACCCAACCACCAGACATGCGTTTGGTGGAACCACTCACTGCGTCTTGTCAAAAGGCGCGAACAAAAAAGGACACGACATGAGCCAAGCAAGCGAAGCCGAACTCTTAATGCTGGGACTGATCAATCAGGAACGCACGTCACGCGGGTTGGATCCGCTGAAAATCAACAATGCGCTCAATGAATCCAGTGAGGATCACAGCAGGTGGATGTTGGAAAATGATGTCTTCGATCACACGGGTGCGGAGGGGTCGAACCCCGGCGACAGGATTGCTGCCACGGAATACAAGCTGGAAGGCAACTGGCGCACGGCTGAAAACATCGGATGGCAAAGTGAACGGGGCGAACCGGGCATTGCCGACGATGTGGCCGACATCCATGAGAGCCTGATGAACAGCCCCGGACACCGGGCCAATATCCTGAATCCTGACCTTGTGGATATCGGGATCGGCGTCGAAACCGGTGACTTCCAGGGCTATGACGGTGTGATGATCACGCAGAACTTTGGTCGGACGGATGCCGTAAGCCCGGAACCCGAAGAAGAAACGCCGCCAGTCGAAGTGCCGGAAGAGGAGACACCCGACGGAGAAACTCCGGAGGAGGAAGCCCCCGAGGAGGAGACGCCTGAAGAAGAAACTCCAGAGGAAGAAACGCCCGAGGAGGAGACACCCGAAGAGGAAACTCCAGAGGAAGAAACACCTGAGGAGGAAACTCCGGAAGAGGAAACGCCAGAAGAGGAAACACCTGAGGAAGAGACCCCGGAAGAAGAAACACCTGAGCCACCGGTTGCCGAAGGTCCTGATGACTGCGACAACGAATTCTCGTTTGATTTCGCGGCATTGTTCGATCAGATCTTCGATCAGTTTGACTTTGCGGAGCTGTCGCCGATGGATGACGGTGCGGATGACTTTGCATTCATCTTTGCGTTCCAGGGGATTATCGCGATACCTGAAAGCAGCATGACTGAGGACAATCCTGCTGACGTCGATGCCATGCCGATGGATGTCTTCACATCCTGCGGTGGCGACATGGACTTCGTTTAGGGTCCGTCCTTTATCGCCGGATGTTGGGGCGGGCACATGTTGCCTGCCCCGTTTCCCTTACACAACCAAAGCAATGTCGCTCCGTTTGACCGCATTCAGGGTCGCGCATGACGTCCTCGGCCGCCATACAAGAGCACGCAACATGCCCGCAGAGATGGCGACACCAATCCGGTCGGCGCGCGCGCCAGATCTAGGAAAATTTGTTATTTTTCGGGAACCCATAAGGAGGGCGTTTGCCAACGCCGGCACGCGCACCTTTCCAGTCCGACATGTCAGGTTCGGTTCGTGTCTTTCCGCCACCCATCGGCCAAGACAGCCCGTCATCCCATTGGAACGTCGTCAGGTCAGATAGGCCGCCATCCAGTTCCAGCGTCCCCTGCCGGCCGGCAGCTTTCTTGTATTTCTGAATGCGTACACCCTTGCCCCGACCCATTTCGGGCAGTTCGCCAGCTTCAAACACCAGCAATTTGGCGTTTTCAGAAACAACCGCCACATGGTCACCGGCCACACGGGTGCAGACCTTGGCCACCGTATCCTTGACGTTCAGTACCTGCTTGCCGGTCCGGGTCTGGGCAAGCACGTCATCCTCCGGCACAATAAATCCATTGCCTTCGGCGGAAGCAACCAACAGCTTCTCACCCGGCTTATGGATCAGGATATCAATGATTTCGACATCATTGGGGAGGTCAATCATCAGGCGTAGCGGCTCACCCATACCGCGCCCGCCCGGCAAGGTTGATGCGCCAACCGTGTAGAACCGTCCATTGGCCCCAAAGACCAGTAGTTTATCCGTGGTTTCGGCATGAAAGATGAAACGCGGGCCGTCGCCATCCTTGAATTTCAGTTCGCGGGTCAAGTCGATATGGCCGGTCATCGCGCGGACCCAACCCATTTTGGAACACACAACCGTGACAGGTTCACGCTCGATCATTGCCTCCAGCGGCACCTCGACCACCTCGGCCGCTTCTGCAAACTGCGTGCGCCGTGCGCCGCCATCGCTGTCGCGGCCAAAGGTTTTCCGGGTCTCGCGCAGCTGTTCCGCAATCCTGGCCCATTGCAAATCATCGCTTTCCAGCAAATCCTCGATCCCGGCGCGCTCCATCATCAACGCGTCGCGTTCTGCGATCAGTTCAAGCTCTTCCAGACGCCGTAGGGATCGCAGACGCATATTCAGGATCGCCTCGGCCTGCACTTCGGACAGGGCGACCTCTGCATCATCATCCACGGGGGCGACATAATCGGCCTCGGACGTGGCGCGCACGTGATCCTTGGCCCAATCCTCGATCATCAAGGCGCGCTTGGGGTCGTCATCATAGCGGATGATGTCGATCACCCGGTCCAGATGCAGGAAGGCGATGATGAAGCCCTCAAGCACCTCTAGCCGGTGATCAATCTTTTCCAGCCGGTATTTGCTGCGCCGGATCAACACGTCGCGACGGTGGTCAAGGAAGGCGCGAAGCACTTCCTTGAGCGAACAAACCTTGGGTGTCAGCCCGTCGATCAGGACGTTCATGTTCAGGCTGAACCGGGTTTCCAGATCGGAATTGCGGAACAGCATGCCCATCATGACCTCTGGATCGACCGTCTTGGCACGCGGTTCCAGAATGACGCGGATATCTTCGGCAGATTCGTCGCGGACATCGGCCAATAGCGGAACCTTCTTTGTCTGGATCACCTCGGCCAGTTTTTCGATCAGCTTGGACTTCTGTACCTGATAGGGGATTTCGGTGACGACGATCTGCCATGTGCCACGGCCCAGATCCTCGACCTCCCATTTCGCGCGCAGGCGGAAGGCGCCGCGCCCGGTGCGATATGTTTCGGCAATGTTTTCAGCTGGTTCGACTATCACGCCACCGGTCGGAAAATCGGGACCGGGAATGTAGTTGAGCAACGTATCGTCACGGGCATCCGGTGTCTTGATCAAATGCAGGCAGGCGTCGATCAACTCATGCAGATTATGGGGGGGAATGTTTGTCGCCATGCCCACCGCGATCCCGCTTGAGCCATTGGCCAGAAGGTTGGGAAAGGTTGCAGGCAACACCGACGGTTCTGTCAGGCGGCCATCATAATTGTCGCGGAAATCAACGGCATCCTCTGACAATCCTTCAAGCAACGCCTCTGCGGCGGCGGTCATCCGCGCCTCGGTATATCGTGACGCCGCCGGGTTATCCCCGTCGATATTGCCAAAGTTTCCCTGCCCGTCCACCAGCGGGTAGCGCACGTTGAAGTCCTGGGCGAGCCGCGCCATCGCGTCGTAAATCGCCGCATCGCCATGCGGGTGGAAATCACCCATGGTGTCGCCGCTGATCTTGGCGGATTTGAGGAAACCACCGGTCGGCGAAAGGCGCAGGCGGGACATTGCATAAAGGATGCGCCGATGCACCGGTTTCAACCCGTCGCGCGCATCTGGCAACGCACGGTGCATAATCGTGGACAGCGCATAGGTCAGATAGCGGTCGCCAATGGCTTTCCGCAAGGTCTCTGTCACGTCGTTGGGGTTCAGATCGGTATCGCTGATATCACTCATGGCATCGGTGTAACGGCACGGGATTCTGCCGTAAAGCCGGGAAAATTCCCCTAAAACAATCCACCGCATGCTATAGTAAGGGCGGAAGTTTTACGTTTGCGATGATTCTGTAAATAGTTAGGGGACACTGCCATGTCCAAGTTCATAATCGTTACTTGCGCCATGCTGGCCTGGGCTTTCTATGAAATGTCCGGTGGTGCGGAATTTGAACCACTCGAACGCAAGATGCCTGTTGCCAAGGCGCCGGTTGAAGAATTGACCGTTGATCCGATCATGCCGGTTACAAAGTTGGCCGAGGTTGTCACCACCCCAGAGCCGGAAAAACAGCCCATAGGCTACACGGTCATTCCCGCTGCAAAAGTGGACCCGCAGGCGGACATCGAACAAGTTACCTTCGTGACAGAGGTCACACCTGCACCCGACGCGATGCCCGTTTGGAAAGTGGCTGGCGATTGGGTGAATATGCGCGACGGACCCAGCACGGCTTACCTTGTTCTGGATACACTGCCGCGCGGCACCAAGGCCGAGGTTTTGACCGTGAATGCAGACGGTTGGGCACAGATCCGCCTTTTGGACACCGGGCAAGTAGGCTGGATGGCTGAACGGTTGTTGTCCGAGGGATAACATCGCTTGTCTGTTTGCCCATCTGCGGGCAAACAGACAGCCATGACACATAAATCGATACTGATAACCGGTTGCTCCTCCGGCATTGGGCTGGATGCAGCCCGCGGATTAAGAGCGGAAGGCTGGCGCGTTTTTGCCAGTTGCCGCCAGCAAAAGGACTGTGACCGCCTGACATCCGAAGGCTTTGAGGCGCCCCGGATCGACTACGCGGACCCCGATAGCATCGTGAACGGATTGGCCGAGGTGCTGGAGGCGACAGGCGGCACGCTCGACGCCCTGTTCAACAACGGAGCCTACGCCTGCCCCGGCGCGGTCGAAGACCTGCCGGTTGGCGGGCTGCGCGCCATTTTTGAAACCAACGTCTTTGGTTATCATGAGCTTACACGCCTCGTGATCCCGGTGATGCGGGCGCAGGGACAGGGGCGGATTATCAACAACTCATCCATTCTGGGCTTTGTCGGGCTGCGCTGGCGTGGTGCGTATGTGGCAACGAAATTCGCTCTGGAAGGTTTGACAGACGTGCTGCGGGTCGAGATGGCGGACGCGAAAATCAAAGTCATCCTGATCGAACCCGGCCCGGTCACATCTGATATTCGCAAAAACGCCATTCCGCATTTTGAAAAATGGATTGATTGGGAACAATCGCCCCGCAAGGAACAGTATGCCGAACTGCGCGATCGGCTTTATACCGAGAGCGGGCCGGATGCGTTTGAACTGCCCGCCAGCGCGGTCACGAAAAAACTGTTGCACGCGCTGACATCGCAGCGCCCCAAGCCCCGTTACTATGTGACTTTGCCCACCTATCTGATGGGTTTTCTACGGCGCATTTTGCCAACCCGGCTGCTGGATCAGGTGATTTTGCGGGTCTGAGGGTTTCCTTCGCCTCATAGCCTGCTACATCTCGCCTGACTTGAACAAAGGATCGTTGTTATGGCGAATGACCCGCTATTCTGGATTGTCGCCCTTGCCGTTATCATCGTGCTGGGCATTCTTCTGATGGGTATCAGTACATTCGGTAAGGACGGCGAAGAAAACCGAAAATATGCAAATAAATTAATGCGTTGGCGGATTGCTGCACAGTTTATCGCGGTCCTTTTGATTTTGCTTTTTGTCTATCTGCGTCGTCAGGGGGGGTAATCATGGTTGTCTTGAACAAGATTTACACAAAGACCGGTGATGCGGGCGAGACCGCACTTGGCAACGGCAGCCGCGTCGCCAAACATTCGCTGCGCGTCACGTCCTATGGCACGGTTGACGAAACCAATGCGACTGTAGGTCTGGCCCGTCTGCATGCAGATGCCAATGTGGATGCCCAATTGGCCATGATCCAGAATGATCTGTTTGATCTGGGGGCCGATCTCTGCCGACCTGACATGGAAAAGGATGCTGAGGCCGAATACCCGCCCTTGCGCATGTCCAACGCGCAGGTCGAACGGCTGGAGGCGGAAATCGACGCGATGACCAAAAAAGTTGAACCATTACGCAGCTTTATCCTACCCGGCGGTTCACCGCTGGCCGCGCATATGCATCTGTGTCGGACCGTATCGCGCCGGGCGGAGCGGTTAACGGTCGAACTGGCCACGATGGAATCCGTGAACCCCGCCGCTGTGAAATATCTTAACCGGTTGTCAGACTGGTTTTTTCAGGCATCCCGGATCGCCAATGAAAATGGCCGTGATGATGTGCTGTGGGTGCCCGGCGCGAACAGGTAAGATGGGTTTAAACCCATCTTACGGGACGTTGCGTGACCCCCACCGCACGGTGCATTGCGCGGTCACCGCCCGAATCAGAGGTTAATTCGTTATTTTGCTGGCAAAACGCCGGTCGGCAAAGCGTCGGCGATGCGTCGGCAAAACGTCGGACCCTTTTGCCGACATGTGCCTGATTAACGGTTCGTACGTTGGGAATGGGCAATATTTGCAACTGATACATGTTCCGTCCGGCCGATAACCGTTGTGACCCACCGCAATTGGAGGTCAGGACGTTTTCCACCGTTCCAGCCGCGGCAGCGACCGGGTGAATACCCATCCCATGAACCGGGGCATCCCTTTTTTCTGTAACGCATCAATGCAAAACGCCTGCATCTGTGCGACGTCAAAATCCGATTGCCGGAATGCGCCTTCATCATAGCAGAGCGAGCAGTATTTGCTGCTGCGTGTTCCGTCGGCCTCTGTCCCGCCGCCGTCCGGGTCCTTGTTCATTGGCATTCCGCAACTTTGGCAGACCTGTCCCATTCCTATCACCCTCAGAATCATTTTGGCACCTTGCCGGATGTCCAATAGTTTTCTAAAACCATGGAGTAGAGTCAATGGTTTTAGAACAACGATGCGGATCGGCGCCCTTTCAGCACTGACCGGCCTGTCGCGGGACACGCTGCGGTTTTATGAAAAGCAGGGGTTGATCCGGTCGCGGCCATCAGCTGAGCCGTCCAACACCTATCGCGACTATCCGGAGGAAACCGCCGAGCGGTTGCGCATGATCAGTGATGCGCGGGACGCCGGGTTGTCCATCTCGGACCTGAAGACGCTGTTGGACTGGATGGAAACGGGCGACCTGGGGGCGTTTGACCTGGACGCGTTTCTGGACGAACGCATCACACAGCTGGAACATGTCATTGCCACGGCGCAGCGCACGCTGGACATACTCAACGGGACGCGGGCCGCAATCACGATGTCAGACCAAATCCATATCCCGGAATAGCTCCCCTGAAGATACGTGGCGTCCAAGGGCTGCTGTGCGTCGATTTTGCACTGTTGTTGCCCCGGTCCGCACGATAATAACGTCCCGAGAACGTAAATGCTCAGATTCTTTGGGAGAGAAACGCAGATGAAGGTCCTCGTACCCGTCAAGCGCGTGATCGACTATAACGTGAAGGTTCGCGTCAAAGCGGATGGTTCAGGTGTCGATCTTGCGAACGTCAAAATGTCCATGAACCCTTTCGATGAAATTGCCGTGGAAGAGGCGATCCGCCTGCGCGAAGCCGGCAAGGTCGAAGAAGTCGTGGCCGTATCCATCGGCGTCAAGCAGGCGCAGGAAACCCTGCGCACGGCCCTTGCCATGGGTGCTGACAGGGCGATCCTGATCGTGGCTGCCGACGATGTGCATACCGACATCGAACCATTGGCCGTTGCCAAACTTCTGGCCGCTGTCGTCAAGGAAGAAGAGCCGGGCCTGGTCCTCTGTGGCAAACAGGCGATCGACAACGACATGAACGCCACCGGTCAGATGCTGTCTGCCCTGCTGGGCTGGTCGCAGGCCACATTCGCATCCGAAGTGAACATTGACGGCGATAGTGCAACCGTCACCCGCGAAGTTGATGGCGGTTTGCAGACGATCAAGGTCACCATGCCGACAATCATCAGCGTCGATCTGCGCCTGAACGAACCGCGCTATGCATCCTTGCCCAACATCATGAAGGCGAAGAAAAAGCCTTTGGATGAAAAGACCCCAGCCGATTACGGCGTTGACGTGACCCCACGCCTGAACGTGGTCAGCACGACAGAGCCGGAGGCGCGCAAGGCCGGTATCATGGTTGGTTCGGTCGACGAACTTGTTGAAAAACTCAAAGAAGCGGGGGCTGTGTAATGGCTGTTCTTCTGATTGGTGAAGTGACCGATGGCGCATTGGCCGTTGACGCAACCGCAAAAGCCGTTTCTGCGGCCACCGCATTGGGTGATGTGACCGTATTATGTGCCGGTGCCTCTGCGCAGGCTGCCGCCGCCGAGGCCGCAAAGATCGATGGTGTTTCCAAGGTGCTTTGTGCGGAGGATGACGCATTGGGTCATCGTCTGGCCGAACCAACAGCCGATCTGATCGTGTCGCTGGCGGGTGACTACAGCCATATCGCCGCCCCCGGCACCACGGACGCCAAGAACGTGATGCCCCGTGTGGCAGCACTTCTTGATGCGATGGTGATTTCCGAAGTAACCGCAATTGTCGATGCCGACACTTTCGAGCGCCCGATTTATGCGGGCAACGCGATCCAGACCGTCAAGTCATCCGATGACAAGAAGGTCATGACAATCCGGACCGCTGGCTTTGATGCCGCAGGCATGGGCGGTTCTGCATCGGTCGAAAGCATCGGTGGCGCCAGCAATTCCGGCCTGTCGGAATGGGTTGAGGATAAGGTCGCGGCCTCTGACCGTCCAGAACTGACATCTGCAGGTGTTGTTGTTTCCGGTGGTCGCGGTGTCGGGTCCGAGGAAGACTTTGCCCTGATCGAAAAGCTGGCGGACAAGCTGAACGCGGCCGTGGGCGCATCACGTGCCGCTGTTGACAGCGGTTATGCACCGAATGACTGGCAGGTGGGTCAGACCGGCAAGGTTGTTGCCCCTGATCTTTATGTTGCCGTCGGTATCTCTGGTGCGATCCAGCACCTTGCCGGGATGAAGGACAGCAAGATCATCGTTGCGATCAATAAGGACGAGGAAGCACCGATTTTCCAGGTGGCTGATTTTGGTCTGGTCGCGGATCTGTTCAACGCCGTCCCGGAGCTTACAGAAAAGCTCTGACCGGCAAAGCAAGACGCATAAAGGGCCCGCTGTTCGCAGCGGGCTTTTTTATGGCACGCGGTAAAGATGTTCCCGCAACGACGGGATCAGCCATGAACTGACCTCTGCATGGCAGGTCACGCCAAGCATTTCAGAGGCCACTGTCGCCTCGCTTTCCGGGAAATGCATGCCTTCTGTTCCCTCAAACAGCGCCCCCTCGGATGGGTTGGTCACGACGATATCCTGCACCAGGGGGCGCAATTCCTCGACCATGGATTGGGTGATGAAAAGCGGGTCGGCCTGCAACTGGCTTTGCCGTTCTGACCAATGTTGGTCGTTCAATTCCTCCTCTGAAAACCACAGCAGGATGGAACGCGGCCCGATCTGGCCCAGCATGTTCTTCATCCGTGCGACCCAGGCTTCCCGCACCTCGCCCACGACGATGTCAAACCGTTCGGGTGACTTGGCATAAAGCGCCCCAAGCATATGTCTGACAAAGGAAAAATCAGAAAAATCAACATCGTCATAGATGGCTTGCAGGACGGTTGACGCTTTCAGAAACCGGTCATTTCGGCGCGGATGCACGGAATAGAAGCGGTTGGACAGATAGTTCGCGCCCATGATCTGCACAACGGTCATATCCGCATCGGCGCAGATATCCATGATCGCCGGATCGTTCACAAACGCATCAATCCCGCCATTCACGCAGCCCAGATTGACGCATGTCTGCCGCATGACCTTTTCAACGATTGATGGGAACGGTTTGGGAATATATTTTCCATATGTTTCTGTCCCGCCGATAAAGGCGATATAGGGCCGATCAAGCCGCCGCCGCGGCCCCCGAAACAGCATTCTGGAGGCGCCATATCGACACGGCGAATAGGACAGGTCGCCATCTTCTATTGTTTCTTGTTTCATGATTCCCGCCAAATTTTCTACCTGCGCCTCAATACGGCCAAACGACTTGCCATTTCCCTAACGCTAAAATTGTTCGCAACTTTTCCTTGATGGCCCGGCTTGAAGCATCCCCCCACGGCGGCCTATGGTGCGGTCGAACCAGTCAGGGGAAAATCATGACAATCGAACGTGTAGGCATCGTTGGCGCAGGTCAGATGGGCAATGGGATTGCCCATGTTTTTGCACTGGCTGGCTATGATGTGTTGATGACCGATATCAGTCAGGATGCCCTGACATCCGCCATCGCTCTGATCGATCGCAACCTTGACCGTCAGGTCAGCCGTGACCTGATCACGCCCGACGCCAAGGCGGATGCCGCGGCCCGCATTGCCACGACAACAACCCTGACCGATCTGGGCCAGACCGACCTGATCATCGAAGCCGCAACAGAACGTGAGACGATCAAAACCGCGATCTTCGAAGACCTTGTGCCGCATCTGAAGCCGACCACGATCCTGACCTCCAATACGTCGTCAATTTCGATCACCCGTCTGGCGTCCCGCACGGACCGTCCTGAAAAATTCATGGGGTTCCATTTCATGAACCCGGTCCCGATCATGCAACTGGTCGAACTGATCCGGGGCATCGCCACGGATGAAGAAACGTTCAAGGCTTGTCATGCGGTCGTGGAACGGCTGGGTAAAACATCCGCCACCGCCGAGGATTTCCCCGCCTTCATCGTGAACCGCATCCTGATGCCGATGATCAACGAGGCGATTTATACCCTTTATGAAGGGGTCGGTTCGGTGCAATCCATCGACACCTCGCTGAAACTGGGGGCCAACCACCCGATGGGGCCACTGGAATTGGCGGATTTCATCGGGCTGGATACCTGCCTCGCGATCATGAACGTGCTGCATGACGGGCTGGCGGACACCAAGTACCGGCCCTGCCCGTTGCTGACCAAATATGTTGAAGCTGGTTGGCTGGGGCGCAAATCCCAACGGGGATTTTATGATTATCGGGGCGAGACTCCGGTTCCGACCCGATAAAATGGCGCATCGCGCGGGTTGCGAATGACAGGCCCTGGCAGAGGCAACATGGGTCGATGACGAAACGTTGGCCGGTGCGGTTTCGGCCAGCGATCACGCATCCCGCCGCCGCCGGGATGGTCTGCCCCATAAATCAGGTGACCCCGTCCCGGACCTGATCCGGGACCTCTACCCCTGATCGGATTTTGCGAGTGCCAGCGTCACCTCACGCAGCCAGGCCATAAAGGCGCGCGGCTCGCCGATACGTGTTTTCACCTCCTCGTCCGGGACAACCCGCCCGACGATGGGTTTTTGCGGTTTACCGCAAGCGTGCACGATTTCGTGCAGCAGCAGGCTTTGGCGCAGGGTGGCCGAGATCCGGTTTGCGATCTGATAACGCCGCGAATTTGATCCGGGGAAAAAACACGGCACCACCCGGGCGCCGGAGGTTCGGATCATCTTGGCTGTGAAAACGTTCCACTCAGCCTCGATCGCGGGGCCGAACATGGTGTCAGATGTCGCCACGACGCCCGATGGGAAAAGTGCCACCAGACCACCGTTTTTGAGGTGCTCCATCGTTTTGCGGCGCATCTCGACCATCTTTTTCTGCGAATCCGGCTCATGGGGAAACGGTACAGCGATCATGAAATCGGCGGCGTCCTTATCAATACCGGTCAGAATGGAACGTGTCAGAATACGGTAATCCGTTCGTCTGCGACCGATCAATTCCGCCAGGATCATGCCATCGACCAGCCCGTGGGGGTGATTGGCCACCAGTACCACCGGCCCGGATTCAGGGATGTTTTCCAGTTCGGCTTGCGGGGTCAGCAGGTCTATACCCATGACATCAAGACAGCCCTGCCAGAATGCCTGACCCTGATATTTGCCCTTGCGTTCGAACTTGCGGATCATCCGGACGATCTGCAACTTGCCCGTGCACCATTCGATGGTCCGGATGATGTTGCGTTTCGTCGGATTGTCGAACGTGTTGGAGTATGTCAGCCCACGTCGATCATAGACCTGCGGCGGCGTGTCTGCCACGACCGGAGGGGCCGGGGTATCGCGGATTGTATCAGTCAAGTCTGTTATTGTCCCATCGGGTAATCCTACCCTTAATCGCCTTCGCCGAATTTGTCAGCAACCAAATCGGAGATCGCCGCCGCCAGTTTCTCTGCTTCTGGCCCGGTTGTTTCAACGTCAATGAAGGTTCCGATGGAAGCGGCCAGCATCAAAAGCCCCATGATGCTGTCGCCGCTGGTGCTTTCGCCATCTTTGCTGATGGTTGCATCGGCATCGTGGTTTTCGACCACTTCGACCAGCTTTGCCGATGCCCGCGCATGCAGGCCTTTGATGTTCTCGATCTTGAGGCGGCAGGTGGTCATGAGGGGCTTCCGCCATTGTGGTAGTTGATGTATTTGTGCGCGGCAGCAATCGCCGCATCAACCGCGTCAGGCACGGTGCGGCGGCGCGATTTGGCCAGCTTGATCAGCATGGGCAGATTGGCCCCGTAAAGGATCCGCCGGTTTTCCGGGCTGCAGGCCCTCAGGGATAGGTTGGATGGCGATCCGCCGAACATATCGGTCACCACGACAACCCCGGCCCCAGTATCAACCGCATCCGCGGCGGCGC
The DNA here is from genome assembly GCA_947500055.1 of uncultured Paracoccaceae bacterium. Classification (GTDB taxonomy): domain Bacteria; phylum Pseudomonadota; class Alphaproteobacteria; order Rhodobacterales; family Rhodobacteraceae; genus Yoonia. The sequence goes on from CANMQO010000002.1 coordinate 327,775, forward strand.
AGATTTCAGATTGTTTTTTGCTGCGGTCATCCTCGGGGCCGATAGCGACGCTGACCATACCCTCTTGCGCACCGACAACATGTTCGACCGCGGCAAGATATTCCCGCGCCAACCCGCCATGCGCCACAATCACGATACCAATCACACTTGCGGTCCCTTGTTACCCGACGCCTGGGCGTCCCGTCGTTCCAATTCCCGGTGCCGCTTAGACACCTGCCAACCGTCCTGCGCAAGGGCCGCCGCAAGCCGCTCAGTAACTGCGACGGAACGGTGTTGCCCTCCGGTACACCCAAAGCCGATGGACAAATGCGCCTTGCCTTCATCCTTATGGGCCGGCAACAGCAGATCACAGAGCGATTTGATCCGGTCAAAGAATGGCGCAAATCGTTCGTCCGCCGCGACATATGCCGCGACTGCAGGATCACGCCCATCCAGCGCACGCAGGTTTTCATCCCAATGCGGATTTCGCAGGAACCGGCAATCCATCACGATATCCATGCCCCGGGGCAGCCCCCGTTTGTAGGAAAAGGAATGGATGGTCACCCCCAGCCGTCGCCCCTCTCCGGTGGCGAACCAGCGGTCAATTTCGGCCCGCAGGTCGTGTGGCGACAGCCCGGTGGTATCAATCAGCACATCTGCCCGGCTGCGGATCGGGACCAGCAAATCCCGTTCCTGGGCGATGCCTGCCATGGGCGGCCCTGCTGGTGCAAGCGGGTGCCGTCGCCGCGTTTCTGAGTAGCGTCGCACCAGTTCCTTTTCATCCGCATCCAGATAAAGGACCTGCGCCATATGGTCGGGATCAGCTGCAAGCCGGTCAATCGTTTCAATAAGGGCGCTGGTCCCGAAATCCCTGTTGCGCACATCCACGCCCAGCGCCAATGGCCTGCTGGGCGGTGGGCCATCCAGAAGCCGGGGCAGCAGCGATAGCGGCAAGTTGTCGATGACCTCATACCCCAGATCCTCCAACGCATTGATCGCTGTGGATCGACCGGCGCCGGATGGCCCGGTAACCAATACAAGGGTTGGCGCTGTCTGCTCTTGCGGTTTGTCAGGTTGGCTCATCGGTCACTCCGCCCTGCTTTGAGATATTGCAGGATCGCTGGCCCGAAATGTGGCGCATCTATCCTGCGAATCAAGGGCAGATCGACATCACACAACGTCACGTTACGGCGCGCAGGCAGCCTGTCCTGCTCGGTCTCATTCAAATCCACAACCAGCCTGATGATCGCCTCGTCAATCGTATCCGCATTCAGGATGCCGATCCCCCGCGCCTCGATCAGGCCCCGGATATTGTCCGGGCAACGTCCCACGACATCGTCACCGACCCTTTGCAATTTGACCCGATCATCGGCCAGCAGCGCACATCCCAGGCCCATCAGCGCAAGACCAAGTGCTGATTTGCCTTGCCCGGCGTCGCCACGGATCAGTACCGCGTTTCCGTTCCAGGCAACACAGGTGGCATGGACGGTTTGCGGATCAGCCATTGCGGGATCAGACAGGCAGGCCGACAACGAAGCGTGCGCCAAGCGGGTCAGAGGACGCATCTGCATCGGTGGGCCGGATGTTCTCGGCCCAGATCACGCCGCCATGCGCCTCGATAATCTGTTTGGAGATCGCAAGGCCAAGCCCGGAATTGTTGCCAAACTGCCCTTCGGGTCGTTCCGAGTAGAAGCGTTGGAAAATCTTGCCAAGCGCTCCTTCGGGGATGCCCGGCCCGGTATCCTCGACAACAACCAATACCCGGTTCTGACGTTTGCGCGCCCATATGCGAATGGCGTCCCCATCTTCGCAGAATGAAACCGCATTGGTGATCAGGTTCACAAACACCTGCGCCAACCGCCCTTCGAGCCCCTGAACCATAATGGGATCGTCCGGCAGGTCCGCGATAAAGTCGATCCCGCGTTGTTCCGCATCCTTGCCAAGGAAATCGATGATGTTGCCAAGCATGCTAAGCAGGTTGAAGGATTCTTCCTCTTCCTTGACCAGTTCACTATCCAGCCTTGACGCATTCGAAATGTCGCTGACCAGCCGGTCCAGCCGCTTGACGTCATGTTCGATCACCTCGAGCAGTTTTTCGCGTTGGTCATCCCGTTTGGCAACACGCATGGTGCCCACGGCAGACCGCAGCGATGCCAGCGGGTTCTTGATTTCATGGGCCACGTCAGCAGCAAACTGTTCATTCCCCTCAATCCGCTCATAAAGCGCGGAGACCATACCCCGCAGGGCGCCGGACAAGCGCCCGATTTCATCGGGGCGGGCTGTCAAATCGGGTATGCGCACCTTGACCGGCGACATACGCCGCGCGTTCTTTTCATGGCTGGTTTCGGCAGCGGCGGCCAGGTCTGCCAATGGGTTGGCGATGGTTGAGGCGAGCACAAGGCTCAGACCGATGCTGACCAAGACCCCAACAAGGAACAGCCGCAAAACCTGCTCTCGCTCCTTGCGCACGAGGCTGTCCACTTCACCCGCCGCCGTGATCACGGCGATCATGCCAATCACTTCTTCGCCACGTTGGATAGGTGTTGTGACAATGAACGAGGTCACGCCACCAATCCTGGATGCCGTCAGTAATGTCCCGGTATCGATCGAGGATAATGCGTTGCGCTGCGCCACCTCGAACAGCTGCTGTTCTGCGGTCTTGAGGATCTCGGGAGGGCGGAAAAGCCCGACAAAGCCGCTCCAGATACCGCCGATTGAATCGGTGATGAATGTCCCGCCCGTCGAATTGACAAGCTCGGCAATCTCGGCCGCGCCAAGACTACCAGTAGCAGTAGCCACAAGTGTCGCATCAGGGGCAAATACGGAAACTTCGACACCGCCACGCAGGTTTAGGGCAGCAAGCGTTTCGGCGGGGTTCACCCCATCCGCCGTCACCAGGTTTACCGGGGCAATTGCGGGTACCTGCGCCTCAAACACATCGGCGATCAACTGCGCCTCGTTCACCAGGCCTTTACCACGTTGAAGTGCCAGATTGTCGCGTGAGGGGTTCAGATACAGAACCCCGGAAATCAGCAGGATAAGCGCGATCAGATTGAACGTGATAATCTTGCGGGCAATCGGGGAGCCATGCAGCGACAACAGACCCCGGCGCGGCTGGCTGCGCCCGGCATCTTCCGGATTGAGCCCGTCAGGTTCAAGCCAGTCATCGCCCAACAACAGGTCGGGTTCGCGCGCGGCCGCGCGTACGGAGTTCAGATCTCGTACGTCAAGCTTTGGCGCGGCCGTCATGCCTTACTCTTCGTTGTAGCGGTACCCGATGCCATAGAGGGTCTCAATCGCAGAAAACTCGTCATCCGTGTTACGCATCTTCTTGCGAAGGCGCTTGATGTGACTGTCAATCGTCCGGTCATCAACATAGACCTGATCATCATAAGCCACATCCATCAACTGATCACGACTTTTCACAAAGCCCGGACGCTGTGCCAGCGCCTGGAGCAACAAGAATTCCGTAACAGTCAGCGAAACGTCCTGACCTTTCCATTTCACTGCGTGGCGCAGCGGGTCCATGACCAACTCGCCCCGCACCATGACCTTGGTTTCCTCGGTCTCTTCAATCTCTTCGCCAGCAATGGCATCCTGACGACGCAGCAGCGCACGAATGCGCTCTACCAAAAGCCTCTGTGAGAAGGGTTTTTTGACATAGTCATCAGCCCCCATCCGCAGGCCAAGCACCTCGTCGATCTCATCATCCTTGGAGGTCAGAAAAATCACCGGCATTGATGTTTTCTGACGCAGCCGTTGCAACAGATCCATGCCATCCATACGGGGCATCTTGATATCCAGCACAGCCAGTTCCGGCATCCGTTTGTTGAATGCCTCCAGTGCCGCCTGACCATCGTTATAGGTTTCCACCTCAAAGCCTTCGGCCTCAAGCGTCATGGAAACCGAAGTCAGGATGTTCCGGTCATCATCAACCAACGCAATTCTGGACATGGGATTGTTCCCCTACATAAATCTGAATTTATTGCTCTGCTACATCAACTAATCTTCTTTTTATCAAGACGAATCAATCCCTAAGTCCCCTTCGGCTCCAATACCGCCCTGATTGCTTCTATTTTGCCAATTTCGTCGTCCGCTCATCCCTGCACGTCGGTGGCCCTTGTTTTGGTTGCGCTAACACACATTTGGTTGCGCTAACTGTGGCAAAGCGCACTATCGGCGGTCAAAAACATGATGTTAATGAGGGGGTGCAGCTGGCGTGGCCAGCCGATTATTTAAGGAGTGAACCCATGGACCACGGCACGGTCAACCCGACGATGAAACTTGAGGATCAAGGCATCACAGGGCTGGGTTATGTTTATTACAATCGCACAGAACGGGAATTGCAGGACGCTGCCGTTGCCGATGGCGAAGGCGTGACCGGCAAAGGCGGGACATTTCTGGTCACCACCGGCAAACATACCGGCCGTTCGCCCAAGGACAAATTTGTCGTCCGCACCCCAGCCGTTGAAGACACGATCTGGTGGGAAAACAACCCGCCGATGGAACCTACGAAGTTTGACGCGCTCTATGCCGATATGCTGGCCCACATGAGGGGCGGTACCTATAACGTGCAGGACCTTTTTGGTGGCGCTGATCCCGCACACCGTCTGGATGTTCGTGTTGTGACCGAATTGGCATGGCATGGTCTCTTTATCCGGCACCTGCTGCGCCGTCCTGATCGGTCGGAATTGGAAAGCTTCACCCCGGATTTCACCATCATCAACTGCCCCACATTCAAGGCGGACCCTGAAAAGCACGGGTGCCGGTCCGAAACCGTCATCGCCCTGAACTTCGACAAAAAGCTGATCCTGATCGGTGGCACCGAATACGCGGGCGAGAACAAGAAATCCGTCTTTACCCTGCTGAACTACCTGCTGCCCGAAAAAGGCATCATGCCGATGCATTGCTCTGCCAACCACGCGCCCGGTAATCCGGTGGATACGGCTGTGTTCTTTGGCCTATCCGGCACCGGTAAGACAACCCTATCCGCCGACCCGACCCGCGTGTTGATCGGCGATGACGAACATGGTTGGTCTGATCGGGGCACCTTCAACTTCGAAGGGGGTTGTTATGCCAAGACCATCGGTCTGGACCCGGAGGCAGAGCCGGAAATCTACGCCACATGTTCGATGCCGCACACTGTCATCGAAAACATGGTCTATGACAAAGAAACCATGGAACTGGATTTCGAGGATGACAGCCTGACCGCCAATATGCGCTGCGCCTATCCGCTGAACTACATCTCGAACGCGTCCGACACCGCGCTTGGCGGCCATCCGAAGAATATCATCATGCTAACCTGTGATGCCTTTGGCGTCCTGCCCCCCATTGCGCGACTGACGCCCGCACAGGCGATGTATCATTTCCTGTCCGGCTTCACTTCCAAGGTGGCCGGGACAGAGCGTGGCGTGACCGAACCGGAACCCACATTCAGCACATGTTTCGGCGCGCCCTTTATGCCCCGGCGTCCAGAGGCCTATGGCAATCTGCTGCGCAGCAAGATCGCAAGCCACGGCGCAACCTGCTGGCTGGTCAATACCGGCTGGACCGGTGGCGCCTATGGCACCGGATCGCGGATGCCGATCAAGGCAACCCGCGCTTTGCTGAGCGCGGCCCTCGATGGCACGTTGATCGAAAGCACGTTCCGCAAGGACCCGCATTTCGGATTTGAAGTGCCAATTTCTGTGGACGGCGTCGATGATGCCCTGCTTGACCCCCGTGCCACCTGGGCGGATCAGGCCGGCTACGACGCACAAGCCAAAAAACTGGTCACGATGTTCAGCGATAACTTTGAAAAATACGTGCCTTTCATTGATGACGATGTGAAGGCTGCAGCTATCGGCTGAACCAATGCCCTTTGAAGGCGACAGACGCCGCGCGGACAACAATCGTCCGCGCGGCGTTTTTGTTGGATATGGAAGGGTGCGCTGTTTGACTGACTGTAGCAGGGTGCAAACCTGGCCACTCCCTCACCGGCAACCTTGCGCGAAATGCCGCTGCCGGGGCGTTTACGTCTTGCCGTTTGTTATATTATAAAATAACCAATCCTCACCAATGGAGTTTGGTCGATGAGAAAAACTGCAGCAACCCGGCAGACAGATGTTTTGAGCGTGTTGAGCGCCTGCGACAAACCGATGACTGCCTACCAAATCCTCGAACAGCTTCAGATGGTTGAGCCGAATATCGCCCCGCCAACCGTGTATCGCACACTTTCGGCTTTGACCGATCAGGGTCGCGCGCATCGGTTGGAATCGATCAAGGCCTTCGTGCCCTGCCGTTGCAACCATGTCGAAAGTGTGCCGGTCCTCGCCATATGTGAAGATTGCGGATCGGTTGAAGAACATGACGGCAGTGATCTTTTGCCGAAACTCACGGCGCTGACGGATCGAAACGCCTTTCGGGCGGACCGACATATCGTTGAAATCCATGGGCAATGCGGAACCTGCGCTGCCTGAATCTCCCCTTCCAACCATCACGGATTCTCCATGAAACACGCACTGTCCCTTATTGCTCTTGTCGCGGCCATGCCTGCATTCGCCGAAGATACGCGCCAGCTTGACGCCCATGAACACGGCGTTGGCGCGCTGAATATCGCCATTGAGGGCACGACAGTGGCCATGGAGTTTCATGCACCTGGCGCCGATATCGTCGGTTTTGAATATGCCGCAGAAAGCGATGCCGATCTTGCCGCAATTGAGGCTGCGGTTGCAACGCTGGCTGCGCCGCTTGACCTGTTCGCTCTGCCGGATGCCGCAGCCTGCACGGTGACCACGGCACAGGCCGAGTTGGAAAGCGAAGAGGATCACGATGAGGACGACGCAGAACATGCCGAAGAAGCAGGTCACACCGAATTCCATGCCGCCTATATGCTGACCTGCGACAACCCGGAGGCGCTGACCACGATCAGTTTCCCCTATTTTGAATCCTTCCCCAATGCGCAGGAAGTCGAGGTGCAGATCATCACGGCATCAGGCGCGCAGGCATTCGAAGTGGAACGTGACGCCCCCGTCTTGAATATGGGGCGCTGAACCCACGTGACCGATACCATTCTTGAACTGTCTGATGTTGGCTATCGATGGTCGGGGCGGGCGGCGTTTTCGCTGACCGTTCCTGACTTATCTGTTCAAAGAGGTGAATCGGTTCTACTGCTTGGGGAAAGCGGTTCTGGGAAATCGACGCTGTTGTCGCTGATCTGTGGCACGATTCTGCAGGACCGGGGTACTGTACGTATCGCAGGCACCGAGGTTTCGAAATTATCAGGTGGTGCGCGTGACAGGTTCCGGGCGGAACAGATCGGCGTTATCTTTCAGCAGTTCAATCTACTCCCCTTTGGATCGGTCACGGATAACATCCTGCTGCCGCTGCGTTTTGCACCGCAACGTCGCAAGCGTGCCGGGGACGGGGCAGCGGAGGCTGCAACACTCTGCGCCGCACTTGGCCTGCCGAAAGACATCATTCAGGCGAAGGCCACCACCTTGAGCGTTGGGCAACAGCAACGTGTTGCCGTCGCCCGCGCGCTTATCGGTCAGCCGCCCCTGATCATCGCGGATGAACCCACATCGGCCCTTGATGCGGACAGCCAGACAGCCTTTCTGGACCTTTTATTTGCGCAGACTGCCAAACATCAAACCGCGCTTTTGATGGTCAGCCATGATCCACGTCTGGGCGACCGGTTTGACCGGGTCATCCGCATGGAGGACATCGCAGTGATTGAACGGGCAGCCGCATGATTTTCCGGCTCGCCATTGCCTCGCTTTTTGCCCGGACTCTAACCGTGAGCATGACTGTCCTTGCGATTGCACTGTCGGTCGCCCTGTTTCTGGGCGTGGAAAAGGTGCGGACCGGGGCCAAGGCCAGCTTTGCCGATACGATTTCCGGCACCGATCTGATTGTGGGGGCGCGTTCCGGATCGGTGCAACTGTTGCTCTATTCGGTTTTCCGCATCGGCAACGCCACCAACAACGTCACCTGGGAAAGTTATCAGGACATTGCCGCTCGTCCTGATGTGGAGTGGATTGTCCCGATTTCATTGGGCGACAGCCATCGCCAGTTCCGTGTGATGGGCACAACCCCAGCCTTTTTCGCACATTACAAATATCGGCAGGGCCGAGCGCTGGCGGTCGCGGATGGGGTCATCATGGATGACCTGTTTGATACCGTGATCGGGGCCGATGTTGCCGCAACACTAGGCTACAGCGTGGATGACCCCATTGTCGTCGCCCATGGGCTGGCATCATTTACTGAACACAAGGATCAGCCGTTCCGCGTATCGGGCATTCTGGAGAAGACGGGCACACCTGTAGATCGCACCGTCATCGTCAGCCTCGAAGCGATTGAGGCGATCCATGTTGACTGGCAAAGTGGCGCGCAAATCCCCGGCCAATCCACGCCAGTTGATGTGATCCGGCAGATGGATCTCACCCCAAAGGCCGTCACCGCCGCCCTTGTTGGGGTGGAAAGCCCGTTGCAGACTTTTGCCTTGCAACGCGCAATCAATGAATACCGGCAAGAGCCTTTGCTGGCCATCTTACCCGGTGTCGCCTTGCAAGAGCTTTGGGGGATTGTCGGGATTGCGGAAACAGCGCTGCTGGCAGTGTCTGCCATGGTGGTTGTGACCGCGCTAATCGGAATGATGGCCACGATCTTTTCCAGCCTCAACGAACGCCGCCGCGAAATGGCAATCTTTCGGGCCATGGGTGCGCGACCCGCCACCATTCTTGGCATGCTCGTCCTTGAGGCGATGGTGATGGCGGCAGTTGGCGCCTTGTTTGGCCTGCTGTTCCTCTATCTGGGTCTGATCATCGCCCAGCCGATCCTCGACAGCGCATTTGGCCTGTGGCTTCCCATTGACGCGCCGACATTACGGGAATTCTGGGTTATCCTTGCCGTGATCTGTGCTGGCGCAATCGTGAGCCTTGTTCCCGCATTGCGGGCTTACAGAATGTCGGTTGCCGATGGTATGATGGTGAAAACGTGATGCAGAGATTGAGGTATCTCAAATGATGAATCGCAGAACCACATTGATGCTTTTGTCGGCCACGGTTGCGGCACCGAAGGCCGTATTTGCCGCAACGGCACGGGAAATCGAATGGGATGACCTGATCCCGCCGGGCGTGCCCTATTCAGAGATCATCGGCGAAGGGGAAATCGATCTGGTCAATGATCAGTGGAACCCGATCTACGACGCCAATGGGATCAAGCTGAATGAAGAGCTGAACGGCGCCTATATCCGGATGCCGGGCTTTATCATCCCCTTTGACGTCAGCGCGGAAGGCGTCACGAATTTCATGCTTGTGCCTTATGTCGGGGCTTGCATCCATACGCCACCGCCGCCAGCCAACCAATTGGTCATGGTGAACGCGGCCGAGCCTTGGCCCGGTGATCAGCTTTGGGATCCGGTCTGGGTTACCGGCGTGATGCGTACGCAGCTTCAGTCAACTGACCTTGGCCAGACGGGCTACTCCATCACGGCTGACCAGATGGAGGTCTATGTATGGTGACGCGTGTCTTGCCGCGCCGCGCGGTCCTGACCGGGATGGCGGCAGCGACATTTGTACCCGGTACGGCCCAGGCTGATGAGGTCATAGACCTTGATTGGGACGATCTGCTGCCGGAAGGGCAGATGACGGTTCCAAACGCCTTGCAGGGCTTGGTTGACCATGACGAATCTGCGCCGCTCTTTAGCCAACAGCCTGAATCCACCGGTGTCAGGACGGATTGGAATGGGCAGATTGTGCGATTGCCGGGCTTCATCATACCCATCGACTATGACGGCACCGGCATCACCGCGTTCATCCTGGTGCCCTATGTCGGGGCCTGTGTGCATGTGCCACCACCGCCTGCCAATCAATTGGTCTTTGTCACAACACCAACACCTTACGAAAGCGAAGGGCTGTTTGAGCCGGTCAACGTGGTCGGGATGTTTGGTGTGTCGTCAATCTCCACCCAGCTTGCTGACATTGGATACGCATTGTCAGCAGACAGGATTGAGCCCTATCGGACATAGATTTTCCTGCCCGGCCTCTGGTGGGTGGATTTGGGATGTAACGATCTGGCGCTGATGTCCGGATTTTGCAGATACATGCGGATGGTGCCCGTCCAGCCAAGACTCACATCGACGTCAACCGACATTCCACATTGATCAGGTTTGGGATAGGCTTCCGGTCATGAGACATGCCATCGCTGCCCTGATCCTGATGCTCAACCCGGCCTTTGCACTGGCCGAGGCCACGGGCAACGTCTTGACCGGTTCGAAAATTGCCGGATTGGAGGCTGGTGTCATTTGCCCGCCGGAGCCTGTCGGATCGTCCCCTGCCCCCGGAACCCTTGCCGGGACCACCCATATCATTGATGAAGATCCGCCATTTGTGTCAAACACCCAAACCGTCCCTGCGGTGATTGGCATCGGGTTTGGCGTCAAGGCATTGGCCGCGGATTTGGGAGGGTTGCAGGATGTCGTTCTGGTGGTGACCCATCCACCAATGCGCAAGGAAAAGGTCAGCACGCAGAGCTACCAGACCCGGATCAGCGGCCATGCCCCGTCACTGACCTTTTACCAGTTTGATTACGCATATGAACTGGTGATCGGGCCTTGGAAGATGACTGCGATGCAAGGTGATACGATCCTGTATCAGACCAGCTTTGAAGTTGTGCCGCCGCAGAAGGTGCCGGAACTGGCCGGTGCTTGCGGATACGAACACCTGCTATCGTCGCTTACCCCATCAGCCCCCGCCGGACGAGGTTGACGCCGGCCACCAGCAGGACCGCCAATGTGGCCTTGCGGAATACGGCCTGATCGATCCGGTCCTGCACCCATAGACCCACCCCCATGCCCGCCAGCGCGGGCACGACCATCGCGATGGAAAACGGCAGGGTTTCCGCCCGCAACACCCCGGATTGCAGATGCGCACCCAACAGTGCCAGCGCGCCAAGCCCGTAAATCGTGCCCTGCGCGCGCATCTGGTCCTGTTTTTCGGTTCCGATGGCCGTAAGATAGGCTACCGTCGGCGGACCCCAGACCCCCGAAAGACCGCCCATGAATCCGGCGAAACTGCCGACGGCGGCCTCCCATCCTACGGATTGGCCGCGCAATCGGCCGCGCCAACCAACCAGTTGCAGCAATGCAAAAGCGGCAACGGGCACGCCGATGAGAAGAAATAATGCGCCTTGCGGCAAGACGCGGACCATCTGGGCGCTCAGCACCAGTATCCCGAGACAGCAGATGACGTAGACCTTGAATAGCTTGACGGTCTGCACTGCCGCTGCGATGCCCTGCCGCAATGCCTGCCAAAGGTTCGATAACAGCGTTGGAATGATCAGGGCAGCGAGCGCAAGTTCGGGGGCCAGAAATGTTGACAGCCCCGATATCATCACCATGGGCATGGCAAAGCCGACGATGCCCTTTACCGCACCGGCGAAGAAGGCCACCACAAAGGCCAGAACAAGAAATGAAGGGCTGATTGTCTGCAGCAGAATATCCATTACTGTCTTGATTTAGCGGTGTTGATCAGGCGATGCAGCAACAATCGGACGCGACATTTACGTGCTTCCATGGCTACCCGGTTGAATTAATATTGCGCTGCAGTTGCGAAATCGTTATCTCTGCACCTGCAAAATGAAGGGAATCGCGATGCCACATGACGGACAGGATATGACCATGCAAACGACACCTGTACTGGCCGATCTTCTGGCCCTGACTGCCGCCGCTCTGCCTGCGGTGCAGGATATTACCACACGCGCCAAGGATGCGGTGCGGGCGATGGTTGTGGATGGTGATCGCGTCTCGGCCCGTCTGATCGAAGAAAATCAGACAGCCGCCCACGGGCTGGCATGGCTGGCGACCTATGCCCAGGCGCTGGAACAGATGCAGGGTTGGGCCACCAAGCTGGACGCATCAGGCCGGTTTGGCGAGGTCGAACAACTGATCCACCAGATCGCCTTTGGCGAATACCTTTGGCAGATCTATGGCGGCATCCAGATGAACCAGGGCGAGGTTGTGCGGCTGCAGGATATGGGGCTGAGCCAGGATGATATGCGCGCACTGATGGACCCTGCTGTCATGACCCTGACCCAATCAGGCAACACACAAGCAGCCCGCACCCGGCTCTGCGCGCTGATGGAAGAACAGGCAGCCAATATCACCGTCGGCGCATCCGGTCTGGATGAAGAACTGGAGATGATCCGCGAACAGTTCCGGCGCTTCAGCGTGGAAAAGGTAGAACCTTTCGCCCATGACTGGCACCTGAAGGATGAGCTGATCCCAATGGATGTCATCAACGAGATGGCCGAACTGGGCGTCTTTGGCCTGACTATCCCCGAGGAATATGGCGGTTTCGGCCTGTCCAAGGCATCCATGTGTGTGGTGTCAGAGGAACTCTCGCGCGGCTATATCGGGGTTGGATCGCTTGGCACCCGGTCAGAGATTGCAGCGGAACTGATCCTTTGCGGCGGTACAGAGGCGCAAAAGGAAAAATGGCTGCCGGGACTGGCCAGTGCCGAGATTTTGCCGACGGCCGTCTTTACTGAACCCAATACCGGGTCCGATCTTGGGTCGCTGCGGACGAAAGCGCGCAAAGATGGCGATGACTGGATCATCACCGGCAACAAGACATGGATCACCCATGCCGCCCGGACCCATGTGATGACCGTGCTGGCCCGCACGATCCCAGACACGGATGACTATAAGGGCCTGTCGATGTTTTTGGCCGAAAAGACACCGGGCACGGATGAAGAACCATGGCAGGACCCAGGTATCTCTGGTGGCGAAATCGAAGTGCTCGGTTATCGCGGTATGAAGGAATACACACTGAACTTTGATGATTTCAAAGTGAAGGGTGAGAACCTGCTAGGCGAAGCCGAAGGCAATGGCTTCAAGCAATTGATGCAGACCTTTGAAAGCGCCCGTATCCAGACCGCTGCTCGCGCGATTGGGGTGGCACAATCAGCGCTGGACGAAGGCATGCGTTATGCGCAGGACCGCAAACAGTTCGGCAAAGCGCTGATCAATTTCCCGCGCGTATCCGGCAAACTGGCCATGATGGCGGTCGAAATCATGATCGCCCGTCAGCTGACCTATTTCAGCGCCCATGAAAAGGACAATGACCGGCGCTGCGATTTGGAGGCCGGAATGGCCAAATTGCTTGGCGCGCGCGTGGCATGGGCTTGTGCGGATAATGCATTGCAAATCCATGGCGGCAACGGATTTGCATTGGAATACAAGATCAGCCGGATCCTGTGCGATGCACGCATCCTGAATATTTTTGAAGGCGCGGCAGAGATTCAGGCGCAGGTCATCGCAAGGCGTGTTCTGGGCTAGCAACTGTAACGCGCGCGTCCGCAGATCAGGCGATCCGGCGACTGACTTGAAAAAAATCGCGCCCTCTGCTTCACTGTGCCCGCTTGGTCAAAGTCCAGTTCTTGCGGGCGGCGTGGACAATATCCGCCCCAAAAATCGATAGCTTCATACTTTCGTCGTGTAGATTTCGCGCATCTTTTTTCATCCGTTATCTACATCGCGATGCGCATTTTGGAGGATATGGTCAGATGGATTTTCTATGGTTGACGACAGAAGATGCCGAAGCGTTTTTTATCAAAATCCGACAACTCGACTACACAGCAGAGATTGAACTTGCCTTCGACTACCGAGGACGCGATTCCTGGGAGATGCGGCTATTTGATGCCTGGGGCCATTGCTATCTTGGGGCAGCCTCGGCCAATAGCGTCGGTGAACCTGCCACATGGGTACTTGGCGGCGGCTACGAACTCCTGCATGAGGCGGCTTCCTGGGTTTCCCTCAACATGATCGCACATGACAGTTTTCCGCAAGATACCTATAATCAGGCCGTCGGACGCGCCATCGGTGTCAGACATCCCAACGGCAACTATGGCGATTTATGCTATGATGCGATGGTTGAGGGACGCCTTGATCTGACCCTTGCTGGCGTTCCACGGGGCACGCGGTTGACCTTGGCGGAAACCGCATCTGTGCTTGATCAGCGCCAACCCGTTCGGCGGGTTCGCGAATGGATTCAGCATGGACGTGCAATGGCTTAGCCGCCGGCTGGCGGGGTTAAATCGCGCAGGCTGATATTCAGGCGCTGGCCCAGCGCCGCCTGAAATGCGCCGCTGTCCCTGGTGTTTTCGGCCACACGTAGGGCGGCTTCACCCTGCCAGATTATCGCCTCCCGACCCTTGTTTATATGTCAGGCTTGCAACATTTTGCCGCCCAGACAATGTCTCATTTGCATGCAAGGCTCTTGCACTCTAGGCTCCCGCAAAACTGACAAAGGGTTTTTTGTGACAGTGCTTCGCCGATCTTTCTCCGCCATTGCGATGGCGTGTCTTCTTTCACCTGCAACCGCGGTACTGGCCGATCCCAATGCGGGATCATATCTGGCTGCGCGGCATGCCGGAACAGTGAATGATTTCGTCAACGGTGCGGCGTATTTCACCAAAAGCCTGATCGCGGATCCGACCAATGCGTATCTTCTGGAAAACGCCCTGACGTCATTCATTGCCCTGGGGCAGATTGACCGCGCCATTCCGGTGGCTGAGGTCATTGTTGATCAGGGTTATCAAAGTCAGATGGCCCATCTGACACTGAACCTGCAGGCCGCCAGGACCGAAAGCTGGTCGGATATTTTTACAAGCCTTGAGATGGGGCAAACCGTTGCACCGCTTGTCGATGGCCTGACCCAAGCCTGGGCCCATCTGGGCGAAGGCGACATGTCCAAGGCGCTTGCCAGTTTCGATCAGGTGATCGAAGGCGAAGGCATGGCGCTTTATGGCCTGACCCATAAGGCTTATGCGCTGGCCTCGGTCGGGGATTTCGAAGGGGCTGATGCTGTCTTTGGCGCCGCCGCAAAGGCAGGCGTACTGCGCTACAGTGCGCGCAGCGCTGTGGCCCATGCCCAAATCCTCAGCCAACTGGGCCGCAACGACGATGCGCTGGCGGTTGTTGACACCTTGTTTGGCAACGGGACTGACCCTGCCATCGCAGAACTGCGCGCCAAACTGACTGCGGGTGAAGGTGTTGCATTTGACGCCATCACCAGCCCCGTTCAGGGCATGGCCGATATATACCACGCCGTGGCGGGTGCGGTGCATGGTGATGCGCCTGATGCCTACACGTTACTTTATACCCGTGCCGCAACCTATCTGGACCCCGACAACACGGCCACAGTTCTGATGACGGCCGAACTGCTTGCCAATCTTCAGCAATATGATCTGGCCAATGAAACCTATGCCAGCGTGTCGCGCGATGATCCGTCCTTTCACGCCGCCGAAATGGGGCGCGCCGAAGTTCTGGCTGACGCTGGCCGCAAGGATGCGGCGATCGAAGTATTGGAAGCGCTCGCGCGTAGTCATCCAGATTTGCCGCAGGTCCACGCCAGCAAAGGCGACACATTACGGCGCTCCGAGCGCTTTGCTGAGGCGGTTGCCGCCTATACCCGTGCATTGGATATCTATGACAGCGCAAGCCCGGTGAAATGGTTCGTCCACTACACAAGGGGCATCGCCAATCACAAGGTTGATAACTGGGCAGGCGCAGAAGCTGATTTTCGGGCCGCCCTGGCCCTGCGCCCTGATCACCCGCAGGTTCTGAACTATCTGGGATATTCGCTGGTCGAACGCGGTGAAAAGCTGGACGAAGCCTTGTCCATGATTGAGACCGCTGCGGCAGCCCGCCCTGATAACGGGGCGATCATCGACAGTCTTGGCTGGGTCCTTTTCCAGTTGGGCCGTTATGAGGAAGCGGTGGGGTATATGGAACGCGCCGCATCCCTGGAACCTGTGGACCCGGTCATCAACGATCATCTGGGTGATGTCTATTGGGCTGTGGGTCGCGAAACCGAGGCGCATTTTCAGTGGAACCGGGCCTTGTCTTTCGATCCCGATGATACAGATGCCGTGCGTATTCGTGACAAGTTGACCCGTGGTCTTGATCTGGTTTTGCGCGACGAGGGGCTGGACCCCATCCGTGTGGCCAGTGGCAACAAGTAACGCCGCCGCCCCGGCGAAGGTCAACCTCACCCTACATGTGACAGGCCAACGCGATGATGGCTATCACCTGCTG
This sequence comes from uncultured Paracoccaceae bacterium, assembly GCA_947500055.1. Classification (GTDB taxonomy): domain Bacteria; phylum Pseudomonadota; class Alphaproteobacteria; order Rhodobacterales; family Rhodobacteraceae; genus Yoonia. The sequence continues at coordinate 343,832 of CANMQO010000002.1, forward strand.
GACAGTCTGGTGGTATTTGCCGGCGTCGCGGATCAGTTGACGGCCACCGTCGCCCCCGATCTGCGGATCAGCGTCAACGGGCCGTTTTCGACCGGAGTGCCGACCAACCATACCAACCTTGTGTTGCGCGCCGCTGAAAACCTGCGCCGCACCCGTGGCGTCACCAAGGGCGCTGCAATCACCCTGGAAAAACACCTGCCCCATGCGGCGGGGATTGGCAGCGGATCGTCCGATGCCGCGGCAGCGCTCGGGCTTTTGGCTGAAATTTGGGGGGTCGCCCCCTTGCCCGCAACAGCGGATGAGGTGCTGGCCCTCGGGGCGGATGTGCCGGTTTGCATGCGTAACCCCGCCCCGACCCGGATGTCCGGGATCGGTGACATCCTGTCGCCTGTTCCGCTGTTGCCGGATTGCGCCATGGTGCTGGTCCGCCCCCCGGTTGAGGTACCCACAGCTGTTGTTTTCAAAGGGCTTGCCAGCAAGACCGGCACTCCGATGACCCCGATCCCCGACGGTATGGATTTCAAGGCATTCGCCCAATGGCTCTCTGCCCAGCGCAACGACATGGCCGCCCCGGCCTGTTTGCTGGCGCCTGATATCGGCGCGGCGATTGCCCAGCTAAGGGCCAGTCCACATGTCGCCGCGGCTGGCATGTCAGGGTCAGGGGCCACATGCTTTGCTTTGGTCAAGGATATGGCCACCGCCCGTCAGGTCGCCCGTGTCATCCAACTGTCCCACATGGGCTGGTGGGTAGCCCCGGCAGAGCTGCTTGGACGCGGGTAGATCTCCAAAATCGGCCTGATTGACGGAAATTTGCCACATCATGATCATGATTTCGGTCTGTTATGCGTTCATCCGTTGAACAACCACAGGGGCAAATTGCACCCTATGGATTATTTGGATCGTTTAGGACCACGACATGCCATTTGCTATTCTGATTTTGACGACACTTGGCGCCGCACTCTGGTGGTGGGCACGGCAGAACCCGCGCGACGCGCTTGATATGGCAGCTGATGCCGCGACCACCGTTCGCAATGCGCCACGCAAGATGGCGTTTCGCAAACAGACCAATGCCCATCCTGTCGAAGGCATAGACGATCCGCGCATCGCCATCTGTGCCATTGCACAGGCCTTTATCGAACTTGACGACCTGCCAACCAAGGAACAACGCGACGGGCTGCATATCCTGCTGCGCACGAAACTGCGTTGCTCCGAAGACGAAGCGCAGGAAATGGAAGTCCTTGGCCGCTGGCTGCAAGGCCAATGTCAAAGCCCTGAGGCCGCAATCACCCGATTGGCCCGCCGGTTGCGCAAGATTGATGGCGATGCATCATGGGACCTGTTGCAGGACATGCTGGGCAATCTGGTCGAGGGTGAGCTGTCGCAAAACCAGGTTTCCGCCATCGCGGATATCAAGCGGGCATTCCACCGATAGGGCGTCAGGTAATCCGCGCCACGACGTAGTCGGCCAGGTCAACCAGCATCGTTTTCAGCGGATGATCAGGCACCGCATTCAGCGCGCCCTTGGCCCGTTCGGCCCAATTGATCGCGTCAATCCGTGTGCTTTCCATCGTGCCATGCTTGGCCAGCAGGCTGATTGCATGATCCAGATCGCCATCCTCTTGGCGGCCCTTCTGGACCGTGCGCACCCAGAAATCACGCTCGGTGCTATCGGCTTTCGCAACGGCCCGGATCACCGGCAGGGTCAGTTTACGCTCGCGGAAATCGTCGCCAACATTCTTGCCGGTCGCTTTTGTGCCACCATAATCCAACAGATCATCAACGATCTGAAATGCAACGCCCAGTGCGTCGCCATAGTCGTAAAGTGCCTGTTTGGTGTCTGCGTCCTGCCCGGCAATCTCTCCGCCAACTTCCATCGCGGCGGAAAACAAAGCGGCGGTCTTGCCGCGCACAACCTTGATATAGATGTCCTCGGTCGTGCCCAGATCACTGGCGGCGGTCAGCTGCAGAACCTCACCTTCTGCAATGGTCGCAGCCGCATTCGCCAGAATATCCAGCACCCGCATCGACCCGGTTTCGACCATCAGCTGGAACGATCTGGCAAACAGGTAGTCACCCACCAGCACGCTGGATGTATTGTCCCAGAGCAGGTTGGCCGTGGGGCGGCCACGCCGCTGGCTGCTTTCATCCACAACATCATCATGCAGCAGGGTCGCGGTGTGGATGAACTCCACCGTCGCGGCCAGATGCACGTGATAGGGACCGTCATAACCACACATCCGCGCCGCCGCCAAAGTCAGCATCGGACGCAGGCGTTTGCCCCCCGCTTCGACCAGATGGGCGGTCACTTCGGGAATGCGCGGGGCATGTTCTGACGCCATCCGGTCACGGATCATGGCATTGACCGCTGACAGATCCTCGGCCAGCGCGGCCGCCAGTTGTTCATGCGGTTTGGTAACTGCTGTATCGAGGCTCATGAACACATTCCGTCATCTGAATAGACAACGCCCCGGCGTCGTCTTAGGTCTTGGGTATGAAAGAGCTTTTGCGCACCAACGACCCCACCGTCATCGCCTTTGCAACCGCCCTGCTGGACGCCGAGGGTATAGACTGGTTCACCTTCGACGTAAATATGAGCGTGCTCGAAGGCAGCATCGGAATCATGCCACGCCGGTTGATGGTGCTGGACCGCGATTTGTTCATGGCAGAGGCCGTGATGCGGGACGGAGAGATCGAGCTTGGCCGTGACTGACGAGCTGACCTGCGATGACTTTCTGGGCGGGCTGGTGACCGTGCAACAGCCCCGCAAAGGTTACCGCGCGGGGGTGGATCCGGTGCTACTGGCGGCATCAATTGACGCAAAGCCGGGGCAGAAGGTGCTGGAGCTTGGTTGCGGGGTCGGGGTGGCATCGCTTTGCCTTGCCGCGCGTGTGCCGGGCCTGTTGATCGCCGGGGTTGAGGTGCAGGAACCCTATGCGGCGCTTGGTCGCGCCAATGCAGTGCGAAACAACGCCCCCTTGCAGATCGTTACCGCCGACCTGCGCAAATTGCCCGATGCGATCCGGCAGCAGCGCTTTGACCATGTCATCATGAACCCGCCCTATTTTGACAGGAGCGCTGGAAACGCCTCTGCCGATGGGGGCCGCGACGTGGCGATGGGGGGCGATACGCCGCTGGCCGACTGGCTTGATATCGGTGCGAGACGGGTCGGACCCAGGGGTTACCTGACGGTCATTCAACGCATGGAGCGTCTGCCGGAGGTGATCGGCATCTTGCAGGGCCGTCTTGGGGCGATGGTCTTGCTGCCGATTGCGGGCCGGGCTGCCAAACCGCCAGAGCTGTTTATTCTGCGCGCCCGGCAAGAGGGGCGCGCACCGTTCCGCATGGCCCCGCCCCTGATCATGCATGAAGGGGAACGGCATACAGAAGATGTCGAAAGCTATCGCCCGCAGGTCCGCGATATTCTGCGAAACGCGGCCGCACTTCCCTTCGGCGTTTAACTTTATGGCAACCTTTCTATCCGAACCTATTTTTGTCGGAAAATGCTGCCGCGCGGCGTGACTTGCGGCGTCAGATATGGTGCAATCAAAGCATCACACACCCAGAGGAGGACGATCATGAGCTTGAGTTCACATTTGCAGGAACTGAAGAAGAAGCACCAACACCTCTCGGAGTCGGTTGAAACTCTCCAGCGTAGCGCTGCGACTGATGACCTCGAAATTGCGAAGCTGAAAAAGCAAAAGCTTATGCTAAAAGAAGAAATTACGCGCCTCAGCACGCATTGATCTAAAGCCACTGGTGCTGGCGAGTGACGCCAGCGCCCCACTCACACCAGTTCGGACGCCTTCACCAAGATGCGCCCGTCCTCATATTTGTGCGATGATTGTATCTCGTTCAGAACCCAGTCCTCAAATGCAGCGACATGGGCGCGTTTTTCATTGCCAAGCGGACAGATGAAACGGAACTGCGATTCCGCCACAAGCCCCACATCAAACGGTGCGACCAATCGTCCCGCGTCAAGCGCACGTGTCGCAAGCGACACCCGGCCCAGCACGACACCGGCGCCTGCAATTGCCGCATCAAGTGCATGGTCAGCCTGCGAAAACCGGGGGCCGTGGGTCGTGTCCAATGTGAGGTCTGCCGCCTGCGCCCATGCGGCCCAATCGGCGGGTGTTTTGAAAAAGCTGATGGAATCGTCATGGATCAGCGTCGCCTCTGCCAGCATTTGAGGTTGATTGATCCGCTCTGCCATTTCAGGCGCCATCATCGGGGTCATCCATTCATGGATCAACGGGCGGGAATAAACCGCCTTATCGTGGCCCAGGCCGAAACGGATGGCGACATCAACCTCATCCCGGTCGAAATCAATCAGTCTTAGGGTCGCAAGGAAACGCAGTTCAATTTCCGGATGGGCCTGCGCAAAATCATACATGCGCGGCGCCAGCCATTTGGAGGTGAAGGCGGGGCCCGCAGTGACCGTCAGCACCCCGTTATCATTCAATCGTTTTGTATTGCGCCAGGCCGCCGACAGGCTGGCAAAGGCGTCCGTCGTGCCGGGGGCAAGGGCGCGCCCCGCCTCGGTCAGTTCGACCGCGCGGTTGAGGCGGCGAAAGACAGGCGTACCGAGATCCGCCTCTAACGCTTTGATCTGGTAGGATAATGCGGCAGGCGTCACGTTCAGTTCTGCAGCTGCTTTGGCAAATGACATGTGGCGCGCAGCGGCCTCAAAGGCGCGCAATGCCGTCAGGGGTGGCAATCTTTCATTCATGTTTCAGTTTAATACAGCTTAACTGAACTTATAGGAAGTCTCGTTTGTCGTGACTTGTTTCAAGGCGCATATTCAATGCAGCAAGACAGATACCCATAAAGGATTTGATCCATGTTTGAGACAACGACAAACGCCCGCATCCGCCAAGGGTTTGAACGCGCCCACGCAGAACGGGGTGCGGCGTTGCGCAATGCCTGGCACTGGCTGACACATCGCGGGAAGTAACGCGTTATGCGAAAACCCTGCATCACCTAACGCTGCCTGAAATCGAAGATTTCAACGCGTTAGATGATACGTGGTGTTTCAGGGAATTCGTCAAACGCTATTATTCGCTCCGACTGCCAGACGGTAGCCGAACGAAAGAAGGCCACGCCTGATCAGCGTGGCCTTCGTCAATTTTCATGCCATTCTGGCTTAGGACATGTACTGCCCGCCATTGGCTGACAAGGTGGAACCTGTCACGAAGCCGGCATCGTCAGAGACAAGGAATTTGACTGCGCGCGCGATCTCTTCCGCTTCGCCAAGGCGACCAACGGGGATTTGCGGCAGGATGACTTCGTTCATCACTTTTTCGGGGATCGTGCTCATCATCTCTGTGTTGATGTAGCCGGGGGCCACGATGTTCACCGTGATCCCGGCACGCGCACCTTCCTGGGCCAATGACTTGGTGAAGCCGATATCGCCCGCCTTTGTCGCGGCATAGTTGGCCTGGGCGAACTGCCCTTTCTGGCCGTTGATCGAACTGATCGTGACGATCCGCCCGAATTTTCGTTCACGCATCCCGCCCCAAACATTGTGGGTCATGTTGAAGACGCCGTTCAGGTTGGTGTCGATACATTCATGCCATTGCTGCGGCGTCATCTTGTGGAATGGCGCATCACGGGTGATGCCCGCATTGTTGACCAGAATTTCAACCGGGCCGAGGTCATCGGTGATCTGTTTGACGCCTGCGGCGCAGGCGTCATAGTCGCCCACATTCCATTTATAGGTCTTGATGCCGGTTTCCGCGGTGAAGGCCGCGGCCTTTTCGTCATTGCCGGCATAGGTTGCGGCTACTTTGTAGCCTGCCTCCTTCAACGCGGTGGAAATGGCCGCGCCGATACCGCGCGAGCCGCCTGTCACAAGTGCAACACGGGACATAGGATTCTCCTTCAGGGAATTTCTTTACGTAATCTTATTATCGTTGCGCCAGAGTAGGCGCAACAATATTACGACGTGGACTAGGGGCGTTCGACACAAAGGGCGACACCCATGCCACCACCGATGCACAGGGTCGCCAGACCCTTTTTCGCATCGCGCCGCTTCATTTCGAATAGCAACGTGTTCAGAACCCGGCAGCCGGAAGCACCGATCGGGTGCCCGATGGCGATGGCCCCGCCATTGACGTTGACGATGGCCGGATCCCAGCCCATGTCCTTGTTCACCGCACAGGCCTGTGCGGCGAAGGCCTCGTTTGCTTCGACAAGGTCGAGGTCATCGACTGACCAGCCAGCCTTTTCCAGTGCTCTACGCGATGCATAGATCGGGCCGACACCCATGACGGATGGGTCAAGCCCGGCGGTCGCATAGGATGCGATGCGGGCCAGTGGTTCGATCCCGCGTTTTTCGGCATTGTCCGCTGACATTAGCAATGTTGCCGCAGCCCCGTCATTCAGGCCGGAGGCGTTTGCTGCGGTGACCGATCCGTCCTTGGTGAAGGCCGGGCGCAGTTTCTGCATCGCCTCCATCGTGGCACCGTGGCGGATATATTCATCCTGATCGACCACGATGTCGCCCTTGCGGGTTTTCACAGTGAAGGCAGTGATTTCATCGGCGAATTTGCCAGCCTTTTGGGCCGCCTCTGCCTTGTTCTGGGACGCAACGGCGAATTCATCCTGCATTTCGCGGCTGATCTGCCACTTTTCGGCAACGTTTTCCGCCGTTTGACCCATGTGGTAGTTGTTGAACGCATCCCACAGACCATCGCGGATCATGGTGTCGATATATTTCATATCGCCCATCTTATGCCCGGCACGCAGTGCTGCAGCATGGGGGCTGAGCGTCATGTTTTCCTGACCACCTGCAGCAATGATATCTGCGTCGCCCAGTTGAATATGCTGCGCGCCCAATGCGACAGCCCGCAGGCCGGACCCACATACCTGGTTGATGCCCCAGGCGGCGGATTCCTGTGGCAGACCTGCGTTGATATGCGCCTGACGCGCCGGGTTCTGCCCCTGCGCGGCGGTCAGAACCTGACCCAGAATTGTCTCACTGACTTCGGATTTGTCCACCCCGGCCCGTTCGACAACGGCCTCCAGAACCGCAGCACCAAGATCGTGGGCGGGTGTGTTGGCAAATGCGCCACCAAAGCTGCCCACGGCGGTGCGTGCGGCTGATGCGATAACAACGTTGGTCATGAATTCGGTCCCCTTAAGGTTATTTCCTTGGCAGGACGAGGCCAGATGCACATAGCCAGTGCGAGTCGGTCCCCACTGCCGCTCGCTTTCGTGTGTATTGCGTAGATCACCCTAGGGCAACGCGATTCCCCCATGCGCGTGGTGCATGGCGGCTACAGGGTGAATTTTGGCACCCCGTAGAGATAGCCTTGCAGGCAGTCAACGCCGAGCCTGCGGAGGAACGTGGCCTCGTCCTCGCTTTCCACCCCGTCGGCGATTGCGAACATCTCAAACTGATGGGCCACGGTGATCAGCGCCTCTGCCAATACCTGATTATCCGGGTCGTTCTGAATGCCCTTGATGAAACTTTTGTCGATCTTGACCAGATCGAAGAAGAAATCCTTGAGGTAGCGGAACGCGGTCATCCCTGCCCCGAACCCATCCAGCGCAAATGCCACGCCCTTGGGCTGCATTTCGGCCATGAACCGGATCACGTTTTCATGCAGCATCATCGCCGAAGTTTCACTGATTTCAAAGATCAGCCGGTCGCCCAGATTATCCCGATCCCGCAGCCCGTCATCCAATATCCGTCGCCACTCCCCGTCCCCGATCGACCGCGCCGATACATTGACCGAAAGCCGGATATGCGGGTTGAGCTTCAGCGTGTTCAGCGCCAGTGCCAGCGTGATACAGTCAATCTGCCGCCCGAATTCCGTTTCTTCGACCAATGGCATGAAATGTGCTGCCGGAATAACCCGGCCCGCATCATCCATCAGACGCACCAACCCCTCATAAAAGGCGGTCCGTGGTTCCGCATCAGCCGTTACAATCGGATGGAATGCCAATCGCGCCCGCTGCGCCTCCAGCGCATCACCGACAAGGTTCATCACATCGGCATCGCGGCTGGCCATTGCGTAATGCAACGGATCAAGAAGCGCCTTTTCGTCGATATCAGCGCGGGTAAGCGTGGCGTTTTGCATGTCCGGGCTCCATACTGTCTGCACAACATGGCCCATGGCCTCCTAAGAACTGATTAAGGGACATTATTGATGCAACGCTGTGGCTGGGCCGGGGTGGAACCAATTTATGTCGCCTATCACGACACCGAATGGGGCGTGCCGGAATATGACAGCCGCGCCCTTTGGGAAAAACTGATACTTGACGGCTTTCAGGCGGGCCTGTCCTGGATCACCATCCTGAAAAAACGCGACAATTTCCGCGCCGCCTTTGCCGGGTTCGACCCGCGCGAAATTGCCACATGGGGCGAGGCAGAGGTGACCCGGCTGCTCGCCGATCCGGGCATCATCCGTCATCGCGGCAAGATTGAGGCGACAATCAGCAACGCCCAGGCCTGGTGCGCCATGGAAGAGGCGCAAGGATTTGATCAGTTTCTGTGGCGTTATGTGGACGGGGTGCCGCTCCGCACTGCCCTGTCCGACCGGACGCAGATGCCGACCCGGTCGGACCTGTCGACGCGGATATCAAAAGACCTCAAAAAGGCCGGATTCAAGTTTTGCGGCCCAACCATCGTCTATGCCTTCATGGAGGCGACCGGATTGATCAACAACCACCTGACTACATGTTTCCGGCACCAACCCTGCGCAGAATTGGCACGTGCGCCATCAACTGTTCTACGCTTAGGGTAGCAACACCGACAGTCTTGTGGTTTTTTTTGACCTGCATCAGCTCTCTGCATTTCACGGGACATCCCGCGCCGAGATAGGTTTGCAAGATGGATCCGTGGCGTCTTCTGACTGGTCCTGTGCTCAAACCAGAAGGGCGGGTTGCGAAAGCAGTGGAATCATTTGGCAAACGTGGCGGCCCTACCTACAAAAAACCCCGCCGTACGGTGACGGCGGGGATAAAGTTAGTGCATGCGGGCCCTTCCACCATGGTAGGGCTTGCCACAGGCACCGGCGGTATCAACGTTGGGAATGCGTTCCGACCTTATCGCTGGTCAATGCTTCGCCATCTCGGAGCGGATCTGCTGGCGCAGCAGATCAATGGGCACTTTCTGCCCGTCGCGTTTAAATTGCCAATAGGTCCAGCCATTGCAGCTTGGGGCGCCCTCCAGATGGGCACCGACCTGATGGATTGATCCTTTGATATCGTCCCCGATCAACGTGCCATCAGCACGTACCTTGGCCTTGTGACGGCCATTCAGGGACCAAAGTTCCTCACCCGGGCGCAGCATGCCACGTTCGACCAGCACGCCAAAGGCAACACGGGGTTCGGCACGTTTTGAGGTTGAGACCTCCAACGCTTCCTTGTCGAATTTGCGGGTATTCCTGATCCGCTTTTCGGCAACCTTGCGATAGTCTGCCTCACGCTCGATCCCGATGAAATCGCGACCCAGCATCTTGGCCACGGCCCCGGTGGTGCCGGTCCCGAAAAATGGATCGAGCACAACATCACCGGGGTTGGTGGTGGCAACAAGGACCCTGTGCAGCAGGGATTGCGGTTTTTGGGTGGGGTGGGCTTTGTCGCCCGCATCATTCTTGAGCCGCTCATGACCGGTACAGATCGGCAGCACCCAGTCAGAGCGCATTTGCACCCCTTCATTCAGCGCCTTCAGCGCCTCGTAGTTGAACGTATATTTGCTGGCTTCTTCCTTGGACGCCCAGATCAGGGTTTCATGGGCATTGGTCAGGCGTTTACCCCGGAAATTCGGCATCGGGTTTGATTTGCGCCAGACCACGTCATTCAGGATCCAGAAGCCCTGGTTCTGCAGCTCTGCCCCCATGCGGAACACATTGTGATAGCTACCGATGACCCAGATCGCCCCGTTTGGTTTCAGCAGGCGACGGGCGGCGGCCAGCCATTCGCGGGTGAATTTGTCGTAGATCTTGAAGCTGTCGAACTGGTCCCACGCGTCGTCTACGGCGTCCACCTTGGAGTTGTCGGGACGGTGCAGATCACCCTTCAACTGCAGATTATAAGGCGGATCGGCAAAAATCAGATCAACAGAACCTGCGGGCAGGCTGTTCATCCGTTCAATACAATCCCCATCAAGGATCGTGTTCAGAGGGAGCGTTTGCACGCTCTTTGCTTTCGTCTTCGTCGTCATGTCTTGCCTCATAGCCCCGGCGGGTTATCCCGCTCATTTGCTTGGGCCTAATGTGAGTCAGAGACGATTCGCTGTCAAAAGCTTTATTGAATCAATCACTTACGTTTTTATCTTGATACAAGATATTGTGTATGGGCTTGAACGAACGTCTATGGTGGGGGGTCACACCGAGAGCCTTTAGCCCCTGTAAATGCTGGGCGGTGCCGTATCCTGCGTTCTTCTCCCACCCATAGCCGGGAAACTGTTGCGCCAAATCCACCATGTGTCGGTCGCGCCACAGTTTGGCGACGATTGACGCGGCGGCAATCGACTGGCTCCGGCCATCGCCCTTGATGATTGTCTCGTTGGAAATGGTCAGGCCGCGTGGGACCATATTGCCGTCGATCAGCACATGATCCGGGGCCAGCGACAAACCCGCTATCGCGCGCACCATGGCCATATGGGATGCGCGCAGGATGTTGTGTTCGTCAATCTCGGCCACCGATGCCTGCCCGATGCTAACGTGGGCATTCTTCATGATCTGATCCAACAAGGCTTCGCGCCGCTTGGCGGTCAATTTCTTGCTGTCATTGAGGCCTTCGGGGATACTGGTCGGGTCAAGGATGACAGCAGCGGCCACAACCGGGCCGGCCAGCGGACCACGCCCCACCTCATCCACCCCGGCCACATGGGCCAAGCCGTTTTGATGCGCACGCATCTCGAATGTGAAATCAGGTCCGGACATGCGGCTAGTCAGCAGAGCGCAGTGCCAGGCGCAAGTGAAATCGGCGGACAAACACCCCTATTCGTCACGGAAGCTTCGCGAGGCAAACCAAACAGAATTTCTCTGAGAGAGATTGGCGGCCTCAACTTGATCAGCTTGTCTGCCAAGAGGACCGCCGATGACCTTGACGACGCTCGGCTGCCGGAATTGTTGCCACAGGGTTTTTCCGCCCTGCCATGACACAAACCCTTGCCCCGACCCATCTATGCACACGGGGCAAACGACAATAAAGCACCCTCCAAGTCAAAAAGGGGCAGAGAGCCATGTCCAACCTCTCTGCCCCAAGGGGTGCGCGGTAACCGGGGCGTGTGACCGCGCGACTGCTCGGACGCTCTTAGCGGCGCCGATCAGATCTGTAGCCCTGCTCGCGCAGGCAAAGCGGGTCAAAGCCGCGGCGCGGGCCATGATCCGTATAAACACGGACGGCACAGCGATCGGGCAGTGAATTGACGAAAGTGTAGTTCCGTTCCAGGCAGCGGCGGCCAAACATGCGCTGGATGCCGAAACGGGTCTCGACCCGACGCATGCATTCATGCGGGATCACCCGACTATTTGTGCGCTGATTAAGGTCTGACCAGCGGTTGGCGTTGTTGCGGCGCGGAGTGGGATCTTGCCAGCGGTTGTGATGCACCTCTGTTGCCTCAGCCTGATCCGCGCGGCGATTGTCCAGGATACTGTTCACTGCGGCCACAACCGCAATCCCGAACACCAGCTTACCTATTTCATCACCGTCAATCCTTGCGGCTTGGGCGGGGGTGACAAGAACAAGTGAGGCGGCGGCGAGGCCAGCAATCATGGTTTTCAACATGGGGTTTCCTTTCGGTCCGGGACGCTTGGGGCGTTGATGAAAGGAACATGCGGGCAAATCGCACGGCCAAACAATAACGGGGGATGGTTATGCGATTGCCATCGCGATAACATCCGGCGTTATTGAATATCATCACGGCAAAGTGTCAGGTCAGCTCCATGAAACATCTTTCTTTCACATTCATGATCCTGATGCTTTGCGCTGGCACCGCTCAGGCCGCCTGTTATGCCGATTACAAGGCCAAACAGGATGCGCCCCTGCGGCTGCATTACGGTGTGGCCGAGGTGCAGGGTGATTGCTCTGTCGCTTCGGCTGAAGACCAGTTGCGGCAAAGCCTGTCGCGTGATGGTTGGCAGCTCTTGAATGTGCTTGGCGTCTTTGATGATGCCGGGCTGGAAGGAAGAAAGGACAGCGCAGGTGAATACTTCCTCCGCTACTGAGGCACGTGAAATTGGCAGCCGGATTGTCGTCGCAGGAATTGCGGCGATTGTCGCTATTCTGGCGATTGCGGCGGTGCTGCTCTTCATCAACCTGCCAGATGCCAACGCGTTCAATGCAAGGGTCGAGCAGTTGTTCATCCAGAACGATGACCTGACCGGCAACGCCGAAATCAAGCTTCTGGAAATCCTCGCCCAATCGGGCACAGCATTTTCCGATACGCTTGCATCCTACCGTTTCGTCATCTTCGTGCTGCTGATCTTTGCCACCGCCCTGCTGATCGCCGCTGTCGCCTTTCTTGTGATGCTGATTGCGCTGAACCGCCGCATGGGTCGGATCGAACGGCAGGGGATCGAGGTGAATTCGCTGACCATCAGTCGCGACCAGAAGGCGGTTTACCTCAATGATTTCGAATTCAAACTGACCGAGGCGGCCATTGAAACCCTGTCGGTGCTGGCAGAGGCACGCATGGATGATGAGGTCCTGTCCGGGGCCGAGATCGAAGGGGTCATATCAGGCCGCAGCGCCGCCGATTGCGACGAGGCCGCAGGCGCGACCCGGATCAAACGGCTGCGCGACACGCTGGGCAACCAGATGATCAGCGAGCTCCTGATCAAGAACATCGCGCGCAAGGGTTATATGCTGGCGATTGATAAAGACGTGATCAAGATGAACTAGAGACGCGAAATCTGCGGCTGTGCCAAACATGTGGGGTGCGGCCGATCAGCTCGCCTACAGCATTCACCGTTTTCCTGAGACATCAGATACAGGTGAAACGCCCACGACATATAAGCGTTGCACTGTGTTTCGTAAAAAGCTGCGATTCAGGTAAGCACGTCAACAAGCTCATCCCATTGGGTGCGCGCGATGGCATCCGGTCCGGCGATGGCCCAATAGCTTTCATGGTGCTCCAAGACCCTTGCATCTAAGCGCACCAACCGCCCTGCCCGGAGATCTTCTGCACAAAGCGGCAATGATCCCAGAAGCACACCCATACCGGCGCGCGCGGCGCCGAGGGCTGACAGGAATGTGTCGAACCGCAAATGCGCGACCGGGGTCGTTTGTATGCCAAATTGCGACACCCAGCTATTCCAGCCAGGGCGCGGGCCTGAACAGGCGATGCGCGGCCAGCCCGTCCAGTGCCCGCCGTTGTTGAGTAACTCGGGTGACGCCAGCGGTGCGATCTGTTCGTCGAATAGCTGCAACTTATGATCATGAGGCCAGTCGCCCGCACCATAGCGGATGCGGATAACATCGTCCAAAGGGGCCTCATGCGTTCCAAGCACAATGGACTGGATGGTTAACTGACCCTTGGCGATGTTTCCCAACCTCCCAAGGCGAGAAATCAGCCACAAATCGATGATCGATTGGCTGGCTGAGAATGTCAGTTGCCCCCGCCCGGAACCAAACAGCGCCTCCGAACTGTCGCGCAAATTTCCAAAAGCCGTGCGCACATGGGGTAGCCATGCCTCTCCCTCAACGGTGAGTTCAATGGACCTCGGACGCCTGTAGAATAGCACCACCCCCAGCCGCTTTTCCAGGTGCCCGATCCTTTGGCTGATGGCTGATTGCGTCAACCCGGTCTCTGCGGCAGCAGCGGTAAAGCTACCGCAACGGGCGGCGGCCTCAAAAGCGCGTATCCACTCCAACGGAGGCATCTTGAAACGATGGTTATGCATTAGAAATTCGGTGCCTTAGATGCACAATTACTAATTTGAACTTATACTAGTTGGGTGGGATCCTGTCGCCATAAATATACTGACCAAGGAGTGCGTCATGACATCCGTAACCGTGGATCCATCGGGCAAATTTCTGACGCTCACGACAACAGGTTCTGTTCGCCGCTACCATGCTATCTGGCTGCGCGACAACGCGCGCGACCCTGAGACCCGCGACCCAGGTAACGGTCAGCGGTTGATTGCACTGCGTGATATCCCGGATAACATCCGCATCAGTGGTGCCAATCTGAGCGGGACTGCGTTGCAGGTCAGCTTTCTGCCCGAGGGAAAGACACTGGTCTACGATCTGGAATGGCTGGCGGTGAACACTTACGACGGTACCCCTTCGCGGCAACGTGGGTGGACCGCGCCGGGTATCGAAATTTGGGACGCCAGATTGATGGGCGAGATACCAGTTGGTGACTTTTCAGCGCTTTCACAGGATAGCGGCGCGCTGCAGGGCTGGCTTGAACGCGTGAACCGTTACGGGTTCGGCAAAGTGTTGAACGGGCCTGTTGCGCCCGGCGCTCTGTTCAAAATCGTCGATCTTTTCGGCTATGTCCGCGAAACGAACTACGGGCGGCACTTTGATGTCCGGACCGAGGTCAATCCAACGAACCTTGCTTTTACAGGGCTTGGGCTTCAGGCGCATACCGACAACCCCTATCGCGACCCTGCGCCCACAGTGCAGGTGCTATACTGCCTTGAAAGCTCCGCTGCCGGGGGCGAGAACATGGTTGTTGATGGGTTCGCTGCCGCGCGGCGCCTCCGGGACGAGAACGAGGCCTATTTCAACGTGCTTGCCGACTATTGCGCGCGGTTTGAATTTGCGGGTGAGAAAGGTGTCTGCTTAACATCGCGCCGTCCGATAATCGAGCTTGCGCCGGATGGTGAGTTAATAGCGGCACGGTTCAACAATCGCTCCATGGCTGCTGTCACGGATGTCCCGTTCGATCAGATGGCTACCTACTACGACGCCTACCGTCGCTTTGGCGAGATCATCGACGATGAGACGATGGAGGTCACCTTTCGCCTGAACCCCGGTGAAGCGTTTGTGGTGGACAACACCCGTGTATTGCACGCCCGCAAAGGGTATTCAGGACAGGGGACACGCTGGCTTCAGGGATGTTATGCCGACATAGACGGGTTGCGCTCGACCTATGATGCCATGTGCCGCGAACAAAAGCAGAAGGCCGCAGAATGAAACCTGATATCGACACATTAAGCCAAGAGACAATTGTCGCGTTCATTGGCTCCATCTTTGATCGGCGCGGCAGTGAAGAATATCTGGGTGAACCGGTGAACATGGGGCAGCACATGCTGCAAGGGGCCACAATCGCCGAGCGCAATGGCCAGCCCGAAGAGATCATCGTGGGCGCATTGCTGCATGATATCGGACATTTCACCAGCGAATTCGGGACCTTCACCATGGACGATACCGAAGATCGTCACCACGAAGACGCCGGTGCAGAAGTGCTGGAACGTTTCTTTCCAAGCGTCATCACCGATTGCGTTCGTTACCACGTCGCTGCCAAACGCTATCTTTGTGCCACGCGGCCGGATTATTTCCGGCGGCTGTCCGAGGCGTCAATCCATTCGCTCGATCTACAGGGTGGCCCGATGAGCCCCGAAGAAGTTGCAACATTTGAGGAGAACCCGAACCTCGAACAGATCATCGCGGTGCGATATCTGGATGATGCAGGCAAGCGGCCGGACATGGAGACGCCCGATTTCTGGCATTTTGCGCCTATGGTTCAACGGATGGTTGATCGACACAACAAAGCTCGGACTTAGCAGCGCTGTTCACACGTCCGATGATGCATAGGCATCTCATTCGGCGGACACGCAGCCGGGGCCAACTTTCAGGTGGCGATGCTGGTTTTTGGTTATTGGGGCTTCTTGATCTCGAGTAATGAAACAGGGCTGCCGATATCGCAGACCTTTCCGGTCGGCTGCAATTCACCGCTTATAGGATTGCGGCTGAAGCATGTGAGGCTATCAGAGAGCTGATTGGCGACGATAACCCAACGACCGTCCGTTGTTACGATAATATCGCGTGGCGCAAGGCCGCCGGAATCAACTTCGCAGATTTTTGTCCCGTCCAATTGGAACCCGGCAATCCGTGATTGCAGCCGCTCGGATATGTACAAATGCCTCTGGTCTGTGGTCAGTCGAATTGCGGCGGCCGCGCCGTTTTCTTGCTCACCCGAAGTAAACCCGTTTTGTATTTTGTCTATTTTCCAGCCGAGCGCGTCACGTCTTAATGAAACAAGAGCCTCGCTCAATTCGCACAGCAGCCACGCTCTGCTTGCATCGTTATTCAGCGCCATGTGACGTGGACCCGAACCCGCCGGTAAAGAAAGAATGGAAGTCTCGGAAATTGAATTATCGGCTTCCAACCGGGTGCTAATCACTCTGTCGGAGCCAAGATCAACCACGTGCAGCACTTTTCCTTTATCACTGAAAGCTACAAAATGTGCATGTGGCCCGGCCTGACGTGTCACATTTGGCCCGGATCCCGGCCAGTGAAATTGGCTTGATGTGCGCAGCCCGGCAGGCGCGACCGAAAAAATCTCGACGTCACCTGCCCAATACTGCGCTGATGCGAGGCGGCTGTGGTAGGGATCGAACGCCAAATGGCATGGTAATTCGCCTTGCGTTGGAAATTCAGACAACAACCCCAGATTGCCGCCTTCTTTAACTTCAAGACACGATACGGTCGGATGATCGACCGCAAAAACCTCGCGAACTGCAAATACGGTTTTCCGATCCGGAGAAAGTTCCAGCCAGGATGGATTCAGGCACTTCAATTGTAATTGAGGAACCCCAAATGAACCTGTCTCTGTGTCAAATGCGACTGAATAGATACCTTCACCGTTGCCAGGACGGCCCTCGTCGGGCTGAGAATACGTTCCGACCAAAATGATCATCTGAAACCTTTCCGTCGTCTTTACGAACTCATCCCCATGGCCGACAGTGCGACACTAACCGGCGACTTGCAATCTGATCAAACGCATCGAAAACCCGGACTGAAACGTTAGCAATTCGGGCGGTCAGCTTTCCAGCATTGGTTCAGAGCAACACAGGACGGACAACAAGATGACAACCGGCGATCTGGGTTTCACATTCAAACGCGCAAAAGACGGTAGTGTAAAGATAAGCCACCGGGGCAGGCCGGCGACGACACTGCGAGGTGAGAAGGCGCTCTGGTTTCTGGACGATATGGCGAAACTGGATCTGGACGCGCAGCAACAGGAAATGGCGCGATTAACGGGCAATTACCGGCGAGGCAATGAGCGCACGGCCAAAAAACATCCACGCAATAAATAAACAGGGAAGACGGCTGTCATCGTCTTCACCATCACCAAATCTGAGTACCGAGTTCTTACGTCAGAACTGCTGGTATTTTCGAAACTTGCCCTATCCAAAAAGACAGGTGCGCATCACGAAACTGGCAACCTCTTGACATATTTGAAACTTATTTCACCCGCCTTACTGGGTACGTAGTTTTTTAAGAGAGTGAGAATATGCAGAGTCTACTAAAGATTGATAGACGGAACTTCTTCAAAACCGCGGGTCTTTTGTCAGTATCGTCATTCGCGGCGCTTGCAGTAACACCATCAGCCGCCGCCGCAGCGGTGGACATTAGCCACAAGTTGAAGGTCTCCGGCGATCTCCGAACCTTTACGCAGCGGATGGCCATGGCCTCGGCATTTGTCATGCTTGATGTGGAGCGTGAACACTTCCTTGAGGTGCTGCGCGAGGAATACGATGAATTCGGACATGACATCGAAATACTGCGCAACGGTGATCCCGAACACCAGATGACGGCAGAAGAGAACAAGCTGGTTCTTGAGGCTATTCATACAGTCGAAATCGGGTGGAGCATTCTGGGGCCGGTCTTGAAAGACGTGGTCGACACCGGAACAATTGATGACGCCCATTTCACAAAGATCGAAAAGACCAATGTGCAAGTCATGACGTTAACGGATAGCCTGGTCCACCGCATCATGTACGAATACAGCGCGGACATCCCGACCGAGCTGGCGTATCAAATCGATGTCGTAGGCATGCAGCGAACCCTGTCTCAGAAAATGGTCAAGGAAGGGATCCTGGTCGGGCTTGAATTTGACGCCGAAGCAAACCACGAGATGATGGTTGGCTCTATTCAGGTTTTCCAATTTGGTTTGGACAAGCTGAGGGGCCAAATGGCCCATAACGAAGTGTTTCTTCCAGCGGCCGAGGGTGAAATAAGCGATCGGCTGGACGAGGCAGATGCCATTTGGGCCACGCTCAAACCAGATCTTGAAGCGTTGGACACCGCGCATTCGGTCGAAGCTGTCGACATCGCGGAATTGGCCCACAAGGCCGATGATCTCCTGAGTGTTTTTGACGCGATCTATGCAATCCTGCTCCGCCGTGCGGAAGCTGTTTAACGAGCACCGGCTGACCCCGACGGGTTACTTCAAAGCCGCAGAAAATTGAAAAGGTAAAGATATGAATGATGTAAGAAATAGCTTGAGCAGACGGCAGTTTGGTATTGCCCTGACAGCAATGGCGGGCGCAGCGACGGTGGGTGGTATCCCGAACCTTGCTGCGGCAGGGGAATCAGCCTTTGGCGATATTGTGCATCGCGTTGGTCTTGCCGAAGAGCAGCTGGTGCTCACGCAACGCATCCCGATGTGTGCGGGCTTTATCAAGCTGAATGTTGAACCGTCGCGGTTTCTTGTGAATCTCGAAGAGGCGAAGACCAAGTTTGACAAGGTACTGACCGGCTTTCGGGCAGGCGATGATGAATTGGCATTGAAGCCCGAAGAAAGCGGTGAGGTTCTCGAAGCACTTTCGGCAGTTGAGGCCGTCTGGCCGGCAATGAAAACTGCAGCCGACAACATCGTTTCGACCGGGTTTGTCGAAGATGCCGATTTTGACGCACTCTCGCGGTCCAGTTCAGCACTGCTGTTCATGTGCGAAAACGTCGAAAAGCGGCTGATATCTGTATATGGCACCAGTACGGAAACGCTGTCCGTCCTGATTTCGGTCGAATTGGCGGCACGCCAGGAAATGCTTGTACAAAAGATGGCGAAAGAGATCACCAATATCGCCCTCGGCATCAAGCCTGACGAAAACCGCAGAATTCTGACGGAATCTATCATTCTTTATGAGAGCTCTCTTCAGGCCTTGATCGGTGGTGTTCCAGAGCTGACCCTGCCGGTTCCGCCAGAACACATCAAATTGGCGCTCCTCGAAGAAAAAAGCCGGTGGAGCGATCTCGGACCGCTTATGCGTGCAATTGCCAATGGCGAAGAAGTAGGTCTTCTGGAACTCTACTCCATTGCTTCGCAAGAAGAAGCACTGCTCGAGGCCGCAAAACACATTGAACACATGTACGAAGAGTTGGGCGCGTCGGGTTAAGAGACCCCGCCGCCAATTGCCTGGAGTTTGAAGGATGGCAAGGGCCAATTCTGAGGATTGTGCGCTCACGATTGCGCCACATGTCAATTGGTCAATGGCCCATCAATAGTTAGAAGAAATGTAGTGAGAGTTAGTATGGTACAATTCGGTAAGTCAAAAAAAGTCCCCAATAAGCGGAATGCATTGGGTTTGACGTCGGTAGCTTTCGGAGCGTTCACGGTTCTGGCTGCCAATCCTGCAATATCTCAGACCGATCAATACGTCCGTCTTGAAATGCCCAAGAACAATGTTTCGGTAGAGGGTGAGCTGGTTAATGTCGATGATGAGTTCTTTTACGTTGAAGGAACTCTCGGGGTTCTGAGGGTGTCACGCGAAACGGCGGTCTGTATCGGGGCCGCCTGCCCGGATGGTTCGGAGGGACCTGAAGTCGTCGCGTCGTCCAGAGACATTGTGTTGAAATCCAAAGATGGCGAGGTCGAGCTAAGAGGCGAATTGGTGAGTGTTGATGATCAACACTTCATAATTCGCAATCGGCTCGGGGAATTTAGCCTTCTGAGGTCAAATGTCGACTGCGGAGGGCCTGCATGCCCGAAAGTGGAGTTCTATGACCCGCAATTTGCCATCCACAGCGCAACGCCGGAAGTGCGTGGGATGGTAGCCAACCTGTTGCAGGGATACGCCGAAGCCAACGATCATGAATACGAGGCCGACTCCGGCACGATCAGGCTGTATGAGAAAGACGGCCGTGATTTGATCGCGGAGATTAGCTTGATCACGGAAGACCCGCGAAGTGCCATTCAGGCATTGTCTGAAAATACGCCTGATATCTCCATTGTGGATCAGCAGCAATTCAGCTCGCAACTTCCCAATGTTGAAAATGTTGACCCTGCAAACTTGGAACAGGTGTTGCTGGCTTATGACGGAACCGTCGTCATCGGGCATCAGGAAAACCCGGTGCAGGATCTCGATGTGCTGGAAATTGCGCAAATCTGGAATGGAACAAACAACTCGTGGCGCTCACTGGGCGGCGGCGATTTCCCGATTGCGGTGCATATGGTCGGCGAAAGCGCAACAACTGGATCCGATGCCAAACTGTGGCTGTCCAACTTTGGGCAATCAAACCTGAATGGCATTGTGACCCACAATACTGAGGCTGAAGTGATCGAAGCGGTTC
Source organism: uncultured Paracoccaceae bacterium (assembly GCA_947500055.1). Taxonomy (GTDB): domain Bacteria; phylum Pseudomonadota; class Alphaproteobacteria; order Rhodobacterales; family Rhodobacteraceae; genus Yoonia. The sequence continues at coordinate 364,313 of CANMQO010000002.1, forward strand.
AAGCTGATCGCAATGCTATCGGCGTTGTTCATCGTGCCGCCGCGCAGATGTATCACGCCAAGATGTTTGACTTGCGCAAGTCTTGCGGGCTGACTGCCAGCCCCACTGATTTCGACATGCAGATTGAACACTATCCGCTTTCCTTGCCCGTAAATGCCTATGGGCAACGGGCGAGCATGCATCCAGTTGCAAAATCCTTCCTGGATTGGACGCAGACATTCGAAGCGCAGCGGCACGCTGCTCCGCAAGGCTTCGTAAGCACACAGCTTCAAAGAACCAAGATGCGTGATATGGGTGTTTCCATCATTCACACAGCGGCGGTCGAGCCTGATTTCGATGGAGCAGAATTCGCGTCGATGATGCGGGAATTGCGGGATGCGGATCGTCTTTCGATCAGTTTCCGCTTTCTGCCGGGGTCGTCTTCGCTGGATAACGAATCGGTTGAAAACATCAAGGATCTCGCCGCACGTTTGCGCCGCAGCGAATTTGATGGTCAGGAGGTTCTGCTCGTTGGCTTTGCTGACAGCGTCGGACCAGCGGATCGCAACACTGTGCTTTCCGAACGTCGAGCGGAGGCAGTGCGCACAGTGCTGGAAGCCGAATTTGAGGCCGAAACCCGCGACAAGTTGAACATCCAGGTGCTGAGCTTTGGTGAGCAAATGCCTCTCGATTGCAACGATACCGATGATGGTCGCGCCAACAACCGCCGTGTCGAAGTTTGGACCAGGGTCGCCAACTGACCACTTCATGGCTGAGCTGCTCCCGGGATGGCTGAAATTAGACATCAGTCAGGGGAGCAGGCCACTGGCCACAAATAGCAACGGAATGATGGCGCCCGCGGAGATCCGCGGGCGCCAGACCCAATGGAACCGGTTCCCGACCGACCACATGACACTTAAGGCAGAACCTGCGAAGTACCCCACGATAAGGATCGGGAAACGGCCCGGGTCATTGAGACTGTAAAACTATGCAGCAGCGGCTTCGATTTGCGCCACAGCTTCTTCGGTGGTCCAGACGGCGTTAGCCATGTAGCGGAAGTTGATCAGCGCGGCGAGGTAGCCATCACCTTCCGGCAACATCGCCGCAGCTGTCGCGTCGCGGACAACGGCAACCTCAAACCCGTCTTCCAGAAGCTCACGCATGTGCGATTCTGTGCAGAGATTTGCCGACATACCCGCCAGGATAACCTGATCAACGCCTTGCTTGCGAAGCTGCAGTGACAAGTCATTTGTATCGTTACCATAAACCTTGTGCGGCGAGGTCACGATGGTTTTGCCATCTTCAATGTACTTCTTGTATTGCGGCATCCAGTCGGCACCCGAGCCTTCAAATCCGTCAAGGTTCAAAGCGCCTTTGCGATCGAACATGCCAATCTTGTGCATCAGCTTTTCCAGCGCACCTTCAAACTTCCAGCCGTGATCGGTCGGGTAGTAGTAGTGAGGCGAGACTGCCGTTGTGATGTCATGCGCTTTGGCCGCTTTGAAAAGGGTCTCGATGTTTTCGACCGTGTTATGTTCCTCAACACTGGCACCGATGACCCCCCAGGTGACGCCCTCGGGATGCAGAAAGTCGACTTGCGGATCAGTTACCACAAGTGCCGCGCGGCTCAGGTCAAGTTTCATGTCGGATGGCGGTAGGGCAGGTTCGCTTGGGTCAGCATAGGGATTTTGTTCTTGCGCCCGAGCCGGACCAGCAATCGTTGCCGCAGCAGCGGCAGCTGTTCCGGCCAGACCAGTCGTCAATGCTGCGCGTCGCGAAATTCTGTTCTCGCCATCGTTGTGATCGTTGCAATTGCACATCTCGAAAATCCTTTCTTGGGTTTTGCTTTTCGTCCCCTCTATATGAGCAAAGCGAAGTGCCTTTGCGTCCGCATGTCGTACCCCAATGATCAAAAATGTATCCATGCGTCCGAATTCTGTGCAATATTCAGAGCATGAAACTCGACCACATATTCGACAGCCTATCCATTCGGGCCGAACCCTTTGCGCTTTGCGAAATCGAAGGCGTCTGCCGGGTGACACTCAAGCCGGAGGCCGCGGTCACGCTGCATTACGTGCTTTCCGGACACGGTACCATCTCCATTGCCAACAACGAACCGATACCGATAGAGGCGGGCAGTCTCGTGCTTGTTCCAGCGCTTCAGCGACACGAGGTCCGCAACAACGACACTTTCGCAGCGCCCAAGCCTGAGTGTCGACCAGCAGAACTGCAACTGAGGCATGTTCTGGAAGTTGCGGAGGATGATCCTTCCCCGGATACCCGAATTCTGGCGCTTTGCGCACATGTGACGATAGGGCTGGAAGGCGCGAGTAATGTTGTTGAGCTGATCCGGGAACCTATGGTGTTCCATCGATGCGAAGAATCGGTTCTTAATCCGATTGTAACCGGCCTTTTGCGAGAGTTATCGACCCCCACGATAGGAAGCCGCGCGATGGTCCGCGCACTTCTGCTTCAAGCAACGATAGAGATGCTGCGTCGCCGTGCATTGTCCGGTGACAGTGCATTGCATTGGATGGCTGCGCTTCGGGATCCGGTTTTGTGGCGTGCGCTGCGATTACTGTTAGACAATCCAGGCGGAGCGCATACCGTACAATCACTCGCGGACGTGTCTGGCGTCAGCCGTTCAGTATTTGCACAACGGTTTGCGGATGCCTACGGCTCCGGACCGATGCAGCTATTGCGAGAACTGCGCATGCAACGGGCCGCCAACCTGCTAGGGACCACCGACATCCCGGTCAAGCGCATCGCCGAGATGGTCGGGTTTTCCAGCAGAAGTGCATTTACAAGACAGTTTGAGACAAAGACTGGGTTGGCCCCTCGAGAGTACCGAAAATCCAGAGTTCCGGGTTGAGCAGCCATACGCCTCAATTGCGCCGGTGTCGGCCTTGTCCGCGATCTTTACATTCAACCGCTGATCCTTGCTGCGGCCTGTGTGAATGATCGATCTTTCCGTTGAACGGCGATACCAAGCCTGTTGCGCGCATCAGATCACCGGACCATCGACAAAAACGCAATGGTTTGGCGTTTTGCCCAAGACCCCCTTCAACGACATTGGTGACGGTTACCCGACACCACGCTGACCGCTGCGTGGGCGGATTGTTACTGGATACGGAATGACGCGGAATCGCCCGCGCCCTTGTCGACGGTAAAGCGGATGTTGTCGCCGCTCACTTCCACCAACTGACAGTTATAGGGGATCGGATCACCGCCCCACAGCATCTCCCGGCAGAAATAACCGTCCTGCCAGGACCAGGTGCCAGAGATATCCCAGCCAATGGCGGCGCCCTGGATCTGTCCATTATTCAACACGTTTAGCCTCACACCATAGAGCCGGTTGCGCAGCAACTTGCCATCAACAAGTGACCGGAACGCAGTTTCATCATGAACCGGCACATAGCTGTCAGCCGTAGCCGGGGCGGCCGTCAAAGCGATCACCATCGCAAGCATATACCGTTTCATAAGGCTCCTCCGTTGACGTCAGATCATACCTTATACGGGTCATATCCGTGATTGGTTCACTTCATCGGCGGCTATAGGCCAAGTACATCCAGCATGTTGTATTCACCCGGATTTTTGTCCTGCCCCCAAAGGGCTGCCTTCAAAGCGCCGCGTGCAAATACCGCCCGATCTGTCGCCATATGGCGCAGCACGATCCGTTCACCGGGGGCGGCAAACAACACGTCATGTTCGCCTACAATGTCGCCGCCTCGAATAGCTGTGAAACCAATATCCCCGCGCTTGCGGGCACCTGTAATCCCGTCGCGTCCGCTGTCGCGTACATCATTCAGGGCGACGCCACGACCCTCTGCTGCGGCCTCCCCCAGCATCAGGGCGGTGCCGGATGGGGCATCGACCTTGTGGTGGTGATGCGCCTCGATCACTTCGATATCGAAATCCTCGTCCAGTGCGGCGGCCACCTTTTTCGTCAGCTGCACCAACAGGTTGACCCCCAGCGACATGTTGCCCGCACGGACGATCACCGCGTGCCGAGACGCCGCGTTCACCGCTTTCAGATCATCATCCGTCATACCGGTTGTGCCGATCACATGCACCGCACGCGCCTGCGCGGCCAGCCCGGCAAAAGCAACGCTTGCAGCAGGGGACGTGAAATCAATGACAGCCTGTGCTTTTGCAAACGCCTCAACCGCGTCATCGGTGACATTCACACCCACCGGTTGGCCGCCCAGCATTGTGCCAACATCCTGCCCGACCCAGTCATGACCTGCCCGTTCAAGCACAGCCACAAGCCTGCATTTATCGGACGCCAACACGAGTTTGGTCAGCATCTGACCCATCCTGCCTGATCCGCCAGTGATCACGATGCCCGGTAACTCTGTCATGGTCTGTCCTTTCAATTCCGCCACGTTCTTAGCGGCGCTTCGCCCGCAGCGCAAAGCCTTGCTTGGCAATGTGGCCGCGCGGGCGTAAATGGGGGCTATGGCAAGGAATACGAACAGAGATGGCAAAGCCCCAACGCAGCGTATGTTGCGGGTCGGCGAACAGTTCCGCAGGATCCTGTCAGAGGTCCTGCAACGCGGCGATGTGCATGATGATGATCTGGCGCGCATGTCAATCACCGTGGGCGAGGTGCGGATGACATCCGACTTACGCATTGCCACGGCTTTTGTGCTGCCGCTTGGCGGGCAGGGCAAAGAAGAGGCACTGGAAGCACTGCGCAGAAACCGCCATGAAATCAGGCATTTGGTGGTCAAGGGCGGATCGATGAAATACGCGCCCGAATTGCGCTTTGAAATCGACGGCACCTTCGATCAGATGGACGCCACCCGCGCGTTGCTGGCCGAAGATCACGTGCGGCGGGACCTCGACGACTAATGCGCTGGCTGCTGCTGTTTATGGTGTTCTTTGCGTCGCCCGCAGCGGCGGTAACCTGCGAGGACGTGGCATATCAGGGCAACAGCTACACCACCTGCACGGTGGATGTCGAAAACGAGGTTTTGCGCCTGTTTCATACCGACAAGGCCGGTGAGGTGCTGGGCAGTTTCAGCGCGGTTGAAGCAACCCTGGATGTCGAGACACTGGCCTTTGCGATGAACGCCGGGATGTATCACGACGACCGTGCGCCGGTTGGCCATTACATCGAGAATGGTGTTGAAAAGATGCGGGTGGTCACCAATGAGGGCCCCGGCAATTTCGGCCTGTTGCCCAACGGTGTGTTCTGCGTCAATGATGACCGGGCACTGGTCTATGAAACCCTTGATTACGTTGAAAAATCACCGGAATGCCGGGATGCCACCCAATCCGGGCCGATGCTTGTGATCGACGGGGAATTGCACCCGCGCTTCATCCCCAACGGAACCTCGCGCTATATCCGCAACGGTGTCGGGACAACGGCGGATGGCAAGGTGGCGATCTTTGCGATTTCAAACGATCCGGTTTCATTTCACAGCTTCGGCAGCTTCTTTCGGGATCATCTGGGGCTACCAAATGCACTTTACTTTGATGGCAAAGTGTCCCGCTTACATGCCCCGGCCCTGGGGCGTTCGGACTTTGGTTTCAAGCTGGGACCAATTGTCGGCGTGGTCGACTAACCCGTTCGAAAATAAGACATAATTTCGAACAATGCTCGACATCCAGCCACACTGCATAACGCTGATGTAGCGGCGTTTGAATTGAACTGAAAAGGGTTCAATTCACCCAGTACTTGTTTTCTACCCTTGAGACACGCCGCCGCTAACTGCAAGATGCCGTCAAGAACCGTCAAAAAGGCCGCAGGCAACAGATGCAAAGCAAACTACTTTTGATCGTCATTGATGGTGTTCCCTGGCGCAACTGGCGGCGGTTTTTTGGCAATCTGGAAGGCTGGGTCGCAGCGGGCGAAGCGCAGGTCTGGAAGATCCGGGCACCTTTGCCGTCAACCTCTGCGTCCTGTTATGCAACCATGCACACCGGCACCGTGCCTGCGGTGCACGGCTCTACCGGGAATGATGACGTTTTCCGCATCAACCTGCCTGATATCTTTTCGGAGGTCCGCAAGCCCGGCGGTGTCACCGGCGCAGTCACCCATTCGTTCTGGTCGGAATTCTTTAACCGGTCGCCATTCGATCCGGTGCGGGATATCGAATATGACGAACCCGACAGCCCCAGCATCAACCATGGCCGTTTTCATACGATGACGGGGTATGGGGCCACCAACCAGATGACCCCCAGCGACGCCGATCTTTTTGCCACGCTGACAATGCTGACGGAGCGTTTCGATCTGGATTACGGCATCCTACACAGTTGCACCCTCGACAGTATGGGCCATCGCTTCAAGCACGAGTGCGAGGAGATGGACAAAGCCTGTTTCGATCTCGATGCGCAGCTTGCGCCCTATATCAAACGATGGCGGGCCGCAGGGTATGAGGTCATCGTGACGGCCGATCATGGCCAGTCTGATCGGGGGCACCATGGTGGCTTGGGCGAAGATCAGCAGGATGCCGCACTATATTACTTTGGACCAGCGAAGGGACCAGCGCCTGATACGTTGCTCCAGATGACCCAGCTTGCCCCAACCATCCTTCATCGTCTTGCCGTGCCAATCCCGGACAGCATGCCGATGCGGAATTTTCTCGTGCCATGATCCTGTCCTGACCGGCCAATCGCGCAGATCACTTGTACCGTTGGGCAATGTGATGCCACCCCGCGTTCCCAATTGCCCCCAAAGGAAGTAGATCCATCATATGCTGTTTCTGAACCTGATTACCCAATTTGCCGGTGCAACCATGCTACTGCTCTTTGCGGTGCGCCTTGTGCAAACGGGTGTCGATCGCCTTGCCGGTGGCTGGTTGAAACGGAGCCTCGCCCAGCAGGGCGACAACCGCGCCGGTGCCGCATTCGCAGGTTTTGGCATTGCCGCACTTTTGCAAAGTGCGACGGCTGTGACCCTGATCGTTGTCGGTTTCTTTTCCGCCCAGTCACTGGGGTTTGCCAGTGGTCTCGCGATGATCCTCGGGGCTGATTTTGGGTCGGCGCTTGCTGTACAGATTCTGTCTTTCAATGTGGCCTGGCTCTCACCGGTTCTGGTGGCAGTTGGCGGGTGGATGTTTCTGAAGGCGCAGGATTACAAATGGCGCCAAACCGGGCGTATCTTTCTGGGCATTGGGCTGGTGCTGATGGCGTTACGCCTGTTCAGGGATATCCTTGAACCGTTTACGGGTCAGGAACAGTTGCAGGAACTGTTTGTCTATTTGCAGTCCGATTTTGTGACGGCATTTCTGCTTGGCGCGGGTCTGACCTTGCTGATGCACTCAAGCGTCGCGGTGATCCTGATCGTGGTGTCAACCGTAGCCGCAGGTGTCCTGCCCCTTGCTGTTGGCCTTTCGATCATGCTTGGCGCAAATCTGGGTAGTTCGCTGATACCGGTTTGGCTTTGCCGTGATCAGCATAGGGATGTCAAACGTCTGGTGCTGACCAACACCGCGCTACGTGGATCACTCGCGATTGCGTTTGTGGTCCTGTTTGACCGGTTTGAGCTTGCGCAATTCCTTGTATGGGATGCGCCTGCCCAGGGCGTTATCAACGGGCATCTGCTGTTTAACGCCACCTTGTTGCTGGCCGTCCCGTTGGTGGGCAAGCTGGAGCGATTATCGGCCATTCTGACACCGGCAGGCCCTGCGGGGGTGTCGGCCTCGTCCGACACTGACAGCTACCTTGCGGCAGAACCTCACGGAGAGCCCGCAATCGCGCTGGCTGCGATGCAGCGCGAAGTGCTGCGAATGGGCAAGATGCTGTCCGACATGGCGCGTCCGATCATTGCGATCCTCAAGGACCCATCTGCCCCCGAGGCCGAGAAAACCCGCGAGGTCGAAGAGCGCATGAACGCGGCGTTGGCCGGCATACGCAAATTCAGTACGGAACTGCCGTTTTCCAACATGTCAAAGGCAGAAAAACGCGAAGCCCGCAATCTGATCGACAACGCCGTTGATCTCGAGGCCGCGGGCGACATCATCACCCGTCAGCTGCTGCGGATTGCAAAACAGAAAAACCAAGATCAACTGGTGTTTTCCCGCGAGGGGTTAAGCGAATTGCGCAATATCCACGACAATGTCGTGGAAAACCTTGACCGTGCGCTGGCCGTTTTGACGACCGGGGACAAAGATATTGCCAGACAGGTGACAGAGACCAAGGCACATATCCGAAATCTGGAAAGGCAGAGCCGTAAGAGGCATTTCAAACGCTTGCAAAACGGGGTCGCCGACAGTCTTGGCAGCAGCAATATCCATCTGGATACGTTGCATGCGCTCAAGGAACTGAACGCCAAGATTACATCGGTCACATACCCGGCGCTGGCCGCCGAAGGTCAGTTGCTGGACACGCGGCTGGTGCCGCAGGAGCAGGACCGGTCGTGATTTTGTTGGGGCGTGGGTCGAACCCCACGCCCCGCAAGAGAATGCGCTGCCGTTATTCCGCCGCTTGGGCGTAATCCTCCATCGGCGGGCAGGTACAGGTCAGGTTGCGATCACCCCAGACGTTGTCGACCCGGTTGACCGGTGGCCAATACTTGTCGACCCGGAACGCACCGGGAGGGAAGCAACCGGTTTCGCGGCTATAGGGCCGGTCCCAATCCTTCACGAGATCTTCCATCGTGTGCGGCGCATTTTTCAGCGGGTTGTTTTCCGGATCAATCCTGCCTTCCTCAATCTCTGCAATCTCGGCCCGGATCGCCAGCATGGCATCGCAGAAACGGTCCAGCTCGGCTTTGTTTTCGGACTCGGTCGGTTCGATCATCAGCGTGCCGGCAACCGGCCAGCTCATGGTCGGCGCGTGGAACCCGCAGTCAATCAGGCGTTTGGCGATATCGTCCACTGTCACATGCGCACTCTCGGCAAAGGGTCGGGTGTCGATGATGCATTCATGCGCAACACGGCCAGTTGGCCCTTTGTAGAGAACGTCGAAAGCTCCCTCCAGCCGCTTGGCGATGTAATTGGCATTCAGGATCGCCACACGTGTGGCTTGGGTCAGACCCGCGCCGCCCATCATCAGGCAATAAGCCCAGGAGATTGGCAACAGCGATGGTGAACCAAAGGCGGCAGCGGACACTGCGCCCTCACCAGTGTTCGGATCACCCGGCAAATGCGGGATGAGGTGCGATTTGACGCCAATCGGGCCCATGCCGGGGCCGCCGCCGCCATGCGGAATGCAGAAAGTCTTGTGCAGGTTCAGGTGGCTGACATCGCCCCCTAGATCACCGGGGCGCGACAGACCGACCATCGCATTCATATTGGCCCCGTCGATATAAACCTGTCCGCCATGATCATGGGTCAGTTTGCAGACCTCGATCACCGTTTCCTCGAACACGCCGTGGGTGGACGGATAGGTGATCATGCAGGCAGCAAGCTGATCGCTGTGCTGTTCCAGCTTGGCCCGGAAGTCATCCAGGTCGATATCGCCATTGGCTGCGGATTTGACCGGTACAACCTTCCAGCCGACCATCTGGGCAGAGGCCGGGTTGGTCCCATGCGCCGACATCGGGATCAGGCAGATATTGCGATGCTCCTGCCCATTGGCGCGGTGATAGCCCGCAATGCTCAACAGGCCTGCATATTCACCCTGCGCCCCCGAATTGGGCTGCATCGAAATCGCATCATAACCGGTGATATCGCATAGTTTATCGGAAAGATCGCCAATCATCTCAGCGTATCCGGCGGCCTGATCAACGGGGCAATAGGGGTGAAGTTGTGAAAACTCGCGCCAACTAACCGGCATCATTTCGGCCGCCGAATTCAACTTCATCGTGCAGGAACCAAGCGGGATCATCGCCCGATCAAGTGCCAGATCACGATCTGCCAGACGGCGCATGTAACGCATCATTTCCGTCTCGGCCCGGTTCATATGGAACACCGGATGGGTCAGGAAATCGCTGGTGCGGATCAGTTTTTCGGGAACATGGTAATGCGGTGTATAATCCTTGTCCTGCCGTTCGACGCCAAAGGCACGCCACACGCTTTCGATCGTGGCAGGACGGGTGCGTTCATCGAGCGTGATGCCGATCTTGGTCTTGCCAACGGCACGCAGGTTGATCCCCTCATCAACTGCGGATTTCATCACTGCGGCCTGTAATGGACCGACATCAACCGTGATCGTGTCAAAGAAGGTCGCAGGGCGCACATCAAAGCCGCCTTGCTTAAGGCCCTCTGCCAGGCGCGCGGTTTTGCGGTGGATACGCTGGGCAATCGCCTTCAACCCTTCCGGCCCGTGGAACACGGCATAGAACCCGGCCATGACGGCCAGCAGCGCCTGCGCCGTACAAACATTCGATGTCGCCTTTTCGCGGCGGATATGCTGTTCGCGGGTTTGCAGCGAAAGCCGGTAGGCGCGGTTGCCATGGCTATCAATCGACACGCCCACGATGCGGCCCGGCATATTGCGTGCATAGGCTTGTTTTGTCGCCATATAGGCCGCGTGCGGACCACCATAGCCAACCGGCACACCAAAGCGCTGGGTGCTGCCCACCGCAATATCGGCGCCCATGGCACCCGGTTCCTTGAGCAATGTCAGAGACAGCGGATCGGCAGAGATGATGCCAATCGCCTTGTTTTCATGCAGTTTGCCGATTGCATCAGTGAAATCACGCAGATGCCCATAGGTACCCGGATACTGGAAGATCGCACCAAAGACCGCGCTTGCATCCAGATCATCAGGGTCGCCGACAGTAATCTCGATCCCCAGCGGGGCGGCGCGCGTTTTCATAACGGCGATGTTCTGCGGGTGGCAATTTTCGTCGATAAAGAACCCTTTGACCTTCGATTTGGCCACGCGTTGCGCCATGGTCATTGCCTCGGCACAGGCGGTGGATTCATCCAAAAGTGAAGCATTGGCGAACTCCAAACCTGTCAGGTCGCTGACCATGGTTTGAAAGTTCAAAAGCGCCTCAAGACGGCCCTGCGAAATCTCGGGCTGGTAGGGGGTATAAGCGGTGTACCATGCGGGGTTTTCAAGAATATTCCGCTGGATCGCGGGTGGCGTGACCGTACCATGATAGCCTTGGCCGATCAGCGAGGTAAGAACGGTGTTCTTGGATGCAGTGACGCGCATGTGGTGCAACAACTCGCGCTCTGACTTTGGCTTGCCAAAATCAAGCGGTTCTTTCTGCCGGATGGCCGGGGGCAATGTATCGTCAATCAATGCCTCAAGGCTTTCCGCCCCCACCTCTTGCAGCATTTCGGCCATTTCAGCAGGCGAAGGGCCAATGTGACGTCGGTTTGCGAAATCATACGGCAGGTAGTCGGTGGGGGTGAAAGTCATGTCAGGGATCCTTTAGGCGATCAGGTCTTTATAGGCGGCTTCGTCCATGTAGTCGTCCATCTGGGATGGATCGGACGGCTTGATCTTGAAGAACCAGCCATCACCAACAGCATCTTCATTTGCCAAGCCGGGGTTTTCAGCCAGTGCTTCGTTCACTTCGACGATTTCACCGTCCAGCGGGGCAACAATGTCAGACGCTGCTTTGACACTTTCGATAACGACGGCTTCGTCATCCTTGGCAACCGTGGTGCCCACTTCGGGCAGTTCCACAAAAACGATGTCACCCAACTGGGTTGTGGCGTGTTCTGTAATGCCCACAACGACCACGTCGCCTTCGGTGCGGAGCCATTCATGCTCTTCTGTGTATTTCATCTTTCGTCTCTCCATTGGTTATCGTTTGAAGTTGGCCGGGGTGAACGGCATTTTGCTGACTGTCAGGGGCAGGCGTTTGCCCCGCAACTCGCCATAAACTGTTGTGCCGGGGCTGGCTTGCGCAGTAGCGACATAGCCCATCGCCACCGGGCTGCCGACAGTGGGGCCAAAGCCGCCGGATGTGATGGCGCCGATCTGTGCGTCACCTTCGGCATCGGCGAAAAGCGGGACGCCTTCGCGCATCGGCGCACGCCCTTCGGGGATAAGGCCGACCCGCTTTCGCGACACACCCTCCGCCATCTCCGAGAATATCGCATCGGCGCCGGGGAACCCGCCGGCGCGGTCGCCACCAGCGCGGCGGACCTTCTGAATTGCCCAGATCAGGGCCGCCTGAATGGGTGTCGTCTCGGTATCAATGTCATGCCCATAAAGGCATAATCCACCCTCAAGCCGCAGTGAATCGCGCGCACCAAGACCGATGGGTTCTACATCATCATGGGCCAAAAGGGTCTCGGCCAATGCAACGGCGTGATCATTGGGAACGGAAATTTCGTAACCATCCTCGCCAGTATAGCCCGAACGGGACACCCAGCATTCGGCACCATTCAGATCAAGCGTGGCAACATCCATAAAGGCCATATCGGCAGCAGCAGGGTTGAGCGCAGCGAGCACCGCTTCCGCCGCGGGACCTTGCAGCGCAAACAACGCGCGATCAGGCACTGGTGTCACCATCACGTCCGGCTCCAGATGGTTTTTCATATGGGCAATATCTGCGTCTTTGCAGGCCGCGTTCACCACCACGAAAATATGGTCACCGCGATTGGCCAGCATCAGGTCATCCATGATGCCGCCATGTTCATTCGTGAAGAACCCATAACGCTGACGGCTTTCGCCCAGACCAATGATATCCACAGGAATCAGTTTTTCGAGGGCCGCTGCGGCATTGTCACCTGATACACGGACCTGACCCATGTGGCTGACATCAAACAGGCCAGCCTTGGCACGGGTATGTTCATGTTCCTTCATGACACCGAGCTTGTATTGGACAGGCATCGCATAGCCGGCAAAGGGCACCATCTTTGCGCCCCGCTCAACATGCAAATCATGTAACGGCGTTTGGAGGAGATCTGACATCAGGCGGCCCTTTCATTGCCGCTGATCCAATAAGGAAAATCAAACGGCACCACATTTACGCATGGATCGTCATGCGCGTGATGCCCCCTCTGTCCTTTCGCCTGAGATCGCTATCCCTTCGGCGGACGCTTTATGCGCCTCTCTCCAGAGTTTTGTGCACATGATCGGTCCCTTGGCCTGAGAGTTTCCGGGGCGGTTGCTCCTTCGGCACCAGTAAGACTGATTCTCCCGATCTTGTGGTCGTTTCCACGACAGCGACAAGCTGTCACAACTTGGTATGGAATTTCAAGCCATCGCGGAGAACTTTTCCGGGATCAGCGTGGATTCCGGATTAAATATTCGCCGTTGGATCAATTGATTGGGCGGCAGCAAGCAACCTGATCACGGTAACGGGCGTAACGTGCCCCTTTCCACGATATGGCAATCAAATAGCTGCGCCTGCGGTTTGTTTTCATCGACCTTCAGAGATTCGGCAATCAGTTCGACGGAGGCGGCAATGATCGGGCCGATGGGGTTGTGGATCGTGGTCAGGTTGATGTTCTGCCACCCCGCCATTTCCATGTCGTTCAGACCCAGAAGGCCGATATCATCCGGCACCTGCAATCCTGCCGACTGGATCGCCGACAGGGCCCCGATCGACAAGACATCATCGCCGCAGAAATAGGCCTCTGCCGGGCGGTCCTGCAACAGGCGGGTCATTTCGTCCCGGCCTGCGTCAAATGCGTATTGCGTGGCAAAACTGATGCTCAGTTCCACATCCGCCCGGTCCTGCAAAACCCCTGCAAAACCTTTCAGCCGGTCCTGCGTCGATGTGGCACTTTCCGGCCCGCCGAGGAATGCGATGCGCCGGTAGCCACGATCAAGCAATGTGGTTGCTGCCATGCGCCCCGCCGCAATATTATCGATGCCCAGCACATGGACCTGCGGATTGGCGGAATGGCGGCCAAAGGAATGCACGATGGGCACGCCCGCCTCTCGGAACCCTTCGGCGAAACTGACCGGCAGGGTGGAGGAGGCAACAATCACCCCGTCGACCGAATAGGCGCGCAGCATGCGGATCGAATTGGCCGGGTCCACCTCATCCGTCAGGTTCACCAGCAATGGGCGCAACCCACGATCCTGCAACCCCTTGGTAAACCGGTCAAAGACTTCCAGAAAAATCGGGTTGTGAAAGTTGTTGGACACAAGGCCAATCAACTTCGTCCGGCCTGTTGTCAGCGACGAAGCCAAGGCATTCGGACTATAGCCCAGCGCATCAGCAGCCTCACGGACCTTTGCGCGGGTTTTCTCGGATACTGACGCGCCTTCGGTATACGTGCGCGACACCGCTGAGCGGGATACACCCGCCTTCTCCGCGACATCTTTCAATGTAACCGCCAAATCCAGCCTCCCTGCCCGGTTTCAGACCTGCATAGCCGGTTTTCCCCGACTCAGCCAGATCAGGCAGCGCCCGCGTATTCCGCTCCCGTCTTTGCGCCGGTGATATAGGCCACGACATCCTGCCCGTCGGTTTCTTCCTTGCGCAGATTCGCCACGATGCGGCCACGGCGGAAAACGATGATACGATCCACAAGGTCCATGACCTGCCGCATGTTGTGACTGATCAGGATCAAGGGCTCACCCTGTTCCTTCAGCGACCGGATAATGTTCTCCACTTGCGCCGTTTCCTGCACGCCCAGCGCGGCGGTTGGTTCATCCATGATCGTCAGTTTTGACGCAAAGCTGGCGGTGCGGGCGATGGCAACACATTGACGCTGCCCACCGGACATCCGCTCAATCGTGTTTCTGATATTGGGAATTTTCACGCCGGTCTTTTCGAGCGCGCCCATCGTGTCTTTTCGCATCGCCTTGTAATCAAGGAACCGAAATGGGCCAAGCCAGTCGAATTTCGTCTTTTCGCGGCCCAGAAACAGATTGTCTGGCACATCCAGATGATCCGCCAGGGCGAGGGTCTGGAAAACCGTTTCAATCCCAGCTTCCCTTGCGTCTATCGGCCCGGAAAAATGCACCGGCTTACCGTCAAAAATAACCTCTCCGCTGGTGCGTTGTTCGACGCCGGTGATCTGGCGCACGAAAGTGGACTTGCCAGCCCCGTTATCGCCCATGATCGCCACATGCTCGCCCTTCCGCAGCACGAAATCGGCGTCGTTGAGGGCATGCACACCGCCGTAATGCTTGGTCAGGCCCTTGGTCTCTAAGATGATATCGGTCATATCCTCGCCCTTCCCTAGCTACGCGCCGCAGCACGTTCCTGCCGGTATTTATCCAGCACAACCGCCGAAATGATGATCGCGCCCATCGCCATCAGCTGGAAGAAGGCATCGAGCTTGACATAGGTGAACCCCGACTGGATCACCCCAAAAACCATCGCCCCCAGCACTGTGCCGATGATCGATCCGCGCCCGCCTGTCAGGCTGACCCCGCCGATCACGGCCATGGCGATGGCGTAAAGTTCATAGAAAATCCCCATACCCGATTGCGCGGTCAGGTTCTTTGAACTCAGGATCACGGCGGCAAAGGCGGCGAGCATGGACGCGATCATATAGACCCGCACCTTATGCCGCTGCACATTGATGCCCGACATCCGGGCCGCATCCTCGTTCGACCCGATAGCATAGGTATGTTTGCCGTGAATGGTGTATCGCATGATGACATGCAGCAGGAATGCCAGCCCGATAAACCAGAAGACAGGCATCATCCCCTTCCCCAATGCGGCGTAACCTTCGGTTGGGAACGATACCGGCTTCCCCCGTGTCCAGGCCTGCGCGATGCCCCGGCAGATCAGGAACATGCCCAGCGTCGCGATAAAGGGCGGAATACGCGTGTAAGCAATCAGGCTACCGTTAATGGCCCCGATAAAGGCACCAAATGCAAGCCCGACAAGCACGGGTATCAGAACTGGCAGATCAAATGCCCATTCGCCGAACACGGCCTTGGGGTTGGGGTTGCCATTGACGAATTCGGTCTGCGCGAATGACATCACGATCATCGCCGTGGCCCCGACAAGCGGCCCTGACGAGAGGTCAATGCCGCCCGAGATGATCACCTGGGTCACCCCCAGCGCAATGATCCCGATGATGGAAACCTGCAGGATAATGATGCGCAGGCGCGCTTCGTTAAAGATGCTGTCAAAGCGGTCCCGCGTATCAAACAGGAAGCTTTGGTTGTCCATGTAAGGCAGGACTTGGCCCAGAACCTCAAAGATCACCACGATCAGGATGAGCGCGAAAAAGATGTTCACCTCACCGGGAATAGATCGCTTCTTTTCGTCGAAGGGCAATCCCCCGGTTCCGTGCGACGTGTCAGCCATCAGTTGCTCCTTTGGCCCCGCAGATGATTGCGGGCGTATGGTAGTGGTCAGGGACGGCGTCAAAGCGCCGCCCCCCAGTTTCTCGGATTGCGCCGGGCGTTACTGGAACTCTGCCGCGTTCTCTGGTGTCACCAGAATGAACGGGATGAACACGGTCTTGTCGACCTCTTCACCAGCAGCCAGCGCCAATGCGGTATCGATGGAACCGGCACCCTGACCTGCAAGGTCCTGGAACACGGTGACGTCCAGATCACCAGCGGCCATCGCCACCAGCGCATCAGGTGTCGCGTCAACACCGCCAACCTCAACGTCGGCCATGTCGATGCCGCCAGCTTTCATCGCCTGAATGGCGCCGACGGCCATTTCGTCATTATTGGCGATGACAAAGTCAAAAGGCTCGCCCGAGGACATCCAGTTGGTCATCAGATCCTGTGCTTCGTCGCGCGACCAGTTGGCGGTCTGCTCGTCGATCAGGGTCATGAAGCTACACATGTCCATGCCGATCACGTCATGCACATCCTTTGAGCGCTGAACAGCCGCCTGGTTGGACAACTGACCATTCATCAGATAGCCGGTTGCGCCGCCGGATTTGCCTGCGGCACGCAGGTTACGGCAAATCTGGAACGCCTCAAGCGTACCGGATTCGATCTCATTGGACGCAACGAAGGCCTGGTTTTCCGGCAGCGTATCCATGTTGATCGGTTGACGGTTGACGTAAACAAGCGGGACGCCAGCCGCGGCTGCGGCCTGTGACATTGCTTCTGTTGCGTTGGTGTCAACGGCATTGACGATGATCGCGTCGACGCCCGCAGCGATGAAGTTGTTGATCTGGTCAAGTTGACGCGCAACATCGTCCTGTGCGTCTTCCATCTGCAGCTCAACACCATCAAGCGTTCCGATGTGGTCTGTCATGCCGTTACGCATGATGGTCAGACCGTTATCATCAAAACGGGCGATAGATGCACCGATGGTTTGGGCCGTCGCAGTTGTGCCCATCAATGCCATCAGGCCAGCCGTCATAAGTAGTTTTTTCATGGTTTCCTCCCAGAAATCGTGCCCGGAACACGTCATACCAAACCGGGGCCCCAAGGGGGCATTACATTCACCTCATCCAGACATGCGGACAGGCGCCCGGCATGCTGTTTCGATGAAATTCCTTGACCGCAAAGATGTCTTTGAGGCCGCTAAACGCACGCGCCAGGGCCATGACAGCCCAGGGCAGAATCTGATCAGGACGCACAACAGCAATCACCCCGTGGCAATCCCCACACCCGCTTAAGCCGGGGCTGAACCGTGATGTGGTTCAGTGCATTTCACAGCAAGTGCGCGGCACCTTCCCAAGATCGTGCAGATCATTCGCAGAATCACCTTAGAACCGAATAATCTATTTTGCAACCGGTTGCATTTTTGATCTCAAGCACCTGCCTCGGGCAATTTTCGGCCATATGGACAAGGGTTTTGGCGATGTGAGACGGCGATCCGGGAAGTGCAAAAAACTCTCCGCATTGCGTGAGGTCACGGTTGCAAACCCCGAATCTGAAAGTGGCGTAAATCTGGCAACCCGATTCGTGTCAGCGCTAACATTGTGTTTAAAATATAACCAATACGGCCGGGCGTCGGGCATTTGCAGTTCCTCAGGAACCAATCAAAACCCGTTGCGTCTTAATTTGGTGCAATCACGCCAATTTCACTTGCTCCGGACAAACCAACCCTGTTAATTTATCGTTAACAAAGCAGAGGCGGGTCATGACTTGCTCTAAGGGCCTTGTAACGGGGTCGGACGTTAGGTTACACTTCTGCTAGTTGAGTACGTGTGATGGCGATTTTGCCATAGTGTTTAAAGTTTTATGAGAGTTTAATAATGTTTGACAATTTTACAGCTCGTGAACACGGGCGTTCGAAACTGGTATTTGTCGAAAATCAGGGAATTTTTTCAGCCCGACCTTCTCCGATCTACAAAGACTTCACCAAACGCGTGCTGGATACGGCGCTTATCGTGTTGTCCTTGCCCTTTTTGCTGCCAATCCTGTTGGGTGTTGCTATCCTCGTGGCACTGGATGGCAAGTCACCATTCTATTCGCAGGAACGTCTGGGGCGCGGCGGCCAGGTCTTTCGGATCTGGAAGTTCCGCACGATGGTCCCCGACGCCGAACGCAAGCTGAAGGAACTGATTGCATCAGATCCAAAGCTGGCGCGCGAATGGCAAGAACATCAAAAGCTCAAGCGGGATCCGCGGATCACCAAGATTGGGCATCTTCTGCGCAAGACATCCATTGATGAATTGCCGCAGTTGCTGAACGTTCTAAAGGGCGAGATGAGCCTGGTTGGCCCACGGCCAATGATGGTGGATCAGCGCGATATGTATCCTGGAAAGGCTTATTTTGCGATGCGTCCTGGCCTGACTGGCTTGTGGCAAATCTCTGACCGCAACAATTCGACCTTTGCGGCACGTGCGTCATTTGACACGGCTTACTACCAGCAGATGTCGCTGGCGACCGACTGCCGGGTCCTTGCCGCAACTGCAGGCGTCGTTGTCCGCGGCACAGGCTGCTAAAAGCAAACCCTCTTGTTAAAGGGCTTGATGCCACCAAAGGTGCAGTTACCTTTGGTGGCATTCCTATTGCGGGAATGCCAAATCAACAATTTGATCTTATCAGGATCGGTCAACACATATGCCACGCATTCTTCCCAAACTGTTCTTTCTGGCTTTTCTGACCGTCGCGGCCTGCGAAAGCGCCGAGGAAAGGGCCGAACGGTTCTATCAGTCGGGGCTTAGCCTGCTTGAAGAAGGTGATGTTGACCGCGCCCTTGTGCAATTCAGAAACGTCTTTGCCAACAATCCGCATCATCTGGACGGGCGGTTGATCTACGCCAAGACACAACGCGGGCGCGGCGCGGTGGCCGACGCGTATGGCCAATATGTGCAGGTGGTCGAGTTTGACCCCAACAACATCGAAGCGCTGATTGCACTGTCCGAGATTGCGATCCTGTCGGATGGTTGGGAAGAAGCGCAACAATACGGACGTGCCGCCGCCGCATTGGCGCCCGACGACGGCAAGGTGACAATCGTCACCGCCATGCTGGATTACCGAGAGGCGGTGCTGGCAAATACAGACCCAACTGCACCGGTAGCCATCGCCAAAACGGCGCTTGAAACGACACCGGATAGCATAATCGCGCGAAAGATCGTGCTCGATAACGCCATCCTGCGCGACGACCTGTCTTATGCCCTGACCATCGTTGAAGCCGGACTGGAGCTTCATCCTCGCCGCCTCGATTTCCACGCGGCCCGCGTCGCCCTTCTTAGCGAAGGTGACGATACAGCCCGCACGCAATCCGCGCTTGAGACGATGGCCGGCGAATTTCCAGAGAATCTCGAAGTGCAGCGGAAACTATTCGGATGGTATATCCAGCAGGAAGACCTACCCGCCGCTGAAGGCTACCTGCGTACCCTCGCAGCGGCACCAACCGCGGGACCGCCCGAAAAGATCGTTGTGGTCGAATTCCTGCGTCAAACCCAAGGGGTTGATGCGGCGCGCAAGGAATTGGAATCCTTGATCGACGCGGAAGAAGATGATGCCAGATATCGCGCGTTACGTGCCGGCATTCTTTTTGCGCAGAATGATCAGGACACCGCCATCGCCGAGATGGAAGCGATAATCAACACCGATGTCCCGGCTGACCAATCGCTGAACTTCAAGATTTTGTTGGCACAGATGCTGGACACGCAGGGCGACGTGGACAAAGCAAAGGCGCAGGTTGCAAGCGTATTGGAAGTGGATGCCGGTCATGTCGAGGCATTGCGGATGCGAGGCAATTGGGCCATCGAAGCCGACGATCCGGATCAAGCTGTCACTATTTTGCGTCAGGCCCTGACCGAAGCCCCCCGCGATGTTGGCCTGATCACCCAGTTGGCTCATGCCCATGACAGGGCTGGCGATCATAATTTGGCTGCGGAACGATATGCTGTTGCCGTTGAAGTCTCCAATCAGGCGGTCGCTCCCTCCCTGCGGCATGCAAATTATCTGCTAAAGCAAGGCTGGGTAAATGCGGCCGAAGCTGTGGTCAACAGCGCGCTGACAATATCCCCGCAAAGCCCCGAGCTTTTGGCAAAACTGTCGGAAATTCATCTGAAACTGGGCGAGTGGAATAAGGTAACACGCACGATCTGGAAGTTACGCGCAATCGACACGCCATCGGCCATCAGTATCGCAGACCAGATTGAGGTTGCCCTTCTGAACCAGCAGGAGCGCTACGACGAAACGCAGGCCTTTCTGGAAAACATCGTGGCCGGCGGCGAAAGCACCTCAGGCGCCAAGGCACGACTGGTCGAAGCCCAGATCAGGGGCGGGCGTCTGGAAGAGGCGCGCGCATTCGTCGCGCAGGAGCTTGAAGCGAACCCCGACGACGCGACCTTACGCTTCCTGCAAGCCGATATTCTCCTCCTGACGGACGAGACCCCTGCGGGTGAAGCAATCTATCGCGACCTGTTAAATAGCTATCCCAAAAACGAGCAGGTTCTCGGGCGGCTTTATGGCCTGCTTTTGTCGCAGGACCGCGACGCGGATGCGGATGCACTGCTGGATCAGGTCATTGCCCAGGCACCCGACGCGATGATGGCTAACCTGATCAAATCATCCCGTCTGGAACAGACCGGCGATATTGAAGGATCCATCGCAGTTTTGGAGCGGCTTTACGCGCGCGACAGCAGCAGCCTGATCGTGGCAAATAATCTGGCCAGCCTGATCTCTTCACATCGTGATGACCCGGAAACTCTGGAACGTGCTCACGGAATTGCAGCACGGATGCGGGGGACGGATGTTCCTGCGTTTCAGGATACGCTCGGTTGGATCGCTTACCGCCGGGGCGATCTCGAAGAAGCGCTGGAATATCTTGAACCTGCAGTGCGCGGACTGCCCGACGATGCGCTTGCCCACTACCATCTGGGTTTGACCTATCGCGCGCTTGAGCGCACATCCGATGCTGTCGACATGCTGACAATGGCGGTCAACATCGCACAAGACAGTGCCCTGCCACAGATTGCAGAAGCGCGCCGATTGTTGGTCGAACTGAAAAACTAGGAAATCGCCGCCTATAGCGTGCTGACCTGCGACGCCCCGGCCTTTTGCGTGCGATTGCTTGTGGGCTTGTCGCGTTTCAGCAGATGGAGGCCCAGAACCAGACCCATGCCCAACATACCGAACAGGCTGTGGCATATCAGGCCAACCCAAATCGAGTAACCAACATAGAGCGCAGCAATGTTGGAAGCTGTTCCAAGAACAACCCCTGCAAACAACGCCCGAAAAAGGACCGACCTGCTATCCGCAACATCGTCGCCAGTTTCGTCTGCTATTTGCTCGTCTGCTTGCATTCAGCTCATGTCCCGAAAATCCCAAGTTGAAACCAACTGACGCGGCCAGCACCCAACGGTTGTTTCATCCGCAAGCGACCATACCTTAACAAGAATCAACTATGACAAGAAAAGCATGAACAGAACGTTAACTTCTATGGTCACTATCCAGTAAGGTCAAAACCGGCGAATTGTTGCGCGCTTGCGGTCAATTTCGAAACTTTTTTCTCCTGCCTTTTGCGCCACCAAGACCGTGGCCTCGAAAACACGACAGCCATGAAACCCCGAATTGATTGTTTCGCGGTTAACACACTGTGCAAACATGCCCGACGCTTTGCCGACGTAACGCCGACGCTTTGCCTACCGCTAGAATCAGGTCTTCTTACGGTCATCAATGACGTTCATTCCCGCCAGCCCGCTGTTGCCCAGATCAACCGATGCAAACGGCCCACCATGGCACATATGTCCGGGATCTTGCGGGTCCAGCGGATCTGTCTCTGCCAACACCTTCTCGGCAAACTCTTCGGCATTGTCCTTCGGGCGATAACCCAGGAAGCGGGCCTTGCTGTTATCAACAGGGCAACGGTCGTTGTTCGACACCCCGTAGACCACGGAAAAGCCGGTGACGGGCGTGTCAACTGCACGCTGCACCAACTGGATCAAGTCATTGTAAGATAAGTAAGATCCAAGCGCGCGGGCGTTATTCACCTGGGCACAGGACAGGATGCGCAGATGCACCGATTCCAGCCCGCGCTTTTCCCAATACATGCGCCCCAAATCCTCGGTAAAACACTTGGCGAGGCCATAGAACGTATCGGGTCTGTGCGGCACTTCGGTGTCGATACATTCGTTCTTGGGATACATGCCAACCGCGTGGATAGAGCTTGCGTAGACCACCCGCCGTGCTCCGGTTTTGTAAGCCGCTTCCCAGACGTTGTACGAGCCGATGTAATTCGGCCCGAGCAATTCCTCAAACGGCGCCTCGTCAACGATTGCGCCAAAATGTACAACCATTTCAGCGCCTTCGATGACTTCGGCCATTTGTTCCATGCTCGCCAGATCGGCCTTGGCATAGCGTTCGCCGGGGTAAAGCGTGCCGATATCATCGGTGATATCGGTCGAAACCAGTTCGTCGCACATCTTCGAAAGCGGTTCGCGCAGGTAAGACCCCAGCCGCCCGGCGGCCCCTGTCAGGACGATTTTCTTCATGTCTTTTCTCCTTTGACTTCCGCCGGTGACGGGTCAGAAATTGTTGGTATCATTGCAAGATGAAATCGGGCGGCACCCATCAGATCACCGCCTTTTCGATGATCTGCCGGTTCTGCGTGATCCGGTCGAAATGAAAGCGGCGCATATCGAGGCTGCGATATGCGCCATAGATCAGCATCTCGGCTGTACCACGCCCCATAGCGGGGGATTGTTGCAGCCCATGACCCGAGAAACCATTGAGAAAAAAGAAGTTTTTGACTTTCTCATGCGGCCCCATGATCGCGTTGTGATCAAAGGTGTTATAGGCATAATGCCCGACCCATTCTGACTGTACCTTGATCGCCTCAAACTGCGGAATGCGCGTCGCCAATACCGGCCAGATGTGGTTTTCCCACAGGCTGTAATCCATCGCGAAATCATCATAATCCGCCGCTGGATCAATCTCGGCATGCCCACCTGCCTGATACGTCCCGCCACCATTTTCCCGCACATGCACGCCTGAGGGATCAATTGTCAGGGGCAGGTCACGATCGAGCGGTTTCTCGGCAGAAAACACCCAGGAATAGCGCTTGCGCGGTTCAACCGGAACTTCGATCCCCGCCATGCGCGACGTCAGAACGGCACGTGGACCAGAGGCGTTCACAACCTGCCCGCAAGCCACCACCTCACCCGATTGCAGGATCACGCTTTCGACTTGCGTACCCGCTGAATTGCGGTTCATCGCGATGACTTCGTTTTTCAGGTATTCGACGCCCCGCTCCCGCGACTGTCGCCGCCACCAATCAAAAACCGTGGCGCCATCCCAATAGCCTTCATCAACCCGGTTGATGGAGCCCAGCACGATATCATCGACATTATAGAACGGATAAGCGGCCTTGATCTGATCTGGCGTCATCAGCTCGGTTGCAGCCCCGGCGGCATGCTGCACCTTGATGTTGTCGCGCAGGACATTGGCGAAGCCTTCATTATCGGCCAGATACATGTACCCAAAGGACCGGATCGACAGTTCCGGAACGCGTTCATCGCCGCCCATATAATCGCGCAGGTTCTTCACGAAATCTGCGGCAAACTGGGAAATCCGCACGTTCAGTTCTTCGGAAAACTGCTGCCGCATGCAGCTGTTTGTGTGGGTGGTCGAGGCGAATTGATAAGTAGGGTCGCGTTCGACGACCAGCACTCGTCCGTCAAAGTCAGGATTGTCGGTCAGGAACCAGGCGGTAGATGCTCCCATGATCCCGCCGCCGACGATAATGACGTCATAGCTGTCATGGGTCGGTGCTTTTGCGTTCATCAAATATCCTCCCCCGCTTTAATAGCTGCCTCGACGGCTGCGATATCTTCTGCTGTCATGCCATATTCGGCGGCGGCTGTCTGCGCCGTGATATAGCCGCGCGCTAGATCGCGTTTGACCAATGCAGGGTCGCGCGCTTCGGGGTTGCCATAGCCTGCACCACCGGGAAACCCGAGCATCACCTTCCGCCTTGCTGGCACGAATTGCTTGCCCTTGCCCCGCATCGCAGCGCCATCATCCTGCGCAATTGTCGTCGGCGCCCCCAGGCCACCGCCGCGTCGCCCGCGTGCGGGATGATCGACCCGGTCGAACATCGCCTGAAAATCGAATTCGTACCCGTCGGTGGCCCCCACTTCCATATACTGCCCCAACCCGCCGCGTTGTTGCCCGGCACCGCCAGAGTCGGGTCGCAACTCCTTGCGCCAGATAATGACCGGGCCGACCTGTTCGGTTGCTTCAATCGGCATGGTCATAACCCCCGATGGAAACGCCGTTGCGTTCAGCCCGTCATGGGCGGGCCGCGCACCGGAGCCGCCCGAATTGAAGGTCAGCACCTCGGACCGTACCCCCTGATGTCCCGGGGCGGGGCGTAGGGAGACCTGAAAATTGCACAGACATCCGGCCCCTTCGGCTGGCACGATCCCGGGCATCATCTTGTCGAACGCGTCATAAACCGTATCGGGGATCAGATGCCCGATCACGTGGCGCAGCGCCACGGGCGCTGGATGTGGTGCGTTGACAATGGTGTTTTCGGGGGCCGTCACCTCAAACGGGGCGAGAGAGGCCGCGTTGTTGGGAATTTCCGGAGCAATCGCGACCTTCAGCGCGTAACATGCATAGGCCTTGGCATAGACGAGTGGGCAGTTGATCCCTTTCTTGTCAACGCCGGAGGTCCCCGCAAAGTCGGTGATGATACGGGCATCCTGAACCGTCAGTTTTACCCGCAAGGTGATGGGCGTATCGAACCCGTCCACCGTCATTTCGCCGCTGGCCTCGGCATTGGGCAAGGCCTTGATCCGCTCCAACGTGGCGTGGCGTGAATTGTCGAGGATAAAGCCAGCGATCCCGTCCAGATCATCCAGCCCAAACTCATCCATCATGTCGATCAACCGGCGGTGCCCAATTTCATTGCAGGTGGCCAGCGCATACATATCGCCGATCAGCTGATCAGGCTCGCGGACATTGCCGCGCACGATCTGGATCAAGGTTTGATCAACCTCACCCCGTTCCGCAAATTTCATGATCGGCAGATAGAGGCCTTCTTCATAGACGCTCGCCGCATCCGCCCCAAACCCGCGCCCGCCTATATCTGTGACATGGGCCGTGCAGGCGAAAAAGCCGACCAGAAGGCCGTTTTTGAAGGATGGGGTGACCATGGTGATGTCATGCAGATGGCCCGTGCCTTCCCAAGGGTCATTGGTGATATAGACGTCACCTTCAAAGATGTTCTGCCGCCCGATCCGCCGGATGAAATGGGCGACCGCATCCGCCATGGCGTTCACATGGCCAGGCGTTCCGGTTACGGCCTGCGCAAGCATCTGCCCCTTGACGTCATAGACCCCGGCGGAGAGATCACCGGCCTCGCGGACAGAGGTGGAAAAGGCAGTGCGCACCAATGCCTGCGCCTGTTCCTCAACCACTGAAATCAGTCGATTCCACATCACCTGATAGGATACATTTGACTGCATGATCATCGCTTACCCCTTCGCCTTCACATCAATGCAACCATCCGGCTGACGCATCGCTTTGCGACTGCTGGGAACGATGATAGTTGTTTCATCTTCGGTGATGATCCCCGGGCCGCTGACCTGATCACCGGTTTGCATCTGGTCGCGCTGGTGGACGGTTGCCGTGACATAGCTCGCCTCTGCCGGGTCAAACAGGTCCCGTACGAGGCCGCTACCGTCCCGGGCCTGACCCGGGACCTCCACCTGCGTCACCGTCTCAACCTTTTCTGGGGGTGTCGTAGCATTAACCGCCCAGACCGTGATTTCGATATCCATCCCAGCGACGGGCCGCCCAAAAAGCTTGGTGTAATCCTCCTCAAACCGGGCTTGGAATGTGGCGGCATCCGGCTGCATGGCCTGATCCTCTGTCAGGCCGATCGGAATTTCCCAACCCTGCCCGGTATAGCGCATGTAAACTTTGAATTCGGACAGGATAGGACTGTCAGCGTCGCAACTCCTGACGAAGCCCGTTGCCTCTTGCTGCAGGTCATCCAACAATGTCCTGATCTTGTCCGCATCGAAATCGGATAGCTTCATATAGACGGATCTGTTCGCCTCAAAACTGAATGGCGCGCGCAGGAAGCCGATGGCTGACCCAACGCCCGCCCCCGGGGGCACCAAAAGCCGGTCCACCCCCAGCTTTTCGCAAAGCCGCCCGGCATGGAGCGGGGCCGCGCCGCCAAAGGCGATCATGGTGTATTCAGAGAGGTCCTCACCATTCTCTACTGCGTGGACCCGGGCCGCGTTGGCCATGTTTTCATCCACAACCTCGGCCAGACCAAAGGCAGAGGTCGCCACATCCATCTCCAAAGGATCACCCAGCACCGTGGCAAGGGCTGTTTCGGAGTTGGATTTATCCAGCGTGATCGATCCACCAGCGAAATTGGTCGGGTCGAGCTTGCCCAGCACAAGGTCCGCATCTGTCACCGCTGGCTTGTCACCGCCTCGGCCGTAACAGGCGGGCCCGGGTTCCGATCCGGCACTTTCCGGTCCAACCCGGATTTGGCGCATCGTATCCACATGGGCCAGGGACCCACCCCCGGCCCCTATTTCCACCATGTCGATTACCGGGATCGAAATCGGCATGCCCGACCCCTTCTTGAACCGGTAGGTGCGGGCCACCTCGAACACGCGGGATGTTTTCGGGGTCTGGTTTTTGATCAAACAGATTTTGGCAGTGGTGCCGCCCATGTCGAAGGACAGCACCTTATCAAGGCCGTAGCGAGCGGCGACATTTGCCGCAAAAACAGCCCCCCCGGCAGGCCCAGATTCAACCAGCCGCACCGGGAATTCCGCCGCACTTTCGATAGAGATGATCCCGCCACCCGAATGCATCAGGAAGATGTTGCAGGTCACCCCCTCATCCCGCAGCCGCCCTTCCAGCCGCCCCAGATAGGATTTCATCAGGGGTTTGATATAGGCGTTCGCCACAACCGTGTTGAACCGCTCATATTCGCGCATCTGCGGAGAAACTTCGGAGGAGAGTGATACCATCACATCGGGCAGCTTTTCGGCCAGCACGTCCCGGATCATCACCTCATGCGCATCGTTCAGATAGGCGTGGATCAGGCCAATGGCGACACTGGTGTAACCGGCGGTAGCAATCTGATCGACAACCGCTTCAACCTCTGCCCGGTCCAGCGGGATCAGCACATTGCCCTTTGCGTCCATCCGTTCGGCCACTGTGTAGCGCATCTGCCGGGGCAACAGCGGTTCGGGCAAGTTGAGGTTCAAATCATATTGTTCGAACCGGCTTTCGGTGCGCATTTCGATGACATCGCGAAAGCCCTGGGTGGTGATCAGGGCGGTCTTTGCCCCGCGCCGTTCGATCAGGGCATTGGTGGCCAATGTGGTGCCGTGAATGATCTGGCCAATCTGCGCAGGTGCGATCCCGGCATCGGCACAAACCCCGTGCATCCCATCAATAATCGCATCTTCGGGGGCACTATAGGTTGTCAGAACCTTAGTCGAAAACGACGCCCCGTCCATTTCGAGCACCACATCGGTAAAGGTTCCGCCGATATCGACGCCAAGTCTGATTGCCTGAGATTTCATCGGGTCCACCTAAAAGAAAGATTGGCGGAGTTTGCCGTGTTATGATGATAGCTGCAAATAATTGTTTTCAATATGAGCGATCACCTTTTGCTATCGCCCGCTGCCCCGGTATTTGTCCACGACATCCTTCGCCTGATCGGCAAGTTCTGCCACGTAGTGCGCCGCACGTTCAGCATGATACCGCGCGGCAAAGCGCAATGGCGACGGGTGCCAGTCAACCCGTGCGAGGTCCAAAACACCGGTTGCCAGTTCCTTCTCAACCAATGCGCGGGGCAAGAGCGCAACCCCCAGCCCATCAGCGGCCATTTGCACGCAGGACGCCATGCTACTGGATGGCGCGATGCGGGCGGTTGACAGGGTGTTGGCGTCTGCCCATTGGATCAATTCATTATAGGCTTGTGTATGGCGGGCATGGGTCAGGATGGTCAGAGGCAGCAGATGCTGCAACCCCGGCTTGTCGGGCAGGTCGGAAAGCTTGTCCACCGTCCCCACCCAGACATATTCAAAGAGCCCAAGTTCGACCACACCACTGGCTGCCACGCCAAACGGTGCGGTCTGAATCGTCAGGTCAAGCGCGCCGCTGCTGAGTTCCTTATCAAGGTTGCGGGACAAATCGACTGTCAGTTCCACCACGATGCCGGGATAGGCCTGCTTGATCGCCCGTAAATAGGAATGCAGCCACGTGCAGGCGACAAGTTCGGTGACACCCAGTCGCAGCCTGTCATCAATCAGGTCGTGCCTGTCCGCGACCTCAACCAGGCTTTCCGCATCGCGCAAGACCTGCCGGGCGGCGAGCAGGATTTCCTGCCCCTTTTCGGTTAGCCGGATCGTTCCGCTGTCGCGCTGCATCAGCGTGACGTTCAGTGACGATTCCAGTGCGGCAATCCGGGCAGAGATATTGGGCTGGCTGGTGTTCAGATGCTGCGCGGCTTTGCGGAAACTGCCCAGATCGGCGACCCAGACCAGCGCCTCCAGCTGTTTGAGGTTGAACGCGTTGCCGATCATCTGCGCCTACAGATCATATCGTTTACGCACCCGGTCCACTGCGGACCCATCGCCAAGCGGTACGTTTTCAAGCAAATCGTAATCAACAAAGCCCAGCCCGCTGTAATAACGCAAGCCGGGCACATTATCGGCCCGGATCGTGGCATC
This sequence comes from uncultured Paracoccaceae bacterium, assembly GCA_947500055.1. Lineage (GTDB taxonomy): Bacteria > Pseudomonadota > Alphaproteobacteria > Rhodobacterales > Rhodobacteraceae > Yoonia. The sequence continues at coordinate 393,157 of CANMQO010000002.1, forward strand.
AATGACCTGCACGCCTGCATCGCGAGCGGCGGTTTTGGTCGCTTCGAACAGTTGTGGGCCGACTCCTTTACCCGCCGCGTCCGAGGCAACAAAACTGGCGATGATGGCCCAACCGGCAGGGACGCTGTCATCATTATCCGGCGGCCAGTTTAATGATTGAAAGCCAATCACCCGACCTGCGTTCTCCGCCACCATACAACTGACTTTTCTTTTGGGCGCGATATAGTGGCTTTGCATCCGCTCCACTTCGAACGGACGCTGATGCGCGGTTGTACCGCCTGCGGCGATGATCGGGTTCAACACCGCAACCATATCAGGCGCATCATGCAGGGTCGCGGGGCGGATGATCATAAGGCCTCCATCAGCTTGGCATGGGTGTTGGTGAAATCATCGCGAACCTCCGTTGGGGGACGCAGGCGGATGGTCAAAGATTGGCACAGTTCCGCATCATGTTTACCAAAAAATTTGTCCGCTTCCGCTTTGGTGAACCCGGCGATCTGTACCGCCTCAAGCCATGCAGAAATCTTGTCGGCCTTCTTGATCTGCCGTTTAATCGTCACGGGGATCTGCGCAGGCAGTCCAAACCGCAGATGGATCGCCGCTGTCAACCTGTCATCCAATGCGCCGTAGCCGGGACCGACGGCGGCCTTTACCGGGCTGATCATGTCGCCAATCACGTATTCGGGCGCGTCATGCAACAAAGCCGCCAACCGCCATTTCACCGGCGCCTTGGGATGCAAGCGCGTGAAAATCTCGGTCACCAGCAGCGAATGTTCGGCCACCGAATATGCGAAATCACCCTTGGTTTGCCCATTCCAACGCGCCACAAAAGCCAGCCCATGGGCGATATCGGCGATTTCGATATCCATCGGCGTTGGATCAAGCAGGTCAAGCCTGCGCCCCGACAACATGCGTTGCCATGCCCGTGGTTGCTTCATTTTGCGGCTTTCATTCGTTCTTGAGCATTCCAATTAATACGAGCAAGCGGATTGTGGCAAGCCAAGTGCAATGTTATGGGGCCGCAACAGAATTCAGGAGATTATTCCAATGCCAAAAGATTATGTCGTCAAGGATATCGCGCTCGCCGCGTTTGGCCGCAAAGAACTGGACATCGCGGAAACCGAAATGCCCGGCCTGATGGCCCTGCGCGAGGAATATGGTGAAAGCAAGCCATTGAAGGATGCCCGCATCGTAGGGTCGCTCCATATGACCATCCAGACGGCTGTTTTGATCGAAACGCTGGTGGAACTGGGCGCCGATGTGCGCTGGGCGTCCTGCAACATTTTCTCGACACAGGACCATGCTGCCGCAGCCATTGCCGCTGGTGGCACACCTGTTTTTGCGGTCAAAGGCCAAAGCCTGGAAGAGCATTGGGATTACCTCGACAAATCCTTCATGTTCCCTGAAGGCCCGAACATGATCCTTGATGACGGTGGCGATGCGACGCTCTACATCCTGTTTGGTGCGCGTATGGAAGCGGGCGAGGACATTCTGGCAGTGCCCACCTCGGAAGAGGAAGAAGTCATCAAGGCCCAGATCAAGAAGCGTATGGCGGCAAGCCCCGGCTGGTTCACCAAGATGCGCGCCCAGATCAAGGGCGTATCCGAGGAAACAACAACAGGCGTGCATCGTCTTTATGATCTGCACAAGAATGGCCAACTACCATTCCCCGCGATCAACGTGAATGACAGCGTGACCAAGTCGAAATTCGACAACAAATATGGCTGCAAGGAATCGCTGGTTGACGGGATCCGCCGCGCGACCGACACGATGATGGCCGGTAAGGTCGCGGTTGTGTGCGGATATGGCGATGTGGGCAAAGGTTCGGCTGCGTCGCTGGCGGGTGCTGGTGCCCGCGTCAAGGTGACCGAAGTTGACCCGATCTGCGCGCTGCAGGCCGCCATGGACGGGTTTGAGGTCGTTGTGCTTGAGGACGTGCTGGATAGCGCCGACATCTTCATCACCACCACCGGCAACAAGGATGTCATCCGCATCGAGCACATGCGCGAAATGAAGGATATGGCGATCGTCGGCAATATCGGCCATTTCGATAATGAAATTCAGGTCGCCGCTTTGAAGAACCACAAATGGACCAACATCAAAGAACAGGTTGACATGATCGAGATGCCGTCAGGCAACCGCCTGATCCTGTTGTCCGAAGGTCGCCTGCTGAACCTTGGTAATGCGACAGGGCATCCGTCGTTCGTGATGTCCGCATCCTTCACCAACCAGGTACTGGCGCAGATGGAACTGTGGAACAATGGCAGCAACTACGAAATCGGCGTGCATATCCTGCCCAAGCATCTGGATGAAAAGGTTGCCCGCCTGCATCTGGCCCGGATCGGCGTGAAGCTGACCGAACTGAAGAAAGAGCAGGCCGACTATATCGGTGTGACCGTGGACGGGCCGTTCAAGCCTGAACACTACCGTTACTGACCTTTATGCGGCACTCCAAACGTCAGGCCATGGCGCAGGACGCCGCAAAGAAGAAACAGCAGAAGAAATCACGTGGCCGTCCCTTGGTGCAGGGGGCGGCCGCATTGTTTTTTGCGGCGCTGGTGGGCTGGGGCGGATACCAGTTACTGCGCCATCCGGACACGCCGCTGCCCGTGGCGTGGAACCCGACCGTCCCCTTGCGCGTCAATGATCCTGTGACACCGATCACCTCCTGGAAACTCAACCGCGCCACCGCAAACCCGCTGGCCTGTCAGGCTGCGCTGGCAGGGTTTGCAGGGTTGCAGCAACTGCCCGACCTGAATACCTCAGATCAATGTCATATTCGCAACCGCGTCAACCTGTCGTCGGTTGGCGACGCGCGCCTTGCCCCGGTTGAAACACGCTGCGCCATCGCGCTGCGCATGGCGATGTGGGAGAAGCACAGCCTGCAACCGGCCGCCGTGACCCATTTGGGCAGCGTGCTGACCCGCATCGATCATTTTGGCAGCTACAGTTGCCGTACCATGCGAACATCGGCTGGCGTCTCATCAAGGATGAGCACGCATGCTTCGGCAGAGGCGATCGATATCGCCGGGTTCGGGTTTGCCGATGGGACGGGCATCCGGCTGATTGATGATTGGGAAGAAGACAGTTCGAAGTCTGCATTTCTGCGCGCCGCGCGCGACGGGGCCTGCGATTGGTTTCATCTTACGCTCTCACCCGACTACAACAGCTTGCACGCGGATCATTTTCATCTGCAATCAACGGGTTGGGGATTCTGCCGCTAACATGGCATCGCGTCCGATCTCCCGCCCAAAATGGCAAACGGACAAGCAACAATCCGTGGCTACGTTATTTGCTGACCTTCCTCGGGCTTTCCTGCCCTTGCGGTTGCACGGCAAAACATCGCCGCCAACAGGGCTTTTTTCTTTACCAATTGCGGCTCATCGCTTTAACGTGCGGCCATCGCCATCGATGGGGTGGTGGGCAAAATGCAAAAAACATCAAGAACGGGGATAAATCCAATGGGTAAGAGAGACGATTTGATCGCGAAGTATGCGGACGACCTAAAGAACAAATGCGGCATGACACCAGACATGGATCTGCTGACAAAAGTGACGATCGGTTGTGGTCCCGCGATCTATAACGCCGACGCCTCTACCGTGGCCGCCAGCCAGCCCGCTGAACTTGAAACCGTCAAACAGAACTTTCTGATCAAGAAGCTCGGCCTGAAGGACGGCGCCGAGCTTGACTCTGCGATTGCATCCGCCCTTGATACTTATGGCCAATCAGAGCGCAACAAATACCGCGCCGTTGTCTATTACATGCTGACCAAGCATTTCAGCAAAGAGTCGGTTTACGGCTAAACGACCCGACACATATTTGTCAGACGCCCGTGTCACAACGCGGGCGTTTTGCATTTTGTTCCATGCATTTCAAATTTTTTTGCATTGTTTTTTCAGGGCAAAAGATTTGCCTGACAGGCACAATTTGCGCTAAGCAGGGTTCAAGACCAGTACGGTCCGGACTCATTGATCATAGCGTGTGGTGGACTTGGGAGCACGCGGGGGTGAAAAGAGGGTTTGGACTGTGTCCAAACCCTCTTTTCCTTTTCAGATCAGCGTCAGAACTATGCCGCAGATCAATCCGGTTGCAACGGCATAGCCGCTGTCAATCACCGCCAGCTTCCACGGGCGCGCCGAATAACCGGTGTTCAGGAAAATCCATGGCGCTATGAAGAACAGACCAATGCCCAACCCCCCGATTGCGCCTTTGCCGACCGATGCGATCCCGGCCATTGCAAAAGCATGCCGCATCATCCCCGCAACCAACAAGATACAAATGAATGATACGATGTAAGGCACAGGGTTGCTTGCGCCCACCGGCTTTCCGTCCTCGCCTATTGGAACGCCAGAGGCCTCCATCCACGGTTTCGACAGTGCGCCATAATAAAATGCACCAAATGCAAAGCTTGCCACTGCTGCAACAAGTACTCCCAGAAACTCCATCGTCTGATCCTTCCTCTTACTGGACTTGAGACAGATTATGCAGCGTCAGAATTGCGCAGGCTACGGTTTTGTTTCACCCAGTTCGCAAACAATTGCCCATTCATCCGCGGTCACGGGCTGCACGGAAAGGCGCGAGTTGTTGGCCAGCACCATGTCTTTCAATCGCGGGTCGGCCTTGATCTGCTTCATTGTGACAGGCTTGATAAAGGGGCGCACGGCCTTGATATCCACGCATTCCCACCGTTCATCATCGGTCGTGCTGTCAGGATGCGCCTCGGCGCAAACCTCCACGATGCCAACAACCTCCAACCCGGTGCGCGAATGATAGAAAAAGCCAAGGTCACCTTTTTTCATCGCACGCATGTTGTTGCGGGCCTGATAGTTGCGCACGCCGTCCCACTCTTCGCCCGCATCACCTTTGGCGACCTGTGCGTCCCAACCCCAGACATCAGGTTCCGATTTGAACAACCAATAAGCCATCAGCCGATAACCTTTTTCCATGCTTGTAACGTGACGCCCTCAAACAGCCCCGCCTTTGCGTAAGGGTCGTTATCGGCCCAGGCCTGGGCTGCGGCCAGATCATCCACCTCAAGAATAATCAGTGAGCCGCACATCTGCTCCGCATCATCCAGAACCGGCCCGGCCATTTCAACGACACCGGTATCGGCAATATAGGCCAGATGCGCCTCTCTGTTGTCCATACGGGTCTGCAAGGCACCGGGTTTGTCTTTTGTCATCAGGGCAAAGCGCATCTATTCTTCCTTTAATGGGCGTGACAGCAGCGCGTTCAGGGCCGCCGCCACATCGGTTTTTCCTTCGATCAGGTCGGCCACTACCGTGCAGATCGGCAGGTCAATGTCCAGATCAACGGCCAGTTGCCTGACCGCGCGGGCCGTCGCCGCGCCTTCCACCGTTGTGGCGGCGTCAAAGTCGCTCCCACGACCCAAGGCCATACCATAACGGTAATTTCGCGATTGTTCGGATGTGCAGGTCAGCACCAGATCGCCAAACCCGGACAGGCCCGACAATGTTTCTGGCATGGCACCCAGTTCTGTCGCAAGCCGCTGCATTTCGGGAAACCCGCGCGTGATCAGAGCTGCGCGGGCACTATCCCCCAGCCCAGCGCCAATTGCCACGCCCGATGCAATGGCCATCACGTTCTTGAGCGCGCCACCCAGTTCAGCGCCAATGGTATCGGTTGACCGGTAGAGCCGCAGCGCCGTTGTAGACAGCGCAGTTTGCAGGATCGCCCCGATGTCATCATCCGCGCAGGCAAGGGTCAGTGCGGTCGGCAGGCCGCGCGCAATATCGGCAGCAAAGCTGGGGCCGGTCAGAACGGCAGCCGACGCGTCGGGCGCAATGGCAGCAATAGTGCTCGCCGGGCCTGTCATCTGGGTCAGATCAATCCCCTTGCAGCAGGCAACAAGATGCTTGCCGCGGAGCTTGTCCGCGTACTGCTCCAGAAAGGCGCGCAAGGTTTGTGCGGGGATGGCCAACAAAATGATGTGATTGCCGAAAAGCGCATCGGTGTCCGCAACAAAGGTCATATTGGATGGCAGTGTCACATCGGGCAATTTGGGGTTGCTGCGGGTTTGGGTCATGGCCGCAACAGAATCCGCATCGCGCGCCCAAAGCGTGATGTCATTGCCATCCAGCGCAAGCGCAACCCCAAGGGCCGTTCCAAACGCGCCGCCACCTGCGACCCCAATCTTCATGCTTTGGCTCCCTTTTTCCCCGACCCAAGCATTGGTGCTGCCTGATCATCCAGCGGCCAGCGTGGACGGGCGGACAATGTCAGATCATCAATGTCGCCGTCCGACAGCTTTGCAATCCCTGCATAGGCAATCATTGCAGCATTATCCGTGCAAAGTGCCAGCGGCGGGGCGATGAATGCGGCGTCATGATCGATACATAGCTGCTGCAAAGATGTGCGGATTGGTCCGTTCGCCGCAACCCCGCCCGCAATGGCAAAGGATTTTTTGGCCGGACCATCAGCCAGATATATGTTCAATGCCCGCCGCGTCTTTTCGGTCAGCAAGTCCGTGACAGCCGCCTGAAAACCTGCGCTCAGATCCGCCTGATCCTGTATTGTCAGCCCCCCCGCATCGGCCACAACCGCGTCGCGGGCACGCAGGATTGCCGTTTTCAGACCGGAAAAGGACATGTCGCACCCCTGTTGATTGAGCAACGGGCGCGGCATCTGAAAACGGGCTGGATCACCGTGCCTTGCCGCTTTTTCAACCGACGGCCCGCCGGGTTGCGGCAAGCCAAGGATGCGCGCGGTTTTGTCAAATGCCTCACCCGGTGCATCATCGATCGTGCCGCCAATGCGGCGGTAGCGGTCATGCGCCTCAACGATCAGGAATTGGCAATGGCCACCGGACACCAGCAGCATCAGATACGGAAACGCCACTTGATCGGTCAGCCGTGGCGTCAGCGCGTGACCGGCAAGATGGTTCACGCCGATCAGAGGCAGGCCGGTCGCGGCAGATAACCCTTTGGCACACATGACCCCGGACAGGACGCCACCGATTAGACCGGGGCCAGCGGTGACGGCAATACCGTCCAACTGATCCAATCCGACATCTGCCCTTGCCAGCGCCTCCTCGACGCAATGGTCCAGTTTTTCGGCATGGGCGCGGGCGGCAATCTCGGGCACGACCCCGCCGAAATCCTTGTGTAGTGCTGTTTGCCCATAGACGATTGACGACAGAACATCCGTGCCACGCACAACTGCAGCAGCCGTATCATCGCAGCTGCTCTCGATCCCCAGTACTGTCAGGTCTTCAGCCATCAGCCGTTCCGGTTGCGTGTCATTGCTTCGCAGGTAACACTGCGGATCGGTGCAAACAATGGCAGGCAGATGAAACCAACGCTGATCATGACCCGACCGGGGCGCCAGGGCATAGCGTTCGCCGAACGCCTGAAAGGGCTGCTGGCCGATGATGCCCGGATCATCCAATCCCCCCTTCTTGATATTGTGCCAATGGAGGCAACATTGCCTGACGCCGCCGGGCTGGTCTTCACTTCGGTAAATGGCGTGGCGCAAGCCGCGCGGTTAGCTGCGCCACATAGCTTGCCCGCCTATTGTGTTGGCCCCAAAACCAGCAATGCCGCGCAAGCCGCCGGTTTCAGCCCGGTCACCGGGCCCGGCGACGCAGAAGGGTTGATTGACGCAATTCTTAATCGACAAACGCCGGGTCCTCTTGCCCATATTCGTGGTCGTCATGCCCGGGGTGCGGTGGCGCAAACACTGACGAAAGCGGGCGTGCTGTGCCATGATGTTATTGCCTATACGCAAGTGCCACGCGCCCTGTCCGATGCGGCGGCGGCGGCGCTGGCAGGGAAATTTCCTGTCGTTCTCCCCCTGTTCTCGCCGCGAACTGCAACCATATTGGCAGATGCGGGTCCATTTGCGGCGCCACTGCACATCGCGGCGATCAGCCCGGCAGCACAACCTGATCTGACAGCCGATCAGATCGAAATCGCAGTGCAGCCGACTGAAGATGCGATGATTGACGCAACCATTGCGTGTTTGCGACGGGCGGCCCAAGAGATCGGCTAGGCCGCGCCATGCTTGAGGGTCTGGTACAGGCGGGATAACGTAGCCTATCACCTGCGCGTTTCGTAGGTGGGGGCGCTGAAAGGGTGAAAACGTGGCAAAACAGCCAGCCAAAGGTGCGAAAGCACCAACAAAATCGCGAAAAACGACGGCAACGGCGGAAAAACAGGACGAATCGATCAGGATCGCAGAGGTCGTTGACCCGATTCCACCGGAAGTACACGCGAACCCATCGGAGGAAGTCGAACCTGCTCCGGTAGCGGAGGTCGCAAGACGTGCAGACGCAGCGCCAGCTTCACCAGCCGCTGCCGACGAAAAAGCACCGGTCGCCGCCACACCAGTGCCGCAGCAGCATAAGAGCAGCGGTGGATTCTTTCCCACCGTCTTGGGTGGCCTTGTTGCAGGCGCCATCGGCTACGGCATTGCCCTGCTAACCGGGGCCAGTACCGACGCGGATGTAGCCGACCAACTGGCAGCGCAATCAGCGGCCATTGCAGACTTGCGGGCAGAGGTTGCCGCGATACGCCCCGCCGATCTGAGCAGTGTTGAAGAAACGCAAGCGACATTGGCAGGAAACATCGACAGGCTCCAGACCGAAATCACCGGTCGGATCGATGCGCTAGATTTACGCATAGGCGAATTGGAAAGCCTGCCCGTGGGCGATGGCACCATTTCAGACCGCGCGATTGCGGCCTATGAGGCCGATCTGCAAGCATTACGCGCCGAAATGGCCGAGATGACCGGCAGCGCCCGCGCGCAACTGGACGATGCGCGTGCGGAGGCTGCCGCAATTGAGGAAAACGCTGCTGCCGCTGCCCGCGCTGCGGCGGGACGTGCTGCATTGGCACGCATCCAGACCTCGCTTGATAACGGGGAACCGCTGGGGGCGGCGCTAGGTGATCTGGAGGCTGCCATCGGCGGACCAGCCCCTGACGGCTTGTTGGCCGCACAGGACGGTGTTCCAACACTTGCCGCGCTGCAGGACGGTTTTTCAGTTGTTGCCTCGGCGGCACTTGCGGCAGCACGCAGCGCAGGTGTTGCCGGGGAAGCAACCTCTGGCTTTGGAGCGTTTTTGAAAAATCAATTCGAGGTGCGTTCCACCACACCGCAGGAAGGCAACAGTACCGACGCAATTCTGTCCCGGGCGGAGGCCGCATTGAAAGCCGGACGCCTTTCGGACACCCTCGCCGAAATTGCAGCCTTGCCGGAAGAAGCCCGGATTGAAATGACCGATTGGCTTGGTCAGGCGGAAACCCGTGCCGGTGCAATTACCGCCGTCGATATTTTGTCCACCTCCCTTAACGATAGCTAAAGGCGATACATATGCTCTGGTCTTTGATCAAAATTCTGGTTTTCGTCGCAGCTGTTACAGCGCTGACATTTGGCGGCACCATGTTGATGGACGTGGAAGGCGGCGCGACGATCGCCGTTGCGGGCATCAAATTCACACTCAGTCCGATTGAAATCGTTTTTGGCCTGGTTGCACTTGTTGTGGCGGTCTGGCTGGGGCTGAAGCTGCTGGCGCTGCTGGTTGCGACATTCAAATTCCTGAACGGCGATGAGACCGCAATTTCGCGTTACTTTGATCGCAATCGCGAACGCAAAGGGTACGAGGCTTTGTCCGAAGGTATGATGGCACTGGCCTCGGGCGAAGGGCATCTGGCGATGACCAAGGCCGCGCGTGCGGAAAAATATCTGCAGCAGCCTCAATTGACGAACCTGTTGACGGCACAAGCCGCTGAGTTGACCGGTGATCGCCGCAAGGCCGAAGAAACCTATAAGCAGCTTCTGTCGGATGAAAAAACCCGCTTTGTCGGGATCCGTGGTATCATGAAACAAAAATTGTCGGACGGCGATACGGACACCGCCATGGCGCTGGCAAAAAAGGCATTCGCCTTGAAGCCACGCCATGAGGAAACCCAGGACGTCCTGCTGAAACTGCAAGCCGATGCAGCAGATTGGGAAGGCGCACGCGAGACGCTGGGTGCCAAGTTGAAATCAGGCGCATTGCCACGCGATGTGCATAAACGGCGGGATGCGGTGCTTGCATTGTCTGCGGCACGTGATGTGCTGGATGAAGGCAAGTCAGTCGAAGCGCGTGAAGCCGCGATTGAGGCAAATCGCCTTTCCCCCGATCTGATACCGGCCGCCGTCATGGCAGCCCGCGGCTACATCGCCGACGGCAACGCGCGCTATGCCACACGTGTGCTGACAAAGGCCTGGAGTGTGCAACCGCACCCCGATCTGGCTGCAGCATTTGCCGAGATTGTGCCTGACGAAAGCGCCGAAGCCCGGTTGAAGCGGTTTCGCACCTTGATCAAGCCCAAGCCCGATCATCCCGAAGCAAAAATGCTTCTCGCAGAGCTGAATATCTCGGCCGAGGATTTTCCGGAAGCCAAGCGCGCCCTTGGTGATCTGGTGGAAAGCGATCCGACGGCGCGCAACCTGACGCTTATGGCAGCGATCGAACGCGGCGAAGGGGCGGATGATTCAGTTGTGCGCGGCTGGCTGACCCGCGCCTTGACGGCCCCGCGCGGCCCGCAATGGATCTGCGAAAATTGCCAGCACATCCATGCCAATTGGTCAGCAACCTGCGACAACTGTAAGTCCTTCGACACGCTCGCCTGGAAAACACCCCCCGCAACCGATGTGGCAATGCCGGCAGGTACAGAGATGCTGCCGCTGATTGTTGGTCAGGAGAAAGAAGAACTGCCCGCCACGACGGATGTGATAGAAGTCAAAATTCTGGAAGAGACGACCGAGAATTAGTACTTTTCGGCACGGCGCGAGGATGCTAACAGGCTCGCGTCAGGCCATGGGCAACTGATAAGCGCCTCAATAGCTCAGCTGGTAGAGCAGGTCCTTCGTAAGGACAAGGTCGGGGGTTCGAGTCCCTCTTGAGGCACCACTCTTCTTAACGCACCACAAATCAGGCGCTGTGGATATTGCAGATCCAATCTAGCTTGGGCGAAAGGGTAGATTTTGGCGACGGGCTGGAAACACTCGCCACAAAATTCCGCTTGAAGACTTACGTCTAGTTGGAATCTTGGTGCCCAGGAGAGGACTCGAACCTCCACGTCCATACAGACACCAGCACCTGAAGCTGGCGCGTCTACCAATTCCGCCACCTGGGCAGGTGTCGTGTGGGCGGGATTTAAGCGTGGTTTGTCCCCCTGTCAACGGGATTCGACGGCGAAATGAAAAGACTCTGTCTGCATCGCCGCGATTGCGCCTTGTCTGGCTGTTGCTGGCTGGGTAAACCCGAGGCGCAGAGTTGCAAAAAGGGCTAGCCTCATGTCACAGCTTGTCACGATTTTTGGCGGATCCGGGTTTGTCGGGCGATATATCGCGCGGCGCATGGCCAAGGAAGGCTGGCGCGTCCGTGTTGCAGTGCGCAATGTCAATGAAGCAATGTTTGTCCGCCCTTACGGCGTGGTTGGTCAGGTTGAGCCGGTTTTCTGCAATATCCGTGATGATGCCAGCGTCGCTGCCGTGATGGATGGTGCGGATGCGGTTGTAAACTGTGTTGGCGTGCTGGATGAGACAGGCAAGAACACGTTTACGGCCGTGCAATCCGAAGGTGCCGAACGGATTGCACGTATCGCCGCAGATAACGGGGTTACCCGGATGGTTCATATGTCGGCGATTGGCGCAAATCCAGCCGCGGCAAGTGAGTATGCCCGCACCAAAGCGGAAGGCGAGGCTGGCGTTCTGCAACATATGCCAAATGCAGTGATCCTGCGCCCCTCAATCATTTTCGGCCCGGAAGATCAGTTCTTTAACCGCTTTGCCGGAATGACCCGGATGGGTCCGGTATTGCCGGTTGTTGGCGCGGATACCAGGTTTCAGCCGGTCTATGTGGATGATGTGGCCGCAGCGGCAACCAAGGCCGTGCTGGGCGAGGCTGAACCCGGTGTTTACGAGCTTGGCGGGCCGGATGTGATGACTTTCCGCGCGCTGATGCAACTGATGCTGCGGATTGTTCGCAGGAACCGTCTGATACTGAATATGCCGTTCTGGATTGCCCGGATCATGGCGTCTGTTTTTGGTGTGGTTCGTGTGATGTCACTGGGTATTGTCAAAGGGCCGGTGACCAGGGATCAGGTGCTTAACCTCGCCGTCGACAATGTTGTCGCTGACGATGCAAACGACCTAGCAAAACTTGGGATTTCACCCACTGCCATGGAGGCTGTTCTGCCGGATTATCTATGGCGCTTCCGCCCTTCCGGGCAATATGACGCGATCAAGGAATCGGCGAAAAACCTGAAGGTTTAGCTATAGGCGATCCAAAGCAGTACGATGCCCAGCGCGATGCGGTAAATGACGTATGGCGTGTAGCTGACGGCCTGCAGGAGCCGCATCATCAGTGTCAACGCCAGTAACGCCGCCCCGAATGACATTGCCACGACGATCCCGATATCGCGTAGGTCTGACGCGCCGGCTGTGCCTATGACGTCAAGCCCGAGCAAGGCCGCGGAGGCGATGATCGTGGGGATCGACATCAACATCGAAAGCCGTGCTGCGTCTGTCCGGCGATAGCCCAGAAAACGCCCTGCGGTGATTGTGATGCCCGACCGTGACGTCCCCGGAATCAAGGCGATTGCCTGCCACAGCCCCATCTTGAATGCGTCGCCTAATGTCCAGTTTTCTGTTGTCTTTTCAATGGGTCCGCGCTGGTCAGCCCAATAGAGCAGGATACCGAATATGATCATCGCCCAGCCGATCACCGCGATCTCGCGCATGGCCTCTGACAGCCCCGTAACCTTCAGGATCAGCCCCGCCAAAATGACCGGGATTGTCGCGATCAGAAGACAAAGCGCGAGGGATGCGCCTGGCGTGTCGACCTTGCCTTGCAGGAGCCGCAACGTACCGCCAAGCGCCAGCCGGACATCCGCCCGGAAATAGAGGATGACCGCGAGCAGCGTGCCGACATGGGCGGCCACATCAATGATCTGGCCCTGATCGGCCAATCCGCTCAGCGATGGCAACAGGATCAGGTGCCCAGAGGATGAGACTGGCAGAAATTCGGTAATGCCCTGAATCAGGGCAATCAGGATCAGGTTAAAAGTCGTCATTTGGTCTGGCTGGTTGATTCGGTTTCGCCAACCTAACCCGTTCAGAAACAGGGAAAAGGACATATATAGGTATCAGATCGGACCTATTTACCTCAAGATTTCACCTCGAAACGACGTGGCGAGTTCATTTTTCCCATTAAAGGTCAGCATTACTGCCTTTTCATCTTCTTCAAGCTGTTCTAAGAAGCGGCTCGCCTTTGAATTTGGGAGAACGCAGCATGGCTGGTCAGAAGATGCTGAAATTTACCGCTGTTGAGCGTGATATGCCGCAGAAGCGTCCGCCCAACCTACGCAAAGAAGATTTTGGCGAAATTTATGCCCAGTACGCCCATGACAAGGCCGAGGAACAGGCGAGCCGCTGCAGCCAGTGTGGCGTGCCATACTGCCAGACACATTGCCCGCTGCACAACAACATCCCAGACTGGTTGCGCCTGACAGCCGAAGGCCGGTTGCAGGAAGCCTATGAAATCAGTCAGGCGACCAACACATTTCCCGAAATCTGTGGCCGCATCTGCCCGCAGGACCGCCTGTGCGAAGGCAATTGCGTCATTGAACAATCCGGGCATGGCACGGTCACCATCGGGTCGGTCGAAAAATACATCACCGATACAGCCTTTGCCGAAGGTTGGGTGAAGCCCATTCAACCCCATGCGGAGCGCGGCGAAAGCGTGGGCATCATAGGCGCAGGCCCCGGCGGGTTGGCTGCAGCGGACATGTTGCGCCGTCAGGGTGTGCAGGTGACCGTTTACGACCGCTATGATCGCGGTGGCGGCTTGCTGACCTATGGCATCCCCGGCTTCAAGCTGGAAAAGGATGTGGTGATGCAGCGCATGACCCAACTGGAAGAAGGCGGCGTTCAGTTTGTCCTGAATTGCGAGGTCGGTGAAGACCTGTCATTTGATGCAATTCGCGGCAAGCATGACGCGGTGCTGATTGCCACAGGCGTCTATAAAACAAGGGATTTGCCAGACAGTTTTGCCGAAGGTATCGTCAGCGCAATTGACTATCTGACTGCCAGCAACCGCAAATCGTTTGGCGATGATGTGCCCGAGTTTGACAATGGTGAACTGAATGCCGTGGGCAAGCGCGTGGTGGTTATTGGCGGCGGTGATACGGCGATGGATTGCGTGCGTACTGCCGTTCGTCAGGGTGCGGAATCTGTCAAATGTCTGTACCGCCGCGACCGCGCCAATATGCCCGGATCGCAGCGCGAGGTGCAGAATGCCGAGGAAGAGGGCGTTGAGTTTGTCTGGCTTGCTGCCCCGGCTGGATTTGAGGGTGATCCGGCGACGGGTGTGAAGGTGCAAAAAATGCGCCTTGGTGCGCCAGATGCCACCGGTCGCCAGTCCCCTGAGGTTATTGAGGGTGCCGACTATGTCGAAGGCGCCGATCTTGTGATTAAGGCACTGGGGTTCGAACCTGAGGACCTGCCGAAACTCTGGGGTGTTGATGGCCTTGAGGTGACCCGCTGGGGCACTGTGAAGGCTGATTTCGGCACAGGCGCCACCAGCCTGGAAGGTGTCTATGCCGCCGGTGATATCGTACGTGGTGCATCACTGGTTGTCTGGGCCATTCGCGATGGGCGCGATGCTGCCACTGCCATTCTTGAGTATCTTGCACAGGCCGTTAACGTAGCCGCCGAATAGCCGAAAATCAGTGTCGGCAAAGCGTCGGCGAAACGTCGGACTTGTGTCGGCCAAAGTGTCGGACCCCAACTTGTAGATAGGTCAGATATACTGACTTGGAGGGCATTAAAGTGATGAAGCATCTTACGATCCTAGGATTGATCGCCATGGGCGCACCGGCGTTTGCCCAACAAAGCTTTGCCCCGCCGGAAGGCTGCACAGGCACGTTGACCGTCCAGCAAAAGGGCTGCGTGATGGTCAATGTCTGGTCCTGCGAAGCGGATGATCCGGGTGATCAGTGGATTGCCCTGATCGGTGGCGGCGGATTGTTCAGCATTCAAAAGGTTGATGATGAATTTCAGTGGCTGGAATCCTACAAGGTCAGCGGCGATGAGCGACTGCGCCTGCCTGCCGATGATCCGGCATCCCTGACCGAGCTTTTCGCCAATCAGATTGATACATGGGATTTCGTGATCGAAACCGAAGAGGGCATTGAACGCAATGTCGGCTTTGACACCCTGACCGGAGAGACAACCGTGATCGATGGTGAGGTGCTTCTGAATACGGAGTTTCAGGGACGCACTGTCGATGGTGATGGCAACGAGATCGAAACCGGCAGTGGCCGCCAGTTTGTCAGCCAGACCCATCGCCTGTTCTTTTTCGGGGAAGCCTGGGATGATGCGACCCCCGACAACATCGTCGACATGTCCCCGGTTGAATTCATCTATCCCGGCGAGCCGGGCTTCTTTTCCGCAAGCCCAAAATTCGAATGCAACGTCAACGAAGTGGATTATCGCCCGTGAAATACGCGCTTGCCCTGATCTGCCTTGCCGCACCCGCTGCGGCGCAATCGACATTTGAACTGCCTGCCGGCTGCGACGCCTTTGTGACCGTACAATCGACCAGCTGTCAGGTGGAACATCACTTTGTCTGCAAGGATGACCCCGAGGGCCATCAACGCCGGGTGGCGCTGAACGAAGAGGGGCTGACATATGCGGGCGAAATTGACAGCGAAACCCAGTGGATCGAAAGCTTTCACATCCTCAGCGGTCATGCGGAACGGTTGGTATCGAACCCCGCTGAGCCTGCATCATTGTCCGATCTGATTGCCCGGGGTGTGGATGACTACGATTTCGAGACCCAGTCTGATCAAATCGGCACGACACGCTATGTCGGACAGGATACGCTGACCGGCCGTCAGGTGGTCATTGATGGTATCACCTTGGACGAAACCTCTTATCAGGTGACGGCCTATAGCGCCGATGGTGATGAGATCTGGCGATCGCAGGGCAATGAGTTCATCAGCCGGAACTGGCGGATGTTCCTGTCGGGGACGGGGACAACAACGGTCAATGGCGAAACATTTGAGAACGACAACAGACCTGTCGAATTCATCTTTCCCGGTGAGCCCGGGTTTCTGAGCGCCAGCCCCAAACATGGCTGTGGGGTTGCGATATCATGACAGCACATCCAATCAACGGCCGCTGCATGTGTGGCGCCGTGACAGTTGAAGCGGCCCATTTGGGCGAGCGGATGAGCGCGTGCCACTGCGATATGTGCAGGCGTTGGACCGGGGCGGCGTTTGTGTCTGTCCATGCTCGCGCCGACAACGTGACCCTGACTGGCCCGGTCAAGACGCTGGACACATCCGAATGGGCCGAGCGGGGATGGTGTGACGCCTGTGGATCGACCCTGTTTTACCGGCTGAAGCAGGATGGCTCTTACGGATTGTCAGCCGGCCTGTTTGAAGATGCGGCCGGCCACAGCCTGACCGAAGAATATTACATCGATCAAAAACCGGTAGGATGGGCATTCGCCGGTGATCATAACCGGATGAACGCAGCTGAAACGCTGGCGTTTTTCGGCATTTCCTGAGGAGAAAACCCATGACAAAATTTGACGAAAACTGGGTCGCCGAAGAAGAGATCAAGCGCCGTTGGATGGCCGAAAACAGCCTGTATCAGGCAGAGGATGAACATGCCTCTTGTGGTGTTGGTCTGGTGGTTGCCATTGATGGCGCCCAATCCCGTGATGTGGTCGAGAAGGGCATCAACGCCCTCAAGGCCGTGTGGCACCGTGGTGCTGTTGATGCTGATGGCAAAACCGGCGACGGCGCTGGTATTCATGTGCAGATCCCAACCGCATTCTTCGAGGATCAAATCCGTCGCACTGGCCATGAGCCGGGCAATGATGAACTGATCGCCGTTGGTCAGGTGTTTTTGCCCCGCACGGATTTTGGCGCACAGGAACGGTGCCGCACGATTGTCGAAACCGAAGTGCTGCGTCTGGGTCACTACATCTACGGCTGGCGCCATGTACCGGTGAATAATGATGTGTTGGGTGAAAAGGCGAACGCCACCCGCCCCGAGATTGAACAGATTCTGATCCGTTGCGAGAAGGATATGGACAAGGAACAGTTCGAGCGCGAGCTGTACATCATCCGCCGTCGCATCGAAAAGGCCGCCTCTGCCGCCGGTATTGTCGGCATGTATCTTTGTTCCCTGTCCTGCCGCTCGATCATCTATAAGGGCATGATGCTGGCTGAGCAGGTGGCGGAATTCTATCCCGACCTGATGGATGAACGTCTTATCTCTGCCTTTGCAATTTATCACCAGCGCTATTCGACCAACACATTCCCGCAATGGTCGCTGGCCCAGCCATTCCGCATGCTGGCCCATAATGGAGAGATCAACACGCTGAAGGGCAATGTGAACTGGATGAAAAGCCATGAGATCCGCATGGCATCCGGTGCGTTTGGCGATATGGCCGAGGATATCAAGCCGATCATCCCGTCTGGCGCGTCTGATTCCAGTGCATTGGATTCAGTGTTTGAGGTATTGGTCCGCGCCGGTCGTAACGCCCCCATGGCCAAAACCATGATGGTCCCGGAATCCTGGTCGCAACAGGCGGTCGAGATGCCGAAGGCCTGGCAGGATATGTATGGCTATTGCAATGCGGTGATGGAACCATGGGACGGTCCTGCCGCCCTGGCCATGACAGACGGCCGCTGGGTTTGTGGCGGGCTGGACCGCAACGGGTTGCGCCCCCTGCGCTATGTCGTCACGGGCGACGGGCTGCTGGTCGCAGGTTCAGAAGTGGGCATGGTGCCCGTCGATGAAGGTTCGGTCGTGGAAAAGGGCGCGCTTGGCCCCGGTCAGATGATCGCCGTTGATATGGTCGAGGGCAAGCTGTACCGCGACACGGAAATCAAGGATCAACTGGCCGCCGCCCAGCCCTTTGGCGAATGGGTCGGTAAGGTCGTGAACCTGAACGAACAGCTGATCGATATTCCCGAAGTGCCGCTGTTTGAGGGCGAAGAACTGCGCAAGCGTCAGATCGCGGCGGGCTATTCGATTGAAGAGCTGGAGCAGGTACTGGCGCCCATGGCCGAGGACGGCAAGGAGATGATCGCGTCGATGGGTGATGACACGCCATCGGCTGTCTTGTCCAAGACCTATCGCCCGCTGTCGCATTTCTTTCGCCAGAATTTCAGCCAGGTGACCAACCCGCCAATCGACAGTTTGCGCGAAAACCGCGTGATGTCGCTGAAGACCCGGTTTGGAAACCTCAAGAACGTGTTGGATGAGGATTCATCGCAGACCGAAATTCTGGTCTTGCAAAGCCCGTTTGTCGGAAATGCCGAATTTGATGAAATGGTCCGCGTCTTTGGGGATGGCGTTGCCTTTATCAATTGTACGTTTGAACCGGGGCGCAGTGCCTTGTCGGACGGCCTGAAACGGATCAGGGAAGAGGCCGAGGACGCCGTGCGTTCAGGCGCCGGTCACCTTGTCCTGACGGATGAACATCAGTCGCCCTATCAGGTGGCGATGCCGATGATTCTGGCGACCTCTGCCGTGCATTCGGGTCTGACCGCGCAGGGCTTGCGCACCTTCTGTTCGATCAATGTCCGGTCGGCGGAATGTATTGATCCGCATTACTTTGCGGTGCTGATCGGCTGTGGTGCGACCACCGTGAACGCCTATCTGGCGCAGGATTCCATTGCTGACCGCGTCCGTCGCGGGTTGATTGAGGGCAATCTGACCGATGCGATGCGCCGTTATCGCGCGGCAATTGATGCGGGCCTTTTGAAAATCATGTCCAAGATGGGGATTTCGGTCCTGTCATCCTATCGCGGCGGTCTGAATTTTGAAGCCGTCGGCCTGTCCCGCGCGATGGTCGCTGAATACTTCCCCGGCATGCCATCGCGCATTTCCGGGATCGGCGTCAGCGGCATCCAGTCCAAGCTGGAAGAGGTCCATGCCCGTGGCTGGACTGCTGGTTTGGACATCCTGCCAATTGGCGGTTTCTACAAGGCCCGTCGTTCGGGTGAAAAGCACGCTTGGGAAGCGCAGACCATGCATATGTTGCAGGCCGCCTGCGCCAATGCCTCCTATGCGATGTGGCAGCAATATTCGAAATCCATGCAGGCGAACCCACCGATCCATCTGCGCGATCTGCTGGCGATCAAACCCTTGGCCAAGCCTGTTCCGATTGAAGAGGTGGAAAGCATCACCGCGATCCGCAAGCGTTTTGTGACACCCGGCATGTCGCTGGGCGCGCTGTCGCCAGAGGCCCACAAGACGCTGAATGTCGCGATGAACCGTATCGGCGCGAAGTCGGATTCAGGTGAGGGTGGTGAAGATCCCGCGCATTTTGTGCCCGAACCCAACGGCGACAACCCATCAGCCAAGATCAAGCAGGTGGCATCCGGTCGTTTTGGTGTCACCGCCGAGTATCTGAATGCCTGCGAGGAGTTGGAGATCAAGGTCGCCCAGGGCGCCAAGCCCGGCGAGGGAGGTCAGCTTCCGGGGATGAAGGTCACCGACCTGATTGCCCGTCTGCGCCATTCGACCAAGGGCGTGACGCTGATTTCGCCGCCGCCGCACCATGATATCTATTCGATCGAGGATCTGGCCCAGCTGATCTATGACCTGAAACAGATCAACCCGCGCTGCAAGGTGACGGTCAAGCTGGTGTCGTCCTCCGGTGTCGGCACGATTGCCGCTGGTGTGGCCAAGGCCAAGGCGGATGTGATCCTGATTTCCGGCCATAATGGCGGCACAGGTGCATCACCGGGTACGTCGATCAAATATGCCGGCCTTCCATGGGAAATGGGCCTGACCGAGGCGCATCAGGTTCTGGCAATGAACAACCTGCGCGAACGTATCACATTGCGCACCGATGGTGGTCTGCGCACGGGCCGTGACATTGTGATGGCTGCGATGTTGGGAGCCGAGGAATACGGGATCGGCACCGCCGCCCTGATTGCGATGGGCTGCATCATGGTCCGCCAATGCCAGTCCAACACTTGCCCCGTGGGCGTGTGTACCCAGGATGAGGCATTGCGAGAAAAGTTCACCGGCAATGCCGAAAAGGTGGTGAACCTGATCACCTTCTACGCCACTGAAGTGCGCGAAATCCTCGCGTCGATTGGTGCGCGGTCACTGGATGATGTGATTGGCCGTGCTGATCTGTTGACCCAGGTGTCGCGCGGCTCTGCCCATCTGGACGATCTGGATCTGAACCCGCTGCTGATCACGGTCGATGGCGCCCATAAGATCAAATACGATCGGGCGCGTCCGCGTAACCCGGTTGACGATACGCTGGACGCCCAGATCGTGCAGGACGCAGCCCGTTTCCTGAATGACGGGGAAAAGATGCAGTTGGATTATGCAGTCCAGAACACGCTGCGTACGATCGGGACCCGGACATCCAGCCATATCGTGCAGAATTTCGGGATGCGGAACGACCTGCAGCCCGATCACCTGACGGTGAAACTGCGTGGTTCTGCCGGGCAGTCGCTGGGTGCGTTTGCAGCACCCGGGCTAAAGCTGGAAGTATCGGGCGACGCCAATGACTATGTCGGCAAGGGCCTGTCCGGTGGTACGATTGTCGTGCGTCCACCTATGGTCAGCCCACTTGTGGCATCTGAGAACACGATCATCGGGAACACCGTGCTTTATGGTGCGACGGATGGCTATCTGTTTGCGGCCGGTCGTGCGGGCGAACGGTTTGCCGTCCGGAACTCCGGCGCGAAGGTTGTGATCGAAGGCTGCGGCACCAATGGGTGTGAATATATGACCGGCGGTGTTGCGGTCATCCTTGGATCGGTCGGTGCCAATTTTGGTGCGGGGATGACCGGAGGGATGGCCTATCTTTATGATCCTGATGGCACATCCGCCCCGTTGATCAATATGGAAACGCTGGTCACCTGCCCGGTCACGGTTGATCACTGGATGACCCAGCTGGAAGAGCTGATTGAGCGGCATCTTGCGGAAACCGGTAGCCGTCGGGCTGCGGAGATCCTGCAACACTGGGATGTGGAAAAGAACAACTTCCTGCAAATCTGTCCCAAGGAAATGCTGGTCCATCTGACGCATCCGCTGAGCGTCGAAGACGCCGCCATTCCGGCGGAATGACGCGACCAATTAGAGGGTATCTGCCACAGCTTGGGCGATACCCTCGGGTTGATCTTGACCCCCTTGCCTTCCCCATGGCTTATGGGACCGATGGCAGAGCGTAAGACAGCATCAAAAAAACCGGCGAGGAAGTCGGGCAGAAAAGCAGCGCCCAAGGCGGGCCGTTCCAGAAAGAAACCACCGGGCCTTATCGAAAGGGCGTGGGGTTTTATCTGGCGGTGGGTCTGGCGCGCGGGCTTCGTAGTGCTTGGCTTTGTCCTGCTGGCGACGCTGCTTTATGCGCTGATCAACCCGCCCACGACCCCCTATATGTTTTCCGAAACCCGCCGGTTGGATGGGGTGAAGCAAGAATGGGTTCCGATGGACCGGATTGCGCCGGTCATGGCCCGTTCCGCCGTTGCCGCCGAGGATGCCAATTTCTGCCTGCATTGGGGGCTGGATGTGAAGGCCATTCGCGCGGCGGTTGATCGCGGTCGCGGTGGTGCCTCGACCATTTCGCAGCAAGTGATCAAAAACGTCTATCTGTGGCATGGCCGCAGTTGGTCGCGCAAGGCAGCGGAGGCGCTGTGGACCCCGCTGGCTGAGGCCGTCTGGACCAAGCGCCGGATACTGGAGCTTTATCTGAACGTCGCCGAATTTGATGAAGGCGTGTTTGGTGTGCAGGCCGCTGCCCGGCATTACTTTGGGGTGGATGCGGCGGATCTCAGCGCCTTGCAGGCTGCCCGCTTGGCCGCGATCCTGCCTGCCCCCAAGAACAGATCAGCCGCGAACCCGTCGCAATTCACGCGCAACCGGACCCGGCAGATCATCGCGGGGGCGGAAACGATCCGGGCGGATGGCCGCGCGGATTGTTTTCAGTAGCACCTGTTTGACACAGCGCAATGTGTTGCGTCTGATCCAGGACTAAGCTTGGGTCATGTCCCTTCTGATCCTGCTTTATTCCCGTACTGGCAATAACCGCGTATTAGCTGATCTGATCGCCCACAAGACGGGTGCCCAGATTGCAGAGATCCGTCCGGCTGGGCGGTATCCAATGCTGCGCGTCATTTGGCAGATGGCCACGGGCCGCCGTCCGCGTGTTCGAAAACTGGATCATGATCCCGCAGCCTATGACCGGGTTCTGGTGATTGCGCCAATCTGGGATATGCATCTCGCCTTTCCGATGACGGAAGCCTTGCAAGACAACCGTGCCGCAATGGGGAGTTACGACTTCGCCACGTTCTGCGGTTACGTCCGCGATGGCCAACCGGATGTGGCCCGCCGCGAACTGACCGAATGCATCGGCCATCCGCCCGTGCGCCAGATGGAACTGCATGTCGGCGATCTGGTCCCCGCAGGTCAGCGCGATGACCCCCGCAAAGTTTCCGCAAAACGTGTCACAGCTGCCGAGATGGATCGCTTTGTTGGGCAAATCGACGAGATTGTCGGGTGGTATGATCCTGCCTGAACGCCGAAGGCTGGGCCTTGCCCCATTGATCCGGGCGGCCCCATACGGCATGACAGGGAAAACAATGTGGCGAGCTGTTGATGAATACCCTGTACCATTATCCCCTGTCTCCGTTTTCCCGCAAAGTCCGTCTATGCATGGCCGAAAAGAAGATCGAGGTTGGGCTGGTTGAAGAACGCTATTGGGAGCAGGACACTGATTTCCTGCGCCGCAATCCGGCCGGCCAGGTGCCAGTGCTCAAGATGGATGGCCGGACCATGGCCGATAGTACGGCCATTTGTGAGTACCTTGAAGAAACTCATCCAACCCCTGCACTAATGCCCAAAGACCCCCATGCCCGATATGAGGCCCGCCGTCTGGTGGGATGGTTTGATGACAAGTTTTACCGTGAAGTGACCGTGAAACTGACCGGTGAGCGGGTGTTTCGCAAGGTGATGGGAACCGGCTATCCTGACAGTACAAATGTGAAAGCAGGGGCGAAGGCGATCAAATACCACCTTGATTACATGGCCTATCTGCTGGAGGATCGCCGTTGGCTGGGCGGCAATGAGATGACGCTGGGGGATTTTGCCGCAGCAGCACAGCTATCCTGTCTGGACTACACCAGCGATGTGGATTGGCACCGGCACGAGGTGGTCAAGGACTGGTATGCCAAGATCAAATCCCGGCCTGCCTTTCGGTCGCTGCTGGCCGATGAGGTGCCGGGGTTCCAACCATCGACCCAATATGCTGATCTGGATTTTTAGGTCATGGGACTGAAGGCTGATCTGACGGCCTTCGCGACCGAGGCAGGGTTTGCAAAGCTGGGTATCTGTCGCCCAGACGCGGTGCCGCAGATTGCGGACCGGTTGGCAACATTTGTTGATGCGGGCATGCATGGGCAAATGGGCTGGATGGCGGAACGGATGCATTGGCGCGGTGATCCTGCCGTCCTTTGGCCAGAAGCCCGCTCGGTGGTGATGCTGGCAGAGCCATACACGCCTGCCCATGACCCGCTGGATGTGCTGGACCGCCCGGACCGCGCCGCCATCAGCGTTTATGCGCAGAACCGCGATTATCATGATATCGTCAAAAAGCGTCTGAAACGTGTTGGCCGCTGGCTGATCGAACGGGTGCCGGATGCCCAGATCAAGGTATTTGTCGATACGGCCCCGGTGATGGAAAAACCACTGGCAGAGGCGGCGGGCCTTGGCTGGCAGGGCAAACATACAAATTTGCTGGGGCGCGATCTGGGGTCATGGTTCTTTCTGGGGGCGATTTTTACAACCGTTGATCTGCCCCCGGATGCGGCAGAGGTCAGCCATTGCGGCAGCTGCACCGCCTGTCTGGATATCTGTCCCACCGATGCGTTTCCCGCCCCTTACCGGCTGGATGCCCGGCGTTGCATTTCCTATCTGACGATTGAACATAAAGGCCCGGTTGACCCGGACCTGCGCAGCAAGATGGGTAACCGCATCTATGGCTGTGACGATTGTCTGGCTGTGTGTCCGTGGAACAAGTTTGCCTCCACTGCCCGCGATGCCCGCTATGCCGCGCGGGATGATCTGCTTACCCCGCCATTGGCTGAACTGGCGGGATTGGACGACGCGGCCTTCCGCGCCCGGTTTTCAGGATCACCGATCAAACGGATCGGCCGCGAAAGGTTTGTCCGCAATGTCGCTTATGCGATTGGCAACTCCGGTGACCCGTCACTGGGGGGTGCCCTTTCACCTTTGCTTGATGATGCCGATCCGGCGGTGGCCGATGCCGCCCGCTGGGCTATCTTGCAATTGAAGGAGGTGCAGCATGATCCGTAAACTCTCTCTTTTCGCATTGGTGGCGGCAGCCGGGGCCATGGCATGGGCCGAGGTCCGCCAAGGCCGCCCGAATGCCGATTTCACCCCCGCCTTTGCCGCCCAGACCCGCGCGCCGGAACTGCCCGCCAGTCCGGTGACTGTGTCAACTTTTGCCAGCGGGCTGGAAAATCCATGGGGCATCGCCCCACTGGGCAATGGTCAGTTTCTGGTGACAGAACGCCCCGGAGCCATGCGCCTGATCAATGCCGATGGCAGCGTTTCAGCCCCGTTGCCCGGTCTGCCGGATGTTGCCGCGGAGGGTCAGGGCGGGCTTCTGGATGTGGCCGTCTCGCCGCGTTTTGCGAAAGATCGCCTGGTTTTCTGGACCTATGCAAAATCCGTGCGCGGCGGTCTCGTGACAGCGGCGGCCCGGGCGGAGCTTGGCCCGGATGGCCGATTGAACAACGTGCGCGATATCTTTGTGCAGGATAATCCCGCCCGAAATGGCCGTCATTTTGGCAGCCGGATCATCCCGATGGCTGACGGCACCGTCTGGATCACCACCGGGGATCGCGGTGCGGGGGACAGCGGCACCCTGGTGCAGGACCCACGCACGACCCATGGCAAGGTGATCCGCCTGAATGCAGATGGCAGCGTGCCCGCCGATAACCCTTTTGTGGGTCGCGATGGCAATGATCAGGTCTGGTCATTAGGCCACCGCAACATGCAAGGGGCGGCGATTGGCCCCGATGGTGCGCTATGGACGATCGAGCATGGGCCGCGCGGCGGGGATGAGCTGAACCGTCCGCAGGCAGGGCTGAATTATGGCTGGCCGGTGGTCAGCTATGGCATCAACTATCGCGGTTCGGCTGTTGGGTCAGGGCAGGCGCGTGCGGCGCAGTTTGAGGAACCAGTTTACTACTGGGACCCCGTTATCGCCCCCGGGGGCATGACGTTTTATGACGGTCCATATGCCGGTTGGCAGGGTGATCTGTTTATCGGATCGCTGAACCCCGGCGCGCTGGTTCGCCTGAAACTGTCAGGTGGGAAAGTCGTTGGGGAAGAGCGATTGCTGACCGATGCGGGCCGGGTGCGCGACGTGGAGCTGTTGCCGGATGGTGCGCTCCTGCTGCTGACGGATGCCGGTGATGTCCTGCGGGTGACACCTGGGTGAAGCTGTGGCTCGCCCGTATCGCTGTTCGCGTTGAGCGGTTCTTGGGGCGCGGTCGTACCGCACGACAGGCCGGGGCGATCATACCTTACATCGGATACGCGACGGCTGAACAACTGGTTCTGCGGGGCCGGGTGTTGGCCGAAATGCGGGATGTTGAGGTTCAGGCATCGCAAAGCCGGTGGCGCAATCTGCGTCAGATGGTTGATCTGTTCCTGACGACCGAGGTGCCGGACGTCACCGTATCGGCGGGGGGTGCGACGGCCCGGACCGATGAAGAAGGGTATTTTACCCTGCTTTTGCCGCGCGATGATCGGACCGGGTGGGTTTCGGTGGACGTGACAGCGGCCAATGTCACTGTGCCCTGCCCGGTCATGGTGCCGCCTGCGGATGCACAATTCGGCGTGATTTCCGATATTGACGATACAATGATGCATACCGGCGCGTATTCGCTGTGGCGGAACATTTGGACCTCGCTTACCGGGAATGCAGCGACGCGCGTGGTTTTCCCGGATGCGGTGAAACTGATGGCGAAACTGTGTGACGGGGAACGCAATCCGGTGCATTTCGTCAGTTCCTCACCATGGAATTTTTACGGGTTTCTGACGGAGGTTTTTGAACGCAATGGCCTGCCGCGTGGGCCGATGTTCCTGCGCGATTACGGGGTCAGCGAGACTCAGTTCATCACAGGCACACATGGCGATCACAAAGGGGCTGCCATTGACGTTATCATGGGCGCAATGCCTGACCTGCCCTTCGTCCTGATCGGCGATACGGGTCAGCATGATGCAGAGGTTTATCTGGCGGCCATCACGCGCCATCCCGGGCGCGTGCGGCAGGTCATCCTGCGCGCGCCGGGGGATGGGGCAGATAGAACGGATCTGGCATTTGTTGCACAGATTGAAGCGCTTGGCGTCCCGGTCAATGTCGGGCCCGACTACAGCGCGGTCCTAGAGACCGGGATTGCGCACGGCTGAGAAGGAGACAAGACGCCGGGATTTTTCGTCCCATAGATCAAGGCTCGCGCATTTCAGGCTTTCCCAGATTGTCATGCGGCTAATCTCGACCAGTTCGCCATGGTCGCGCAGCACCTCTGTCAGCCGGTAGAACGGGATCCGGCTATAAAGGTGATGCACATGATGAATGCCGATATTGGCGGTGAACCAGCGCAGGATCGGCGGCAGGTCGTAATGGGAGCTGCCGTGCAAGGCGGCATCGTGCAATTGCCATTCGGGATGCGGATCCCATTGCGTCGCTTCGAACTGGTGCTGGACATAGAAGAGCCACACACCGATTGACGCCGCAATCAGCGTGGTTGGCAGGAATACCAGAAACAGCGCCTGCACCCCGCCGAAATAGATGATCGTGGCGAGGATCAGACCCGCGGCCACATTCGTACCCATCGCACTGATCCAGTATTTCCGGCCTTGCTGCATCAGCCCGAGCGGCAGCCGGTTTTGCAGGATGAACAGATATGTCGGCCCCAGTCCAAACATGACAAGCGGATGCCGATAGGCACGATAAAGCCAGCGCCCAAAGGGCGTGCGTTGGTGGTATTCTTCAACCGTCAGCGTCATCACATCGCCGATGCCCCGGTGGTCAAGGTCACCCGCATGGCTGTGATGGATGGAATGGGTGCGACGCCAGACATCATATGGTGTCAGTGTGACCACCCCAATCGCCCGGCCAATCCAGTCGCTGACCGTGCGGTTGCCGTAAAACGACCCATGCCCGCAATCATGCTGGATACAAAAGAGGCGCAGCAGAAAAAGCCCGTTCAGCGCCGAAATCAGGAACGCCCCAAGATAGCTGTATTGCGCAACCCAGCAGGCGAGCACCCAAAGCACCACGAAGGGCACAAGACTGACGCCCAGTTCGAAACTGCTGCGCAATGTGCTTGGTTCACGATATTTGGCGAGGACTTGCACCCAGTCACGGGCATTCATGTTCGACTGTTCGGAGGCGTTTTCTTGCATGCGAAACTTCTTATAAGGGTTTGATGAGGGATAGCTTAATTCGGACAGCTAACAAGCGAAAAAGGCTTCATTGTGTTCCGACCGGGGCGTAGAGCGCCGCCAGAGGCGCAGAATGCCGCAAAAAAGGAACACAAGTCCGTGTTGGTCTTCGCCACGCCACACCAGCGCGAGACCGTCGAGCTTCAGAGGACGTTGACCCTGATGTCATCAACTGACTTAAGCCCGTGAAAGCGGAAAAGTTGCGCTTCGAGCAGACTGCAGAAAACAGTGGTTGTTGAGCCCATTTTGACCGATGCTGCATCGTGCGCCAATGTCCGTTCCTTGGTCCGTGTCAAAAACGTGACAAAATCAAACCGAGTATCGCCAAAGGTTTGTGGCACAAGATTTCTCAGTGTTTGCGGGCTCGTCGTTGCTAGTGACAAGAACGACCGTTTTTGGCGCATAGGTATTGTCATAAGGTTTTTGGCAGGCACTCACACGAATATCTGCATCCTCGTTGCCTTCGAGCAGAACGTAGCGAACGGTGGTCTTGGGTTTTCTTCACCAATTGTTGATAGAACCTGTTCCGCACGTGCGCGGAGGTTCCATGCAACACAGTTTCAGCGACTTCCTCAGGCATGGTGGCAACGGCCAATTCGCTATTGCACGGCACGATGGCCGCATCGTTGGTCGTCGTTTGGGATTGTCGCTTAAATCGACGTTCCCAAACTATTCCGCCCTGAAGGCCGATTTCAGCGACCGCCTCGATCAGGTGATTGCCGAGAATACCCTGATGCTCCTGAACGCGCTGACACCAGCCGACACGGTTCCAACTGTCACTGAAGCTGATCTGCGGGATGTCTCGGACGCAAAGGCAGAGGCGCTTGATGCATGGGACATCCGCCTTGAGAGCATTTTCAGCCAATACCAAAATCACCAACAGCGATTGCGTCCGTTTCGAACCGCGATGGAAGAACGGTTGCTGCGTGCCTTCGCTGGGCTGATCAACCAGCTCCGACAGGAAGACCTCGGGATTGTGCAGTACATCTGGCGCTCGCGCGATGATACCAAAGTTCGTGAAAGCCATGCCGCTTATGATGACCGCGTTTTCCGTTGGGATGATCCACCGGCAGGCGGGCATCCAGGCGAGGCACATAATTGCCGGTGCTATGCCGAACCCGTTCTCCCCGGCGTCCAGAGTAATGTGGTGCTTGCTGATTTTGCGCCCACGGCCGGTGGTCTCCCTACTTTCGATCCAACGGACGCGATACGTGGCTTGCGCGCTCTGACCGGCGTTGGTGCGGCGCTTCTCGCGTCTGATGCGCTGCAAGACTGGACGGACGCCATGCGGGATCGGCGCGTGGATGAGGCAGGCGCGCGACTAGGAGTGGATGTCACGACTGTCGAAGGTCGCTTGGCCGCAACAGCCTATGCCCTTGTGCAAGAAGGGATCAGCAGCGGTGGGTATCCAGTTCTGCCCAAGAACTCCGAATTTGCGCGCATCGGGGCTGAGGCAGCGGCGCTTTACGAATTGCTGAACCCTGGCACCATTCTGGAAACAGGCGCGGGCGGCGATCCCGCGAAACAGCGCGCCTTACAGGATTTCATTGAAGCCGCTGGTGAAGCGTTCGCGCGCGGAGACTTGCAAATTCAGGACGGCGAACTGGCACAAGGTTGGGTCGAAGTCTTCCCAGAACTGACGGAGGGTGAGCGCCGATTGGGAGAGTTACCCGGGTTCACACCGGCACGGATCGAGCAATGGCTTGAAACCTACCCGATTGAAGAACTGGGCCTGCCAAACAACACCGGTTCCCCCATTCCCGATGATCCAACTGGCAACATCATTTCAACCCCGATCCCGGAAGAGACGGGGCCGAGTATTGTCGCGCGTGAGATAGGCAATCTCACAACACCAGATGAACGCGATCTACCTGATGATTTTGATGGTCGATCCATTAATCTCGCCAATGAAAATGGCGTCCTACGGCCTCGTGAAGGTCGAGCGGGCGCCAGATATGAAGCTGCCACTGGGACGACATTGGCGCGTCCTGACCCCGCCGACCCCGCTTACGATTTTATCGACACCTCGAATGGCGAAAGAATTGAAGTCAAAGGGCCGGTCCCTGGAGTGGGCGGAGTAGTTCCCGAAGAACGTTTAGACGGGCTGATCGAAGCGACCGTCAACGAGGCAAATTTACAGACTGGCGCAGATCGAATTGTCGTTGATGCTGAAGGGCTAAGCGCAATGCAGGTGGACAGGTTACGCCAAGAGCTTGAAAATCGGATATCGTCAGATATTCCGGTGGACATCATGAGGTAAGCATGGCGAACACGATTCTTAAGTTCAGAGATCAGACAATCCGCATCAACTATCATGATTTGGCGGAAGTGTTGGCTATGCTGAATCAAAGACTGGAAACAGCATCGTTGATCAGAAAAGTCACAGAGCCTTGGTTGAACCACATCCAAGAAGACCTCGGGTATGTAATGCTCGACACAAACCTGCTGGATATTCCCGGCGTCATTTCAGACTTCGAGATGGCACTCACCAAGCTGTCTTCTGATCTGCGAACAGGTAACGTTTCTCCTGACACATCGCGTTGGAACAACGTGTCAAACAATATTCGCGAGCAATCAGCCTACTTGCAGCGCATGCAGACAGTCATCCAAGATTTGCGGAGCGCGTTATCGCGTTCAGGATGAGATCGGAGCACATCCAATCGTTTCTTTTTGCCAGAACTCATACGTTTTTGTCACCGGCGTAAACGACCGTTTGTGACACAGCCTATCATCCAGAGCCGTCATTTGCGCAGCCGCAGCGAAAGTCAGGAAAATCCGCCCTTCTGACCTTGACCCAATTGAGCATGAAGGTCTGGTTTGGGTCACGGAGCACTTGACGTTCCGGCCAATGTCGCGTGGCCTCGCCGGTTCGTCGGGTGCAGAGAATCCGCCGCGTTGACGGTGTGCGGCGCGGACTTTCTTGCCCCTGCGAGACGGGATTTCGCTTGAATTGACCGGTTCCGCATCAAAAGTGCTTGAATTCGCTGGCCAATCCTGCGCTCTGTTTCCGCGAGCCGCGCAATTTTACTGAAACCGCTGTGGGGTGGCGCATGCCAACACAACCAACGATGCAACCGCTGCGCGGCATTCTGTTCAAGGTGATGTCGGTTTGCATGTTCATGGGGATGGCAAGCCTGATCAAAGCCGCCTCTGCCGACGTCCCGCCGGGGCAGGCAGTATTCTTTCGATCCTTCTTTGCCTTGCCAATCATCTTTGGCTGGCTTGCGCTGCGGGGTGAGTTGCGTGATGGCTGGAAAACCTCCAATCCGATGGGGCATGTCTGGCGGGGGTTGATCGGAACATCGGCCATGGGGCTGGGCTTTACCGGTCTCGGCCTGTTGCCCCTGCCAGAGGTCACGGCGATCGGGTATGCCGCCCCATTGCTGGTGGTCGTCTTTGCCGCGATGTTCCTGAACGAAGAGGTTCGTGCCTTTCGGCTGAGCACGGTTGCCTTGGGCATGGTGGGTGTGCTGATCGTGCTGTCCCCGCGCCTGTCTGTGGGGGCATCGCTGAACGTGTCGGAAACACTGGGCGCTGTCGTCGTTCTGATGGGGGCGGTGCTGGCCGCACTTGCGCAGGTCTTTGTCCGCAAGCTCGTCGCGACAGAAGACACGGCCGCAATCGTGTTCTGGTTCACCATCACATCATCCATTCTGTCCCTGTTCACCATACCCTGGGGCTGGGCGATGCCCGGTTGGCAGGTGGCCATCATGCTGATCTGTGCCGGATTGTTGGGCGGCGTCGGTCAGATCCTTTTGACGACCAGTTATCGCTATGCTGACGCGTCACTTGTCGCCCCGTTTGATTACACCTCGATGATCCTTGCATTGACGATCGGTTATCTCATCTTTGATGAAATCCCCACCATCACCATGCTGCTGGGAGCGGCGATTGTGATCGGTGCGGGGGTCCTGATTATCTGGCGAGAACGGCAGCTGGGCCTGAAGCGGGCACGCCAACGCAAAGCCACGGGAAATGTGGGGGGCTAGCCGCGCTTCGGTTTTTTCGGGAACAATGGGCGAATCCCCTGATCTGTGATACGCTTTCCGCACAACGACGGAGGATGAGATGAGCAAACATGTTCTCGACAGACCGAAGGTTGTTAGTAGTGAAATGTTAAGGCAGGCCGTTGCGATCAAACGCAGGGCCCTTCCCCAATCCGGCAGCCTGAGCTTGCAGCGGCGGCACAGACTGGCGACGGCTCAACGCCGATTACAGCATTTTTTGCGCATTGAACGTGATATGAAAAGCTGACCCCTGGGGGCGGGGGCAATCAGAAAGGGCGCGATTGTCGCGCCCTTTCTTACGCTTGCGCCGGATGTGTCGATACCGCATTGATCGACATCAAGAGCGCACGATTGTCGGTCGTTTTCTTGCAGGTATTACCTGAGCAGAACTGGCCGGCGATATGGGTCTTTACAGCTTAATCTCGCCAAACTGGTCTTCATATGCCTTCAGCGAATGCTGCAGGATAATGGCCAGACGCTTTGCGGCAAAGGGGCTCATGACGATCCGCTTGGACAATTCAACGTCGATGACTTTGCGTTCCTCGGTTGAGCCCCGCCAGTTCTGATGTGTTCCAAACAGCAAAAAGAATTCTTCACGGTTGGCCGTCGCGGTGCCGATGTTGGAGTAGACGCTTTCCATTTTCGCGTCGTCCCAGTTGATCGAATTCCCGTTGATCGTCGTTTCGTCGGCTGGTTTCGCTTGCTCGTCGGCCATGTTTCATTCCTTACCATCTATATACGTCAATCGCCTTGGCTTTCGCGCCGCTCATGCGATCTGCCTGCAAACCGTTGTGGTCATTTCATATGGCATCCGCAAGGCCGGGCTTTGTGCAAATTATGGCACCGGCACTGTCATCAATTTACCCGCTTTTGATCTATCGGATGCGTTTGCGGTGTTCATCCTTGCAATGATGCAACCCTCCGCACAGAATAAAATAACGGGCGTTGCGTTGCGCGAAATTGATCTTGAATAATTGGCGCTACGTGCTGTTTTTGCGCCAACCTTGGGTTCGCTAGTGCTGGCAAGATGCAGAATACTATTGCGGCGTTTTAAGACGCTCCAAATCTGAGGCGAGTGAATTTGTTTTACCATCTTCGAATGATCACACTGATGTCAGCCGCGACCCTGTCGCTGGGCTGCGCGGACACACAAACCAACAAGGCAACGCCGGAACGGCTGGACCGTTTGCGGACCGAAGGAGCGGATGGCGAACGGCTTGCTGTCGCCAGCGATCGGTTGGAGCGGGCTTTGGGACGCGATAACGCAACAGGCCGTTTGGCCGCGACATTCGACAATGACGGATCCGGCGGAACCGCCGCACAATCCCTGAATGCATTGTTCACTTTGGCCCTTGAGCGCAATGCCGATATTGGTCAGGCGGCCCAGGCGATCAACCGTGCCGATATTGCCCGGCTGAACGCGATCTATGGCTATCTGCCGCAACTTTCTGCCAGCGCCACCTATAGCGAGCGACAGCAAGAAGTTGTGCAAAGCGACAACGAAGTATTTGCGCAGGGAAGTGCGGATTATCCGGTCACCAATCTGAGCGTTGAATTGACCCAACCGATTTTCAATCTCAGCCGGATTTTCAACATCCAGCTTCAGAACACGGCGCGCACAGTGGCCGAGGTTGAATATATCGCGGCGGTCCAGCGTGTCACATTCGAGACCTTCGAAACCTATGTCAGTGCCGTGCAAAGCAAGGCCAAGATCCGCAGCTTGCGCCAGCGGACCGCCCTGATCGGCAGGCAGATCGCCAGCGAAAATACGTTGACGGATATTGGGCTGGGCACTGATACATTGCGCAACAGCTATGCTGCTGAACGTGCCTCGATCGCATCTGAAGAAGCAATTGAAGCCACAAGATTGGCATCTGCCCTTGCTGATCTGGCATTTCTGACCGGCTCAACGGTCACTGACGTTGGAACCGTGAGCGTGCCCGCTGGCATCCTGCGCAGCGAGCGTAACACAAGTGTCGCCGATGGCATCGCCGCCGCAGAAGCGGACAATCCGGCCTTGCTGGCAACTGCGATCGGTGTTGTGGAATCGGATTTGAGCCGGAAACTGGCAATCGCGGCTGATTTTTCACCGGTGCTGGACGCCTTTGCCCGCTATGAAGATGAGACCCGCGAAGGATCCCGCTTTGGCGGCGGATCGCAAACACAGGACACCACGGTTGGGGTGCGCCTGACGATCCCGATTTTCAACGCCCAGGGGCAAGGCTATCAGTCAGGGTTGGAATCTGTCGATTTGCGCAGCTCCGCGCTTGAATATTTTGCCATTCGTCGCCAGCTTCGCAGCCAGATAACATCAACATATCAGCGTATGACCGAGCTATCGAATGCGATCAGCCAGTCATCAGCATCGGTTTCACGTGCGGCCGCGAATGTGCGGATCGAACGGGAGCGCGTTGAGAGCGGCGAGGGCGTCGAAATTGCCGTCATCAGTCGGCAGCTGACAGAAAGTTCGGCGCGCGAAACGCTCGAATTCCAACGGTTGGAATACCTCAAAGCGTGGGGGCGTTATCAGTATCTGACCGGTGCGTCACTAACGGATGCCGGGCTTTAGCGTGGTTTCGCGTGGCCTATCCATTATTGTGTCGGCGTTGCTGGCAACCACCGGTACCCTATCTGCACAGACGCTGGATATCGGGATCAATTGCACGATCCGGCCCTTGCAGATTGTCGAACTCGCAGCGCCCATAAACGGCATCGTGAGCGAGGTTTTCGTCAGGCCCGGTGCAACAGTCGCCGCGGGCGATCTGATCGCCCGGTTTGATTCAGACATCAGCGCTGCTGCACTGGCCTCTGCAGAGCTTCGCGCGACGCTGACATCCGGGCGCGACGCCGCAATGGCGCAACGTGATGCGTTGGTCGCGAGGGTCGAACGGTTGGAACGGGGTGTTGCGCGCCGTGCAGTCAGTCAGGCCGATCTGGAAGCCGCCCGGATTGAGTTGGCACTTTCGGAAGGATCGCTCAACCGTGAGATCGAGCAGCTTCGCGTCGCACAGATGGTGGCCGAAGAAGCGCGGGTCGCCCTGAGCAAGGCGGAGGTCCGCAGCCCCGTCGCAGGTCAGGTGGGCGAAGACATCATCGATGTCGGCGAAAGCGCCCAGGGCCGGTCGGTTGCAGTTGTTTATGTTAATGATCCGTTGCGGGTCGAAGCCTATGTCCCCACGCCGATGCTCGCCGCGTTCCTTGACCGCGCCGCGTTTCAGATCATCGTCAATGGCGACAACGCACAACCGATTGCCGTATCGCTGGATTATGTCGCACAGGTCGCGGACCTGTCGTCGAACACACAAAGCGTCTATTTCACCCTGCAGGCAGACGATATTTTGCCGGGCTATCAATGCCGCTTTCCGGCCCACTCGAACTAGGATTGCTGGCCGCGCGCCATCAAAAGATTGATGATCAAACAACTTCTGACTTTCACAGCCTGTGCGGCGTTCCTTGCCATCCCAACCGGCAGCGCCCTGGCCCAGAACGCGACAGGCGGTGAAGCGAGCATCGAAACCGGCGCCAGCTATTCGTCAAGGCGCGGCGGGATCGCGTTTATCGGGTTGAACGCCGACAATCTGTTCGGTCGCGGCATTGATATCCGGTTGGGTTATCAGGCCAGTCAGGACGGGCGGGCATTGAATGCAAATGTCAGTCAGACCTACCAGCTCGGCCAGACAGCGCTTGGGCAGGATACCTATTTGCGCGGAACGTTGACCGGGCGCGCCTCTGACTGGTCGTCGCAGGATTATTCGCTGGCGCATTACGGTGCTGAAATCACCGCCGGCGCCGAGACGGCAAGCGGTCTGCACTATCGTGGACGGATTTTCTGGCAGTCGGATTCCGTCGATGACTTCGATGAGGATATCTCGCCATTGGCCGCGATCCCGCTTGATAATTCAACCGCCATTGGTGTGGGTGTCGGCCTTGGTTATTCCACCTTTACTGATACAAACCCTTTGGCCACTGGCCTTAACCTGCAAGGCAACGTCACGCTGGCCACGCCATTGGGTGACCGGGAGTGGGTCGCCGCGGAGGTCAGCGGGCAATATAACGCGGCAATTGCGGATGGAATGGTGCTGGCACTCGCAGCGGAGACAGGTCAGATCAACGGGCGCAATGGGCAGGACGTGCATATTGCCGACCGGGCTTTTATCGGCAATCCAATGCCGCGTGGATTTGCCTATACCGGTATCGGGCCGCGCGATGTTTCAGGTGATCGCGTCGACACCGCGTTGGGTGGAAACAGCTATCTGACATCTTCGGCCGAGCTGCGCATCGCCACGCCATACCCTGCCGTGGTGGTTGGCATCTTTGCGGATGCGGGTGCGCTTTGGGATCTGGATGAAACCGAAGGGGGGGCATCAGCGGTGATTGACGATAGCTATGCCTTGCGCACCTCTGCCGGTTTGTCGGTCTATTGGGATACGCAAATCGGATTGGTTCAGATCAACGCCGCAAAACCGATCGCCAAGCAGGACAATGACAAGATTGAAAATTTCAGCATCAATCTGAACTTCCAGTTTTAGCGCTAGCCACCCTCGCCAATCCGGGCATTCAGATAGCTGCGGCGCAGGTTCGAAAATATATCGTAAAGGTGCTCATGAACCGGGGCCTTTTCCAGCGTCAGTTTCAGGAACTGCTGACGTCCATGCAGCTGATCCGCTGGCAGATCAATCTTTGCAATCAACTGGTACGAACGCTGCCCGGTTTCCGCCGAAAGCTGATTCACCTGTATCAGGGAAACATCCGTAATACGCTCATGCGGCACAATTTCACCGGCATTCCAAAGCGCATAGCGCGGGTTGCCCTGTCGCAACCGGGCAATGCGGGTTTCGGGAAACTGGCCAATTACGACAGCAGGGGTGTCTGCATCCAACAAATAACCCAAACGCGATCCTTCGGCGAAGTAGAGCCCTTCACGCGCAGCCACATCCGGGTAGAAGACCCCTGCGGTTCCAGCTTCCTGCACCAGTGCCTGCTGTCGTTCCAATAGAACGTCGAGTTCTTTCTGCGGGCCTTCAAGCTGCGCTGTGGCGACGCGAGCCTGTGTCTGGTCGCTTTGCAAGACCGCCTCGCGCTGTAACCGGGCCAGATCAAGCCGCTCGCGTGCAACGGCGATGTCCTGCGCCACCGTGGCATTCTCAAGCGTAAACAGCGCCTGCCCAACAGCGACGTCGCCAGCGGGTGCGATCTGGGTCAGAACCCCCGCTTCCTGGGTCTGGATTGCATAAACGCCGTTGGTGTCCAATGCGACGGGGACGGTGACGCGGAAAGGCAATGGGATGAACAGACACCCGCCTAACCCTGCGATCATAGCCGCCATGAATAACGCCTTTCGTCTCATGATGGCGCGGCCTTTCTTCTGTTTCACCGGGTGGGTCGCGGGCTTGTTCAAAAGCGGTGAAAAGAACATCGCATAGCCCGCCCATAGGGCCAATACCACACCACCGCCGAAGAAACGGGGCAGGGTCAGCCAAAGGACTGTTGCCAGAATATTCAGCTTATACAGGGCCGAACCAAGCCCGTAATAAAGGTACATTCGGCCCATCCGGTCTTGCGGCCAGATGCCGTCGGCGCCAAAGGTCATTACCCATTGGCGGGCATCCTTGAAAATCCCGGCGGCGGCACTCGACAGGTTCCGGTGCCCGATCCAATCGGAAAAGGCGAAATACCCATCCAACCGCATCAG
Source organism: uncultured Paracoccaceae bacterium (assembly GCA_947500055.1). Classification (GTDB taxonomy): domain Bacteria; phylum Pseudomonadota; class Alphaproteobacteria; order Rhodobacterales; family Rhodobacteraceae; genus Yoonia. The sequence continues at coordinate 430,390 of CANMQO010000002.1, forward strand.
CGGATTGCCATTGAACAACAGTGAGTTGAGACTGCTAAAGACGAAAACATTGACAAAGATCGTCTTGAGAAACGTCCCGTCCACGAAATACCAAGCGATAAACGCGGACATGGCGATGAGCAGGTCAACAAATATCCCCGCCAGACTGATCTTGATCCGTTGGTTTCTGTTGGCGCAGATATCAGCCATGGACGTGTCCACAAAGGGCAGCGGGAACAGCCCGACAAACACGATACCCGCATTGCGCAGCGGTACGTTATAGGCACGTGTCACCATGGCATGCCCCAATTCATGCGGCAGTTTCAGGAACGGTGACAGCAAGGCAAATGTCGCGATACCCTGCAAAGAGATCGCCTGCGATGCGCTGTCCATGATCGCCCATTCGCTTATCAGCCCAAGGGCCAGGCAGCCCAGAACAAGAAAGCATAATACCGGCCAACACAGTGGCGCTGTGAATGCGGCCATTCGGCCGAGCAAACCTTCGTAGCGGCCGAGGTCAATTCCGGCCCATCGGATGAAAAGAGGATTAAAAGGCGGCTTGGCCGTCAATTCGGCCAGGGTCACCGCGCGCATGTTTTCGACAAGACCATAGACTTGTTGCAAGGCGTCTTTGTCGGCCGTTGCATCGTCAAATTGGCCGGTTTGCAACTGATGCAGGGTTTCGGCAGCCGCACGGTTGGTCAGGAACACCTTGCCGCTGCGCCCTTCATGCACAGCATAACGCATGGCGCCGCCATCAGCGAAACAGCTGATCTCAAGGTCCTTTAGAAAGTGAAGCCAAGATTTTTCCAAAGGAATAGCCTTACATAATCAACCACTGGCCGGGTGAGGCCGACAATACGCGGCGCGGTTCGCGTCTCGATTTTCGCAAACCCGGAAAGACCCACCAGCAAATCCGATTGCTGCGCATCAGTGATGCGCGCGCGCACCTGATGGCGCATCTCGTTCGTTTCGGGGTGCAGGGTTTGGGTCGGTGTTGACAGGATTTCAAACCCGAAGGTTTCATCGCTTAGCCCACGAAAAAACACATGTCCTGTCTGGCCCGGTATCACGCGCACGCTATCCTGTGGTGCGATATCAATCACCAGATCAAAAGCCTGGGTCGGTTGCAACGTCACAATCGCCGTGCCTATGGGCATGAAATTGCCCCGATCCCCATCGGGCAGTGCTGTCACCACGCGGCTGGCCGTGGGCGCAGTAACCGTCAGCAATGCCTGCCTGCTTTCCAGTTGCCGCTGGCGCAGCTGCGCGATCTCGGCGCGCTTTTCCGCCAGTTGCAGCGCACCGATATTGCCGCTGTTAAGCGCGTCCTGCCCGTTAATAACCTCCAGATTATATGCGACTTTCTGCTCTGCTATGCCGTTTTCGAGTTCTGGTGAACGCAGCACAGCGGCGACGTCACCCGCCTCCAGCAACTGTCCGGGGCGGACATTGGTGGTTTCCAGAAAAGCGCCAAAAGGCAGGGCCATGGTAATTGACTGACGCGCCCGGCTTTCGGCGAAGTTGGAAACATAGACCGGGGCAGGCATTGCCAGATATATCGCGGCGCCGATGAATATCGCTGCCAGCGCTGCGATACCGGTGAATTTGCGTTTGTGCGTGTCGTCGGTCAACAGATGAAAATGGTCCTGGGCATCTGTCAGGCTGGCCAAAATCGCTGGCGCAAGATCAACGCCCAGAAAAGCCAGCCCGTTTTGACTGTCGGGTGGGCGCAGCAGGTTGGCAGTTTGCCCGCCAAGTTTGGCCGCTGTCAGTTCAAGATCCAATGACGTGTCTTCGCCCTGCGCAAGGATCGTAGCGAAATCATCCTTGATCTTGCGATCTTCCTGCGACGCAAAATAGGTTTTTTTGACCTTTCCCTGCCGGATATGAGCCATCGCAACAATGCCTGTCAGCCCTTGATCGCGCAAAGCAAACAGTAGTTGCCCCAGTCGTTTCTTGGCCGGTAACTGTGCCAGAAACAGGCTAGCCGCGCCGAACTTCCCGGCAATGTTCTCATCGGGGACGGCCGTTCGGGCGGCTGTTTCCACATAATGGATCAGATCACCCAATGCGGCACCCTTGGGCAGAGACTGATAGCCGTGAACCAGCATCTGTCCCCCCGGCACGGGGGCAGTACAATAGATCCAGCCGTGCAGCTTGCGGGCCGTTGGTCGATCGCCCCGCAATTTCGCCAGCTCATCCGCGGTCAGATCGGGAAAGGGACCGTTGCCCACAAATCCGTCCGCGCCAAGTCGCGCGACGAAATCAGGTTGGGTTTGATCTTGATCCTGCGGCAATCAATACGCTCTATGCTGGGCTGGCGGCTGCGCCCTCAACCAAGGGCGCGACGGATGCCGCAGCTTGTTTTGGGGCTGCATCCACGGTTACATCATCCAAAACCCGTTGCAACATTCTTTCAAACAGCGCCATGCTGATGTCACCCTCCAGTAATCCCTCTGCGGCCAGATAATCCTTGAATGCTGATAGGATATCATCCTGCAACAATTCCTGATCGGTCCCGTAGTAAACCAATTCGGCGATACGCTTGATTGTCATGTCCTTGTCAAAGAATGCCTCGATCGCGCGCAACGAAATGATCAGACCGCTTGGGCTGGTGCCCGCGTTATCAATCGGCGTTTCAGGCAGGATATAGGCATGATCGAAGGCGGGGCCGGTATCATCCCGTTCCGCAAACGGATCCCACGCGACCCCACCAAAGACACCGATTGCCGAAACCAGCTGTTCGAATGTGAGAATGTCCACCGGCACGTTACCGGCAAAGTTGCCGCCGATAAGTTCACGATACGGCGTCGGTCCGACAAAGCCCTCGGCAAATACCGCCTCGAAACGGCCGGTAAAGGCGTCACCGGCCAGAACATCCTCCTGAGTATTGCCAAAGAACAAGTCAGGGCCAAGCCCACCGATCAGCGTGTCCGGTCCGACCCCGCCATCAAGGATGTCATAGCCACCGGTCTCAAACGGGAAGTTCGTTTCAATCTCGATCACTTCCAGGTTGTTATGTGTATCGAACGTCCGGACAATTTCAATCATGTCACCGAAGAGGAAATCCTGTTCCGTTCCGCCGGTCAGCACGTCATCGCCAAAGCCGCCAACAAGGAAGTCCGCCCCGGCACCGCCGGTCAACACGTCGTCAAATCCGATATCGACGCGGATGGCCTCCAAATGCGCAAGGCGGAACACGTGGTGTTGTCCGGACTCTGCACCGGCAACGCTGGTCAGGGTCAGTTCGGCAAGGTCACCGATCAGCAGGTCATCATCGTCCCCGCCGGTCAGCACATCATCACCGAATTGCCCGATCAGGATGTTCGAACCTGCCCCAACTGACGTAATGGTATCCGCACCGCCGACTTCCATATCGGTATAGGTCAGTGTTTCGACATCAGTTTCATTTCGGAATGTGATATTACCAAGATCACCCAAGGCAAAGTCGTTGCCGGTGCCGGTTTGGATATTATCATTGCCGAACGATCCGATGATCAGGTCATTATCAGCACCTGACAGGATCGTATCATTGCCACCAAAGGGCTCTGTGCCTGCGTTTATCTGGTGCAGCCCGGTCACATGGTTTTTCGTCAGGCTGGCGTTGTCACCAACAATCAGATCATTGCCGCCGCGCGTTTCGGCATAGTCGTCGCCCTGGCTGAGCAGCACAACATCATTGCCGGCCCCGCCGATCACCCGGTCATCGCCACCAAGATCAGGCGCGCGCGATGAGAGTGCTTCGGTCCCGTCAATTGTGCTGGCAGCGATGCGGCCCTGATCACCGACAACGCGGTTGTCACCATCCCCGGTCGAGGCGAAGTCATTGCCAAGGCCCAGAATGATGAAATCATCGCCATCGCCTGCAGTGATCGTCTCATCCCCGTCCAGATCGGTTAGAACCGCCTCTTGGCTGATCATGTCCAGCGCCCGTGCGCCGCCTGCTGTTTCGGTAAAGGTCAGGCTGCCTTCGCCACCAATGATATGCACGGTTCCGTCGCCCAGATTGGCCGTGTCGGAACCCAGGCCCAGAACGATGAACTCATCCCCGGCACCATTCGTGATAACATCGTCCCCATCAGGCGTGCCGGGAACCACGTCAGTCGATGTCAGTTCCACGGTGGTATCACCACCTGCTGTTTCGGTCACCGACAGATCGCCTGCGCCACCCAGCAAGAACACCGCGCCATCGCCCAGATCGGCAATATCGTCGCCCATATCAAGGACCACATGATCAGTACCGCTGCCAGCGGTCACGGTGTCATTGCCATCGGTCACGCCGGGAACCGCCGTGGCGGTGCCGATATTGATTTCCTGGCTACCATCTGCCCGTGAGGTTGCGGTCAAGACACCGGAGCCCGCCAGAAGGTAGGTTGAACCATCACCCAAATCGGCAATGTCCCCGCCACCGCCCATGACGATGAAATCATCGCTGTCGGCGGCCTCAAAACGGTCAACGCCGTCATTGTTACCGGCAACTACCGGATCAGATAGCAAGGTCACCGCTTGCGATCCATCCAATCCCAATGTGATGCTGATCAATCCGGAATCGCCCAGGGCGTAGTTGTTGCCCTCACCCAGACCAACACGAAGCGGATCATCGCTTCCGTCCGGGTTCTGCCCTCTTTGGGCTGTGTCGTCGCCACCACCCAGCACGACCAGATCATCATCGGCACCGCCGTGGTAAATGTCATCACCGTCGCCCGCACCAGCCGTGCTTTGCAATGTGGTGGGGAAGGCGGTTGGCACATCGGCTGTGGTCAGCGTCCCGTTATCGGTCATGACAATGTTCAGACCGTCGCCCGCATTGACCGTATCAGCCAGGTCACCGGACAGAATAATGTCGCGTTCGCCGCGCGTTGTGACAGTATCGGTGCCCGCAAAGCTGGTCGAAACGGACTGACCTTCGATCAGGCCAAACGAACTGCCCATGCCATCGCTGATTTGTGTGATGGTCAGGCGCCCATCATCCGTAATGATATAGCTTAGCCCATCGGCCAGATCGACGATATCGTTGCCGCCGCCAAGAACCGTAAATACATTCCCACCTTGCGTGGTGCGCACGGTGTCATCGCCAAAACGCGGGTCTGATGCGCTGTAAACGTTGCCATCTGCATCGACGGTTTCGATGCTTTGGACAATGCGCTCAATCAGTGCGACCTTCGCGTTGTAGCTGTCAATTTCTTCCTGACTTGCATTGGCCGAAAGCGGCAACAGGTCAAGCAAGGCGCGGACGCTGGCCGGATTCAGTTGAATCTGGCCGTAATCGCCAAGGACCGCAAGGCCGCCATTCACCGATGTGATCAGGTCATTACCACCGCCGCCAAGGGCAACGTCAAACAGATCATCCGCACCGTCGATGCCAAATGTGATGTTGTCATCGCCTTCATTGGTGCTGGTGTTCTGCACAACGACACCATTGTCGTAGTAATCATTGGTGATCGTCCCATTGGCAGGCACAAAAGACCCCAGATCACCGATGACAAAGTCACCACCGGTTCCGGCATTCACGATATCACCGCGCTCGCCACCGATGATGACATCATTGCCAGCCCCGGTCGTGATGTTGTCGACGGTGCCCATATCAGACGCAATGGAACGGAACGCATTGACCGTTTCCAGAATGCGGCTGCCTTCGGCGATGCCGAAATCGCCAAAGACGATGTTGTCGCCCACAAGGTCGGTGATCGTTTCGCTGATCAGGACATTCTGCGCACCACCCGCGACCAGAATATCGCCGCCAGAGCCGCCATCAAGCCCATCGGTACCCGCTGTTGTCGACGTCATTCCCGTTGAAATGAACGTTTCAGCCGTGCGGTTGGAAGAAATGCTGATCTGCCCGTAGTCACCCACCAACAAATCCGACCCTGCACCACCAGACAGGGCATCATCACCACCACCGCCCAGCAAAAGGTCATTTCCGGCACCACCGATCAGCGTATCGGACCCATCGGCCAGATCGCTCGTTTCGATCTGGAGCCGGGTTTGCAAATTCTCGATAGCCATCGGATCGGTCAGATCAATCAGCGTTGCACTGACCCCGGTTGTGGCGGAGATCGCACGCACCTCTAGCACACCGCCCGAGATCAGGTCATCGTCAAACCCGCCATCAAGCGTATCATCACCTGTGCCACCGCCAAGTATGTCGCGACCGTATTGGCCATAGAAGATATCCCGACCACTTTGCCCGATGATGATATCGTCGCCATCCTTGCGCAACAAATGATCAGCCGCACCTTCGGGAAGTTGCGAGACATCGCCCCAGCCATAAACGGTGTTCGTTGTTCCGCCAGCGAATGTAACAAGATCATCGCCTGCACCCGCTTCGGTCGTCGTTGTGCCAACTGCACCAGTAAAGTTGATCTGGTCATTCCCGGCACCGGCATAGATGTTTGTCGTGCCGGTCGCGGTTACACTGATCAGGTCGTCCCCACGTCCGGTGAACGCAGTGGTGGTACCTGTCCCATGGATATTGATCCGCTCATCATCGCTGTCTTCTGACAATTGGGTGCTGCGGGTGAACGCCGATTCAAACGTCGCGAGATTAACACCGGATGCCCCGCCCAGTTGCAGGTTCTGCCCCGCGAATTGTGCCGCGATATTCGCCTGCGTTACCGGCGTAGCGCCAAGGTTTTCTGTGCTGAAACGTTCCAGGAAATGGGCGCGCATTCCAAAATCATCGCCCCCAAAGACATAGACCGTGCCACCCCCGGTCGTCGTGGCGTTGACCGTATCTGCACCGCCTTCCGCAAAGATATAATATGTGCCCGAACCTGTCACATTGATTGTATCGCTGCCGTCACCGGCAAACACCACATGGGTTCCGCTTTGCGCCAGATTGATCACATCATTGCCGCGCCCGGCAAAGATCACGCTGGCGGAATTGCCGTTGTTCATCTGTGACAGGTCAACGGTGTTGTTTCCCTCACCGGCGGCGATCACGATCCCTGCACCTGGGTTGATGAAATTACCACTGCCAAAGTTCTGGCCGTTGGACGCATATGTCACAGCGCCATCATTGGCGATGGAAACGAAATCATTTCCGTCTTGCGATATCGAGGACATGTTGTTGCCCGCCCGCGCACCAACATTCAGGACCGACGTGCCGTTTATCACTTCAGCGATCTCTACGGGGACAGGTGTGGCGTCCAATGTATAGTCAAAGATCGTTGTGTCGAACACCGTCGTCGAGAAGCCGAGATCAGGCAATGGCCACGGCAGGTTGATGCCCGCGAAGATGCGCAGGTAAGCGCTCAGATCAATTGAACCGTTGAAGATCGCGCCCAAGGCATCTTCAATACGGCCCGCTGCAAATTCGGCTGCAGCGGTATCGAGTAGTGGAATGATCTCTGGCAGGCGTAATTTGCCATCATTGTTCGGGTCGGTGAAGGTCAGTTGCAAATTGCCATTGATACCACCACTCGCGCCCGCGATCCCCGCATTGAGGCCGATGGAAGCCCCAATTGACCCGTTGATCAGTGCACCGGGAGCCGCGTCAATAAAGACGCCATCCAGCAAACGCTCCGGATCAAGCGAATTGGCGAAATTGACAATGCCCGACATATCGTAGCCAACCGTCAGCCCGGCATCGAGGAACACATCAACATCCGCATAGAATCCGCCGCGAATTGCCCCGGACGCCCATGACGGTATCCCGATGGATGACAGGATCGAGCCTGCGATGTCGACGCTCAGGTCTGCCTGAAGCAGGTTGAAATCTGCCTCGACCAGGCTGACCCGGTCGAAATTGCCCAGAAGCAGGTTCAATGCATGTGACGGATCAGACAGCAACGGCAGGGAGAACGTCAGGCCCGGTCCCGACGCGCTGGCCGAGTATTGCGCATCGAAGTCGAAGGCGAAGACGCCGCATGGGATGAATACGCCATCGCTGGCGCGGAAATTTGACAGCAGGACTCCATCATCGCTCAGGCCGAGGAAGTCGTATGTCCCGATGCAGATACCAGCGGGGTTGTTGCCTTGGGTGTCAGACAACAGATTATTCAGCGTATCAATCTGGTCGAATATATTCAGGATCGGCAGCAGCGTCTCTGCGGCACCGAAGGCATAGGAGATCGGCACAGTGGACGACAGCGTATCAAAGACGCTTTCGATCGGGCTGAGAATATCCTGCAGTGGATCCAGCACCTGACCCACAATCGCACGCAGATTATCAACTTGCAGATGGATGTCCCTGAACTCCAGCTGTGTGATCAGGATGTCGGATGTGAAATCAGCGCCGCCAGCCCCGAAAGTGGCTGTGGGGATTCGGGCGGCGAGTATGAAATCCGTGTAAATTTCAGGAACGAAGCCGCCAATGTCAAAGCTGACCAGCAGGTCAAGATGGATGCTGACATCGGCGTTGAATTCAAACTCCGCGAAATCACCAAAGTCGATTTGTGACAGATATACGGTCTTATCGAAACGATCGGCGTCCAGCGCAATGGCACCGGCATCAGCACTCGCCAGCTGCGCAAATGCATCTTCGTCAAACCCGTAGGTGCGGTCCAACTCCTGTCCGGCGCCGGTATCAAGGCCCGCATCACCAAACAGGTTCAGGCCAATGCTGGCGCGTGCATATGTATCTGCATTCTGCACTGCGCCAATCGTGTCAGCAGCCGTGGCACTGACATCCAGAACACCGCCAATGTTAAACCCACCGTCGAAATTATTGGCTGTTGCGAGGAATTCCAACTCGATCTCTGCGTCGTCGACCGAATTCAGGACAAAGAAACCGTTGCAATCCAGCCCGAAGCCCAGATCAATATCCAGCATTGTGCTGAGGTTGATATCTGTCCCCGCCTCAACCGCGAGGTTCAAACCGGGGATTTCAAGCGCCAGATCGACGGGCAGCCATTGGTTGAAAACTTCGAAATTGAACGACAGTGCCCCGTAGATCGCAGGTTCGCCATCTTCGTTAATGCTGGCAGCGATATAGGTTTGATCGGTTCGGTCGAACATCCGGTTCAACTGATCATTCAAGAACACGTTGATCAGATCAAGCGAGGTGGGCAACGCGCCAGTGCTGTCCAATGGCGTTTCAAGATAGGCGCGGGCAGGATCGAGAACGTCATAGACGAAGTCATCAAAAAAGGCGGCGCCGACAGACATGTTGTCACCGATCAACGGCAGATCAACATCACCCATGAAGTCGTCAATGAAGCTCTGGACGGTCCCCGCCATCATGTCGAGGCCATTGATGATCGCCAGCGGATCATTGAGCAGATCAAGAATGCCCGCACAGTCAAAAAGGCCTGTGCCCGGCAGGCTCAGGTCAATGTAATGCGGCCCAAAGGCCGACCCGGACGCATCGAAGTAATCCGCAGGCAGATCACCATTTGCATCGCGGCTGCCGGGTCGTTCATCACTGAACGTTGCCAGATCGGCAATCGGCTGGATCAGCGCCGCGTTTTCACCCGCTGACAGGTTTAGTCCAATCAGGGCCAAGGCCTGCGCGTCGCCGACGAAATGGTTATCAAGCAACGCAATGGTTGACGCGCGCGCCTGTTCTGCTGCCGTTGCGGTCGGATCCAAAGCCGCCAGGGCCGACTGCACGGTGGCCGCCAGATCGCTGGCAGATACCACGTTATTGTTGGGGTCGTCGGGATCGCCGATGGTCCGGAGCAAAGTGGACTCGTAGACAAAGCCGTGTTCTGCGGGGTCCAGCAAGCCAAATGCGCCGCTGAAAGGCAGATCAATCCGGGTTTCGAAATCAACCTCCAATCCAAACAAGGACAGGAAATCGGGGTCTTCGGATTGGCTTAGCTCATAGAGATGCGCAAGGTCATACCGCTGGTCGTCACTGCCGTCGATATCTTCGATACTGGCACGGATGAAGCCGCGGCCCTCACCACCGCTTTGTCCGATAAATGCACTGCCCTCGTCGATGCTGACTTCAAGCGGGCCTAGCGCCAAGACCATGTTCAGTCCTTCGGGCGTACCAAGGCTGAGATTGGCCGAAATCTGTGTGGCGTCAGTGTCGACAAACACGATGGGTTCGCTTGCCGTCAGATCCTTGGCCTTGAGCGGGCCAGAGGTCACATCGCCCTCGATCACGCCATCGCGCCCAAGCGCCAGGTCCAATGCTGACGACAATCCAAGCGCACGTGCGATATTGGCGTTTTCAAGCTCGATCACTTCGAAGGTTACATCGTGGCTTATGTCATTGCCGACAACGCTGAACGCAAATTCGTCATAGCCATTGATCTGGGCGAAATTCGTCGACTGCAGGACAAAAGTGCCCGCATCGTCGTCGGCGACAAAACGCAACAGCTGGCTAAGTGGTACGGTCGCGCCAATCACCGCTGTGTCAGAAACCAGCGAACGCGATACATTAACGTCCTGAAGCGCCCCGTTAAGTGCGGCGACGAAATCGGCCTGGGTCAGACGTCTGTGATCCTCCCGCAGAGACACGTCAACCGGGTCACCATCGCCAATCGCAATTGCAAACTGATACGCGGCAGATGCAGGCAACGCCGCCCAATCTGCCGCAGCAACATGCGCCAGACCATCATCAATCTGGATCAGGCTGGGTGCCGTCAGTGTGTTTGAAACCGCAAACCCGTAATCTGGCAATCCGGTTTCCTGCAGATAGGAGGTCGTCTGCATCCGCACGCTACCGCTGTCATCCACGTCAATGGTGAACAATTCACCCGCAATGATCCGGGTGAACGGAATCGCGCCGAGCGCCTCATTTGTTGAGACATCATCCACATCAATCATGCGGGGTTCGGTGCCATCATAGCGCAAGGCTTGGGTCAGGGCGGCCGCAAAATCGGTTGCGGTTATCCGGTCAGGATCGGCGGGGATTTCAAGGACGAAACTGTCACTGGCCGTTCCGTCAGGTTCGAAGAACGCAAAGCCGATCTCGAATGCTTCGGTGAAATCGCCGAGCAGCGGCGCGTCAAAGGTGACGACATCAGGGGTAAACTCGACGGGCACCAGCGTTGAAAGCGCGTTGAGGTCCAGCGTACGCGGCGTGTATTCCTCTGCTGGTGTCAGCGGGACAAAGGCTGAGGATGCAAGTGTCTGCGAACCGTCAAACAGGTTATCGGTGTCGCCGTCATTATCCTGCACCACCACCGAGAATTCGTCCCAGTCCTGCGCGTTGGCAAAACCGGTGGTTTCCAAGGTCACATTGCCTGCGTCATCAGCCCGAAACAGGACAAGACGCAAAAGCGGTGTTCCATCACCTGATGTATCGCTGGGATCAAGATCGGAATTGGCAATCTCGACCGTGTTGTCGGGTCCGGCGGGCACTGTCGGATCAATGGAATTCAATCCTGTATTCAGGGCGTTTACAAACCCGTCCAGATCGCGCCCGGCTTCGGCCGCCACAACGATATCGCGCGGGCCGGCACCAGCAATATCAATGCTGAATGTATAGGCCAGTGTCGGATCAACACCGGTTTCCAGCGGGATGACACGTGGCGTATACGCCTCGCCGGGGTCAAGCGCCTGGAACGGACCCCCCGCAACGGTCAAACTATCTACAGCCCCATCAAACAGTGCCGTAACGCCCGCAGTGTCGCGCAAGGTGGCATTCGGATCGGTGATGCTGATTGTCACCTCACCACTATCGGGATCAGTCTGCAGCGAAATGGCAAGGCCGCTCGCCACGGTGGAGGCATCAAACTGCGCCTGAATGGCTGCAACAATGTCGTTCACCGTTGCCGGATCGCCATCGGCTTCGGGAAGCAGGCTATCAACATCAAGGGTGAAGCTGTCGCGCAGGTTCCCTGTCAGATCGACCCAGTCGATACGCAGGTCATTGAAGCCCGCGCCATTGGTCACGACAGATGTCACCCCAGCAAGTTCGGCCAGTTCAGTATCGCCATCAGCGTCTGTTAGGGTCACGCCCCCAAGTGCGGCAATATCCAGACCAAGGCGCAGGTTCATACCCAATTCGGGGTCAAGCACCAGTTCCGCATCGGCACGCGCATCAACGAGCCCGGACAGAATATCGCCCAGCGCTTCGGTGGTTTCATTGCTTGGATTTGCAGGGTCGGTGCCGGTATCCCCGCCCCCTGCTTCCAGCAATACGTTCTGCAAACCAGTTTCACCCAGCAGATCAATCAGGTTGAAATTGAATGGAATGTCTTGGGTGAAATCGTCAAGAAAGCTGAGATTCAAATCGAAATACAGCTCGCAAACATCGATCATCTGGCCGGGGTTGTCGGGATCCTCGACCTCGGTCACCAGATCAATGGTCACCACACCCTCGCCAAAAGCATTGGCGAATACGTCATTGATATTGGCAAAACTGAACCCGCCGGCATCACGCAATTCCAGCAGCGCATCGTTAAACCCCGATGTGAAATCGAACCCGGCCAAAAGGGCATCGTTCAACAATGGCACGTCCTGAAACAGGACCGGAAAATACTGCTCAAGATTTTCGGCATAGACATCAATCAGATCGCCCAGCCCGATCATTGCATCAAGGATCAGATTCGGGTCGACAAGTGTCAGGCAGGTCAGTTCATCAAAATCGGTGCAAAGATGGGTGGTGTTGATCGGATCAAAGATATCCCCGACCGAAACAAACATCGGCGTAGAGAACGCGTTCAGGCTGTCGGACCCAATGCCGCCGAGATTGAAATCAATATCCTCGAAATTCAGCGCCAGCATTGCATAGTCTTGGCCGTCCACCCGGTCGGACCCGTTGTCCCGATCCAGAAGGCCCAGAACCTGCGCCGCAGTCGCGGTGTCCCCGAACTGACCAAAATCAACCCTGTCGCCACCGGCATCAACTGCGCACCCGTCGTCGTCCACGGCGATGCCGCCTTGCAGGTCAACGCGACCCAACAGATCCGTCAACCGGGTACCCGGCCCGTTTTCGGTGCCAAGTGTCACCAGCTGTGACCCGGTCAAGCGGTCGCTGAACGCAGCGTCAGACTGGCCGACGATGCTGATATCCAATTCAGTGTTCAGGGCGATGAAATTTGCCGCATTCGACCCGTCATCGCCGACACCCACACCGATTTCGACCATGCCCAATTCAAGACCCGCGACAATCTCGGTTGCTTGCGCGTCCAGCACGGCGTTCATCGAAAGGTCAGTCAGGAATGTATTGTCGAGCACCGCTTGGGCCGCATCATCACCTTCGGCAAAGTCGGACTGAATATCAAAGATATTGAACCCCGCCGCAAAGTCCATCTGGGCAGAGAGCGTTCCGGCCAACGTGGCTTGAAGATCGACATTTTCCAGATCACCCAGCCGCGTATCATCAATGGAAAGACCTGCGGATGTCCCGATCTCTGCGCTGATGGGCGCGAAATCGAACAGAACGTCACCGGTTTCCAGATCAACCTGAACATCAACTGCCGGAATAGGCAGCACATCGATCACCACGTCCGTCACCCAGCCCATGACGCCTTGCAGGCTGTTGGCCCGGCTCAGTGAATCAAGGTCCATCGAAATCTGGAAACGCCCCTCGGCCCCGCCAGCAAGCGTGAACTGCATCCGGCCACCATCCTGCGTAACCGCGATGCCAAGCCCCTTGTCGGTCATGGCGCTGTCAGCTGCGTTGACAAAGCTTTGCAGCACGTCACCGCCGGTATCGGACCCCCAACCGCCCAATGGTTGCACAACATTTACCAAAACCGGGTCGTCGTTCACGAAGACCTCAAACCGCACGCTATCCATGCCGCGCAAGACGCCCGTGTCGAACAGATCAAGCGTGACCGTGTTTACACCCCGGTTCACCTCAAGCGTCGTCACCTCGGACCCTGAAATCTCGGTGCTGATCAGCTGACCCTGGGCAAACCCCAGATCGCGGAACGTCGTTCCTGCGGCCACCGCCATATTGCGAATGGCATCTGTTCCCGTCACGGCAAAGGACAGGGCACGCCCTGCTGCCGAAGCAGCCCACCCGTAGGAACCAAGTGACGCGTTCAGAAGATCGGCAAATTGTGTCAGGGCATCATCTGCAATCACGCCCAAGGCGTTCAGGGCAGACCATCCGCTGATATCAATAGCAACGTCTTCTGACGTATCGGTGTCCTGATCATAGAAGCTGAAGGTCAGGCTATCCTGACCATCCAGCGCACGTATCTGGTCATCGGTCAGCGCATAACCTGTTTGCGATAACAGTTCCGACGCGACTTCCACAAAAAGATTGCTGCTGTCAGCGGTTTCACCCTCTGCCAACACGACATCCTCAAATCCGAAATCTGCCGGGGTCGCGGCAAACAGGTCGGGGATTTGCTGCAGCGTTGCTGCGATTTCGTCAAAGGCCGCCGTCATGTCAAAATCGGTCAACGGGATGCCAAGCGCGAAATCGGAGCTTTGCAAGACATTGGCCAGACCATCGCCAACGGTGCCCAGAAACACCTCGATTACATTGAGGTCCATTTGATAAAACGCATCGGCCAGGCGGGTCACCGCGTCAATCTGGGCAGCGTCCACACCGGCAAAAGACGTGATGGCAAAACTGACATCGACGCCGTCGGCCAATTCAACAATCGACCCGTCGGCGGTTAACCCGCCAAAGGCAAATGATTGGGTCAGACTGGCGCCAAAACCAATGCCGGTTGTTGCATCCAGCGACAGGGGCATGTCCATGTCGAAATTGTAGCGGACCATGTCCATCTCTTGGCCGGGGTCAATTTCGGCCAGATAGGCTGCATCTGCCGCATCAACATCCAACGCATGGCCGCGCGCAACAAAATCAATCACTGACTGGCCCGTCAGGCTGGCCGCCGATGCGATTGCTGTCGCGGGATCAGCGGCAATCGTGACCGTCCCGTCATAGACCAGCGCGGACCAATCCGCATCAGCTTCGAACAGCCCGAAACGTCCGGTTTCAATCGAGGTGAGCGTGCCTGTCAGAAACCCCACACTGGTTTCCGGCAGGTCGGCAAAATCAACGGTGTGATTGATATCCGCGCCAACAGGTCGGCCAAATTCAAACAGCGCCGCCTCTGGATCCGTGCCGCCGCTTTCAAGGTCGAAGCCTGAGAGGGTCAGTTGGGCCGTCGTTGTGTCGTCATCAGGATCAGCAGGGGCGGCCTCATCAAAAACAGTTTCAGCGCCGATGTTGAAGCTGAACGTGCCTGCGTTCGCGGTAAACCCGAAATCAACCGGCAGAACCGCACGCAGGTCCGGGGCCAGATCAAGCCTGTCCAGCAATGTGTTGACCTGCGGCAGGTTCACCGTCACCACCGCCCCGTTCAGCGGCACACCGCTCCCATCCAACAGGTTGTCAAATGACACCAGCGTTTCACCGCCGGCGTCGACGATATTCTGCAGGTCAAATGTCTCAATCGCGGTCGTATCGATCGCGGCCAGTACGTCATCATAGGCAGCATTGAACGCGGCCTTGAATTCATCGATCGTCGTCGGTGACGCCGCTGTTTGAAAGTCATACTGGGTGAAGGCAGGTGTCACGATCCCGGTTGCGGGATCAGCGACCATTTGGCCAACCTCAACGGTCAGCGCGTCAAAAAACGCGTCAATCCGGTCTGCGACGGGCGCACCGGTCCACAGCAGATCAGCGCCAAAAATCTGATCCGTTACATCCGACGATAACAGATATCCCAGCAGCCCCGGATCAGACGCACCGTTGGGTACATCAATACCGTTGACCCGAAGCAACTCTGCGTTGGCGATCTCTGCAACTTCGGTGATAGCCGGGTCATTTACGGAATCGGGATAGTTGCGGTCGGCTTCCTCCAACGCGATGACAGCTTCAAAATCAACGGCCAGCAGCGCATCGTTCAAATCGGTGCGATATTCCTCGACAACCTGCATGCCCGCCAACCGAACACGTTCAAATATGTCGACCAAATCACCATAGCCTGTGGCCTCCTGACCGTCAGCAAGGGTGATCAGATCCGCGATATCACCAAGACTGTCGCCCAGTTCCGTTCTGAGCAGGTTGAGCAGGCCATCGGTGTCGTCAGGGTCGAATTGCGTCTCAAAATCGCGGATCAACGCGGTCATTGCATTGATCGTATCAATATTTCCGACACTGTCTGAAACGGTAAAATCTAATGTTGCATCGAGGAGGATACGTGGCTCGAGAACCTCAAACACTTTGTCGAACTTGCCCAAACCAAAAAACCTCGTAAACAACTGAATCAAAAAGAAGGTATCCAAACCTTCCTTGAGTTATTACGGAAATATGGCGATTTTGCGTAAAGCTGTCTATATTTTGACGCGGGCGATATGAATTGCGTCAGCTCACAAGCAGAACTGTTGCCCGACGGCACCTGACCGCCGGGCAATCCGTAGGTCAGAACCCTAGCTGCGGACCAGCTTTTCGTATTCTTCAGAGATGTCGCGCGTCATCGCGCCAACTTCAAAATTATAGTCACCGATCTGACCAACGGGCGTGACTTCGGCTGCCGTACCGGTCAGCCAGCACTGCTCGAACCCTTCCAGTTCGTCTGGCATGATGACCCGTTCGTGCACCTTGACCTGATGCTTTTCCAACATCCCGATCACCGTTTGACGGGTCAGCCCGTTCAGGAACGCGTCGGGTTTGGGGGTATGCACCTCTCCATCCTTGACAAAGAACATGTTGGCGCCTGTCGCCTCGGCCACGTAGCCGCGATAGTCGAACATCATGGCATCCGAACAACCTTTCGCTTCGGCGGCGTGTTTTGACATGGTGGCGATCATGTAAAGACCGGCAGCCTTGGCTTGTGATGGGGCCGTTTCCGGGCTGGGGCGTTTCCATTTCGCGATGTCAAGCTTGGCGCCCTTCATTTTGGCGTCGCCATAGTAGTTACCCCATTCCCAGCAGGCCACTGCCATATGGACAGGGTTGCGCGCCGACGCGACGCCCATATCCTGACCAGCGCCGCGCCACGCAACGGCGCGCACATAGGCGTCGGTCAGGCCATTTGCCTCAAGTGCTGCCTGCTTGGCGGCCTCGATTTCATCAACCGTGTAGGGGATATCGAAGTCAATCAATTGACCAGAGGTGATCAAACGTTCAGAGTGCTCCCGGGATTTGAAGATCTTGCCGTTATAGCACCGCTCGCCCTCGAAAACGGATGAGGCATAGTGCATTGCATGGGTCAGGATGTGTACATTCGCGCTGCGCCAGTCGACCAGCTGGCCATCCATCCAGATTTTTCCGTCTCTATCATCATATCCGCCAGCCATCGCAGCCTCCATCGAATTTGCATTTGTTACGCGCATAGGTCCGTTTCGGACATAAAATTGCGCAATTTCTGCATTTCGCTAGCAGTTGATTCTTGGAATGTCAACAAAGCTGACGTATTGTGATCCAAAAGCACGAGGGAGGGCCGTATGCCCGAAGGATCATCACCGCAGATGGGGCAAAGTCTGCTATTCCTAACAGACGAACAATTGCGCAAGGGTATCGAGGCAATGTTTTTTGCCTATCGCGGCTTCACCGCCGACCCTGATCGCATTCTTGCCGAGAAATCCTATGGCCGGGCACATCACCGGGCGATCCATTTCATCCATCGCAGCCCCGGCACGACGGTCAACAACCTGCTCTCGATACTTGGTGTGACAAAACAATCGCTTAATCGTGTGTTGCGTACCCTGATCGAAGACGGTTTGGTAGCAAGCACCGTTGGCACAAGGGACAAACGCGAACGCCATCTACACTTGACCCAAGAAGGTGCAGCGTTGGAACGTGAACTGTCGGATGCGCAGCGCGACCGAATGCGCGCGGCCTATCGGGCGGCCGGACCTGCGGCCGTCGTTGGATTTCGGCAGGTGCTTGAGGCGATGATGGATGATGAAACACGCCACCACTACGAGGCGATGAAGGAAAAACCGAATGAGCGTTGATGATGCCCACCTGTTGATTGTTGATGATGATGAACGCATTCGCGGATTGCTACAAAAGTTCCTGATGCGCAGCGGTTTCCTCGTTAGCACGGCCAGAGACGCAGCCCATGCCCGGCGTGTTCTATCCGGGTTGGAGTTTGATCTGATTGTTCTGGATGTGATGATGCCGGGTGAGGATGGCATGGCCCTGTGCCGTGATCTGCGCAAGACCATCACGACCCCGATCATGTTGCTGACCGCCAAGGGCGAAACCGATGACCGGATCACCGGGCTTGAGGCGGGGGCCGATGACTACCTTGCGAAACCGTTTGAGCCCAAAGAACTGCTTTTGCGTATCAACGCCATTTTGCGCCGTGTTCCATCAGCAGAGCCTGCCGTGGTTCTGCCCAAGGTCCTGAACATGGGCCCGGTCCGCTATGATATTGAACGGGGCGAGATGTGGGAGGGCGAAAAGCTCGTCCGCCTGACCGCCACCGAAAGCCAGTTGATGCGGATCTTTTCCGGCTGCCCCGGTGAGGCCGTGACCCGTGCCCGTCTGGTCGAAGAATTAAGCCGGTCCGGTGGCCAGACCCAGGAACGGGCGGTTGATGTGCAAATCACCCGGTTACGGCGCAAGATCGAGGTGGACCCCAAACAGCCCCGCTACCTGCAAACGGTGCGGGGGGCGGGGTATATGCTGGCACCTGAGTAAAAGCGTCGGCGACGCACGACACTGATCCGTGATGTCTGCATGGGATGTCACGATTTTGCGGCAAATGGCACCGAAGCATCCGACATCTTCGTAGTGCTGTCAGACCCCGCATCTGTGCCAGAAGAAACCACCTATCAATTCATATTCATTGCGCAAGCGGTGTCGGTCCTGATTGCCATAGCGCTGGCTTTGGTCGCAAAGGATCGACCGACCGGAGGGGACGGCGCTCAGAGCATCGAACGCCCGAACGGAATGCCTGCCAGAAATGTTTACCGCCAACTGCTCCGGAACATGCTCATCCGATGCCGCAGTTTGGCACGCAACCGGCTGGGCATTTTTGAAGCATCCTCCGGTTCGGAGTGGACTGGCTCGGGTGAACTTTCCCCTGCGGATTTCGGCGTTCCAAGAACAAGCGGCGCAGCCCTGGCGGGCCCCGTTGACTCAGGTTCCAGGCGCAATGGGGGCGCCTTAGGCTCAGCCCGATTCCGCACGGGTGCATCAGGCGCCAGAGATTCTTCGTTAAATTCCCGCACCCAGTCAGGGACAACGCGACGCTCTTTTGGAACCGTCGGCGCTGGCTTTTTCTCTTCTACAGGTGCCGACTTCAACACATAGTCATTTGTCTCGGAAATCAGACGGTTCAATGTTGCGCCAAGATTGTTCTTTTTCGACAGGACAAGTGGTGCCGCGCGGGCCTTTGTCGGGTCAATCATATCCGCCCATGCACGGGCCGACTGCAAACGCTCCTTCGGTAGAACGCGCATGGCGGTATCAATCGCCGCCAGAAAAGCCGAATCGTATTCCTTGAAGCGGCCAGCCAGCGGGACGCAGGGATCCTCGCTACCGCCAGCAACCTCGGCCATGCGGGTTTGGCTGTTCGGGGGCACTTCGCCTGAAATCACGTGATAGAATGTCGCGGCCAAGGCATATAGGTCACTGCATGGCGTCTGCTTGCCGCCAGCAAAGTAGAACTCCTGCGGTGAATAGCCGTCTTTCACGACCAGTACAGCGGACATTGCGCGGGTTTCCCGGCTGGCTTCTTCGCGGGCGGCGCCAAAGTCGATCAGGACAGGGCTGCCCCATTTATCCAGCAGGATATTATCAGGCGAAATGTCACGATGCAGCAGGTCCTGCTGATGGATCAGGTCGATCGCATCCAGTAGTTTGGTCAGAATATTGACGATTTGCGCTGGGCGTAATGCGTCGCGGTCCCGCTTGATAATATCCAGCAAATCGCGACCATCGATCAGGTCCAGCGCCATATAGGCGGTATCATTATCCTCAAATACCCGATGGACGCCGATCACATTGGGATGGCGCAGCTTTGCAATGGATCGCGCCTCACGCATGAACATCTGCACGATGGACCGATACTTGTCCTGATTGGCGGTTGATCGCACCAGAACTGACTTGCCCGCGCGGTGGCAAAAGACCTCGGGAAAGCATTCCTTGATGACCACATCCCGGTCCAGATAATTATCTTTAGCCAGATAGGTGATACCAAAACCACCATTGCCCAGCTTATCGGTAATGGTGAATTCGCCATCCAATAGATGTGTTCCACCCGGCAGCGCCTCGTTGCGCTCTTCTTGGGCGGCATCGCGATCTGTCGTCTGTGGGGAGGTCATATACTACCAAACTCCGTGCCCAATCGGCACATCCCGGGGAAATCAAACGAGTCATTCTTGGAGCGCAAATATGTTTGCTTTGCGGCTTAGTTGCGAAAAGTTAAGGGTTTTCCGCCAGAATTGGTGGGTTGACCAACGCTTTTCATGGTTAAGATCAACTGGTCCGGGCCGTCGTTTGAATTGCAGTGTCGCATTCACACCAGAGATCGCCAAGCAAGGCTCCGGCGAATAGCCGGTGCGCGGCAATGATTCTCAGCGCGGGGTCAATCGGCCGAGGCCGGATCAAGCCACCCTTTCAGGTTCCTTTCAATCACGCCCGACAGGGCCGTGATATGCGCCTCATCATCGTTGAGGCATGGAATATAAGTGAAGTGTTCGCCGCCCGCCTCTTCAAAGCTCTCCTTGATCTCTTCGTTGATCTCTTCGAGTGTTTCGATGCAATCCGCCGAAAATGCTGGGGCGCAAACAGCGATGTTCTTGACGCCATCTTCATCCGCCAAACGGGCCACCTCTTCGACGGTGTAAGGCTTCAACCATTCTTCCGGGCCGAACCGGGACTGGAAAGTCGTCACGATCTGGGTGTCATCCCAACCCAAACGTTCTTTCAGCAGGCGCGTCGTCTTCTGGCACTGGCAATGATAGGGATCACCTTCGCGCAAATACCGCTCTGGCACACCATGGTAGGAACAGATCAGCTTTTCAGGCTTCACCTCCGCAGCGGCATAGGCCTTTTCAACCGATTGGGCCAAGGCCTCGATATAGGTTGGTTCTTCGAAATATGGTTCAACAACACGGGCCACAGGCTGCCATTTTTCGTCCATCAAAGCACGAAAGAACTGGTCATTCGCCGTGGCAGATGTAGCGCCCGCATATTGCGGATAAAGCGGGAAAAACAGGATCTTGGTGCATCCCGCCTCAACCATTTCGCGGACCTTCGATTTGGTTGAGGGATTGCCGTAACGCATGCAAAAATCGACACGCACATCATCGCCATAACGCTTGACCATCTCTGTCCGGATGGCAGCGGTTTGCGCCTTTGTGATGGTCATCAACGGGCTTTCATCCGCCTCTTCATTCCAGATCGACTTATAAGCTGCGCCTGATGTAAACGGGCGTTTGGTCAGGATCACCAGTTGCAGCAGCGGCTGCCAAAGCCAGGCCGAATAATCGATGACCCGCTTATCGGAGAGGAACTCGCGCAGATACCGGCGCATGGACCAATAGTCAGTGGCGTCCGGAGTACCCAGATTTGCGACCAGAACGCCAACGCGGGCAGGTTTGATTGGCGGATGATCGGGGGCCGCATGCGCCGGGCATCTCGCCGGCCGTTCATTGCTATTGCTGTCTGCGTCAAACATTTGCATGCCCTCTTGGATAGCGTGATTACCAGTGCAGTTAAATGGAATACGGGTCAGGTCAATCCCCGGAGGGATCTAAGGTGGTTTCGGTCGTTCCCAAAACCTCTGCCAACCGGGTCGTGGCACTCCCCGGACGCAGCGGTTTTTGCTGATGATCCGCCGGTGCCCAGCCGGTCAACGAAATAATCTCGAACGTGGCCCTGATCCGGCCATCGTCATCACCGAAATTCGCTGCATAGATTGCCGCAGCCTCGGACAGAATGGAACGGCGGGTCGGATGTTTGATCCGGCCCGTCAGCGCATTCGCCTCGCCCATTTTGCGCAGGTCATGCATCAGGTCAAACGGGGTGGCGTAGCTGGCGGTCAAGGCGGTGCCATCCGCAACAGGCAAGGCAAAACCGGCCCTTTGCAGCAGGCCGCCCAGATCACGAATTTCGCCCATCGGTGCGATACGCGGCGACAGGCCACCGACAATGCGCGCCTCAGCCTCGGCCAGGGTTGCGCGCAGTTCATGCAGGGTCTGCCCCCCCGGGAAACACGCCAGAAACATCCCGTCAGGCTGCAACGCATGACGACACTGGACCAGTTGGCCAACCGGATCATTGGCCCAATGCAGGCTCATCATATGCAGGACCAGGTCATGGGTGTCCGGGTGCAGATCAAGGATGTCCTCATCAGGGACAATTGTCGCCATCGGGAACATATCCGCCCAGAAATCCGGAAAACCCGTCACAATCGCCATTGATTGAAAGGTTCTGTTAACCTCTCTCAGTCTTTCCTGAACCTCATCGGCCGCATGGGCATGCAGAAACAACGCGCCTTGTTCGGCACGGCGGCGGTTTCGGGCCAGTGCGGCCCGGTCGGTCAGTTGCGGCATCGTCATGCCGCTCATTTAGGACGCATTCATGCGGTTGCAAAGCATCATTCGGTCCATTTATCCGCCGCAATGCCTGTCCTGCGATGCGCCGACCGAGGCGGAGTTCGGATTATGCGGCCCTTGCTGGCGCGAAACGAAGTTCATCGGTGGTGCGATCTGCGACACATGCGGCGCGGCGCTACCCGGCGAGGAAACGACGGATATAATCCAATGCGATGATTGCATGACCATCGCGCGACCATGGGCGCGGGGGCGGGCAGCCCTGATATATGCGGGGGTTGGCCGGACGCTTGTGCTACGTCTCAAACACGGGGACCGGACCGAGCTGGCACGACCTGCTGCACAATGGATGGCGCGGGTTGCAAAGGATTTGGTGAATGAAAACAGCCTGTTAATCCCCGTTCCGCTACATTGGATACGGCTGGCAAGACGGCGCTATAATCAGGCCGCACTGCTTGTCCATGCACTGGGTGCAGAACTGGACAGGCCGGTTTGCCCCGATGGGCTATTGCGACCTCGGAAGACCAGACCATTGGAAGGGCACAGCAGGGAGGCCCGGTTCGCCGCACTCGCGGGTGCAATTATGCCCAATCCCAATCGGACTGATGTGATCGCTGGAAAATCGATCCTCTTGGTCGATGACGTGATGACATCGGGGGCAACATTGGCCGCCAGCACCGAGGCCGCATTGGCCGCCGGTGCCGCAGATGTGTCGATTGTTACACTGGCAAGAGTCGTCAAAGACGCTTAAATGATCTGCGAACCGACGAAGGACATTTATCATGAGTAGTGTTGAACTTTACACAAAGCCGACCTGTGGCTTTTGCCTGATGGCCAAACGGCTGCTGTCCAAGAAAGGCGTCAGCTTTAGCGAAGTGAATATTTCCGCCCAGCCTGACAAGCGGGCCGAGATGGTGCAACGGGCCCAAGGCCGCACGACCGTTCCGCAGATATTCATCAACGGCAACCATGTTGGTGGTTTTGATGATCTTCATGCGCTTCACAATAGCGGCAAGCTGGATGCCATGCTGGCCGCATGAAAGCGGCTCTTGTCCAACTGAACGCCTCTGACGATCCAGGTGCAAACCTGCCCGTCACCCGCGACCTGATCGATCAGGCGGCGCGGCAAGGTGCAGGGTTTGTGCTGACGCCAGAGGTCACAAACTGCGTTTCAAACAGCCGGGCCCATCAGGCAAAAGTGCTGCAACATGAAGCGGATGACATCACGCTGGCAGGCTTGCGGACTGCGGCGCGGAAACACGGCATATGGCTGTCGATCGGGTCGCTTGGGCTTAAGACTGACGATCCGGACGGCCGCTTTGCAAACCGGTCCTTTCTGATTGATCCCACTGGCGGGATTGTCGCGCGTTATGACAAGATCCACATGTTTGATGTGGCCGTGACAAAGACGGAAACCTTTCAGGAATCGGCAGGCTACCGGCCCGGCGACCGCGCGGTTGTGGCGGATACCGGGTTCGGGCGCGTCGGGCTCAGCATCTGCTATGATATCCGCTTTGCCTATCTTCACCGGGCACTGGCACATGCCGGGGCCGAGGTTTTGCTGATCCCGGCAGCTTTTTCACCGGTGACCGGGGCCGCCCACTGGGAACCGCTGTTGCGGGCGCGGGCGATCGAAACCGGTTGTTACGTTCTGGCCGCAGCGCAAACCGGGCAGCATGTCGTCAGCACCGGCAAACCGCGTGAAACCTATGGGCACAGCATGGCCATTTCGCCCTGGGGCGAGGTTCTGGTGGACATGGGGACACAGCCGGGCATCGCCATGGTTGATCTTGACCCTGCGGAAGTGTCAAAAAGCCGCAAACGCATCGCGGCATTGACCCATGACCGCGCTTTTGAGGGCCCGGATGTCTGATACATCGCAAAGTCTGGCTGTTTCGCTGTTCAGCGAGATACTGATCGTGGACCAACTTGCCCGCGCCTCGGTGGCCAAGGTGTTGCCCAAGGGGATGGAGTTGTCGCATTTCGCAGTGCTGAACCATCTGGCCCAATCCGGAGAGGAACGGACGCCCGCACAACTGGCCAAGACATTTCACCTGACGCGCGGGGCGATGACAAATACGCTGCATAAGCTGGAATGGGCAGGCTGGGTGCATATCCGCCCCGACTGGGATGACGCAAGACGCAAACTTGTATCGATCAGCCCATCAGGCCAGTCGGCCCGTGATGCGGCATTGGCCGCGATTGCGCCGGTCATCGCGGACGTCGTGAACAAGGTCGGCGAGGACAAAGTGCGCACCGCCCTGCCAGTATTGCGGGCACTGCGCCAAAAGTTGAATGGTCTGGCGTAGGCGCTTTTCCCGAAATGACACGCGGGCAAAAAAATCTGTCCAGATTTTTTTCAGACGCGACCCGTCATACCAATATGCGTGACGCCGAAAAATCTGCGGACGCAGATTTTTCCTGCCATGCGTCTGATTGCCTGGGTTGCGTTCGGTAGGGATCAGGCTGGTTTCGTTGCAGCAGTGACATAGTTCACCGAAAGATCGCGGTCCGAAATTGACCATGTGAACCGCGCAAAATTGAACACGAAGCCCTTGCGATCCACCGGTGTCATTCCGGCCTTTTCCAACAGGGAAAACAATTCATCCGGGGTGATGAATTTCGACCACTCATGCGTCCCCTTTGGCAGCCAGCGCATCACCCATTCGGCCCCGACAATCGCCATGGCAAAGGATTTGGGATTTCGGTTGATGGTCGAACAGATATGGATGCCCCCCGGTTTCAGCAGCGCATGGCATGCATTCAGATAGGCCTGCGGGTCAGCCACATGTTCGATGACTTCCATGTTCAAAACCGCATCAAACTGTTCGCCAGCCTCGGCCAGGGCCTCTGCGGTGATATGGCGGTAGTCGATCTGCAGCCCGGATTGCTCCGCATGGACGCGGGCCACCGGGATATTCCGCTCGGCGGCATCGGCCCCCACAATCGTGGCGCCCAATCGGGCCATGGGTTCACATAACAAACCACCACCACAGCCTATATCAAGGATGCGCAACCCTTCAAACGGGGCGGGCCCGGCCAGATCGCGACCAAACTCGGCCGCGATCTGGGATGTGATGTAATCCAGGCGCACCGGGTTCATCATGTGAAGCGGCTTGAACTTACCCTCCAGATCCCACCATTCAGCTGCAATTGCCTCAAATTTGGCGATCTCTGATGGGTCGACGGTATTGGTGGCCGTTGCGGACATTTTTGGGGCTCCGGATGATGGTCAGGCGTCTTATTACGCGATATAGGACGCATATGGATAAAGTCGTAGGACAAAAGCGCGCAGGCGCGCATCTTTATCAGCCGATTGACCCCTTCGATCAGCAAATGATCGAAGTCGGTGATGGGCACCGGATTTACGTCGAACAATGCGGCAATCCTGATGGGGTGCCGGTTGTTGTTCTGCATGGCGGGCCCGGCGGCGGATGCAGCCCGGCGATGCGGCGGTATTTCGATCCGAACATCTTTCGCATCGTGCTGTTTGATCAGCGTGGCTGCGGCCGATCGCGGCCACATGCAAGCGTTGAGGCGAACACGACCTGGCATCTGGTCGCGGATATCGAACGGATCAGGACGACCCTGCAAATCGACCGCTGGATCGTATTTGGCGGCAGCTGGGGCGCCACGCTTGCCCTGATCTATGCGCAGGCCCACCCGGACCATGTTGCCGCATTGACCCTGCGTGGCGTCTTCCTGATGACAAAGCCTGAGCTGGATTGGTTCTATGGTGGTGGCGCAGGGAAATTCTGGCCGGATCTGTGGGACAGGTTTGCCAGCCTGATCCCATCAGACGAACAAGACAACCTGATCGGTGCCTATCACCGGCGACTGTTTTCCGGCGATCTACCGCTGGAAACCCGATATGCGCGGGCTTGGGCGTCATGGGAAAATGCGCTGGCTTCCATCGACAGTGACGGGATCACCGGGGAGAGTCCGGCAGATTACGCGCGCGCTTTTGCGCGGCTCGAGAACCACTATTTCTACAATAACGGGTTCCTGACCGAGGAGCAGCAGATCCTGCATCCCGACCGGATGGCCAGGATCGCGCAGATCCCCGGTGTTATCGTGCAGGGACGCTATGATATGATCTGCCCGCCGGTTTCGGCCCATAAACTGGCCCAGGCCTGGCCCAAGTCACGGCTGACTTTCGTGGGTCGGGCCGGACATGCTTTGTCAGAACCAGGCATAAGCGCAGAACTGGTGCGGACCATGGATCTGATGGGCGCCCAAAGGCGCGTTCTTGGGCTGTAAAGCGGTTTTCGGGGAACGCTTTAGGGTTTACAGACGAAAACCTGCCGTTAAGGTTCACGTAACAAACGGGGAATCCAGACATTTGGGCAACGTCCTGACGATCATCCTACAGCGCTTGGCACTTGGCGCGCTGACTCTGCTTATCGTTTCTATCGTGATTTTCGTGGCGGTAAATCTGCTGCCGGGGGACTTTGCGCAGAACATTCTGGGGCAAGGGGCAACACCCGACGCAGTTGCATCGATTCGGCGCGATCTTGGCTTGGATCAGCCGCCACTGACCCGCTATTTTGATTGGCTGGGCGGTGTTCTGCAGGGTGACCTGGGGACAAGTTTTGCGCAGGCGAACTTTGCCAGCTTTACCGGTACGGACTCAGGCGCCACGACCGTGGCCGCACAAATCGCGCCGCGGTTTGCCAACACCATGTTCCTTGCGATGGTCACGGCCATCATCGCGGTGCCCCTGTCGATCACCCTGGGTGTGTTGGCCGCACTTTATCGCAATTCGGTGTTTGATCGGGCGGCGAATATCACCACTCTGTCGTCAATCTCGAGCCCGGAATTCTTTCTTGCCTATATCCTGATCCTGTTTCTGGCGGTGCTGAACCCGATCCTGCCATCGCTGTCGAATATCTATGAAGGTATGGCGTTCAGCGAGCGGTTGCAGAAATCCCTGCTACCGGCACTGACGCTCACGCTGGTGGTGACTGCGCATATGATGCGGATGACCCGCGCGGCGATCATCAATCTGCTGGCATCCCCTTACATCGAAATGGCTCGGCTGAAGGGTCTGTCGCCGATGCGCGTCATCGTCAAACACGCCCTGCCCAACGCTCTGGCCCCGATCATCAACGTCATCGCACTAAACCTTGCTTATCTGATCACCGGCGTTGTCGTGGTCGAGGTGGTGTTCGTCTATCCGGGCATTGGTCAGCTATTCGTCGATAGCGTAAAAATCCGCGACATTCCCGTTGTGCAGGCCTGCTGCCTGATCTTTGCAACGGCATATATCCTGTTGAACCTGACGGCCGACATCATGTCGATCCTGTCCAACCCACGGCTGAGGCATCCGAAATGATCTGGTTTGTTGCAGCACTTCTGGGAATGGCCGCCATTGCATGGGTGTTCCGGTTCGCGGGCCAAACAGTCACCGGCAACGCGCCGAGGTTCCGCGATATGCCTTATGGCGTGGCTTATGGCTATGTTCTGGGCACGGTTGTGGTGCTTTGGCTGGCATGGGCCTACATGCAAGGCCGTAGCGAAGACACCGCAATCGCCAACAAGTTCTTCTTCCTGCGCATCGCCATTGAAGGGTTTATCATCTTTGCCATCGCGGCATGGCTGTTCCGCATTCTGGGCCGCACCGTCGGCACCGCATGGAGCCGCAAGATGTTCCGCTCCATGCCGCTGACCGCGTCTTTCGGCATCCTGACGATCCTGATTTATGCGGTGTTAACTGTTTTTTCTGGTTTGATCGCGCCACATGGGCAGGAAGAAATACTTCAGGGTGTTGCTGCTAATGTACCCGCTGGTACAGACCCTAATTATCCCTTTGGAACTGATCAAATCGGCCGCGATATGCTTAGCAGGTTGATTTATGGCGCACAGAACACTGTTGGTATTGCTTTTCTGACAACCGTGCTTGCATTCCTCCTAGGCGGAACACTCGGCTTCACCGCCGCTGTTTTCGGTGGCTGGCTGGACCAAATTCTATCTCGTGCGGTTGACGTATTGATGGCGATCCCATCGCTGATCTTTGCATTGCTGCTAATGACGATTGCAAGCGTTTGGGCACCTCAATTGGGTATCCCGCTGACTGTATTTATGATTCTGATCATAGCTATAATTGACAGCACACGTGTCTTTCGTCTTACCCGCGCGGTTGGCCAAACGATTGTTGTGATGGACTACATAGAAGCGGCTAAACTTCGTGGTGAAGGTCATGGATATCTGGTTTTCAAAGAAATCCTGCCAAACGCCACTGCGCCACTGCTTGCTGAATTTGGGCTGCGGTTCTGTTTTGTTTTCCTGACAATTGCGGCGCTCTCTTTCTTGGGCGTAGGTATCCAGCCGCCGTTAGCAGACTGGGGGACGATGGTACGCGATCTGGGAAATTTGATAGCTTTCGCTGAATATGCACCTCTAGCAGCATCGGTGCCACTGCTTGCTGCCGGGGCCATCGCGCTTCTGACCGTTGCGGTGAATTTCGTGGTCGACTGGATGCTGCATAAATCCTCGGGGCTGAAAGAATGAGCGAAGAACCACTTGTCAAAATCCGTGGGATCAAGCTCGAAGGGCGCAGCGACGAAACCTGGAGCCCGATCATCAATGGCGTCGACCTGACACTTGCCCGGGGCGAGGTGTTGGGGCTGATCGGCGAATCCGGCGCTGGCAAATCTACGCTTGGTCTGGCCGCCATGGGGTATACCCGCGACGGGGTGCGGATCAGCGAAGGCACAGTAGAATTTGACGGGATCGACCTGCTGAGTGCCTCTGCCGCAACCAAACGCGACCTGTTGGGCAAACGCATTGCCTATGTGGCGCAGTCAGCCGCCGCCAGCTTTAACCCCGCCCACAAGCTGATCGACCAGCATATCGAAGGGCCAGTGCAACACGGGGTCAACGACCGCAGCGCCAGTGAAGAAGACGGAATAGAGCTTTACCGCAAACTTCGCCTGCCCAACCCCGAGGAAATCGGGTTTCGCTATCCACATCAGGTGTCGGGCGGACAATTGCAGCGCGCAATGACGGCAATGGCCATGTCGTGCAGGCCTGATCTGATCATCTTTGACGAACCGACAACAGCGCTGGACGTCACCACCCAGATCGAGGTTTTGGCGTCGATCCGCGACATCGTGGAACAATACAACACGGCCGCGATATACATCACGCATGATCTGGCGGTCGTGGCGCAGATGGCGGACCGGATCAAGGTTCTGTTGAAAGGTGACGAGGTCGAAACCGCCGACACGCGGACCATGCTTTCGGCACCGACGCAGGAATACACCAAATCGCTCTGGGCGGTGCGCAGTTTCGAACGGCCGCAAAAGCCTGCCGTCGCTACCGGGGCAGTCCCCGTGATCAGTGTCCAGAATGTCGATGCGGCCTATGGCAAAGTGCCGGTGCTCTATGATGTCAGCTTTGACATGCATAGCGGGCGAACCGTCGCCGTTGTGGGCGAAAGCGGGTCAGGTAAATCAACCACGGCACGGTGTATCACCGGGCTTTTGCCGCCGACCGCAGGACAGATCATGCTGGATGGTGAAGCGCTGCCACCTGATTATCGCAAGCGCAGCAAAGACCAGCTGCGGCAGGTCCAGATGATCTATCAGATGGCCGATACGGCCCTCAACCCGCGTATGTCGATCGGGCAGATTATCGCGCGTCCCGTCCAATTCTATCTGGGGCTGACCGGGGCGGAAAAGCGCAAGCGGGTCGATGCGCTTCTGGAGCAGATCGAACTGGAACCAACGGAATATTACAACCGACTGCCATCCGAACTGTCTGGCGGTCAGAAGCAGCGGATCGGGATCGCAAGGGCGCTGGCAGCAGAACCGAAATTCATCATCTGTGATGAGGTGACATCAGCGCTCGACCAACTTGTGGCGGAAGGTATTCTGCGACTATTGGCGCGATTGCAGGATCAACTGTCGCTTTCTTATATGTTCATCACGCACGACCTTGCGACGGTGAAAGCCATCGCAGACGAGGTGGTTGTGATGAAGGATGGACGTGTGATCGAACAGGGCCAGAAGGACGAAATGTTCCGGCCACCGCATCACGCCTATACCGATCTGCTTTTGTCATCGGTGCCGGAAATGGATCCGGACTGGCTGACAAATCTGCTCGCGGAACGCGGGGTTGATAACATCGGCGATGCAGCAGTTGATAAGATGTAAACCGAATCAAACGACGCAACAGCGTCGCACGAATGAAACAGGGAGAAACTCAACATGAATGGAATAAGTAGACGCGGTCTATTGAAATCGGGCGCCGCCGCAGGCGTGCTTGGCCTTTCCGGCATGCCGCTGCGGGCACAGACGCGCGGCGGCAAGCTGACGGCAGGCCTCTCAGGCGCCAACACAACCGACAGCTGGGATGGTCGGACACATTCCGATCTTTTCATGATCGCATCAGCGCAGGGCTGCGTGTTTGACAGCCTGACCGAAATCGCAGCAGACGGATCGCTCAAGGGCGAATTGGCCGAAAGCTGGGAAGCCAGCGCAGATGCCAAAACCTGGACATTCAACCTGCGCCAGGGCGTGACTTTCCACAATGGCAAGGCATTCGGTGCTGACGACGTGATTGAATCGCTGCAGATGCACCTGGGTGAAGAATCCAAGTCGGCGGCCAAGCCAATCGTCGAAGCCATTACCGACATGAAGAAGATCACCGACCATCAGGTCCAGTTCACCCTGGCCGCTGGCAATGCTGACTTCCCCTATCTGATGTCGGATTATCACATCCTGATGTTCCCCGCAGGCCAGATCGAAGAGGCGATCGCCAACGGTATCGGCACGGGCCTCTATCAGGTGAAATCCTTCGACCCCGGTGTGCGCATGGTCGCCACCCGCTACGCCGATCACTACAAAGGTGACAGCGCGGGCTTCTTTGATGAGGTCGAATATATCGCCATTAACGACAACACTGCCCGGATGAACGCGCTGATGACCGGTCAGGTTGATGCGATCAACCGGATCGATTTCAAAACCGAAGCCTTGCTGCGGGCCAACCCCGCGCTGCGCATTCAGGAAGTGACAGGTAACCAGCATTACACCTTCCCGATGCTGACTGGTACGGCACCGTTTGACGACGCGAATGTACGCCGCGCCCTGAAACACGGGATCAACCGTCAGGAAATGGTCGACAAGATTTTGCTGGGCCACGGTCAGGTCGGTAACGACACACCAATCGGACCTGCCAACCAGTACTATGCCGGCGATATGGAACAGCTGGCCTATGACCCGGACAAGGCCAAATTCTACCTCAAAGAGGCGGGCCTCGACAGTATCAATATCGACCTGTCAGCCTCCAACGCTGCGTTTGAAGGGGCCGTCGATGCGGCACAACTCTTCCAGGCATCTGCCTCTGCTGGTGGGATTAATATCAACGTGGTCCAGGAACCTGCTGACGGCTATTGGTCAAATGTCTGGCTGAAGAAACCATTCTGCGCCTGTTACTGGTCCGGCCGGGCGACCGAGGATTGGATGTTCTCAACCGCTTACGAGGCGGGCGTGCCATGGAATGACAGCCAATGGGATCATCCGCGGTTCCAGGAACTGCTGCTTTCCGCACGGGCAGAGCTCGACAGCGACAAGCGCCGCGAACAATACGGCGAAATGCAACAGATCCTGCGCGACGAAGGTGGCGTTCTGGTGCCAATGTTCGCCAACTACGTTCAGGCGGTGAATAACCGGATCAGCTCACCTGATACCGTGGGTAACCTCTGGCAAATGGATAACGGCCGGATGGCCGAACGCTGGTCAGTGGCATAGACCTGACAGCAAGCCAATCAAAAGGCCCCGCACAACAGCGGGGCCTTTCTTATGTGGACTACTGTTAAGTGGACCGGCCCATGCTGGGATTGCTCAATCCGCCCTCAAATGGCAGTCTGAGCCCAAGGTGACGGATGCGGCGCCGAGAATGAATGTCAGCTATTCTTCCAGTTCGCAGCGTTCCAACGGTACGCGTACGATTAAGGCTGTCTGGATAGCAATTTCAGCTTCCTCGTTTGATATGAACCCTGCTTCCAACATTTCCAACAGCACGAAATTTCTTCGCTCAACGGCCCGGTCGTATGATCTAACAGGATGGAAATGCACTGGGGCCTTGGGAAGTGCTGCGAGGTAAGCGATTTCCTCAAGTTTCAAATCAACAACAGGTCGTCCAAAGTAAGCAATGGCTGCTCTTGAAATACCAAAACAGGTTTGCCCAAGGAAAATTTGGTTCGCATACCAGTTTAAAACCTCGTCATGTGAGAGCGCTTCACTGATTACAAACGAAAGCGCTACTCTTTGGAGTTTTCCTGTCCCTGGTTGAGGATACCAACGTCCAATCTGTTGCGTGATGGTCGAGTTTTGAGATGGCCGTTCAAAGAAGTTGCGATCCTCTGCCGCGACAAATGCCAGTAAAGCGGTGCGGGGTATCGTCGGCCAAATGGTTGCTTCTTCGTGATAATGTTCACGTATCTGATCCGGGCTTGGAAAATCTGACGCTGTGTTGTCGCCTCGGACAACAGTTGCCGCGACGATGATGACAAAAATACTAGGAAGTAAGCGTGGAAAAAAGCGCATAAGGAAGCCCATCGGACAAGGTTGTTTGCAGACTAAGGGCAAAGGAGTTGGATTGCGAGACAACCTATAAAAATGCATTTGTCGGTCTTTTCTTTGAAGTTGGAAAACCGACATTCGCGCAGCCGCAGCGAAATGGCGCTTCGTCCGCTTTCGTTCACCGAAAACAATCATAGCCCATTTGCAAAAGCACATGCGGGATATCCACGAATACCCAGTTTTCGGTCAAAAGATCTCCCTCCCTTCGCCACCAATCGCAGACGCGCATGAAGACCCTTTCACTGGTGGGGCCCTGTCCCAGAAACGGTTTGACGTTCACACCCGTCAGGGATGGCCACCCGCCTGAGCAGGTGTAGTTGCCCTCGCCAAAGCGGGTGAAATGTCTGGTCATGCCATTGTTCGCGGAACCGCCCGACCAACCTTCGAATTGCGATTCAAACGGCACCTGAAACGACGCAAATTGATCAACGCCGATGAACGATCCAAAGGCACCGGGCCCATACCACATCATATTTTCATGCCAGTAGGGCCGCCATGCCTCGTCTTTGGTAGCAAGCTGGGCCAGCATGTCCGTGACAAGCCGATAGCTATGCTCACCTTCGGCGGGGTCCGGGGCGTTCTTGATGATCCCGTCCTGGGTCGCGGGGCCAGGGATCATGCCGGTATACCCACGAGAGATCGCAGGGCCAATATCGATGGGCCATTGCCCGCATGCGATCATCAGTTCCGGTATGTCGAGAAAAATGTAGCTTTCTGCGGCCTGCCCGTCTTCCATTCGGTGAAATTCGCCAAAGCGAAGAAAGCAAAGCTCCTTGCTGGCATGAATGCCAATCCAGTCGCGGGAAAAACGCCCGGCATAGTACCCCGTTGCGCTGACCCATGATTGTCCGTCAAAATCCCCGGCCATAATGATATCATCGCGACGATAGAGGCCGTCAAAGCTGTGTTGTAATGCCTCGACAAAGTCTCGCTGATAGGCATCAACGCCGCTTATGGTATTTATCGGGTGCACGACGTTAATGGTGCATTCGGAGTGATAAAAGGCAGATGCGGCGTTGAAAAAGTCGCCCGGATGGCGCTGCGCGTTTGCATAGGCGATAAAGCGTGCCCGATCATGTGAAGACATGATTGTCCCTTCTCTTGAGATGTAGATCTTGCTTGTTCAGAGGAAGGAGAGCCCTGGGCCCGCGCGCATCCTGGCGAACGGTATGCGCCCAGGTCGCCTGGCACGCTTAGCTTTCAAGCTGAGCATGGCCTTCAGACATTTCGCCTGCGTTGAAAGAGCGCATCCCAAG
Source organism: uncultured Paracoccaceae bacterium (assembly GCA_947500055.1). GTDB lineage: Bacteria > Pseudomonadota > Alphaproteobacteria > Rhodobacterales > Rhodobacteraceae > Yoonia. The sequence continues at coordinate 464,537 of CANMQO010000002.1, forward strand.
GACATAGAGGAAGCTTAGAGCAACAACTGGGGTTTTCAAGTGTCGTCTCGCCAGCAGATATCGGGTGCGGGGAAATAAGCGTTTGTTCGTCCCGCAAGCGGCAATCGCAATAAAGATGCAAAGCAAATCAGTTGCTCTGATATACTCCCACAAACACCAGTGGAGTTAGAACAATGACAAAGCCAAAAATCGAAGAGCGCGAGAACGGCCCGCTAGTGGTATCAGGGGTCGCATCATTCAGCGGACCGGACGGGGACATTGAAACCAAGCCGGTCATGGCGCTCTGTCGCTGCGGCGCGTCCAGGAACAAACCTTTCTGCGATGGCAGCCACAAGGATGCCGGTTTCGAAAGCCGGGGTGGCACACCTGCCGGGCGTGATCGGGTCATCGCCTATGAAGGCAAGGAAGCAACGGTGAATTACAACCCGCTTCTCTGCTCCCATGCCGCCGGATGCGGCAGGCTGGCCAGCAATATCTTTAACCCGGCCCAAAAGCCCTGGGTGCAGCCCGACAATGGCACCATGGCCGAATTGGAGGCGGTGATTGCCGCCTGCCCGTCTGGCGCGTTGTCATTTGCAGGCCCTGACCACCGCTATGCCGACCGGTCGCAGATCGAAATTGAAAAGAACGGACCTTACTGGATCCGCGATATTCCGGCGCCAACCGAAGACCGGGCCGAAGGGGCCGCACCGGGCAAATACGTACTTTGCCGTTGTGGGCTGTCGGGCAACAAACCTTATTGCGACGGCACCCATCGCGATGCGAAATGGACGGATGATTAAGGTGGCTTTCACAATGCCCGGTTACTCCCGTTGTAAAGGTTAACAATTTGTTGCAGCACCCGGCAAAACTGCCCGACGCTTTGCCGACGCATATCCGACGCGATGCCGACGGCCCAAACTTGACTTAGCAGCTTGATAAAAAACACCTTTCCGGCACCGTGGGCGGAATCCTGTGTTTTCGCGCCCAAACCACCCTTGCAGACTCGGCAAGGGGCGCGTATATGACGATCAACAGCGGCGTTTTGGCTTCCACCCCCAAGGCTCCACCGGGAAATATCAACGGGCCGCGCGCCCGTTTTTTTGTGCCGCAACATAGGCGGTTTTGATCGATGAATGACCTGATTGCAAAAGCAGCGATAGATCGGCGTGTTGCCGAAATCATCACCCCCGTTGTCGAGGACATGGGGTTCGAAGTCGTGCGTGTCCGCATGATGAGCGGGAAGGACACGGTCCTGCAAATCATGGTTCAACGCCCCGACGGCCAGATCGAAGTTGACGAATGCGGGCAGATTTCCACCGCCCTCAGCGCCGTTCTGGATGTCGAGGATCCGATCATTGACGAATATAATCTTGAGGTTTCTAGCCCCGGTATCGACCGGCCACTGACCAGGCTGAAAGATTTTGACCAATGGCAGGGTTTTGAGGCCAAGATTGAAACCGAACAGCTGATCGACGGGCGCCGCCGGTTCAAAGGTGAACTGGCCGGCATTGAAGGTGACGAAGTTCTGATCAACATCACCGAAGGCACTGTTGGTCTGAAATTTGAATGGCTGTCAGATGCCAAACTGGTGCTGACAGATGAACTGATCCGCGATGTTTTGCGCGGACGCAAGGATGCGGGCCAGATCGACGAGGCCCAGTTTGACGAAATCGAAACCATCATCGATGGCGAGGAGAACACATAGATGGCAATCACATCAGCCAACCAGCTAGAGCTTTTGCAAACAGCAGAGGCGGTGGCACGCGAAAAGATGATCGACCCCAATCTGGTGGTCGAAGCGATGGAAGAATCGCTCGCCCGGGCTGCGAAATCCCGCTACGGCGCGGAAATGGACATTCGCGTGTCCATCGACCGCAAGACGGGCAAGGCGACATTCACCCGCGTCCGCACCGTGGTCGAGGATGAAGAGCTTGAAAATTATCAGGCCGAGTTCACCGTCGAACAAGCCAAGCAATATATGGAAAACCCCGAGGTCGGCCAGCAGCTGATCGAAGAAGTCCCACCTGTTGAACTGGGCCGGATCGCCGCCCAATCGGCCAAGCAGGTGATCCTGCAAAAGGTTCGCGAAGCTGAGCGTGACAAGCAATACGAAGAATTCAAAGACAAGGCGGGTACGATCATCAACGCGCTGGTCAAGCGCGAGGAATACGGCAACGTCATCGTGGATGTCGGCGCGGGCGAGGCCGTGCTGCGCCGCAACGAAAAGATCGGTCGCGAGGCATACCGCCCCAATGACCGCATCCGCTGCTACATCAAGGAAGTGCGCCGTGAACAGCGCGGCCCGCAGATTTTCCTCAGCCGGACAGCGCCGGAATTCATGGCCGAACTCTTCAAAATGGAAGTGCCCGAAATCTATGAAGGCATTATCGAGATCAAGGCCGTTGCCCGTGACCCCGGTTCTCGCGCCAAGATCGCCGTGATCAGCTATGATAATTCTATCGACCCTGTCGGTGCCTGTGTTGGTATGCGCGGTAGCCGGGTCCAGGCCGTTGTGAACGAATTGCAGGGCGAAAAGATCGACATCATTCCATGGAATGAAGATATGCCAACGTTCCTCGTGAACGCACTGCAACCGGCCGAGGTTGCCAAGGTCGTTCTGGACGAAGAAGCCGGCAAAATCGAAGTTGTCGTGCCCGAAGAACAGCTTTCGCTCGCCATTGGGCGGCGTGGTCAGAACGTGCGGCTTGCCAGCCAGTTGACTGGCCTCGATATCGACATCATGACCGAGGAAGAGGAATCCAAGCGGCGTCAGGCAGAGTTTGAACTGCGGACGAAGTTGTTCATGGATACCCTTGATCTGGACGAGTTCTTTGCCCAACTACTGGTATCGGAAGGGTTCACCAACCTCGAAGAAGTGGCCTATGTCGAGTTGGAAGAACTGCTGGTTATCGAAGGCGTGGATGAGGCGACAGCAGGCGAATTGCAGGCCCGTGCCCGTGATTACCTTGATGCGCAGGCGAAAAAGGCGATGGAAGCCGCGCGTGCATTGGGCGTTGAAGACAGTCTTGTAAGCTTCGAAGGGCTGACACCGCAGATGCTCGAAGCACTGGGTCAGGACGGCGTCAAAACGCTGGAAGATTTCGCGACCTGTGCGGATTGGGAGCTGGCCGGTGGCTGGACCACAATCGATGGCGAGCGGGTCAAGGATGACGGGGTTCTGGAACCATTTGATGTCTCGCTCGAAGAGGCGCAGAATATGGTCATGACCGCCCGTGTCATGCTGGGCTGGGTCGATCCGGCCGATCTTGAGGCGGAGGCCGAAGAGGAAGCCACCGAAGAAGAGGAAACGGAGGCCTGATCGCAGGCCTTCGGGGTCCGAACAGATGGCGCGCGGGGGTCATAACAAGGAACGCGGCGATGCGGAACGCAAATGCATCGTCACGGGAGAGGTGCAGCCAAAGGCTGGGCTGATCCGCTTTGTTGTGGGGCCGGATAATCAGGTCTTTCCTGATGTGCTCGGCAAACTGCCCGGGCGCGGCATGTATGTTACGGCTGACCGCAAGGCGCTGGAAGAGGCCGGAAAAGGTCAATTCTCGCGGGCGGCAAAACAGGCGGTAACAGTGCCTGACGGGCTGGCCGACGAAATCGAACGGCAACTGACCCGCCACACGATTGATCTGATCGCATTGACCCGGAAATCGGGCCGCGCGGTCTGTGGATTTGAAAAGGTAAAGGGCTGGCTCGCCGGTGGTGAGCGGGTCCGGGTTCTGTTGCAGGCCTCTGACGGGTCGGAACGGGGCAAAGCGAAACTATGGACGCCAGAGGGCGCCCGCTACTTTGGCTGTCTGACGTCAACCGAATTGGGTTTGGCATTTGGGCGGCAAACTGTGATACATGGCGCGCTTGCCACTGGTGGACTCAGCAATCGTGTTGTAGAGGAAGCCACAAAGCTACGCGGTTTGCGCGAAGGGAACGGCGGCGATGCGGCCTCCGGGAAGGATAAAGAAGCTAGATGAGCGATAACGACGGTAAAAAGACACTCGGCCTGGGTGGTTCGCGTCCAAGCAACGTGAAGCAGAGTTTCAGCCATGGGCGGACCAAGAACGTCGTGGTGGAAACCAAACGCAAGCGCGTTGTGGTACCAAAGCCCGGTGCGGCGAAACCAACTGGCAAACCCGCTGGCCCGGTTGGCGGTGACCCGTCCAAGCGACCTGCCGGCATTTCGGATGCGGAACTTGAACGCCGGATGAAGGCGCTGGCCAACGCCAAGGCACGCGAGGCCGAAGAACAGGCCAAACGCGAAGCCGAGGAAAAGGCACGCGCCGCCGAACGTGAGGCCCGCCGGGCCGAGATCGAGGCCAAGGAGGCCGAAGACAAAGCCCGCGAAGAACGCGCCAAGGCCAAGGCCGAGGAAGAAGAACGCAAGAAGGAAGAAGCCGCGCGCAAGAAAGCGGCAGCCGATGCGCCGCCTCCAGCAGCAGCCGTACCAGGTGAAACCGCTGTTGACCGCCCAACACGGGCGAAAGTTGACCGCGAGCGTGACACCAAGAATGACCGGACCAACAAAACAAAGCCGGGCGGACGTTCCGATGATGGCCGCCGGTCAGGCAAACTGACGCTGAATGATGCGATGGCCGGCCGCGAGGGGGGTCGCCAACGTTCCATGGCGGCGATGAAACGCAAGCAGGACCGCGCCCGCGCCAAGGCAATGGGCGTGTCTGCCGAGCGTGAAAAGGTATTCCGCGAAGTGGCCCTGCCAGAGGCGATTACCGTATCTGAGCTGGCCAACCGGATGACCGAACGTGTTGCTGATGTGGTCAAGGCGCTGATGACAAACGGCATCATGGCGACCCAGAACCAGACGATTGATGCCGATACCGCCGAATTGATTATCGAAGAATTTGGTCACACCGTCGTGCGTGTATCTGATGCCGATGTCGAGGACGTCATTCAGACTGTCGAAGACAAGCCCGAAGACCTGCAGGCGCGCCCACCGATCATCACGATCATGGGGCATGTCGACCACGGTAAAACATCACTGCTTGATGCGATTCGGAATGCGAAAGTTGTCGCTGGCGAGGCTGGAGGGATTACCCAGCATATCGGTGCCTATCAGGTGAAAACCGAGGGCGGCTCCGTCCTTTCATTCCTCGATACACCCGGCCACGCGGCGTTTACGTCGATGCGTTCGCGCGGGGCCCAGGTGACTGATATCGTTGTGCTTGTTGTGGCAGCTGATGACGCAGTGATGCCGCAGACGATTGAGGCGATCAACCACGCCAAGGCGGCAGACGTTCCGATGATCGTGGCGATCAACAAGATCGACAAGCCAGAGGCGAACCCGGACAAAGTGCGCACCGATCTGTTGCAGCACGAAGTCATCGTCGAAAAGATGTCCGGCGATGTGCAGGATGTTGAGGTTTCCGCCATCTCCGGTCAGGGTCTGGATGACCTGCTTGAGGCGATTGCGCTGCAGGCCGAGATCCTTGAACTGAAAGCCAATCCCGACCGCGCTGCCGAAGGTGCCGTGATCGAGGCGCAGCTTGATGTGGGCCGCGGACCCGTGGCGACCGTTCTGGTCCAGAACGGCACATTGCGTCAGGGCGACATCTTTGTTGTGGGCGAACAGCACGGTAAGGTCCGCGCGCTGATCAACGACAAGGGCGAGCGGGTCAAGGAAGCTGGCCCATCCGTCCCGGTTGAGGTGCTTGGCCTGAACGGCACGCCCGAAGCAGGTGACGTTCTGAACGTCGTCGAAACCGATGCGCAGGCCCGTGAAATCGCTGAGTATCGCGAAAAAGCGGCCAAGGAAAAACGCGCAGCAGCTGGTGCAGCGACGACGCTGGAACAGTTGATGGCCAACGCAAAAGAAAACGAAAACGTCAGTGAACTGCCTATTCTGGTCAAGGCCGATGTGCAGGGTTCTGCAGAGGCGATCGTGCAGGCCATGGAAAAGATCGGCAACGAAGAAGTGCGCGTGCGTGTCCTTCATTCCGGTGTTGGCGCCATCACCGAAACCGATATCGGCCTTGCCGAAGCCTCCGGCGCGCCGGTCTTTGGCTTCAACGTGCGGGCCAATGCCACTGCCCGGAACACGGCGAACCAAAAAGGCGTGGAAATCCGGTATTACTCGGTGATTTACGATCTTGTGGATGACGTGAAGAAAGCCGCGTCTGGCCTGCTCTCTGCCGAAATTCAGGAGAAGTTCATCGGTTATGCCAGCATCAAGGAGGTCTTCAAGGTCTCCAACGTCGGCAAGGTGGCAGGTTGTATCGTCACCGAAGGTGTGGCGCGCCGCTCTGCCGGTGTCCGCCTGTTGCGCGACAACGTGGTGATCCACGAAGGTACGCTGAAAACACTCAAGCGCTTCAAGGATGAAGTGCCAGAGGTGCAATCAGGTCAGGAATGCGGGATGGCGTTCGAGAACTACGACGATATCCGCCCGGACGACGTGATCGAGATCTTTGAGCGGACCGAGGTTGAACGGAACCTCTGACCAGATCGGTTAGTGTTCGGAAGACAACGAATAAATAGAAATGGCGACCAATTGGTCGCCATTTTTCGTAAACCGGGGCAGACGATTATCGGTCCAAAATACCCGGCAGATTAAGCCCCTGTTCGCGCGCGCAATCCAACGCAATCTCATATCCCGCATCAGCGTGGCGCATGACACCTGTCGCGGGGTCATTCCACAGGACATTCGCAAGGCGCCGGTCGGCGTCCTCGCTGCCATCACAGCAAATGACCATTCCCGAATGCTGCGAAAACCCCATCCCGACGCCACCGCCATGGTGAAGCGACACCCATGTCGCACCACCCGCGACGTTCAGCATCGCGTTCAACAACGGCCAGTCCGACACCGCGTCAGATCCATCCTTCATCGCCTCTGTTTCACGGTTTGGCGACGCAACCGATCCACTGTCCAGATGGTCGCGCCCAATGACAACGGGCGCAGAAAGCTCACCATTCCGCACCATTTCATTGAACGCCAGCCCCAGCCTATGACGCTGGCCAAGGCCGACCCAACAGATACGCGCCGGCAGCCCCTGAAACGAAATACGCTCCCGCGCCATGTCCAGCCAGTTGTGCAAATGCGGATCGTCGATCAGCTCTTTCACCTTCGCATCGGTTTTGTAGATATCCTCGGGATCACCCGACAAAGCACACCACCGGAATGGCCCGATGCCCCGGCAGAACAGCGGGCGGATATAGGCAGGCACGAAACCCGGAAAGGCGAAGGCATCCTTCAGGCCCTCCTCTTGCGCGACCTGACGGATGTTGTTTCCGTAATCGAGCGTCGGAATGTCCGCATTCCAGAAATCCACCATCGCCGCAACATGGATCTTCATTGAGGCGCGCGCGGCCTTCTCAACGGTTTTCGGGTCGCTTTCCTGCTTCGCGCGCCATTCCGCAACGGTCCAGCCCTGCGGCAAATAGCCGTGAACCGGATCATGGGCCGAGGTTTGATCAGTCACAATATCGGGACGCACACCGCGTTTCACCAGCTCTGGATAGATATCGGCGGCATTGCCGATCAGGGCCACTGATTTCGCTTCGCCCGCCTTGGTCCAGGCGCTGATCATCGCAAGCGCTTCGTCCAGATCATGCGTCTTTTCATCGACATAACGGGTGCGCAGGCGGAAATCGGCGCGCGTTTCGTCACATTCCACCGCCAGACAACAAGCACCCGCCATCACGGCGGCAAGCGGTTGTGCACCGCCCATGCCGCCAAGGCCAGCCGTCAGAATCCAGCGGCCAGAGAGGTTTCCATCATAATGCTGACGCCCCGCCTCCATGAAGGTTTCATAGGTGCCCTGCACGATGCCCTGCGTTCCGATATAGATCCACGAACCGGCGGTCATCTGGCCATACATCGCCAGACCTTTCTTATCGAGCTCGTTGAAATGATCCCAGTTGGCCCAATGCGGAACAAGATTGGAATTGGCAATCAGGACACGCGGCGCGTCCTTGTGGGTATTAAAGACGCCCACCGGTTTCCCGGATTGCACCAACAGGGTTTGCGTTTCTTCCAGTTCTTTCAAGGCGGCAACAATCGCGTCAAAATCCTCCCACGTACGGGCCGCACGCCCGATGCCGCCATAAACGACAAGTTCATGCGGGTTCTCTGCAACATCAGGATGCAGGTTGTTCATAAGCATCCGCATGGGCGCTTCGGTCAGCCAGCTTTTGGCGGTGATCTCTGTGCCTGTTGGCGGAAAAACATCGCGAATGTTGTGGCGGGTCTGTGTCATGTTTTGGCTCCTAATGTCGGGGCAAGATCGGTTATTGTGGTCAGGATTTCTGTCAGATGCGGGCGTATGTGGTCTGCTTTGGACGGGTCGTAAGCCCATGGCGCCGCCTCGTGGGTCAGATAGGTGGACTGGGCCAATTCCATCTGGATCGCGTGATAACCCGTGTCCGGTTGGCCGTAATGGCGGGTTGTCCATCCACCCTTGAAACGACCATTCAGAACGGAACTGTAACCAGCGGCCTGCGCGCAGATCCGGGTCACTTCGTTTTGGATGGCAGTGGCGCAGGTCGTCCCCTCGTTTGTCCCGATGTTCAAATCGGGCAACGTTCCGGCGAACAGATGCGGAATGTTGGAGCGGATCGAGTGACAATCATATAGGATTGCGACGCCATGTCGTTTCTGAACGCGGGCCAGTTCAGCCGCGAGCGCTGCGTGATAAGGCGCATGAAAAGCGGCAAGGCGATCTGCAATATCCGCATCAGACGGGCGCGCCCGCCAGATATCGCGCCCGTCAAAATCCGTTAGCGGCACCAATGTCGTGGTATTTTGTCCTGGGTAAAGGCTGCCCCCCGCAGGATCACGATTTGCGTCAATCACGTACCGGTGGAAATTGGCCCTGACAGTGGTCACATCAGGCATCAATCCGTCGTATAGCCGACCAATATGCCAATCCGTATCGGTCAGTGCCCGCCCGTTTTCGTTCAAATCAGCAGCGATTTCGGCGGGAACAAATGTGCCGGTATGCGGCAGGCCCAAGATTATCGGCCCGGCACCCTGCTTCACCTCAACGGGGGTCATGTGCCCTGACCTTTGACAAAGGCAGGCAAGTCGACGGCGTTCACAAGCGCACCGGTTGCTACAAGGCTTGCCGCGGCCTCGATTGAGGGGGCCATATAACGGTCTTTGACTATTTTTGGCACATCCGCACGCAGGACAGCCACGGCCTTTGCCAGCGCCGGGCTGGTTTGCAGGGGTGCGCGGAATTCGATGCCTTGTGCCGCGCACATCGCCTCGACCCCAAGGATAACACTCAGATTTTCATTCATACGCAACAAACGGCGGGCCGCATGGGCGGCCATGCTGACATGGTCCTCCTGATTGGCCGATGTCGGCGTGCTGTCGGTCGTGCAGGGGTTTGCGAGGTGCTTATTCTCGCTCATCAGCGCGGCGGTTGTTACTTCGGCAATCATCAGGCCGGAATTCAGGCCCGGATCAGGCGTCAGGAATGGTGGCAGGTCGTGTGACAAGGTCGGATCCACCATCAACGCGACCCGGCGCTGCGCAATCGCGCCAATCTCGGACAGGGCCAGCGCAATTTGATCAGCGGCAAACCCAACGGGCTCCGCATGAAAATTGCCGCCCGATACGATCAACCCGTCATCGACCAAAACCAGTGGATTATCTGTGACCGCATTCGCCTCGATTTCCAGCGTTTGCCCGGCAAAATGCAGCAAATCCATCGCCGCGCCGGTGACCTGCGGTTGGCACCGGATGCAATAGGGATCTTGCACGCGGGTGTCGCCATCACGGTGGCTTTCCCGAATCTCTGATCCCTCCATCAGGGCGCGCTGCGCACGGGCAACAGCGATTTGGCCCTTATGGCCCCGCAATGTGTGAATGGCATCCTGCAAAGGTGCGGTAGAGCCCATGATCGCGTCAGTTGAAAGGGCGCAAGTCAAGACCGATGTCGCCGCGTTGTTCCATGCCTGCCACAGCCCGACAAGGGCGCAGGCGGTGGAAAACTGCGTGCCATTGATCAGCGCCAGCCCTTCCTTCGCACCCAACGAAATGGCTTCCAGTCCTGCCATCTGCAATGCTTGCGCGGAGGACATGCGCGTGCCGTTGAAGATCGCCTCACCTTCGCCAATCATCGTCGCCGCCATATGCGCCAGTGGCGCCAGATCACCCGAGGCACCAACCGAGCCCTGACTTGGAATGACCGGCGTAACACCCTTGCCAAGCATGGCCTCTATCAGCGTCACGGTCTGCATCGCGACACCGGATGCGCCGCGTCCAAGCGAAAGCAGTTTCAGCACCATCATCAGGCGCGTGGTCGCCCGATCCAGCGGCTCACCAACGCCGCAGCAATGGGACAGGATCAGATTGCGCTGCAACGTGCTGGTGTCTGCGCTGGCGATCTTGACGCTGGCCAGTTTCCCAAACCCGGTGTTGATCCCGTAAACCGGATCATCCCCCTGTGCGGCCTGCGCAACCAGTTGCGCGGCGGCTTCGATTGCCGGATGGGCGGCAGGGTCGAGCATGACAGCCGACTCATTCGCCCAGATGTCCTGAAGTTGCCCAAGGCGCGCCGCCCCAGGTATGAGTGTGATGGTCATTGCGAACCTCGGAAAATGCGACTGTGAAGCGGGTTGAACCCGATGCGATAGGCCAGTTCGGCTGGGTGTTTCACATCCCAGACGCACAGATCGGCCGGGGCCTCGGCCACGATCCTGCCCATGTTTGTCTGACCCAAGGCGGTCGCGGCATGGGCGGTCATGCCCAACAGCGCCTCTAACGGTGTCATGCGGAACAGGGTGCAGGCCATGTTCATCGTCAAAAGCGGCGAGGCCAACGGGGATGAACCCGGATTGCAATCGGTGGCAACGGCCATCCGCACGTTGTAGTCGCGAAAGGCCTGAATGGGCGGCGCCTGTGTTTCGCGCAATGTGTAAAAGGCGCCGGGCAGCAGCACCGCCACACTTCCCGCATCAGCAAGGGCTCGCGCGTCGTCCACAGTTGCGTATTCAACATGATCGGCGCTTAGCGCGCCATATCTGGCCGCCAGCTGCGTCCCGCCAATATGTGACAACTGCTCGGCATGTAGTTTGACGGGCAGGCCAAGTTCCTTTGCCACATCAAAAACCCGGCCAATCTGCGTGGTGTCAAACGCAATGCCTTCACAAAACCCATCAACCGCGTCAATCAATCCTTCGGCATGTGCAATGCGCAGGGTCGGGATGCAGATGTCATCAATATAGGCATCCGGGTTGCCGACATATTCCTGCGGCGTCGCATGGGCACCAAGAAAGGATGTCCTGACATTGATGGGCCGGGCATGTGCGATCTGCCGCGCAACCCGCAGCATTTTCAGTTCCGTGTCCTGATCAAGGCCATAACCGGATTTGACCTCCATCAGGCTGACCCCCTCCGCGATCATCGCGTCGACGCGGATTAGCGCGTCGGCAAGCAATGCCTCTTGCGGCGCTGCGCGGGTCGCGGTGACCGTCGAGATAATGCCGCCGCCCGCCCTTGCGACCTCTTCATAACTTGCGCCGTTCAGTCGAAGTTCAAACTCGGCAGCGCGGTTTCCGCCAAAGACGACATGGGTATGGCAGTCGATCAGCGCAGGCGTGACCAGACGGCCGCCGAGGTCGCTGACCTCGTGGTCAAGGTAGTCCTGCGGAAGGTCCTGACGATGGCCGACCCACGATATCACCTCACCTTCAATGACAATGGCCCCGTCTTCGATCAGGCCGAAACTGTCATTGCTTTCAAGGGTGGCGATCTGTGCGTTTGTTAGCAGCATTCAGGCGACTCTCTTGCAATTACGTGCTTGGATAATTATTATGTACGTACATATTATTGTCAAGCGGGAGACGCAACATGCGGATTTGGGCAAACAGGGCATTGTTATCGACTGGCTGGGCCGCGGACGTGTCGATTGAAATTGATGCTGACGGGCGCATCAGCAAGGTAACCCCGGATATGCCGCAAAATGGCGACCACATCGAAATACTGCTGCCCTCGCCCGTCAATGTGCACAGTCATGCGTTTCAGCGGGCGATGGCGGGACTGACCGAAAGCCGGGGGGCAAACCCAAGTGACAGCTTCTGGACATGGCGCGCCCTGATGTTCCAGTTTTTAAACAAACTGTCCCCTAACCATGTCGAGGCGATTGCGGCCTTCGCACAGATGGAAATGCTGGAGGCGGGATACAGTACAAATACCGAGTTCCACTACCTGCATCACCAGCCCGATGGCATGCCTTATGACAATATCGGGGAGATGTCAGAACGTATTGCCGCCGCCGCTGATCAAACCGGCATTGGCCTGTGCCTGTTGCCAGTCCACTATCAGTTTGGCGGCTGCGACGGGCGCGATTTGACCACAGGGCAGATGCGCTTTGGCAATGACATGGACAGGTTCAGGGCTCTACATGAAAACGCTGTATCCGCCCTGAAAACGCTGCCGGCTGATACAACATATGGCGCTGCGCCGCATTCCTTGCGGGCCGTCGGTGCCGCAGACCTGAAATCCTACGCCCAGTATTTTAGAGCCGGTCCAATTCACATGCATCTCGCTGAACAGATCCCGGAGGTTGAGGAAGTACAGGCGCAATGGGGCGCGCGCCCGGTCGAATGGGCTTTGGACAATATGGAAATCACCGACCGCTGGTGTCTGATCCACTGCACGCAAATGACACCGGACGAAACGGTGCGGCTGGCGCAATCCAACGCGGTCGCCGGGCTTTGCCCAATTACCGAAAGCAGCCTGGGCGACGGGATATTTGATGGTATTCGCTGGGCGAACGAAGGTGGGGCCTTTGCCATCGGGTCTGACAGCAATATCCGCATCTCGCTTAGTGAGGAGATCAGAACCCTCGACTACTCCCAGCGTTTGCGGGACGGCACGCGGGCGGCGTTTGCGTCCACCGATCAATCGACGGGGCGGCGGTTGTATGACACTATCCTGAAAGGCGGCGCACAGGCGACCGGGCGCAAAACAGGCCGATTGGAAGCAGGATATTGGGCGGATATGCTTGCCTTGAACGCCAATTCGGAAGTCTTGCATGGTCTGGATGGGGACACATTGATTGACGCCTGGGCCTTTGCTGGCGACGACCGGTTGGTGACGGATGTCTGGACAGCCGGACGGCATAAGGTGAAGAATGGTGCGCATATCGCCCGGCAAGAAATTGTCGCCAACTACCTGAACACAATTGATGATTTGAAAGATACCTTGTGAAACCCACTTCGTTTCAGACCTGGCAAAGCGTGCAGGGCGAGGTGTTGCGCCGCATTCATTCGCGGGAATGGGCACCGGGCGCCGCGATCCCCAATGAGGCGGATCTGGCCCAGGAGTTTGGCTGCGCACGAAGCACTGTGAACCGCGCGCTTCAGTCGTTGGCCGATAGCGGTCTGCTGGAGCGACGGCGCAAGGCCGGAACACGTGTCTCCGCACAACCGGTGACCAAAGCGACCTTGGAGATCGCCGTCATCCGGCACGAGGTCGAAGCCAAGGGTGAGAAATACGGCTATCGACTGATTGAACGGTCAATATGCCGGCCACCAATCGCGACAAGCGGTGCGATGCAACTGGACCCTTCCAAGAAGCTGTTATTCGTATCTGCCCTGCACCTCGCGAATGATGCGCCCTATGCATTTGAAGAACGCTGGATCAATCCTGCCGCTGTGCCTGCTGCCCTTGACGAAGCGTTTGAGAGTATCAGCGCAAATGAATGGCTGCTGGAGCACGTCCCCTACACCAGCGGCGAAATTGCGTTTTCGGCGGTTGCCGCACCGCAAGAGACCGCCTCAATCCTAGGCTGTGCGCAGGACTGCGCCGTGCTCGCTGTTGATCGGTTGACACGGGACGCGCAGGTCTCGGTCACCAAAGTCCGCGTCCTGTTCAGACCAAATCATCAGTTACGGACAAATCTATGACAGGCGCGGCGTGGGCAAAAGCCACGCCGCGTATCATGGCATCTTCAGGTCATCCCAGATCGAATCCAAGGTTGATCAACTGATCCATCAGGTCAGAAGAGGAGGACAGAACATCGTTCCAACCAGCGGCGGTCAGGTTTGCCATGCTTAGGTCTTCGGCCTGAATGCCGACAAGTGCCGTGCTGTTGCCACCATTGTCTGCAACCTCAAAGTAAAGGTTGCCATCTGCCTCCCGAACATCGATCTGCCCCGACATAAGGGCGTTCAGGTCAACCACATCCTGCGCAACGTCAAAGTCAACAATCGCGGTTTTTTTGCCCCAAGCCCAGGTGATCTCGGCCGTGTCGGTTGCGGCGCTGTTGAAGACGAAGGTTTCATACCCGTCAAGCCCGCCGCCCGACGGATCACCGGTGTTGCCGCCGTCGCCGCCATCACCACCATCCGGGTCAGTGCCATCCCCACCATCGCCATTTCCTGCGCCGCTTAGATCACCGATACGCGTCTGAAGGCCATCTGTACTTGCCCCAGCCGGGGCGTCCGGGGTCAACAATCCTGCGCGGGACACGAGCGTGACCTGCTCGGCATCAAATCCAAACGGCACTTCCAGATTATCCTCTATCACCTGATCATGGTGAAATTCGAGCAATCCGGGAACAAGATCGGCCTTGGTCACACCGGTCAGCGTCAGGCTTTGGCCAGAGGGCAGGGATGAAATCACCAGGCCCGCATCGGTATCTTCGACGCTAAGTCGTTCGCGCGTGCCGAAATATAGGAAGTTGATCTTCATCGTGCCGGGATCAAAATCATCGACCACTTCACTGACACCATATTCATGACTGCGCACATAAACTGTGTCAGCCTCGCGCGGGCCGAAGCCCAGTTCCCAACTCATCACACCGCCCAAATCCTGGCGGAAATGTTCGTTCCCGACGATGGCAAAGTTATCCATGGTCAGGGCATCAATCTGGGTGCCGGTCACGATCTGCATTGCGGCGGACCATGGGCTGTCGATTGCCAGTTCACCTGCGGGTGTCTTGGTAATGATCATCCCATGTACAGAGGTTCCGCCGACATCAATCTGATCCCGGGTGACATCGAACCCGATAATATCATCGGCATTGATGTCCGCGCGATATCTGGTTCCACCATTGTCGGTCGTGCCGCTTGTTGCAGGTGGGTTGGATCCGTCATTGTCGTAGGTAACAGGATATCCCGCCGTGTCCGGCGGCGGCGTGATGGTGGCACCGATTGCGCAAGCGATCTCGTTTTGGGCTGACTGTTCCGCCACCGAAAAGTTCGACATATCAAGGTCGGCAAGCCCGACGCCCAAAAGGATTGTTGTTGACTGCGGGTTGCCCGCAGCATCAAGCACCACAATCCGGGTCGTCAGACCAAGCGCATCACCGCTTTCTTCAAAAATCTGGAGCCGATCGGCTGTAATCCCGGCCTCGATATGCACCATGTCTTGTGCGGTGTTGAACCCTGCAACCGTGGCGTTACCGGAGGTGAGCGTGATGGTCGTCATGACGCCCGTCATCCCGCCGTGACCATCGCCATCACCGCCATGGTCCCCGCCACCCATGTCGCCGCCCGAATGATTGGCGATCAGATCGGCAAGCGCGGCTTGGGTTGACCCCTCAAGGGCATGGATCCCAGCAAGGTCCAGGTCATCAAGGGTCAGACCGTCCAAAGTCAAAGTCTGGTTGTTGGATGGAACAGCAAAGACCACCCCGTCGCTGGTTTCGGTGACTTCCAGCATATCGGCGCCAATCCAGCCGATGAAAATTGTATCTGTTGCCGGGTCGAAATCAGGATCGACACGATCCTTGCCCCACGCCCAATCAATCACATGCGTCGCGTTGTCAGCTGTGATCCCGGAATTGTCGGCACCGCCCCCACTGTCACCTGATCCGCCACCGTCTGTTGGGGGTGTTGCCGGTCCACCCACACCTTCGTCGCCGGTGATCCGGTTCTCGTAATACGCGATGGCTTCCGATACGCTGGGTGCCTCGTATCCGCCGAACTGCTCAATATATCGAAGAATTGACGTGCCATATTCGTCGACAGAGACATTGCCGTTCTGCAAAAGGTTCAATGTTCCATAGGCGCCGCGCAGATGTGCCGCGGCCATAATACCGGTCAGGGTCAGCTCGACCGTTTTGGACTGGCCGTTTTCTTCAAAGCTACGGGTTTGGCCGATGTAATCGTCGAGGGTCTCGCCCTGGAACCCGAGACCGTCCTGGATAATTTTCAGGTTATGGCCAAATGCCTCGCGGATCGCGGTTTCCTGTGCGGCTTCCGTCTTGAACTCCGCGAGAGAGTTTACGCCATTCTTGCCCGTCCAGGTGCCGTCCCATGTATTGAGCGCAGCGCCATTCCCGTAAAAGACGGTATCGTCATAATATCCAAGGTCGATCAAAAGCGCCTCACCGAACTGATACCCGACAAATCCCAGCGTATTGGTCGAGGTGTAGGACATGGCTTTCCATTCTGCATCCGTCAGATCGCCCCACGAATTGTAGTTTGGAAAGAAGTCACCGACCGGCCCACCAGCCCATTGCGTCAATTGTGCGTCGGTGATCCGCCCGGCGTCATACCGGTCGCGGTCCCAACCACTTTCAAATGCGCGCAATGCGTCGAGGAAATCCTGATAGGTTTGGCCTGGCATAGTGTTGGTCCTGATATTGTGTATTATTTTGCGCCTTCCGACGGTGTATTCAAAAACGGTAAAGCGCTGAATTAGAACTGAAATCGTGGATATTTGAACGATTTGCGAAAACGCGCCATTTCAACTGACCTCCGCAGCAGAAAATCGCCTGCCAAGCGGATCAAGACGGGCGATGTGCCCCTTTCGGTAGGTGAATATTGGCGGCAATTCGCGCAATCCAACCCCTCGCCTCGCCGCTGGGGGATGGCCGGTGCAGTCCATGCTACCGACGCCCCCCTGAAAGAAAATCCCTGACAAATACACCCGGTTCGGTCCAGACTGCAGGTTAAGCCAGTAAGTCGATGGGTATCGGTGACCACTCTGAACCAGCAACCATCGCAAAACATGGCGATGGGGGATTTGATGGAAACGCTCGCATTTTCAACGGAAATGGCCGTGGTGATCGGCTTACTTTGCTTCACTGTTTTTCTTTTTGTGTCCGAGATCATCCGGATTGATCTGGCCGCACTGCTGGTGTTGGTCCTTATCGGCATCCTCAGCTATGTGCCTGGACTTGATCGTTTGGCGGACGTCAATCACCTGTTTGACGGATTTGCATCGAATGCTGTTATCTCGATCATTGCGGTCATGATCGTTGGCGCAGGCCTCGATAAAACGGGGATCATGAACAAGGTGGCGGCGGCCATTCTGAAACATGGCGGCACGTCCGAGGCACGTGTTCTGCCGATTGTGTCCGGTACTGTCGGCGTCATTTCGAGCTTTCTGCAAAACGTCGGCGCCGCGGCCCTGTTCCTGCCAGTGGTCAGCCGCATCTCTGTGCGTTCCGGGATACCGCTCAGCCGCTTGCTGATGCCGATGGGGTTTTGCGCCATCCTTGGTGGCACCATGACGATGGTGGGGTCATCACCGCTTATTTTGCTGAATGACCTAATCCTGACCGCCAATGAAGGTTTGCCTGATGATATGAAGATGGCGCCGTTCGGTTTGTTTTCCGTGGCACCGATTGGTGCGGTGCTGATCGCGACCGGCATTCTCTATTTTCTGCTGCTTGGGCGGTGGGTTCTGCCGGGATCAAGCGATTCTGATGAGATGATGTCAGGCCAGGGCACGACAGAATATCTTGAGCGGGTCTATGGCCTGCATGCACAGGTCTTCGAAGTTGATGTGCCCGCAGAAAGCCCTTTGGTCGGTGAAATTCTGGCCGACATCAACAACGAAAACAACATCTACATCATCTCAACATTTTATCGGGGCAAAGCGTCGATGATTCAGATTCTGACGGCTGAAATTGCTGCCCCCTGTCGTTTGGCGATTATCGGCAATGGCAAAAGCGTGCGCCGATTTGCGGAGAAATACGGGCTGACAATCCGCCCCGAACTGGACGTGTTCGTCGAAGAATTCGCGCAGACCAATGCCGGTGTCGCAGAGCTGGTTGTGCCACCGGATTCGAAGCTTGTCGGGAAAAGCCCGCGCGACCTGCTGCTACGCAAGACATACGGCCTCAGCCTGATGGCGATCCATAGGGGTGAAGAGACGCTGAGCCATGTTAAGACCGACGATCATGATCCGACCCAGATCGGTATCGTTCCGTTTCAGGCCGGTGACATGCTTGTTGCCCATACCCGATGGGACAACCTGACCCGGATCAAGCGCGACCGGGATTTTATCGTGGTCACAACGGATTTCCCGCAGGAGGAGTTACGACCCCACAAAGTCAGTTGGGCGCTGGCATTCTTTGTGATCTCTCTTTCGATGATCCTCTTCACCGATATCCGCCTGTCACTGTGCCTGTTGACGGGGGCCGTGGGCATGTTGCTTTCAAAAGTTCTCAGCATTGATGAGGCCTATAAGGCTGTCGGATGGAATACGGTGTTCTTGCTGGCAAGCCTCATTCCATTGGGTCAGGCGGTACAGAACACCGGTACAGCAGAATGGATTGCCCAGCAGATTCTCACCATCCTTGACGGCTGGCCGATCTGGTCGCTTCAGGCCGGTGTTGCGGTGCTGGCCACTGTATTTTCGCTGGTGATGTCGAATGTGGGCGCGACGGTTTTGCTGGTTCCGTTAGCCGTATCCATTGCCGTTGCAGCAGGGGCCAATCCGGCGATATTCGCGCTAACCGTAGCGATCTCAACGTCAAATTCCTTTATCATCCCGACCCATCAGGTCAATGCGCTGATCATGGGCCCTGCTGGCTACAAAGTCGTCGACTTCGTCAAGAGCGGCGGCATCATGACAATCCTGTTCCTGATCGTGTCACTGGGGATGCTGAATATCGTGTTCTGATCAGAAAGCTTCTGCCACTCGCATATCGGAAGCCGGGCTAGACCCGTGGTGGTCGGGATTTATAGACAGGCAATTGCCACCCAAATGCCATGGAGCCACCCCGCAGGATAAAGGTGACAACCGCACAGGTGATTGCGGTCAGGCTCGGCGTCAGGCCAAAGTTACTGGCAATGACGGTCGCCGCGGACCCGGCAAATGCACAGGTGACGTAAAGCTCACCCTGTTTCAGAACCAAAGGTACTTGGTTCGACACGACATCGCGCATCAAGCCCCCCATGCTGCCCGTGATGACGCCCATGACAAGCACCACTGGTGCGGACTGATCTAGCGCCAGCGCCACCCCTGATCCCGCCGCAACCGCAATCGCCAGTGCAAAGGCATCAAGCCAGAGCAGCAGTAGATAGCGGCTTTCAAACAGATGCGCGGTGATGAAGACCAGCAATGCGGCCGCGCTGGCCACGCCCAAATATGACGGGTTGTCGATCCAGAACACGGGATTTCGGTCCAGCAATACGTCGCGCACGGTGCCGCCGCCCACAGCCGTCAGATTGGCGAAAAAAAGGAACCCCACGATATCGAGCTGCGCGCGGCTCGCCACAAGTGAACCGGTCAGCGCAAACACCAGCACGGAAGCGTAATCAAGAAACGTAAAAAGGGCTATGTCAGACATTCCTGTGAAATCGGGCTTGTTCGGGCGGCAGGTAGCAGTTGCTGGCGATGATGTCACTGCCGATCGTTTACCGGCTTGTCGCGACCGGTATTCTTGGATCCTTGGGATCGCTCTGCAATCGGGCGGCAACGCTGACCAGCAGGGCCTGGGCCAGACACATCGGTGCAGCCAGCGAGCGCGAGAATGTGTAGTCATGTTCGGGCACAGCGAACAAGACATCCGCTGATTTTGTGAGCGGTGATAGGGTGCTGTCGGAAATGGCGATGACGGGCACGTTTGCGGTCGCGCATTCTTCAACGATATTCACAACCTCGGTCGCATAGAAACGGAACGACACCGCGATCAGAACATCATTGGGTTTGATCGTCCGGGCCATATGCGTGGCCAAACCGCCGCTGGTATCCAGAAACACACAGCGTTTTCCAAGCATTGTCAGGATATAGCGCATCAGGTTCACGACTGGTTCGGACCGCAACTGCCCCACAAGGTAAACCGTATCAGCCTTGTCGATCATCTCGCTCGCGCTGGCCATGTCCGCAGCGCTGATCTGATCCAGCAACCCCTGAAGCGAGGCGATGTCGCGCACAACAAGATCGCGCAGAAAGCCCAGTTCGGAGTGGTCGTCTCGCAGTTTCAATTCACTATCGAGCGCCTTTTTCCGCGCTTCGAAACCGGGGGCTGCCGTCGACAGGCGTTTCTGAAACAAGGCCTGAAGGTCCTTGAACCCCGAGTAGCCAAGCGCCTGCGCAAATCGCACAAAGCTTGAGGCATGGATATCGCAATGCCCGGCAATCGCGTTGACCGACTGCACAGCAATCTCGTTCGGGTTCTGGGTCAGATATTCCGATATCCGTTGATAGGTCTTGCTCATCTGATCGTGGCGGTCATGGATCAGCCGGATCAGGTCCTCGTAATTCTGGGGTGGTTCCGCGTCGTTGGTTTCTGATGGTTTGGATGCCATAGGCGCCCCCTTATGCGATCTTTAACCAGGTTCGGTCCCGCGAGGATCTTTGAATCGTCTCTACCATGGTTTGTATGCGCAGGCCCGCCCGAAATCCAAACGGTTCCGGGTGCTGATCTGCAATTGCCCGCACCAGACCGGCGACCTCGATCGTTTTGAGGTCGTTGAACCCGATCTGATGGCCCGGCGCTACGATGAAATCGCCATATGGAGGGTGGTCGGGGCTTGCCTCGATCCGCCGGAACCCTTGCCGCCCGCTCTTATCGTCGGTGCTGTAGAAGTGAAGCTCGTTCAGGCGCTCGCCGGTAAAGGACAACGCCCCTTTTGACCCGTAAACTTCGAAATCATGCTGCATTTTTCGGCCCGTGGCGATCCAGTTTCCTTCGATTGATCCCGTTGCCCCATTTGCAAACCGCAGGAAGGCCCGCCCGACATCATCGACCTCGATCTTTCGTGTTCCGCCCTTCCCGTCGGGGCGTTCGGCGATCTTGGTCACGCAGTCGCCCATCACCTCGGTGATCGACCCCAAGAGGAATTCCGCTGTCGCCAATGCATGGCTCCCCAGATCAGCCAGCGCGCCGCCGCCCGCCGGATCGTGGCGAAAGGTGAAGGGGCCGCGGGCATCGGCCATGTAATCCTCTGCGTGCAGGCCGCGATAGCCGCGTATCTCGCCCAGTTCACCATCTGCGATCATCCCCCGGGCCAGAGCAAGGATTGGGTTGCACAGGTAGTTGAAACCAACCTGTGTGGTTACGCCTGCCGCCTCTGCTGCCTCGGCCATTTCACGGGCGTCGGCGGATAAAGGGGCGAGCGGTTTTTCGCAATAAACATGCTTGCCTGCCGCAATGGCCGCCAGCGACATTTCCTTGTGCAATGCGTTCGGTGCGGTGATGGATACCACATCAATATCCGGATCGTTCACGATGTCGCGCCAGTTGCAGGTCGCGGCCTGAAACCCGTATGCGCGCGCCGCTTTTGCGGCAGCTTCATCGGTTATGTCGGCGACGGTGCCCAGAACGATGTCATAGGGCAGATCAAACGTGCGCGGCGCTGCCGAAAAGCCAAAAGCATGGGCCTTCCCCATGAAGCCTGTTCCGATCAGTCCGATGCGTAGCGTGGGTTTAGACATGTGCGATACTCTGTGAATTGACGATCAGGTCGGGATCAAGCGATCCTGCGAAGAAATCAAGGATATTACGGGCCGACCCGACGGCCATACGTTCGGCCGAACCTTGGGTCAAACCCGCGATATGCGGTGACAGGATGACCTGTCTTAGCCCGATCAACGGGTTGCTTTGGGGCACAGGCTCAGTTTCAAAAACGTCAAGGCCAGCCGCCGCAACCTTCCCGGATGTAAGCGCATTGGCAAGGGCCGTTTCGTCCACGATGCCGCCGCGTGCGGTGTTGACAAGGATGACACCATCCTTGGCTGCGGCAAGCTCCGCCGCACCGATTATCGGTTGCGCTGCTCCGGGGATGCTGATTGAAACAAGATCGGCCCTGGCCAGACCCGCCACAAGCGTTTCAACCGGTTTCACATCGCCCGCAGGCCAGCCGCTTTGGTTCAAATACGGATCATAGGCGATCGAGGTGACGCCAAAGGCGGACATCATGCGGGTGATATGACGGCCAATGCGGCCATAGCCGATCTGAAGCAATGTGCGTCCAAAAATATCTTCTGACTGTAGCTGGTTGCGCCATTCCCAGGGGCCGTTGCGGACCGATGCATCGCCAAGGACCACGCGCTTGGACGCCGCAAGCATCAGCATGACGGCATGTTCAGCCACGGATGTCGAGTTGACATCGCCGCAGACGGCAAGGGCGACGTTGCGGTCATTCAAGGCGGCAACATCAACCGCGTCATACCCCACGCCATGGCGCGACACGATGCGCAGGTTTGGCGCCAGTGCCACCGTGGTCGCGCTCATCGGTTGCGTGCGCAACAGCACCGCATCAGCGTCGGGAATAGCGGCAGCCAGGCTGGCTTCAGAGGTCTCTTCGACATAGGTGACCGTGACCCCGGATGCCGCATCAAGAATGGCGCGACCTGACGGATGAAGCGGACCCGCGACAAGGACATGTGCCATCAATACATCCCTTTATCGTCGTTGTCGGCACTTGTCCTCCGGTTCAGTGCCCGCCATGCGGAAACCGATGCAGACGCCGCCCCAGCCAATAGCCGGCTATCACCGCCGACGGTTGTGAGGTCATATCCCCAGCCAATGGCCTTTGCAGCATATTCGGGCGTGCCGCAATGCAGGCAGGCCCTGATCCCGTTGGCCTTGCAGGCCGCTGCTATTTGTTTGAGCAGGGCGATCATCTCGGGCTCCTGCCGGTCGAAACCGGGCGGCAACCTGCCTTGCTGCGTGCCCAATGTCAGGTCCGCTGGGCCGACATAAATGCCATCCAATCCCGGCGTCGCCGCAATTTCATCAAGGTTGGCCATGCCATCGGCGGTTTCGATCATCGCCAGCGCCAACACTTCGTCATTGGCGGCAACACCATAGCCGGGCATGGCAACAGCAGCACGGGTCGGACCAAAACTGCGCTGTCCATGCGGCGGATAGCGCATGTACGATACGAACTCCGCAGCCTCGGCGCCTGTGTTCACCATAGGGCAGATGATTCCCATCGCGCCCGCATCCAGCGCCTTCATGATATAGCCCGGGTCACGCCATGGCACCCGCGCCATCAAGGTCGGTCCGGAACCGCGCATCGCCTGCAACATTGGCAAGGCATCGCCATAATCCAACGCGCCATGCTGGATGTCGATCGTGATACTGTCATAGCCTTGCGCGGCCATAATCTCGGCGGTGAAGGGATTACCGATGGAACACCAGCCGTTCAGGGCTGGCTTGCCTTCGGACCAAAGCTGTCTGAGTTTGTTTTTCTGCATCATTGGCCCCTTCAAATGACGATCTGGGCAAGTTTGGTATCAAGGTAATCCTCGATGCCCTCCAAACCGCCTTCGCGGCCCATGCCGGAATATTTGGTGCCACCAAACGGGGCTTCAGACGCAGCCAGCGCAAAGGAGTTGATGCCGACCATGCCGGAGTTCAGCGTTTCAACCGTGCGCCGGGCGCGTGCCGGCGATGTTGTAAAGGCATAGGCGGATAGCCCCATCTCGCTTGCGTTGGCGCGGGTCAGAACCTCATCATCATCCCTGAAAGTCGTGATTGCGGCAATGGGGCCAAAGTTTTCTTCGGCAAAGACGCGCATACTATCACGCACACCTGTCAGGATCGTCGGTTCATAGAAATGGCCGGTGTTGAAATCTGGCGACCGTTGGCCGCCACGGGCCAGTGTCGCGCCAGCGCTGATCGCATCCTGCACAATGGCATCTACCTCATTCAAACGGCGCGCGTTGATCAGCGGCCCCATGGTGACGCTTTCGTCCAGCCCGTCCCCCAATTTGATCTGTGATGTCCGGTCGATGAGGCCCGCGACGAAAGCATCATGCAGGCTTTCATGTATGAAAAATCGATCCGGCGTCACGCAAACCTGTCCGCAATTTGCGAATTTCGTTGGGGTAATCACGTCAAGCGCTGCTTCCAGATCGGTATCGTCATAAACGATCAGCGGGGCATTACCGCCCAACTCCATAGACACTTTTTTGACCGTGTCGGCAGCATCGCGGATCATTTGCTGCCCCACACGGGTAGATCCGGTCAGCGAGACCTTGCGGACACGCGGATCGGCCATGATCGGTGCATATGTTGCAGATGTCTGCCCGACGACAAGATTGACCGCGCCATCGGGCAACCCGCCAGCGCGGATGCAATCGACGACGACCATTGCAACGCCCGGAGTCTGTGATGAGGGGCGCAGCACAACAGGGCATCCGGCGGCAAGGGCGGGTGCAATTTTGCGGGCAGGCAACGCGGCCGGAAAATTCCAGGCGGTGAAGGC
The DNA here is from genome assembly GCA_947500055.1 of uncultured Paracoccaceae bacterium. Classification (GTDB taxonomy): domain Bacteria; phylum Pseudomonadota; class Alphaproteobacteria; order Rhodobacterales; family Rhodobacteraceae; genus Yoonia. The sequence goes on from CANMQO010000002.1 coordinate 488,888, forward strand.
ACCAACAACGCCGATGGGTTCACGACTGACTTCAAACCGCCCGCCGGGCACGCGGCTTTCGATAGTCCGACCATAGATGCGGCGGGCCTCTTCGGCGTACCAGCGGAACTGATCACAGGCGAGGGTCCATTCCCGGCCCGACTGGACCAACGGTTTCCCGGTTTCGGTTGAGATCATGCGTGCGGCCTCATCCGTGCGGCGCAGCATTTCATCGGCGATCTTGTGCAAGGCATCCGCGCGGCCAAAACCGCCCATGTCACGCAACGCTGACAAGGCATTGGCCGCCGCATCAAGGGCCGATTGCGTGTCTGCAACGGATGCGATGGGAACCGCGCCCAGCGTTTTCTCTGTCACCGGAGATGAAACGTCCATCGTGCCGCTTCCGGGTGTCCACCGGCCACCGATGAACAATCCAAACTTCTGATACATGCGTTACTCCAATTCGCTCATCAGGATGGTCGGCCTCTTGGTCACGACTATTGCCCGGACGAGGCTACAAGTCAGCGAATGCCGTTCACATCCCAGCCTGCAAAACCGCAGCATTCCCACCCCCCAAATTCTTGTTGCAATGATCATTGCAATATTGTTCATTTGTCAACATACATTTCAAGCGGTGCCCGGAACCGCTTCTAGGGAGGGTTAGGAAATGTCAGGAAGCACCGTCAGGCTGACCATGGCACAAGCGCTTGTCCGATATCTTTGCAACCAATACACCGAAGTTGATGGTGAACGGCTCCCCTTGTTTGCAGGTGTTTTTGGGATTTTTGGACACGGCAATGTGACCTGCCTGGCAGAGGCGTTAGAGCGCGTGCAGGATCAGCTTCCGACCTGGCGCGGTCAGAACGAACAATCCATGGCGCTGGCTGCAATCGGTTATGCCAAAGCGCGCAGGCGGCGTCAGATCATGGTCGCCACCTCCTCTGTCGGGCCCGGGGCAACGAATATGGTGACCGCGGCTGGCGTCGCCCATGCTAACCGCCTGCCCCTGCTTTTGTTGGCGGGTGACACGTTCACCAATCGCTTGCCCGACCCGGTCTTGCAGCAGGTGGAACATTTCGGTGCGCCCAGCACCACCGTGAATGACAGTTTCAGGGCGGTTTCACGGTTCTGGGACAGGATCACCCACCCTGCCCAGATTATCCAAAGCCTGCCGCAGGCGGTTGCCACTATGCTGGACCCTGCCGATTGCGGACCTGCGTTCATTGGTTTGCCGCAGGATATTCAGGAAATCGCGTTTGACTATCCTGAGGCGTTCTTTATCGAGACGCTTTGGACCATCCCACGACCTCGCCCTTCGCGCGATCAGGTGGCCGCAGCAGCCAATGTGCTGAAATCAGCGACAAGGCCGCTGATTATTTCGGGTGGCGGTGTGCGCTATTCCGGGGCGGAAGATGCACTGGTCAGCTTCGCGGCCGCGCGCGGCATTCCTGTGGCTGAGACCATTGCTGGCAAAGGCGCGATGACCCATGATAACCCAGTCTATGTTGGCCCTATTGGGATCGAAGGGACCGACGCCGCCAAGGAACTGGCCGAGACTGCGGATGTCGTGATCGCCGTTGGTACGCGGATGCAGGATTTCACCACCGGATCATGGACGACCTTTGCAAGGGATGCCCGATTCATCAACATCAACGCGGCCCGCTTTGACGCGCGCAAGCACCGTGCCTTGCCGGTTGTCGGTGACGCGCTGGAAGCGCTACATGATCTGGACGCCGCATTGGGTGACTGGACCGCGCCCGGCGCGCAGATGGAAACAGCGCAAAAACTATATGCCAGTTGGAACGCCTTGCTGGACGAAGGCCAGACCCCAACGAACCAGCCTGTTCCGAGCTATGCCCAGGTGATTGCAGTCGTGAACAAGGTCGCGCGGCCCGAGGATACGATGATTACCGCCGCTGGCGGTCTGCCCGGTGAAACGATCAAGAACTGGCGCTGCAAGGCGCCCCATACGTTTGATTGTGAGTTTGGCTTCTCGTGCATGGGATATGAGATCGCCGGCGGCTGGGGTCATGCCATGGCCAAGGCGCAAGAGGGTAAGGGCACGCCCATCGTGATGGTCGGCGACGGGTCTTACATGATGATGAATTCCGATATTCATTCCTCGGTCCTGTCCGGCCACAAAATGATTGTTGTGGTCTGTGACAATGGCGGTTTCGGTGTGATCAACCGGCTGCAAACCGGGATGGGCGGCGCGGGTTTCAACAACCTGTTGAAAGACAGCCGTATCCTGAACCGCGAAGATCCCCGCCATGTGGATTTTGCCAAACATGCAGAAGCGATGGGCGCATATGCCCGCCATTGCGACAGTCTTGGCGATCTGGAAGCAGCGATTGAGTGGGCACAAACAACGGATGCCACCACGGTGCTCAGTATCGCATCGGACGCCTATACCTGGACCCCCGGCGGGGCGGACTGGTATGTCGGCGTGCCCGAGGTTTCACCACGCGAAACCGTACGCGAGGCACGGGCGGGGCAAGAAGCGTTCCGCAAGAAACAACGCCAGGGGATCTAATTGATGTTGCAGGCAAAATTGGGAATTGCACCGATTGCATGGTGGAATGATGATCTGGCGGAATTGTCAGATGATGTCAGCCTTGATGAATGCTTGCGGCAGGCGGCGGCGGCGGGTCTGACGGGTATGGAAACGGGCCGTCGCTTTCCGATGAATATGGATGAGCTGGGTCCGGTGCTGGATCGTCACGGCATGTCGGTCTGTGGCGGCTGGTTTTCCGGCCTGCTGCTTGACGGTGATATCGAGGTTGAAAAGGACCGGATCGCCGAACAGCACGCATTCTTCAAAGCCGCTGGCGCGCCCTGTATCGTATATGGCGAAACCGCGCGATCCGTGCAGGGTGAACGCCATACTCCCTTGGCAAATAAGCCAAAAATCGACGAGGCCGAGATGGCCAACTATGGCCGAAAGATATCTGATTTCGCAGATTGGTGCGCCGCCGAAGGCATGCCGATCGCCTACCATCATCACATGGCGGCGGTGGTGGAAACCGAGGCCGAGCTTGATCTTTTCATGAAACATTCCTCCGTCCCGTTACTGTTTGACGCGGGCCATCTGGCATTTGCCGGTGGTGACAATCTGCGGGTGATAGACAATCATCACGCACGTATCAGCCATGTGCATACCAAGGATATCCGCGCCGCTGTTGTGGATGGTCTTGACCGCGAAAAGGAGAGTTTCCTTGATGCGGTGATTAAGGGCGCATTCACTGTTCCGGGCGACGGATCGCTTGATTTTGAGCCTATTACCAAGGCGCTGGCCGCCAAGGGATATGAGGGCTGGTTCGTGATCGAAGCGGAGCAGGACCCTGTGGCGAACCCGCCACTGGAAATGGCCAGGAAAGGTCGTGCGGAGTTGTTTCGGGTGCTGGGTGCCGCGGGATATGCGGTCTGATCCGATTGAACCGATGTCAGATCATGACTGAAACCTTACCGTCCGGTGCGACGAAAATATGCGCCTGACCGCGAATCGTGGGTTAACGGCTTATCCTGTTGGAGAATCGCCGGTCGGCAAAGCGTCGGCCTTGCGTCGGCAAAACGTCGGACCCCAACGCACGGTGGGCCGGGGTTAAGCAAGCGCGCGGTTGGTTCCTTAACGGGCGTTCATGTTTGAGTTGAAAGAAACAAAACCACAATTTGACACCAGTCAGTTTACACGAATTTCTGAAGTGGGGACAAATCTATCCTTGGCCGCGCACCGACTCGACCAAGCTGATGACTAGATCACCCAAAGGCACGTCATCTTCCAACCGGGGTTCGCCGGTCCAAGCATCGATGAAACCGCCAACAACACATTTCTCCGATTCAACAGGTTCTGCAACGCCAATATCCAAAAAAACAACGTGACCACGTGTTCCGTCAAGAAAGCTTAGTGTCGTGTCTGCGCATGGATCGGTTGGCTGGGGTATCTCACGGAGCTTTCTGAGAATTGAGTCGCCAACAAATTGTGAGAAATCCTCGCTCAAGGTGCCGTTGGCAAAAACACCTTGTCCCACAAAGAAAATCAGGAAGGAGCTGGCAGGGACAGTATGGATCTCACCAGCGGCATCGAGCGCTTGTAGAATCTTGGCTTGGGATCCGAAGAAGACACTTAGGTTGTCATCACTAGAGAACATCGCAACTTCAAGTTCAGCAACCGTGATTGTTGCGGCGCGAGGCAATTCCGCTTCTTGAGAAATGACGAACGTCGGAAAGCAACCCAAGAGAACAAGAAGGAAAGTTAGTTTAAATAGTTTATATGTAACGACAATATTATGACGCTGCATAACGTCCCCCTCGTTAGCCATAGGTTTGTCAGAATGTCATAGCGCACCGGTCTGGAACAACCAGACCTTTAGCCCGCCATGGGGGATGGGTGCCGCTTTTGGGTCGAATGGAAGGCCGGTGGCCTTGGCGAGGCCCGCCTCACTGGTGACGATACCGACCCGCCAGCCGCTGAACCGGGATTTGAGCGCATCGCCGAGGCCCGCATAGACGCCGTAGAGCATTTTCTGGTTACCAATCCGCCCCCCGTAGGGCGGGTTGCAGATGATCAGACCGGGTGGGCCTGCGGGGCATTGGATGTCGGCGGCGCTGAGGTTTTCGAAGCTGGTGATATTGGCCACACCCGCCCGTTCGGCATTGGCGGTGGCCATGCGAATTGCACCAGCGTCGCGGTCGCTGCCATGGAATTGGGCTGTTGGGCTGCGCGTTTCGCCCGCGCCTTTCATTTCTGCCCACCTGTTGGCGTCGAAGGTTGCGAGCCCCTCGAACGCGAAAGAACGGCTGCGCCCGGGTCGCAACCCGGCGGCGATTTCGGCGGCCTCGATTACGAAGGTGCCGGAGCCGCACATCGGGTCCAGCACAGGTTCATCCCCGGTATAGCCGCATTCGCGCAGCATCAGCGCGGCCAGTGTTTCGCGCATCGGGGCTTTGCCCACGGCCTCTCTATGCCCGCGCTTGTGCAGGCTTTCGCCGGATGTATCGAGGCTGATCGTAACCCTGTTATCGTCGATCCGTGCCTTGATCACGATCCCCGCATCCGCGCTGATCTGATAGCCATTTGCCGTCAGTGCGTTTTCGATCCGCTGGCTGGCCGCCCCCGCATGGTAGATTTTCGATTTTCGTGATGTCGCCACCTCGACCCGGACAGGCACATCGGTGCGCAGGGTTTCCGCCCAAGGGAATTTCCGCGCCCGTTTGTCCAGCTGCGCCAGATGGAATGCCATGAATGACCCGATACGGATCAGAATGCGGGTGGCCCCGCGCATGGTCAGATTGGCGCGCCAGACGTCTTCCCACCCGCCGCTGATGATGACACCACCTGCGATCCGTTCTGCATTGGTGAAGCCGTTTTCATGCGCCTCGGCCAACAGGGCGGTTTCCAGCCCCGGCGTCGCGGTCATGAAGATTTCGTGAGATTGGGTCATCCACGTTGCATAGAGTGTTGGGCAGGTCAGGTGCAAGCGGCCTGCAATCATCGGGTCGCGCAACTGTCCGCCTGACAAGTTGACACCGATCAGCGGGATGCCGCCTTGAATCTGGCAATTCTGTGACATCGTTTACTTCGGTCCACAGCTTCCTCTAGCTCTTTTCTGGGGCAAAGGAGAAAGAACATGAAAAAGATGATATCCGTTGCCGCCATTTGCGTTTTGGCTGGCTGTATGGGTGGCGGTAGCAACAACAGCACATCGACCATGGGTCCAAACCCCAGTACGATTCCACCACCTAGTGCGCCGGCAAACGCCACCTTTGGCAGCATGCTGAACGGTGTTCGAGCATCCGCTGGCGCTGGCGCGGTTTCTTATGATGATCGTCTGGGTCGCGCGGCCCAAGGCCATGCTAACGACATGCTGGCCAACAATTATTTCAGCCATACCGGGTTGAACGGGTCCACACCGGGTGACCGTATCACGGCGCAGGGCTATCGTTGGCGCACCTATGGCGAGAATATCGCGCGTGGCCAGCAGGATGAGGCAGCTGTGCTGAATGCATGGCAGAATTCCTCGGGCCATCGGCGCAACAATGAAAATCCGGCTTTTGAGGATTTTGGTTTGGCCAAGGCCGGATCAGGTTCAAACAAATACTGGGTCCTTGTTTTGGCCACTGAGCGGTAAGGTCAGGACCCTGAATCAGAAGTTCGACTGAATCCCCAGCCGCCCTTGTACCTGCGACGACGTGAATTGACTGACATCCGATTCCGTTCGTTTCGCAGTAATCGACAGGCTGGGCGAGAAGCCAAAATATGAGATGTCGGGGAATGTCACGGTGCCACCGAGGCTGACGTAATTATCCTGCCGCCCATCCAATGACAGCGTGAACTCGTCGTAATTTATGTGTCCCAACCCAAGGTTGAAAGACCAGTTCGCCCCAAAGACCGGTTGACTGATCGTGTAGTCGATATTCGCCTGATATTCCTCATAAGTGGTTTCGGCATCGCTGGTGTCGTTCAACCGACCAGTCAGTGCAAATTGCAGTTGGTCGTCATTGGCCAGCGACGTGGCATAGCGCCCGGTGATTTCGGAAATTTCGGTGTCACGTTGGCTTTCCAGCTGTGCTGCCTGATCCTGAAAGGATGCAAACAGGCTGAATGTACTGCTGTCATCCACCGTGAAGCCCTGCCCTAATGTTACCTTCCAGTAATTCCAGAGCGGTTCCCCGCTATAGTGGCTTTTGCCGAAGTTGAGAGCCGCGCTGCTCGGCCCAAGCTGATCAAAGATCAACCGCTCATGCGTCACTGACAGATCGATAAGTGTCAGGGCGAAGTCGCTACCGGATAGATCCGGTACGCTATCCTGCGCTTCATCCGAAAGCGCGAATGTCCGCCCGTAGATATAGGCCCCGAGGTTGGTCTGTTGTCTTGGCCCCTGCGATATCCGGTAGGACAGTTGCACGTCGCCCGCGAACTCAATACCTGACAGCGCCCGCTGGTCCGGCGGCAGATCAAATATGAAAGGCAATCCTTCCAATTGAAAGAAGTCATCCTCGGACCCGTTGTTGATGTTATCAGAGGGCGCAGCCGAGAAATTGACCCATATCGACAGCGGATTGTTCCGTCGGATGTTCTGAAACTCCCGCCCGATATTGTCGAAATCTTCGTCGGTGCGGGCGTTGTTTGCCGCCCGCCGCAGCCACCATTCGGCACGGGTGAATTGCTGTAACCTGAACCGCGCGCTGGCGGCGAGCCTTGCTGCCTGCACCTTTTCGTCCGGGCTGCGTGCCACCCGGAAGGCCTGGCCGGCGGACTGTGCCGACTGCTGAAACTGCCCCAGTTCCGATTGTGCGAGCGCTGTCAGGAAGAATGCGGCGTAGCTGTCGGGGTTGCCTGCCAGCATTGATTGCGCCAGCGCGATGGCCTGCGTGGGCTGGCCATTTGTCAGCGCCGCCTCGGCCTGTTGTTGCAAGTTTGGCGCAGTGCCCTGCCCGGCGGCGGCACCTGCTGCCATGCCTGCCGCAATGACCAGCATTGATAGGGTTCGCCGATTTTTCATAACACCCGCAATTCGCTTACGTTTTCATATCAAAGCAATAAGGTGAATTGCGGCGTGGGCAAGGCGTTCGCTGCGCCCGGCGGGTCTATGCGGCTATTGCTGCTTTTCCTGGGCGGGAACCTGCCATTTTCCCGCAAGATTGCTGACCCGCGCCGTTTCAGGTTTTGGCTTGGGTTTTGTGATTTCTTCCAAGGCCCGCAGCGGTCGTTTCACGGCCTCGCCCAATCCGGGGCGCGTCGGGGCGGCCATTTGCTTGCTCACCTCGATCATCAGCACCCCGCCGGCCGTGACGAAGGGCATGTTGTTGCCGATTTTCTCAAAAAGCCCCGCTGACTTTCGCCAGACTTTGCTGCTGGAGGGCGGTTGAAAGAGGGTCGACATGGTGCGTTCCGTGACAAATTGATGCTTGCGCAGCTGCGCCTCGAGCTGGCCCATGGAATAGGGGCGTCCGTAGCCAAAGGGCGTTGCATCCGACCGCGACCAGAGCCCCCCACGGTTCGGCACGATGAACACCGCCCGTCCCCCGGGCCCAAGCACCCGCCATGCCTCATCCAGCACCGCTGACGGGTTTTCCGTGGTTTCCAGCCCGTGCAACAACACAAGCTTGTCCACATGGCCGGTTTCCAGCGGCCAGAGCGTATCTTCGCAAAGCACGCTGACATTCTGCCCGTCTGGTGGCCATGGCATAACCCCTTGCGGTCCCGGCATCAGCCCGATCACCCGCCGGGCATCTTTCAGGAATGGCCGCAGCAGGGGCAGCGCAAAACCGAAACCGACCACCATTTGGCCCTTTGCCTCTGGCCACATGGTGACAAGTTCGTCGCGGATCACCTTTTGCGCCGCCCGCCCCAGCGCGCTGCGGTAATAGAAGTTTCGCAGATCCAGCACGTCGAGATGCATTGCGGTTTGGGTGTCCTTGGGCGAAGCTGTCCGTAGAATAGCAACAGAAAGCCGGATTGCCATGCCTGATGATTTTGCCCCGATTGACCTGGTCGTCGTGCCTTGCCTGTCAGACAATTACGCCTTTCTGGTCCATAACAGGGATACCGGTGAGACGGCATTGGTCGATGCCCCCGAAGCCGCCCCCATTCAGGATGCCCTGCGCGTCAAGGGCTGGACCCTGACCGATATTCTGATCACACATCACCATCCCGACCATATTGATGGCGTGGCCACGCTGCGCGATGGCGTCCGCGTGATCGGTGCCGCCCGCGATGCCCATCGTCTGCCGGACTTGGATGTGCAGGTGGCGGATGGTGATGTCATCGAGGTTTGCGGTGTGGATACCCATGTTATGGACGTGTCTGGGCATACGATCGGCCATATCGCATTCCATATGCCAGAACCGGAACTGGCCTTTACCGCCGACAGTCTGATGGCGCTGGGTTGCGGCCGCCTGTTCGAAGGGACGCCTGCCCAGATGTGGGAAAGCCTGCAAAAGCTGCGTGCGTTACCGGAAGACACAATCATTTGTTCAGGGCATGAATATACCGAGGCAAACGCTCGTTTTGCCCTGACCCTTGATCCGGACAACCAAGACCTTATCTCTCGTGTTGACGGGATCAAGGCGGCACGCGCTGCTGGTCGCCCGACAGTACCAACCGCACTTGACGAAGAAATCCGCACAAACCCGTTTTTGCGTGCTGATGACCCCGGCTTCAAAGCTGTTTTGAACATGTCAGAATCGCCTGATGCAGATGTTTTTGCCGAGATCAGGGCACGTAAGGACAAATTTTGACCACGAATATGTGAAAGCATGTTTGTGGGCGCAGGAAAATTGGGCCTTTGCCCCGCGATGCGGCGAATTGTGACCCGCAAAGCGAAAAAAACCCTTGAAGGTTCCGGGATAAAACCAAACCTTAAGGATAAGAGGCCACGGTAGGATTGGCCGGAGTCCAGTCCCGCCCCCGATATGAAGGAGCACGAACGTGCCATCATTTTCGACAACACTTGAGCAGTCCATTCACGGGGCCCTTGCCCTTGCGAATGCCCGCCGTCACGAACTCGCCACGCTGGAGCATCTGCTGCTGGCGCTGATTGATGAACCCGACGCGGCCCGTGTGATGCGCGCCTGTTCGGTGAACCTTGATGATCTGCGCAAGGATCTGGAAGATTTCATTGATGATGATCTGTCGACCCTGATTACCGATGTCGAAGGGTCCGAGGCCGTGCCGACAGCCGCATTTCAGCGCGTTATCCAACGCGCCGCCATTCATGTGCAATCATCCGGCCGGAACGAGGTGACGGGTGCCAATGTGCTTGTCGCTATCTTTGCTGAGCGTGAAAGCAACGCCGCCTATTTCCTGCAAGAGCAGGATATGACCCGCTATGATGCCGTGAATTTTATCGCCCATGGTGTGTCGAAGGACCCCGCTTTTGGCGAATCCCGTCCGATCACCGGTTCCGCCGAAGAGGGGGAAACCGTTTCTGTTGGCGCAGATGGCGAGGAGAAGGAAAGCGCACTTGCAAAATACTGCGTTGATTTGAATGCCAAGGCGACCAAGGGCGATGTTGATCCCCTGATCGGTCGCGCGCATGAGGTGGAACGCTGCATTCAGGTTCTGTGCCGCCGCCGCAAGAATAACCCGCTTTTGGTGGGCGATCCCGGCGTGGGCAAGACAGCCATTGCCGAAGGCCTGGCCTTCAAGATCGTGAATGGCGAAACGCCAGAGGTCCTGGCATCGGCCACGATTTACAGCCTTGATATGGGCGCATTGCTGGCAGGAACCCGCTATCGCGGAGATTTTGAGGAACGCCTGAAGGCCGTGATGTCCGAAATGGAAGATCACCCTGATGCGGTGCTGTTCATTGACGAAATTCACACGGTGATTGGTGCTGGTGCCACATCTGGTGGTGCGATGGATGCCTCCAACCTGCTGAAACCCGCCTTGCAGGGTGGCAAGCTGCGCTGCATGGGATCCACCACCTACAAGGAATTCCGCCAGCATTTCGAAAAGGACCGCGCATTGTCCCGCCGGTTCCAGAAGATTGACGTGACGGAACCATCCGTGCCGGATTCGATCAAGATCTTGCAGGGTCTGAAACCCTATTTCGAAGAGCATCACAGTATCAAATATACCGCTGATGCGATCAAGACTGCGGTGGAACTCTCCGCTCGCTACATCAATGACCGCAAGCTGCCTGATAAGGCAATCGATGTGATTGATGAGGCCGGTGCCGCCCAGCATCTGGTTGTCGAATCCAAGCGCCGCAAAACGATTGGCACCAAGGAGATCGAGAATGTGGTCGCCAAGATCGCCCGCATTCCCCCCAAGAATGTGTCAAAAGACGATGCCGAGGTGCTGAAAGATCTGGAAAAGACGCTGAAACGCGTGGTTTTTGGTCAGGACAAGGCCATCGAAGCGCTCTCATCTGCGATCAAGCTGGCCCGTGCCGGCCTGCGTGAACCAGAAAAGCCGATTGGCAACTACCTGTTCGCAGGTCCAACCGGTGTGGGTAAGACGGAGGTGGCCAAGCAATTGGCAAGCACGCTGGGTGTTGAACTCTTGCGTTTTGACATGTCGGAATACATGGAAAAACACGCCGTTTCGCGTTTGATTGGCGCCCCTCCCGGCTATGTCGGATTTGACCAGGGTGGCATGCTGACCGATGGTGTCGATCAGAACCCGCATTGCGTGCTGCTGTTGGATGAAATGGAAAAGGCGCATCCGGATGTCTACAACATCCTGTTGCAGGTCATGGACCACGGAAAGCTGACCGACCACAATGGCCGAACAACCGATTTCCGCAATGTTATCATTATCATGACCTCCAATGCCGGGGCCGCGGAGATGTCCAAAAACGCGATGGGCTTTGGCCGTGAAACCCGTACCGGCGAGGATACAGCGGCGATTGAACGGACATTCACACCAGAATTCCGTAACCGTCTGGATGCGGTGATTTCCTTTGGCTCCCTGCCGAAACCGGTGATCATGCAGGTGGTCGAGAAATTCGTGCTCCAGCTTGAGGCACAGTTGATCGACCGCAACGTGCATATCGAACTGACCGCAGGCGCAGCCGAATGGCTGGCTGACAAGGGTTACGATGAAAAGATGGGTGCCCGCCCACTGGGTCGCGTCATTCAGGAGCACATCAAAAAGCCGCTGGCTGAAGAGTTGCTGTTCGGTAAACTGGTCAAAGGCGGGATCGTCAAGGTGGGCGTCAAGAAAGGCGCGCTGGACCTGAAATACCTGGCACCGGAGCAAGGCAAAATCACGGACAAGGGCGACAAGCCACCGTTGCTGACGGCTGACTAAAACAGCGTTACCGGAAGTTCCGGAAGGGCCGCGATCTGATCAGATCGCGGCCCTTTTTCGTCCTAATACCGATCTGTCACTGGATACGATGAACCACGGGCATTGCATCAAAATCTGCAGCGCAGATTTTCTGGTCATCTGACCGTGCGATTGTAACGGTTCCGTTCCGCCAAAACCCGGATTATGAATGACCGGTGATTGCGGGAAGGGATCAGGGAATGCCCAAAAACGTGCTTTTTGACACCCTACGCGATGGGTCGCGAGGCCGGGAAGATGCCGTTTTTGCGAGATTGCCGGATGGCACCACCCTCAGCTTTGATGCGTTTTTTGACGGGGCGGCCAGGATGGCCGCGGCGTTGGTGCGCAATGGGCTGAAGCCCGGGGATCGGATCGCCGCCCAGGTTGCCAAGACCATGCAAGCCCTGCAGTTATATGTTGGCGCCGTGATGGCCGGGGGGGTCTTTCTCCCCCTGAATGTCGCCTACAAAACCGCAGAGCTTGATCATTTCATCACCGATGCGGCGCCTACCATTTTTGTCTGCGATCCGGAGGCAGAGCCCGCGATTCGCGCCCTGACCGATGCCCGCATTCTGACACTTGATCCCTGTGGGAGGGGAAGTTTGACTGCGGCCGCCCAGACCGCCACACCCATGCCACCACTGGCCCGTGGCGGCGATGATCTGGCGGCGATCCTTTATACCTCTGGGACAACGGGCAAACCAAAGGGCGCGATGCTAAGCCACAGGAACCTGGCAAGCAATTCACGGACGCTGGCACAGATTTGGCAATTTACTCCCGATGATGTGTTGATCCATGCGCTGCCGATTTTCCATACCCATGGGCTTTTTGTCGCGACAAATGTGGCACTGATCGCAGGTGCATCGCTTATCTTTCAACCTGGGTTTGATGCGGCTGCGGTTCTGTCCGCCATGCCGCAGGCGACTGCCCTGATGGGGGTCCCAACATTCTACACACGTCTGTTGCAGCAGGATGGATTGGCAGAGGCGGCACATAACATGCGGCTTTTCATATCTGGTTCCGCCCCTCTATTGGCAGATACCCACGCGCAATGGGGCGCCGTGACCGGGCACCAGATTCTGGAACGTTACGGGATGACCGAGACGAATATGAACACCTCAAACCCCTATGAAGGGGCCAGGCGTCCGGGCACTGTTGGCCTGCCCCTGCCAGAGGTTGACCTGCGCCTGACAGATGGCAAAGGCACGCCCGTTCCGCCTGATACACCCGGAATTGTCGAGGTGCGCGGCCCCAACGTGTTTCAGGGGTATTGGAACCTGCCGGAAAAGACAGCCGAGGAACTGCTTCCTGACGGATTTTTTGTCACCGGAGATATCGGGCAGTTCGACGATGCGGGCTACCTGCAGATCATTGGACGGGCCAAGGATATGGTGATTTCGGGCGGCTTTAACGTCTACCCGAAGGAAGTCGAGGCGTTGATTGATGATGTGCCCGGTGTGATGGAATCGGCGGTTATCGGTGTGCCGCATCCGGATTTTGGCGAAGCTGTTATTGCCATTGTTGTTCCAGATGCCGCTGACGCAGTGACCGAGGGCATGATAACTGACGCGATTGCACCCGAATTGGCCCGCTATAAGCAACCCAAGCGGATTGAGTTGGTAAATGCCTTGCCGCGCAACACGATGGGAAAAGTCCAGAAAAATCTGCTGCGCCAGCAATATGCAGGCCTATTTCGTTAACGTTCTCGCGTCAGATTAAGTGCAAGAAATCGCCCGTTCAGGCCTGCGCCCTGATAAATTTCTAATCCTGCTATACGATTGCAACCTAAACTTAATCTCCGTCACCGATGCTTCTCGCTGCAATCGTTAGGATTCGGGGATGCAGCGCAGGCAAAGGGAATGAGAAAGGAACGCAAGCTCCTTAATCCAGAGAAACTCTGGAGACAGTACGCGCTTGCCCTGGGCGTGGTCACGGCGTTGCTGTGCGCGATTTTCTTTGTGAACAAGGCGCTTGTTGCGCAGGGTGTATTGACTGCGCGCACGGTCGAGACGTCGCAAAACCTGACCTTGTTGAGCCAGCAAATTGCGTTGCTTGAAACGAAGGCTGTTCAGGACAGCGCCACGGACCTTGTTGCGCGTTTCGAAGCAGCGCATTTTTCCTTGCTGCGAGGTGATGTGTGGTCGGCCGAATTGCAGCAGCTTTACTTTGCTGGCGACGATCCGCTTTATGAACGGATACCACGGTTCATATCCCTTGCGCGTGATTTGGTGCTGGCGCCACATCACGCGCGGCCACCAATAGTGACGCAGCTTCAAGATCTGCTTGGCCGGGGTGGGTTGGCTGATGCCTTGCGTGGTGCCACAGATTTGTTCGGCGCCGCTTCGCGGGCAGAGGAGGACCGCCTGCAGAATCTGATGGATGTGCTGTTTGTCATCTCTGCCTTCGCAGTGCTTGCGGAAGCGTTCCTGATTTTCTGGCCGGCCCATCTGGCCGTCAAATCCGTCTTTCGTGAATTGCGGGCAAAAACCGGCGTGTTGACCAGTTCGCAGGCGCAGCTGCGACGCATGAATGACAAGCTTTATCATCTGGCAAATCATGACCCGTTGACCGGTCTGCCGAACAGGGCACATATGACCAACCGCATCGGTGAAAGTCTTGATACGCCGTCATGGGATGAACTTGGCGTTCTGTTCGTTGGGCTTGATGGATTCAAAGACATCAATGATGCGATTGGTCACGATAATGCGGATAGTTTGCTGATTGCTGTCGCCGGTCGGCTCAAGGCATGTGTTGACGATCATGACCTCGTGGCGCGTGTCGGCGGGGATGAATTCATCTTGACCACCACTGAACCGCCCGCTGATTTGGCCAAACGACTGCTGAAGTCCATGGCCGAGGCCTTCGTGATTGATGGTCGTAATGTCAACGTTGACGCCAGTATCGGATATCTGACCGCATTCGCGGGAGAGAGCGAGCCAACCCAGATTATCAGTGATGCCGGCGTCGCATTACAGGCAGCAAAGGCCGAAGGCGGCAGGCAAGCGGTTGAGTTCTCGCAGGCGCTGCGTGACGAATCCGCCGACATGCTGCAACTGCAACTTGAGCTGCGTGACGCAATCACAGCGGGCCAGATCGAACCCTGGTTCCAGCCGCAGGTCAACCTGGCCGATGGTTCCATCCGCGGGGCCGAAGTACTCGCCCGTTGGCGCCATCCGAAACGCGGGTTGCTGACACCCGACAAGTTTCTACCTGCTGCAGAACGCGCTGGCCTTGTCATTGAACTTGATCACGCGATCTGGGAGGCGGCCGTTCATCATGCGCAGGAATGGCAGGTCACCGATGGCCATAAACCTGCAATCTCGCTGAATGCGGCGCCGGACACGATTTCGGACCCATTCCTGATCGAGAGGCTGCTTAAGATGTTGCATGGTAGTAGCCTTTGTCTTGAGCAGATTGTTGTCGAGGTGCTCGAAACGACATTGATTGAAGGGTCCGACGACATGGCCGCAATCAATATCGACAGCCTTGCCGAATGCGGCATCATGCTGGAGCTTGATGATTTCGGTACAGGCTATGCATCGCTTTCAAAATTAACGCAGCTGCCCCTATCGGGTATCAAGCTTGACCGCTCATTGATTGCTCCACTGCCGGATACAGGCGCTGATAGTGTTGTCAGGGCGATCTTGGCGCTGGCCGCCGAACTCGGCCTGAAAGTCATTGCCGAAGGCGTGGAGACGGATGAGCAGGCCCGCTATCTGTGCACCTGCCGTTGCGAGATTGGGCAGGGCTACGGATTTGCGCGCCCCATGCCCGCGTCGGATTTCGAAAACTGGCTGAAGGAATACGCCGGCCAACCGCAAGCATTCGCACAGCAACCTGATCAAATCCCGATGCAGGCTTGAGCCAAGCGGCTGCAAGACGTATCTGCAAGTCAGAAACGTCGCAGCACAAGGGGCTATAGATGGCCAATCACCTTTATCAACACGATTTGCCAGACGGGCTGAAACTGGGGCCAATCGTCGCGATCGACTGTGAAACGATGGGCTTGAACCCCCACCGCGACCGGCTTTGCCTGATCCAGATGTCGGATGGCGACAAGAATTGCCATCTTGTGCAGGTTGCCCCGGATGCCCGCCCCGCCCCTAATCTATGTGCGATGCTGACGGATCCCGACATACTCAAACTGTTTCATTTTGGGCGGTTTGATATCGCGGCCCTGCAAAATGCCTATGGGGTCACGACGGCCCCTGTTTATTGCACGAAAATCGCCTCAAAACTGGTGCGCACATTTACCGATCGCCATGGGTTAAAAACCCTGCTGCAGGATATGGTCGGCATCGACATCTCGAAACACCAACAGCAAAGCGATTGGGGTGCGCCACAGCTAACGGAGGCGCAGTTGGATTATGCCGCCTCTGATGTTCTGTATCTGCACGAATTGAAGGCCGCATTTGATGTTCTTCTGGCCAGAGAGGGCCGGACAGAACTGGCTCAATCATGTTTCGATTTCCTGCCCACCCGTGCGAGGCTTGACCTGACGGGCTGGCCCGACATTGACATTTTTGCCCACTGATGGCCGGTTCAGAACAATTTCTGGAAGCTGGGCGACGGGTCATTCTGGCCGAGGCTGATGCGTTAACCACGCTGGCCGATCAGCTAAACGCCGATTTCGCGCAGGCCGTCGACCTGATTATCAACGCCAAGGGCCGCATCATCGTATCAGGCATGGGCAAATCCGGGCATATCGCCCGCAAGATCGCCGCGACCCTTGCCAGCACCGGCACCCCGGCTCATTTCGTTCACCCGGCCGAAGCGAGCCATGGCGATCTGGGTATGATTACCCCAACGGATGTGGTGATTGCGATTTCAAATTCCGGCGAAGTGGCCGAGCTGGCCAATCTGGTCGCCTATACAAAGCGATTTGGTATTCCATTGATCGGCATCACCAGCCGCCCCGAAAGTAGCCTGGCCACACAATCGGATATTGTTTTGCAATTGCCAAATCTGGGTGAGGCTTGCGGCACAGGCGTTGTGCCGACGACATCGACGACCATGACCCTTGCGATGGGCGACGCATTGGCCGTTGCGCTGATGGAGCACCGGAAGTTCACGCCTGAGAATTTCCGGGAATTCCATCCTGGCGGAAAACTTGGCGCGCGCCTGTCGAAGGTTGGCGACCTGATGCATGACGGTGACGCTGTGCCCCTTGTCAGCAAGGACACGCCGATGGGCGACGCTCTGCTGACCATCAGCCAGAAGGGTTTTGGCGTGGTCGGCGTTCTGGATGATGCTGGCAGGCTGGTTGGTGTCATCACTGATGGCGATTTGCGCCGCCACATGACCGGATTGTTGGAGATGTCCGCCGGGGAAGTCATGACGGAAAACCCGAAAACGATCCGCCCCGAGGCGCTGGCCGAGGAGGCCGTCGCGACGATGAGTGGTCATATCACCTGCTTGTTCGTCACATCGTCGGAAGATGAGGGAAAGGTCATGGGCGTCCTGCACATCCATGATTGCCTGCGTGCTGGTGTGATCTGAACATGGTGGTCGCGGATAATCTCCACTCCAAACTGGTTGGCTGGTCCAAGATTATCCTGCCGCTGGCCGCGCTTGCGCTGCTGTCGGTTTTGTTCATGTTCGCCCGCGATACTGGTCCTCCGTCAGAGATTTCATTCGCCGAAATCGAGGCAATGGCGCGTGATCAGCGTATTTCGGCGCCCCGGTTTTCAGGTGTTACCGAGGACGGTGCGGTCGTGGCGATTTC
This sequence comes from uncultured Paracoccaceae bacterium, assembly GCA_947500055.1. GTDB lineage: Bacteria > Pseudomonadota > Alphaproteobacteria > Rhodobacterales > Rhodobacteraceae > Yoonia. The sequence continues at coordinate 506,368 of CANMQO010000002.1, forward strand.
GGCCAAGAGCGCCAAGCCGGTGATTGGACAACCGGAAACTTTCAGCATTGATCGGGTGGTCGCGCGGATGGACAACCCTGATGGCAGCAGCGTCGATATCACCGCAACCAGCGGAGAGTTGAACGGCCTTGCGAACAGGGCACGCTTCTATGGCTTGGCCCGTATGGAAACGTCGAGCGGCTACCAGATGGAAACAAATGCGCTGACTGCGGAACTGGACACCGGCATTATCACATCGGATGGGGTGATTGAAATTCATGCACCATTTGGTGAATTGACCGCGGGGCAGGTTACCTTACAGGTGACGGCCGACGCGGTTGGACAACAGATACTGTTCACACAAGGGGTCCGCCTGATATACCACCCGCAGGACCAACGATAGCAAATTTAAGGAATCTACCCACAGTGTTCAGAATTTCCGCCTTTATCATTTGTCTCCTGGTTGCGACCGCGTCGGTTGCCCAGACGAATGTCAACCTTGGTGGGATCACGGTTGATGAAACTGCCGCCGTTGAGGTTGTCGCCGATAACCTTGCAGTTGATCAGGCGTCAGGGACCGCGATTTTCTCTGGCAATGTTGTCATTGTTCAAGGCGAGATGAAAGTGGCCGCTGCAAATGTCGAAGTCTTCTATACAGAGGCAACCGGCGATATTTCCCGGCTGGTAGCCACCGGTGGCGTGACTTTTGTGACAGCGACAGAAGCCGCCGAATCCAGGGATGCGGTTTACGATCTTGCCGGTGGCACATTGACCCTGACCGGTGATGTTTTGGTCACCCAGGGTGCCAGCGCCATTTCGGCGGAAAAGATGGTGGTCAATACGGGTGATGGTTCTGCCGTGATGGAAGGGCGTGTGCGCACCGTCCTGCAACAAGGCCAAAACTGATGGCGGATGGTCCGGCACTGACGGTGAAGGATGGCGAAGCGGGGTTGCGCGTTGTCAATCTGCGCAAAAGCTATCGCAAACGACCGGTCATTCGCGATGTCAGCATGGATCTTGGGCGGGGCGAGGTTGTCGCGTTGCTTGGACCCAACGGATCAGGCAAAACCACATGTTTTTATGCCATCGCCGGGCTTGTTACTGCCGAGGGCGGCAGGGTTATTGTGGACGGGCGCGAGGCGACGACCTTGCCGATGTATCGGCGTGCGCGCCTTGGCATCGGCTATCTGCCACAGGAAATGTCGATCTTTCGGGGCATGTCCGTCGAAGACAACATCATGGCGATTCTAGAGATCGCGGTGGATGACCGGCACAAGCGTCGCGAACGGTTGGAAGAACTGCTTTCTGAATTCTCGATAGAGCATCTGCGCCGCGCGTCGGCCATGGCCCTGTCGGGTGGCGAACGCAGGCGGGTAGAGATTGCGCGTTGCCTCGCCGCAGGTCCGAAATATGTTCTGCTGGATGAACCCTTTGCCGGTGTTGATCCGATTGCCGTGGGTGAAATCAGGCATCTGGTCGCGGACCTGAAAAATCGCGGCATTGGCGTATTGATTACCGACCACAATGTGCAGGAAACCCTGCAGATCGTCGACCGCGCCTATATCCTGCATGACGGTAAAGTGCTGATGAGCGGCACGACGGATGAGGTTGTGCAAAACGAGAACGTAAGGCGTGTTTATCTGGGTGATAACTTTCGCGTAACGTGAATTTGGTCGCTGTGTTAACCACTGTATCATTGACAAACCGACCCATTCTGGCGCCAAATGAAGAGGATGACAGACCCGCTTCACTTTTTCCTCATACTGGCCGCAGAATTGCCCAAACCTGAGGACAAGCTGAACCAATCGGGCGTTATCGTTTTCCAATAGTATGACGTTCAGCCCGCCCAATGCGGGTTGCTTTGGCGTCATCATATCAAACACAGGAGAAACGATGCGGTATCAAATCAGTGGCAAACAGATCGACATCGGCGAAGCGCTTCAAACACATGTTAAGACGGAGCTGGATGATATACTTAGCAAATATGCTGGCCGCCCGACCGACGCCTACGTTGTTTTTTCCAAGTCTGGAAACGAGTATTTGTGCGAATCGGTTGTGCATCTTTCAACCGGTCTGAACGCACAGGCCACTGGCCGCGCCCACGAGATTTACGCGGCGTTCGACAGCAGCGGCGAAAAAATGGACAAGCAGCTGCGCCGCTACAAGCGTCGATTGAAGGATCACCACAGGGAAAGATCACAACCCGTTGAAGTTTCGGATGCAGGGTCATATATCCTCGAGCCGAGAGATGAGTCGGATGAGGCGTCACAAGACACGGTAAACGCCATGATTGTGGCCGAAATGGAGACAAAAATCCCTTCGCTTTCAGTCGGCGAAGCGGTGATGCAGATGGAAATCGCGAGCGCACCAGTGCTTGTTTTCCGCAATGAAAACCACAGTGGAATAAATGTCGTCTACAGACGGGACGACGGAAATATCGGTTGGATCGATCCCAAAACAGCGGGTTGAACCACACGTTTTTGAAAGAAGTATCAGATGCAACTTGCACAGATTTTGGATGTTGGCGCGGTGAAGACGATCACCTCTTGCACCAGCAAAAAGCGTCTTTTCCACGATCTGGGCGAGTTGTCTGAGGTTTGCTATGGTCTGGACGCGTCGCAGGTTATCGATGCGTTGCAGGATCGCGAAAACCTTGGCCCAACCGGTGTGGGGCAAGGTATCGCCCTTCCACATGCCCGGTTGAATGGCGTGTCAGAGGTCAAGGGTATCTTTCTGCGTTTGGAAAAGCCGTTGGATTTTGATGCCGTCGATCGCCAACCCGTTGATCTGGTTTTCGCCCTGCTGGCCCCGCAAAATGCTGGTGTGGATCACCTGAAAGCCCTGGCGCTTGTGTCCCGCACCCTGCGCGACACATCAATTTGCGCCAAGCTGCGGGCCAATGGCGATCAGGCGACGTTGCATACCATTCTGACGGAAGTGCATTCAAGCCAGGCCGCCTGACTCAGGCCCAGTCCCCAAACCCAAAAGACAGGTAGTCGCGCGTATAGGCATCTTGCGCGGCTTCCTCGATTGCGGTGTCATAAATTTCCCGCAGAAGCGACATCACCATTTCATCTGTGTCGGGCAAGGCCGGCGGGTCGGTTTTCCCTATCTGACTGCAGAGGAAGGGCAGATCATCCCGCAGCCGGTCTTCGCGCAGGATCACGTCAGGCAGGCCAAATTGCGCCATGCCTTGCAGAACGGCCAACTGGCTGGCCCAGGATGGATCTGTTCGTATTGCGGTTTGCGCCGACAGGTTGTTTTTGACAAAGCCCAGAAACGCCAGAAAGGCAGTTCGATGTGCCGCGATATCATAACCCTTGAGATTGCGCGGCAGGAGCGGATCGGCCGGTATCGGCAGCTTGTGAACCTTGCGCAGCGTTTGCCGGATCTTTGGGAAAAGTTTGGGGCCTTCGAACAGGATATGGGTGCAAAATGAGTCATGCGCGCGGGCTACCGGGTGCCGCAGAACGGCAAAGCTGCGATGCGCCGATTGCCCCCGCTTCCATTCGCGCAATGTTTTTTGCGAGAAGCCCTGCCGCAGCTCTTTGAGCGGGCAGCCATCAAGATCGGCCATCCACTGACCCACCTGTTCATCAAGTCCGCTGCGCAACGGTAAATACAGCAAGCCCGATTGGGGCGCCGCAACATAGGCAGGGATCATCGGGCCACGACGCGGTTCAAAGTTCGGGGTCCGGTCCAGATCGAACCGGTCCCAACCGGCGATTGCGGCCTTCATCTCTTCGGGGTTGGAGACTTTGTCGCGAGTCGGTGCGGGATTTTGTTTTTTGAGTTTACGATCGAGTGAGTTCAGGCGATCGGAGCATTCTAGAAACGCCGCCAGCCCGTTCATGATCTCAACCTCGCCCAGATCGTCGTAGTTGATGTAAAAGGCGGTTTGCCCCGATCTTTGCAATGCGTTCTGCAAAAGCAGTTGGAATTTTTGCATCCTGTCCAGGTAAGTGGCGAATTCGGTTCCGTCAAAGCGCACTTTTTCCGCCTTGGCATGGGTGGCGTTTGTCAGTTTCCATTGACCGGTGGCTTTTGCGATTTTCCAGCTGACGAAACTGTCAACTGGATTACGTGTCAGAATGATCTTGGCGCAACGCGGATCGGAAAGGCAGGTGGGCAAAACGCGCTGGTCGTGGTTGTTGAAGAACCGAAAACCTGCCAACCCGTCACTTGCCTTGATCGCGTCGATCAGCGCATCGGGGTTCTCTTCTCTGGATTCCACGGTGAAGCCGAGCATCTCGTTATGTTTTGGATAGCCAACGAAGCTGGGATTGAACGCCTCACCATAGCAATGCAAACCATCAAACAGGTTGATGTTGGCCTCAAGGTAGTTTGAACCTGTGCGCATGTCGGCGAAAACTACGAAGTAATCGAACTTTGCCATGATCAGCGCACCAGATAAGGTTTTTGCTGGGTTTGCACGGACGTTACATTGTCCGTATTTTTCGGGAACTCACCCGTCAGGAACGGGTGCATTCCCTGATTGCGCAGGTCCTGCAGAAACGCACCCAACCCGTCAAGTTTCACCATGGTTGGCGCCTCTGCCAGTCGCGGGTGGGGTTGTTCGCTGATCTCGTCCACGATACTTTCCAGCGTTTCCATCGGCGATCGGACAAACTCCGCCAGTGTTATGACCCGCACCCTTGCCTTGGTGAAGGGGGAGCGCAGGATCTTCAGCTGCGCATGTTCAATTTTCTGAAGGCGTGCGGCTTCTTTCCTCAGATCTGAGAATTCTTCACGGGCCAGGAACAGTGAGATGATCCAGGCCCCGGAAACGATCGAAATGCGGGCATTTGAATCCTTCGCCATCATCCAGTTGATGGTTTGGGTATCCCTTGGACCGAATTGAAACGCCTGATGTTTGCCTCGATTGTTCCAGATCAGGTTGCTGAGGAACATTTTTGGATTGTAGTCCCGCAATGTGGGGTGATCAGACATGCCGCCGGTGTAGATCGCCGAATTGTCACAGAAATGCGCCCGGTCTGGCGCGAACAAATGTCCGTGGACGACCCCGCCGCCGGTTGTCTTTGAAAGCCAAGCCTCAAAATCGTCGATGACTTCGGTGAATCCCTGCAAGACCGAATAGGGCGCCGCCGTGACGCCGATTTCGTCATCTATGGTGGGGTATCGGCTTTGCATATAAAGGCCGGGCCGACCGAGAATGCGACGATCCACCGCATTTGCAAAAACCCGGTCTGCCGAACTGGGGTTCGGACCGACTTGTTCGTCCGGTTTGTTGTAGGGCAGCGGAAAGATCTTGTAGAGTTCATCCGCACGCGGCCATATTTTACGCGCCACAAAGCAAGCTGACCGGCGCAACAAGGCCTTGTGGTCATTGTAGAATACATGCGGCTTGCCCTGGAAATCGAACTTTGACAGTGTCAGCGACCGGCTTTCGATCTTGGTGGAATGAAGCCGCGCTATTGTCTGGAAATAGCTTTCGTCCGGGATCCACACCTTGCGAAAATACCTGTCGTAAGTTGGACGTTTTGGGTCATTCAAAATCGCGCTTAGCGTCCGCCGGGTCAGGCACCACCATTGAGACCCCATATGTGGCACGACACCGGTGGGGATACGCCGCTTGAACCGGGCAAACTGCTGAATTTTGACATAGAAATCAAAGATGCGCCGGTGCCGCCGCCAGGAAAACGGGAACCTTAGGGTGAACCGCTCCTGATCAAGGCCGCCAACGGTCCATGGCACGTCTTCTGTTGTGGAGCTTTCGATGAAATCTGTTTCCCGGCGCGCATCCAGGTAGTCGCAAAGCTCTGACACCGGGCGCAGCGGCAGGCAGGCGCCTGACGCCAGGTAGATGTGCCGCAGCTCTGGATGTGAATCCATCAGCAGCGCTGCGGCTTCCTGCGTTGCAGCAACAAGTCCCCATGTGCCCCATTCACACAAATGCCGCTTCGAAAACTGCACTTGATCAAGGTCGGACAGCGCGTCGACAAATGCATTGTATTCTTTCTGATCAACCTTCTTATCGACATGTACGACAACCGGGCAGCCGCCGCCCACCCACAGCCTGATCGCCTGTTCGGCCCGTTGCAGGGCGGTATGGGCAAGGATGACGACCCCGACATTCATGCCCAGTTTCCTTTGGACAGGAGACCCAGAACCTCAAGCTGTCGCCAGTTGAGATATTGCTCGCTCCATTTGGTCCAAAGGTTTGGATCCGCCTCTGCGCCGTCTGCGTATTGCTGGTATTCGTGACCGTCCCCGTAATGTTCGCCGCGCGTCGCCTCTTCTTTTGCGCGGTCGCCGAATGTGTTGATGAATTTCGCGTGCAGCAGGGCACCGGATGTTTTTTCACCCCCCTGCTGGTCATAAACAAGGTTCAACCCGCGCGGCAGAACCATATGGGTTGAACTGACATAGGTGTAACGCCGGTCCCATTTCACGAACGGCACCTTGTTTAACGCAGGTGCCTTTTCAGGAGTGTCGGCAAAGAAGGCCCGTGCCCGTGCCCCGCCCTGAATCCACAGGTTCCGCATGCGTTTGTTGCGGCTGATCATGTAATTGCCCGCGTCGAACCAGTTGGCGATTTCCAGCGGGTCCATCCCGCTTTCATATTTCGCCTCGCTCACCGGGCCTTGCGGATAAAGATCAAGTATCAGTGCGCCAAAGGATCTGATGTCGGATGCATCCAGCCAATCGCCCAGGGCGGCAAGTGGTCTGGTGTCGCAGAACGGGTAAACAAAAAATTCATCCACATCGACCGTCAGCGCCCAATGGCCATGCCCATAGCGCCATTGCAGGTAGGTCAGCCAGTCCATGCCATAGCGCGCATCGCCATAGCTGGCATCCGTCGACCACAACGATACATCGGGTTGTTCAGCTGCGTAAGCGTCGCCGCCATCGGTGCTGCCGTTATTGACCATGATGAAGTGATCAACGCCCTGCTTGCGGTAATACTCAAAGAAGTAAGGCAGTCGGATCCCTTCGTTTCGGAAGGTGCAAAACAGCAGGATATCATCGGGCTTGATAGCTGCCGTCCGGTTTTTGACGCCGTCCAACTCGCGTCGTTTGCGGAAGGCGCGTAGTTTCCAGCGCCTTCGCTGAAGACGCAACATATATGACCGAAAAATGCTCAACTGGTTATCCCGTACCGATCCGCAGATCGCGCCATCATTTCAACCCCAACTGCCCTTTGACATCAAGCCCAGATCGACAAGTTGCTGCCAGCTTTCGTATCGGCTGGCCCCTTGATACCAAAGATCGGGGCTTTTGGTTAACGCTTCGTGATATTCTGCATAAAGCGCGCTGTTTTCAAAGTGTTGTCGGCGGATTTGTTCCTCTTTCGACTTTTCAACGATCAAGTCGAGGAATTTCGTATGCAGGAGCGCACCGGACAGCCTGTCATGTTGGGGGGTGCTGAACACATCATGCAGATGTCGGGGCAGTATTTGATGTGTTGAGCTGACATATGCAAATCGCCGGTCCCATTTGACCAGCGGCGTTTTGTTCAGCGTTGGCGCACGTGCGGGATCTGATCCAAAAAACACCCGTTCGCGCACGCCCCCCTGGATCCAGAGATTCTGATATACAGGGTGCCACGTGCTGCGATAGTTATCCGGGTCGAAATAGGGCAAGTATTGGATCGGGTCTGTTCCCGGGCGGTAGGCGCCATGTCCCACCGGTCCGCGGGGGTAAAGTTCGATCATCAATGCGCCGAAGGATTGGCGCCCCTGTTCGTCCAGCCATGCGGTCAGATCTGATAACTTGCGGGTGTCGTGTTCGGGATAAATCAGCAACTCGTCAGCATCGACCGTCAGGCACCAATGCCCATGTCCGTGTTTCAGTTGCAGCCAGCCAAGCCAATCCATGCCGAACCGGGATAGCCGGTAGCTGTGATCAGTCTCCCAAAGGGATACATCCGCCTGATCCAGCAGCAAATCGACGGTGCCATCGTCACTGCCATTATCGACAAACAGAAAGTGTTCGACCCCCAGATCGCGATAATGTTGCAGGAAATAGGGAAGCCGCGAAACCTCGTTCCGCACGCAACTGAAGGCAAGAATGGCATCGGCGCTGATCGCGTCTGTTCGGTCGCGCCGCACCGATAATTGCCGCCGTTTGCGAAAGGAACGATACAACAAACGCCTGCGTTTCCAACGCAGGCGATATGCCAGTTTCAGCCTTGCCAGCGAACCCAGCCGTGGTTGGGGTTCCGCTGCGCGCAATGTTTACTGCGCTGCCTTGTCAGCGGCAGTCAGATCGCCGAGATATGTCAGCAGGTCATCGCGCAGCTCATCTCGGGCCAATGCGAAGGCTACAGTTGCCTGCAGGAACCCTGCTTTCGAGCCGCAATCAAAGCGCGTTCCGTCAAACCGGTAGCCGAACACGTCACGCCCTTGACTGATTTCTGCAGCGATGGCGTCGGTTAACTGAACCTCACCCCCGGCGCCCTTGGTGATATGTGCGAAGTTCTGCATCACATGTGGGGTCAGGATGTAGCGCCCGATCACGGCCAGATTGGATGGCGCAGTTCCGCGCGCTGGCTTTTCGACCATACCGTTGATTGACACAACCTTTTCGCTGTTCTGATCCTTCACATCCAATACGCCGTAAGACGATGTTTTGTCTGGTGCGACTTCCATGGCAGCGACCATGGCGCCGCCGGTTTCTTCATAGGCCTCGACCATCTGCTGCAAGCAGGGTTTTTCGGCTGCGATGACGTCGTCCGGCAGAATGACGGCGAATGGTTCGTTTCCGATCAGTTTGCTGGCGCAGGATACCGCGTGCCCCAATCCAAGGGGTTTGTGCTGACGGATATAGGCAATCGCCCCGCTATCCATGTTTGTGGTGCGCAGGATATTCAGTAACTCTGTCTTGCCGGATTTTTCCAGCGCCGCTTCCAGGTCGGGGGCAAGGTCGAAATAGTCTTCCAGCGCGGTTTTCCCGCGGGAGGTTACAAAAATAAAATCCTCGATACCGGCGGCGCGGGCTTCATCAATTGCGTATTGGATCAATGGCCGATCCACCAATGTCATGATCTCTTTTGGCACGGATTTGGTCGCGGGCAAGAACCGCGTTCCGAGACCAGCAACCGGAAAAATGGCTTTTGTGACTTTCTTTTTCATATCCAAACTCTCTTACGATGGGGCTGGAAAATGAGCCCCGTAACAATGCAACAGTTCATTGCAAAATTTCATTAACAATGTTCAAGACAATACGGCATCAGGATTACAAAAACACGGTAAAACTTGGACCGCGCGCGAAGACTTCGGGCATGCATTGCTCAGTCGATACCCATTTCCTGCATCATGCCTTCGATCAACGGGACGTCTTCGGGGTTGTTGAGTTCCCAGAATTGCCGCCCCTTTGCGGCCACCTCAACACAGAGCATCGGCACCCCACGTTCCAGAAAACGCAGCTGCTCCAGCCCTTCCAGTCGCTCTAACGAGCCGGCTGCCCAGTTGGGGTAGTCCATCAGCGCTGCAGGTCTATAGGCATAGACGCCGACATGGTGAAAGACCGGCGTTGGTTCATCGTCCTGATAGGTTGTAGTGGTGTATGGGATCACCTCTTTCGAGAAGTACATTGCATTGTGATCCGCCCCGAAAACGGCCGTTGTGCCGCCAACCCGACCGGCCTGTCGATCAGCAAGAAACCCGTTCAACGCCCGCCCATCTGCGCGCAAAACAGGCGTGGCGACCGCCGATTGCGGATTTGCCTGAAGGCCCGCGATCAGATCCTCGATAAACCACGCTGGCGTGAGTGGCGCATCGCCTTGCAGATTGACGACAATGTCAAAGTCACCGCCCAGGTTTTGCAACGCTTCGGCGCAGCGTTCGGTTCCGTTTTGGCAATCAGAGGAGGTCATCACCACCTCTGCCCCGAACCCGGAAGCGGCCTGTTGGATGCTCTTGTCATCCGTTGCGACCACCACGCGGTCCACCCCTTGCACGGCCATGGCTGCATCCCACGAACGCCGGATAAGCGTTTTGCTTTCGCCGCTGGCCCCTTTCAGCGCGACCAAGGGCTTGCCCGGATACCGGGACGATGCGTAACGGGCGGGTATGGCGATCAGGACTGACATCAGGCTTTCTGCAACTTCACTTGGGGAGAATAGGCGATGAAAAACGGGTTTTCGAAACCCGGTTTACCATAGCGTAGCAGGCTATGATCATCAAAGCGGACGACATGTCCGCCTGCCCCTGCCAGAACCGCATGCCCGGCAGCGGTATCCCATTCCATGGTCCGCCCCAGGCGGGGGTAAATATCCGCCTCCCCCGTGGCGACAAGGCAGAATTTCAGCGACGATCCCGCACTTTTCATATCGGCGGTGTTGTATTTGTTGATGTAGTCATCCGTCGCCTGGTCTCGATGCGATTTTGAGGCAACAACCAGCAATGCGTCATTGTCAGGCGTTGATACGGACAACGGTGTCTGCGCACCGGTCCTTTCCTTGTCGAAGGGGCCTGTTTCCTCGACCGTTTGACCGGTCGCATCGGTGTAGAACAGGCGTTCCTTTGCCGGGGCATAAACCACGCCGCGCACGGGTTCGCCATCGACCACATAGGCAATGTTGACCGTAAAATCGCCGCGCCGCTTGATGAATTCCTTGGTGCCATCCAGCGGATCGACGATCAGGAATGTACTCACGTCCTGACTGTGGGTGGTGGCCTGTTCTTCGGTGACCAGTGGCACATCGGGGAAGGCTGCGCGCAAACCGGCGCTGATGATCGTATCCGCGGCCTCATCGGCGGCGGTGACCGGGCTGTCGTCACTTTTAGCGCGAATATCGAAGTCGGGTGACTGATAGATCTCCATGATCTTGTCGCCTGCCTGAAGCGCAAGCTGACGAAAGACAAAAGTCAGTTGATCAAAGTTCATTTGTTTTCACCCCTCCGCTGGGGATTCATTGAAAATCAGCGTTTTCACCCTTATGATCGCGGCTCAGGCGAACAGCAAGCAAACCATTTCCCCGAGCGCGTCAGGCACGTCAGAAAGTTACCCGTCATGTTTCAGGCCAATAGCAAGACAAGCACGGCGCGCGGCGCATTTGGCCTGCTTGAAGTGATCTTTTACTCAACCGTGCGGGCCTTGCGGCAATCGCATCGCCATGCGGTGGTTGGCTTGCTCTTGAACATGGTGCAGACGCTGACGCTTGTTTTTGCTTTTGTTATTATGTTCCAGCTTCTAGGACTGCGCGGTGCGGCAATTCGCGGCGACTTTCTGCTCTACATCATGACGGGCATCTTTATCTACATCGGTCATATCAAGGTGGTTGGTGCTGTCATGGGGTCCGAAGGTCCGGCTTCACCAATGATGCAACATGCGCCAATGAATACCGTCATCGCGATCAGTGCTTCGGCTTTGTCCGGCCTCTACGTCCAATTGTTTTCATTGATCATCATTTTGTCGGTCTACCATATCGCATTTACGCCGATCTCAATCGATGTTCCCGTCGCCGCGCTTGGCATGTTCCTCCTGGCCTGGTTTCTGGGGGTTGCTGTGGGCATCGTTTTCCTTGCGCTCAAACCATGGGCCCCGGGGTTTGTCAGCATTTTCTCCGCGATCTATATCCGTGCGAACATGATTGCTTCTGGCAAGATGTTTGTTGCCAATTCCTTGCCCGCGTCGAAACTGTCGCTGTTCGACTGGAACCCGCTTTTTCACATCATTGACCAGCTACGGGGGTTTACGTTCCTGCATTACAATCCGCATTTTTCGAGTTGGGAATACGCACTGAAGGTGTCGCTTGTCCTGCTGATGATCGGACTAATGGGCGAATTTTACACCCGGCGACATGCATCACCCAGCTGGACAGCCGGCCGGTAACCTGACGTCGCTCTGCGGGGGTTGGCGCGGCCGGGTCAGAAAATCCGATTTTTTGCAGATTTCCTGCCAAAGCGGCGGTTGCAGGCCCCATTTCGCATCCCTATATACGCCAAGATCATTGTTCGGGGCTAAACCCCTGAGCAGACTCATGTAACTGGCGCGAGTGCCAAAATGGGTTCGCGCAACTCAAACCGCCTAAAGTAGAGGGATTTGAATATGTCCAAAGTTATCGGGATTGACCTGGGAACAACCAACTCTTGTATCGCCATCATGGATGGCTCCAAACCGCGCGTCGTTGAAAACGCGGAAGGTGCGCGTACAACGCCATCGATCGTAGCTTTCACCGAAGACGAGCGCCTTGTCGGCCAGCCGGCCAAGCGTCAGGCCGTTACCAACCCAGAAAACACAATCTTTGCCGTGAAGCGCCTGATCGGTCGCCGGTTCGATGACAAAGACCTTGCCAAAGAAAAGAAGAACATGCCTTTCGCTATCGTTGATGGCGGCAATGGTGATGCATGGGTGGAAAGCCGGGGTGAGAAGTACTCTCCCAGCCAGATCTCTGCCTTTATCCTTGGCAAGATGAAAGAAACTGCTGAGACCTATCTTGGCGAAGACGTCACACAGGCCGTGATCACGGTGCCTGCATACTTCAACGATGCACAGCGTCAGGCGACGAAAGATGCCGGTAAGATTGCCGGTCTTGAGGTTCTGCGGATCATCAACGAACCCACCGCCGCTGCCCTGGCCTATGGTCTGGACAAGAAAGACAGCAAGACCATCGCGGTTTATGACCTTGGCGGTGGTACATTCGACGTCACCATCCTGGAGATAGATGACGGGCTGTTCGAGGTGAAATCCACCAATGGTGACACTTTCCTTGGCGGTGAAGACTTTGACATGCGCATCGTCAATTACCTGGCCGATGAGTTCAAAAAAGAGAACTCCGTCGATCTGACCAAGGACAAGATGGCACTGCAGCGGCTGAAGGAAGCTGCTGAAAAGGCCAAGATTGAGCTGTCGTCGTCGTCCAGCACCGAAATCAACCAGCCGTTTATCTCTATGGGATCAAACGGGCAGCCGCTGCACATGGTCATGAAGCTGACCCGCGCCAAGCTGGAAAGCCTTGTGTCTGATCTGATCAAGAACTCGATCAAGCCTTGTAAAGAGGCGATCAAGGATGCGGGCCTGTCGGTGAATGACATCGATGAGGTTGTTCTGGTCGGCGGTATGACCCGGATGCCGAAGGTGAAGGAAGAAGTTGCCAAATTCTTTGGCAAGGAAGCCCATCAGGGCGTGAACCCTGATGAGGTGGTTGCCATGGGTGCCGCCATTCAGGCCGGTGTTCTGCAGGGCGACGTGAAAGACGTTGTTCTGCTGGACGTGACCCCACTGTCACTTGGCATCGAAACGCTGGGTGGTGTGTTCACCCGCCTGATCGACCGCAACACGACGATCCCCACCAAGAAGTCTCAGGTCTTCTCGACCGCTGAAGATAACCAGAACGCGGTGACACTGCGCGTGTTCCAGGGTGAGCGTGAGATGGCAGCCGACAACAAGATGCTGGGCCAGTTCAATCTGGAAGATATCCCACCAGCGCCGCGCGGCATGCCGCAGATCGAAGTGACCTTTGACATCGACGCCAACGGCATCGTTGAGGTCGGCGCCAAGGACAAAGGCACCGGCAAAGAGCAGAAGATCACGATCCAGGCCTCTGGCGGTCTGTCGGATGATGACATCGAAGCAATGGTCAAGGACGCCGAAGAGAACGCGGAAGCCGATAAGGAACGCCGCGAGCTGGTCGATGCCAAGAACCAGGCCGAAAGCCTGATCCATTCGACCGAAAAGTCGATGGAAGAGCATGCCGACAAGGTTGACCCAACCACGATCGAAGCCATTGAACTGGCGATTGCCGCGTTGAAAGACGATCTGGAAGCTGACGATGCGAAGGCCGACAAGATCAAGTCCGGCATCCAGAACGTGACAGAAGCGGCCATGAAGCTGGGTGAAGCGATCTACAAGGCGCAGCAGGAAGAAGAAGGCGAAGCAGAGCCGGAAGCACGCGGTGCAGATGAAGCCGAAGACGACATCCTTGATGCCGATTTCGAAGATCTGGACGATCAAAAGCGTGACAACTAAAGCGGCCCGCCGCTAGGAATTTGACCGGCCCGTGAACCGGGCCGGTCTTTTCCGTTTCCCGAGGGGAAAATTTACCATGGCAAAACGTGACTATTACGATGTTCTTGGGGTCGCCAAAGGGGCAGATGCCGCTGCTATCAAGAAAGCCTATCGCCAGAAGGCGAAGGAGCTTCACCCCGACCGAAATTCCGACAATCCCAACGCCGAAGCCCAGTTCAAAGAGGCAAATGAAGCCTATGAGGTTCTGAAAGACGACAACAAGAAAGCCGCCTATGACCGTTATGGTCATGCCGCTTTTGAAAACGGCATGGGTGGCGGTGGCCCGCGCGGACAGCAGGGTGACTTTGCCAGCGCGTTTTCCGATGTTTTTGACGATCTGTTCGGCGATTTCATGGGGGGTCGCGGTGGCGGCGGCCGCCGTGGCGGTGCCCAACGCGGCAACGATCTGCGGTATAATCTGCGGATCAAGCTGGAAGATGCTTTTGCCGGGATGCAAAAAACCATCACCGTGCCGACGGCTGTCGCATGTAGTGCCTGCAGCGGCACCGGTGCCGAAGGTGGTTCTGAACCGCAAACCTGCCCCACCTGCTCAGGCATGGGCAAGGTCCGCGCACAGCAAGGCTTCTTTACTGTTGAGCGCACCTGCCCGACCTGTTCGGGGATGGGTCAGACGATCAAGAACCCATGCAACACCTGTCATGGTCAGGGCCGGACCGAGAAGGAAAAATCGCTTTCCGTCAACATCCCTGCCGGTGTCGAAACCGGCACGCGCATACGCCTTGCCGGCGAGGGCGAAGCCGGGATGCGGGGCGGTCCGACCGGTGACCTTTATATCTTTATCGAGGTCAATGATCACGAGCTGTTCGAGAGAGAGAACACCAATCTGTTCTGCCGGGTTCCGGTTTCCATCGCTACAGCGGCCCTGGGCGGCGAGATTGAAGTGCCAACCATCGACGGTGGCCGCAGCCGGGTGAAAGTACCCGAAGGGTCGCAATCAGGACGTCAGATGCGCCTGCGGGGCAAAGGTATGCCCGCGCTGCGCGGTGGCGGCACGGGTGACATGTTCATCGAGCTGGTGGTTGAGACACCTGTCAAACTGACGGCTAGGCAACGCGAGATCCTCAAAGAGTTCGACAAGCTGAGTGAGGAGAACAACCCACAAGGGTCAAGTTTCTTCAAGTCAGTAAAGAGCTTTTGGGACTCTATGAAGGGCTGATGTTAACCACAAAGTAACCGGAAATTCGGCAGAGTGGTCATATGAATCGCTTTGCCGAAACCCGGTCGCTATTTGCCGATCATGACGAGGTTGTCACCGTACCTGACCTGCCCAAGGGTCGGACACCTTCCTATATGCGCGATCATCGCAAACGCCTGCGTGAAAGGTTCATGGTGGGCGGCGCCGCTGCCCTGCCTGATTACGAGTTGCTGGAACTGATCCTTTTCCGCGCCATTCCGCGTCAGGATGTCAAACCGCTTGCACGTGCCTTACTGGATCGTTTTGGCGATTTTAACCGCGTGTTGTCTGCACCACTCCCGCAACTGACAGAGGTGAAGGGCGTTGGCCACGCCGTCGTGGTTGAGCTGAAAGTGGTTGAAGCTGCGGCCCACAGGCTGGCCCGGGCGAAGGTGATGCAGCGCCACGTGGTTTCCAGTTGGCAGGCCCTGCTGGATTATTGCCACACTGTCATGGCGCATCGGGATACGGAGCAATTCCGCATTCTTTACCTTGATACCAAGAACGTCCTGATCGCCGATGAAGAACAGGCGCAGGGAACCGTCGATCATGTGCCCGTCTACCCGCGTGAGGTCGTGAAAAGGGCGTTGGAATTGAATGCGACGTCAATCATCCTTGTCCATAATCATCCGTCAGGCGACCCGACCCCATCGGCAGCGGATATCGACATGACCCATCAAATTGATGATGCGGCAAAGGCGCTGGGGATCACGGTGCATGACCATTTGATTATTGGAAAATCCTGCGAACTGAGTTTCCGATCACAGGGGCTGATGCGCTAGGTTGGCCGCCTATTGCAGTCCTTCAACCAGCGTTCGGAACATATTTGCGTGGATAACGGATGGTGCGCCAATGTCGCATGCTGGAATCTGCACCGCGAGGTCCTGCGAGACGAGCATCCGGCCTGAATTAGTCTGAATCCCAATGGCATCAACCGCGCGACCGCAATTCGACCGCGTCACAACGGCACCTACCTGCAAAACGACAAAACCGTCACGGTTTCTGAGCCCTGCCGGGAAAGTGTAAACTTCGGCCCAATAAGGCAGCTGCGCATCCGATTTGCCAAGCCGCATCATGAAGCCGCGTTTGCCGATTTCAGCCAATTCCGTGCTTTGCGTTGATGCAGACCAGATATGGCCCTGATCGCCAAAGGTTGCGCCAAATTCCAATGCATGAAGTTGCAGGTTGTCATTGCCGCGCCACTGCAAAACTGCCCTGTCATACTGCAATACATCCGGCACGGTGACCGTGGTGCGCGCCTTTTCGATATTGTCGAATGTCACAACAAATGTCGCGTCGGTGTCCAATGCAGGCGTATTGACCACGGCAACTCCATCAGCATCGGTTTTGCCCGAAAACGCCATGCTTTCATGCCAGACAACAAAGTCAGCGTCTGCTTGGCAGGGGGCGTTTAGGTCCAGTTTGACCACTGCTGCGGGCTGCGGTGTTGCGGTAAGGGTTGTCCGGCATCCATTCAACGGCGTATCTGGAACAAAGCCAAACCGCGGGGGGTCAATTTCGCCAAACTGCGTGTCGAGCGCGGCCACAGTTTGAACATTGGTTATCTGCATGGATTGGGGTGCGCCGAATGCCTCTGGCACACCAAATACCGCACTGCCCGATGCCGTTTTGGCCGTCATGACACCGTTTACGTAACTGGCGGTGGGTTGGTTCGCCTTGCGAACCGTCCGTTCGTCGGCCTGGCTACTGCCACCTTGCAACAACACGCCAAGGCCCAGCGCGAGCCCTGCCGAGACAATCGCAAAAGCGGTTTTGCGCGCAAGGGACATGCCCTGCCTCCTTAGCCAACCCATTCACCCATAGGTAGTTACAGGAAACGGTGTCGGCAGCGCGACAGACGCTGGGCCTTAAGGTGGCCCAATTATGTCAAGTTTCAGGCAAGTCGCCCGTGGCAATGCTTGAACTTCTTGCCGGATCCGCAGGGGCAACTATCGTTTCGCCCTGGATTACCCCAGGTTTCGGGGTTGTTTTCGTCAAACCCGTCTTTCGGGGTGCCGGTGCTTTCCAGATCAGGCGCGCCTGTCAGGGCAGGGGCTGCTGCCTTGGCTGCCCGCTCCTGTTGTTCGCGCATCTGCGCGATCAGGGCGGATTGTTCCTCCGCCGACATCGGTCGGATTTGACCAAGCTTTTGCGACACGTCCACCCGCAGACCGTCGAGAAGCCGCTCAAACAATTGGAACCCTTCGGTCTTGTATTCGTTCAGCGGATCACGTTGCGCGTAGCCGCGGAACCCAACCACCGACCGCAGGTGTTCCAGCGTCAGCAGATGTTCGCGCCATTTGCCATCAATGGTTTGCAGCAAAAGTTGCTTTTCGATATTGCGCATCGTCTCGGGGCCAAAGGCCTCGGTCTTTTCGGCCATGAATTTGTCGGACGCTTCTTCCAGCCTTTCGCGCATGGTTTCATCGTCGACGCCTTCTTCCTCGGCCCATTCCATGACCGGCGCATCAACGCCGATATCGCGAATAATCGCAGCATAGAGGCCTTCGGTATCCCATTGATCCGCATATGTTTTTGCGGGCATGTAATCTGCAACCAGATCGTCAATGACCTGGTGGCGCATGTCCTGCACGATTTCGGAAAGATCCTTGGCTTCCATGATTTCGCGGCGCTGCGAAAAGATCACTTTCCGCTGGTCATTCATCACGTCATCGAATTTCAACAGTTGCTTACGGATATCAAAGTTGCGCCCTTCGACCTTGGCTTGCGCGCGTTCCAGCGACTTGTTCACCCATGGGTGTTCGATCGCTTCGCCTTCTTTCATGCCCAGCCCGGACAGCACCTTGTCCAACCGTTCGGACCCGAAAATGCGCATCAGGTCGTCTTCGAGCGACAGGAAGAAGGATGATCGGCCCGGGTCACCCTGCCGGCCGGACCGCCCGCGCAACTGGTTATCGATCCGGCGGCTTTCATGCCGTTCAGTAGCCAGAACGAACAGACCACCGGCGGTTTTCACCTTTTCCTTTTCATCGGCAACTTCAGCTTCGATCCGGCTGCGCAGTGCTTCTGGATCGGCCTCCGGGTCTTCGGCCATCGCCTGCAGCACCCGCATTTCGACGTTACCGCCAAGCTGAATATCGGTGCCGCGACCGGCCATATTGGTCGCGATGGTCACCGCACCCAGTTTGCCTGCATCAGCGATAATCTGCGCCTCTTGTTCATGCAGGCGCGCGTTCAGGACGTTGAAGGTGATCCCTTCGGCGGTTAGCAAATTCGCCAGATGCTCGGATTTTTCAATTGATGTGGTGCCCACAAGGATAGGTTGTCCTTTTTCATGGGCTTTCTTGATCTCGGAAACGACACCTTCGAATTTTTCGCGGGCTGTGCGGTAGACCTGATCGTTTTCATCAACACGGGCAATCGGCCGGTTGGTCGGGATTTCCACCACGCCAAGACCATAGATTTGCTGGAATTCTTCCGCTTCCGTCAGGGCGGTGCCGGTCATGCCGGACAGTTTGTCGTAAAGCCGGAAATAGTTCTGGAATGTGACCGAGGCGAGGGTGACGTTTTCAGGCTTGATCGAGACGTTTTCCTTGGCCTCGATCGCCTGATGCAGCCCGTCGGACAGGCGCCGCCCCACCATCATCCGCCCGGTAAATTCGTCGATCAGCACGACCTCATCATCGCGCACGATGTAATCCTTGTCCTTGGTGAACAGCTTGTGCGCCCGCAACGCCTGATTGACGTGGTGAACCAGCGTCGCGCTTTCGGGATCATAGAGAGTTTGCCCCTCGGGCAGCAGGCCCGCACCGACAAGCCGCTCTTCCAGCCAGTCATTGCCTTCGTCGGTAAAGGTTGCCTGTCGTGTTTTTTCGTCCAGCGTGAAATGCGACTCGTCAATTTCCGGCGTGATTTCGTCGATCTTGGCGTACATTTCGCTGCGGTCCTGGGCCGGGCCGGAGATAATCAGCGGAGTCCGTGCTTCGTCGATCAGGATGCTGTCGACCTCATCCACAATGGCGAAGTTATGGTGGCGCTGGTACATCTGATCCAGTTCGGATTTCATGTTGTCGCGCAGGTAGTCGAAACCCAGCTCGTTGTTGGTGGCATAGGTCACATCGCAGGCGTAAGCCGCCTTTTTTTCGTCATCGGGTTGTTGGGGGACGACAACACCGGTCGTCAGGCCCAGCGCGCCGTAAACCTTGCTCATCCATTCCGCGTCACGACGGGCCAGATAGTCGTTCACTGTGACGATATGCACACCCTTGCCGGTCAGCGCGTTCAGATAGGCCGGGAAAGTGGCAACGAGGGTTTTCCCCTCACCCGTCTTCATTTCAGAGATATTGCCCTGATGCAGGAAGATGCCACCAATCAGCTGCGTGTCAAAGGCGCGCAAGCCAAGGGCGCGTTTCGCCGCCTCGCGGCAATTGGCGAACGCCTCTGGCAGCAGATCATCCAGGTTTTCACCTTTCATCGCCCGTTGTGCCAGGCTTTCAGTTTTTTCCTTGATGCCTTCGTCGGTCAACGCTTCGTATTCAGGTTCCAGCGCGTTGATCTTTTCGACAAGGGGGCGCACCGATTTGACCTTGCGGTCATTAGGGGTGCCAAACACCTTTTTCGCGATCGTTCCGATACCCAGCATATTCACTCCGGCGGCGCAGTCGCGCCTGTCTGACATCTATTTGAGAGGAGGTCGCTTGTAGGCCCGTCGCGGGCCACATACAAAGGGCCAAGACCAGCCCCCTCTGAGGCATTCAAGGGATGTAAGGGGCCGGATATGCAGTGTCAACGCCGCGCACCCATGCGGGCTATCAAGGGATCGTTTAATGCTGAAACATGTTGCAGTTTTGGGGTCAGCCGCGCTGGCCTTTTGTGTATCGACCGCGGCTTTTGCCCAAGAGGAGGTCACCGCCGATACGGTTGTCGCCAAAGTCGGTGATACCGAGATTACCGTGGGCCATATCATCATCGCTCGCGGACAGTTGCCGCAGCAATATGCCCAGTTCCCGAATGAAGTTCTGTTTGACGGGCTGGTTGATCAGTTGATCCAGCAACAGCTTTTGGCCGATGATCTTGAAACTGTGCCGCAGGGGATTGATGTCACCCTGCAGAACGAGCGCCGTTCAATGATGGCGAATGAGGTTATCAAAGCGATTTCCAGTGCGGCCGTGACCGAAGAAGATGTGCAAGCGGCATATGATGCGCGATTTGCCGATATTGAGGACGTGATCGAATTCAATGCGTCGCACCTGCTGGTCGAAACCGAGGAAGAGGCGCAGGCCGCCAAGCAACGGATTGACGATGGTGCGGCATTTGCCGATGTGGCCCGGGATGTTTCAACCGGCCCAACCGGCCCAAACGGCGGCAACCTTGGTTGGTTCGGCCCCGGCGCGATGGTTCCGGCGTTTGAAACGGCAATCACAGCGCTGGAACCGGGTCAGGTTTCTGACCCGTTTGAGACCCAGTTCGGCTGGCATGTGGCCACCCTGAACGAACAGCGCGTTCAGGAAAAACCCACCTTGGAAGACATGCGCCGTCAGTTGGTCAGCGAATTGCAGGAGGCCGCAGTGACCTCCCGGTTGGAAGAGCTTGCGGCCGATGCAACGGTTGTTAAGCCTGCGGCGGGTGATTTTGATCCCAATATCATCGACCAGGTCGAACTGTTGGAACTGGAATAGGACCAATGGCCGTTTCACCATTGGCACCATCACAGATCGTCGCATTGCCGGTGATCGATGGCGTGACTTTTGCAACCGCCGCCGCTGGCGTTCGCTATGCGGGCCGTACCGATGTGATGCTGGCTGTTTTGGCCCCGGGCAGTGCGATTGCGGGTGTCTTCACCCGCTCTGCCACCCGGTCCGCCAATGTGTTGGATTGTCAGGCCAAGCTGGGCGGTGATCCCGCCGGGGGGGCGGCGATTATTGTGAATTCGGGCAATTCCAATGCCTTCACCGGACGGCAGGGCGATGGCAGTGTTGCTGCCATTTGCCAGGCCGTTGCCAGCGTGCTGAATATCGAACAGGCCCGCGTTTTCACTGCATCAACCGGCGTCATCGGAGAGCCGCTGCCCCATGATCGTATCGTGGCCAAGGTGGATGAACTTGCTGCAAATCAATCCGCGAGTGGATTGAACGCCGCAGCACAAGCGATCATGACGACCGACACATTCCCCAAAGGCGCCTGTGTGACTGTCGAAATCGGGGGCAAGCCCGTCAAAATCGCCGGGATTGCAAAGGGGTCGGGGATGATCGCCCCGGATATGGCGACGATGCTGGTCTATATCTTTACCGATGCGCTGATCGGTCAGGAGGCGTTGCAGGACCTCGTGTCGGGCCTGAATGAAAAGACGTTCAACTGCATAACAGTCGATAGCGACACATCGACATCCGATACGCTGCTGATGGGTGCCACAGGCGCATCGGGCGTTGATGTCACGGGAAACGCGGATTTTTCCGATGCCCTGCACCGCGTTATGCTGGATCTTGCCCATCAGGTCGTTCGCGACGGCGAAGGGGCCACGAAGTTTGTTACCGTCAACGTAACTTCTGCCAGAGATGATGATGACGCGCGCAAGGTGGCGTTGGCCATCGCAAATTCGCCCTTGGTCAAGACAGCCATCGCGGGTGAAGACCCGAACTGGGGCCGTGTGGTTATGGCCGTTGGTAAATCCGGCGCTGTGGCGGATCGTGACAAGCTTTGTATCCGGTTTGGCGATATTCTGGTCGCCGAAAACGGTTGGGTTGCAGCCAGCTATACCGAGGAGGCGGGCGCAACCTATATGAAACAGCCTGAGCTTGCGATCACGGTGGATATGGGCTTGGCCACTGGCACCAGCACTGTCTGGACCTGCGATCTGACCCACGGATATATCCAGATCAACGCTGACTATCGTTCATGAAGGTGGTTCTGGTTTCCGCCGTGGCCTTGATCGATCCTGACGGGCGTGTCCTGCTGGCGCAACGCCCGGAGGGTAAATCCATGGCGGGGCTGTGGGAGTTTCCAGGCGGCAAGATAGAAACCGGCGAAACGCCAGAGGCGGCACTGATCCGCGAGTTACAAGAGGAACTGGGCATTGATACATGGGCATCCTGCCTTGCCCCGCTGACCTTTGCCAGCCATGCATATGATGATTTTCATTTGCTGATGCCGTTATTTGCCTGCCGTAAATGGGAGGGTATTCCCCAGTCACGCGAAGGGCAGGCACTAAAATGGGTCAAGCCCAACGCCTTGCGTGACTATCCCATGCCCGCCGCCGATATCCCGCTGATCCCGATTCTGCGCGATTGGTTGTGACTTTCGTTTGAACCTGTTGGGCAGTTTGAAACGTTCAGTTTTCGCCAAGCGTCATGATCGCCCCGCCAGCGGCCCGCGCATCGTCCGGGTCGTGGGTCACCATCAAAACAGGTAGTGATCGTGCCCTTGCCCGGTCGAATACCATATCGCGCACCTGCGCCCGCAGGGCCGCATCAAGCCGGGAAAACGGTTCATCCAGCAGCAGCGCGCAGGGTTCTGACAACAGCATGCGCATCAGGGCCACCCGCGCCTTCTGCCCGCCAGACAGGGTTGCGGGGTCGCGATGGGCGAACCCGGCCAGCCCGACCTCCTCCAGTGCTTCATCGGTTTTGGCCAGCCGGGCCGCAGCCGACCCGCCGGACTGCAGCCCAAAGGCCAGATTTGCCCCAACCGACAGATGTGGAAACAGCAGATCGTCCTGAAACAGAATGCCAACGCGTCGCTTATGCGGCGCGGCATTTGTGATGTCTTGCCCATCCAACCAGACGCTACCCGACGCATTGAAATCCGGTGCCAACGTGCCGGTGATGAAGGCCAACAAGGTTGACTTGCCCACCCCGGACGGACCCATCACGGTCAAGACCTCTCCCGGTTTGATGTCGTGATCAACCGATAGCAATGGCGTGCCATCCTTACTGATCGTCACGTCGCGCAGGGCCAATCCCTTATCCATGTCGTAGCCCCTTTCTGTTGCGCCAGACCATTGCAGGTACCAGCAATGCCATTGCAAAGGGCACAAGCGCGGCCCCGGTCTGCATCAATCCATAAACGCCGATCGCCCGCCGGTCGCCACCTGATGCCAGCGCCACGGCCTCGGTTGTCAGGGTCGCCACCCGTCCACCGCCGATCAGCAGGGTTGGCAGATATTGCCCGACTGAGACAGCCAACCCCACCGCAAGTGCGGTCAGCACGGGCCGCAACAACATCGGCAAGCGTACGCGCCACAGCACCCCGTTCGGGCTGGCCCGCAATGCGGTAGCGATTGTGCCCATCCGCGTATCCCAGGCCCGAAACGGGTCAGCCAGGGATAAAAACACATAAGGCAGCACAAAGACCAGATGCGCCAGCATCACCGGCCCCCGCCCCACATCGGCCCCGACCCCCAACATCAGCGTTTGCAGACCCGGCAGAAAGGCAGTCTGCGGGATCAGAAGCGGCAGGTATAGCAGCCAGATGCCCCGCTGACTGATATGCAGGCCGTAGCGATATTCAGCCTCAAGACAGCCGATGGTCAGGATCAAGGCGGCAAGGGCCACGACGCTGGCGATCAAGGCGGTTTCGCCCAATGCCTCCAATGTGCCGGGGCCGTGGCGCATCCAGTTGCGCCATGTCAACTGATCCGGCAACGCATCGGGAAAGCCCCAATAACCAGCAAAGGACCAGATCGTCAGAACGACAACTCCCAGCAACACCGCCAATGCACATGCAGTCCCCAACCCAAGGGCGACTTGCGCCGTGACCGCATCAAACCGCCCCCGGCGCCCCGCCATGATCCAACGTCTGCCGATGATGCCAGCCACGATTTCGCCCAATCGCCACAGCGCCAGCGCGCCGATGACCAAGAGCAGTTGCAGCAATGCCCCCGCAGCCCCTTCCAGCCGCATGGCCAGATCGGGGTCAGACATCCATTTGACGATCTGTACCGACAGCGATGGCGGTGTGTTCGGTCCAAGGATGACGGCGACATCGACCACGGACATGGAATAGGCAAGCACGACATAAATCGGTGGGCGGATCTGGGCGTAGACCCTCGGAAACACCGTCTTGAGCCAACCGGTCAATCGCCCGTATCCCAAGGCCTGCGAGATCGCGACACTGCGTTGGGCATCTGTCTGCCCAAGGGCCGCCAGTGTGATGAGGAGGAGGAACGGGACCTCTTTGATGATCAGCCCCGCCGTCATGGTCAGGCCCCAACTGTCCTGGACGATGAGTAGATCAGGTGGACGGTCCCAACCCGTTAGCCCCGGTGAAACGAGACGCGACAACCAGCCTGACGGCGCAATCAGGAAGGCAAGGCCAAAGGCCGCCGCTGCATGGGGGACAGACAAAAGCGGGGATAAAAGCCGCTCCAACAGGCGAAACGGCCTTGTGCCGGACCAGCCTGCGGTGACGAGCATCACAATCAGCAGGGAGACCCCCGTGGCGATCAACCCGGTCATTACGGACAGCATCATCGCGCGGGGCAATCCCGCCCAGTCGAACAGGTCGCGGAACGGATCCAGCGATGGGCCGGTGATGCCTGCGGCCGGCAGATGCCCGAATGCGGGCAGGAACGTGCCCCATAACCCCGCAACAACAGGGCCAAGCATCACCAGTAATGTCAGGATCGGCAGTGCCGGTGGAAAGCGACGGCGTCCCGGGCTTGACCCGGGACCTCTTGGCTGACGTTGAGGTCCCGGATCAGGTCCGGGACGCGCATGCGCCTGATCTGACACCAGGTTACTGTGCGACGCCGTAGCGGGTCATCCAGTCATCAGCGATCCGGGTCATCCAGCTGGGATGCGGTTCGGCCTGCACGGTGCCAAGTTCGGCCGGTGACAGGGTTGCAACGCCCAAATCCAGACCTTCAAACACGGCACGGTCCGCATCCGACAAAGCATCCATGTTCAGCACCGTACCATAGCCCAGAATTTCGGGGTCCTGCGCGCGCGCCTGCGCCTCGGGTGACATCAGGAAATTGGCCACGATCATCGCACCGGCCTTGGACCCGGAATTGTAGGGGATCGCCACAAAGGACGCGTTGCCGATGGTGCCTTTGTCCAGCACGAATGTCCGCACCGTTGGAGGCAATTCACTATTTGCAATCGCTGTCGAGGCAGCACCGGGGCTGAATGAGATCGACAAATCAATCTCTCCATCCGCGATGAGCGGGAACATGGCCGTGCCGGTGGCCGGATATGCCTTGCCCTCACGCCACAGATTTGGTGTCAGCGCATCCAGATAGGCCCAAAGCGGTTCTGTGACTGCATCATAGGTCTCGTCTGTTGCTGCCAGTTCCAGCACGGATGGATCGGGTAGAATATCGACCAGCACCTGTTTCAGGAATGTCGTGCCCAGAAAATCCGGCGGCTGCGGATAGCTGAACCGGCCCGGATTGGCCTGCGCCCATTCCAGCAGCGCCTGCATTGACCCCAGACGGTCCGGCATATCAGCGGTATCATGGACAAAGACGACCTGCGCCATGGCCCAAGGGCTTTCATAACCTTCGGTTGGCACGGTGAAATCGGTCTGGACGGTTTTGCCTTCCGCATCCACAAATGCCCAGTTTGGCAGCGCCTCGGCGTAAGGGCCGAACAGCAAATCAGCCTCTTTCATCGCGGCAAAATTGGCCCCGTTGATCCAGATCATGTCGATGGCGCCATCATCATTCTCGCCCGCCTGCTTTTCGGACAGAACACGGGTCACCGCATCAGCAGTATCGGTCAGCTTCACATGTTCCAGTGTGACGCCGTAATCCTCGGCCACGCGGTCACCGACCCATGCAATGAAGTCATTGGTCGTGGTCGACCCACCCCACGCGTTCCAATAAACGGTCTGGCCTTCGGCCTCTGCCTTGACGGTGTCCCAATTGGCGGGATCAGGGTCGGCCAATGCAGGCAGCGGGGCAAGCAGGGCGGCCAGAACGGCGAGGTGTTTCATCATATTGATCCTTTAGTCGGTGTAGATTTTTCGGGCAGCGTAGATGCGTAAGGTTGCCGTGGCAAAGCAAAGTCCGCCAAAGATCCATGACATCACCGCGAAATGGTGTGGTAACAGGCAAAGGAGGACAAAGAATATGATCGTTTCTGTCCCTTCCAGAATACCGTTGGAATAATAAAGCGATTTCTGGCCCTGCGCGTCGGTCTTGTGCCCGTGCTTTTCGGCCAGAATGGCGTAGCCCAGAAAGCTGGTCCCGTTGAAATAGAAGGCGGTCAGCAGAAACGCCCCTGCCGCACCGTTGGTCACCGGGTCGGCCAGCACAAACCCCAGCGGGATCGCCCCGTAGAACAGAAAGTCAGCCGCGATATCCAGATACCCCCCGAAATCGGTCTTGCGCGTGGCGCGGGCCACCGCCCCATCCAGCCCGTCGGCCAACCTGCTGGCCAAAAGCGGGATCAGTGCAAGTCCGGGCGTACCCAATGCGATCATCACGGCAGCCAGCAAACCCAGCGTCAGCCCAAAAAGCGTAACCCCATCAGCGGTCACCCCACGCGCGGCGAGCCCCTGTCCCATTTGGTTCAGTGGCGGATCGATGATCTGGCGTGCAAATCGGTCAAGCATTGGGTCACTTTTTTACTGCGCTGCGATCTTGTGGCCGATGTGTCGCATCGGTGCAACGTTCCTGACGGGAAAGTGAGGCATTAGCCCAGTGCAATCCGGGGTCGTCCACTGGCCGTGACCGTGATTTCGGCCGACACAAAAATCGGTTGCCCTTCGATATTCGCTTCGGATTTGTCGCAATCGACGCGCAGTTGCGGCGCCTCCACGCCGGACGCTTGCGCACGCGCGGTCGCTTCGCTTTGCAAGGCGTCGGTCAGCGCGGCGATGGCGTCTTCGGGTGCGTCAAACGGGGCTGGCCCATCGCGCAGATGCGCCAGAAACCGGCCCGCCCCCGCAGATGTCACAGTCCCGCTTGCCCGCATCGCCACTTGCCCCACAACGGCCCCCACGGCATTGGCCACGCCGGCATGGTCCGGCAGGATCATTTCCGTGCCCAGCCGGTTGCCCACAGCCCCGTAATATGTCCCGGCAGAGGCACCCAGACCGATCACCGGAAGCCCGAGGGCCATTTCCACCCGAACCAGACCTTTATGCCCGTTCAGACCAGCTCGCGTCAGCGGATGTTGGGCCAGCGTCTTGGCATTTTCCTCCCAACCGTCTTCGGCAAAGGCCGCTTGCAACAGGCAATCGACCGTCTGATCAGTCAGTTGATCAATGATCATCTGCGCCAGAGTGCTGGCGTCCGGTGCAATCCGCTGCCCGGCACCGGTACGCTGGCGCCCGGCCAGTGTCAGCGCCTTGGTGGCCGCGTCATGATCCCAATCGTCCAGCAGGCCTAGCGTGTGGCAGGCATCTGACGGGGTGATCCCCGCCAGCATGACCATGCCCCGTGTGATCAACCGGTTCAGGGCGGCGCCTTCCAACCGGGTTGCGGCGGCCTGCCCCAACCGCAGGGGGCCGGCCATCAGCCGTTCCATGACCGCCCGTTCACGCGCATCCAGCCCGGCGGGCATTTCCTGTGCCACCGGAAGCACAAATTTACCGCCATCGAGGGCGGGGACATCCTGCGCCAGAGCCCTGTCCAACCCGTCATGGATCACCTGTGGGTGCTTTTGCGCGGCCAGGGAAATCGGCATCACCCGGCGGGGGCCAAGCCGCAGACCGGCGGCAAGCCCTTCGGTCACATGCACCTCACTATCGCCGCCAAGGCCGGTGGTGCGCATCGCCACGGCCTCGACCATGGTCCGATAAGGCCCGACCTGCGCGCCCTGCGGATCGATTTGCGGTTTGCCGCCCTGCAACAGGCAGACATCGGTTGTCGTACCGCCGATATCGCTGACGAGTGCATCCTGAGCGCCGGTCAGCCAACTGGCCCCGGCAACAGATGCGGCAGGCCCGCTGAGGATGGTTTCAATCGGTTTGGTCCGCGCCAGATCAGCCGAGATTAGCGCACCATCACCGCGCACCACCATCAACGGGGCGGTGATGCCCAGCGCGGTCAGGTGCCCTTCGCAGGCGGTAATCAGGCCATCGATCAGGCCAATCAACCGGGCGTTCAGAACGGCGGTCAATGCGCGTTTCGGTCCGCCCAGCGCGTTTGACAACTCGTGCCCGCAGGTCACCGGTTTGCCGGTTCGGGCGCGGATCAGGTCGCGCGCCGCAACCTCGTGCCCGGGGTTGCGGGCCGCAAAGCTGGCGGCGACGGCAATGCCCGTCACCCCAGCATCAAGCCTGTCCAAAGCAAACGATAATGCATCCAGATCCAATGGGTGTTTTTCGCCCCCCCCATGATCATGCCCGCCTGCAATGCGGATCACTGGATCGTCACCTATTGCGTCAGCCAGGCCTGCACGGCTTAGTTCACCCTCGGCAAAGCCAATGGCCACCAATGCCACACGTCCGCCCTGGCCTTCGACCAACGCATTGGTGGCCAGCGTCGTCGAAAGTGACACCATCGCAATCTGATCCACAGGCACAGCGGCACCCGCCAAAGCGGCATCAATCGCGGCACCCACGCCGATTGAGAGATCAGGTCGCGTGGTCAGCGCCTTGGCTGTGGCGATGACCTGATCCGCGGCCTCATCCAGCAGAACCGCGTCAGTATATGTGCCCCCGGTATCAACACCCAGAAAATATGCCATGAACTCTCCATTGCGGGTTTGGCGCATATGGCCAATAGTCGATTCATGGGACAAGACATCACTTCGCTAAATGCCGCAATCCTTGATCGCCGCGACGAGCTGATCGCGCTGACACAAGACCTGATCCGTATCCCGACGCTGAACCCCCCCGGGGCGCTTTATCGCGAGATTTGCGAATATCTGGATGCGCGCCTGCGTAGTTCCGGGTTCCAGACGGAATTGATCCGCGCCCATGGCACACCGGGGGATAGTGAGGCGTACCCCCGCTGGAACATCGTCGCCCGGCGTGAAGGCACCGCGACCGGGGATTGCGTGCATTTCAACAGCCATATCGACGTGGTGGAGGTCGGGGCCGGCTGGACCAAGGATCCGTTTGGTGGGGAACTGGCAGACGGCAAGATTTATGGGCGCGGCGCCTGCGACATGAAGGGCGGGCTGGCCGCCAGCATCATCGCGGCAGAGGCGTTTCTGGCCACCTATCCTGATTTTACGGGTGCGATTGAAATCTCCGGCACAGCGGATGAGGAATCGGGCGGTTATGGCGGCGTCGCCTATCTGGCGGAACAGGGGTATTTTGATCCCGCCCGCGTGCAGCACGTCATCATTCCGGAGCCTTTGAACAAGGATCGTGTCTGCCTTGGTCATCGTGGCGGATGGTGGGCCGAGATTGAGACATTCGGCGAGATTGCCCATGGTTCCATGCCGTTTCTGGGCGACTGCGCAGTGCGGCATATGGGGGCGGTGCTGACGGAATTTGAAGACAAGCTTTACCCCGCCATGGCCGCCCGCACGACCGATATGCCGGTGGTGCCGGAAGGGGCGCGGTCATCGACCATGAACATCAATTCCATCCATGGGGGGCAGCCGGAACAGCCCGAAGATTACACGGGTCTGCCCGCCCATTGCGTGCCAGACAGCTGCCGGATCGTGATCGACCGGCGGTTTCTGGCAGAAGAGAATATCGACGATGTGCGGGGCGAGGTAACCGCGCTGCTTGAAGGGTTGAAAGCGCACAGGGATCGGTTCGACTACGACCTGCGCGAGATCAATATGGTCCTGCCCAGTATGACAGACCGGGACGCGCCGGTGGTTCAGATTGTGGCCGCCCAGATCGAAGAAGTGCTTGGAAAACCAGCGGAATTCGTCGCCTCACCCGGGACTTATGATCAGAAACATATCGACCGGATCGGAAAGCTGAAGAACTGTATCGCCTATGGGCCGGGGATACTGGAACTGGCGCATAAACCGGACGAATATGTGGGCGTGGACGACATGATCGACAGCGCCAAGGTGATGGCGGGGGCGTTAGTGGATATTCTCGTATCCCCGTCCCGGGCCTGACCCGGGACCTCATGGCTGCGCCTGTTGCAGATCCCGGATCACGTCCGGGACGGCGCTTTGCTAGACTGCGATATTGTCGATCAATCGTACCCCGGCGAGCCATGCTGCCGCGAAAAGGCGCGCGCCGGGAACTGTTTGATCCAGAATGGATAAATCCCCACCGTCGCGCAGCTCCAGATAGTCGACCGCGTTAAAGCCTGCCGCCAGCACCCGTGTTTTTGCCGCTTCGGTAATGTCGCTCATCGCCACACCGTCCAGCAGTTGTGCCCGTATATCCTCCATCACTTCCGCCAACACCGGTGCCTTGATCCGCGACCGGTCCGACAGCAAGAGGTTGCGTGAGGACATCGCCAAGCCGTCCTCTTCCCGGATGGTTGGGCAGCCGATAACGTCAATCGGGATATCCAGATCGGCGGCCAACCGACGGACCACCTGCAACTGCTGATAGTCCTTTTCACCGAAAAAGGCGAAATCGGCGGAGGTCTGCAAAAACAGCTTTGACACAACCGTCGCCACCCCGTCGAAATGACCGGGGCGGGCGGCACCGCAGAGCATATCTGTCAACCCTGCGACGCTCACATTTGTAGCAAAACCATCGGGATAAATCTGTTCCGCGTCAGGAACATAGATCAGATCAACGCCAATCGATTCCAGCTTGCGCGCGTCGTCTTCTTCGGTCCTTGGGTAGCTGTCGAGATCATCGGGATTGTTGAACTGTTTGGGGTTCACAAAGATCGTCACGATCACCCGGTCACAGCGTTCCCGCGCCGCCCTTGCCAGCGACAAATGGCCCTGATGCAGCGCGCCCATGGTTGGGACCACGCCGATGGTTTCGCCTGCCTGGCGCCAGAGTGTCGTTTGGGCACGCAGCCCAGCCAGTTTCCGTTCGATAGGGGCGATCACTTGGGGGCCTCATCTGCAAAAACATGCTCTGTACCGGGGAATGTGCGGGCGCGCACCTCTGCTGCATAGGCGGCAATCGCCGCTGCCCCATCATCGCCTAAATGCGCGTAACGCTTGACGAATTTCGCCTTGAACGCGGTGAACAGGCCCAGCATGTCATCGAGCACGAGGATCTGCCCGTCACAACCCGCGCTGGCGCCGATACCGATGGTCGGGATCGGTGTGCGGGCGGTGATTTCGTCGGCCAAGCTCTCGGGCACCTTTTCCAGCACGACCGCAAATGCACCGGCTTCGGCGACTGCATCCGCATCGGCCAAAGCGGCATCACGGGCGTCGCCGCGCCCCTGCACCTTGTAGCCGCCCAGCGTGTTGATGGATTGGGGGGTCAGCCCGATATGGGCCATCACCGGAATGCCCCGCGACACAAGAAACTCAATAGTTTCAGACATTTGGGTGCCGCCTTCGAGCTTTACAGCACCTGCCCCGGTTTCCGCCATCAACCGGGCGGCGTTGCGGAATGCCTGTTGTGGGCTTTCCTCGTAAGACCCAAACGGCATGTCGATCACCATCATGGCAGAGCTCAAACCGCGCGCCACCGCCTGCCCATGCAGGATCATCATTTCCATGGTGACCCCAAGGGTCGAGGGCAGCCCGTGCAGCACCATGCCGACGCTATCGCCGACCAGTACAAAGTCACAATGTTCATCCAGCATCTGCGCCATGGGAGTGGTGTAGGCGGTCAGGCTGACAAGCGGTGTGCCGCCCTTGGCCGCCCGGATATCATCGGGCATGGGGGCTCTTTTGTTGGCGGTGGCGCTCATGGTTCGCTCCAATTTGGTTTTGCGCCAGATAGCAGCCCCAGCACGCGCTTTCCAGATCGAAGGATGGGACGTTGCGTGACCCCCACCGCGCGGTGGAATCTGACCCGATGGCGCGAATCACAGGTTAATGGCTTATTTTGTTGGGAAAAGCGCTGTCGGCAAAGTGTCGGCGATACGTCGGCAAAACGTCGGACCCTTTCGCAGGGATGTGCGGGGTTGACGGCGCGCGCGATGGGATTGGTTAACGGGCGTTAAGCATTTCGTAGGATGGATGCTATCACCCACCCAACGACCAAGCGGCCCAATGGCATCACGTGCTTGGGGCTTGATTTGCCTTGGCGATCCGTCAACACTCTTCCCCAACAACAGGGGGATATCATGTATCAATTCAAACGCCTTGCCGCGTCTGCCGCCATTGGCCTTTGGGCGACCACTGCCTTGGCCCAAGACAGCATTACCGTCGCCATTCAGTTGGAGCCCCCAAACCTTGACCCCACGGGTGGTGCCGCGCAGGCGATTGACTCTGTTCTTTATGCCAATGTGTTTGAAGGCCTGACCCGCTTTGATGCCGATGGCGCGATTATTCGTGGCCTCGCCCAAAGTTGGGAAATTTCCGAGGATGGCACGGTCTACACGTTCAACCTTGCCGCGGGCGTCACCTTTCATGATGGCACCACGATGGACGCCGAGGATGTGAAATTCAGCCTCGACCGCGCCCGCGCCGAGGATAGCACCAATGCACAGAAGGGTCTGTTTGCCGGGATCACCGATGTCACCGTGGTTGATCCGCTGACCGTGCAGGTGACGCTTGATCAGCCGAACGGGAATTTCCTGTTTAACATGGCTTGGGGTGATGCTGTGATTGTTGCGCCCGAGAGCATTGCCGATATCGCGTCCAATCCTATTGGCACCGGTCCGTTCACCTTCACCGATTGGGTGCAGGGGGATCGGTTGGAGCTGACCCGCAACCCGGATTACTGGGGGCCTGCCCCGGCGCTGGAAAGTGCCACCTTCCGTTTCATCAGCGATCCAACGGCAGCTTTTGCCGCTGTTATGGCCGAGGATGTGGATGCCTTTATCGGTTTCCCCGCCCCGGAAAACCTGCCGCAGTTTGAGGCCGATCCACGGTTTCAGGTGCTTGTTGGCAATACCGAGGGTGAGACGATCCTGTCCACCAATAACAAGATGCCCCCCTTTGATAACAAGCTGGTGCGTCAGGCCGTTGCCCATGCCATTGACCGGCAGGCGATTATTGACGGTGCGATGTTTGGCCTTGGCACCCCCATTGGCACGCATTTTGCCCCGCATAACCCGGCCTATGTCGATCTGCTGGCCAATTCGCCGCATGACCCTGATCGCGCCCGCGCGTTGCTGGCCGAAGCAGGCTTTGCCGATGGGTTTACCACCACGCTGAAGCTGCCCCCGCCGTCCTATGCCCGTCGTGGTGGTGAGATCATCGCCGCCCAGCTGCGCGATGTGGGGATCGAGACAGAGATCACCAATCTGGAATGGGCGCAATGGATCGAAGAAGTGTTCAAGAACAAGGATTTTGGTCTGTCCATTGTCAGCCATACGGAGCCGATGGATATCGGCATCTATGCCAATCCCGACTACTACTTCCAATATGACAATCCGGATTTTCAGGCCCTGATGGAGGAGTTGAATGCGACGACTGATCCCGATGGCCGTGATGATCTGTTGGCCAAGGCCCAGGCGATCATTTCAGAGGATTATGTGAACGGCTATCTGTTTGAACTGGCTGTGGCCACGGTCGCCAAGGCGGGTGTGCAGGGGTTGTGGGTAAACCAGCCGACAGCGGCGGTTGATCTGACCGGCGTCAGCTGGGCTGAGTGAGGCGGTTTTTGTTGTCGGATACGAGGTCCCGGATCAGGTCCGGGACGGGTATGATGGCATGCTGAGGGCATTGCCCGACCTGGAGGGCGTTTGTGACATGTTGAATTTGTGCGGCATTGGAACAAGCGAAATGATGTGTCTTTTGAAACGTTGCCAAATCGCCCTCCGGGGGGAGGTCGGGCGATGCCCGGTCCATCGACCGGGCGGGACATCGCTGACAGGTGGTTCTGAACCATCATGATCCGCTATGCGCTGGGCCGTCTCACATCGCTTGTGATCAGTCTTTTCGTGGCCTCTATCGTCATCTTCGGCGTGATTGAGGTGATCCCGGGTGATCCGGCGGCGTTCATGCTGGGCGTCAATGCACGGCCTGATACAATTGCGGCTTTGCGCGCGGAGATGGGGCTCGATCAGTCGGTCGTCACCCGGTATTTCGATTGGGTTACCGGGTTGTTGCGGGGTGATTTTGGCCAGTCATGGACGTATAAAACGCCAGTGGCGGAGCTGATCAATGACCGCATCTGGGTGTCCTTGCCGCTGGCGATCTATGCGTTGATCCTGTCGACGCTGATTGCCTTTCCTGCGGGCATCTATGCCGCCAGCAGGCGCGGTGGTCCGGGCGATGTCACGATCATGGGGGCGACCCAGTTGGGCGTCGCGATCCCGAATTTCTGGTTTGCGATGATCCTGGTCCTGATCTTTGCGATCAATCTGCGCTGGTTCAGCGCGGGTGGGTTTCCGGGGTGGTCGGACCCATTGCAGGCGATCAAATCCCTGACTTTGCCCGCTATCGCGCTGGCTCTGCCGCAGGCGGCGATCCTTGCCCGTGTCATGCGGTCATCCCTGTTGGATATGTTGGGCGAGGATTTCATCCGCACCGCCCGCGCCAAGGGGCTTTCGCGGCGGCAGGCTTTGTGGCGCCATGCGGTGCGCAATGCGCTGATCCCGGTGCTGACGATCATAGGCTTGCAGTTTTCGTTCCTGCTGGCAGGCGGGATCATCATTGAGCAGGTGTTTTTCCTGCCGGGCTTGGGTCGGCTGATTTTCCAGTCGATCAGCGCGCGTGATCTGATTGTCGTGGAAAGTGTGGTGATGCTGCTGGTGTTCACGGTGATCATCGTCAATTTCGCTGTCGATCTGGCCTATGCCGCCGTTGATCCAAGGCTGAGGGCCAAGACATGAGCCGCAACCTGATCATTGGCGCGCTGCTGAGCCTGTTTTTTCTGGCGCTTGCCGCGCTGTCCTTTGTCTGGACGCCCAACGATATCGAGGCGCTGGATATTCCAAACAAACTGCAAGGTCCCGGTGGTGCCAATCTGTTGGGGACCGATCATTTTGGCCGCGATATCCTGTCGATGATCATGATGGGCGCGCGCACATCGATTGCCGTGGCGCTGGTGGCTGTGGGGATTGGCATGGCGCTGGGTATCCCGCTGGGCCTGCTGGCCGCCGCCCGACATGGGTCGCTGCTGGATGAGCTGATTATGCGGGGCAATGATCTGGTTTTTGCGTTTCCATCGCTGGTGATTGCGATTCTGATTACAGCGGTTTTTGGCGCTTCGGCGGTCAACGCGATTATTGCGATCGGGATTTTCAATATCCCCGTCTTTGCCCGGCTAACGCGCGGCGCGGCGCTGCCGCTGTGGGAGCGGGATTTCATTCTGGCCGCCCGTGTCTGCGGCAAGTCGGCAGCGCGCATATCGGCGGAACATATCCTGCCCAACATCACCAATCTGATGATTGTGCAGGGGACGATCCAGTTTTCATTGGGCATTCTGGCAGAGGCGGCGCTGTCCTATATCGGGCTGGGTGCGCAGCCGCCGACCGCCAGTTGGGGCCGGATGCTGGCGGATGCGCAGACGCTGGTCAGCATCGCGCCACATACCGCGCTGGTGCCTGGTTTTGCCATTCTGCTGATGGTGTTGGGGCTGAACCTGCTGGGCGATGGGTTGCGCGACTGGCTGGACCCGCGCATTCGGGTGGCGAGGGTATGAGCATCTTGCGGATCAGTGACCTGTCGTTGCGCATTGGGCCTGTCGACATCTTGCGTGATGTGAACCTGTCAATGAACCATGGCGAGATTGTCGCGATCACCGGTGAAAGCGGGTCGGGCAAGTCGATGACGGCCCTGTCGGTCATGGGGTTGTTGCCGCGTGGAGCGGTGGCCGAAGGTCAGATCATGCTGGATGGTGTCGATATCCTGCAAACCCCGGAGCCCGACCTGTGCCGGATGCGCGGCAATGCAATGGGCATGGTGTTTCAGGAGCCAATGACGGCGCTGAACCCGGTGCAGACCATCGGCGCGCAGGTGGCCGAGACGATACTGATCCATGAGGATGTAACGCGCGCCGCCGCATATGCGCGTGCAGCGGAAATGCTGGAGCGGGTTGGCCTGAAGGTCGCCCCGAGCCGCTATCCGCATGAGTTGTCAGGGGGCCAACGTCAGCGGGTGGTGATTGCGATGGCGATTGCCTTACGCCCAAAACTTTTGATCGCGGATGAACCGACAACCGCGTTGGATGTTACCACGCAGGCCCGCATTCTCGACCTTTTGCAGGGGCTGGTGCGCGAGTTTGATATGGGGATGCTGCTGATCACGCATGATCTGGCTGTTGTGGCCGATGTGGCTGACCAGATTGTGGTGATGCAAAAGGGGCGCGTGGTGGAGGCTGGCCCCACGCAAGACCTTTTGACCAATATGCAGCACCCCTACACCAAGGCGCTGTTTGAATCGTCGTCCCATCAGGTGCAATTGCCGGCGCGGGCGGAAACCGCACCGCTTTTGATGGTTGATCAGGTTGCCCGGGATTATCCGCTGCCCCGCAAGGGGTTGCTTGGTCCGCGTCCCAATTTCCGCGCGCTGCATGATATCAGTTTTCAGATCGGCCATGGTGAGCGGGTAGGGTTGGTCGGTGAAAGCGGATGTGGGAAATCCACCCTGACCCGCGCCATTCTGGGGTTGGAGGATGTGCAAGCGGGTCAGATCCGGCTGGATGGTGCGCCCGTCTTTGCCGGAAAGCGCCCCAATCTGGCGGTGCGCCGCAAGATGCAGGTCGTCTTTCAGGACCCTTACAGCAGTTTCAATCCCCGCCACCGGGTGGAGCGGTTGATAACGGAGCCGTTTCATTTGCTGGATGACCCGCCCATGGGTCTTGCGCGTGACGCGGCGATCACGAAGGCCTTGCAGGATGTCGGGCTGTCCCGCAGTGATGCGGACAAGTATATTCACGAGTTTTCGGGCGGCCAACGTCAGCGCATCGCCATTGCCCGTGCGCTGATCATTGAACCGGAGTTGATCATCTTTGATGAGGCTGTTTCGGCGCTTGATGTATCTGTCCGGGCGCAGGTGCTGGATCTGATTGCCGATCTCTGCCGCAAGCGCCCCCTGGCCTATCTGTTCATCAGCCATGATTTGTCTGTTGTCCGTAATGTGACGGATCGGGTTATGGTGATGCAGGCGGGTCGGATCGTGGAACAGGGGGAGACGGAAGACGTTTTTGCCAATCCGCAGCATCCATACACCCAAACCCTGATCGCCGCCGTCCCGCAACTGCCGGAGTTATCCCATGCCACTGACCCCGTTTGATATTCCTGAGGCCAGTAACGTGATTGAGGGGGCTTGGATTCGGGGCAATGCCCCGATCCAAGTCACGAACCCGTCTGATGGCGAACAGCTGACGACAATCGCCCGTGGCACGGCGGAGGATGTGGACGCAGCGGTGATTGCCGCCCAGAAGGCCCGTGACGGCGATTGGGGCCGCATGACGGCATTGGACCGTGGCCGTATTTTGCATCGGCTGGGTGTGTTGGTCTTGAACCATCGCGAAAGGCTGGCTGCGCTGGAAGCGATGGATGTGGGCAAGCCGCTGACCCAGGCCCGGGCGGATGTTGTGGCCCTGGCCCGTTATCTGGAATTTTATGGTGGTGCCGCGGATAAGATTACCGGAGAGACGATTCCCTATCTGGATGGCTATACCGTTTATACATTGCGTGAACCGCATGGCGTGACCGGCCATATCATTCCCTGGAACTATCCGATGCAGATCATTGGTCGCTCGGTTGGCGCCGCGTTGGCGATGGGCAATGCCTGCGTGCTGAAACCGGCAGAGGATGCCTGTCTGACGGCCCTCGCCTTTGCCGCGCTGGCGATGCAGGCGGGTTTGCCGCCGGGAGCGCTGAACGTGGTGACCGGGTTGGGTGGGGAGGCTGGTGCGGCGCTGTCGGCCCATCCGGGGGTGCAGCATATGTCCTTTACCGGGTCGGTGCGCACAGGGGAGGCGATACAGG
Organism: uncultured Paracoccaceae bacterium; assembly: GCA_947500055.1. GTDB lineage: Bacteria > Pseudomonadota > Alphaproteobacteria > Rhodobacterales > Rhodobacteraceae > Yoonia. The sequence continues at coordinate 544,317 of CANMQO010000002.1, forward strand.
CTGCTGCTGCCCGCAATGTCATTCCAGTGACGCTGGAACTCGGCGGCAAATCCCCGCAGCTGGTGTTTGACGATGCCGATTTGGATCGCGCCCTGCCGTTTCTGGTGAATGCAGGGATACAGAATGCGGGGCAGACCTGTTCCGCATCGAGCCGTATTCTGGTGCAGCGCGGGGTTTATGGTGCAGTGCGGGACAGGATGGCCGCCGCCTATCGTGACCTGAAGGTTGGCCCGGCCCTGGAGGATTTGCAGGTGGGGCCGCTGATCTCTGCCCGGCAGAAAGACATCGTGACGGGGTTTCTGGAGAAGGGGGCCGATCTGGATATTGCAGCACAGGGTGAGATCGTGACGGATGCGCCGGGGCATTATGTGCGCCCGACCCTGTTTGCCGATGTGCCGCCGGATCATGTGCTGGCCCGCGATGAAATCTTTGGCCCGGTGCAGGTCATCATCCCTTTTGCGGATGAGGCGGAGGCGATGGAGATCGCCAATGGCACCGATTACGGGTTGGTTGCATCTGTCTGGACCGGCGATGGTGGTCGCCAGATGCGGTTGGCCAAAGCGCTGCGATCAGGTCAGGTGTTTATCAATAATTACGGGGCCGGGGGCGGGGTTGAATTGCCCTTTGGCGGTGTCGGGAAATCGGGCCATGGCCGCGAAAAGGGGTTTGAGGCGCTTTATGGTTTCTCTACCCTGAAAACCGTGGCGGCATGGCATGGGTGATGGGATGAGACTTTCAGGAAAGACGGCGATTGTTACGGGTGGCGGATCGGGTTTTGGTGCGGGCATCGCGCGCAAGTTTGCGGCTGAGGGCGCGCAGGTTGTGGTGGCGGATATCAATACCGATGGCGCGCAGCATGTGGCCGATGAAATCGGGGGACGGGCGTTGACCTGTGATGTGTCTGATGCCGGATCGGTGAGCTATCTGGCAAAGACTGTGCTGGGCGCCGGGCCGGTGGATATTCTGGTCAATAATGCCGGCGTTACCCATTTGCCCAGCGCGATGGAGGATGTCAGCGAGGAGGATTTTGACCGCGTTTACGGGGTCAATATGAAGTCAGTCTATCTGTTCGCCCGCGCTTTCGTGCCGCATTTCAAGGCCCAACAGTCAGGTGCAATCCTGAATATCGCCTCGACCGCTGGTGTATCACCCCGGCCCAATCTGAATTGGTACAATGCGTCAAAGGGCTGGATGATCACGGCAACCAAGGCGATGGCGGTGGAACTGGCCCCGCATGGCGTGCGGGTGAATGCGTTGAACCCTGTGGCGGGGGAAACACCTTTGTTGAAATCATTCATGGGTGAGGACACGCCGGAGATGCGGGCGAAGTTTCTGGCGACGATCCCGCTGGGCCGGTTTTCCACGCCGGAGGATATGGGCAATGCCGCCTGTTTTCTGTGTTCGGACGAGGCGAGCATGATCACAGGTGTGGCGATGGAGGTGGATGGTGGCCGCTGTATCTAAAGGACCGCATAACCTGATCACCGACGTGGCTGGGCTGCGTGTTGGCAATGCGCAGGATGATCGGTTGAAATCCGGCAGTACTGTTCTGGTCGGCGACAAGCCTTTTGTCGCCAGTGTGCATGTGATGGGTGGTGCACCGGGCACGCGCGAGACGGATTTGCTGGCCCCTGACAAGACGGTGGCGGCAGTGGATGCGCTGGTCCTGTCGGGCGGCTCTGCCTTTGGGCTGGATGCATGCTCGGGTGTCATGGACGGGTTGCGCGCCATGGGCCGTGGCTATGCCGTGGGGCCGATGCATATTCCGATTGTGCCGGGCGCCATCATTTTTGATTTGATCAATGGTGGTGACAAGGATTGGGGTGACAACCCCTATCGCGCATTGGGACGTGCAGCGTTGGAGAATGCAGGCGCTGATTTCCCGCTCGGCTCGGTTGGTGCCGGTACGGGTGCGATGGCGGCGATGCAGAAGGGCGGTCTTGGGTCGGCCTCCATGATGTTGCTGGATGGGACGACGGTTGGCGCATTAGTTGCGGTGAATTCATTGGGCAGTGTGACGACACCGGGAGACCGGCATTTCTGGGCAGCGCCGTTTGAAATGGATGGCGAGTTCGGCGGCGCGGGACCTGATCCGTCAGCGGGTTTGGTGAACGCCCAACCCAGTCGCAAGGAAAGGGCGATGTTCATGCATGCCACCGGGCAGTTGGCCAATACCACCATTGCCATTGTCGCGACTGATGCACCCTTGAGCAAATCGCAGTGCCACCGCATGGCCGTGACCGCCCATGACGGGCTGGCGCGGGCCATTGTGCCGGCGCATACGCCGCTGGATGGCGACCTTGTTTTTGCCGCTTCTACGGGCGTCGGCGAAATTGTGGACCATCAGGCAATGCGCGATATCGGTGCCGCAGCAGCGGTTTGCCTGAGCCGGGCGATTTGTCGGGGTGTTTATGAGGCGGTGGAGGCGGAGGGGGATATCATTCCGACCTACCGGCAAATGGGTGGTGAAGCGTTGTAGCTGACGCCTAAGAAGCGACTGCCAACCCCGCATTGGTGTTCAGCAGATAACCGGACAAGATTGGTCCGCAGGCAGCCCCGATTGCTCTGGCGTTGCCGCCGATGCTGCCACTTTCAATGCGCGGGGGCAGCAGGCCGCGGGTATCCTGGTTGATCATGTATCGCTGCACCCGTTCCACCAGATCCTGCCGCACATCTGCGGGGAAGGCGCCGTCGATCAGGATGGCTTCGAAATCGATGACCGAACAAGTTGCCAAACAGGCCTTTGCCAGTTCCTGCGCGGTTTGTCCCAGCCAGAGGTCGACATAGCGGGTGATGCCGCCCCAATCCTGCGGGCTGCGCCAGATGAGGGCAGGATCAATATCGACCTCCGCCAATCGCGTTTCGAGCAGGTGGATCGACGCCATGTCGACCAGTTGTTTGCTTTCGCCCATCGGGCTGACGCTGGGCAGAGAGCCAAGCGCGCCTGCGTTGCCTTGCCGTCCTTCAAAAACGGAGTGGTTCAACACGATGCCGCCGCCAATAAAGGCGCCAACAAAGAAATAGGCGTAGTCGCGGAACTCCTTGCCCCGACCAAACACATGTTCCGCCTGACAGGCCGCTGTTGCATCGTTGACAATGGAGACCGGCAGCGTGCTGAATTTGCCGATTTCCTGCGCAATATCGACAGTTTTCCAGTCCATGAACTCTTGCGTATTTGCGGCGTTGGGTTCGGTTCGGTTCCACATTTCGAACGGGGCGGCGACGCCGATGCCACAGATCCGATCAACAACATCGGGGGCAAGCCCAGCCATGATGATGGCCATACCTTCCGAGAGAAAGCTGAACACATCAGCGGCAATCGGAACACTGTAGTTAAGCTGCATCTGCTGGCGCACCGCGCCGGTCATATCCATCAGCAACAGATCTGCCGAACGGCGCCCGATTTTGAGCCCAAAGGCCAGGACACCATCGGGTGACAGCATCATCGGGACCGAAGGTTTTCCCACTTTCCCGCGCACCGGATTTCCGCGTGTCAAAAGACCATCGCTTTCCAGCCGTTTGAGAATCGCAGAGACCGCCGGAGCGGACAGGCCAGATAGTCTGGCAAGGTCACTTGCTGGCATGTCGCCATGCCGATGCAACAGTGTCAGGAGCAATCTTTCATTATGATTGCTCACACCTTTTTGGCTCAGCCCGGCGCTGATTGATCTGACGACTGCATCTGGCATCTCAGCGCCCATAAGCACCTCCCACGTGGAAAAGTCTAGCCGAGGTGAATTAATAAAGAAAGTTAATTAATTAATTGACAGTGTCGTGAGAATCGGTTTCCCTAACGTCATCGGCTCCCTGATCGGTGAGCTTGAAGACCATGGGGGTGGGTGGCCCTCGGACATATGATTTTCTGGGAGGAAAACATGAGAAAACTTCTTATCGGTACAGCACTTGCGGCAATCACAACTGCAGGTGGAGCGATGGCTGATGGGCATGGCACATCTGCCTGCCTGATCACGAAAACCGACACGAACCCATTTTTTGTCAAGATGCGCGAAGGCGCGGAAGCCGCTGCAGAAGCGGCTGGGCTGACCCTGCGTTCCTATGCGGGAAAGGTTGATGGCGACCATGAAACCCAAGTTGCCGCAATCGAGACATGCATCGCGGATGGCGCATCCGGTATCCTGCTGACCGCCTCCGACACGTCATCAATCGTCGGTGCTGTGACCCAGGCGCGTGATGCGGGCCTTTTGGTCATTGCGTTGGACACACCGCTGGAGCCGATTGACGCCGCCGACGCAACATTTGCGACTGACAACTTCCTTGCCGGCGAACTGATCGGCCAATGGGCCGCGGCCACACTCGGCGACGATGCGGCAAACGCCAAGATTGCGATGCTTGACCTTGCGGTGAGCCAGCCAACCGTTGGCGTGTTGCGCGATCAGGGTTTCTTGCAGGGGTTTGGCATTGATCTTGCCGATCCAAACGTAAATGGCGACGAGGACGACCCCCGCATCGTTGGCAATGACGTCACCGCAGGCAACGAAGAAGGCGGTCGTCGGGCGATGGAAAATCTGCTTGCCGTCGATCCGGAGATCAACGTGGTCTATACGATCAACGAACCAGCCGCCGCTGGCGCGTATGAGGCGCTGAAGTCCATCGGTCGCGAAAACGATGTGCTGATCGTTTCTGTCGATGGCGGCTGCCCGGGTGTGCAGAACATCGCTGATGGCGTAATTGGTGCGACATCGCAGCAATATCCGCTGCTGATGGCGTCAAAGGGGATCGAAGCGATTGCCGCCTTTGCGGCGGATGGTACCTTGCCTGAGAATACGCCGGGCAAGAATTTCTTCGACACTGGTGTGGCCCTGGTCACTGACCAGCCTGCCGATGGCGTTGAAAGCATCTCTGTCGCTGAGGGCACGGACCTTTGCTGGGGTTAACCCACGCGGTCTTCTCTGACTGAAAATGAAAGGGGCAACGTAAGTTGCCCTTTTTCAACACAGGCTGTGCTAGCCTGCTCGCGCGTTGAACAAGGGGCCACAAATGCCAAACGATTCTGAAAATTATGAGGCCGTTGCCCAAGCAAACCGTGCCGAAACGGTTGCTGAATTTTCTGACGGCCGCAAAGGGTTTCTGTCCCATTTGCAGCACGCCTTGCACGTCAATCCTGCCCTTGTTCCGCTGTTTGTTCTTGTCGCCGCTATTGTGGTGTTCGGGCTGCTGCTGGGATCAAAATTCTTTTCGCCCTTTGCGCTGACCCTGATCCTGCAACAGGTGCAGATTGTGGGCATTGTTGCCGCTGCACAAAGCCTTGTGATCCTGACTGCGGGAATTGATCTGAGCGTCGGCGCCATAGCTGTTCTTTCCAGCGTCATCATGGGCCAATTCACATTTCGTTATGGTGTGCCCGTTGAGATCGCGGTCGCACTGGGCCTGGCCTTTGGTACATTGGTCGGGTCGATCAATGGCTGGCTGGTCGCTGTAATGAAGCTGCCCCCGTTTATCGTGACCCTTGGCATGTGGCAGATCGTTCTGGCTGCAAATTTTCTATATTCTGCAAATGAAACGATCCGCAGCCAGCAGATCGAGGCGGACGCCCCATTGCTGCAATTGCTTGGCACAACTTTCAAAATTGGCGCGGATGCAGATGGGCGCGGCGGCGCGACCTTTACCTATGGCGTGATTGCGATGGTGCTGATCTTTGCCTTTCTTGCTTATGTTCTGAGCCAGACCGCATGGGGTCGCCATGTCTACGCCGTGGGCGATGACCCGGAGGCGGCCCAGCTGTCGGGCGTGAATGTGCGCTATACGCTTATTTCTGTCTACGCGGTGACCGGATTTATCTGTGCAATCGCCGGTTGGGCGCTGATCGGGCGGATCGGGTCGGTCAGTCCGACATCGGGTCAGCTGCTGAATATTGAGAGCATCACGGCGGTGGTGATTGGTGGCATCTCACTTTTCGGGGGGCGCGGATCGATTTTGGGGCCGCTATTCGGGGCATTGATTGTTGGTGTCTTTACGCTTGGCCTACGGCTTGCCGGGGCCGACGCGCAGTGGACGTTCCTGCTGATCGGCGTGCTGATCATCGGCGCTGTCACAGTGGACCAGTGGATCAGAAAGGTATCAGCATAATGGAACCGATTTTGAAAGGACGCGGGCTGGTCAAGCGCTATGGCAAGGTGACCGCTTTGGATCATTGCGATTTTGACTTGTACCCCGGCGAAATTCTGGCCGTTATCGGTGATAACGGTGCTGGAAAGTCATCGCTGATCAAGGCCCTTTCGGGCGCTGTCATAGCTGACGAGGGGGAGGTATTCCTTGAAGGACGTCAGGTGAAATTCACGTCGCCCACGGATGCCCGCGAGGAAGGGATTGAAACGGTTTATCAGACCCTTGCCATGTCGCCTGCCCTGTCGATTGCCGACAATATGTTCATGGGCCGCGAGTTGCGCAAACCGGGGTTTCGAGGCAAGTGGTTGCGGCAACTGGACCGTCAACGCATGGAAAAGCTGGCCCGTGACAAGCTGTCGGAACTTGGTTTGATGACGATCCAGAACATCAATCAGGCTGTTGAAACCCTGTCGGGCGGTCAACGCCAGGGTGTTGCCGTTGCGCGTGCCGCTGCATTTGGGTCCAAGGTGATTATCCTTGACGAGCCTACAGCGGCACTGGGCGTAAAGGAATCCCGCCGCGTTCTGGAACTGATCCTTGACGTTCGATCACGCGGTATTCCGATTATCCTGATCAGCCACAACATGCCGCATGTATTCGAGGTTGCCGACCGTATCCATGTGCACCGTCTTGGCAGACGGCTATGTGTCGTTGATCCAAAGGATTATACGATGTCGGACGCCGTGGCGTTCATGACGGGCGCAAAGGAAGCACCGACGCCTTAGTTAGGCTGCGGCAGGCTCCCATAACTCTATCGGGTTTCCCTCCGGATCATGAATGCGGGCGAATTGTCCGATCCCTTCCATGGTTTCCACTGCGCCGCATTCAATGCCTGCGGCGTTCAGCTCTTCGATTGCCGCGCTGAGGTCTGCGACACGGAAGTTCAGCATGAAAGTGCGATCTGGCCCGAAGTAATCGGTGTCTTCGGAAAACGGGGAAAAGACAGTGACGCCTGTTTCAGTCACCCATGGCTGCATTGTTTCAGATGTTGGAGCAGGGTTAATCCCAAGGTGGGTTTGATACCAGTCTGCGAGCGCGCTTGGGTCTTTGGATCTGAAGAAAAAGCCACCGATGCCCAGAACTTTGACCATGTCGGAATCCAATCAGATTACGTTATCTGCATTCCAGTTGATCAGAAAACCGATAAGACGGCAAACCTGCCGGATCAGGTTTGGCCTGTGCGCGTTCGTTGGGGTCGCGTATGAGGCGGATTTGGTGACCCCGTCTCAGCCCAAAAAAATCTAAAAATGAAACTCCGCGACATTGACCCGTTTGCCAAGCGTCAATGCGTCGGCGACATGGATCATCGGTGCCAGATCGACATCGGAAGACGCGGAGTTAACCAGGTCAGCCATCCGATCGTAAAGCGCTGGATATTCGCGATCTTTTCCGGCGGCCATTTCAGCCCCGTTGATCACGAGCCGCGCGCCGCCATCATGCAGGGTCAGGTTGCCCGCGTCGGTTTCGACGCTGATGTCCCAGCTTTGCGGCCCTTCCTGTCGCCAGTCGAAATCGCCACTGACATTGCCCGTCCATTGCATCTGCGCCGCAATCGGTGTGTCACGGTTGGCGGGGAATTGCAGTGTCGCGTTTTGCAGATGCATCGGTTGCGGCAGAATTTCGGTGATGATGGACAAGGCATTTATGCCGGGATCAAACACGCCCATGCCGCCGGGTTCAAACACCCAATGCTGCCCCGGGTGCCAGCGGCGCACATCCTCTTTCCAATTGATATGTGCCCTAGTGATGGTCTTGTCGGCCAGCCAAGCCTTGGCCGGGGCCACCCCATCGGCCATGCGGCTGTGCCATGTTGCAAAAAGGCTGACCCCTGCAACATCGGCCATGGTTTGCAGCGCGTGCACCTCGGCCAATGTGGCGCCCGGTGGCTTTTCGAGCATCACGTGACGCCCTGCTGCAATAGCCTTGGCCGCGTAATCGTAGCGCGGCACTGGCGGCAGGCAGAGCGATATGACCGGGATGTCGGGCCTGTCGGTCAGCATCTGGTCAAAATCGGTGAAGGCGGACACGCCATCCACAGTTCCTGACCGGCTGACGGTCGCCGCCAATTCCCAGTCAGCGCTTGCGTTGATCGCTGGCACATGCTGATCCACAGCGATTTTGCCGATACCGACAAGGGCGATTTTGCTGGTCATCCGAATACCCAAACCTTTGGTTGATCTGTTTCTCACTTTCATGTCTGATCCGCTCTGGCAAGAATGGAGGCCGCAATGGCACAACCCAATATCGATCACTGGGCAGAGCGGGTGGATATGGCTGCTGCTTTTCGTTGGACCGCCCGGCTGAACATGCATGAGGCAGTTGCGAACCATTTCAGCCTGGCGATCAATGATGACGGCACCCGGTTCCTGATGAACCCGAACCAGATGCATTTTTCCCGGATCAAAGCCAGCGACATGATTGTTGTTGATGCCAATGATCCTGATACGTTACGCGGCCCCAATGCCCCGGACCCGACCGCATGGGGTCTGCATGGTGGCATCCATCGCCATGTCCCCCATGCCCGTTGTGCGATGCATGTGCATTCGATTTTCGCCACAGTGCTTGCTTCGTTGAAGGACAGCCGCCTGCCCCCGATTGACCAGAATTGCTGCACATTCTTCAATCGTTATGTGATTGATGACGGGTATGGCGGCCTGGCCTTCGAGGAAGAGGGCGAACGCTGTGCCGCCTTGTTCGCTGATCCGTCCAAGCGGGTGATGATCATGGGCAATCATGGCGTGCTGGTGATTGGTGAAACCGTGGCCGAGACATTCAACCGGATGTATTACTTTGAGCGCGCCTGCGAGACCTATATTCGCGCCTTGCAGACCGGCCTGCCGCTGCGCGTTTTACCTGATGATGTGGCCGAGAAAACCGCCCGGGAGCTGGAAGCCTATCCCGAGCAGGATCTGCGCCATCTGACAGAACTGAAAGCGATTCTGGATGAAGAGGCGTCAAACTACGCATCCTGAATGGCGTGCAGAGGTGGGACTAACCCCTGCACGCTGTTGGGGGCCACACAGGGAACGAAGTAACACAATGACTGATCCAAGCAGTTGCATGACCTACCCAAGACAGACCTGTAATTGGCCGCCCTTGTGATAGGGTTACGCCCAGGATTGTGCATTTATTCCCGATGAGGTGAGGATTTTTTGGCGAGGCGTCTCAGGTTTTGCGAAACATGATCAGCCGCGCCGTGTCGTTACGGTGTTCCGCGTCCGCCCGGTCGTCATAGATGCGGATGTCCCGTGTCGTCAGATCATGGATCTTGTCGCTGCATTTTCCCAAGGCATCCGCAAACCCTGCCTTATCAAAATGCAGGATGTTGACGGATATCACGAATAGCGCGTCGGGTGCCGCCACGGGCATCAGATTTTGCAGGGCGTCCGGCCCGACATGGCCAAGGGTGAATGTTCCGGCGCTGACAATACCGTTGTAATGGTTCTTTGGCAGGTCAAGCGATAGTGTGACATCGCCAGCCTGCAGCGCGTGATAGTGCCCTTTCATTGCGGCCACTTGCAGCATGTCATCAGACAGGTCGATCCCGTCGATTTGATCGATCCCTGCCCCGGCCAGATGCGCCCCGACAAGACCGGTTCCCGCGCCCACATCCAGCACAGGCCCCTTTCCACCCGCCCCTCGGAACGCCATCGCCACTTCACGGGGGAGTTGGTAGCCCTGCCCATCGTGAAACGCAGTGTCGTAGCTATGCGACCATGTGCGATAAAGCGCCTTGACCTCCTCCACTGAGGACATGGCGTAGGCGTCATCGACATCTGGATCATTTCCCATGCCTTGCAGCTTAACACAGGCTTGCGTATTCCAAAGTGCTAAGGCACCAGTAGGCCCATGGAAAAGACGCTGCTTTCATTCGGTCACGGCTATAGCGCGCAGGCGCTATCCCGGATTTTATTGCCGCAGGGCTGGCGGGTCATCGGCACCACACGGTCAGAGGACAAAGCCCCCCGCCTTATGGCGGATGGGGTTGAACCGCGTATCTGGCCCGGTGCCGATATGATACCCGCCCTGAATGCCGCCACCCATATCCTGATCTCGGCTGCCCCCGGTGATGAGGGCGATCCCGTGCTGGCCCAGTTGCGGTCAGAGATTACTGCCCGTGCCGGTCAGTTTGAATGGGTCGGATACTTGTCCACAACAGGCGTTTATGGCGACCATCAGGGCGATTGGGTAGATGAAAATACCCCGCTGACCCCAGCCACGAAACGCGGCATTGCCCGGGTCGCGGCAGAGGCGGCGTGGACCGCAATCGAGGATTTGCCGTTACATATCTTTCGCCTTGCCGGGATTTATGGTCCGGGTCGCGGCCCCTTTGCCAAGGTCCGAAATGGCACCTCCCGCCGCATCATCAAACCGGGGCAGGTTTTCAGCCGCACCCATGTGGCCGATATTGCGCGCGTGCTTGCCGCGTCGATCAATCGCCCGAACCCCGGCGCTGCTTACAATGTCTGTGATGACGATCCCGCCCCGCCGGAGGATGTCATTGCCTACGCCGCCGAGTTGCTGGGTGTGCCGGTGCCGGAGGACGAGGATTTTGAGACCGCCGACATGACACCTATGGCCCGCAGTTTTTATGCCGAAAGCAAGAAGGTGCGAAATGACCGGATCAAGGGGGAGTTGGGTGTTGAACTGCTCTACCCGGATTACCGGACCGGGCTTAAGGCATTGCTGGCGCAGGAAATCGGCGCCTGACCTGCCGAGGGCCATGGATCAGCTTGCAGCGACAGTACCCGGCAGCAAACATGACGCGATCCATCCATAATTGCGTACCGAGCGCCGAGTGGGCATAGGCAAGGCTTCGTCTTAGCGATCAGCCTCATCCATCAGGCGACGTATGTGCCCCGAAAATGCGACTGTCGCCGGTAGGCCGATCACCGCGCCAATCAGCAGCGACCATTGGGTCGACAGCACCGGAAGTTCGGCCCAGCTGCCGATGAGAGAGGCGAAAAAGACATTCACGGCCATGGCCCCTGCCCCAAACGGATAAAGTGCCAGGGTGATTTTTGCCTTGCTCCATCCCCGCTGCGTCATCGGCGCGCGACGATTTTGTGCACCGCAACAAGGGCCGCAATCAACGCGAGTGAGGCCAGCCCGAACCAGAACTCTGCCGTGGCCGACTGTGCCTGAGGGATGGGACGGTCAAAGCCTTCGGCAACGGCGCCTGAGGCAATAAAAACGGCCATTGGGGTCAGAAATCGCATGTCAGGTCTCCTGTGTCAGGGTGCGGTAGATGTCGGGCAGCGCGCGCGTCAGCCGTTCGGGGTTTGGCAACAGGGAAAACCCGCCGCGCCCGAAGATGCGTGCAAACCAGTCCTGGCCGTCTTCGTCGATGATGATGCCATGCAGGCTTTGGCCCGCGCGGCGCGCCTCGGCCACGGCCATGTGGCTGTCTTCGATGCCATGCTGGCCCTCGTAATGGTCAAGGTCGTTGGGTTTTCCATCGGTCAAAACGATCAGTAGCTTGCGTGCGGCGGTTTCCTGCGCCAGCTGCGCGCTTACATGGCGGATAGCGGCGCCTAGCCGCGTGTAATGCCCCGGCTTCAGGGCACCGATATTGGCGGTGATTTCCGGTCCCATGGGCGCATGAAAATCCTTGCAGCGGGTCAGGAATACCCGGTCACGCCGCAGCGATGAAAACCCCCATATGCCCAAACGATCGCCTGCTGCATCGATGCCGGTTGCCAGTGCTGCCATCGCATTGCGGGCGATGGTGATGACGCTGGTGTCGCCAATGGCCGCCTCGGTCGAGCGTGAGGTGTCGATCAGGAAGGCGACGGCAAGGTCGCGTTCAATCTGCCGCGCGCTTTGCCAGATGCGATCGCTACCGCGACCTGTGGCAGCGATATCAGCCCGGGTTTTGATCAGGGCATCAAGATCCAGTTCCGCCCCGTCGATCTGGCGGGGTTGCAGGATGCGGCGCGGCCGCAAGGCTTCAAACTGCTGGCGCACGGCGCGGATTTGGCGTGGGTCTGGTTGGAATCTATCGGTGGTATCGGGCCGCGCTGGCGCATCCAGAACCCGACAATGGTCGGCCATGTAACTGCGTGTCCGATGGTTCCATTCCGGATATGTGTGTTCGCCTGCAAGTGCTTCGTGATCGGCGTCAGATGGTGACAGATCCAGATGCAATCGGAGCCGTGTCGCACTGCGCCGATCATGTTTGGACAAGGTGATGATGTCCTGATCATCCGCGGCTTTCTGCGCGTTTTCATCGTCATCATCATCGACACTGCGGTTGATATTCATGGATTCAACCCATGACAGGATCGATTCAAACCGGTGGATGATGAAGCTGTCCTTGCGCCGGGTCTGTTCCTGGTCCTTGCGTTCGCCCAGTTTCCGGTCGGTCAGGGCAGCGGCTGGTGCGGGGCCGGAGGTTTGCTGTTCCTCGGGGGCCGTTCCGCCGCTGCCGGGCGCTGTAAAACGAAGCCAGATCGGCACTGTGGCAAAAGGTAGGTAATGCTGCCCATCTGCGGCCAGCGATATGTCGCTGGGCAGGTCGCAGAATGCGCGCATCTGATCATAACTGTGGCGTAACCCCACGCAATGCGCCTTGGCTTGGGCTGCGCCCTGTTCGTTGACTCGGATTTGCATCAGATCATTCGCCCGTGTTCCCGCTTCTGGAAAACCAAGCGCGGATATCCGGGTGTGGGCCGCCACCGCGACAAGCCAAAAATAGGCATCCCTGTTCAGTTTCGGGTCGGGAAATGCGGCGATCACCGGTGGCAGGGACAGGCGTTCCCCGTCGAATGCTGCGACCCATTCATGTGCCCGTTCGACTGCGATCTTTTGTGTGATCGACCGCTGGTGCCGCACAAGTGTGGCGGGGCTTTCGACAAGCTCAACCCCGGCATCGCCCCCAAGGGCGCGGAACAGGACCGACAGGCTGGTCCGGAGGCCATGCAATTCACACGCTGCATCCGGATACCCGAGTTCTGCCCCCATGCCGCTGGCCAAATCGTGCCAAAGGTTGCCGACCGTTTCTTCGGGTTCCATGAGGTCGAGCAGTTTCATGCGCTTATCCGTAGATCGTTGTGATCAGATCGTGCAGTGCCTGTTTGACGTCCGGTTCATCGCTGAGTGGTTCGATGATGGCGGATTCGAGCGCTTGCGGGATTGCCATTCCGCCCGCGATCAGGCTGGCGGCGTAGATCAGGAGCCGGGTGGAAACGCCTTCCTCCAGATCCATGCCCGAAAGCGCCCGGATATGTCCCGCCAGCCGGATCAATGGTTTGACCCGCTCGGGGTCCAACCCGCTTTCCTGTGCCACAACGGCGGTTTCGATGTTCGGCTGCGGAAAATCAAAGGTCGCGGATAAGAACCGTTGCCGTGTCGAGGGTTTCAACCGCTTCAACACGTTCTGGTAGCCGGGGTTATAGGAAGCGACCAGCATGAACCCCTGCGGCGCGACCAGTTCCTCGCCGGTTCGGTCAATCATCAATGTGCGCCGGTTGTCGGTCAGCGGGTGCAGCACCACGGTCACGTCTTTGCGCGCCTCGATCACCTCATCAAGGTAGCAGATCCCACCTTCGCGGACCGCACGGGTGAGCGGCCCATCGACCCAAACGGTTTCACCGCCTTTCAGCAGATATCGCCCGATCAGGTCAGCCGCTGACAGGTCGTCATGGCAGGCAACGGTATAAAGTGGTTTGCCCAGCCGGGCGGCCATATGTTCGACAAACCGGGTTTTGCCGCAACCGGTTGGCCCTTTCAAAAGCAGCGGTAGCCCAAGGTCGTGGGCGGATTGAAACAGCGCGCATTCACGCGCTGTTTCCTGATAAAACGGGACCGTTGGTGTCGATTGCATATTCATCGCCTATTCCCCCGGAACGGTGTTCGGGCCGGGTGCGATGATCTCGTCCTTGCGGACGACCAATAGCGAGTAGATGAACAAGAGCGCCCCGATCACCACCGCTGCACCAGCGCCAAAGCGCATGATATAGAAAATCGCCAAATCATCCTGGACGGTCATGTAGTAGTCGCCCAAAACCCGCTGCATATGGGTCTGAATGGTGCCCGCAAATGTCAGCACGAAGGTCATGAACGCCATGCCACCTGTCATCAGCCAGAAACTGACCATGTTCAGCACCTGATTATATGGCGCCCGCCCGCGCAGCATTGGCATCGCATAGGTGAACAGCGCCAGGTTCAGCGCCACATAGGCCCCGTAGAACGCGAGGTGGCCGTGGGCCGCCGTGATCTGCGTGCCGTGGCTGTAGAAGTTGACCCCGTGCAGCGTGTGCAGGAACCCCCAGACGCCCGCCCCAAAGAAGGCCACGGTGCTTGACCCCAATGACCACAGGAGCGCGGCCTTGTTCGGGTGGTTCTTGCGCCCCTTCCAGACCATCACGAAAGCAAACGACATCATCAGAAAGAACGGGATCACCTCGAACGTCGAGAAGATTGATCCGACCCACTGCCAGTAGCCCGGCAGGCCGATCCAGTAAAAGTGGTGGCCAGTGCCAAGGATGCCTGAGAAAAGCGCGGTGGCCACAATGACATAAAGCCATTTTTCAACGACTTCCCGGTCCACGCCCGTCATTTTGAGCAATAGAAAGGCGAGGATCGCAGCCATGACAAGTTCCCATGTCGCCTCGACCCACAGGTGAACGACGAACCACCAGTACATTTTGTCGAGCGACAGGTTCTCGGGATTGATGAAGGCAAAGACCCAAAGCAGAGATAACAGCCAAAGCCCGATCAGCAGGACATTGGTAATCGCGGTTTTCTTGCCTGCCAGAACCGTCATGGAGATGTTGAAAAGAAAAATCAGCGCGGCGACGAGTATGCCGACCTTGACCCACAAAGGCTGTTCAAGGAATTCGCGCCCGCCGTGGATACCGACAAGATAGGAGCCGACCGCACCCAGTGTCCCAACCATCAGCAGGGCCAGTTGGATATAGGCCAGTTTCACAGAATAGAGCTCGCGTTCGGATTCCTCCGGTACAAGGAAATAGGCCGCGCCGAAGAACCCCAACAAAAGCCAGACGATCAGCGCGTTGGTGTGGATCATCCGTATGATGTTGAAGGGCAGAATTTCCGACAGGAAATTGGGCGACACATAGACCCACCCGGCCAATAACCCGCCAAGCACCTGAACGCCAAACAGGGCCAATGCGCAAACGATATAGGCAAGTGCGACTTTCTGAGATTGGTACTTCATGAGGTCTCTCCCTTAACCCGCGTCATTGGGCGGCCAGCCCTGTGTGTCGGTTTGATCGGCCCAGCGCAGGAATTCAGCGAGGCCGCGCATCTCTTCATCGGTGATTTCAAAATACGGCATCTGACGGCGCCCTTCGGCACCGCTGGGCTGGCTTTGCATCCAGCCTTGCAGCACTTCGAATGCGGCTTCCGGATCTTCCTGCACGCCCCAACGGGTCATGACATTTCCGACCTCTGGGGCGAAATAGGCGCCTTCGCCGTGCAAAGTGTGACAGTTGATGCAGGAATGACGCTCCCACACCCGCTTACCCAGTGCGACCTCCTCTGACAGAGGCATCCCGGCGGTTGATGTATTCACCACGTAGCGGTGGCTATGCACGGTCATCGCCACAAAGATAACGACGAAGAATATCGATCCCCCGTAGAAAATATTGCGCGCCCGTGACTTTGTCAGGAATTCGGCCATGCACCGGCCCCCCTTCTGGCGGTTACAGTTACATGCCGTGATAGCGCGAGGCGTTTTGGCAAAGTTTGTGCCAGCGCAACGTTTTCGACGATTGCGATGTTAGCCTGATGGTCAGTTAAGAGGAGCACGCAAGATGGCGGCACCGAAACTGGATGACCCTGACCTTGAGCTGGATGTTCTGATGCATCTCTGGCCCGAGACAATCGCCGTTTTTCTTTCGCACCATATGCTTTGCGTTGGTTGTATGGTCAGCCCGTTTCATACGGTTATCGATGCCTGTCAGGAGTACAATCTGGACGAGGATGCTTTTCGTGCGGAATTAAGACAGGCCGTTTTGCAAGGCAGATCGGGGTTAGGCGCCGCTTAACACCACCATCCTGTGCGGATCACGAACCGTTATTTTCTTGCGCTTGCTGGTCACAAGCCCATCCTTCTCCCACGCGCTGAGCAGTCGGCTGACCGTGTGCAACGTCGTCCCGGTCATTTCGGATACATCCTGCCGTGTGATGGGGAATCCGATCTCAATTCCTTCGGTGACTTTTCGACCGGATTGATTGATCAGTCTTAACAAAGCGCGGGCAATGCGCTGTTCGACATGCTGCGTCGACATTTCCACAATGCGGGCATTCATTTCGCCCACCCGGTCGCCAATGATTTTGTAGGTCTCGGTCGCAAACCCGTCATATTGCGAGACATAGCTTTGCCAAAGTGTCATCGGCCACGACAACGCGATGACCTCGGACGCGGCAATGGCCGTCGCGGGATAAGTGTCGCGGCCCAATGCCTTGGCGATCCCAAATAGCTGACCGGCAGGAATGTGAAGCGCGGTGACCTGCTCACCCTCTGCCGTGATCCGCACAACCCGGATTGTACCGTCAAGCAACAGGTAGAAATTGTCGGCGGGCATACCCTCATCAAAAACTGCTGCACCTTTGTCAAACCGGCGGCTGGTCGCCTGATCCAATATCGCGCGAATTGCCCCCTCATCCAATTTTGAAAAAGGCGGAAGCGGGCGAAGCAGGCTTTCGTCAAGTTTTGGCAAGTCAGTTCCTGATGTCAGCTTTCGGGATGCTTATAGCAGCTTCGCGGGCGTCGTCACGCGGACAAACCATACCCGTCATTCATCAGAAGTTTGCGCAAACGCAACGTTTGCAGCCGCAGCATCTCATATCATCCAGCCAACAACAAAATCGAAAAAGGAAATATGATGCTACGCTCACTCATTTCAACAGCAGCGATCACACTCGCTCTTAGTGCCCCAGCGTTTGCTGAGACATTCGAGGTTCAGATGCTGAACCGCGGAGAAGAAGGCACAATGGTTTTTGAGCCATCAAGCCTCAGGATCGCCACTGGCGATACGGTCAAATTCATTGCCACCGACCGTGGCCATAACGCCGAATCCGTCGAAGGGATGATGCCCGAAGGGTCAGAAGCCTTTGTCGGCAAGATCAACGAAGAGATCGAAGTCACCTTTGACGTTGATGGCTATTACGGGGTGAAATGCAAACCCCACTTTGCAATGGGCATGGTCATGGTGATCGCCGTGGGCGATGGCGACGCCCCACAAGAGGGGTTTCTGGAAGGCCGCATGCCGCGAAACGCCAAACAGCGGTTTGAAGCGCAGCTGAACGCGTTCTGATCTTTACCGGGTGGCCGTCCGGCCGCCCCCAACCCTCTGAAAAGGGAGAAGACAATGACAAAATTCATCAACCCGGGTCTGTTACCGACAAGCCGCCGCAATGTTCTGCGCGGGTCGGTTCTTGCTGGTGCTGCTGCGATGACGGGCAGCATGGTCACCGGGTCCACCCCCAGCGTGCCCAATCCGGTCCCCAACCCCAACCTGCCTGACGCCAGGGTACTGCGGGTACAGCAACGGGAAATGGAACGCGCCGCACCTGCAGATCTGTCCGGACTTGAAAGGGTCCGCCAGAAAATGGTTCGCCCACCATTTGCGCCCGAACATGAACAGGTCGCCACTGGTGACCCCAAGATTGTCGAGGTTGAGATGGTCGTCGATGAGCGACTGATGGTTGTCGACGAAGACACCGGTGCGTCGATCTGGGCGATGACCTATAACGGGTCGGTGCCCGGTCCGCTGATCATCGTACATCAGGATGATTACGTCGAACTGACGTTGAAAAGCCTTTCGCGGAACCAGTTGGAGCACAATATCGACTTTCACGCCTCAACCGGCGCCTTGGGCGGTGGTGGACTGACCCATATCTATCCCGGCGAAGAAACCGTGCTGCGCTGGAAGGCCACCAAACCCGGCGTATTCACCTATCACTGTGCGCCCGGTGGGGCGATGATCCCTTATCACGTCTGCCATGGCATGAATGGCGCCGTGATGGTGTTGCCCCGCGATGGGCTGAAAGACGGTGACGGCAATCCGCTTACCTATGATGACATCGCCTATATCGGTGAGCAGGACTACTATCTGCCCCGGAACGAGGATGGCACATTCAAGACCTACGCCAATGCGGGCGACGATTACGCCGAGTCGCTGGAGGCGATGCGCACGCTGACCCCCACCCATTCGGTGTTTAACGGATCTGTGGGTGCCCTGACCGGCACAAATGCACTTCGCTCCGAAGTCGGCAAGACGGTCCTGATGATCCATAATCAGGCCAACCGCGACACCCGCCCGCACCTGATTGGTGGTCACGGCAACTTTGTCTGGGAAAGCGGTTCGTTCAGCGATGCGCCGCAGACAGGTCTTGAAACATGGTTCATCCGTGGCGGCAGCGCCGGGGCCGCGATGTACACCTTCGAACAGCCCGGGGTTTACGCCTATGTGAACCACAACCTGATCGAGGCCGCGATCCTCGGGGCGACTGCGCATTTCGTCGTTGATGGCGAATGGGACAACGACCTGATGGAACAGGTGGTCGCACCACGCACAAGCGGCGCCTAGATTAAAAGGAGACATGGGATGCCCGCCACCAGCACCAAACCACATGCGCGATTGACTTTTGTTTTCGCTCTCGGGTTTGCGTTGGTGGCGGTTGTTTTGATTGGGGCTGTTTTGATCCGGGGCCAGCCCAACCCGGAACTTGCCCCGCTGATGGCTGAGCGCCCGGTGCAAATCGCGGGGCAATCACTGCAGGTCATGAAATATGAAGTGACCATCGCTGAATGGGATCGCTGCTATCAGGACGGCGGTTGTGCCCTTCGGTTGCGGGCGCGACCCGATCAAGATCCGGCCGCGACGCCGGCAACAGGCCTCAGTTACATCGATGTGCGCGACTATGTCACCTGGATCAACGACAAAACCGCAGGCGGGTTCCGCCTGCCCACGGTGGCCGAGTGGGAACATATGGCCGCCCCGGTCTTGCCCGCAAGGCCGGACCCAATTTTTACCGATCCAGAGCTGTCATGGGCGTCCAGCTATTTGCTGGAGGAACAAAAATCGCGCACGCTGCGGCAAAGCGGGTATTTCTCAACAACCGTAGAGGGGATTTCTGACCTTGATGGCAGCGTCTGGGAATGGACGATGGATTGCTATGCCGGATCGGGCGAGGCCGACCCCAACCGCTGCCCTGCATTTTTTGTCGCTGGTGAGCATATTGCCGCAATGTCCTATCTGGTCCGGGATCCGGCCCGTGGTGGCTGTGCCGTTGGCACCCCGCCTGCGCATCTTGGCATGCGGCTGGTCCGGGATGCGATCTGATCCAGGGTCAGACCCAATCGTCTTGGCGGGTCAGAATTTTCGTGCAACGCTTTGCGGGATTTCAAATCGGCATCAGATGCGTGCCGATCAAGCGGAGGCGTCGCTACATGACCGAGAACGACAAGCCGGTGAACGCGGAAACTGTTATTCCCCAATCAGAGGCTGAAAAGGGGTGGGCGTTTCTGACGGCGGATGTCGATGACAACCAGCGTGCCGGGGTGGATCATGCCAGGCTTGACCTTCTATTCGAGTTGCAGGATTTTTTGTATGGCGGTCAGAACTGGGCAGCCGTGGTCGTGCGTCATGGCCGGATCGTCTATGAACACGCGTCGTTCATGGGACTTGCCACAAGTCGTTTTGATGTCTGGTCTTGCACCAAATCCCTGACCGGTACCGCCTGGGGCTTGCTTTTTGACGATAGTCGAAAGGGTGTTTTGAAGGACGGATTGCAGATTGATCTGGATACGCCCGCCTACCGGTATCTGCCGGAAGCAGCCCCGCTCAGTGATCCGCGAAAAAGCCGGATCACAGTTGGGCATCTTTTGTCGATGACCTCTGGCATAATTGGTGAGGACCATGGGCTGTTTGGCCTGCCAACAAACCCGGATAGTGGGCCGCTGGAGCACGCCTTTGGCCATTGCGCCAATCGCTATGGACGCAGTGCTGCCACGCTGTCAGCTGAGCCGGGAACCCATTGGGAATATAGTGACCCGGCGTTTGCGCATCTATCGGTCCTGTTTTCGCGACTTGCGGGCATGGAGATGGGCGCATTTATTCAACAGCGCATTTTTGCCCCGATCGGTATTGAGCACGCAAGCCTTAGTGTTGTTGGCGGCGCTGGACATGTCGGTCCGCACACATGTGGCCACGTTGGGTTGGTGATATCCGCCCGTGATCTTGCCCGTTTCGGCTTGCTGGTCAGCCGCAATGGTCGTTGGGGCGACGCGCAGATCATCCCGCAGTGGTGGTGCGAACTTGCGACCCAACCGTCCCAAACCCTTAACCCGGAATATGGCTATTCCTGGTGGGTCAACACAACCGGAACGCATTGGCCGAAGCTGCCACGCGACACATTTGCCATGCAGGGTCACAACACCAATAAATGTTATGTCATTCCATCACTGGATTTAGTCGTCGTGAAAGTAGGTTCCGGTCCGACGCGGTGGAACGAGGGCGATTTCATCTACGGCATCGTCGATTGTTTGCGATGATACAAAGTGACAGCAACTTGTGCCTTTACGAGGGGGTGGCTTGGACCCCAAAGCGCATAATTGATCAAAGCCTGCTCCACTCCGCGTCGTCCATGGCATAGCGCGCGTATCTGAAGTCCCGCATTCGCATGATGCCGTGCTGGTCCACCTCAAGCAAGATAAAGTAGAGAGGGCGCGTGTCGGGGCTGTTCCGGTCAAATGCAAGGATCGCGGGCCGTCCTTCCAAAAGACCGGGAACCATGTGCCAATCGGTTCGCCTGGCATAATTCTCGTAATAGCCAGAGACCAGTTCTTTGCCTTCGCGGGTCTCAACGGACACCAATTCCAGATGCACTTCGGCGCTCAACATGTCGCGAATTCGATCAAAGTCATGTGCATTGAAGAGGTCGGCATAAAGGCGCAGCAGCTTTGACTGCCGATCGGTCAATGTGTTTGTGGTCTTTGGTGTGATCTCTCTGGCCTTGGCAAGTTCCAAACGACCGCGATGAAGGGCAGATTTGACAGATGAAACGCTGCTGTCCGTCAACTCGGCCACCTCCGCAGCCGAGTACCCTAATACATCGCGCAGGATCACCGTGCTGCGCTGTTTTGGCGAAAGTGAGAGATAAGGCGTCAGCGCCTCGGGCAGCTCGTCTGATGGCGCGGCTTGTTCCGTTGGTGGTAAACTGATCAGGTGCTGTTTCATTGCGACCTCCCTTTTTCGCGCGCGGAACATGTTGAGGGCGGTGTTATGTGCAATGCGGAACAGCCATGCACGCAAGTTGTCCACTTCTGTACCATTTTGCAGTGCAATGGCGGCCGACATAAGCGCATCTTGCAACAGATCCTCACCATCGATGACCGAGCCTGTCATCCGGGCAAGATAGCGATGCAACTCCCCGCGCAAGACGGGGAGCGCTGCTGTAAACGCCTCAAGAGCGTAGGATTCGCTGCTTTGTTTCATTCAGGTCATTTGCTCCATTGCGCTGCCGGTCACGCCCCATGCGCCCGGCGCATACCCGGCTGTTGGATCGACAAGCTCAATCATACGGTCTGCCAGCAATTCCGGGGTCAGCTGGGCATCCCATTGTCCCATGAATGCATCCTGTGAAACACCCTGCGCCGCCGCATAGGCGTTCGATGCGATGTCTGCGGTTTGCGTTCCGGCGATGAACTGTTTGGGGTAAACAGTGAAACATCGCAGTTCCAGCCCCAACCTGTCTGACTCGCGTGCCGTGTAATTGGTCAGGTAATGCTGCATGCGCTTGGCACCGGCGTATCCGCCAGAGAGCATCGAGCCACTTATGGCCGCCCCGCTGGATACGGTTACAATCGTGCCTTTTGGCGCCATGGGCATTTCGACGGCGGCCTTGAGAAAATCAAACGTCGTCTTCGTGTCCGAATTCCAAGTCGCGCTGAAACTTTCCCAATCCTGTTCCTGAAAACTGCTCATCTTGGGGGTGATGCCCCCGGCCAACACAAGTAGGTCGGGGTTAATCTGTTTCATCAGTTCATTTGCGATCCCCGAAGCGCCATCGCCGACGTGGATCGATATGTTGGCGTGTTTCGCACCCAGCTTTTCAACATCGCCTGCAGTTCGTGCGACGGCTGTTACATTTGTTCCACCATCGGCCAGTTTGAGTGCAAGGGCATGTCCGGTTCCACGTCCTGCGCCAATGATGAGTGCGTTCTGAAAATGAATTGCCATGTGTCCGTTCCTTTTGTTTCTATTGGTAAGACACCGCAGCCCATCAAAAGGGTTCGCAATGTTCCTGAACAGATGCAGTTTCCCGACAAGTTTCGGCTCTGGACTTTCCTGCGCGGGGGACGTCAGAATTGTCGCTATGAAGCAAAAGCCGGTCCAAACCTATTCCGCCCCAGCACTGGAGAAGGGACTTGATATAATCGAGTTGCTTTCGGAACAGGATGTTGGCCTGACCCAATCGGAGATTGCCCGCGCGCTGGGCCGGTCCGTCGGAGAGATTTTTCGCATGTTGATGGTCTTGCAGGATCGGGGATATGTGTCCCAGGATCCGCTATCTGATCGCTACATACTGACCACATTCATTTTCGAAATTGCGCATCGTATCCCAATCGTCGGTCGTCTGACCGCCGCTGCCGCGCCGCTGATGCGGGATCTGACGCACAGCATCAACCAGTCGGTACATTTGACCATCCTGAGCGACAACGCGGTGTTGGTCGTCGGGCAGGCAAATTCGCCTGGAAATAACATTATGTCGGTTCGCCTTGGTGCAAAGATCGATCTTTGGCGGGCCTCATCAGGCCGCGTGATCGTAGCCCATTTGCTGGATCAGGATGTCACGCGATTGATGCAAGATGTGCCGGTCCCCGCCGAAACCCCGGAAAGTCAAATACGGGCCGAACTGGCAGGCATTCGTGAAACCGGGTTTGAGGTACGTGACAGTTTTGTCGTCAAGGGCGTGGTGAATATATCAGCCCCGATTATTGATCATTCGGGCCACGCCATTGCTGCGCTGACGATCCCGCATATCGAACGTTTCGATGACAAGACCACGTTTGACCAATGCAAAACCGCGCTGGTTGCAACGGCCGCCCGCCTGAGCAAAAGCCTGGGTGGGCCACCATCCGACGTTAGCTGAGATCGAGCGGCGTGCCGGGGGTTTTCATGCTGTCAAAACAGGCTTCGACCAATGCCATCGTCTGATACGCGTCTTCGATCCCGGCAAAAAGGTGATCGTCTTCGCCAGCGTCAAATCGCTGGACATTGCGCATGGTGCCCATGAAGCTTTCGATGAACCAGCTGCCTTCGAGGGGGATTTGCTCCCAATCCCCGCCATTTTTGCAAAACCACAATTCGTCCCCTTCGCCATTGGGGTAGTCGAAACAGACCCCAAGTTTCACCATCATCACACCATCTGTGCCTTCCAGACGGAACCAGGCGGACTGAAACTTCCGACCGGCTTGATGGTTGTGGTTGATCGACATCGCACCGCGCAACGTGTCGCCATAATCCAGAATCACCGAGGTGCGGGTTTGCGCAAAATCCGCCGCGCGCGGGTCGCGCATTGATCGGGCGAAGACGCCCTTTGGATTGCCCGCAAGCGCACGAATTGTGTCGAGGTAATGTATCGAATGAACGGCAATCTCGACCCGCTCCATCGGGATCAGGAAGGGAAACAGTGTCCAGGGCGTAAAGATGTTCAGGTGTACCTCAATCTCGAGCAGTTCACCGATCAGCGCCTGTTCAATTGCGGCGCGCGCCGCCATCATCATCGGTGAAAAGCGGAGTTGGAAGTTGACCGCAGCCTTGAACCCCTTGTCGCGGCAGATCCGGCGAATTGCACGAGCTTGTTCCAGGTCCGCGCCCATCGGTTTCTGGATCAGCATGGCCGCACCATCTGGCAAATCATGGAGGATGCCCGCGATGGCTTGCGGTGGTACGGCAATGTCATAAATCACACTGGTTCCGTTGGCCTTGGCCGCAGCGTCAACGCTGTCATAGATGTTTGCGATCTGATAATCCTGCGCCAGGCTTTTTGCCCGTTCGCCATCCAGATCGGTCACGCCCGAGACGGTCAGCCCAGCCTTGGCATAGGCTGGCATATGGGCATCACGAACAATGCCACCCGCGCCGATAATCACAATCGGTTTGGGGGCCGAAGGGGCGGGCCAGCTTTGTTGAAGGTCGGTGATCATTTTGATGGCTCCTTCATTTCGACAAGCAGGATATGTTCGCAATACATGACTGTGCTGCCGTCCTGTTTCTTAGTCTCGGTAATCTCGACCACTTTGCCAAATCCTTTGCGTTTGGGATCGGGGGTCATCTCACCGATGGTCACGATGGTATGGATCGTATCACCGATATGCACGGGCGTGGGAAATCGCAGCCTTTCATACCCGTAGGTGAATGCGCGCGGGTTGATCTGCGTTGCGGTCAGCCCGACGCCGATTGCAAAGGTCATTGTGCCATGGGCGATGCGCTGTCCGAAGGCCTGGCTGGCGCACCATTCGGCATTCATGTGGTGCGGAAAGAAGTCACCGGTATGGCCAGCATGTACGACAATGTCCGTCTCCGTGATCGTGCGGCCCAAGGTTTTGCGCATCGCACCCGGCTCGTAATCCTCAAAGAATTGAACTTTTTCCATGCCTTATCCTCCATTTGGCCTTCCTTACATTTCATATATACAAAATGATTTGACATATGAAAAGTATGGATGCTACGACTCTTAAATCAGCTCAACTGGGGGTGCGCGCTGTTGGCACAGATTGGTACTCATAAACGCGGGCTGCCGGGGCTGCCCGATGAGCACGCCGACGTCCCTGTCTGGAATGCCGAGAACTGGTATTTTGAAGACTTTGAAGTTGGCGACAAAATCCGGTCGATCCGGCGCACGATTTCCGAAGGGGAATCGATGCTATTCAACAGCCTCGTGATGGATCACCACCCCTATGTCAGCGATCAGGAATTCGCCGCCGAGGAGGGTGTCTTTGGCAGGCGGCTGGTGGCGGGGGCGATGGTGTTTTCCTACGGGTTGGGGCTTGTGGCAACGAACTGTCTGAACTCGTTCTCATACGGCTATGACCGTCTGCGGTTCATAAAACCGGTGTTCATCGGCGATACGATCTACACGATCCGTGAGAACCTCTCGAAAGAGCCCAAGGACGCGAAGATGGGCAAGGTTCGGGTCAGCTACTCTGTCTACAAGGGCGAAGGGGAACTGGCGCTTTATTGCGAACACCTGATGACGGCGTTCTATCGCGATCCGCCGGAGGCGCGCGATGACAGCTAAGGTCACATTGCGTGGGATGACATGGGATCACAGCCGGGGCGTGGACCCGATGCTTGCGACCTCCGCCCAATTCGCAAGGGACAATCCCGGGGTCGAGATTATCTGGGAGAAGCGATCCCTTCAGGCCTTTGCTGACCGGCCTATCGGCGAGATGGCAGCGCAGTATGACCTTATGGTCATTGACCACCCACATGTGGGTGAGGTTGCCGGGTCAGGGCAGTTGGTTGCGTTTGATACTCTGGGGCGCCCCGATGATCTAACAAAACTTGAAGCCCAATCAGTGGGCGCGTCGCATTCATCCTATGAATTTGATGGCCACCAGTGGGGGCTGGCGATTGATGCGGCAACGCCTGTTGCGTCGTTTCGGCCTGACCTTCTGGAGGCGGCCCCGTCACGCTGGGACGCGGTTATGACCCTTGCAAGAGCGGGGAAAGTCGCGCTTGCCCTGATCCCGATCAACACGCTGATGACATTCTTTGGATTGGCCCGGAATCAAGGTTTTGCCGTGGCAGAGGACCCCGAAAGATTGATGAACCGGGCCGAGGCGGTGGTGACGTTGGAAATGATGGTTGAATTGGCGGCTGCGGTTGATCCACGCTGTTTGACGCTGGACCCGATTGGCGTGCTGGAATGGATGGGTCGTACGGCGGACGCACCGGCCTACTGCCCGTTTGGCTACGGCTACACCAACTATAGCCGCGATGGTTATTGCCGGTTCCCGCTCGTCTTTGCTGATGCCCCCGGTGTGGGTAACAACGGCCCAGGTGGCACGGTTATCGGTGGGACAGGTATCGCAATTTCAAGCCAGTGCAAACATATCGACCTGGCCGCCGATTATGCGTTCTGGATCGCCGGTGATGCCTGCCAGACGGGCCTGTTTTTTGAAAGCGGCGGCCAGCCCGGCAATGCCGCAGCTTGGGAAGCCGACAGCACCAATGCAGCGACACGCGACTTTTTCCGCAACACCCGCAAGACGCTGGAAACATCATGGCTGCGTCCCAGATACGACGGCTACATGGGTTTTCAGGATCGCGGGGGCGATATCCTGCATGCCTGCTTGCGTGGTCAGGCGACGATTGCGCAAACCCTTGATACGCTTGATGCCGCCTATCGCGAGAGCCGGGCATGAAGGTCTTGCCGCAGTCCGAACGCCCGCTGGATGGGCTGGTTGTGGTGGATTTCAGCCAGTTTCTGTCAGGGCCGCTTTGCGGACTGAAGCTCGCTGATCTTGGTGCACGGGTGATCAAGGTCGAACGCCCCGGCGTTGGGGATCTTTGTCGTAGCCTGTACCTGTCGGACACCGACATTGATGGCGCAAATTCGCTGTTTCACGCAATCAATCGCAACAAGGAAAGCATAACGGCAGATCTGCGAAACGAGGATGATCGTGCCGCTTTGGTGGCATTGATCAAGACCGCTGATGTCGTGATCCAGAACTTCCGTCCCGGCGTGATCGAGCGGCAGGGGTTCGGGTACGAAGATGTCAAAGCCATCAATTCGCGGATCGTCTATGGCAGCATCTCTGGCTACGGAGAGGACGGCCCGTGGAAGGATTTGCCGGGGCAGGATTTGCTGGCGCAGGCCCGGTCGGGGCTGTTGTGGCTGACCGGTAATGCTGATGATGCGCCGATGCCCATGGGATTGGCGGTGGCCGATATGCTGGCGGGCAATGCGCTGGCACAGGGTATTCTTGCGGCCTTGGTTGGTCGTGGCATTCACGGGCGGGGCGCGCTGATCCAGACCAGTCTTTTGGAAGCGATGATCGACTTTCAGTTCGAAGTTTTATCCACCCATTTGAATGACGGTCAGCGCCTGCCGGAACGCAGTGGCGTGAACGGCGCCCATGCATATCTGGGCGCCCCTTACGGGGTTTATCAGACCAAGGACAGCTATCTGGCATTGGCAATGACGCCGTCGCTTGAGGTTCTCGCTAACCTGTTGGGTGTCGCGGGGCTTGAGCGTTACTACGATGATCCGGCAGCGATGATGACGGAGCGTGACGCGATCAAAACAATCTTTGCAGCCCAACTGGTTACGCAGACAACGGCCGATTGGCTGGCGGTCCTGCAACCGGCGGATATCTGGTGTTCGGAAGTGCTCAACTGGTCGCAGATGCGCGCCACGGATGCCTACCAGAGGCTTGATCTGGAACAGACGATTTTGCGGAACGGCACGGTGCGGCTTGAGACATTGCGCGCGCCGATCCGTGTGAATGGAGCGACGCTGAAATCTGCGCGCGCAGCACCCGCACTTGGTCAGGATACGGCACGTGTGCTGACCCCCAAAAGGCCGCAAAACGCGGCGCAATGACGGTCACATATCCGAGGGAGGACACAATGACCAAAATGACATTCAGAAAGCTACTCGCCGCGACAGCGCTGACGGGCATCACGGCCACGGCTGTGGTGGCGGAGGAAGTGGATTACGGCAAATTCGACGGCTACACCTTGCGTGTAAAGCTGATCGGTGGCGCCCAATATGAGCCGCTTTATGCCCGCATCGCAGAGTGGGAAGCGATGACTGGCGCAACCGTTGATGTGCTGTCACGCAAGAACCATTTTGAACTGGATCGCGAGATCAAGCAGGATATTGCGGCTGGCACATTGGATTGGTGCGTGGGGTCAAACCATACCAGCTTTGCCCCGCAATATGGGTCCATCTACATCGACCTGAATGGGGTGATTGCAGATGCCACATTGGCCGAATTTCAGGCGCTTGCGCTGGAAAACTCCACCGTGGACGGGCGTCTGGTGCAGTTGCCGCGTCATTCGGACATCTCGAACCTTTACTATATCAAGTCACTGTTCGAGGACGCCGATAATCAGGCCAAGTTCGAGGCTGAATATGGCTATGCCCTGACCCCCCCGGAAACCTGGGATCAGGTCAAGGATCAGGCGATGTTCTTTGCCGACGCGCCAACATTCTATGGCACACAGTTTGTCGGTAAGGACGAAGCCATCACAGGGCGCTTTTATGAGCTGCTTGTCGCGAATGGTGGTGCCCTGTTTGACGAAGACTGGAACCCCACCTTCAATTCCGAGGCAGGCGTTGAGGCGGTCAACTTCTTCAAGGATCTCTATGAAGCGCAGGCTGTTCCAGCCGGTTCGTTGAACTATCTTTGGGATGATACCGGACTTGGCTTTGCCTCTGGCACCGTTGCGATCAACCTTGATTGGGCCGGTTGGGCGTCTTTCTTCAATGATCCGGAAAATTCAAAAATTGCCGGTGATATCGGCCTTGTCCGAGCGCCAAAAGGATCTGCTGGCATTCGCACCGGCTGGTCGGGCAGTCACTCGTTTTCGATCACCGAATCCTGCGACAATACTGACGCCGCTGCGTCTTTCGTGACATTCCTGACAAGCCACGAAAGCCAGATGGTTGAGGCGACAGCAGGATTGCTGCCGACCCGGGCTGCTGTTTGGGATGATGCCAAGGCGCAGTTTACGGCTGATGGCAACGACTTCCTTGTCGAGGTTTTCGAAACCTACGCGGTTTCAATGGCCGAGGATGCGTTTACACCACCGCTGATCACCCCTTGGATCGAGGTTTCGAACGAAATCTGGCCACAGCTTCAGGCGGCAATTCTGGGTGAAAAGACACCGCAAGAGGCGCTTGATGAAGCCGCAGACGCTGCGCGGATTGTCATGGAAGACGCCGGTTACCTCTAAGACCTCCCTGAACTGGCGCGGGCGGGCGATTGCCCGCGCCATTTTTTCGAAACGTTATCCGAAGGCAGCCGCGTTATGGCCAACAAGCGTCCCCCGTTTTGGCAACGGGAACAATACACACCGTTTCTGTTGCTGCTTCCCGCAGTTTTGACGCTGTTGTTTGTGGTGCTGTTGCCGCTGCTTTTCTCGCTTTACACGAGCTTTACCGGTTACCGCCTGATCCGCCCCGAAAGCCTGTGGCAATGGGTCGGTCTGCGCAACTACAAACGCATATTCGCGGATGGCGATTTCTGGGTAGCCTTTGGCCGCACGATTATTTTCCTGACCATTGCGCTGAACCTTGAATTTCTATTGGGACTGGGCATCGCGCTGCTGATCAACAAGATCACGTGGGGCCAGCGCACCCTTCGCACGATCATGATGTTTCCGATGATGTTTTCCCCGATCCTGGTCGGCTATCAGTTCAAGTTTGTCTTTAACGACAACATTGGCATCCTGAATAATGCGCTTCAGGCGTTGGGGCTGAGTGACGGGGCGATCCCCTGGCTGGTGGACAAATATCTGGCCAATTTCTCGATCATTTTTGCCGAAGTGTGGATGAGCACATCTGTCTTTGCGATTCTGTTGCTCGCTGGGTTGTTCGCCATGCCGCGTGATCCGCTCGAGGCGGCCAAAGTTGACGGGTGTAATCCCTGGCAGGTTTTCCGACACATCACGCTGCCATTCCTGATGCCCTTTGTCTTTATCGCCATGACAATCCGAAGTCTTGATGTCGCACGCGCCTATGACATCGTGGACGTGATGACAGGCGGCGGCCCCGCTGGCCGGACCGAGCTGTTGTGGACGATGATTGCACGGGTTGGATACGACAACGCGCGGATGGGGCAGGCCAATGCGATGGCCTATGTGTCGATCCTGCTGTCCATCGCCTTTACCTACTATTTCTTTACCAAGCTGCTCGCAGCCCGAAAATACATGGGGGGTGCAGAGTGATGAACCGATCGTTGCGCAAGCAAGTCGGAGCGGTGGCAACCTGGCTGCTGACTTTTCTGCTGATGGTAATCATTTGTGTGCCGGGGCTTTGGGTCGTACTCACTGCATTCCGCCCAAATGGTGAGGTGCTGGCCAAGCCGCCAGTCTGGATTCCCGAAAACCCCAGCCTGAACAATTTTGCCAAGATCTTTGGCTATGGCGCAGATCAGGTTGCAATCCCTGTGCCGGCCTATTTCGCCAATTCACTTATCATTGCACTGACAAGCACCGTAATTGCACTGCTGATTGGTATGTCCGGTGGATATGCCTTTGCCCGCTATCGGTTCCGGTTCAAGAACGGGCTGTTTCTGGGGCTTATGCTATCGCGGACGGTGCCGGGGATCGCATTGTCATTGCCGATCTTCATGATCTGGAGCCGGATCGGTTTGATTGATGCCAAGATGGGCCTGATCATTGTTTATGTTGCCATGAATGTGCCGTTCACGATCTGGCTGATCGACGGCTTCTTCAGACAAATTCCCAAGGAGATGTCAGAAGCTGCACAGGTCGACGGTTGCACTCGTTGGCAAGCATTCTGGAAGATCGAATTTCCGCTGGCCAAGTCGGGCATTGCGAGCGCGGGCATCTTTGCCTTCCTCACCTCATGGAACGAATACGCGCTGGCGTCCAACCTGACCCGATCCACCGACAGCAAGACATTGCCGGTCGGCCTAATGGATTTCACCGCGCAATTTACTATCGACTGGGCGGGCATGTCGGCGAT
Organism: uncultured Paracoccaceae bacterium; assembly: GCA_947500055.1. Lineage (GTDB taxonomy): Bacteria > Pseudomonadota > Alphaproteobacteria > Rhodobacterales > Rhodobacteraceae > Yoonia. The sequence goes on from CANMQO010000002.1 coordinate 575,145, forward strand.
GGCGGTGATCATTATCATCCCGGCGCTGATCCTGACGTTCCTTGTGCAAAAACACCTCATCGCGGGCCTGACATTCGGCGGGGTCAAAGGATAAGATATGGCAGAGATCACCCTGAACAACGTTATCAAGCGCTATGGCAAGACCGAGGTCGTGCATGGCATCAACCTTGATATTGCACACAACGAATTTGTGGTTCTGGTCGGCCCGTCAGGTTGCGGGAAATCGACCACATTGCGGATGATTGCCGGGCTTGAAGACATCTCTGACGGGGCGATCTCGATCGGGTCGGATGTGGTGAACGATCTACCGCCGCGCAAGCGCAATATCTCGATGGTGTTCCAGAACTATGCGCTTTACCCGCATATGTCGGTGCGCGAGAATCTGGGGTTTGGCCTGAAGATTGCCAAACATGATGATGCTGTTGTCACTGAGCGGGTGAATGAAGCGGCCGAGATATTGGGCCTTGATGAACTGCTGGAACGCACCCCTGCAGAGCTGTCGGGTGGCCAACGCCAAAGGGTCGCCATGGGCCGCGCCATCGTGCGCCATCCGCAGGCATTCCTTTTTGATGAACCGTTGTCCAATCTTGATGCCAAGCTGCGGGTCCAGATGCGCACCGAAATCAAGAAACTGCACCAGAAGGTCAAGACAACGGTTGTCTACGTCACCCATGATCAGGTCGAGGCCATGACACTGGCCGACCGGATTGTGGTGATGAAGGATGGGTATATCGAACAGGTTGGCACCCCGATGGATGTGTTTAACCACCCGGTGAATACGTTTGTTGCCAGTTTCATCGGTTCCCCCCCGATGAACCTGTTACCCGCCGTGATCAAGGGCGGGCAGGTCGTGTTTGTGGATGGGAAATCGCTGCCGGTTCCGGCGCGACTGGCGGCGTGTGTGACGGAGGGGCAGGAGGTTATCTTTGGCTTGCGCCCCGATGATCTGACACCCGTGGGGCATGGCATCGCCGAAAGTGGTGACAGCGCCCGCATGACCCTGGATGTGGTCCTGTCTGAGCCACTGGGAACCGAAACGATCCTTTATACGAGTATCGCAGGGCAGGAAGCGCAGGGCAAAATGTTTGGCCCACGAAATGTAACACCGGGGGAGACCCTTGAATTCGATATCGCCATGGACAAGGCGCATTTGTTCGATGCGGCCTCAGGCAGATCGGTCAGGGTTGATTGATGGCACAGATTGTCAAAGCAGAGGTGCTGATGGTCGACCTTGTTCCCAAGGTGACCCGCACTGATGCGATCCAGTCTTTTGTGTCGCAAGAGACCCCAATCGTGCGTTTGACAGATGCTGACGGGCAGGTCGGAACAGGGTATTGCTACACCATCGGGTCAGGTGGCCCCGCGATCATCAGCTTGCTGCGCGAGACCCTCTTGCCGCTTGTGATCGGGCGTGACGCCGAAGAGATAGAAGGGATTTGGCGCGATCTTCTGATGGCGACCCATGCGACGGCCGTCGGTCCGATCACGTCGCTTTCGCTTGCTGCAATCGATATCGCCCTTTGGGATTTGCGTTGCCTGCGGGCAAATCAACCGCTTTGGCGGATGGCGGGAGGGGCAAAGCCGTCGGTTCCGATGTATTCAACCGAAGGCGGCTGGCTGCATATTGCAACGGATGATTTGGTTGCAGACGCGATTGAGATGAAGAAACAGGGGTTTGCAGGATCCAAGATCAAGATCGGGATGCCCACATTATCTGCCGACCGTGCGCGGCTGCGGGCAGTGCGGGATGCGGTTGGCGATGATTACCGGATTCTTGTCGACGCCAATCAGTCCTTCACATTGGCCGAGGCCCGGCGGCGGGCGGATATGTTGGCCGAATATGATATTGGCTGGTTCGAAGAGCCGATGCCTGCAGATGATGTGGGCGCGCATGTTCAGCTGACGGCCCAGTCGCGGGTGCCGATCGCTGTGGGCGAGAGCATGTATTCCTTGTCGCAGTTCAAGGATTATCTGGCATTGGGCGGATGCACGATTGTTCAGGCGGATGTTGCCCGGGTGGGAGGCATCACACCGTGGTTGAAGATCGCGCACCTGGCAGAGGCGTTCAATGTTGCCGTCTGCCCGCATTTCCTGATGGAACTGCATGTCAGTCTGACATGCGCAGTCCCGAATGCGCCAATGCTCGAATACATCCCGCAGCTTGACGACATCACGACGTCGCGGCTCGATATCCGCGATGGCAATGCGCATGCGCCAAACACGGCAGGTCTGGGCATTGCATGGGACTGGGACGCAATCAACGCGCGGGCTGTCGACGGCCTTAGCGCGACGGTCGGAGGATAACATATGGAACGCATGGGCATGGTGATTGGGATAAAACCCGCTGATATCCCCGAATATAAACGCCTGCATGCGGATACATGGCCCGAGATATTGGCCGGTATCACCGCCTGCAATATCCGCAACTACTCGATCTTTCTGCGCGAGCCGGAGAACTTGTTGTTTGGTTATTGGGAGTATCACGGCACGGATTTTGCCGCAGATGCGGCAAAGATGGCTGCAGATCCAAAAACACAGGAGTGGTGGGAAATCTGCATGCCAAAGCAGGTGCCGCTTGAAAGCCGCGCCGAAGGTGAGTGGTGGGCGATGATGGAAGAGGTTTTCCACCATGACTGACAACCGTTTGCCACAACTCCAAGGGTGCTATACCGGCGTCATTCATGATGTGATGCGGGCAATGGGGCGCAAGAACTTTACGTTGCCCCCCAGCATAACGCCGCTGCAACCGGAGATGACATTATGTGGCCCGGCCTGGACAGTTGAGGGCCATGTCGATGAAACCGCTGACCCGCATGAAACGCTGCTGGCCTGGACGGGCCTGTTGTCCAAAGCAAAACCCGGCCATATCTGGACCGCCCAGCCGCATACGCATCAGATCGCCCAGATGGGCGAGCTGTCTGCCGAAACACTGCATGGCAAAGGCGTGTTAGGCTGCGTTTTGGATGGCGGATTGCGCGACGCGAATTTCATCCTCGACCTTGGGTTTCCCTGTTGGCGCACGCACCATACGCCACGCGATATCGTCGGTTTCTGGCTGCCTAAATCAACGGATATCGATATCATGATCGGTGACGTATTGATCCGGCCTGGAGATTGGTTGCATGGCGACCGCGATGGGATGGTCTGCATTCCCATTGAGATTCTGGAAGACGTGATCGACCAATCGTTGACGGCGATGCAAACAGAAAACAAGGTGCGAACAGCCATTTTGGCGGGCACCGACCCGCAGGATGCCTATCTGAAATACGGAAAGTTCTGATTAATGGCTGACACTGACACCCGCCTGATCATCCTTGCCCAGACTGACACGGTTGCTGTGGCCCGTTGTGCGATGCATGCGGGTGAAAAGGTACTGATTGACGATGTGTCTGTCATCCTCGCGCAATCCGTGACCATGGGGCACAAGCTGGCCCGTAGGGCAATGCAAACCGGCGACAAAGTGTTGAAATACGGGGTGTCCATTGGATCGGCCACAAGACCAATCGCTGTGGGCGATCATGTCCATTTGCATAATATGAAAAGTGACTACACGCCGACCTACGCCCTGACCGAAGATGGGAAATTGGCATGACAATGCAAGGCTATCAACGGGACGACGGACGCAAGGGAATTCGCAATCACGTGGCTGTCGCATATCTGGTGGAATGTGCCCACCACGTCGCCCGCGAGATCGCGATGGTTGATCGTGAGCAGGCGCATGTCATTGGTTTCCCAGGCTGTTTTCCGAACCCCTATGCGCAAAAGATGATGGAGCGCCTTTGCACCCACCCCAATGTCGGTGCTGTCCTTCTGGTGTCGCTGGGCTGCGAAAGCTTTAACCGTGTGCAATTGGAAAACACGGTGCGCGCCAGTGGACGCCCAGTTGAGACATTGGTGATCCAGAAAACTGGTGGAACCCGAAGCGCCATCGCCAAAGGGCGGGCGTTTGTGCAGCAGGCAGTAGCCGATTTGGCGCAGACGCCACGTGTTCCGCTGGAACTATCCGATCTTGTAGTTGGCACGGTCTGCGGTGGGTCTGATGGCACCAGCGGCATTTCAGGCAACCCGGCAACGGGTCGCGCCTTTGACAAACTGGTTGCGGCCGGGGCCGCTTGCATCTTTGAGGAAACGGGCGAGTTGATCGGTTGTGAAAACATCATGGCGGACCGCGCCGCTACGCCGGACTTGGCAGTCGAATTGCGTGCCTCCGTTGAAAAGGCGGCGCGATATTATGCCGAGCTGGGTTTTGGCAGTTTCGCCTCTGGCAACGCTGACGGAGGGTTGTCCACCATCGAGGAAAAATCGATGGGTGCTTATGCCAAATCTGGTTCCTCACCGATTTCCGGCCTGATCAAGCCGGGGGACATTCCGCCGAAGGGTGGGCTTTATTTGATGGACGTGGTGCCGGATGGACCGGTGCGGTTTGGATTTCCCAACATCTCAGACAATGCCGAAATTGTTGAGATGATGGCCTCGGGGGCGCATATGACGATCTTTGTGACGGGGCGCGGGTCAGTTGTTGGATCAGCGCTTGCGCCGGTGATCAAAGTCGCAGCCAATCCCGAAATGTATGAAAGATTGCACGAGGATATGGATATCAATGCGGGCCGTATCATGACGGGTGACGCAGGGCTGGATACGATCGGAGAGGAGATTTTCGCGGCGGTTCAGCAGGTTGCTGCTGGCCAACCCACCAAGTCGGAAGATCTGGGTCACCAGGAATTTATTCTGACCTACAAAAGCTTTGACCCCATCGGGCCGGCCTGCCTGCCGGTCTAACAAAGGACGAATTATGGGACGATTGACCAAGAAAACCTGTTTAGTGACTGCCGCGGCCCAGGGCATCGGGCGCGCATCGGCCTTAGCAATGAGGGCCGAAGGCGCGGATGTGATCGCGACCGACATCAACGAAACCGCATTGGCTGAACTTGCCGAAATGGGGCTGGAGACCTTGAAACTTGATGTGATGGATCCGGCATCAATCAAGTCGGCAGTCGCCCAGGCAGGCAAGGTTGATGTGCTGTTCAACTGCGCTGGATTTGTCGCCAACGGCACGATTCTGGATTGCGATGAAGATCAATGGGCGTTTTCCAACGACCTGAACGTGACGGCGATGTACCGGATGTGCCGGGCATTTCTGCCAGGTATGCTGGAGCGCGGCGGCGGGTCGATTATCAACATGTCGTCGGTGGCGTCATCGGTGATCGCTGCCCCGAACCGTTTCGTCTATGGGACGACAAAGGCTGCGGTGATTGGCATGACCAAGGCCATAGCTGCGGATTTCATCACCCAAGGTATAAGGTGCAATGCGATCTGCCCTGGGACGGTTGAGAGCCCCTCGCTTGAGCAACGCTTGCGTGACACCGGCGATTATGACGCTGCCCGTGAAGCGTTCATTGCGCGGCAACCAATTGGCCGGATCGGCAAGGCATCGGAAATTGCGGCACTTGCTGTCTATCTGGCATCTGACGAAAGCGCGTATACGACTGGGCATGCCCATGTGATCGATGGCGGTTGGGCGAATATATAGGGAAAAGACCATGAAGTTACTTCGTTTTGGCGCTGATGGGGCCGAGAAACCGGGCCTTCTTGATGATGACGGGCAGATCCGCGACCTGTCGGGCATTGTCGATGATATCGCAGGTGCGACGCTGTCGGATGCGGGGCTTGCGAAAATCGCGGCGATCGACCCATCAACATTGCCTGTTGTGCCCGGTGATACGCGCCTTGGTCCATGCGTTGCCGGTACGGGAAAATTCATTTGCATCGGTCTGAACTACGCCGACCACGCCGCCGAAAGCGGGCTTGATGTCCCGCCGGAACCGGTGATGTTCATGAAAGCGACCAGTGCCATTTGTGGTCCCACCGATCCCATCATCATCCCACGCGGGTCCGAGAAAACCGATTGGGAGGTTGAACTGGCGGTGGTTATTGGCCGTCGCGCCAAATATGTCAGCGAAGAAGACGCGCTGGATTATGTGGCGGGCTATGCCGTCACAAATGATGTCTCTGAGCGCGCGTTTCAGATTGAACGGGCAGGTCAATGGACCAAGGGAAAAAGCTGCGACAATTATGGCCAGATCGGCCCCTGGTTGGTGACCCGCGACGAAGTGGCGGACCCGCAAAATCTGGCCATGTGGCTGACCGTCAATGGCAAGAAGATGCAGGACGGATCAACCAGCACAATGGTTTACGGCGTTGCGCATCTGGTCAGTTACCTCAGCCAATTCATGTCTTTGCTGCCGGGTGACATCATCTCGACCGGGACACCGCCGGGGGTGGGCATGGGGCAGAAGCCACAGCAATATCTGCGTCCCGGCGATGTTGTTGAACTGGGAATCGAAGGTTTGGGCCAGCAGAAGCAAACGGCAATTGCAGATCCTGAATAGGAGGGACCACCATGGTCAGACTGATCGACACACACCAGCACCTCGTCCATCCGGATGTTGCCGGTTACAGTTGGACCGATGGCATCCCACCTCTGGCAAACAAGGCCTTTGACCTTGACCGCTATGCCGATTTGACCGCCGGAGAGGACGTTATTGGCACCGTTTTCATGGAAACGGGTGTCGACGACGCGGATTACAGGGCCGAAACACGGTTCGTGGCGGATCTGGCCAGAAAAAAGGATAGCGGCATCCTTGGTTTGATTGCGTCCTGCCGACCGGAAGATGACGACGGATTTTCGGAATGGCTGGATGAATGTGATGACCTCGGGGTCGTTGGATATCGACGCATTTTGCATGTGATGCCCGATGCGCTGTCAACGACTGCCACGTTTCGCAGAAACCTGCGGGCATTGGGCGACCGGGGTAAGCCGTTCGATTTATGTATGCTGCCCAAACAATTGGGCCTGGGCGCGGAACTGGCGCGGGCATGTGACAACACCACAATCGTGCTGAACCATTGCGGTGTGCCGGACATTGCCAGCGGGGGGCTTGATCCGTGGCGGGCGGATGTTGCCACGCTTGCGGCACTGCCGAACGTCCATTGCAAGCTATCGGGTCTGCTGGCCTATTGCGCGCCGGGTAATGCCACCCAAGAGGCGATCCAACCCTATGTCGATCATGTGCTTGAGGTCTTTGGCCCCGCACGTCTGATCTGGGGCAGTGATTGGCCGGTGGTGGAACTGGCCAACGGCTTGCCCGACTGGCTATCGGTAACGCAGTCTTTGCTTGCCGCCCTTTCGGTAGATGAGGCTGAAAGCATCGGGCATGGCAACGCGCGAAAGCTCTTCGGTCTGTCTTAGCTTTTTTGCGGGCTTCAAACGAATTGTGCCAGTGATCAATACGTTACGGCTTCAGTCCATTCATAAGATACTTGTGGAGAGACGCCGTAGAGCGATCCATTCGCAGATTTTTTGAGAGGCTCCGCAGGCCGTGCCCCTCCAGTGCGTCCAGGATTGTGCATGCGACGGCGCGTTCGTCGTCATAGGACCTGAACACGCCTGATGTTGCACCCGCCTTGAGGCAATCCGCAATCGCGCCAATCAATTGACCGCGGTCTTTGCCAAAAATCGCGGCGATGTTTGGGTTTCGCAATGCTTCCGTCAGGATTTCAACACCCAGCAGGGCGTTCTCGGGCCGCGATGCGTATGCGGTGTATTCCACGATGAATTGTTCCAATGCCGCGCACGGATCGGCGGGTTCTGAAAGATCTGCCACAAAACCCGACAGCTCCCTTCCGTCAATTTCAGCAATAAACGCGAGCACGGCTTCCTTGCCTTTGAAGTGATTGTAGAGGTTTCCGAGGCTGATCCCGGCCTGCTTGGCGATGTCCCTGACCCCCGTCTGATGGTAACCGCGATCCAAGAAACACGTGATTGCTGCATGCAGGATTTCGATCTTGCGGGGGTGCACGGGCTTTTCTGTTTTGGGTGGCAACTTGACACTCCATGCGTTGAAACATAATTATGAACGGTCGTTCGTTCATATCATGAATGAGTCTGTATTGAAAGGATTTATCGTGGCGTTTCTCAATCACGGGTGTCTACCAATTCTCGAAAAGGGTCTTAGTGAAACCCCGAATGCGCAGCTTGGTTCGCCCCTCCTGTCCCTCAAACGACGAGCAGCGCATCGGTGTGTAGTACCAGCCCCAAGCGCGAGCACGGGGCGTGCAAATGTCAATTGAAGAACTCGTTTCACTATTCGACGCGCATCAGATCATGATGATCGTCGCGACCCTTTTTGTGGTCAATATGGCAATTACCGGTTTCGAAATCATGTTGGATCTTGTCACCAAAAAGGAACGACGCTGGAAGGATACGCTTGCCAATTGCGTGATCTTCATCGCGCATCAGGTTCTCCGAAGGACCACGTTTGCATCGTTGGGGTTTGTTGCCCTCCTTCCGTTCTACTACCTGACGCCACTATCCATTCCGATGACGGCATGGACCTGGCTTCTGGCGCTTCTGGCCGCAGATTTCACTTACTATTGGATGCACCGGCTAGAACATGAACACCGCATTCTTTGGGCTAGCCATAGTGTGCATCACAGTTCCGAAGACTATAATCTTACTGTCGGTTTCAGGCTAAGTGTGGTGGAGGGGCTCTTTGAATGGGCCTTTCTTATTCCCATGATCGTCGTCGGTTTCAACCCGTTTCAGGCGCTGGTCGCCCTGATCCTTGTGGCACAGTACCAACATTGGGTTCACACGGAACGCGTGGATCGGCTTGGATGGCTTGATGAGGTCTTTAACACCCCGTCAGTTCACCGGGTCCATCACGGATCAAATGCGCAATATTTGGACAAGAACTATGGCGGAATCCTGATGATCTGGGACAAGCTGTTTGGGACGTTTGAGCGCGAGGGCGAAGAAGTCACTTATGGGCTGACCCGCAACATCCATACCAACAACCCAATCAAGATCACCTTTGTCGAGTTCGCCAATATCTGGCGCGATGTCAGGAAATGTCGAACCCTGAGTGACCGCTTGCGGATCATCTTTGGCGGGTTGTCCTGGCGTCCCGCATATCTCCGAACCCTGTCGGACACAACGACAGCCGATACCCTTTCAAAGCACTCGAAGTAGGAGCACCTGACGTGACGGCACGGGCTTTAGAATACCGTCGATTGGAGGGGCTCGATCTGGCGCGCTACTTCGCATTTTTTGGCATGGTCATCGTCAACTTCAAAATCGTTATGGGGGCCGAAGATGGCACGGGGTTGCTCAACGGCTTGACGGTTGCCCTGGAGGGCCGTGCCGCCGCGACTTTTGTTGTTTTGGCGGGAATCGGGCTGGGTTTGGCTGGGCTTAAAGGAATGGATCAGACGATTGCCGTCACTGTTAAGCGCGCAATCTTTCTGCTGATGCTTGGCTTGCTCAACATGACAATTTTCGATGCAGATATCCTGCACTATTACGCCTTCTACTTTCTGTTTGGTGTGCTGCTGTTGCCGCTATCCAACCGTGCCCTGCTTGGTATTCTCGTCGGTTTGAACGTCGCTTTCACGATTATGGTCCTGACGCTGGACTACGATGCGGGTTGGAATTGGGAAAGCTACACCTATGCGGATTTTTGGACACCGGTCGGTTTCTTGCGCAATCTTTTCTTCAACGGATGGCACCCTGTCATCCCCTGGCTGGGGTTCCTGCTGTTTGGCATCATCCTAAGCCGCACCCCACTGTCCGACCGGTCCACGCAGGTCAAACTTGTCGTGGGTGGCCTTGCGGCCATTGCGATCGCCGAGTTATCAAGTTTCCTGCTCGTGGCGCCATTATCTCAAATTGATCCTGAGCTCGCGATGTTGGTGACGACTGCGCCAGTGCCTCCCATGCCGCTCTATATGCTTGCGGGGATCGGGGCATCAAGTATCGTTGTCGGGCTTTGCCTCATGATCGAAGGCCGCCTTCGTGATATGGGTGTTCTGCGGGTTTTGTTGCCCGCCGGGCGGCAGACCTTGACCCTGTATATCGCGCATATCGTCATCGGGATGGGCACGCTGGAAGCGCTCGACATGCTGGGTGGGCAGACCGTTTCCAAAGCGATAGGTGCCGCACTGCTGTTTTGTTTTGTGGCGACGGTCTATGCGATGATCTGGGCGCGCTGGTTCAAGCGGGGGCCGATAGAGGCGGCGATGCGCAAATTGGCCGGATGACCATTTATTGTCACCAACCAGGACAATAAATGCCCTTTGGTGTTCTGGGTTTGCAGCAGTCAGCAATCCGATTTTCCTGACGCGGCATAAAACCATGCTTGACGCCTGCGGTTCAACTGCTGAAACTCTGCATCAGTCCCTGCTATTTTGAATTTTGGTCTTTTATGCCCCCAGATGACGCCCCGCCACATGATGAGGAAAAGACCCGCCCACCTGCTGTGGCGACCCGATATGACAGTTTGGCAGCACTTTATCAGGCGATACCGCAACTGGCTGAGGTGACCCAGCAGCGCCCACGCCCCGACGAAGATGCGTTGGACTATCTCATGCGCCTGCGCCAATCCACGACCCCGGAAGAGGCCATTACAGTGACCGCTTTTGCGATACAGCCAAAGCTGGCGATCTGGTGGGGTCACGAATGTCTGCGCAATATGCCCGATGCGCTGACCCCTCTGGACCGCCAGATGATGGAGTTGGTGGCGTCATGGATTGGCCGCCCGGATACCGCATTGCGCCATCATGTGATGCGTGAGGCACTTTTTGCCTCGGCCAAGTCCCCGGGTGTCCATCTGGCACTGGCGGTCGGGTGGTCGGGTGGATCAATCGCCCCCAATGATCCTGCCCCGGTCCATCCCAGCCGGGCCCCGCGCGCGATCAACACGTCGATCCTGTCCTGTCTCGCCCGTGCTGATCTGTCCCGCCGCCCGATTTTTCTGGCCCGCTTCATCGACATGGCGGAATCGCTTTTCAAGGTTTATTAGCGGGCTGAAGATTTCACTAAATAGGTACGACGCTGCATGACCCTGACATTGCGGATCGAGAATTATGACAGTCTGCCGGATGGCGGGCCGACCTCGGCCACAGTTGTGGACAAGGGGCTGACCGTGGGGCGGTCGGCAACGGCAGATTGGACGCTGCCTGACCCGCAGCGCCATATCTCGGGCCAGCATTTTGAGATCATCTATCGCGATAATGCCTACTTTCTGAAAGATCTGTCGACCAACGGCGTGTTTCTGGATGGTCAGCGCCATCGGATCGAGGGCGAGTATCTGGTGCAACAGGGTGATCGATTTCAGGTTGGTCACTATTTTATCGTTGTGCAATTGGGTAGAGCTGCAGCCCCCGGCGCCCCTGCACCTGCTGCATTCCCATCGCCGCCGCCCGCCTTTGATGATAGCGACCCGTGGGCTGTTGATTCAGCGCCTGCTTCGCCGATTGATGTGAACCCACGCCCGGATCCGCGGGCGTTTGAGGATTTCGCGAGCGACTTTATCGTGAACCCGGTGCCCCCACCAGCTGCGCCAGCACCCGCCCCCGCCGCCGCACCCGTACCCCCGGCAGCGCCATCACCCTTTGGTGGATCAGATTCGCCCTTTGGCGACGGACCGACACCGGCCACACCAGCCCCGACCCCTGCACCGCAACCCAGTGTTCCTGCGCCACCGCACGCGACCGCCGCACCTGACAACGGCTCGGCTGTGCTGGCCGCCTTTTGCGAAGGCGCAGGGCTTCCACCACCGCCACCTGGCACAGCGGTCGATAGCACGGCGCTTGCCCGCGAATTGGGCCGCACCATGCAACGGGCTGCCGCAGAACTGATGGCTTTGCTGCAGGATCGCGCAGCTGCCAAGCAGTTTACGCGGGGTGGTGAACGCACAATGATGGGGGCCGCGAACAACAACCCGCTGAAGTTTCTGCCAGATCCTGCACAGGCGCTGGAGGTGATGTTTCTGCAACCGCGTGATGGGTTCATGGCCGGGGGTGAGGGCATGACGGCTGCGCTGAAAGACGTCAAAACCCACCAAATGGCGGTGTTTGCTGCAATCCAGCCTGCGTTGATCAAGTTGTTGGAGGACCTGTCACCCGAAGCGATTGAAGAGGCCACGGGCGCTGGTTTGCTGGCGGGTGGTCGCCGCAAATCATGGGACGAATTCGTCAAACGTTGGGACGCGAAGGCGGCAAATACCGAAAACGGCATGCTTGATGTGTTTCTGCGCCATTTCGCCGAAAGCTATGCTGCGGCTGTCGCAGCTTCGCGGGAGTAAGGGTCTGGAATCCCTTGCTTGACCGTCGCCCGCCCCTGGGTCACCCTGATTGACGTAAGTATTTGGTTTGTATTTGTATCGGTTATCAGATTGTTGCCCGCCGCGAAGGAAATGTCATGAGTTTTGACTGGCTCACCGCCCCTGTGTCAGAGGATGCCCCTTGCGGCCCTGATCTGGAAGCTACGGACGAGCCCGCATTCGTCGATTACTACTATGAAGCCGAGAGCCGTATGCCGGAGCGCTATTTTGTGCCCGGCATCAAAGGCCCGGATGATGATTTTACGCCCGGCACGTTGTTTGATCCCAAATCGATTCCGCATGCCGCCGAGAAAAAGACCATCACCGCCCTGCTGAAACGCAGTCGTGACGTCCGCCTTTTGTCTTTACTGGCCCGGATGATGATCCTTGCGGGTCGTTTACCAGATTTTGCCGACGCGCTTGAAGGTCTTGCGTTGGTGATGGAGGAATTTCCGACCGACGTGCATCCGCTGGATGCGTCCGAACGTCGTGGCGCGATTGACGAGCTAGGCGGGTCCAGCACGGTGTTGCTGCCGCTGCAACATGCCAATTTGGCCGGTGCTGGAGAGGTTTCGCTGCGTCGCTACACGGTTGCCAATGGCGGCGCGGAGCCGCGCGAGGGCGAGGTCGGACTGAGCAGTGGCGCGATGCTGACCGAACTGGCCGCGCCGGGTAATCGCCAGGCGGTCGAGGCGTCCCATGCCGCCCTGTCCAAGGCCGCTGATGCGCTGGCCCGGATCACATCGGCCTGTTTGCGCCTTGATGCCCCGTTCACCCCGGCTGTGTCCCAGACCCAAAGCGTCATTGCGGATGTCCAGAAACTGATCAATGACGGTCGCGGTGATCTGGCCCCATGGTCGGCGGACGGGGCTGCAACCCCTGCTGCTGATACGCCAACCGAGCCGTCCCCGGATGCCGACAATGCCAGCGTTCCAGATGCGGCCGCCCCAGCGGCCCAACCCGTCGCGGCACCCGTTCCAAGCACCAGCGTTCCCAATCGCGCTGCGGCCTTGCAAATCCTGACGACGCTGGAGTCCTATCTGGCCACGCATGAGCCTGCTGCCCCGTCGCTGTTGCTGATCACGCAGGCACGGCTGCTGGTCGGTCGCCCGCTGGTTGAGGCGATTGAGACGCTGATGCCTGAACAGGCCAATCAAACCAAGATGACATTTGGGGGCGATAGCGGATTCGTGTTATATATGGATCGGCTGAAGATGTTGGCCGGTGAAGGCGCCGGGCAGGCCAGTCCGGATGTTGACGCCGACCCCGGCCCACCGCCGTTGATTGAAAACCGGGGTAATGTTGCCCCACTGATCAGTGCCGTCGAGGAGTATTTTCGTGTGCGCGAACCGGCCAGTCCGATCCCGGTCCTGCTGTTCAAGGCGCGGACCTATCTGGACAAGGATTTCGCGGCGATTGTCGCAGATTTGCTGCCGCCTGCAAACCCTGTGTGATTGGACACATACAACCGCAGTTTGCATGTGTTAAGCTGTGAATAACGTTGACTTCATTGGGAAGACAAAGTTTCATGACGCCTATGTTGAGGAGAGATTAAATGCCATCAGATTCCGCCACTGGATTTATCAAACGCAATCGCCCGCCTCGGGTGAATATTTCGTACGCTGATCCATACGATAGCGAGAAGATGGTCGAACTGCCCTTTGTCATGGGTGTGCTGTCTGATTTGTCGGGGAATGCCTCTAAGGTTGAAAAGCCTGCGCTGGCCGAACGCAACTTTACCGATGTGACGTCAGCGACGCTGGATGACTATATGGCGAGTGTTTCGCCGGGCCTGTCTTTTGCCGTTGATAACAAGCTGGATCCGGACAGCGGAACGAAGCTAGGTGTGAACCTTGAATTTTCATCGATGGATGATTTTGGCCCCGCACAAGTGGCCCGTCAGGTGCCTGCGTTGGCGAAGCTGTTGGAGGCCCGCGAGCAACTGGCGAATCTGTCACGCTACATGAATGGCAAATCAAAGGCGCAGGATCACCTAAAGGCGCTGCTGGAAGACCCGGAACTGATGGCAGCACTGGCAGAGGCCAACAAAGCCGAAGACGACGAGAGCGCAGAATAATAACCCGCGACGCGCCGGTTGTGGCGCAGATCGCGGACCGCATAGGGAAGAAGTAATATGGCAGACGAAGCGCAACAGCAGGACGCCCAAGTTCAGGAGGGTCTGAGCGAGCTTGACGAGTTTTCCGATATCCTCAAGCAGACCATCAAACCACGGACCGAGGAAGCCGCCAAAGAGGTCGACAACGCAGTGGTGACCCTTGTCCGCGAGGCGTTGAATGATCAGACGGTCATTTCCGAAGATATCATCGACACGATCGGCGCGATGCTGGCCAAGATCGACAAGAAGCTGACCGATCAGGTGAACCAGATCATTCACGCCAAGGAATTCCAGGAACTGGAAAGCAGCTGGCGCGGTCTGGCCTATACGGTCAATAACTCCGAGACTGATAGTTCCCTGCGGGTGAACGTCATGAACGTGTCCAAGGGCGAGCTGAAGAGCGAGCTGCGCCGCTATCCCGGTGCCAAATGGGACAAGAGCCCGCTCTTCACCAAGATCTACGAACAGGAATTCGGCACCATGGGCGGTAAGCCCTTTGGCGCGTTGATTGGCGACTATTACTTTGACCATTCCAGCGGCGATGTCGGCCTGCTGCGCGACATGTCAAAGATCGCGGCAACGGCGCATGCACCCTTCATCTCTTCCGCTGCGCCGGCATTGCTTGGCATGGATAACTGGACAGAGATGCCAAACCCCGCTGATCTGTCCGAAATTTTTGACACCCCTGACTACGCCGCATGGAACAGCCTGCGCGACAGCGAGAATTCCCGCTACCTGGCGCTGACATTGCCACGTGCCTTGTCCCGCGAACCATATACTCAGGATGGCACAGCCGTTGTCGAGGAATTTGATTTCATCGAAGAAACAGACGGCCACGAGGGCAATCAATACGCCTGGATGAACGCCGCACACGCGATGGCCGCCAATATCAACCGTGCCCATAAGGAACATGGCTGGACCGTGAAAATTCGCGGCGTCCAGTCCGGTGGCGAGGTGATCAACCTGCCGACCCATACCTTTGATACCGGCGATGGCTCTAAGGACATGAAAATCCCGACCGAAGTGTCGATCACCGATCGTCGCGAAGGTGAGTTGAGCAAGGCAGGCCTGATTGGCCTGATCCATCGCAAACATACCGACAAGGCCGCATTTATTGGCGCCCAGTCACTGTATCGCCCCAAGAAATACACTGACGATCTGGCGACTGCGTCTGACAACATGTCCTCGCGCATCCCATATATTTTTGCTGTCTCGCGTTTCAGCCACTACCTGAAATGCATGGTGCGTGATAAGATCGGCCAAAGCCCTGATCGCATCCAGCTTGAGAAAGATCTGCAGACCTGGATCAATAAATATGTCTCTGCAAACCCCGAAAGCGCCACTGAGAAAGAGAAGGCGAAGAAGCCTCTCGCTGGTGCAACCGTGCAGGTCATAGAAGATGAGGAAAACCCCGGCTACTATATGGGTAAGTTTTTCCTCAAACCGCACTTCCAGATGGAAGGCATGGATATCGGCATGAGCCTGGTATCCAAGCTGCCTAGCGGCAAATGACGACCCCTCCCCCCACCAACACGTTAGCGCATTTCATCACGCTGGCGGCCAAAACGGAGTAAGATAATGGCTGTTGATATTTTTCTGAAACTTGCAAACAACATCAAAGGCGAGTCCCAAGACGCCACACATATGGACGAGATTGACGTCCTGGCATGGAACTGGGGTTTGTCCCAGTCCGGCACGACGCATATCGGGTCCGGCGGTGGTGGCGGTAAGGTCAACGTTCAGGATATTTCCCTGACCAAATATGTTGATCTGGCGTCCAACGACCTGATCAAGCGCTGCACAACCGGCGAGCATATCGAGAATGGCGAACTGATCGTGCGCAAATCGGGTGGTGCTGCCCCGGTTGAATACTTCCGTATCAAGATGGAAAATATCATGATCACATCCTACGCCACGGGCGGTTCCAAGGATGGTCTGGATCGTATTCAGGAGAATCTGACACTGAACTTCCGCAAGTTCGAAATCGCCTACACCTTGCAGGAAGCATCCGGTGCGGCCGGTGCTGAATCCCTTGCTGGTTGGGATGTTGCCAAGAACGAAGAGTGGAGCTCTTAATCGGCCATTTGCCGATGAAATCGCAAAACGACAATTTTCGGGGCCGCAGGGCCCCGAATTTCCTTGAGATGCCGCAGGCTTGTCTAGCTGACCATCATGAATACCGACCCGTCACATCGCAAAGCCACCACTGGCCGTTCCGACCCGAAGGACCGCCGCCAGATTTCGCTGATGCATGTGTTCCGCGCCGCCCGCGCCAGTGGTGACGCGGGCAAGGATGAGGCCAATTATCAGGATGGCGCCCGGGAGATGACGGCCCGCAGTCAGGAACGCCGTATCGGCACCGACGAGGCCACATTGCGCGCCCATCTGACCGCCGATCTGGCCAGCCTGATGAACACAATCAATCTGGACGCTATCGTCCCCCTTGACGATGCCCCATATGTTTCGAAATCCGTGATCAATTACGGTTTCGGCGATATGAGCGAGATGTCCAATTCCGCCCATGCCGGTCGTCAGATCGCTGCGTTGATCCGCGACACGTTGATTGAACATGAACCACGGCTGATCGCCGACACGATCGAGATCAGACTAAACCGTGATGAACAAGAGGCCACCCAGCGCCTGAGCTTTGATGTCTCCGCCGAGATGGTGGCCACCCCGGTTGATGTCCCGCTCGATTTCGTGGCCGAGGTTGATATGGGCGCGGGCAAAATCCAGATGACCCGCCTGCGGGTGCAGACATGAAAAAGGCCTTTCGCGACGCCTATAACAAGGAACTGGCGCTGCTTTACGAACGCTCGCGCGAGTTTGCCACAGATTACCCTGGAATCGCGGACCGCCTGGGCGGTCTGATAAAGGAAAACCTCGATCCGGCCGTCGCCGGCTTGCTGGAAGGCACGGCCTTTATGGCCGCCCGCGTCCAGCTGAAAATGGAAGAAGAGTTTCGCACCTTCTCATCCGAGTTGCTGCATCAGATCTTTCCCGATGCCCTGACCCCGACCCCCAGCGTGATGCTGGCGCAGGCCAATCCGCCCTATGACAATAAGGACCTTATCGAAGGCCTGCATTTTGCGGGCGGCGAT
Source organism: uncultured Paracoccaceae bacterium (assembly GCA_947500055.1). GTDB lineage: Bacteria > Pseudomonadota > Alphaproteobacteria > Rhodobacterales > Rhodobacteraceae > Yoonia. The sequence goes on from CANMQO010000002.1 coordinate 592,523, forward strand.
TATCTGGATGCCCGTTTTGTTGATTCTGATCAGCGCGTATCCTGCCGGTTCTCGCTTTGCGGCCCGCTATCCGTATGGCCACTGAAAGTGTCCAAAGCCGTCTATCACGCCAGTCCGGCCCCGTTTCTGGCCGCTGGCGAAACCGAGGTGGCCCCCGGTACCAAAGGTGGTTTGCAACTGACAATCCAGCGGCCCCTATCAGCCAACAGTGAAAAAGGTGGTGGCCCGCTTGCGGAAGTGGCGGTTGACAGCTTGCCTGTTTATCTGGTCGCCGACTTGCCCGACGCTGTCGCCCTGTACGAACAGATTTTCTGCGACCTCAAACGTGCTTCCTTGCGATATCTGGACAAGAATGGCGACCCGGTTTTCATCCGCCTTAACCCTGCCAGTATCGAACAGGTTGGCTTTGACGAGGGGTCCAACCTGTTTCCCCATGATGGCCGCTTGTTCAACGGGTTTGCTGGTTTGCGTGAGTTCTTCGTCTTTCCGCGCAAGTTGCTGGGTTTCCGCCTGACGGGCCTGCAACAGCATTTGCCACGCATTACCGGTTCGGAAGTCCAGCTGATGCTGGAATTCGGCAGAGCCAACAAGAACCTGGCCGCCCGCATCAGTGAAACAGCGTTTGCCCTGAACTGCGCCCCCGCCGTCAACTTGTTTGAGGAAAGCGCAAGCCAGATCCGCCTTGATGACAAGCGCACCGAATTTGTGGTGACCCCAGACAGCAGTCCGCTGACCCATTACGAGATCTACAACATCGTTTCCGTGCACGCCCACTACCCCGGTGTGCAGGACAAGGTGCGGGTCAATCCGCTTTATGCTGTGCCCAAAGGCGGCGCAAAGCCGCGTCAGGCGCTTTATTATACCAGTCGCCAGAAACCCCGCCGCCCTACCGAAAAGGAGCGCCGCTTTGGTGCGCGCCAACGCTATGTCGGGACGGAGACATTCATTTCGATCTATGAACCCCCCGAACAGGACGGCGAGGCCCGTGCCCAGCGTTTGCAGGTCCGCACCCGCTGCTCGAACCGCCATCTGCCGGAATACCTGCCAATCGCGGAAAGCCGCGATGATTTCCATATGTGTGATGATGTCAGCGTCAGCCTTGGCTGTGTTGCAGGCCCCACACCGCCCCGCGCGCCGATGAATGAACTTGAGGCGAAATCGCCCCATCGCAGCACAGCGGGCGATAACTACTGGCGGTTGATCAGTTATCTGTCGCTAAGCCATTTCAGTCTTGAGGGCGACAATAATGGAGACAGTGCCGCAGACGCGCTGCGCGAGTTGCTGTCCCTTTTCGCCGACCTGTCCGATGTGGTGACAGAGGCGCAGCTGCAAGGAATCAAATCGGTCACAACCCGTCCTATTGTCCGATCAGTGCAGCGCGGTGATGGTTATCACCCCGCCCGCGGGCTGGAGGTGCAGATCCTGCTGGATGAGGCCGCGTTTGAAGGGTCTGGGATCATCCTGCTGGGGTCGGCATTGGATCGGTTTCTCGCGGAATACGCTGCCGTCAACAGCTTTACCCAGACGGTGATCCTGTCTACTGACAGGGGTGAGGTGGCCAAGTTCCCACCCCGCACCGGCACCGGACCGCTGCTATGACAGGGCAGGAACAACGCCCGGTTGGCTATCTGGCCTTGCTTCGCAAACTGGAACGCGACGCAGATGGCAAGCCACGCATTGGCCGAAACACGACGATGGCCGAAGAGGTGGCGACGATTGGGCAGGACCCATTCCTGGCCTTTCCCGGCAGCGATATGTCCGATATCCGCCGTGACAAGGCGGGCCGCCCTGATCTGCGCAACCAGATCATTGGCTTTTTCGGCCCGCATGGTGCCCTGCCCCTGAACACCACCGAGGAAGTCCTGCGCTGGGCCAAAAGCGGTGATCTGGCCTTTGTCCGCTTCACCGACCTTTTCGCGACCCGTTTCCAACAGCTGTTCTTTCGGGCCTGGTCGGATGCGCGGGCGATTGCCCAATTTGACCATGCCGATGATGACCGGTTTGCCCATTATGTCGCCGCCCTGATCGGGATTGCGACCCCAGCATGGGCAGAACGTGGTGAGATACCTGATGCAAACAGGCTCTCCATGGCGTCATTGGGGATTGGACGGATCAAAAGCCCGGTAAAGCTGCAACAGATGCTGCGTTATGATTTGGGGGCGGCCATCAGCATTGATGAACATGTGCCAACATGGATCGAATTCGAGGCAGACAGCCTGAGCCAGCTTGGCCAGCAGGGTAGCACGCTGGGTCGCGATTGTTTCCTGGGATCGCGGGCACAAACCATCAATGAAAAGATCACGATCCGGGTGCTTGCCCACACCCTGGCCGAATATCGCGATTTTCTACCGGGCGGTGCCGCGCATACCCGTATGCTGGATATCGTCAACGGCTATCTTGGCCGTAGTTTCGAAGTTGCGGTCGCGCTTTCGCTGCCCGCTGACGCCTTTACCCCTGCCGTTGTCGGTAAATCGGCGGAGTTGGGCTGGATGGCCACGCTGGCGCCCGAACCACCCCCCCCACCGGGCACATTTCTGCCCGGGGCCACCTACACATTAAGCGCCGCCGCCTAGGCGGATTTCATTTCAAGAGGGCTATGCCATGGCTGAGATCAATATCGAGAAATATGCAGGCAAGATGAACCGCCTTGGCTATGACGCCTTTCTGAAGGCGATGCGTCAGGCCCGGTCCGAGAAGAACCGCAATGTCGGCACACCCCAATTCCTGTTTCATCTGGTGTCGGATCAGAATTCCGACATCTCTTGCACATTGCGTGAATTGGGTCTGGACCGCGGTCGTGTCCTGAAAGACTTGATCGCTGCCATCGACAAGCTGGATAAGAATGTCACCGAAACCCCCGGCATTTCCGAAGGCCTCTCCGATACGCTGAACCACGCCTGGACCTATGCCACCTTGTTCTTCTCCGAGGTGCAGATCAGGTCTGGCCATGTTCTGCTGGCGATGTTGAACGACAAGAACCTGCATCGCGAAATGACCCGCGCCAGCGCGATTTTCAACGATGTTTCCGTTGATCAGCTGGGCAAGGAATCCCGTTCGCTGTGGAAAGACAGCGATGAGGAAGAGATGCGCCCGATGGATGGGTCCGGTTTGCAGGCTGGCGATGCCGCAAACGGTGCCCCTGCCTCAAGCGGGTCCACCGCGCTGGCCCGGTTCAGCGTCGATATGACCGCCGATGCCGAGGGCGGCAAGATGGACCGCGTCGTGGGTCGCGATGATGAAATTCGCCAGATCATCGACATTCTGCTGCGCCGCCGCCAGAACAACCCGATCCTGACCGGTGAGGCGGGCGTGGGCAAAACCGCCGTGGTCGAAGGATTTGCGCAGCGGTTGGCCGATAGCGAGGTGCCGCCGAAATTGCAGGGCACCCGCCTGCATATGCTGGATATTCAGGCCATGCAGGCCGGTGCGTCGATGAAGGGCGAGTTCGAACAGCGCCTGAAGTCGCTGATTGACGAGGTCCAGGCATCGCCCACCCCGATCATCCTGTTCATTGATGAGGCACATACCCTGATCGGTGCAGGCGGTGCGCAGGGTACCGGCGATGCCGCGAACCTGCTGAAACCCGCCCTTGCACGGGGGACATTGCGCACGATCGGCGCCACCACCTTTGCCGAATATCGCAACTATTTCGAGAAAGATCCGGCCCTGACCCGCCGTTTCCAGCCGGTGAATGTGGACGAGCCTGATAATGATCGCTGCGCCTATATGCTGCGCGGGATCCTTGGCCCGATGGAGGCGCATCACAATGTCCGTATCTCGGACGAGGCGATTGTGGCAGCGGTGAACCTGTCGGCCCGCTATATCCCCGCGCGGCAATTACCTGACAAGGCCGTGTCGTTGCTGGATACCGCCTGCGCGCGGGTGGCGGTGTCGCAGGCCAGCGTGCCCGCCCGGATCGGTGATTTGCAGGCGGCGATTGCGGCGTTGGAGACGGAAATTGCGAGCAAAACCGCCCAGCGTGATTTGGGTGAAGAGAATGAAGAACGGTTGGCTGAAGCCGAGGAAGACTTGAAAGAGCGGCGTGAAGAGCTGGCCAGTTTCGAGGTCAAGTTCGAGGCCGAAAAGAAGGTTGTCGATGACATCCTTGCCTTGCGTCACGAGTTGGCCAAGGCGGAAACCGGCGTTGATGATGCGGCGGAACCCGGTGATGTAGGCGATGCCCGGACCGAGGAAGAGATTAAGGAAGCCGAGGCCGAAGAGACCGACCCGCCCCGCGACCCCGACACGATCCGCGGCGAAATGCTGGCATTGATGGCGACGCTGGATGCGACCGATGCCGATGACCGGATGGTTTATGCCCATGTGGACGAACAGGCGGTCGCCTCCGTTATCTCCGATTGGACAGGCATTCCAGCGGGGCGAATGGTTGTGGACGAGTTGGAGCAGATCCTGAATCTGTCGGATCACCTGTCCGAACGGGTCATCGGGCAGGATCACGGGCTGAAAATGATCGCCAAGCGGATCGAAACCAGCCGGGCAGGGCTGTCAAACCCCAACAAACCGATTGGGGTGTTCATGCTCTGTGGGCCGTCCGGTGTCGGGAAAACCGAAACCGCGCTGGCACTGGCTGAAAGCCTTTATGGCGGCGAACAAAACATCATCACGATCAACATGTCCGAATTCCAAGAGGCGCATTCCGTATCGCTGCTGAAAGGGGCGCCTCCGGGCTATGTTGGCTATGGCGAAGGCGGGCGTCTGACCGAAGCCGTGCGGCGCAAGCCATATTCCGTCGTGCTGCTGGACGAGGTGGAAAAGGCGCATCCGGACATTCACGAGCTTTTCTTTCAGGTCTTTGACAAGGGGATCATGGAAGATGGCAACGGGCGGCCCATCAATTTCAAGAACTGCCTGATCCTGCTCACCTCAAACGTGGGCACGGACGTGATCATGGAGATGGGCGAAGGGGGTGAGGTCATCCCGGATATGGATGAGCTCAACACCGCAATGAAACCGTTTCTGCTGGAGTTCTTCCCACCCGCGCTGATGGGGCGGATCGTGACGATCCCGTACTTCCCATTGGGCAAAGAGGTGCTGGGCGGCATTACCAAACTGAAGCTGGGGTCGGTCGCCAAGCGGCTGCGGGACTCACATGGCGCCAAGATGGTCTATGGCGATGACGTGCTGGATCATATCGTAGAGCAATGCCGCGACCCCGATAGTGGGGGACGGATGATCGACAACATCATCACCAATTCCATCCTGCCCGACCTGTCGCGGCAAGTGCTGAGCCGGATGGTGTCAGGTGAGGAAATGAAAGAGGTCAGTATCGTGATGAAAGACGGCGCAATCACCTATGATTTCGCATGACAGAAGCCACAACGTAAGATGGGTTTAAACCCATCTTACCCGCTCTGCGCCAGTAGCCAGTTCTTGAAGATCTCCGCCCGTGCCGACAGATCACCGGGTCTGTGCACGATGTAATAACCCAACCCTTCGCGCTGATCGCGCATCACGGCGACAAGTTTTCCGCTTGCGATGTCATCCGCCACCAGTGCCGAGGATACAACCGATACCCCGCCGCCTGCGCGCACTGCGGATAGTAACATGCTAAGCGTTGCGACCTCGTTCATCTGACAGCAATCCATGTCCATCCCAAGCGCGGTCACCCATCTACGGGTCTCTCTGTGCACCGCCTCGAAAATCCATGGCAGGTCCTGCACATCCGCGATGCTTTCGGCGATCCGCCCTTTCAGAAGTGATGGTGCCGCCACGATGGTGAAATCGGCGGCGACAAGCTGCGTGGCTTCGACGCCCGCCCAGTCCCCATTGCCATACCTGATCGCCATGTCAAAACCGTCGCGTCGCAGATCGACCAGATCCATACTGGGTGAGATCGAGATTTGTTCACCCGGATAAGCCGCCCAGAAACCTGCCAGCCGTGGCATCAACCAGTTTTCGGCAAAGCTTGGTGTCACGCTGATGGTAATCGGTCGGTTGGCGGCGTCCGCGGCCACCTGGCGCACCCCTTCGGTGATCATCCCAAACCCATCGCTGAGCGCTGCTGCCAGTTGCCGCCCCGCATCTGTCAGCGCCATGCCCCGTCCAGCGCGGACCAGAAGGGATGTGTTCAATTCCGCCTCGATCCCGCGCACATGCTGGGCGACGGCCGCGTGTGTGACGTTCAACTCGCGCGCTGCCTTGCTGAAATTGCCGTGCCGCGCTGCGGCTTCAAATGCACGTAGTGCTGCAAGGGAGGGGATATCACGCCAGTCCATATGTAAGTTCAACTAATATATTGAAAATCATACGAAGTCGCTTCTTCTGAAAAATATGCCTATCTCTCTCATATCAAATTCAGAAAGGAAAAGCCATGCTTACAATATTAGCTGATGTGCTGAAAACAGCCACTCGTCGTAATGATTGGGATGCCCCGGATCATTGGAGCGGTCACCCGGCCCGCAAAACACGTGCACAGTTGGAGCGTGAGGCAGAGCTGCGCCGTCAGCGTCTTTACCGCGACGCATGGATGTGGTGATCAGCCATTATCGGCCAGCAACCTGTCAATTGCGGCGATATAGGCCCGAACCTCTGCTGACATGGCGGGCGGTGGCGGGGCGCTGACCCCGCCGCCTGCACCGCGCATCTTGCGCTGCGCCCATGCTTTGAGATCGGCAATCGTGTAGTTTCGCAGAAATGGGTTGGCGCCGACGACGCCAGCCCCCATCACCGCCAGAACCGTCTGATCATCGTCAGAGGACAGCACACGATGCGCCCCGGCCGGCCCCAGGAAATGCGACAGGTATAGCCGCCCGGCATCAACCCTGTGCCCACGTGCGCGCAGGAAGTTTTCGTTTTCGCGGGCCAGATTCTGTACCATCTCGCGCGATAGGGTTGGATCAACCCGAAGCGCCAACAGCTCTGCCCGCGACATGGTGCCAGCCAGATCAGGCCGATAATCCCGCATCATGCGCAGCCATGTGCTTTCGATGAATTGGCCCAGCCCGGTCGCGGTGGATAGCGGGTTCTTGGCGTTGGCGTTACCCGCACTTTCAACCTTGATGATCTGATCGGTCAGGGCTGCAACCGCGGATGAGGCCCCGGCCACCCCGCCATTGCCCAGCGAGAAGGGATCAATCGGTGCGCCGTTCTTGCGGAACTCAAAATGCAGATGCGGTCCGGTCGACCGCCCCGTTGTGCCCACATAGCCAATCACATCGCCCGCCTGCACCTGTTTGCCCACGATAGCAATTGGTGCGAAGCCGTCCATATGCGCATAGCGTGACTGCAGCCCGTCGGCGTGGTCGATGTAAACGACGTTACCATAGCCGCCACCATTACCCACAACCGCAAAGGTTCCGTCCCGCGCCGCAAGAATAGGTGTCCCGGTGGGTGCTGCCCAATCAACGCCGCCATGCAGGCGCACCGCTTTCAAGATGGGGTGAAAGCGGGGGCCATAAGGTGATGACAGCGTTCCATTCACCGGTGTGACAAAGGCCGCCGCACTGCCGGCGCCCAGCAATCCACGTTGATTGTAGCATCCAAAGCCGGACTCGTTTCCGCCCTTGACTGCGACATAGCAGGGCATGTTCCCCGACGGTCCGTTGATCCCCGCATAAGCGATCTGCCCCGGCCCATCGCCGCGACCCGTGACATAGAGCAGGGTTACCTTGTCGCCGGGGGCTGCCACGGCCTCAAGATCATAGGATTGCGACAGCATCACGATAAGCTCACCCACCAGATTGGTGGGAACGCCGCTACGAATTGCGGCACTGTAGACAGCATCAAGCAGGCGGTAATCCTGCACAACCGTGTCAAAGCCCTGGTCGGGGGCCACCAGCGCGGTGAGGTCGGCATTGATCCATGGATTACTGCCCAAGACATAGCCTGCGAAGCCGCGCCGCGCGAGTGTGCCGACATATCCGCCCGGTCCATAGATGGCCACCTGCAGCGGAGTCGGGGCGTCATCAATTACCCGGTATCGGACCGCCACGATCGTGTCGGCGGGCAGCCCATCTTCGCCAATAACTTCCGCAAGATCGGGCAGTTTGTCCCGGGCGGTTTCGTCGATCTGCTTGGCAAGCACCTCTGCAAAACCATTGTCGGTCAAGAAGGATTGCAAGGATCCCGCCCTGATCAATCGCACCACCAGATCAGTTGAGACATCATGCCGTTCCCCTTCCCTACGGACAAAGGCGATGGAGGTGGTGTTCTGGATTTGGGTATCAACATAGCTGATCGCGGTCGCGTTGCCCTCACCAACTGCGTCGCCCCAACTATTGTCATCATCGGTAACGGTGATTGTTTCGCCTTCGCCCAAAGGGACGGCAGGTGTTGGCAGGCTGGGTGTTTGGACCAGTGACTGCCCGCGCTGCGCCTGAAAGAAAGCAAAATCCTCTCGGCTGGAGGGCAGGGCAGTCATCAGGCGGTTTTCCCGCACAACCAGATCTTCGACCAACAGGGTAAAACGGCCGGGTGCCGGTGCTCCGAACCGCGCGGGGTCAAGTGTTGCTGGCCCAGCCAACATGCGCTTTCCGTCAGTGCCCCCGTTGTCGAACCGTAGAATCATCGGATCGCCGGGGATGTCGGCAAAAGGGGTCGCCAGCCGGACGGCGGGTGTGGCGGTTTCTGTTTCGATCTGTGTGATTTGAGTATCGTCTTCCGGATCGGTCACCGGTGTTTGGTTTCCGGTAAGAACCTGCACAATCAGGAAAATGAGACCAACCAGAGCGGTCATCGCTGCAATCCCGCCACCCACTATCAAACCGGTTCTGATGTGACGCTGTCGTCTGCGTTTCTGCGCGGCTAACTGCGATTGGCGAAACTGTGGGTCGACGTCCATAATGCCCCGGCGCTTAACGGAAAATACCGGTGCTGGTATTGCGGTTAATCGTCCGGGAAGGTGGAGCCGTTGGCGTGGGGGCCGGTGCTGGTGCGGGGGCCGCACGTGGTGTGCTGGCACGTGGCGTTGTTGTTTGACGCGGTGTTGATGCGCGCGGTGCAGGCGCCGCCCTTACAACTGCTGGGCAGGTGACATCATCACGAAGCATGATCTGGCGAAAGATCGCGATGTCGGGATCCTGTGATGGGGCGGCGCTGTCAATTTGTTCGAAGTATCGTCCGACGGCCCCGCGCGACCCCGGCCCCCAAGACCCGTCGATACCTGCATTATAACAATTCATGCGAGCCAGCTCGGTTTGCAATGCGATGACAAGTTCAACCGGTGGCGGATCAAAAGCGCCGGTTTCCACAAGCGTGGCAAAAAGCTCCGGGTCGCGGTCACGTAGACTGCGCCGCCCGTCCAGATCAGAATATTCGATGGCGGCACCTGATACGGGACCTGTGGGGGCGGCGGCAATTGGAAAACTTGCGTCCGTCGGCGCGATGACACCAACGATGATCGATGGGCGGGGCAACCCCCCCGCGCCGGGCACAGGACGAGCCTGTGTGGCAGAGGCTGGGATCGGCACCGCGCCCTGTGGTGCGAGGCGGACACCGCTGGACACGCGTGGCGCGGCTGATGCGATGGGCGCAAGTCGTGCACCACCTGTACTGACTGGCTTGACGGGTGACGTCAGGACCACCGTTTCATTGGTGACGATCCGGTTCATGGATTGTGGCGCGGGCTTATCTGACCGGTCGATAGCAATACCCGCAGCCGCCCACAGCGCCAACATCTGCTCCTGCGCTTCAGGCGACAGATTGTCGAGCATGTCATAGTCAGCTGCAGTCAGCCGCATCCCAGTGTCGACATTCCGAAAGACGAATGGTGCCGCCAATGTCGTTTCAGTCTTGATATCCGTGTCGGCAAATAATGCATCTGTTCCCAAGCCGGGCAGCAAAAGACGCTCAAGCATCACATCCGTCACTGATGCGTCTGTACCTGTGCAGGCACTGCCTGCGGTAACAGGGGATGCAACAAATAGCTGATCCGTTGCTGGTAGTGGGCCAAGGCCCGCGAACGATGGGTTGTCGCCGTCCGCGACCGGATTCTCTGAAATTTCACCATGGCAGATGTCCAGAAATATTGCTGTCATATCGCGGCTGCCTGTACCAGCGCGGGCCAGCGCATCGCCCAAGTTGATTGCGCCAGTATCGACCATCTGCAGAAGGGTTTGCTCTCCTTCGACCAAAGACCTGCCGGCGTAGTAGATCACAACCGAACCAGATTCCTGTTTCAATGCATCCAGCGCTTGACCAAGTTCATCGATCTTTGGGTTTTCTAGCCGTTTGACGGTGTAGCCCAACCCGAACAGTGCTTCAGACACATCCTCCGCCCCTTTGCGCAGGGCAATCTGTGGGCTGTCGTCATATGCGAAATTGGCAATGATCAGCGCCCGATCAGCAGACGCACCGCTACATGTCACCACGCTGCATAGCAGGGCGGCCAATCTAAGTACGGATTTACGGATCAGGAACATCCGAGGTTCAAACATGTTGCGTCAATTGTAGACAAGATAGCTGATCCCCCGGCGCCGCGCTACGGTGGTGGGGCCAAAAACAGGGTCCAGCGTTCAGTTTCAAGGGTATCGACCTCAAGAAACAGCGCCTCAAGATGCCCGCGCAACAGGCAACCGGTTTCGCCGCGGATCACAAAGCGGTTCGGCGCCAGACATAATGGCTTTGTGCCTTGCAGAATTTCCTTTCCAAACACGTCTTGGGCAAAAACATAGATAAAACGTGCTTGCAATTCGTCACGAATAACGTTCGCACATTGGTTTGGGCCAATCGTCCACCAGCCACGGGTGACAAAGGCGTCTTCTTCATATTGGCCGATGGCCACATTCACAACGTCAAACGATTGATTGCAAACGGCAAATTCTGCCCATGCCGCAGTTGGAAAAGCCGCAACACCAACCAGACCGGTAAGGCGAAATAAACGCAATATATTGGAAATTGGGGCACGCACAGTGTGACATTACCGACAATTGTCCTGGTTTTGAACACGGTTTGGTTGGTAATGAGCCGAAATTTACTGCTCTTAAGCGGTTGTTCTGCTATACTTATCGTCGTTGGGGCCAAGGAAAAGGAGGATTGTCGCAATGGCACATCCTTTGAACGCAAAGATAGCGGGCGTTGTGTTTGCCTGTGTAACAAGTGTTTTTCCTATCATGGGGTACGCGCAAACGCTTGATGCGGCGCCCTCCGGCTCTTTCACATTTGGGAATCTTGGTGCTGCCGAGGCCGAAGCGCTGCCACTGGAAATGGCGCCCGAATCACAGATTGCAGCGCCCCGAACGGCGCGCGTTGTATCGGAAGCATCACCGCTTGCTTTGCCAAATCAGATCCAGACATCGCAGGTAAGGCGACAGATGATCCGTGACACTTGGGCAATCGGCGTCTTTCGCTAAAGGCGTATTGACAGCTGTGGGTTGATGCGGCCCAATCCCTCTCATCTATACTTGCATAGACGGGTGTTATCCTGTCATGCCACTGAACAGATTTGAGGGACGACATGCCATTGAAAAAATTTGCTTCATGCGTAACTGCGGTTGCAGTCAGCCTGACCATGGGTGCAATGCCCGCGCTGGCACAGGACGCCACCCCTAGCTTTTCGTTGGATTTGAATAATGTGGCTGACACCGAACAGGGCGGGTGCCGCCTGACTTATGTTGCGGCAAACGGGACCGGTCAGGCGTTGAACGCCGTATCTTATCAGGTGGCTGTATTTGACGCCCAAGGCATTGTCACGGACCTGCTTGTGCTGGAATTTGGTGCGCTGATTGAAGGCAAGACCAAGGTGGTCCAGTTTGATCTGGGTGGGCGTGGCTGCGTTGATATTTCCCGTATCACCGTAAATGAGGTCGCGGAATGCACGCTGGCGGACGGAACGGTTGGCGACTTTTGTCTGACCGGGTTAGAGACCGCATCACGTAGCGCCATCCAGTTTGGCATCTAACCTATCCGCCATAATTTTCGTTTCATAAGGGAATTTGCATGAACGCCCCGGACCTTTCCGCCCTGAATGCCCCAACCATCGCGGTTTTTGTGGCACTTGCTGTCATGTCGGTCCTTGCTGTGACGGTCTCTTTCTTCAAAACCTTTCAGTTTGCCCGCATGGGCGTTGGCAAGGTCGGCGCTGCTGAGGCGATCCTGAATGACTGGTTGGGTGGTCGCGCCGAAAAGGCGTTGCATGACGCAACTCAGCGCAAGTCTGTTTTGGCGCGCGTCTTGCAGGCTGTGTTCACCGGGCTGCGCGCACGCCCCGATGATCAGGGATTTGCCGAAGAATTGGGGCGGCAGACCGCGATTGTCGAACTGTCGGCCATGACCAGCCGGATGCGCCTATTGGAAACGGTCGTGCAAGCCGCCCCTATGCTGGGCCTTTTGGGAACGGTGATCGGGATGATCGACGCGTTCAGCACATTGGCAAGCGCAGAGGGCGCTGTTGATCCTGCATTGCTGGCAGGTGGCATCTGGACCGCCCTGACAACGACCGCAGCCGGGTTGGCGATTGCGCTGGTCACCTTCTTTGTCGCCACTTGGCTGGAAGGCCGAATTGAAACCGAACGGCAATCTATCGAGGCGTTGATCTCTGCCGCGATCAATGGCCGTGTCGACGCAAAAACCGGCTGATGTCCGAAACCGCCAAAGCATATACCTCGCGCGAGCATCCGGTGATGCAGCGCCGGTCGGCGGCCCGGTATCGCTTTGCGTTGACACCGCTGGCGGATGCGATGTTTCAGCTTTTGATCTTTTTTATGCTGACATCCAGTCTGACCCCATATTCGCTGCTGACGATCCGCAGCGGAGCGGAGCCGGGCACGACCGCCAGTGACCCCGACGCCGCCCCCGCTGATCAGGACGTGATCATCGGCGAAAACGCCCGCGTCTGGTCAGTGGAACAAGGGCAGGTTGTGATCAACAACACTGCCTATCAGCCATCCGATCTGCCTGCATTGGCGGCGGTCGTCAGTCAGGATATCGCGGCAGAGGTCATCCTGCTCATGGCAAGCTCTGCTGAGGTGCAGGATCTGACATCGGTTCTGGAAGCCTTGACCAGCGCCGGTGTCACTGCGGTGAAAATCGCCAAGACGGATGGTGAGACATGATCCGCGCATTGCCCAAACGCAAATCGGCCGTTGGCATGGATGTGTCACTGGCGATTGTGAATATTGTTCTTTTGCTGATCTTCTTCTTTCTGGCCACCGGGCAACTGCTGAACCCGCCGACCCAAGGGGTCGAAATTTCCGAAACCACCGAATTGCCGCTGGATCAGCTGCCAGCACCTATCCTGATCGTTCGTGACGACGGTGATTGGGAGCTAAATGATCGTTCGGTGAACTCCGATATTTTCGGTGCAGCCCTTGCAGAGCTTGAGGCGCCATTTACCCTGCATGTTCTGATCGGAAGGGACGCCCCGGCCACAAGCCTTCTGGACATTCTCGACCGTCCGGAACTGACGGAGGTAGAGATCAAACTGGTCACCCTGCGCAGGCCTGCGCGCCGATGATTTTTGGTGACCATAGGCAACGCAGCCTGCATTGGGCCGAAGCCTTTGGGGCGTCGGCTGTCGTGCATTTGGGCGCCGCAATCCTGATGTTTGATCTGCTGGAGGGGCTGATCACATTCGCCCCAGAGACAGTGCCGGAACCAGAGATTGAGATCATCACAATTTTGGACGATGATTTCTTGGCCGCGCCGGATCTTCCGGAAACCAATGATCCGCTCACTGAGACACCGACCGAGGGCGAAACCCCCGACCCTGATCCGGCACCTGATATTGCAGAGAATCCCTCACCACCCGAGGACGTTCCAGAACCGGCAGATCCTCCAGAAGAGCTTGAACCGGTCCCGGCAGAGATCGCTGACCTGGAACCAGAGCGACTTGCCCCTGTTGCCCCCGATAACGGGCTAGTCGCAATCACGCCGCAACCGATCAGCCCGTTGCGCCCCGAGGATGGAACCGCCATTCCCGTAGCACCAGTTGCATCCGGTACCTTGTCAGGGACGACGCTGTCGGCAACTCCCGTTACCCGCCTGCAGCCCACGCAAGCAACGACGATCACGCCATTGCAGACCCTACCCAATCCGGTTCCAACACCAGCCACCGCGCAGGCACCGACGCCGGACGGCCAGACCGCCGGTGGTGCCGTCAGCGAATTGATCGCGCGGATCCGGGGGCGCCTGGCTGATCCCTGTCTTCTGGCGATCCCTCAACAGTCAGGTGATGGTGTGCCGGAATTGGTGTTGATGGGATCAAATGAGGCAGAGATGCAGGGCTTCGCGGCTGCGGTGCTGGCTGATCTTGTCCCACAGCCCACGGAACGTCGTATCCTGATTGATGCCCGTCAATGTGCCGCCTTGAACTTCGCCCGGGAAAACCGATTTTACCCGGCATTTCGACTGTCGGTCAGCCTTGATCAGGCCGTTATCGCAAGCGGGGCCAATCTGACTGGCGCCATTGGCAACACGGCGGGGCGCTATATCTCGCTGCTTTTGGTGGATGATAACGGCGTCGTTCAAGATGTCGGCAATTACCTGTCTTTCACCGGTAGCGCCGCCCGTTTTGATGTCACCTTGACCCGCGATGGCAATACCCGCGACACCAGCCAAACGCTTGTTGCCCTCGCCACCGCAACCCGCCCGGCCACGCTGAACGCGCAAAATGGTCAATTGGCGGCAGATTTCTTTGCGGCATTGCGGGCAGAGTTGGGGCCGGACACGCCACTGGTTCTTGTCCCTTTTGATGTGCGCTAGGGGCGCAGATCAAAGCCTGCAATTGCCAGTCCCGCTTTGGTATCACCGCGCCCGGTGATTTCCGCCTCAATCAGTGGCAGTAAGGTCACCGCGCTGGTTCCATCAGCAGACGCCGCAGCAGCGATCAGCGGGCTATCTGACGAAAGCGCGATCAGAAGCTGGGGTGTTTCGCCGGCGCCTTCCTCTGCTGACAGACCAAAGCTGAATGTGGCACTGCCATCGCCTTGTTCGGTCAACCGGCCTGTCAGGTTATAGACCCCGCCCTTGTCCGATACCCAGGCGAGCCAAGTCGGTCGCCCGCGTCGATCGCTCAGGCGTCCAACAGTTGTGCCGCCACTTTGCATCAGTGCCGTATCCAGCGTCAGAACCGGTGGTGCCGCGTCAGGATTACGCAAAGCCTCGGCCAATGCCAGTGCGGGACATTGTTCGGTTGTGATCCGGTGTTCCGAAAGTGTCGGACGCACATTGAATGTATCGTCATAAGTGTCGAGCAGCTGATCGAATACGCCCTGGATCGATGAGAACGCTGCGATTGTGCCGCTATTTGGTCCCGCTTGCAGGCGTGTAACGTAGACGCAGGGTTCGTCGGACCATGCCGCCAGAAAACCCTCTCGTGTACTGCTCCATGGGTCGTCTGAACTGTCTGTCGCGGTTGGTAAGGTGGGTTCCAATACGGCGGGTCTTGGCGTTCCGATCAGCCCTTGTTGCCATGCAAAGAAGCCACCTATCCCGGCAAAGACGAGCAGCACGAACAGCCAGCGCAGTGCGCCGCCGTTACGCGGTGCGGGAGTTGGGGCAGGGGTTGGGAGATCCAGCCCGGTCGTCTGGCCGAATGGTGACCCCGACATCGAATCCGCGGGCGGATTAGGCGATGGAGCGCTGCGTCCGGGTGGCTGACGCAAGCCGGGTACCGCCGCGCTGACTGGCGCTGCGTTCTGTCTCGAAACTTGCCCCGGATCATCAAGCATCGCAATCACAGCCGCCATGCTCGCCGGCCGATCCACCGGATCAGGTTCCAACATATGCATCAGAAGGGGGCGCAGCGCAGCATCGATATCAGACAGATCAGGCACCTCGCGGCGCGCATTCACGGCCTCTACGATCGAACTGCCCATATCCAGCGGTTTGCCCCGCAAGGCGGCGGCCATCAACAGCCCCAGCCCATAGATATCGGTTCTTGGTCCGATCTCTCCGCCGAAATGCCCCAGTTGTTCAGGCGAGATATATTTGAACTTGCCCGCCAACTGGCCGTGCAGGGTGTTTTCCGTCATCTCGGCTGATTTGGCGATGCCGAAGTCGATCAGCACAGCATTATCAACCGACCCGTCGCGCAGCATCACATTGTCAGGTGATAGATCGCGGTGGATGACGTCCATCCCATGCGCGCGCTCCAACCCGGTGGCAACCCGCCGCATCAGCCCTGTCGCCTGTGGCAGGGTCAAGGGTGCAACATCGCGGATATGGTCAGACAGGGCGATGCCTTCGATGAACTCCATGATCAGGCAGAACCTGTCCAGATCGGCATCGCGCACAAAGTTGTAATACCGCACGATGGCTTGGTCCGACAATTGGCACAACACCTTGGCTTCGCGCATGAAAAGGGCGGCGACCTTTTCATCATGGGCCAGTGATTGCAGCACGATCTTGATGGCCACCGCATCGCCGGTAAAGACATTCTCGCCCCGGAACACCTCGCCCATGCCGCCTGCGTTGATCAGTTCCTTGATCTCGTAATTGTTGTTGATCAACGTGCCAATCGGCACTGGCACAGCGGCGTTATCGGTCGGCAGCGGGGCCGCGTCTGGCATGGGGGCTGCGGGTGGGACCGGCGGCGTGGTGATGCGCGTCGGCTCTTCGGGCTGCGGTGCGATTTCTGTGCGGTCGTCGACCGGCGGAGCAATCTGGGTCTTGTCGTCATCGCCGGGTGGATTGGTGGGGTCGTTTGTCATATCGCGGCCCTACTCGAAATCGACCGCGGGCGCGACAAATGATGTTGCCGAACAGCGGACGACGACCGTTGTTACATTGTCTTTCGCCCCCCGAGCCAGTGTTTGCCGGATCAATCCATCGCAGATCGCCTGCGGCGGCTGACTTGATTGCAATGCCTGCTGAATGTCAGCATCGCTGCAATGCTCGGTCAGCCCGTCTGAGCAGAGCAGGAACATGTCGCCTTCGACCAATGCCCCGTCAATGACGTCGCACCGGGGTGCTTCGGTCACACCGATGGCGCGGGTGATGACGTTTTTGCGTGGCCAGTTTTCCGCCTCTGTGGCTGAAATCAAACCCGCTTCGAACAGTTCACGTACCTCGGTGTGATCCTTGGTCAGCTGGGTCAGCGCCCCGTCACGCAGCAGGTAAATGCGGCTGTCGCCTGACCAGATGCAGATATAGCGATCCTCGAATGTCAGCAGCGCCACCAGAGTGGCACCTACGGTGCCGCCACCAAGGGTGACGGCATGTTGCCTGATCCGGTCATGCGCGCGGCCCAGCCGTTCCATGAACCGCGCCTGCAAATCCTCGGGTGAGCTGCCATAGCCGACAGATGCAAGCTCTGCCACGATAGTCTGGCTGGCGAAATCGCCCGCGTCATGCCCGCCCATCCCATCAGCAACAACCCAGACCCCGAATCCCGGCTTGGTCAGGTAGCTATCTTCGTTATGGGCGCGGACCATGCCCGTGTCAGTGGCGGCCCCCGTTTCAATGTCGAAATACTCGGTCTGCACCTGGGTCATTGCATCGCAGCCTCGTTTTCCGGGGCGGTGAAGGCCGCACCCATCATCCACGCGAAAGCTGCAGCACCGGGCAAGCCGTTGGTGACATAAAGCGCGGACCCAACCGGATCGGTGCGCCAGAGATAAGTGCGCGTGGCCTGCGCTCTGGCCACATCGGCAGCAGCCACATCGGACCAAAGCCGGATCACATTGTCATCAGGCCGGGATGCCCAGAAATCCGTGGCCGGTAGCGGATCCGCCGCCGAAAGCCCCGGCAGTATCGCATCGGCAAAACGTGCGGCCATGGCGCGCGCATCGTCGTCGCCCCGCGCATAACCGTTCAGAAATCCGTCAATCGCGTCATAGAATCGCTGATCAGGGTCTGTTGGTGGTGGTGCGATTGCGGCCCCTTCTATACCTGCCAGCAGGGGAAAGCGGCGACCCACCTTGTCGCGCGCGGCTGCCATCATCCCGGAAAACCCGCGCCCGTCCGGCGTCAGAGCCGGACCAATCCAGATCCGCATCACGGGGGCATTGTCATAATGCGCCTCCCACGCATCGGCGACACCGTCGCGCAGTGCAGGCAACATCTGGTTTAGCCAGCGTTCAATGCAATCAGACAGCGATTGCGACAGGCCCGCAGTGATGAAATCGCCAAAGGCGGGATGCTTACCGTAAAATCCGGCCGCAATCTGGCTATGTTGCATCGATTGGTTCACGGGGTCAGTCCACACTTTGTGGGCAGCTGAAATTCGTCAGTTCGGGCATCGTAAACGGGTTGAAATTGGACGCGAATGTCATGTCAAACCGCACCGCACGCCCGGCGAAAATATGTGTCAGTCGTACCCCATTGCCGAGATCGCGGGGCGTCTGCCCGGACCGAATGAAATCGACGATGGCCCATTGCCCGCCGCTCCATTGCCGGGGTCGGACAGAGGTTTCGAACCGCGAATCCGTGTTCATTTCGACCACATTGCCCGTGCCTGGCCAAGTGATGGATTGCGAGGTTCCATCCTTGATCAATTCGATCTTTTCATCGTTCACGCTGATCGTCACATTGACCAGGTCGCCGGGCAGATCATCAGGCGAGAAAGTGATCGCGACCTCTGGCTGACGTTCACCGCTGGGGAAGAACGCGCGCTGGATTTTGTCAGCCCGTTCAAACTGCAACAGCATATTGGTGGATAGACGCCCGGCCAGTGGGCTGCCCGAACGCACCCGGAAACCGTCATTCGTCTTGTCCACATGGCGGCTCAGATAGGTGTCATAATAGGTCTGCATCGTTCCGGCCGGCCCAAAAAACCGGCTGAAATCCTGCACTGAGACATGCCGCGCACTACCCAGATCAAACGGGTAGTAGCCATCGATGCTTTGCCGGCATTCAAAAGCGACTGTGTTGCCCATTTCGCGATTCATCTCGCCAATATCGGCGTCGGTCGCTTCGGCCTCAAAATCGCTTTTGACATCGTTTAGGAACCGGCCAATTGGTCCCGGCAGGTTTGAGTTATAGCGGGTCAGATCATTCAGCAGACCCGGCAGCAACTGCCCTTCGACGCCGCCGGGTGCTTGTACGGCCAAGCGGCGGTTTTGTTGGATCTTTTCCATCGTTGTAAGGATCACGTCAATTGGGCGACCGGCGGCCCCTTGTTCCACCGCGCGATGCCACAGCTCAAACCGGTCCTCGATCCGCTCCGCCTCGCGCCTCGGCCCGCCTTCGCCGCCGCCAACACGTTGCTGGTTCTTGGCGCTGTTGCTGGCCGCCTCAAGCAAGATCCGCTGCAGCCCGCCAGAGGTTTGTTTGAAACGCTGGAACATCTGCCCGCCCACGTCTGCACCAATATCGCCGGACGCCATCGCGGTCGGATCGAGGCTTTCCAATTCGTCAAGAAAGCTGGTCATCTTGGTTTCACGCACCACCGCATTTGCCAACCGCACGATGGGGGAGGCAAATTGCGACGAAGCCGTACCAAGGGCGGTGTAATTGGGGGCATCACCGGCCATGTTATTGACCTGCACCCTATCCAGCATAGCCATCCACTCGGTTTCGAAATCGCGCGCATATTGCAGTTGTAATGCCTGTTCGAGCCCTGCCAACTGATTGTCGTAGTTAACCGCATTGGCCTGATCACCCAGCACCCATTTGTCGTTTTCCAGCACTTCCCCGACCTCAAGCACCTGATCGAGAAAGAAGAACCAATACCCGTCAAACGTATAAAGCGCTGGCACGCTGAGTTCCGTAAAGTCGCTGCCGTCATTGGTGGCGAACACGATGGGGCCTTCGGGGTGCAACTCGTCCGCCAGATTGAAATCGGGCAGGGCCGATTGCCGGGCCTTGTCGCGAATGATCGCGTAAGCCTGATCAACCAACGACATCTGCACGATGGCGCTGCGCGACAGGGTGATTGCCGCGTCATCGACAGGAATGTTGATATTCTTGGTGTCGTCCAGTTCCAGCATATTGGCCAGATGCTGTTTCAGTGCGTCGCCGGTTGCCTGATTGCCAAGCCCTGCATAGGCGTCGTCCCAAATGGTGCCGAACCACGCTTTGATCGCATCATCATCCGGGCGCGGCCCAAGACCGGCCAGCAGCATATAGACCTTCAATGCGCGGTAAATCTCGGCCGGGTCGCCTTGTTCACGTAAGGTGGGCAACCGCTGTTCGAGATCAAGGATCAGCCGTGGCCGCAACATCTGCTCCAACGCATCCCCGTAAGACGCCTGACCGGCTGTGTTGATCCGTGCCAATTGGCGCAGCCCGAAACCGTTCCAGGTTGTTTCCTCGACGATCGTCCCGTCATTCAGCGTGACCTCTTGCATCTGGTCCAGATAGGGCAGGACGGACACAACATCAGAGTTATCAACTTCTGTCCGGTTCAGTTCCGTCTGGGCGGCGTTGGCATATTCAAAGGCCTGCTGTTCAACCGTATCGACGTAATTCTTGTTCTGCCAAAAGCTGAAGCCAAGCCCGGCCAGCAGCGCGGCGGTGCCCAGCCCGATGGTGGACAAGCCCAATATGCGCAGAATACGGGCGCGGCGGACCGCGCGGGCGTCATGGCCCACCCAGTCACGTTCTTCGAAGATCACGCGTCGCAACACATCATGCAGAAAAAAGCTTTTGCCCTGACCTGACATGAACGATGGGGCAAAGGCTCCAGGCGCCTGATCGTTACGCGACATGGCCCCAAGGACCTGATCAATCGGCGTGCCTTCTTGCGTGCCGGAGGTAAAATAGAACCCCCGCAGGATCGCGTTGGATTTATAGCGGGTGGGTTCAAAGATACGGCGCAGGAAATCGCTGACATTGTCGCGCAGGAGCGCCATCTGGCCCGGCAGGCCAAAGATCGCGACGCGGCTGATCCCGTCGGGTTCTTCAGTCAGCCGGTCGATCAATTCATCCGAAAGGCGCGATACCAGTTGATCAAATTCCGCAGGAACCTGTTCGTGGGTCTGAGTCTTCCGATCCTTCGTCTGGAATGTCACACCCCATACGGATTTGCGCCGGTTCAGGCTGAAACTGCTGAAATATTCGCGAAAGCCTGAGATCAGATCACATTTCGTGAACAGCACATAGACCGGAAAATCGATGCGCAGTTTTTCATGCACCTCGCCCAGACGGGCGCGCACAATCTCGGAATGCTGGGCCAGCTGTTCGGGTGTGGCGTTCATCATATCCTCGACCGAGAAGGCCAGGATCACGCCGTTAATCGGCTGTTTGGGTCGCGACTTTTTCAGCAGGTCAAGGAAGGACTGCCAACTGCTTTCATCCGCTGTCTTGTCACTGTCCTGCGTGGTGTAGCGGCCAGCCGTGTCTATCAGGATCGCATCTTCGGCAAACCACCAGTCGCAATAGCGTGTGCCGCCAAAGCCCGACACAACGCCGGCGTCATCAGCATTGGACAGTGGGAATTCGATGCCGGAATTGCGCAGGGCGGTGGTTTTCCCCGCCCCCGGTGGGCCAATGATCACATACCATGGCAGATCGTAAAGATAGGATGCGCCACCCGATTTTTTCAATGTGGCAAGCGCATCGTTCATCCGCTCGGCCAGAACTGTGCCGTCGCCGGTAGGTTTGGTTGGGGTAAGCGCCTCTTCGATATCACGCGCGGCGGCTCGGCGTTTGCGCCAACCAAGAAACTGGAAAAGCAGGATCAGCCCGACGATCAAACCGATCAGGGTGGCCCGCAGCCAGATCGTGGACATGATCGCGATGCCCGTCATCGGGAAGCCGATCCAGATCGCAACAATGACGCAGAGAATGCCAAGGATAATCGCCGGGATGCGCATCCATGGACGCCAGCGCAGGAAACGGAACATGATGCGGAAAATGTTCAAAAGGTCCCCTCCCGGGCCAGCATGATTTCAACCCGACGGTTTTGTGCCTTGCCTTCGGTGGTTTCATTGCTTGCGATGGGCTGTGTTTCGCCCTTACCATCGACGGTGACACGATCGGCCGATGCCCCGCATCCAGGGCCTTCTGCCGGAACGGGCACGTCAATCGCTTGCCCGTTTGCATCGACCATGGTGACGGCGACGGTGTTGCATGCGGGTGCGGCTAGCCCGTCGCGCAGGATTGTGGCCACGGATTCAGCGCGGGCGATGGATAGCTCGGTATTCGTCTTGTACCGCCCCCGCCCCGAAAGCGGGTCACTATCCGTATGGCCAACAACGCGGATTGGCCCCGGCTCGCTGTTCAGGATGCGCGTAATCTCGGGCGCGACTTCCTGAAAAGCGGGGGAAAGTTCGGTGCTGCCACGGTTGAACAGCAGGGCGTTGCCGACACGGATAAAGATGAAATCGCCCTGAATTCCGACCTCAACCGATCCGTTGGCGATCAGGTCTGCCAACCCGTCCCTGATCCGGTCCAACTGGGTCTGATCCGGTTCAGGTCGCGGGAATGGCTCAATCTCGAAATTGCGGATCAGGGTGATCTGGCTGACATTCTGGTGCAGACCGGTCAGGTCGGCGGCGACGGCATTGCCGTCCCGGTTCAGCAAAGTCGACAAGGTCGCAAAGGTGCCGACGATCAATGCACCGGCCACAGCGGCGTAGATCCACAGGGGTAGACCGCCAAACTTGCGCCGCCCACCCAGCGGCACGCCCGCCCAATTGACTGAGATATCTTCGTCAGGACGAGGTTTGACCCGGCGCAGTGTTTCATAAATCGCCGACCGGATGCGGGACAGTTCAACTGCGCCGTTGGGGGCTGTTCGATACTGCCCCTCGAACCCTAATGACAGGCAGGTCAACATCAGTTCCAGCAGATTGAAGCGTTGGGCGGGGGCCTGCATCGCCTTTTCCGCCTCCTGAAAGAAACCGACCCCGGAATCGCGGCGTTGGAAGAACCGGGCGACCATCGAATATTGAATCCAGACGCCCCGGTCCGCACCCGGCAGGTTCTGGACGATATCATCGGCTGTGCCCGACAGCGCGTATTTCGCAACCTGCGCCTCATGCGGATCTGCACCGGCGGCGACGGCGTTCGCCTCGAAGGCGGTCAGTTCGCGAGTCACATGTTCCATCAGGGGCTGCGCCTGCATTTCGACCATGCCTGTACGCAAGCGGCCAAACAGGATCAGCAGATTAGCGGCCGCGGCCAGCAACGGATTGCTTGGCCCACCTTTGCCCAGACCCTTGGCGCGCAACGCTTCCTGCAAGGAAATGCGGGGCGTCTGCAGTGGTGCGGCCTGCGGTTGGTCGCTGGGGATCTCAGGAAAGAAGCTGTCACTTGGTGCGTGGGGCCGCCCCATGTCGCCGCCCGGTTGCGGGGCCGCACCGCCCAGCCATGTATTGCCGCTCGGTGGGGCCGGACGTGGCGGGGCAGGCGCTGGCGGCGGCACCGCGCCACCGATCACCGTCCGGTCGCCACTATCCGGTACCGTGGGTTTGGCACCCGGCAGGGGGCCACCAAACACCGTCTTGTCGTCGTCATCATCCGACATCAGGCTTTCTCCGGTATCGCCCAAAGTTCCAGCTTCAGTTCCGGCCAGTCACCGGCGAAATGCATCCCGATTGCGGGAGCCATGGAAAATTCCTGCCAAAGCGGGGTCTTCTTATCCAACAGGAAATAGACATTGCTGGATACCACTCTGATCTGTCGTGGCGGATTAGGCAAATGCATCAGGCTGATACCGGGCAGGTTGTTCTTGACGATCTCGGACATGCGGGTGTTTGGGCCAACCTTGCACAGTTCCGGGAATTGCTGTTGCACTTGGGTCAGTGGCTTGCCGGTTTCGACCTCGATCACGAATGTCGCGTCGCGGAACAGGTTGCGGTCTGCCACTTCGGCAAGGAAAGAGTTCTGCCGCACCTGACGCAGGTCAAGCCGCACCGCCCGGCCTACATCACGGCTGAGAAGACGCTGAATATCCTGCACGACGGGCGTGAAGGTCGCTTTCAGATCGCCGTGATCATAGGCTTTGTATTCCGGGGCCATCCGCTCACCATTGTCGAATGTGGATAATTCGCCCGCGAACCCGATCAGCCGTTCATAGAGCCGTTCGGGATGCACCGCGCGTCCATGACCCAGATGGCGCAAAACGCCGATTTCACGATTCAGCGTCATCAGCATCAGGTAGTCGGTGGCCTGCATGCCGCCCCCCGATGACGGGTCAGAGGCATAGCGGGCGAGGCTGCCCAGTTTTGCTTCGATCCAGCCGATCACCCGGCTCAGATAGCCTTCGATCACCGGATGCACCGCCAGAATGAGCGCTGGCGGCGGCACCGTATCATCAAGCGAGATGACGCCGTCGCGGACCTCGTTGATCCGGGCCAGACGCAGACATTGGTAGCCGGGCTTCGCGGATTTGCGGATATCCAGTTCCAGACGCGGAATCGCAGTTTCAATCTGATGTTCGATCCGCGATGCGCTGGCATTGTCGGCCACGGTGTTCGATGACAGCACGTAACGAGTGGTTGCCGCGTCGGGGCCAAGACCAACATCCTGCCCGTTCTGGCTCTGGTCCGGCAGGGTCAGCCAGAGATACAGGTTCTTGGCATCCTCAGGCACATCGACGGGCAATGGCAGTTCGCCGGCATTGGGGGCGTCAAAGGGGGTGCCGTCAGGCATAATCCCAACCACGCTGCGCAGCCCCAGCCGGCCCTGCTGGGCCAGATCACGGTCGATTGTCATTTCGGACAGACCCCAGGGGTAGGGCGTCATCACATCGGTGCGGGCCTGGATCAGCTTTTCAAGGTAGCGGTCGCTTTGCTGCAAATGCTGGGGTTGCAGAAACAGGCCTTCTTTCCAAGCAACTTTGCTAAACCAAGACATGACAATCCAATCAATTCAGTAGTGCAAGCAGAAGTTGTCCCCTGCCCGGTAAGTCTGAAACCTTGACCCGGCAGGGTCAAGGCAGGAACGGGTGGCAATCTAGAATTGAATACGCAGCTGGCCGGTCACTCCCCAGCTGTCCAACTGGTCACTTGACCGTAAATCACCCCGTATACTTGCGCTAATCTGCTTGGCACCTGCGGGGGCGCCAACAGGCAGGATGCGCAGGTAGTTGAGTCCGGCGCTCAGTTCCGCGTAGCCGCCCAGGTTTTCCCCAATAACGCTACGCGGATCCTGCCCGGTATCAGTGCGCGGGGTAAACACCGACGTTGGCGCATCCGCAAAGTCATTGTAATAGGTCGCTGTCACAAACTGGTTCAAGGCGGATGACCCGTCTGCACCGAAACTGGTGCGTGATATCGTTCCGCCGACAAACAAAGTTTCGGATGTGAAATCCTCTACCTGGACCGAACTTGAGTCATTAAAGGTGATCAGATCGGTGCTCACAGTCGTATAGGCAAAACCAGCCGTCGGAACAAAGGACACGTTGCTTTCACCAAAGGGGATTGCATAGCTGACCGACCCGCTGAATGTTGACGCCTCGCTGCTGAAATCAGTCTCGTTCAGCCCTAGACCAGACGATCCACCAACGCCCACGTTGTCAGCGACAAATTCGGTTTGTTCGACCCGATACTGCAGGTCGATAGCAAATCGATCATATGCACCGGTCAGATAAACCCCACCGTATTTCTGGTCGAAATCAACCGTTGTGACGCTTGTCAGATCATCCCCGACGATCAGATTACCTGATCCGTCACCAACCAACCCAAAGACCGGCTGTTCAGTCGATCCCATGTTCAAACCGGCGATGCCACCGACCGAGATGTCCCAACCATCGAAATAACCATTGAAACAGGCCAGATCACCGCCGACTTGAAAGCCGTTATATGTTGCCGAAATCTCTCCATCAAAGCTGAGGCCGTTTTCGCTCAACTCGGTCACACGACCGCTTGAATCCGCCTCCCCGGCAATCCCCCGCGCCCAAGTGCCCGGCCCACAGGGATCCGGATCGTCATAGGCGAGCCCGCTGACAAAAGGACTGGATGGGCGGTTGATGACCGAACCGATCAGTGACTGGGTCAGAACAATCGACCCCGCCAACGCCCCGATACCGGGGTTGAGTGCATCCGTGATATAGACGTCGCCAATATCGCTCGGATCAGCGCTATCTGTGATCTGGTTTTCGACATAGATGATCGCCTCGCCCTGATCAGGCAATCCTCTGAGATCGACATCAAAGTCGTTGGCCTCGGTTCCATCCACATCAAGCACAAGAACATCTTCATTCTGCCGCCCATTGGTGGCCAGCAAATTGAAATCCAAGGTCACGGTCCCGGTGACCGGTCCGTTCACCCGCACCATATCGCTGCCGGTCTCACCGGCAGCAATGTCGTCATCATCGGACAAGTTAATGTCCAGAAGAAATCTGCTGTCACCGCTAAGTCCGCCATCAATCTGGACAACGTCGTTGATCAGTGGCGCGTTGGTCGACACGTCAACAAGCCCATCATTTCGCAGATTGCCGCCAAATGTCAGGGCACCGCTCTGCAGCATCACGGTCCCGCTATTGTCGACATTTCCACCAATGACACCATCGTCAAAGTTGATACGTCCAGCATTGTCCAGATCGCCGTTCATGGTTCCCGCAAGGTTCACAATGCCGCCGGACCGGTTAACCAGCCCGCTTGCGGTCGAAAATGTCGACCCGTCCACGATATCAAGGACGCCGCCACTTTGGTTTGTCATGGCATTGGAGAGCGACAGGTTGCTGCCGCTGGCCAGATCAAAGGCACCGCTATTGGTGACAAAGCCGGACACGCTTGATGCCCCGGTAAAGTTGGCCGTAGATGAGTTGTTCAGCGTGCCATTCAACACACCGCCGGTCAGTTCCAACGTTCCGCCGCTTTGGTTCCGCACATTGCCGACAAGTGTCCCGTCAATGTTCAGTGCTGCGTTGGACCTGTTTGTGACAAGCCCGCCGAACGTGGCGGAAACATCGACATTCAACTCGGCCCCTGTGCCGGTGTTCAGTGTTGTTCCCTGAACAATGCCGAATGAATCAACAGTCCCGCCATTGTTTTCAAGTGCCCCATTCAAGGTACCCAGCAAAAGCAAGTCGCCGTCTGTCTCGTTGTCGATACTGCCGGTCAGGGTCGCAGTGCCGGCAATCTCGGTCATGCCATTTGTGTTGGTAATATTGCCGGTCGCACTGTTATTGACCTGAATAGTGCCACCGTTATTTGTCACACCGTCGTTGAATGTGCCCCCATCGACAGTGAAATCACCGCTGGTGACGGTCGAAGCGCCGGTGATTTGACCGCCAGATTGCAAGGTAAAGTTACCCGCGCCCGACACAGCAACACCATCCTGGATCAGGCCAGAACTGCTTGCCAGTCCGCCATTGATGGCCAGCCCGTCCCGTATGGTCCCGGCATTGGTTGCCGTCCCGCCAGTGACCGAAACAGCACCGTCGACCAGATTGCTGTTGGAAAACGTGCTGGCCTGAACCAAGACGGTTCCATTAACCCTTCCGGCGTTGGTGATGGTGCCGGTGTCTGCGCCTCCGCTATTTGTGCTGGTGACGTTACCATTGACGATGCCCGACGCGCCGATAGCGACAATTCCGTCATCGCCTGTCAGTGCACCGCTGCTAATTGTGATCGTGCCATCGACATTGGTTTGGCCGCCACTGGCCAGAATACCCTGACCAAATGTGCCACCCAACGCGTCCAGCGTGCCACCGGTGACAGAGGCCAGGCCAGTTGCACCGCCACCTGCGTTCACGGTTGTCATACCACCGACCACATCAACGGTGCCGTTGACTGTCCCACTGATTATGGTGTCGCCGGAATTGTTCGTGACATCACCCGTCAGGGTCCGCCCTGCATTGATTGTGACGATGCCGCCCGGTTCGACGGGCGCAGTTGTACCATTGGTGATGTCAGCGGTTGTATCCACGGCCACGGTAAATGTGCTGGTCGGACCAATTCCGTCATCCGTCACGATGATCCCGCCGCCAAAGCTACCGCCATTGGCGATCAGGTTGCCGTTGCGCACGCGGCTTGTGCCGGTAACGCTGCCGCCCACATTATTCGACACTGTGCCGCCATTCATCACAATGGCCTCGCCCCCACCGCCGGTGACGGCTCCGTTATTCTGGAAAACGCCACCTTCGGATGTCAGCGTACCGTTCAAGGTGCCATTGTTTTCAGCCTCTTGCGTTGATGTGGTCGTCATGGTGACGTCGCCGGTCAGTACAGCGCCACCAGCGATTGTCAGATCGGTGCCTTCGACGCTGATATCACCACCAACCGCCCCGCCGATATTGATGTCGCCCGCAGTGCCGGTGATCAGCCCTTCGAATTCGCCGCCGTTCGCTTGTAAGACCCCGCCGGTCACCGATGTTGTGCCCTGCACGTCGCTATTGGCTGTCGTGGTGAAAGTCCCATCGGTCAGGACAACCGCATTCGCATTGGCCCCGGCGCCTGTGATGACACCATCGCTGGTCATCGTGCCGCCATTGATAAAGATGTCGCCATTCACCCGACCGCCCGTTTCGATTTCGGACGCACCGGTATTCTGGGTCAGATCGCCGGTCATATTGCCGCCACCGGCAACAGTGACACTGCCCCCGTTATTGACAACGTCACCGGTTGTGGCGCCATCAATGGTCACCTGCCCATCCGCGCTGGCGGTGATCCCGCTGGCGAAAGTACCACCAGAGGCGGTCAAGGTTGTGCCTGCACCGGATACGGTAACAGCGCCGGTCACCCCGTCTGCTCCGGCCGTGTCGGCATTCTGTGTGAAGCTGCCACCGGTCAGATCGAGCGTTCCGACGATATGACCGGAAGAGCTCAGTGTTCCGCTTTGGTGGGTGACATCGTCGGTCAGGTCAACGTTCTGGGAAATGGTGATATCCGATCCCATGTTGACCAGATCAAACCCGGCAAAGCTGCTATCGGCGGTGACGTTGATATTGCCCCCCATGGCCGTCAGCGCCGTGAATGTGCCACCCGCAACCTCAACCGTGCCGTTGCCATCAACGGTCACATTGTCCAGCACCGATCCGGCATTGCGCAGCGTGCCTTCGGTGACGCTCAACCCACCTGCACCGGTGTGATCCAGCGTGCCGCCATCCACATTCGTCAGCCCGCCATTCTGGACCAATTCGGTCGTCAGCGTGGCACCGGTATCGATGGTGATCGTGCCGTCATTGATCTGCGTCTGGGTGACGCTTGCGGTCTGATCAACATCAAACGCCCCGCCATCGACCAGGACATTGCCCCCAAAGCTGCCGCCATTGGCAGTGATCGTGCCGCCGGTATTGGCCGTCACCAGGCCGGTCAGGTTCCCGCCTGAATTATTGCTGACCTCGCCACCGCCCGAGATCGTGATATCACTGCCGATCAGACCGGCATTTTCAATCACACCGCCAGTGACATCCACGCCGTCCGCATCAACCAGTTGCGATCCCGTGTTCAGCGTGGTGACACCGCCATCCTGCACCAGATCCGTGGTCAATGTCTGACCAGCGGCCACATCAACTACACCGCTATTGACCGTGGTTTGGCTGACACTGACGCTGGTATCGACATCAAAGATACCGCCATCGACTGTCACCGTTCCATTCAGTGTGCCGCCCGCGGATTGCAGAACACCATCATCGCCATCCACACCGTCGCCATCGCCTTGCAGTATGACATTGCCTGCGATGGTGCCCGTCGGGTCATTGCGGACCGAACCACCATCGGAAATGGTGACCGCATCATCGATCAGCCCGTCGTTTTCGACGGTGCCGCCGGAAATCTCTACCGTGCCATCAGTATCGTCTAGCGTGCTGCCCGCCCCGATCACGGTGTTGCCACTAGTTTGGCTGAAATCTGTAGTAAGGGTTTGTGACGGATCAATTGTGACGGTGCCACCGTTATTGGTGACATTGTCGGCTGTTGTGACCGCATTGACGTTCAGGTCGCCGTCAAAGATGACGACATCTCCGAAGGTGCCGCTATCTGCATCGACCGTACCACCAGCATTGGTTCCGTCATCGGTGCCAATCTGAACAGCGCCGGTGATATCGCTGCCCGACGAATTGACAAGCGTGCCGCCATTCACCAGCACATCACCATCAATGATACCGGTTGGCGTCCCGCTGGCATCTCCGTTATTCAACGTGCCACCGGTCACAGTTACCTGACCGTCAATCGTGCCATTGTTATTGGTTGTCCCGGATTCGTTATCAACGGCGCCGGTCAGCGTATCCCCATCCTCAACCGTCAGGGTGCCTCCATTATTTGTCACATCACCGGTTGTGTCCGCCTGAATGGTCAGTGCGCCCGCCGTCATGGTGACACCGCCGTCAAAGCTGCCGCCCTGCCCAAAGGCATTGCCGCCGGTAATCGTCGTCAAGCCGCCAACAGAGCCTGAGACATTGTTGAATGTGCCATTGTTCAGCGTCACCGTGCCAAGCACTGATCCGCCATTGTCGATCGTTAACGTGCCGTCGCCAGCTATGCCTGTGCCGACGATAACAGCATCACCTGCTGCGGTTGATCCGTTGATCGTCAGTCCGCCGGATTGCAACTGATAGGTGGCGGATGTCCCGCCATCGCCATCGTCATTTGTAGCATTCAGGATCAATGTCCCATCACCGCCGCCGCCGTTGATTGTGACAGTGCCACCATTGGCCAATGCCGCATCGAAAGTGGCATCCCCGGTCACGATTTCGATGCTCATGCTGCCGGTAACAGCGATCACATTATCTGTGTCGCCGCCATTGCCGATTGTGAAACCGCCAGAGTCAAAGGTCATCGCCGCAGGTGCAACGGTTTCGCCCAGATCAATTGTCGCCGTACTGCCACCTAGATCCTGGAATGTAACTGTGTCGCCATCATTGAAGCGTGTGTTGGCGTCATTGTTATCCGGAGCGCCAAATTCAGGATCGGCCTGGTCCTGCCAATTCTGATTGCTGCCACCGCCCTCTTCCCAGACACCGCCTCCGTTT
Source organism: uncultured Paracoccaceae bacterium (assembly GCA_947500055.1). Classification (GTDB taxonomy): domain Bacteria; phylum Pseudomonadota; class Alphaproteobacteria; order Rhodobacterales; family Rhodobacteraceae; genus Yoonia. Next base: position 623,223 of record CANMQO010000002.1, read on the forward strand.
TGAAGGCCGTTCACCCCAGCTTCACTATCCCAGGTCAGATCATCGGCAGACGCCATGTGTGGGGTTGTTGCGCTTATAAGTGCCGAGATTCCGACAATAGCGGTGGTATTCAAAAGCCCAGACCGCAGCGCCCAAGAACGCCTCTTACCAATACATAGCGTCATAAAAATCCTCAGAACCACAAAATGGAACACATCTTAGGTCATAGTTTAACGAATTGTTAATGATTTCACAGTGACTTCCGGCACATTCAGAAATAAATTCTAACCCGTTGCACAGTCGAATTAGTCAAATAAATTTAGCGGGTTAGCGTAGGTCAGTGATTTCCTGAAAACGCATTTATTCCATATCGGCAACAACCATCGGTTGAGGTTCGATATCTTGGGAATCTAGGAGGCTTTATGCGCATCCATCTGGGTGACGCCCAATACCTCCAACACTTTTGTTTCGATGTGGGATGCGCTGAGGCCGGCTGTTTCGTACATCGCCGCAGGGCTGGCCTGATCGATGAAGATATCGGGCAAGACCATGGACCGGAATTTCAAACCCTGGTCAAAAACCCCCTGCTCCGACAGCATCTGCGCGACGTGGCTACCAAAGCCGCCAACCGCACCCTCTTCGATGGTGATCAGCGCGTCATGATCGGCAGCCAGGGTCAGTATCATCTCTTGATCAAGCGGCTTGGCAAAGCGGGCATCGGCTACGGTCGGCGTGATGCCCTTCGCCTGCAACGCCTCGCAGGCGCGCATCACCTCTTGCAGACGGGTGCCGAAAGACAGGATCGCGACACGTGCGCCTTTCTGGATTATCCGCCCTTTGCCGATTTCCAGTGTCTGAGGATCGTCGGGCATTTCGACACCCACACCTTCGCCACGCGGGAAACGGAATGCAATCGGGCCGTCATCATGCGCGGCTGCGGTGGCCACCATGCGGACCAGCTCCGCTTCATCTGCAGCAGCCATCACCACAAAACCCGGCAAGTTCGCGAGATAACCAATATCAAACGACCCTGCATGGGTCGCGCCATCCGCACCAACAAGGCCCGCCCGGTCAATCGCGAAGCGGACCGGCAGGCGCTGGATCGCCACATCATGCACGACCTGATCATAGCCGCGTTGCAGGAATGTCGAATATAGCGCGCAGAAGGGGCGCATCCCACCTGCCGCCAACCCCGCGCTAAAGGTCACTGCATGCTGTTCGGCGATACCAACATCAAAGCAGCGGCTGGCATAGCGTTCCATGAATTTCGACAGGCCGGTGCCATCGGGCATCGCCGCGGTCACCGCACAGATGCGCGGATCGGCGGCTGCGTGTTTCAGCAGGCTTTCGGCAAAGACGGATGTATAGGATGGCGCATTGCTGGGCGCCTTTTTCTGTTCGCCGGTGACAACATCAAACTTGGCGGTTGCATGGCCCTTGTCACTTGCGGCCTCTGCCGGGGCGTACCCCTTGCCTTTCCTGGTTACCGCATGGATGAGGATCGGCCCATCGGCGCGGTCCTTCACCGTCCGCAACACCGACAAAAGCTGTTCCATGTCGTGCCCATCAATGGGCCCCAGATAAGAGAACCCCAGCTCTTCAAACAAAGTACCGCCAACGGTCATATGCTTCAGCATATCCTTGGCGCGTTTGGCCCCTTCGCGGAACGGCTCCGGCAGCAGCGATACGGCCCCTTTGGCGGCCGCCTTAAACTCCTGAAATGGCTCGCCGGCGTAAAGGCGCGACAGGTAGGACGACATCGCGCCGGTCGGCGGCGCAATCGACATCTCATTGTCATTCAGGATCACGATCAACCGCTTGCCCAGATGGCCTGCATTGTTCATCGCCTCGTAGGCCATGCCCGCCGACATCGCTCCGTCACCGATCACGGCAATCGCATCGCCCCCTTCGCCACCCAGATCGCGGGCGACAGCAAAGCCCAGCGCTGCGGAAATCGAGGTGCTGGAATGCGCGGCACCGAAAGGATCATAGGGGCTTTCGGACCGTTTGGTAAAACCGCTCAGCCCGCCTTCCATCCGCAGAGTGCGAATCCGGTCGCGCCGACCAGTCAGGATCTTGTGGGGGTAGCATTGGTGCGACACGTCCCAGATGATCTTGTCTCGCGGCGCATCAAAAACGGCATGCAATGCAACTGTCATTTCGACCACGCCCAGCCCAGCGCCCAGATGGCCACCGGTTACCGATACCGCTGCAATGGTTTCCGCCCGCAGCTCATCCGCCAATTGCCGCAATTCTGCATCCGACATGGTTTTCATGTCGTCGGGCGTATTCACCCGGTCAAGAACGGGGGTGTGGGGCTGGTCTGACATGGCGACCCTTTCAATGCGTCCGCGCGATTACAAAGCGGGCGGCTTCTTTTAACGTCTTGGCGTCTTCACCGTAAGGAGATAGCGCATCACAAGCCTCTTGTACCAGCTCTGCGGCGCGACGTTTCGCCCCATCCAGCCCCAAAAGCGAAACAAACGTTGCCTTTCCGGCAGTAGCATCCTTACCAACGGCCTTGCCAACTGTTGTCGCATCGCCTTCGACATCGAGAACATCATCGGCGATCTGGAAAGCCAGCCCAAGCGCTTCTCCATAAATCGAAAGGGGGCCACGTTCGGCCTCTGCAATGCGGGCACCAGCAAGAGCGGACCACTGGATCAGCGCGCCGGTCTTGCGTGCCTGAAGGGCGGTGATTTCGTCCAATGTCAGGGGGGTGTCCGTGATTTCTGCAGCAATGTCAGCGGCTTGGCCACCGACCATGCCGCGCACACCCGACGCATTGGACAATGTCATCACAAGACTCAACTTGGCGCGCGGTGGGCATTCGGTCTGGACCAGCAATTCAAAGGCCAGTGCCTGCAATGCGTCGCCGGTCAGTACGGCAGTCGCCTCATCCCATTTGACATGGACGGTCGGCTGGCCACGCCGCAGAGCATCATCATCCATGCAAGGCAGGTCATCATGGACCAGTGAATAGGCATGCAGGCATTCGATCGCTGCCGCAGCACCCGCAGCAGCAGCCGGGTTGATGCCATGTAATCGGGCTGTTTCCAGCACCAGGAACGCGCGCAGTGCCTTGCCGCCCGCTACAGCATATTTCATCGCGTCGACGACCGGGCCATCGGCCCCCGCAAGGGCAAACCCGATCCGTGCCTCGGCCACTTCAGCGGCGTAGCTCAGCGATTCCTTGAACGAGCGACGGGCGAGGCCCTTGACCATTGGCACCCGGAATGGTGGGGTCTTGCCGTCAGCCATCCAGTGGCGCCGTCCCTTTTGGTTCACCACCCTCGCCCAAGGTGATCTTGGCAACCTTTTCTTCGGCTTCCTTCAGCTTGGCCTCGCAACGGGCTTTGAGGGCCGCGCCCCGTTCATATAGCGCGATGCTTTCATCCAGCGCGACATCGCCGCGTTCCAATTGCCCAACGACCGTTTCAAGTTCCTTGATCGCATCTTCAAAGCTCATCTGATCTACATCGCTCATCGGCCGCGTTCCTCCAGTATCCTGACATGGGCAGCAGCAGATGCGCCCAGCGCGGGCAAGTCATAGCCGCCTTCAAGGCTTGATACCACCCGGCCATCACAGTGTTTTTCAGCCAAATCGCATAAGCGCCTCGTCACCCAGGCGAAATCTTCGGTCTCCAATGCCATGCCAGCCAATGGATCAGCCGCATGTGCATCAAATCCGGCGGAAATGATCAGAAGTTGCGGACAAAACGCATCGACACGCGGCAGTACAAGCCGCTCCATCGCATCGCGAAAACCTTCGGAACCGGTCCCATCCGGCAGGGGGACATTCAGGACGTTATCGACACCAACTTCATGGGCTGCACCCGTGCCCGGATAAAGCGGCGATTGATGGGTGGAACAAAACAGAATGCGCGGATCATCCTCGATCAGGTCCTGTGTGCCATTGCCATGATGCACGTCGAAATCCACAATTGCGACCCGATCCAGCCCGTGATGCTCCAACGCATGTTTGGCCCCGACCACCACATTGCCGAAAAAGCAAAAACCCATGGCGGTCTGCCGTTCCGCGTGATGACCCGGGGGGCGGATGGCTGCAAATGCATTTGTGGCTTCGCCACCCATCACAATATCAACGGCGCGGATGACGCCGCCTGCCGCGCGATAGGCCGCCGTCAATGTGCCCGCTGACATATGTGTATCAGCATCCAGCGAGCGCCAGCCCTCGGTTGGGGCTGCCGCATGAATAGCGTCGACATGGGCCTTTGGATGGACGCGCAACAAATCATCCTCCGCAGCCATGGGCGCCTTAACGCGAAGCAGATCAAACTCCTTCAACGCGCCAAGAACAGCATCTAACCGGGCCACCTGCTCCGGATGGCCGGGCGGTGTGACGTGATCAAGGCAGTCATCATGGGAAATCAAGGCTGTAGTCATGTTGTCAGAGAACCCATTTTCAATCATGAGTACAACAGGGATATTGCAAAAAAGACCTTATGCCTCGGTTACAACTTTGATGCGTTCACCCGACGCAAACACAAGCCCTCCCACTAGGCCAAGATCGTGGTAGGGTCAGACTACGCGCGCCGATCGCTTCGCCGGGTGTATGATTTTCTGGTCGACGACCTGAAGCGGTAGGCTGAAGGGGATACGGTCCCGCTATGTCCTGCTAAAGGAACCCACGACCTCGACATGTGGCGACCAGCGAAACTGATCCACCACCCGCACCCAGTTCATGGCGAAGCCTGCATCGATCAATGTGGTCGAATCGCGTGCGAAAGTGACAGGGTTGCAGGACACCATGGCTATGGTGCCGATATCCGATTGTGCCAGCGTTGCGATCTGTGCCTCTGCCCCGGCGCGAGGTGGGTCGATTACTGCGGCGTCAAACTGCGCCAGCTCATCCGGTTCAAGCGGTCGCCGGAACAAGTCCCGTGTTTCAGTGGTCACCTTGCGCAGCTGGTGCCCGGCCCGCCATCCGCGGTCGAGCGCATCCAACATATCACCACTGCCTTCGACGGCATGAACTTCAGCCCGTTTGGCCAATGGCAGGGTGAATGTCCCACAACCAGCAAATAAATCAACGATCCGAGAGGTGCCTTCGGTGATTTCGGTGATGGCTGTCAGTAGCGCCAGCTCGCCCTCTTTCGTGGCTTGCAAGAACGCCCCAGGCGGCGGCGTCACGCCAGTGCCGCCGAAATCCTGCACCGGGGCGTTGATCGTGACAACGGTTTCATCGTTCCAGGCCAGCCTTGACAACCCATGGGTCTGCGCAAAATTCGCCATCTCGATCTGCAATTGCGGGGTCAGCGGCTTCTCGGTTTCGACAAGAATATCCGGCCCGAGCGGTGCATCCGTCACCGTCAGGTCAATTTCGCCCTTGCGCGAACAGGCCGCAACGGTCAACACCTCTAGTCCGGGCAAGATCTGAGCAAGAGCAGGTGTGATCAACTGGCAATCAGGCACTTGGATCAACGTATCGGACCCTTTGGCGTGAAAACCAACCATGGCCCCTTTTTTGGTGCGACGCCCTGAAAACTTCGCCCGTCGGCGCGAATTGGCGGGCGATGTTGCGATTGGCCGCATCTCCGCTGAAAGCCCACGCGCCTTTAGCGCGGTTGTCACAATCTCAACTTTCCAATCGGCAACAAACGCATCTGACGCGTGCTGCATTGCGCAGCCACCACAGGATTTGAAATGCCTGCAGGGGGCAGTGACCCGGTTCGGCGATGGCATCACGATCCGCACGCTGCCGTCCTGTGCAACGTCCACTTCTTCCCCAGGTAAGGTGCGCGGCAAGACCGACTGCCCGTCAGAGGCACGACCCAGCCCAAGGTGGTTCAGGCTTTCAATCGTCAACATTTATTCAGCCGCTTCTTTCACATTGATAAACCCGCCAGACTGCCGGTTCCAATAGCGGGCATAAAGCCCGTCTTGTGTCAGCAAATCAGCATGGGTGCCCTCTTCGACAATGCGTCCCGCGTCAAGCACAACGATCCGGTCCATCCGGGCAAGGGTCGACAGACGGTGCGCGATGGCAATGACCGTCTTACCATCCATGATGCGCTCCAATGCTTGTTGAATCGCTGCCTCCACCTCGGAATCAAGCGCGCTGGTGGCTTCATCCAACACAAGGATAGGTGCGTCTTTCAGGATTGCCCTTGCGATGGCGATGCGCTGGCGCTGGCCGCCTGAGAGTTTCACCCCGCGTTCGCCAAGATGCGCCGCATAGCCTTGGCGACCCTTGTGGTCCTCGAGATCCAGAATGAAATCATGCGCCTCAGCCTGCTTCGCAGCCGCCTCGATCTCGGCCTGCGTGGCGTCGGGTTTGCCATAGCGGATGTTGTCCAACGCGGAACGATTGAACATAGCCGTTTCCTGCGTGACCATGGCGATCTGTCGGCGCAGGCTCTCCTGCGTCACGTCGCGGACGTCCTGCCCGTCAATAGTGACGCCACCACCCTCGGTGTCGTAAAGCCGCAACAACAAGGCAACGAGGGTAGACTTCCCAGCGCCCGACGCCCCGACAAGACCCAGCTTCTCACCAGGCCGGATCGACAGTGTCACGTGATCCAGACCACCCGGGCCACCACCATAGCTGAACGAGACATCGTCGAGGGTGATCGCCCCCTCATGCGCGTTCAAAGTCGTGGCATCTGGCGCATCCGTCAGCTTGTGCGGCGGGCTGAGCGTGTGCATGGCATCCTCGATCTCGCCCACATTGGCATACATGCCCATGAGTGTGAAACTGACCCAGCCGGTCATTTGCGACAGGCGCAGCGCAATTGCGCCCGCAGCGGCGATATCACCGGCCGTGGCCGTGCCCACCGTCCAGAAATACAGCGTGGTTCCCACCAAGAGTATGGGTAACAGCCCGCCCAGCGCCATGAGCCAGAACCGGAAAGAGGCTGACATCCACCCATATGTGACGGCCGTACCCCAATAGTTCGCCATGGCATCGATTGCTGACCGATCCTCGTGATCATCATGGGCGAACAGTTTGACCGTCTTGATGTTGGTGATCGTATCCACAACCTGACCCGTGACCATGGCGCGGGTCGCTGCGCGCGCCTTTGAACGGACGCGAATGCGCGGCATGAAAAAGCGGATCATGCCAATATACGCCATCACCCAAAGCGCCAGAAGACCAGCCGTACGCAGATCAATGGTCAGCAATAAGATGACGGAGCCAACTAACGAGGCCAACGCGAATGCGACGGTGTGGATCATATCCACGATCAGGTCTGTTGTCGCACGCGCAGCCTGCATTTGCTTTTGCGCAATGCGTCCAGCGAAGTCGTCATCGAAGAACGTGACCGACTGGCCCAGCGAATGCCGATGCAACCGTGACAGGATCAGGTTGCCAAGCGATGGTCCAACAACAACAGCCTGCATCATGCCAGAGATGCCAAGGATGATCGGGCGCAGAATGACAAAGAACGCCGTGACCCCCAGCAGAAGAGCCATGTTATCAGAAAAATAGGTGTCGGCGTCCGCGTTGAGCGCGGCGTCAATCACCCAGCCCAGCATCAGGGCTGTCAGTACCTCCAGCGTACCAGCCATCGCAGAGACGAAACCCGCGAGGCCGGTAACTCCCAGGCTTCCGCGCACGCACCACCCCAGAAACGCCATCAGCGTTTGCGGGGGTGGTCCATCGGCCCTTTGAAAGGGGTCAATCCATGTTTCCGGTTTCATTCTGCGACCTGTGTTTCCTGCCCCAGAAAGCCGCCTGATTGCCGCGCCCAGAACCGTGCATATTGTCCGTTTGCCGTCAGCAGCGCGTCATGGGTGCCGTCTTCGATAACTCGGCCCTGATCCATGACAATGATCCGATCCATCTGCGCGATCGTGGAAAGGCGGTGGGCAATCGCGATCACTGTCTTGCCTTCCATCATGCCATAAAGCGTGCGCTGAATAGCGGCTTCGACTTCACTATCTAGGGCGCTGGTCGCTTCATCCAAGAGAAGGATTGGCGCATCTTTCAACATCACCCGTGCAAGGGCGATGCGCTGGCGTTGTCCGCCCGACAATTTGACACCGCGTTCGCCGACCTTGGCGTCATAGCCCTTGTTCCCTTCATTGTCTTCAAGACCAACGATGAAATCATGCGCCTCAGCCTTGCGGGCTGCGGCGATCATCTGATCTTCGGTCGCCTCTGGATAGCCATAGATGATGTTGTCGCGCACGGAGCGGTGCAGCAGCGCGCTGTCCTGCTGCACCATGCCGATATTCCGGCGCAAACTGTCCTGCGTTACCTGCATGATGTCTTGCCCGTCGATGCGGATGACGCCGCGTTCGGCGTCGTAAAACCGCAGAAGCAGCTTGACCAGCGTGGACTTGCCCGCACCGGATTGCCCGACCAGCCCAACCTTTTCGCCTGCACAAACTGAAAGGTTGATCTCATCCAGACCACCGGTTTCCTTCCCGTAGTGGTGTGACAGATTTTGAATCTCAACCGCGCCTTCGCTGATCTTTAGCGTCTCCGCCCCGCTATCCAACAGGGTGATCGGCTGGGCGATGGTTTGCATGCCCTCGGACACTACTCCCAATTCGCGGAAGAAATTGCTGGTCGCCCACATGATCCAGCCGGACATGGCGTTCAGGCGCAGGGCCAGTGTAGTCGCAACGGCAACGACCCCAACTGTCCCGGTGCCCATACCCCAAAGCCACATGGACCAGCCCACAACACCCACGATCAACAGGCCGTTCAAGATCATCAGGCCGACATCCATGATGGTGTAAAGTCGCATTTCGGCCTGAAAGGTCTGGCGACTATCTTCAATCGCTTCCTTGGCATAGGCGATTTCGCGGTCGTGATGGGCGAACATCTTGACCGAATGGATATTCGTGTAGCTATCAACGATCCGGCCCGTGACCTTGCTGCGGGCGTTTGATGCCGCTTCCGATGCGGGGCCGATCCGTTTGACGACCCAGCGCAGCAGGAACAGATAAGGGATCAACCATAAAAGCAGCGGGATGATCAGCCGGATATCCGCCTGCCCCAAAAGAACTGTGGCCGCCACGACATAGGCCGCTGCAAAGGTCAGCGCATCAAAAAGCTGGAACACAACCTCGCCTGCGGCGGAGGGTGTTTGCATGATCCTGTTGGCGATCCGGCCTGCGAAGTCATCCTCGAACCAGCCAACCGATTGTCGCAGCACATGTTTATGCGCCCGCCAGCGCACCAGCGTCACGAAGTTGGGGAAGATCGTGTTATTCAGCAGCATGACCTGAAAGATATGGAGCAGCGGCCGCAGCGTCAGAATGAACAGTGCAACGAGAATAAATTCAGTGCCGTAGCGTGCCCAAACCTGTGCTGGCGTCCCGCTGGACATGGTGTCAACCAAACGCCCGACATAGCCAAGAAGCCAAATTTCCACGCCCGCGATCATCACCGAAGCAATCCCGGCAATCACCAATATACGTTTGAACGGTTCTGCATAGAGACGCAGAAACGGATAGAGCCGCTTGGGCGGCGTGTCGGTCTCCTGATACGCGGTATAGGGATCGACCAGGCCTTCGAAATATCGAAACATTGGTCTGCCTTACGGGTAGGGGTGCCGCAGACATAGCAAGGATTTTGTCAGAGGAAAACCAGAACTGAAAACACGCCCAGCGCGAGTGCCATAATGCGCATGAAGATGCGCCAGGCTGTCGGGTTGGTCAGCAGATAGGCCAGCACTACCCCCGCCGCTGACCAGAACAGGCAAACTCCCAGATTGATGCTGGAGAACGTTGCCGCCAAGGTGCCCGCCTGCTGCGTTTGCGACATCGCGGGCACGTAAGCCATGGCACTCAGCGCCACTGCCCAGACTTTGGGGTTGATCCATTGGAACAGTACTGCCTCTCCAAACGTGAAGGGCCGGTCGCGCCCTTGCTGCCGGTCTGGATCCGCATGCCACAACTGATAGGCTATCCATAGGATCCAAAGGCAGGCCCCGATTTTCAATGCAAGCATCAACCGAGGCTGCTGTTGCAACAGCGCCCCAACCCCATACCCCGTGATTGCTGATGTGATTCCCACCCCGATGGCTACGCCCAGCACATGTGGCACAGTTCGCCGGAACCCAAACCTTGCCCCGGACGCGGTCAGTAAGATGACGTTTGGCCCCGGTGAGAATAACCCAAGGAACACGAACCCGATCAGGGGCAGAAATTCAGTCAATCAGGTCAGCCTTTGTCAGGGTAAAGCCGGAATCGATCCACCGCTGCTCGGCCGCTTTCAACGCTTTGCCCAGCGCTGGCCCTTTCAGTTTCGGCATAAGGTCGGCAGCGGTCAGGGGGAAAGTCCGGTTCGCGGCGTGTCTTATTTTTCTGATCGCATCAGGATCAACCGCTTGCCCCATCGCAGCAACCGTCACCATCAGCCGGTCAATTCCAGACTTTTCTCCAAACCGATACGCAGCCTCTGCTTCCGGCAGATCGCTGCTGATGTGATCTAACTGGGCCATCTGCGCCTTGGACAGGCGCAGGTTCTGACTTGGATTACCACCCAACACCGCGAGGCGCCGGATCGGGTCAGGCGCAACGTTGTTTTGCTGTTCAATATGCACCAGAACCGCCAGCGGGTCGGCCGTTGCCCCCGGCAAAACCAGCCCCAACGCGCCGGTTGCCGCCATGGATGCAGTAGCCGGCGCCGGATCCGGGGCGCGGAGCAGTTTCAACACTTCCGATGTAACCCGCTCCACGGAAAGCGAGCTGAGCCCTTCGACATTGGCCGCGCAGGCGGCAAGCCCGTCGGCATCCGGCCCCTCAGCCGGGTCACCGTACCACGCGTTGAACCGGAAAAAGCGCAGGATGCGCAGGTAGTCCTCCTTGATCCGGGTATCGGCATCTTCGATGAACCGGATACGCCGCCTGAGCAGGTCCGGCAGGCCGCCAAGCGGGTCGGCGACAATCCCATCTGGCCCGGCATAAAGCGCGTTCATGGTGAAATCCCGCCGCTTTGCGTCATCCAACATGTTATCAGCAAAAGCCACGGTTGCACGCCGTCCGTCAGTTGCTACATCGCGACGGAATGTCGTGATTTCAAACGGGATGTCATCAGCGACAACAGTGACGGTGCCATGGTCGATCCCGGTCGGGATCACCTTCAGCCCAGCGGCCCGCGCCAGTTTCACCACCTTTTGCGGCCTTGCATCCGTGGACAGGTCCAGATCCGCCACTGGTTCATTGATCAATGCGTTGCGCACGCAGCCACCGACGAACCAGACCTGATGGTCTGCATCCTTCAGCAAACCGCAGACCAGCTGGGCGGGTTTGCCGGTTAGCCATGGCGCATCAATCCGGGTCATGACATCCGCTCCGCCAATGCACGCAATATCCGGGCCGTCGCCCCCCAGACATAATAGGGACCGTATGGCACGGTGTAGTAGTACCGCTTGCGCCCTTGCCACCGCCGCCCCTCAACCCGGTACATCCCCGGGTCAGAAAAATGAGCAAGCGGCACCTCAAACACTTCGCTGACCTCCCCTGCCTCGGGAGTGGGATCATAATCCCCTGTCACCAAGGCCAGTACCGGCGTCACCTGATAGCCAGTGACCGTCTGATGCGACGGCAAATTGCCCAAAACCTGAACAATATCATACGGCAAACCAATTTCCTCATGTGCCTCACGCAGGGCAGCGGCTTGCGGGCTCCTGTCATCTGGGTCCTGCTTGCCCCCGGGAAATGCGATCTGGCCGGGGTGATGTTTCAGCCGGGCAGACCTTTTGGTCAGGATAAGCGTCTCCGCCTCGGCGCGGATCGCCACCAGCACCGCCGCTGGCGTCAGCTTACAATCGGGTGCCTGCACATCCTTGTTGAGATCGAAATCGGACGACGCGCCGCCCTTTTGGGACAGCGCGTTCAATAGTCGTTTTTCCAGATCAGGCACTGGCATCCTTGGCCTCGAACCCGAGCGTATCGGGATCAAAACTGTAATGCGCACCGCAGAACTGACAATCGGCGGTCACCGTGCCCTCGTCGGTAGTCATGGTCCCAATGTCTTTGGCTGAATAGATCGACAGGCTTTGCCGCACCTTATCTTCCGAACAGCTACAGCCGAAACTGATTGCCTGCGCGTCAAACACCCTTGGCTGTTCTTCATGGAACAACCGGACCAATAGATCCGTTGGGGCAACGCTTGGGCCAATCAGCTCAATCTCTTCGACCGTGTCCAGCAGCGCATTGGCGCGGTTCCAGTTTTCACCTTCGTCCGCGTCAAGTATATCGGTCGCATCAAGTAACCCAGCCTCGCCAGAGCCGCCTTCACCGGACATTTCGGGCGATGCTTTCGGCATATGTTGCAACATCACACCGCCTGCCCGCCAGTGGGTGGCTTCACCCGGCAGTTGCGACTGCCCATAAGTCAGCGAAAACCGGGTCGGCAACTGTTCGGATTGCGCAAAATAGGTTTCCGCACATGCTGATAGTGATCCGCCTGCAATCGGTGTGATCCCTTGGTAAGGGGTCATACCCTGACCCTGATCGATGAGGATCGCAAAATAGCCGCTGCCAATCTGGCTGAATGGGTCAGCCGTCTCATCAAGTTCTTCCGCATCATAAGACGCATAGGCGCGAATACGCGCGGGCTGCCCATCATCGGTTGGCCCATAATAATCAGTCGCAATCAAGCGCACGGGTCCAGAACCGCGCACTTGCAGCGACAGTTTCCACCGCAGTTTGACGGTTTGGCCAATCAGGGCGGTCAGCAACGCCATTTCGGCCACCAACCCTTCGACCAGCGGCGGATAATTATGCTGTGACAACACCTGTTCCAACACCCCGTCCAGCCGGGCGACGCGGCCACGGATGTCGGAAGCATCAAGTTGAAACGGCAGGACGGTATCGTCCCAAGCGATTTGGGTGCCGAGGCTCATGGTCTTTCCTAACATGTCAGGAGTTGGCATACCGCGCCTATATAGGCGGAGCAACCGCGCGTCCAAGGGGTAAGCAATGATCAGACGGTATGGCGATGTGCCGATAAACGGGCAGCGGTATGAATTGCGCCCCGGGGCCTATGCCATCCTGCCGCTGAACGGGCGGCTGTTATTGACCTATCAGGGTGATCCACATTTTGAGATTCAGCTGCCCGGTGGCGGCATTGATCCGGGGGAAAGTCCGGTGCAGGCATTGCATCGCGAAGTGTTTGAGGAAACAGGTTGGCGGATTTCGCATCCGCGTAGGCTGGGCGCGTTCAGGCGGTTCGTCTACATGCCCGAATATGACAAGTACGCCGAAAAGCTGTGCCACATTTACCTCGCCAGGCCCGTCCGACAGCTGGGCCCCCCGACCGAGCCTGATCACATCCCGCTGTGGATGGACCCGCTAGATGCAATCCGGGAAATCGGCCCGGGTGATGCCCGGTTCGTCACCAGCCTATTCGACTAGCGGACGCTTTTCGATCAGGTGCCCGTAAAGCGTGGTTAGGATGCTAAGGCCAACCATAAAATTCAGCCAATACATGGCGCCACCGAAGACCAAGAACACCGGAAACGGCAACTCAATCAAAGTAGCGAGGCAAAGCTGGATCAAAAGGTTGATGCCAACCATGATAAGCACCACCTGAAAAATAGTGTTCTTTACGGGATCCGTCTGCGCCAGTGACTCTGCGATGCGCATTGGTTCAGCCACGGCGCTGGCTGGCAAGGTAAGTGCGATCCGGAACCAAAGGTAGCTTGTCAGGATCCCTGATGCCAACCCCAGCACAGACCCGGCGATGAATGAACCCTGCAACCCAAGTGCTGCGATCAAGATACTGCCAAAGAAATTTATGACAAATGACGCGAGTGCGACAAGCAAACCAAGTTTGATCGACATCCAAAGGTAGGACCCAATGGGTCGATTTGCGATGGTTGGCAGGACATGGGCATATTCCTCTTTCAGGATGAACCGGTGCCAGGCAACCGCGACCCAGGAGGCCACGAAGATGATCAGAAACAGCCCGCCAAAAAGAAGTAATGCAAACATCGGGTTGGCTGTTTCGGGATTCATGAACATCATCATGACTGTCGCAGGGCCAACTTTGAACGCCTTCGCCACAAAATAGATAATTGCCACTGTCAGCAGGATTGGCCCCGCAGAGACCCGCAATGCCTGTCCAAGGTTGCTGAACACCATCATGAATGCATGCCGAACGAACTGAAGTGCCATGCGTCGCCTCTCTTGCGTGTAACGCTTTGGTGTTTGCATGCGGCAGGATGGCCGTCAACGCCCGTGTCCTTGCCCTGCCTTGCGAAAACCGCTATCGCGCGGTTTTAGACACATCTGACGCAAGGGCCCGCGCATGACTGCTCCAAAGAAAGTCGTTCTCGCCTATTCTGGCGGACTTGATACCTCGATCATCCTGAAGTGGTTGCAGACAGAATATGACTGCGAGGTTGTGACCTTTACCGCTGATCTGGGTCAGGGCGAGGAGTTGGAGCCGGCCCGAAAAAAGGCCGAGATGATGGGTGCCTCAAGCATCTATATCGAAGATCTGCGTGAAGAGTTCGTGCGCGATTTCGTGTTTCCGATGTTCCGCGCGAATGCACTGTATGAGGGCCTTTATCTTTTAGGCACATCGATCGCGCGTCCTCTGATCTCCAAACGTCTGGTCGAGATTGCTGCCGCCGAAGGCGCTGACGCGATTTCCCATGGTGCGACAGGCAAGGGCAATGATCAGATCAGATTTGAACTGGCCGCATATGCGCTGAATCCCGAGATTAAGGTCGTCGCCCCGTGGCGCGAATGGAATCTGGGCAGCCGTACCAAGCTGATCGATTTCGCCGAGAAACATCAGATCCCGATTGCAAAGGACAAACGCGGCGAGGCCCCGTTCAGCGTGGATGCGAACCTGCTGCATACGTCATCCGAGGGCAAAATCCTCGAGGATCCGGCAGAGGAAGCACCGGAACACGTCTATCAGCGGACTGTTTCACCGGAAGAAGCGCCCGATCAGGCTGAGATGGTCGAAATCACCTTTGAAAAAGGCGATGCGGTCGCAATCAATGGTGAGGCGATGTCGCCCGCGACGATACTGACCAAGCTGAACGAATTGGGCGGCAAGCATGGCGTCGGTCGCCTTGATCTGGTGGAAAACCGGTTCATCGGGATGAAATCCCGAGGCATCTATGAAACACCCGGCGGCACGGTCCTGCTGGAAGCCCATCGCGGCATTGAGCAGATCACGCTGGATAGCGGTGCCGGGCATCTGAAAGATAGCATTATGCCGCGTTATGCAGAGCTGATCTATAACGGTTTCTGGTTCTCGCCCGAACGCGAGATGTTGCAGGCGCTCATCGACAAGTCACAGGAACATGTGTCCGGCACCGTCCGGGTGAAGCTGTACAAAGGGTCCTGCGCTACAGTGGCCCGCTGGTCTGATGAAACGCTCTATTCCGAGGAACATGTAACCTTCGAGGATGACATGGGCGCCTATGACCAGACCGACGCACAAGGGTTCATTCAGTTGAACGCATTGCGTCTGAAACTGCTCGCCGCAAGGAACCGCCGGAGATGATCGACATCCGCCCGATCACCATGGATGACGTTGTGCCATTGCACAAAGTCACCGTGCGGGCGGATCAGGATCGGTTTATCGCGCCCAATGCCGTTACCATTGCGCAAGCTCGTTTTGAAACCGGCGCCTATGACTTTTGCCTTTGGGATGATGACACCCGCGTGGGACTGATGGCCCTGATCGACATGGCCGAACATGACGACCGGAGCGAGATTGACGCCCCCGATGCCGTCTATGTCTGGCGGCTACTGATCGGGACGGAGTTTCAGGGCAACGGATTTGGGTCCGCCGCTATGGCCTTTGCCGAGGACTGGGGCCGCAAACGCGGGCGGCGCTGCGTCCAGATTCAGGCAGTTGAGGATAACGCTGCGGCGATTGGCATGTATCAGTCGCTAGGCTATGCGCTGACAGGCAAGATGTCCGATGGCGAAGTGCAGTTGGAGAAGGTGCTCTAACAGGTCACCCAGCGTCAGGGTTGCAGATATTGGATTACCTCCCTACCGATTGAGTAAATCATGAGGGAGGATGGTTTGGATATTTCGGAAATCGCGGGGCGAATGCAGCAGGGGCTGTCGACGCGGCAGTTTGATGGCAGTCTGAAGTTTGATTGCGGCAAGGATGGTGTCATCGTTCTGGCCGATAATACCGTGAGCCGCGACGACCGGGACACCGATTGCACAATCAGGATCACCCAGTCAAACCTTGCCAAGCTGATCACCGGCAAGCTGAACCCAATGACCGGCGTCATGATGGGGAAGCTGAAAGTGTCAGGCGATGCCCGCGTGGCGATGAAACTGGGCGAGTTGTTACAGGCCTAGAGTTTCCGTGCCGCCAAAGCGTCGTAATACGGCAACGCATTGTCCAGCAAGCTGTCGTAGGGCGGATCGACTCTGGGCAATGGCCCTTCAGCCCCAGCAAATCCAGTGCTTTTATGCACAGTCTCATACCAGTGCTTGGCCCAGACCCCGTCGTCTTTACGGGCCCCGGCGGGCCATGACAGCATCGCGGGATCGAATGGCAAGCCAATGGCATCGCAGAGTTTCACCAACATGCCCTTTGGGTCGGTCCGGATGTCTGCGCTGTCGATCACAACCCCGCCCAGCGCATTGTAAATTGCCGCTTGCTGCGGGAATCCGATATCTTCCAACGTCATTTCATCGCGCTTGGCCCCATAACTGGCGATCACCCGCGCCGGGTGTCTGATGAGGTGCACATGCACACAGTCCTGCGCCCAATCCAGCGGAAAGCCATCGATCATGTGATGCGGCATATGCTTCATGTAAAAGTGCTGCTTTCCACCGGGAATTGGCCCGATGCAAAGCTGCGCCACGATCTGCGCGTCAGTTTCATGCGCCGCGATGATATCGTCCGTCATCGGGTGATCCAGCCCGGTCGCCGCCAGGTAAGGGGCATAGAACGGCTCGTCCCAGATGGCAAAATCCGCCCTGTTGCCAAAGGCATACATCATTGCCGTCGACAGGTTGCGCGGCCCGGACCACATTGCAAGCCTCACGAGCGGTCTACCAGGTCCTTGTAGAGGCCGCGCAGGCGTTTGGTCATTGGGCCCAATTCGCCCGTACCGATTAGACGTCCATCGATGGTGCTGACGGGGGTCTGCGCGCCGAACGTGCCAGTCAGAAAAGCCTCATCAGCGGCGTAAGTATCAACCAGGCTGTAGTTTCGTTCATGAATTGGGATATCATTGGCCCGGCACAGATCGATCACCTTTTGCCTTGTTATGCCGTTCATGCAGTAATCCCCGGTGGATGTCCAAACCGCCCCGTTTTTGACAATGAAGAAGTTGCAGGCGTTGGTCGTATTCACGAACCCATGCACATCCAGCATCAGCGCCTCATCCGCCCCCGCCTTTTGCGCGGCAATACAGGCAAGGATGCAGTTCAGCTTCGAATGGCTGTTAAGCTTCGGGTCTTGTGTCATCGGCAAACCCCGTTGGTGTGGGACCGTGGCCAATGTGATGGGGCGCGGGATTTTCGGCTGGGAATGTTCCATTATGATCACGAAAGTCGGCCCTTGCCGGGACAGGCCGGGATGCTGAAAAGGCCTCGTTTTGATGCCCCGCGTCACCATTAACCGGGCATGGGCATCGGTGGTCATCTTGTTCGCCTCTTGCGTCGCCAGCAGCGCCTGCACCACCCCGGCGCGATCCATCCCGATTTCCAGATCAATGGCTTTCGCCGCTTCAAACAGCCGATCGATATGTTCGTCGATAAACGCCCATTTACCATCGTAAAGCCGCAACCCTTCCCACACGCCGTCACCCAGCATGAAACCGCTATCGTAGACGCTGACCGTTGCTTCGGCCTTTGGCACGATCCGACCATCAACATAGATCAGGATGCTGTCATTGCGGGCATCTTCTTCTGCCTGATGGGTGGTTACGTCGCTCATCTTTTTCCTCCGTTTGGGGCACGCTAGGGCAGCGTTTGTAATGTTCCAAGAGGTAAACAGCGCGTGAGTATCGCCCATCTTGATTGCCTGCTCGACCGAAAGCCTGAAAGGGTGTCCGCAAAGGAGAATTATGATGTTGAAACCTGTTGTCTTGGCGCTTGCCCTGCTGCCCATCGGCCAGATTGCCGCCGCCGAGGATATCAAAACCGCAGTTCTGGCCGGGGGATGTTTCTGGTGCATCGAAAGCGATTTCGAGAAGATCAACGGCGTCAGCGAAGTGGTGTCCGGCTATACCGGTGGCACAACGACCAACCCGACCTACAAAACGCTGCGCGGCTCCGGCCATTACGAGGCGGTCGAAATCACCTATGATGCGGATGTTGTCAGCTATGCCCAGCTATTGCATGCGTTCTTTCGGTCCGTCGATCCAACAGATGATGGTGGTCAATTCTGTGACCGGGGTGAGAGTTACCGAACAGCGATCTTTACCTCTGACCCTGAAGAGCGTGAACTGGCAGCGGCCGCGAAATCCACAGCCCAGCAAGCCCTCGGACAAACGATAGTGACCCCGATCTTGAATGCGGCGCCTTTTTACGAGGCGGAAGCCTATCATCAGGATTACTACCGTGGCACATCAACCATTCTGACCCGACGCGGCCCAAAAAAACAAAGTGATGCATATGCATTTTACCGCGAATCCTGCGGCCGCGATGCGCGGGTGCTGGAGCTTTGGGGTGACGCCGCCCCGTTTGCTCAAAAGTGAAAGGCGTGCACCTCAGACAGGTCGGGAATAACATCTGCGGTCCCATGTCGGGTGACCATCAACGCACCTGCCTTAATGGCGAGCGCAATGGCCTGACCCATCGGCATACCCCGGTCGAGACCAGCAAGAACGTAACCGGTGAATGTGTCCCCGGCCCCGGTTGTATCCACCGGTTCCACCTTGATCGCATCGAAATGTTCGACGCTGCTGCGGCCATACCAATCAGCCCCGCCCGCGCCCAACGTCACGATGACATCCCGCACCGGCAGATCACCGGGGGATTGACCAGTCGCTTGCATTAATTGTTCGGCCTCAACCGCGTTCAAGATCAGAAAATCAAGATACGGCATGACAGCCAGAACCCTCTCGGCATCAAAAGGGGCAGCAGCATATGCAACTTGCAGTCCCATCTTTTTGCCAAGTTCAGCCGCCGTCCTTTGCAGATTGGTTTCGTTCTGAATGATCAGCCAGTCGCCCGTTTGCGCCTCGGCCATGGCGGTTTGCAGGGTGGCGTGGGGAATTTCAGCATTGGCCCCCGGATGCAGAATAATTGCGTTCTCACCCTGTGGATCAACCATGATGATGGCTTGCGCTGTCTCTGTTTCGATCTCGGCAATGTTGCTGGTCCCAACCCCATATTCCAGCAATCGTTCTGCGGCCCAATGCCCATCCGGTCCAACAGCCCCAATATGCTTCACCTCAGCGGCGGCGCGGGCTGCGGCAACAGACATGTTGGCCCCTTTGCCGCCCAGAAATGTCTGGCGACCTGTTGAGCTAAGCGTTTCGCCAGGGGCGGGAATACGCGGGACGGCATAGACAATATCCGCATTGATCGAGCCGAGATTCCAGATTGCCATCAGTCCACCTTACATGCTGCGATAACGGCCATATTGAGGATGTCATTGACGGTTGAGACGGTTGAGCAGACCTGGATCGGCTTGCCAATTCCTGAAAGGATTGGCCCAATCACCGTCGCCCCTGCCATTTCCTGCATCAGCTTGACCGAGATCGAGGCCGAATGTCTGGCGGGCACGACAAGAACGTTGGCAGGGCCGGTCAGCCGTTGGAACGGGTAGTTTTCCTGTGCCTGGGCGTTGAGGGCCACATCGACCGTCATCTCGCCTTCATATTCGAAATCGGCCTTTCGGGCATCCAGCACTTTTGGCGCCTGATGCATCTTCTCTGCCCGTTCTGAAACTGGATAACCGAAGGTTGAGAAAGACAGGAAGGCAACACGAGGCTCCAGACCCAATGCCCGCGCCACAGATGCGCCCCGTTCGGCAATATCCGCCAGATCATTCTCATCCGGCCATTCATGCACCAGCGTGTCCGATATCAAAACGATACGCCCGTTATGGAGTACCGCAGTTACGCCAACAGCCCCGTCATGTGGCTGTGCATCGAAAACGTGGTTGATCAGTTCAAGGATATGAGCCGACTTCCGGGTGGCCCCGGTGACCATCCCGTCCGCGTGTCCATGGGCCAGCATCAATGCCGCAAAAACGTGCCGGTCGCGCGCTGCCATCCGGTGAACGTCCTGGGCATCAAAACCCTTGCGTTGCAGGCGATCGTAAAGGAAATTCTTGTAGGTTTCGAGATGCGGGGTGTTGGCCGCGTTGACGACTTCAAGCTCAGCAAACGCTTCGGGTAGACCCTCTGCCGTCAGCTTTTCCTTCACATCATCGTCGCGCCCCACGACCAGCGCCTTGCCCATGCCAGAGCGTTGATAAAGGACGGCTGCGCGCAATACGCGGGGGTCGTCACCTTCGGCGAAGACAAGCGTTGATTGGTTGGCGCGTGCACGTGCATTGAGGCTACGCAGGATGGATTGCGTCGGATCCATTCGGGATTTCAATGACAGTTCATAGGCATCCATATCCACAATAGGCCTGCGGGCGACGCCGGTCTTCATACCTGCCTGTGCAACTGCCGTGGGGATGCGGTGGATCAGGCGCGGGTCGAATGGGGTTGGAATGATATAATCGCGTCCGAATGTCAGCTTCTTGCCATATGCCATGGCAACTTCATCAGGCACATCCTCACGCGCGAGTGCGGCGAGCGCTTCGGCGCAGGCGATCTTCATCTCGTCATTGATGGCGCGGGCGTGGATATCCAGCGCACCCCGGAACAGATATGGGAAACCAAGCACGTTATTGACCTGATTGGGATAATCGCTGCGGCCTGTGGCAACGATGGCGTCCTCGCGGACGGCATGTGCGTCCTCGGGTGTGATTTCCGGATCCGGATTGGCCATGGCGAAGATAACCGGATTATCGGCCATGTTTGAAACCATTTCCTGGGTCACGGCCCCCTTGGCACTGACGCCAAGAAACACGTCGCAGCCTTTCATCGCATCCGCCAGTGAGCGCGCTTTGGTATTGGCGGCATGGGCTGACTTCCATTGGTTCATACCTTCGGTGCGACCCTGATAAATGACGCCCTTGGTATCCGCCATGATACAGTTGTCATGTTTGGCGCCCATCGCCTTGAGCAATTCAAGGCAAGCAATTCCCGCTGCGCCTGCCCCGTTGAGAACGATTTTGACGTCCTCTATCTTCTTGCCGGAAAGGTGCAGCGCGTTCAGCAGACCCGCCGCACAAATCACCGCCGTGCCGTGCTGATCATCGTGAAACACCGGGATGTCCATCTGCTCTTTCAGCGTCTGTTCGATGATAAAACATTCGGGGGCTTTGATATCTTCGAGGTTGATGCCGCCAAAGGTGGGCCCCATCAGGCGCACGGCTTCAATGAACTTGTCCGGGTCTTCGGTATCCAGCTCGATATCGATTGAGTTCACGTCGGCGAACCGTTTGAACAGAACAGATTTCCCCTCCATCACCGGTTTACTGCCCAGCGCACCAAGATTGCCAAGGCCAAGGACGGCTGTGCCGTTTGAGATGACGGCAACCAGATTACCCTTGTTTGTATAATCATAGGCCGTGGATGGATCGGCTGCGATTTCCTCACATGGGATGGCAACGCCCGGGGAATAGGCCAGCGACAGATCGCGCTGGGTTGTCATGGGAACGGTGGCCTGAATCTCCCATTTGCCGGGGCTGGGCTGCATGTGAAATTGCAATGCGTCTTCACGCGTGAGTTTATTCTTTGGCATCCTGTCCCCCGTTTCGGTCCACAAGACATAACGGGTTCTGGAATGGGGCTGCAACGGGTTGATTTCGGGGTTTCGCCGCAAACATGGCCTGTTAATGTGCGGCTGATGATCCCGGGGGATGCATGAGCACTACAAAAGCCACTGTTACGCCCATGATGGCGCAATATCTTGAGATCAAGGCGCAATATCCGGATGCTTTGCTGTTTTACCGGATGGGCGACTTTTACGAGATGTTTTTTGACGACGCAGTGGCGGCGGCAGAGGCATTGGACATCGCCCTGACGAAACGCGGCAAGCATGATGATCAGGACATTCCGATGTGTGGAGTGCCACATCACGCCGCAGAGGGGTATTTTCTGACCCTGATCCGCAGGGGATTTCGCGTAGCGGTCTGCGAGCAAATGGAAAGCCCGGCGGAGGCGAAAAAGCGCGGCTATAAGGCGGTAGTCAAGCGTGAGGTTGTCCGGTTGGTGACACCCGGAACGTTGACCGAGGATTCACTGCTTGATGCGCGCCGGCACAATTTTCTAGCGGCGTTTCATCTGGTACGGAATGAGGGCGCGCTGGCGTGGGTTGATATCTCAACCGGGGCCTTTCACGTGATGCCCTGTGCGGGGGCGACCTTGGGTCCGGAACTGGCCCGGCTCACCCCCCGCGAGGTGATTGTTGTGGATGGGTCCGAGGCGGATTGGACCGGCATTGTGTCAGACACAGGTGCCGTCTTAACGACGCTGGGTGCTGCGGCATTTGACAGTACGGCTGGGGCCAAGCGGTTGTGTTCGCTTTATAAAGTCGGCTCTCTGGACGCGTTTGGCAGCTTTGGCCGGGCCGAGATTGCAGCTATGTCTGCAGTCGCCGAATATCTTGAGATTACCCAAAAGGGTAACCTGCCCCTGCTGCGTCCGCCCGTGCTCGAGGGTCAGTCAGCAGCGATGCAGATTGACGCTGCCACCCGCAAATCGCTGGAGCTGACCCAAGCCATGGGCGGCGGGCGGCAAGGATCACTGCTGCACAGCATTGACCGGACCCTGACCGCTGGCGGGGCGCGTCTGTTGGAGCGGCGATTGGCCTCGCCTTCCTGCGCGTTGTCAGTGATTGCTGCGCGTCAGGACGCCGTTGGGTTTCTGGCAGAGCAGAACCGGCTGACAGCAGATATTCGTGATCAGCTGCGCGGGGTCCATGACCTTGATCGTGCCTTGTCCAGGCTGGCCCTGGATCGCGGTGGCCCACGGGATATGGCAGCCATTCGGAATACCCTTGGGCAGGCTGTGGCTTTGGCCGGGACGTTGCCGGGCGAGATGCCTGATCTGTTGACGACGGCTGCCGCCGATTTGACCGGGCATGATGAACTGCTGGGACTGTTGGACGAGGCGCTGATCGCGGAGCCGCCACTGCTGGCCCGCGATGGCGGTTTCATTGCGCCGGGATATGACACGGAACTGGATGACGTGCGCAAATTGCGCGATGAGGGTCGGTCCGTCATCGCCGGAATGCAGGCGCAATATGTCGAGATGTCTGGCGTTACATCGCTGAAGATAAAGCATAATAATGTGTTGGGTTACTTCATCGAAACGACCGCGACCCATGCCGAAAAGATGCTGGCGGATGATCGGTTTATCCACCGCCAGACCACGGCCAATCAGGTGCGGTTTACCACGGTAGAACTGTCTGAGATTGAGACGCGCATTCTGAATGCAGGTGGTCGCGCTCTGGAGATTGAAAAGACCCTATATGCCAATCTGACCAAGGCCATTGTGGCCGAGGCCGGACCGCTGGGCGCGCTGGCGCGGGCATTGGCAGAGATTGATCTGGCCGCGGCCATGGCGCATCTGGCTGTTACGGAAAACTGGACCCGCCCCAAGATTGATAACAGTCGCGCCTTTGAAATTTCAGGCGGCCGGCATCCGGTAGTTGAGGCTGCTTTGCAAAGGGACGGTGCGCCATTCGTCGCGAATGATTGTGGGCTGACGGAGGCGCCGATCTGGTTGCTGACCGGGCCGAATATGGCGGGTAAGTCCACGTTTTTAAGGCAAAATGCGCTGCTGGCGATACTCGCGCAGATGGGCAGTTTTGTTCCGGCTGAAGCTGCGCATATCGGTATCGTCAGCCAGATTTTCAGCCGCGTCGGCGCGTCCGATGATCTGGCGCGAGGCCGGTCGACATTCATGGTTGAGATGGTGGAAACAGCGGCGATCTTGAATCAGGCAGATGATCGGGCATTGGTTATTCTGGATGAGATCGGGCGCGGTACGGCGACCTATGATGGGCTTTCGATTGCCTGGGCGACATTAGAGCATTTGCATGATGTGAACCGCTGCCGTGCGCTGTTTGCCACCCATTACCACGAGATGTCTGCCCTATCGAATAAGTTGCAAGGTGTTGAAAACGCTACCGTTTCTGTGAAGGAATGGGAAGGTGATGTGATTTTCCTGCATGAGGTGAAGCGTGGCACGGCGGATCGCAGTTATGGCGTGCAGGTCGCCCGATTGGCCGGTCTGCCGCCGGCTGTTGTAGAGCGGGCCAAGGTAGTTTTGGAAGCGCTGGAAAAAGGTGAACGGGAAGGCGGTGGCGCGCAGAAGGCGATTATCGATGATCTGCCATTGTTTTCAGCGACGCCTGCCCCGGCGCCCATAAAAACAAAGGAATCCGACGTGGAAGAACGCCTGAAAGCAATCCTGCCGGATGAGCTGACGCCAAAGGCGGCGTTGGAGCTGGTTTATGAATTACGGGGCCTTTTGGGGGACGCGTAAGGGTGTTGCGTGACCCCCACCGAACGGCGGTTTTCGCGAAATTCGGCGAATCGTAGGTTAACGCCCTATTTTGTTGGGATTTTGCCGGTCGGCAAAGCGTCGGCGATGCGTCGGCAAAACGTCGGACCCCCGGACAGAGTTTTCGCCGTTTAATGGGCCGTGCGGTGGCATCCCTTAAATTACGTTAAGACTTACCATTTCCCACTGGCGCCGCCACCGCTGGACCGTCCACCGCCGCGCGACGAAGATCTGGATGAGGAAGAGGACGACCGAGACGAACTGCTTGAGAATGATGCGGATCGCGGGGGCGTCATCGGGATAACGCGATGTTCCACGTTTACATCCTTACAATTGTGGCAGGTCCAAGTAATCGTTTTTTGGCCAGTCTGTGATGTGGACGGCATGGCGGTGACAAGGCTGCGCCCTTCGAGCGTGCGATAATTACAGTTGCCGCATGCGCCATAGATTTTCGGCTTGGTCGGATAGGATTCGATGGTGATGTGGTCGCATTGGTCGCAATACCAGACGTCGTGATCAATGGATTTCAGCCGCTCTTCCAACCGCTGGCCAGGTGATAGCTTTTCATCTTCAGTTTCTTCGAGGTAGCGCCGCATCCGTGATCCATCCACGGGGCATTTGCGGGCACGATTACGTTGCCAGTGCTTGTACCAGCGCCGCCCGAACGGGATCAGCGGGATGAGCAGGATCAAAAGCCACGCACCAAAGAGTGAAACGATACTGCTGAACCCGCGTTTGATCTGATTTACGGCGTGGCCCAGCCAGGACAGGTCATATTCGCCGGGGTAACGCCCGGCGACCTGATAGATGACTTCATCAACCCCAGCGCTGATCCCTTTGGGGTAATCATCCAGCCGGAAATAGGGCACGATTTTCTTGTTGATGATCCGTTGCATGGGGCCATTGAGGCTGTCGCCATAGCCTGCCCCGACTTCGATCCGCAATTCGCGGTCCAGATGCGAGACGAGCAGTAAAAGCCCATCATTGCGCTGGGCATCGCCAATGCCCCATGTGTTGAAAAGGTCGGTTGCGAAGCTTTCAATGCTGCCTACATGACCGTAGTCAGACATCTGATTGATTGTCAGGACGGTGAATTCGACCTGGCGCGCATCGAAGAAAGCTTCCAATGTTTCACGCAGGTCCTGTTCCTGCGCGTCGGATAGCAATTCGGCGTAGTCATTGACGAAGAAATCACGATCTTCGGGGAAGGTTTGGGCAAAAGCCGCCCCAAAAGACAAAACCAGGATGAAAGCACTGACAGCCAAACGAGAAGGAAAGCCGTGCGATCTCAATATTCAATCACCCTTGTCCTGAACGATCGCAGTACGGCCAAGTTTTGCGGTCCCGCGGATTAGACGACTCGTGAATTGGAAAAGCCCCACAACACATAGAACGACGCCAAATATCGCGAGCACTATGCTCACCAAAGGAATAAGGAGCGCCAAACCACTCCCCTCGGCGGTGCTGACTAAAGCAGTCGTAACACCCCCAACCCCGACGCTGGATATCGCCAGAAAAAGACCAAAAATAACTTTGAAAAGACTCCGGATCATGATGATGGCGTTGATGACACCCCGACCTGTGCCGGGCGCAGCAACCGGTCATGTAGCATGAAGCCTGTGGCAGAGACCTGGATGATCTCGCCAGCCTTGGTGCCGGGCAATGGTGCCTCGAACATGGCTTCGTGCTGTTTTGGGTCGAATTTTTCGCCAACTTCGGGCTGGATCGGCTCGATCCCGTGCTTTTTGAAGACGTTTATCAGCTCGCGCATGGTCAGCTCGATCCCTTCAAGCAGGGCGTCAGGCACTTTTTCTTCGCCTTCCTTTGCAGATAAGAGCGCACGGCTCATGTTGTCATAAACCGGCAGTAGATCACGGGCGAGTTTGGAGCCGCCGTAGTTTTCCGCCTCGCGCCGGTCGCGGTCGGCCCGTTTGCGCATGTTTTCCGCATCGGCCAACGCGCGCAGAAATTTGTCGCGAAAATCGTCACGTTCCGCGCGCAGAGCTTCGATTTCATCATAGGTCGCGTTTGCCTGATCAAAATCGGGTTCATCACCTTCGGCGGCCAGCTCGTCGAGTGATTGCAGCTCTTCTTCTTTTTCAGACATCATTCAGTTCCTGTCATGAGCGGTCGGCAATCATCTTGCCCACCAGCTGTGCGGTGTAGTTCACAATCGGGACGATCCGCCCGTAATTCAGCCGGGTCGGACCGATGACGCCCACGGCGCCAATTATCTTTCGGTCGGCGTTCATATAAGGGGAAACGACGAGAGAGGAACCCGAAAGTGAGAACAATTTGTTCTCTGACCCAATAAAAATGCGCACGCCGTCGCCTTCATCCGCCAATTCGAGGAATTGTGCGATGTCACGCTTGCGTTCGAGGTCGTCAAAAAGGGTGCGGATACGTTCCAGATCGGCTTCATCCTCGCTGTCGGACAGAAGGTTGCCGCGCCCGCGCACGATCAGCCGTTCGGTGGCTTCGCCTTCGTTTTCCCAAAGGGCCACACCGCTTTCGACAAGTTCAGCGGCGAGCCGATCAATCTCTTGCCGGCGTGCGGTGATTTCGCGGGCGATCACCTGACCAAGTTCAGAGAGCGTGTGCCCGGCTGCGATGGCGTTCAGGAAATTCGCGGCCTCGCGCATGGAGGATGGTGTTTGCCCGGCTGGAGGGGTGAAAATGCGGTTTTCGACATGGCCGTCGGCAAAGACAAGAACGACAAGCGCCCGTTCCCGCGAGAGCGAGACGAATTCGATATGTTTGATGGGCGCTTCGTGCTTTGGTGTCAGCACAAGGCTGGCCCCATGGGTCACGCCGGAAAGTGCCTGCCCGACCTGATCGAGCACGGCGCTGACATCCTGATCATTGGATCCGAACGTCTTGTCGATTGTTTCACGGTCTTTGCCGTCGAGGTCACCCACCTCCAACAACCCATCGACAAACATCCGCAGCCCAAGTTGCGTGGGCACCCGGCCGGCACTGATATGCGGGCTGTCGAGAAGGCCCAGATATTCGAGATCCTGCATGACGTTGCGAATGGTGGCCGCGCTGACCTTTTCGGACAGCGTGCGCGTCAGGGTGCGTGACCCCACTGGCACGCCGCTTTCCAGATAGCCTTCGACCACGCGCCGAAACACCTCGCGCGAGCGGTCGTTCATCTCTTCGATGTTGGGCGTCTGGTCGTTCATGGAATCCACGTGGTCAGGGCGGGCCAATTAAAGCCAAAGTGGCAGCGGCGTCAATCGGGGTTGGATTTTGCCATGCATCAGCGTATCGGGTGGCCAAACAGGAACAGGAGAGACCCCATGCGCCCATCTGGCCGCCAGACGAACGAAATGCGTGCAATTTCCATTGAAACCGGTGTGACCATGCATGCGGAAGGGTCCTGCCTGATCAAATGCGGGAATACCCATGTGTTGTGTACGGCCACGATTGATGAACGTGTGCCGCCGTTTTTGAAGAATTCCGGCCTTGGCTGGGTGACTGCGGAATATGGCATGCTGCCGCGGGCTACAAATACCCGTATGCGTCGCGAGGCCAAGAATGGCCAATCCGGTCGCACGCAGGAGATTCAGCGTTTGATTGGTCGGTCCTTGCGTGCTGGTGTGGATCGGGTCGCCCTTGGTGAACGGCAGATTGTTGTGGATTGTGATGTGATCCAGGCTGATGGTGGTACCCGCTGCGCGTCGATTACCGGCGGTTGGGTGGCGCTGAAGCTGGCCGTGCAAAAATTGATGAAGGCTGGTGATGTGGTGTCTGATCCGCTGGTTGATCCGGTCGCTGCGATTTCATGTGGGATTTACGCAGGCCAGGAAGTGCTGGATCTGGATTATCCGGAGGATAGCGAAGCGGGCGTGGATGGCAATTTTGTCATGACCGGTGGCAAGCTGATCGAAGTGCAGATGTCTGCCGAAGGATCTGTCTTTAGTCGTGCCCAGATGGATGGGCTGCTGGATCTGGCTGAGAAGGGCGTGGCCGAGTTGACCGCTGCCCAGTTGGCAGCGGTGGCCTGATGCGTCGGTTTGACGGTGATCGACTGGTTGTGGCGACCCATAACACAGGGAAGCTGGAAGAGATTGCCGATCTTCTGTCCCCCTATGGCGTGACGCTGACATCAAATGCCGATCACGGTCTGCCGGAGCCGGAAGAAACCGAAACAACCTTTGTCGGCAATGCGCGGATCAAGGCCCATGCGGCGGCACAGGCGACGGGTCTGCCTGCCTTGGCCGATGATAGTGGGATTGAAATTGACGGTTTGGGTGGTGCCCCGGGGGTTTATACCGCGGACTGGGCCGAAACACCGAGTGGTCGTGATTTTGTAATAGCGATGGAGCGTGCCTGGATGGAGCTGGAGGCGGCGGAAGCCCCCTTGCCGCGAACAGCCCGGTTTTGCTGTACATTGGTCCTGGCCTGGCCGGACGGTCATGACGAGGTGTTTCCCGGCGTGATGCCAGGCCAGATCGTCTGGCCGATGCGCGGTGATCAGGGCCATGGCTATGACCCGATTTTTCAACCTGACGGCTATACCCAGACTTTTGGCGAAATGGATCGCTGGGAAAAGAACAAGATCAGCCACCGTGCCGATGCGTTTACAAAGCTGAAGGCCTGTTTTGGCTGAAGATTGGGAACATGGGGGCTTTGGTCTTTATATTCATTGGCCGTTTTGTCAGGCGAAATGCCCCTATTGCGACTTCAACTCCCATGTTGTCGCGACGATTGATCAGAAAGCATGGGAAACAGCATATCTGAGCGAAGTTGACCGGATCGGCGCCCAGACACAGGGTCGTGTGCTGCGGTCCGTGTTCTTTGGCGGCGGCACGCCCAGCATGATGGACCCTGCTACCATTGACGCGATTTTGGCCAAAATACGTGCGACATGGAGCTGCGCGAACGATATTGAAATCACATTGGAGGCAAATCCAACATCCGTGGAGGCAGGCAGGTTCGCCGGGTATCGCGATGCCGGGGTGAACCGTGTGTCGATGGGTATTCAGGCCCTGAATGATGCGGATTTGAAACGTTTGGGCCGCTTGCATAGCGCTTCC
The DNA here is from genome assembly GCA_947500055.1 of uncultured Paracoccaceae bacterium. Lineage (GTDB taxonomy): Bacteria > Pseudomonadota > Alphaproteobacteria > Rhodobacterales > Rhodobacteraceae > Yoonia. The sequence continues at coordinate 652,747 of CANMQO010000002.1, forward strand.
GAAGCCTTGGCGGCGTTCGATGTGGCCAGGAATGCCTTTGATCGGGTTAGTTTTGATTTGATCTATGCCAGGCAGGGTCAGGATCTTGCGGATTGGAAGACAGAGTTGGGGTCGGCTCTGTCCATGGCGGTTGATCACCTGTCGTTGTATCAATTGACGATTGAGGAGGGCACAGCATTTGGTGACCGCTACGCTGCCGGCAAGCTGCGCGATTTGCCAAGTGAAGACACCGCTGCGGATATGTATGCGCTGACACAGGATATGTGCGGTGCGGCGGGGTTCGGAGGTTACGAGATTTCCAACCACGCCCCGACCGGCGCAGAAAGTACACACAACCTGATTTACTGGCGCTACGGCGATTATGCGGGCATCGGTCCGGGCGCGCATGGTCGATTGACCATTGATGGGCAGCGCTATGCGACGCAAACCCCATTGGCGCCAATGGCGTGGCTACAGCAGGTTTCCCGTGAGAGGCACGGAGAAGAGCCGCGCGAATTGCTGCATTTTGACACGCAAAGAACCGAGTATCTGTTGATGGGTATGCGACTTGCGGAAGGTGTTGACCTTGGCCGGTTCGGGTTTGATCAGGATGATATATTTATCAATAATATCAATGAATTAATGGAATCCAATCTGGTTCGTCTGTCGGAGAACCGGCTTCGCGTAACGGATCACGGGCGTCCCCTGCTGAATGCCGTTTTGCGCAATCTTCTGCGTGACTAATGCCCCGACAGCGCCCGCAGCAGATCATCAAGCTGATCGAGTGACTTGTAGTTGATCGAGAGTTTTCCGCCCTCTGACCCGGCTTTGTGGTCAATGGTCACTTTCATGCCGAGGGCGGCCGTAATCTCATTCTCGATCTGTACTGTATCCGCGTCTTTTGGAACAGGCGCGCCGGGTTTGGCGCGTTTATTGAGCGCTGGGCCATGCTTCACGAGCCGCTCCGTTTCACGCACAGAGAGGTTGCGCTGAATGATTTCGCGCGCCAATTGGGACGCTTGGTCATGGCCCACGAGGGCACGTGCATGACCGGCGGTCAGTGCGCCAGTGGTCAGGTAATTCTGTACCTCATCCGGCAAGGACAGGAGCCGCATCAGGTTGGCGATATGACTGCGGCTTTTACCCAAAGCAGTTGCCAGCTGCTCTTGTGTATGGCCAAACCTGTCGATCAGCTGGCGGTAGCCGGCAGCCTCATCCACCGGGTTCAGGTCGGCCCGTTGGATGTTTTCGATGATCGCAATTTCGAGGACTTCCGTGTCGTCATAGTCGCGCAGAATGACGGGAACATCGTGCTGTTTGGCCAGTTGTGAAGCCCGCCAGCGACGCTCGCCTGCGACGATTTCATACATGCCAGGCGTGCTTGATTTGCGGACAATAAGCGGTTGAATGACACCTTTTTCACGTATCGAGGCGGTCAGTTCATCCAGCGCGTCCTGATCAAAGGTCCGTCGCGGTTGGTCGGGATTGGGTTGGACCTGTTCGATGGGAAGCCGCATATCTGCGCGCGGCTGTGGGGTGTTCTGCCCCTCATCGACTGCAACGTCAGACATGAGTGCAGAAAGGCCACGGCCCAGGCCACGGGTCTTCTTGGTGTTACGCGCCATGGCTTGATGTTCCTCTTTTCTTTGTTTTTTCAATGACTTCCTTGGCCAATGCGCGATAAGCAAGACTGCCTTTGGATGTCGGATCATATTCCAGCACCGGTATCGCAAAGGAGGGTGCCTCGCTTAGCCGAACATTGCGTGGAATGACCGTTTTGAAAACCATGTCGCCCATGTTTTCGCGCGCATCGTCTTCGACCTGTAACGACAGGTTATTGCGGCGGTCGTACATGGTGAGGGCGATCCCTTCGATCCGCAGGTCGGGATTAGCGCTTTGCCGGACATCGCGGACCGTGAGGATGAGTTGCGATAATCCTTCCAGCGCGAAAAATTCACTTTGCAGTGGGACGATGATCGACTGGGCGGCGACCATGGCGTTAACCGTCAATATGTTGAGCGATGGCGGGCAATCGATCAATATATAGTCAAACTCGGCTGCATCGCTGTTATCCAGAACGTTACGGAGCAGGAAGCTGCGTTTCTCGTTATCGATCAATTCGATATCTGCAGAGCTAAGATCAATGGTTGCAGGAACGATCGACAGGTTCTTGACGGTTGTGGCCTGGTGCGCATCGCGCAGTGCCGCATCACCGGCAAGCAAATCGTAGGTCGTCACGTCGCGTTGGTCCGCTTCGACGCCAAGACCGGTTGAGGCGTTCCCCTGCGGATCAAGGTCGATCAGGAGCACGCGCTGCCGCTTCTCGGCCAATGCAGCGCCGAGATTGATCGTTGTTGTTGTCTTTCCAACGCCACCCTTTTGATTTGCGATGGCGATGATTTTTGGGGCTTTCCGCACGCCGTTAGTCAAGTTCGGAGATCCTTTTTATTTTGAGGATTCGTGCATCAGGATCAGTGAAACTTGGGTATTCTTCAAGGTCAAACGCCCAGTGCTCACGTGCGGTGGCAATTTCCTGTTGATAACGCTTGCCTTTGTGAAGGAGCGCTGTGCCTGCATCGGCAAGATGTCGTTGAAGCAAAGGCATCATCCCAGATAGTGAGGTTAAGGCTCGGGCGGATACTATATCTGCCTTTTGTCTCTTTGCTGACTCGATGCGTTCGGCGAAAACCTGAGCGTTCAAATTAAGTGCGCGAATCGCAGTACGAAGGAAGGTTGCCTTACGCTGATCGCTTTCGATCAAGCTAAAGCGGGTTTCCGGGCGATTTTCTTTTGCCATGATGGCGACGACGATCCCGGGGAAACCACCGCCGCTGCCAATATCTGCCCAAATTGCCGGGCTGTTGTCCGCCAATCCATAGATCATGGCAGAGTCTTCGATATGGCGAGTCCATATCTGGTCATGCGTGGTGGGCGAGATAAGATTGATCTTTGTCGTCCATTTACGCACCAATTCGGCGAACCGTTCCAGATCTTCATATGTTTCACGTGAAACATTCTGCCCACCTACGCTGTGGTTCATCATTTATGTCCCCGTGCGGGCAGTTTGAGCGCGATTCAGGGCACCGATAATGAGGACAAGTGCAGCCGGTGTCATCCCATCTACCCTATTGGCCTGTGCGATCGTCGTCGGCCTTATTTTATTGAGTTTTGAGGCAAGTTCGTTCGACAATCCGTTTATACCATTATAGTCGAAATTGACGGGGATTGCCTTTTTTTCGTCCCTCTCCATCGCCGCAATCTCTCGTTCCTGCCTGGCGACATAGTGGATGTAGAGCGCGTCCCGCTTCACCTGCTGGCGGATATCCGTCGGCATGCTCTTTGCAACATCGCTAAGTTCATCAAGCTGGTCAAAGTCAAAATCGGACAGAGATAGCGCATCCATGGCTGAGCGGCGCTGCCCGTCGGCGTTCAATTTCACACCAAGGCCCGAAATCTCGCGTGCGGAAAGTTGAACCGCAGCAAGGGCCTGTTTGGCTTTTGCCAGCGCATCCCGCTTTCGAGAAAATACCTGCCAACGTCGCTCGCCAACAACACCAATCTCACGACCCAACGCTGTAAGCCGTTGATCTGCATTATCCGCCCGAAGCGATAGCCGGAACTCTGCGCGCGAGGTGAACATTCGGTATGGTTCCGACACGCCGCGCGTTGTCAGATCGTCGATCATGACACCGACATACGATTCCCTGCGGCTGAATTGGATTGACGCATCGCCTCTAGATTTAGCAGCGGCATTTATGCCAGCTACCAAACCTTGTGCTGCAGCTTCTTCATAGCCGGTTGTCCCGTTGATTTGACCTGCGAGGTAAAGACCGGGCACATCCTTCAGCTCGAGAGTCTGTTGCAATGCTCGCGGATCAACATAGTCGTACTCAATCGCGTAGCCCGGCTGCAAGATCACCGCATTCTCTAGTCCGTGGATGGATCGGACATATTTCTCCTGGATGTCCTCGGGCAAAGAGGTCGAGATGCCGTTTGGATAGACTGTATGTGTGCTAAGCCCTTCCGGTTCAAGGAAAATTTGGTGCGATGTCTTATCTGCAAATCGTACGATCTTATCCTCGATTGACGGACAGTAGCGCGGCCCGATCCCGTCGATATGGCCGCCATACATCGCCGATCTCTGCAGATTATCCCGAATGATATCATGGGTTTGCGGGTTGGTATGCGTAATACCACAGTCGATTTGCCGCGCCGTTGCCCGCGTTGAAAGAAATGAAAACAGACTTGGCGATTGATCGGACGGTTGCCGTTCCAGCAAATCCCATTGAATGGTGCGCCCGTCGAGCCGAGGTGGCGTGCCGGTCTTTAGCCGACCAAGCGGCAAATCAAACATATCAAGCCGTTCCGCCATGCGAACCGACGGCTTATCACCCATGCGCCCACCGGGTCGTGAAATATCACCAATGTGAATGACGCCCCGGAGGAAAGTCCCAGTTGTCAGAACAGTACAGCGAGCCGAAACTTCTGTGCCGTCCCCCAGAGCAACACCAGCGACAGAGTCACGATCCATCAATAAATCAACGGCTTCCCCTTCCAGAATCGTCAGATTCTCGCAATTTTCCAACGCGTGGCGCATCGCCGTCTTATATAATGCCCGGTCTGATTGGGCCCGCGGCCCCTGCACAGCAGGCCCTTTCTTGCGGTTCAAGAGCCGAAACTGAATCCCGGCGGCGTCAGCCACCCGCCCCATAATGCCGTCCAGAGCATCGATTTCACGAACAAGATGGCCTTTTCCAAGCCCACCAATGGCCGGATTACAGGACATCACACCTATCGACTCCCGTGTAAGGGTAATCAATGCGGTCCGTGCGCCGTAACGCGCCGATGCATGGGCAGCCTCAGCACCGGCGTGTCCTGCACCAATAATGACGACGTCGAACTGGGATTGTTTCACGTGAAACACCTCCTACTTGCCTATGCAGAAACTGCTGAATATCTCATCAAGGATATCTTCTACATCAACACGCCCGACAAGACTATCCACAGACCTGATCGCACGCCAAATATGCTCAGCTGTAATTTCAGCCAATCCATGATCGTTTTCCAGCTTCACCAGGGCTTCCTCCAGTTCAGCTTCGCCGCGTTCCAATGCGATCCGGTGCCTCTCTCTTATCGCGACGCCTACAGATCCGACCTGATCCGACAATCTCTCTCCGATCATCGCAACCAGCCGGTCTACACCATGGCCCGTCAATCCCGAGACCGCCAGATCATCATGCGACGCCAAATCAGCCTTGGCCCGCACAACTATCGTTCGATGATCAATATCCTGTGGTGCCTCGTCGTAGATATCCAACATATAGATACATAGATCAGCCTGCTCCGCCCGTTCACGCGCCCGGATAACACCAAGGTTTTCAACAAGATCATCGGTTTCCCGCAAACCAGCTGTATCGAGAAGGGTTACCGGAATGCCGTCCACATCCATCCTGACCTCGATCACATCACGCGTCGTTCCTGCGATCTCAGAGGTAATCGCCACATCCCGACGCGCCAGTCTGTTCAGCAAGGTCGACTTGCCCACGTTCGGCTTTCCGATAATTGCAACTTCAAAACCCTCGCGGACCCGTTCGGCTGCCCGAACCCCGGTCAGTTCGGTCCGCATTTGCAACTTCACCCGACCAAGAAGTTCAGCAACCTCTGGTACAACATCAACCGGTACCTCTTCGTCGACAAAATCAATCGTCGCTTCCAACAGGGCAACCGCCCTGATCAGATCGACACGCCAGACATCCACAAGCGCACCCAACGCACCAGAGAAGACACGCATTGCCTGTTTGCGCTGATACTCCGTTTCTGCATCGATCAGATCTGCCAGACCTTCGACCTGCGCCAGATCCAACCGTCCATTGTCAAGCGCGCGCCGGGTGAATTCCCCCGCCTCCGCCGGGCGCATCCGATCATCAGCCCCGAGCCTGCGCGTCACCGCTGCGACAATCGCCGGACTACCATGCAGGTGCAATTCGATCACCGGTTCACCAGTAAAGCTGTGACCAGCCGGAAACTGAAGAACAAGCGCCTCATCCAACAAGGCGCCGTCTGTGTCACGAATATGCCGAATGCCACGGCTTTCAGGTACAGAATCCATTAATTCGGCGGCACAATTCACCGCCTCGATACCGGAGATGCGAATGATCGCAACGCCGGCACGGCCCTTGGCCGTTGCTAAGGCAAAAATCGTCTGCATGTCATTAACCCATTGTTAAAAAACAATAAGTTTAGGTGTTCATGGAATCGAAGAAATCGGAATTTGTCTTCGTCTGCTTGAGCTTACCCAAGAGGAACTCGATCGCGTCGGTCGTCCCCATCGGGTTCAGAATGCGGCGCAGCACATAGGTTTTCGCCAGATCGCCCTTATCAACCAGCAGCTCTTCTTTTCGCGTGCCGGACTTCAGAATATCCATCGCCGGGAAGACGCGTTTATCGGCCACTTTCCGATCCAGAACGATTTCACTGTTACCGGTGCCTTTGAATTCTTCAAAGATAACCTCGTCCATCCTCGAACCTGTATCGATCAGCGCTGTGGCAATGATCGTCAGTGAACCACCTTCTTCAATATTCCGTGCCGCACCAAAGAAGCGCTTTGGTCGTTGCAGCGCGTTTGCGTCCACACCACCGGTCAATACTTTACCGGACGACGGAACAGTCGTGTTGAACGCCCGTCCCAACCGGGTAATCGAATCGAGCAGAATCACAACATCGCGCTTATGTTCAACCAGTCGCTTGGCCTTTTCGATCACCATCTCGGATACCGCAACGTGGCGTGTCGCCGGTTCGTCAAAAGTGGAAGACACAACCTCGCCCTTCACTGACCGCTGCATGTCCGTCACTTCTTCTGGGCGTTCATCAATCAGCAAGACGATCAGATAGCATTCCGGGTGGTTTTTCTCGATCGAGTTGGCAATGTTCTGAAGTAGAACTGTTTTACCCGTCCGCGGCGGCGCAACGATCAGGGATCGCTGGCCTTTTCCGATGGGTGCCACCAGGTCAATGATCCGCGCCGACCGATCCTTGATCGTTGGGTCTTCAACTTCCATGTTCAGCCGCTCATCAGGGTAAAGCGGCGTCAGGTTATCAAATGCAACTTTGTGCTTGGCCCGCTCCGGCTCCTCAAAGTTGATCCGTTCAACCGATGTCAGCGCAAAGTAACGCTCTGTATCATTCGGCTCTTTCATCACACCTTCAACGGTGTCACCGGTCCGCAGTGAATGCTGCCGGATCATGTCGGGTGAGACATAAATATCATCCGGGCCCGGCAGGTAATTCGCCTCTGGTGAACGCAGGAAACCAAACCCGTCCTGAAGCACTTCCAGAACGCCATCACCACCAATAATCCACTCTTCGTCCGCCCGTTCCTTCAGAATGGCGAACATCATGTCACCTTTCCGCATGGTCGAGGCGTTTTCGATCTCAAGCTCTTCGGCGAGCGACAAAAGATCCTTGGGGCTTTGCGCCTTCAGATCGGCAAGGTTCAGACGGTGTTGTGACATCAATAAATCCATGGCCAGTCTGGCGACCGGCACTTCTTCGATCAGGAATGGAAAATTGCTATCCCGGACGGGTAGCGCAACGACACTTAGGCAAGTGGGGGCCCGGAGTCAATCATTGACTAGAATGGCCGCACCACAACCGCAATCACAATGACAAACATCAGAACGGTCGGTACTTCATTGGCCAACCTATATGTTCGACCTGATCGTGTATTTTTGCCGGCTGCAAATTCCTTGCGACGTGCTGCCATCCAGCCATGTGACCCACTCATCAGGATCACTGCAAGCAGCTTCACCCAAGACCAAACCGAACCCCAGTCAAATGCACCAAGACCAATCATAATCAATCCGGCAATCCATGCCACAATCATTGCCGGGTTCATGATGACGCGAAGCAGCTTTGCTTCCATGATCTGAAATGTCTGATCCAGATCGGATCCGACGCTCGCCCGTTCAGCGTGATAAACAAACAATCGCGGTAGGTAAAACAGCCCCGCCATCCAGGCGATCACGGCCATGATATGGACCGCCTTGATCCAGGGATAAATCAGATGCAGGAACTCAATCATCAGATGACACTTTCTTAGTCTGTTCTCTCACTAATAAATATTTAAAGAAAGAAAAGATGTTGTTGTTTGTAGCCCAGGGATTTTCTGTGAATTTCTTTTTTATCCTCAGATTTATCCAGAGCAGAAGCCGGCCTGCGAACGCCAAGCCAGAGTTGTGGTTCCAAGAAGATTACTTTAAAAACAAAGATATAAATAGGATATGGAAAAGGTGGTCCCGATATATTGGTGTCTTGACATCTATCATATTGCTGATTCTTCCACACCCCCAACTTGTTCTTACCCACGGTGGAAAACTCTGGCCAAACCTGCGCATAAAGATGCATCGTTCCACATGGCTGGCAGATGACGATATGCTCACCTTCTTACACCCAAATCCATACTCCGTTTTCTCCAAAAGGTTATCCACATGACCGAGAAGATCATACTCGCATCAGGCTCCGAAATTCGTGCGCAGCTTCTGCAGAACGCTGCCATAGATTTCACCATTAAGACAGCCCGCGTGGATGAGGATGCGATCAAACAATCGCTGATGGCCGAAGATGCCTCGCCCAGGGATATTGCCGACGCGTTGGCTGAAATGAAGGCGCAACGGGTCAGCGCAAAACATCCGGAGGCCCTGGTGATTGGCTGCGACCAGGTGCTTGCCCTGGGCCGCCACATCTTTAACAAACCAGCGGATCCGGAAGAAGCATTTGCCCAACTGAAATCCTTGGCAGGCCAAAAGCATCAGCTTCTGTCCGCCGCTGTCATCTATCACGACGCGAAACCCGTCTGGCGCCATGTCGGCGTGGTCCGTCTTTTGATGCGAGAAGTATCGGATGCGTATCTGCGTGACTATGTCGACCGCAACTGGTCAAGTATCCGATATGCTGTCGGGGCCTATAAGTTGGAGGAAGAAGGAGTGCGACTTTTTGCACGCATCGAGGGAGACTATTTCAACGTTCTTGGTCTGCCTCTGATTGAACTCTTGTCATACCTGACACTTCGCGGAACATTGCCATCATGACAGATTTTCCCCGCGCTGCCGTTATTGGCAATCCGATCAGCCATTCGCTTTCTCCCAAATTGCATGGTCATTGGCTAAAGCAATACGGCTTGCAGGGCGAATATACGGCGATCCATGTCACCGAAGATCAACTGGAAAGCACCTTGCGCCGCCTGCCGGAACAGGGATTTGTTGGAATCAATGTGACGATCCCGCACAAGGTGGATGTATTAAGATATGCTGATCAGGTAACAGACCGGGCCACCCTGATCGGTGCAGCCAATACGATCACGTTCAAGCAAGATGGCACTGTTTTGGCCGATAATACAGATGGTTACGGCTTTATTGCCAACTTGCGGCAGGGCGCCCCGGAGTGGGATGCGAAGCGTGGACCGGCTGCGATTTTTGGGGCGGGCGGTGCAGCACGCGCGATTATCGTGGCTTTGGCAGATGCAGGTGTTCCCGAGATTCTTTTGTCAAACAGAACACGTCCCAAGGCAGAGGCATTGAAGGCCGAGTTTGGTACCCGGATTCAGGTTGTCGATTGGGTGCAGGCCGGCACAATGCTGGAAACCGCGATGACAGTCGTGAACACCACATCGCTGGGGATGGCCGGCGCGCAACCTTTCAAGGTTGATATGGCTGCCTTGCGGCCCGATGCTGTTGTCACTGACATTGTCTACAAACCGTTGCAGACTGATTTCCTGAAAGCCGCCAACGCCAAAGGCTGTGTCACGGTGGATGGTTTGGGCATGTTGTTGCATCAGGGCGTGCCGGGGTTTGAGCGTTGGTTCGGTCAACGCCCGGTCGTTGATGATGCAACCCGCATGGCCGTATTGGCGTGACACATCTGTTAGGTTTGACCGGCTCAATCGGTATGGGCAAATCGACAACGGCGCAGATGTTCCGCGATGCGGGTGTCCCGGTTTGGGATGCCGATGCCACAGTGCATCAGTTGTATGAAAATGGCGGCGCCGCCGTCGCCCCAATGGGCAGGGCGTTTCCCGATGCGATTGTTGACGGCCATGTTTCACGTGCTGCCCTAAAACAGGTGATCGCCGGTGACCCAAACGCACTGAACAGGATCGAAGCGATTGTTCACCCCTTGGTCGCAGAGAGCCGCGCTGCGTTTATTGCCGAACATGACGCGCCGCTTTTGCTGTTTGATATTCCGCTGCTTTTTGAAACAGGCGCGGAGGAATGGTTGGATTCGGTGCTGGTTGTCTCGGCTCCACCTGAGATCCAGCGCAGCCGGGTTCTTGAGCGCCCCGGCATGACAGAAGAACAGTTTGACGTTATATTGGCGCGTCAAGTGCCGGATGCAGAAAAACGTCGTCGCGCAGATCATGTGATTGAGACGATCACACTGGACGGCACCCGCGCGGCGGTGCAAAATCTAATCTCTCAAATCAGAGGTCAGACAGATGCGTGAGGTCGTGCTTGATACCGAGACAACCGGGTTTGAACCCTTTGAGGGCGATCGCATTGTCGAAATTGGGGCGATCGAACTGATCGGGCATGTACCCACTGGCCGCACCTATCATCAATATATCAACCCCAAGCGGTCGATGCCGGCTGAGGCGTTTTCTGTGCATGGGATTGGGCCGGATCTGCTTGAACCGCCGCAAGAACCGAAGCCGGGTCAGGAAACATTGCGTGACAAGCCGGTTTTCGCGGATATCGCGCAGGCGTTTGTGGATTTTGTCGGTGATGCAAAGCTGATCATCCATAACGCAGCCTTTGACATGAAGTTCCTGAATGCCGAATTGGGGTGGGTGAACCGCCCCTTGCTACCGATGGATCAGGCGTTGGATACGCTGGCGATTGCCCGGCGCAGGTTTCCAGGTTCGCCTGCGTCATTGGATGCGCTTTGCCGTCGGTTCGGGATCGACAACTCGTCCCGTACCTTGCACGGCGCGCTGCTGGACAGCGAAATTCTGGCCGAGGTGTATCTGGAACTGATCGGCGGACGTCAGCCGGATTTTGCATTGGCCGCTGACACACGGTCGACGTCTGATGCCTCTGCGGTTGATGACTGGCGTCCAGTGCCGCGCCCAGAACCCTTGCCATCGCGTATCCGGGAAAAAGAAGCCGCCGCCCATGCTGCCTTTATCGACAGTTTGGGCGACGGCGCGTTGTGGAAGAAACTGGGCTGAACCTAGTTTGCTTTGGCTTTTTCGGTTTCTGCCCGGCGGGCCAGTTCGCTGCGATAAAGTGCAAGGAAATCAATTGTTTCGAGATTCAGCGGTGGGAAACCACCATCGCGTGTCACGTCGCTGACGATCCGCCGCAGGAATGGGAATGTGATCCGCGGGCATTCGATCAGAAGATAAGGGTGCATCTGCTCTTCTGGCACGCCTTCGACATGGAACACACCGGCATATTCGATTTCCAGAACGAAAAGCGGCTCGCCCTTTTCCTTGGTCTTGCTGGTGATATTCAGCTTTGTGATGATCTCAAACTGGTTGTCAGCTGTGCGCTTGCGGGCATCAAGATTGACCTGCACCTGAATTTCTGGCTGCGCGTCGCCCTGAACACCTTTCTGGGCCAGAATATTTTCGAACGACATGTCGCGAATATACTGAGCCAGAACACGGCTGGTGACCTGCGGTTGTTGTGGTTTTTCTGCGCCGTTTTCAGCGGGTGCATCAGACATTAGGAATTGCTCCGGTTGGATTAGATTGGGTCGCCGTGTTCCTAACAGTCAATCACGCAAGGCTCAATGCTGCGTCCAGCCAGATGTCGGATGCGTTGGTTTTTTGTCTGGTGTCACATCTTTGAATTCAGCGTCGACCACCCGATCCCCTGGTTCCGTCCGGGGTTGTTGCCCCATCGAAAAGCTTTGTACCTTGATCCGGGACCGCGCCCACAAAAATGCCGCCCGCCGCACCCGCGGCACCAAAAGCGACAGACCCACCACGTCGGTAAAGAAACCCGGTGTCAAAAGGAGTGCCCCCGCAAACAAGATCATCGCCCCGTTCGCCAATGGTTCCGTCGGATCACGCAACTCAGAGAAGGACTGCTGCAAATTTCCAAGTTCTCGCAACCCTTGTGCCCGCACCAGATATGACCCCGCTATCGCTGTCATCAGCACGATCAGCAGTGTCCACCAGACCCCGATCAGCCCGCCAACCTGAATAAACAGAGCGATTTCGATCATCGGGACCGCAATAAAAGCGAGTAACAGCCACATGGGGATGCCTTTCGTAACTTGTTTGGGGGTAAGGTGGACTTGGCCTTACCCCTGACCTACATAAGGTTCGACTGGGTAATTACCATGCCCAACCCTGAAATGAGGTCGCCATGAACTCTCCGATTATCCAGCTTCTTGTCCTTGCTGGCATTGCAATCTTCCTGATCCTGCGGTTGCGCGGTGTTTTGGGTACCCGCGAGGGCTATGAAAAGCCAGCAGTGACCCGGCCGGATAGTGACCGGCGCAGGAAGCCGGAATTTGATGTGATCGAGGGGGGCCCTGATCTGGATATCACCGATCACGTCGCCGAGGATTCAGATAATGCCAAGGCGCTGGCCGCGATGAAGCGTGTTGATCCAACCTTCAACGTTGGCGAATTTCTGGGCGGTGCCCGGGGTGCGTATGAAATGATCCTGATGGCTTTTGAGAAGGGCGATCTGGATACGGTTGTCCCTTTCATTTCCGAGGATGTATATGAGGCGTTTGCGACGGTCGTTGACGACCGCCAGCGCAAGGGCCTGTCGATTGAGGCCAATTTCATTGGCATCAGCGATATGTCGCTGGTTGAGGCAGAGTTTGATGAAGCCACCAATGATGCCGATATTTCCGTGCGCTTCAAAAGCGAGATGACATCGGTTGTTCGTGACAACGCCGGCGATGTGATTGAAGGTAGCGACACCGAGATCAAGCGCCAACGGGATGTCTGGACATTCTCGCGCAAGATGGATTCAGAAGATCCGAACTGGCGGCTTATCGCGACCGGCGAATGAGCCGGAGTTGGTTTGGTGGTCTATGGCTTTCCCTGACGATGGCAGGCAGTGCGATGTCCGAACCAACATATACCCAGCTTCCGTTCGAGGAATTGACCGGCTGGGCGGCTGATGATCATCAGGCCGCGCTTGATGTTTTTCTGAATACATGTGGCGATATCCGCGATCCGCGCTGGGAGATCCTGTGTGAACATGCCCGTCGCGGCCCAGATCCGCGTGGATTCTTTGAAAAGTTCTTTCGTCCGGTCCTGATTGAGGATGGTGAACCCATGCTGTTCACCGGGTATTTTGAACCGGAACTGCCGGGCGCGCGAGAAAGGGGCAATGATTATCAGTATCCCATCTACGCGGTGCCGGATGATCTGATCCCGGGTGAGCCTTATTTCACCCGTCGCGAAATTGATGAGGATCAACCGCTGCGTGGCAAGGGGCTGGAGCTTGCCTGGCTGACCGATCCTGTTGATCTGTTCTTTCTACAGGTGCAGGGGTCTGGCCGCGTTCGGCTACCCGACGGGTCGATGATGCGCGTCGGTTACGGTGGCAAGAACGGTCGCAACTATTCATCCGTGGGCCGTGTGCTTGTGGAACGCGGTATTTTTGAACCGCATCAGGTGTCTGCCGCTGTGATCCGCAATTGGGTTCGTGAAAACCGCAAGGAGGGCCGCGCGCTATTATGGGAAAACGAAAGTTATGTTTTCTTTCGTGAAGTGAGCGAGGTGCCCGCTGATCTGGGTCCGCTCGGTGCGATGAACAGATCAATCACGGAAGGCCGCACGATTGCTGTTGATCCAGATTTTGTGACGCTGGGCGCGCCGGTCTGGATCGAAAAGCAGGGCGCGGAGCCGATGAACCGTTTGATGGTGGCGCAGGATACCGGGTCAGCGATCAAAGGAGCGCAGCGCGCTGACATATTTTTTGGCACCGGTGCTGATGCGGGCCGCACTGCGGGCCAGATCAAGGATGCGGGCCGCATGGTGGTGTTGATGCCGTCCACAATGGCCCATCAGCTTGTGGTGGCGAACCGCTGATGCGCCGTCCGCGTCATCTGTCGGCTGAGGAAAAGGCGTTGTGGGATCGTGTCGCCGAACGCACAACGCCCATGGATCCGAAACGAAAGCGCGATGAGCCGACTATATCCCAGCCGGCCAAACCAAAGCCAAAGAAAGCCCCCGTAGACCGGTTTGAAATGGGTGGATCCGGCAGCCCGCGCCGATCTGATGATCTGCTGCCCCCAATTAATGACCGCCTGTCATCAGCACCTGTGAATATGGATCACAAGTCATTTGGCAAGATGAAGCGTGGCAAGCTGAAGCCCGAGGCCCGGATCGATTTGCATGGCATGACCATGGCAGAGGCGCATCCTGAACTGATGGCTTTTATCCTCGGGTCGCAATCACTGGGCCGGCGTCTGGTTCTGGTGATCACGGGTAAGGGCAAGGATCGTGATGATGGTGGTCCGATCCCGACCCGCCATGGGGTGTTGCGTCATCAGGTGCCGCAATGGCTGGCCCTGCCGCCTTTGTCACAGGCAATCCTGCAAGTGACCCCGGCGCATATGCGCCATGGCGGCCATGGGGCCTATTACGTTTACCTACGCAAGCGCCGTTAGCGCTTTGCGGCATGGGATGATCAGGATCAGCGCCGCAAAGGCGAAAATTGCCGCATAGCCCAGCTGCTGCGTTTCGAAATCCACCCCATTGTCGATCAGCCACCCGCTAAGCCCCGGACCGATGGCTGACCCCAGCACCATCAGCGCCGTTGCGGCGGATTTGATCGACCCGATATGTTTAGTGCCGTAAAGTTCGGCCCAGCAGGCGTTCAGCAACGTCGCCTGCCCCCCGCCTGCCAGCCCCATCAGCATGACGGCAAGTGCCGTCCACCCAAGACTGGGCGCGTACCAGTGCAGAAAGAATGCGAGGACAAGCGGCAAAAGGTAGATGGGCAAGAGCCGCACCGCCCCAAGCCTGTCGATGGCCCAGCCATAGCCGATGGTTGAAAGCGCCAGAACCATCGTGCCAAGGGGGAAGACCGAGGCGAGCGCCAAATGCGTCCAGCCTTTGATTTCGGCGAAATGTGCCTGATGGAACCAGAACGCGGTGGCGAAACCTGAAAATGACATCACCGCTGGCACCATCGCCCAGAATAGCGGGTGGCGCAGCGCATCTGCTCGTGTCCAGTGCCGGTTCTGCATGCCTGTTGATTGGGCGGTTTCCGCGATGGATTGCGGGGTGCGTTCCAGCCGTAACAGCCGATGCAGGATCAGCGCCGCGATCACGCAGACCCCGGCAAAGCAAAACCAGAGTGTCCGCCAATCGATAATGGATTTCAGCCAGACCATGGTCAGTGGCAATGTCGCCTCACCCAGCATGAAACCAAAGGCCGCAACGGCGAGCGCCCGTCCGCGCGTCGCCACAAACCAGCGGGCCATGGCGACCGTTGACATATGGCTGGTCATGCCCTGACCCATGAAGCGCAGGGCGAAAATGACGAGAGGAAGCAGCGCGGCTGCGGTATTGAACGCCATGAAAAGGCAGGCGCATCCCAATAGCAGGACGACTAGAACACCAAGGGTGCGGACCCGGAATCTATCTGCCAGCCCACCAGCGAACACCATCAAAAGCGCGGATGCCCCGGTGCCGATCATGTAGATCAGTCCCCAATCGCCGTTGGATAGCCCATACGTGTCTCGGATTTCGCCGCCAAAGATGGCGATGAAGAAGGTCTGCCCAAAGCTGGAGAGCAGTGACAATAGCGCGCCGGTTGCCAGAAAAGGCATGTTTGTGCGGATGAATTGGAGATATCCGGTGGGCTGCGTCATGCCGCCATTGATGGTCCGGTTTAAGGGCGGGGGAAACCCTCAAACCGTTGGTTGCGCGAAATCAGAGTACGTAGCGGCTGACGTCGGTCGAGCGGGACAGTTCGCCCAGATGCTCCTCGACGAAATCCCCGTCGATTGTGATGTCGTCGCCTGCCCGGTCGGGCGCGTTAAAGGACAGATCTTCGAACACGCGTTCGATCACGGTATAGAGCCTGCGCGCGCCGATGTTTTCGACGCTTTCATTCACCTCAGCAGCGATTTTAGCGAGCGCCTTGATCCCATCTTCGGCGAAGGTCACGGTGACCTCTTCTGTCTTCATCAGCGCGGAATATTGCAGGGTCAGCGCGTTGTCGGTTTCGGTCAGGATGCGCACGAAATCATCCTCGGTCAGGGCGCGCAGTTCCACCCGGATCGGCAGGCGGCCTTGCAGTTCAGGCAGCAGGTCTGATGGTTTGGCAACATGGAACGCGCCGGAGGCGATGAACAGGATATGGTCGGTTTTGATCGGCCCGTGTTTGGTGGAGACGGTTGTGCCTTCGATCAGCGGCAACAGGTCGCGCTGCACCCCTTCGCGGCTGACATCAGCGCCGCGCCGATCCGCATTGGCGCAGACCTTGTCGATTTCATCCAGGAAGACGATGCCGTTCTGTTCGACCGCTTCCAGTGCCGCCTTGGTCACCGTTTCATCGTCAAGTAGTTTGTCGGCTTCATCGTCGATCAGCGCGTCATAGCTTTCGGCGACCGTCATCTTCTTTTTGATGGTACGCCCACCCATGGCTTTGCCAAAAAGATCGCCGAGGTTCATCATGCCGCCCATCCCGCCGGGCTGGCCGGGGATTTCGAAGCCGCCCATCGGGTTGGATGTGTCGGTGAGTTCAAGTTCGATCACCGTGTTATCCAACTCGCCCGATTTCAGCTTTTTGCGGAACATTTCGCGGGTGCCGTCGCGTGCGTCCGTGCCTGCAACCGCAGTGATCACCCTGTCTTCGGCAGCTTGATGTGCCTTGGCTTTCACATCCTCGCGCATGTGTTCGCGGGTATCCAAAATGGCCGTGTCCACCAGATCGCGGATGATCTGTTCGACGTCGCGCCCGACATAGCCGACCTCGGTGAATTTGGTTGCTTCGACCTTGATGAACGGCGCCCTGGCGAGTTTGGCCAGACGGCGGCTGATTTCGGTTTTGCCGACGCCAGTAGGTCCGATCATCAGGATATTCTTGGGGTAAACCTCGTCCCGTAGATCGTCGCCCAATTGCTTGCGTCGCCAGCGGTTGCGCAGGGCCACGGCGACGGCCCGTTTGGCGTCTTTCTGGCCGATGATGAACCGGTCGAGTTCGGATACGATTTCCCGAGGAGTGAGGTCTGTCATGTCAGTCCTTAAGCATGAGATGGGGGCAGTTTGTCCAAGGGCAGGACGCCGCCAAGAAGGTGAAGTACGGTGGCCCGGATCTGTTCCCAAAGCGCACCGAGAAGGAGCAGCCCGACACCAAGGATCAGGATGGTCATCGCGATTCCGCTGCCTTCAAAAAGGATGCTGGTGACGGCGACGACGTAACCGATGGCCGTGATCAGAAATGACCGGCGGTCAATAATGATGGCGACCAGCGCGAAGAAGCCGAGCACGAGCATAAGCAGCCCGTAGGCGTCAGATTCGATGAGCGACAGGGCGATCGTGTTGATCAGCGCGGGGGCGGCGACGACGTGCAGCCAGAACCCGTTGGCGCAGCGCCGCGTCACCCGGTGCGGATCGCTCATGTCAAAGAACATGGCGACGGCGAAGACGAGAACGCCCAGCGCCAGAGTGATCCATGCGAATGGCCCACCTGCGGACAGGAGGAACAAATCGCTTGGGTCGCGGATTTCACCACCTTGGGCGGCCGTAAAGACAATTGCTGTTGCGAAAAGCCCCACGGCGATCATCGCCATGGCAAAGGGCACCCGGAACCGCCACCAGTAGACAACAAGCGCGAGTGTTGCGAGCAGCAGCGGCATTGGAATGCTGGACAGGTCGCCCTGACCAATCATAAAAAGCTCTGCCATTGACGCGACAAAGCCGAAACCCGCATTGCCAGCGAACATGATTGATAGCGCAATGGCCGGGGCGACCATGCGGCGATGCCGGACGAAGTATTCCGACAACAGCCAGACCACTACGGCCCCGATGCCGGTAACCATGACCGCGTAGCTTTGCAGGTTGACGACTTCAGTTCCCAATGAAAGTGCCGTCACGCCGTACCAGCCAGTTGCAAGGATGCATAAGCCGATGACGATGAAGATTTCGTTGAATCCTTTGAAAAGTTCAAAGGGTTCGTCGCCGATATCAAGGTTCTCACGCGCTCCGCGTCGGCTGTCAGCCAGGCTGATCAGATGCGCTGCCTGTTTTTCGTTGATCAGGCCGCTGCTGACGGCGGCCCGAAGATCATCGCGTTCGATCATGTCTCATCCTTTGTTCACGCCAACCTATGGTCTGCATTGGCCAAGTCCAAGGGGCGCGCCTGTCTTTTGCATGAAATGACAGAGGTTCACAAATGCGTGCGGCCAATTGTTTGATCAAGGCTTCGCGGTAGTGTGACCGCATCTGAATTATGGAGGTCCGAAGATGGACAGACGCTCTTTCCTTGTTGCTGCAATGGCGACAGCTGCAATGCCTGCCTTTGCCGGGGGCCATGGTCGCCTTGGCGCGTTTTCGGGCCTGAACAATCACGTGACCACGGGTACCGCCGAAATCGCGGGCAATCAGGTGAACCTGCTGGATGATTTCACGTTTGATGGTGCCCCTGACCCCAAGGTCGCGCTGGGCAAAGATGGTGTTTATGATCCGACCACCCTGATGGGTGCACTGGAAAGCAATTCTGGTGCGTCCAGCTATACCATACCTGATGGCATCGACCCCGCTGCCTATAACGAGGTCTATATCTGGTGCGAACGCTTCAACGTTGGATTGGGTGTTGCACCTATTGGCTGATTGTTTCGACCGTCAGATTGCCGTTGGTATAGACACAGATATCAGCGGCAATCGCCATGGCCCGCCTTGCGACCGCCTCGGCGTCCATATCGGTATCCATCATGGCCCGACCGGCGGCGAGCGCGTAATTCCCGCCTGATCCAATCGCCGTCACGTCGTGTTCGGGCTCCAGAACATCCCCGGCACCGGTGATCACGAAGAGTTCTTTCCCGTCGCTGACGATCAGCATTGCCTCAAGCTTTTGCAGGTATTTGTCGGTGCGCCAGTCCTTGGCCAGTTCGACAGAGGCGCGGGCCAGTTGACCTGGTGTCGCCTCAAGCTTTTTTTCCAATCTTTCAAGCAGGGTGAACGCATCCGCCGTTGATCCCGCAAACCCGGCGATCACGTCTTGCCCACCGGGCGAGAGCCGCCGCACCTTGCGCGCTGTGCCTTTGATGACAGTCTGGCCAAGGCTGACCTGACCATCGCCTGCAATCACAACCTTGCCGCCCTTGCGGACACCAATGATTGTTGTGCCGTGCCAGCCGGGGAATTCTTCGTTCGCCATCATCTGCTCCTGCTATGCGTGCAACCTATATGGCGGGCGGGTTGGTGTGGAACAACCCTGTTTCAATCACAAAAAAGGGCACCCCGACGGTGCCCCTTTTCCGCAGATATCCGGTTTGGATCAGGCGGATTCTTCGATCCAGCCTTGCAGCGCTGCCTTTGGGGCGGCGCCGGTTTTGTTGGATACAACTTCGCCATTCTTGAACATGAAGAGCGCTGGAATTCCGCGCACGCCCAGTTGTGCGGGTGAATTGGGGTTTTCGTCAACGTTCACTTTGACGATCTTGACCTTGCCTTCCATTTCGGCGGAAAGCTCTTCCAGCGCGGGGCCGATCTGTTTGCATGGGCCGCACCATTCGGCCCAGAAATCCACCACGACAGGGATGTCGGATTGACGGACTTCGGCGTCAAATGTTGCGTCGGTTACTGCTACGGTTGCCATTGAGGTGCTCCTTGGCGAAAAACATTGGACGCTGAACGTAGGGACGGTAGCCAGCGGGGTCAAGCGTCCGTAACAGAGTTCAGTGCTTCGTGAAGCAGCGATTGCGGAACCGGCATCAGCACCGCGGCTTCCGTCCAGAGGATCGCCATTTCAACGGGCCGCTCTGGGTAGATTTGCGTGAGGGCGGCTGCATAGATGGCCAGTTGCCTCAGGATACCTTCGGGGGTTTGGGCGGGATCGGATGGGACCAGATGATTTGATTTGTAGTCCACCGCCAGAATGCGGTCTTCGTTGAAAAGAAGCCGGTCGATTGCCCCGTGGATCCGCCCGAGGCCCGGGATATCGGCGGTGACGTCTATTTCGGCCAGTGCATCGGGGTTCCAGAGATGCTGTAGAGCGGGTGCGTCCAGCAGCGTCATCACATGCGCCACCAGATCGATGTTGTCTGGCCCTACAATCCGCACCCCGACGTCGTGCCGACTCTTGTGATCCACCAAGGGCAGATGTTCCAGCAAACGGTGGATTAATGTGCCGCGCTCTTTTGCCGTTTCCTGATCCATGCTGGTGGGATCGCCCTGAAGGGCTTTTGCACCCGGCATTGCAGAGGGGGAAATTGTTGTCGTCGCTGTGATGTCGGGGAGTTGGCCAAAGGTTGGTATGGTTATTTCTGGTGTGCTGACCTGCTCGTGTTGGTTTTCCTCAAGCGCGTGCCAATCCAGATGTGACACGCGTTTGACCTCCAGATCGCCGCTGGTTGCGTCATAGTCGCCGCGCCGCTGCATCCCGTCTGCCACTATATTGTACCAGCTTTGATCCCCGTCACCGACATCACCCGCCGCCCCGACAATCAACCATTTTTCCGCACGCGTCATTGCGACGTAAAGCAGGCGCAGTCGTTCCTGTTCCTGTCGCGCGACATATGCGTCGCGCAGGTCAGTGACCGACGCAGCTGACTGCGCCGCCGGGGTTTTCCAGATCAGGTGTTTCTGGGCGGGCAGAAGCTCCTCCCTGACGTCAACGCGCCGCTTTGCGGTGTCAGGCAGAATAACGATGGGCGCTTCCAGTCCCTTGGCCCCATGCACTGTCATGACCCGGATGCGATCGCCCTGACTGTCCATTTGCCGTTTTATTTCAAGGTCGTCGGTTTCCATCCATGTCAGGAATCCTGTCAGGCTGGGAACGCCCGTGCTTTCATAGGCCAGGGCTTGCGATAAAAGGGCATCGATGCCGTCTTCGGCCTCTGGCCCAAGGCGCGCGAGCAGTTTGCGCCGCCCGTCATGCCGCGTGAGGATGCGTTCGATCAGGTCATAAGGTCGTAAGAAATCAGATTGCCGGCGCAAATCAAGCAGGATAGCGAGCGTTTCCGGGTAATTGCCGTCACGCAGCGCCGGCCAGAGGAACGCCTTTTCCGGCCGGTGATGGGCCAGGGTAAAAAGATCCTGTTCTGACCAGCCAAAAAGCGGTGACCGCAGGGCGGCGGCGAGGGACAAATCATCCTCTGGCAGGGCCAGAAAGCTCAGCAGGGCTGCCAGATCCTTGACCGCGAGTTCGGCGCCAACGCGCAGCCGGTCGGCCCCGGCGATGTTGAGTTTGGCCGCTTTGCAGGCCCGGATGATTTCGGCAAACAGGTCTGACCTGCGCTGCACAAGGATCAGAATGTCACCTTCGGTGATCTTGCGTTTTTGATATTGATCGCTGTTGTCGATCTCGACCGGCAGCGTTTCATGTCTGATCATGTACTTGATCTGATCGGCGATCCGCTTTGCCATCAGCACGGTGTGGTCTGTTTCGCTGGGCTCATCGACGGGATTAAACCAGTTACGCTTTTCACCGGTTTCGGGCTTTGTGATGACAGGCCACAGGTCGACCCGCCCGGGCATGTTTTCCTTGAACGCAATGTGTTTGAGGTCACCCTCCATCCCTGCCGCGCGATCGCGTATGAAGGTTTCATCGACAACGGACAAGATCGCCTGCGACGACCGGAAAGAGTAATCCAGCGAAGTTTCGGCGAACGGTTTGCCAATACCCCTATGTGCCGTTTCAAAGTGTGCTTTCATGTCGTCGAATGCGACAGGATCGGCACCCTGAAACGAATAGATCGATTGTTTTTTGTCGCCGACCACAAAGATCGTGCGTTCCCGTTCGGGCTGCGCCCCCTCACCAGAGGCGAATTCCTCGGCCAGCAGTCGGATCACTGTCCATTGGTCGGGGCTGGTATCCTGTGCTTCGTCCACAAGCATATGATCGATCCCGCCATCAAGCCGGAACAACACCCACTCGGCGACATTGCGGTTGGTCAGCAATTCTTTGGTCTTGCGGATTAGATCGTCGAAATCGAGCATCCCGAGCATGAGTTTGCGATTTTCGTAAGCGGGTACAAAAACTTGCCCGAAACGGTAGATGGCAAGCGTGCGTTCCAGTGCGATCAGCGCCAAGCGATCATTGCGGGCATCCTGCACCGTGATCATGAGGTCATTTAGTGCTTCGGTCAGTTCAGGATGCGCCTCGCGCGTGGCTTTATTGGGGAAAGTTCCGCATTTGGCACTGAACGGAGTTTTGGCCGTTGCGCCAAACAGAAACGGTCCTTCGAGCAGTTCCAGATCGGCCAATCCCGGTGTTGGATTGCCCAACATCTGCCCGATGATCTTTGCCGCCTTTTGTTCTGTTGAGCCGCCTTTTGCGCAAACTCTGGCAATGTCTTGCAGGATTTCGCGGTTATCTTCGTCAAAGATGCCCTGAAGCAGCCGGTCGGCGGTCAGTTTAGGATCGAGGTCGAGCGTTTTGCAGATATCATCCCGATTGACGTCATGTTCGAAACTGTCGCGTTTGCGCACAAGTTCTGCGGTTAGTTTTGACAGGTCATCGCCGGTGAATAACCGCAACAGATCATGCAGCACGTTAGACTGTTTGCCCAGCGCGATTTGATCGGTGACCTCCGCCCGCAAGAGTTCCCCCTGCCGATCGTCCATTTCCCGGAACTGCGGGCTGACTTCGGCCTCTAGTGGGAACCGCCGCAACACGCTGGCG
This sequence comes from uncultured Paracoccaceae bacterium, assembly GCA_947500055.1. Classification (GTDB taxonomy): domain Bacteria; phylum Pseudomonadota; class Alphaproteobacteria; order Rhodobacterales; family Rhodobacteraceae; genus Yoonia. The sequence goes on from CANMQO010000002.1 coordinate 675,552, forward strand.
CAGAAGGCGTGGATCGTCTGGATTTTTAGCCCGCCGGGGGTTTCGATGGCGCGGGCGAACAGCGTGCGTGCTTCGCGCAGGTCTGTGGCGTTGATGGCTCGGTCAACGCCCAGTTGACCCAGGTCGTTGCGTAACACGTCATCGCCCATCATCGCCCATTCGCCCAGGCGTTTGAACAGGCGGTTCTGCATCTCTGCCGCTGCGGCCTTGGTGTAGGTCAGGCAAAGAATGTTCTGGGGTGAGACGCCTTCGAGTAACAAGCGCGCGACACGGTCGGTCAGGACGCGGGTTTTGCCTGACCCCGCATTCGCCGCTAGCCAGGTGGAGGTTTTCGGGTCGGCGGCGTCGACCTGCCGTTGGGATGCGGCGTCGCGGATCATGTCAGCACCTCCGGCACCGCATCATCGCTGGTTTCCCATTCGCCATAACGAGACAGGTGGTCATAGGGCGATATATCGGTTTTCAGGAACAAGGCGAGCCGGGCGGTGTAGCCCCGTGTCGGTTTCTGCCAGTTCCCAAAGAGCGTTTGCAATTCTTCCCAAACCACATCAGGGGGCTGTTTTTCCAAAGGCGCTGGAACAACCTTCATCGCCGCGTTCACACCGATAAAGCTGGCGCCTTTCACCTGCTTGCGCCCCAATGCGCTGAAGGCCCCACGTTCGACCATCGCGGCTTCCAAAAGCAACTGCTTGTCGAACATTTCCTGTTGTGCGGCGGTCGGTACCTGCCCGGTCTTGTAATCATAGATCAGCACGTGATCGTCAGGCGTGATGTCAAACCGGTCAGCCTTGCAGGTCAACGTGACGTTCAGGTTTGGCAAGCAGATTTTCCCGTTCACCTCGGTTTTCCGCGTGTTTGCGGCGGCCTGTCTATTGGCCTCTTCCGCCAGGAATATGTCTGCCGCCCGTTCCATGCGGGCGAGCCATTGTGCCCGGATGGTGGGCCATGGGCAGTGTTCGGTGAAATGCTCGTGAGAGATTTCCATCAACCGGTTGCGGTCTGCTGGCCCGCCGCCTTCCTTAATGAATTGCTCCAGAATACCGTGGATGATGATCCCGCGCAGTGGCGCGTCTGCTGTTGGCACCAAGGGATCAAGCGGGTCAAGTCGCAGAGTTTTGCGTGCATAAATGGCATAAGGATCGCGGATCAGGGTTTTGATCTGAGTGACCGAGAACCTGTCGGGCCGTGCAACAAGCGGTGGTTGTGGCGACGGGCGCTTTACTGGAGGAGTGCGCCCGGTTGGGCTGGACAGCTTTTCCGCTATGGATAGCCAATGATCGCCACGCGCCCGCATCGCCTTGAGCGCCGCCGGCCCGTTCCCGGCAGGTAAGCCGCCCAGAAGGTTGGTTAATCGGTTGATCCAGCGTGATGGCACGGTTTCGGCGTCGGCGGATCGTTTTGATCTTGTGATCCACACCTCTTTCCCGGCCACGGCCTGTTGGTAGTCATGGGCTGACAGACCGATGCGGCGTTCGGGCAGCAACAACCCAGCATCTGAGCGCATTTTGCGATTGAGCCATGGGTCGGGCGGCGGCGCTTCGGGCCAGGTGCCGTCATTCATGCCGCCAAGGATTGTCAGATCAACGCCGTGCACACGCGCTTCGAGCGTGCCCCAGATCAAGACGCCCGGATGTCCGGTATCCCGATCCCGCACCACGCCATCAGCCAGAACGGCGCCGAAAAGGGCGGCGTAGTCGCGGGCATTCATCACCCCGCCCGCATCCGCATCCTGACGCAGATTGTCGCAAATGCGCTGGGCAGCGCGGCCTGCCGCCTCGGCCCAAAGCCCGCCGGAACCTGTGGCATCCGGCCCGGCGCAGATCTGCTCGACCCTTTCCAGGTGGGCGTGCAAATGGGCGGTCAGGTGCTGCTCGTCTTCCGTGCCGTGGTCGGCAAATACCTGCGCTAACCAGGCCGCCCAAGGCTTACGTTGGGCGTTATCACCCGCCCAGTCGATAAAGGTTTGCGCGGTTGGAAACGGCGGCCCGTTGCGACGCAATTCCAGTTCCAGCTCGCGTGTGTGCAGCAGATGCGCGCCCCGATCTTCGCGGTCCGAATGGCAAAGCGGGTGTTTGAGGATGGTCAGGATCGCTTCTGCGGTCAAAACATCGCAGTGCATGGCGGCAACGTGGCGCAGCATTCGCCCCGGTGGTGAAAGGGCAAGCGGCGTCCCCGCGCTGTCATCTGGGGTGATGTCCCACCGGTCGAGCGCGGCTGTCACCTGCCGTGTCAACATCCGGTCGGGCGAGATAAGGGCGGCTGTCACCCCGTCTTCGACCGCTTGCCTGAGGCGCAATGCGATTGTTTCAGCCTCGGCGCGTGGGGTAGCGGCCTCGACCAATGTCAGCTTTTCAGTTGCGTCGATCAGGTTGCCAAGGTCAGGCCCTTCCTCGCGCCATTGATTTGTAACAGGTGCAGGGCGAAGGGAAAGTGAGATCAGCCGGTTACGTCCTGCGTCGACCGGTGGTTTGTCTGACCAGCGTTGAATGTCTGCAGGAGAAAAACCGATGCTCTGCATGAGCCGTTTGAAGCGGAATTGCGGATGGTCTTCGTCAACAAGTGTTTCCCAGATATCCGCTGGCAGGTCGCTGTCATAGCCCGGTAGAATAACAGCACCTTTTGGTAATTGGGCGACCGCCTGCATCAGAAGCGCAGTCGTGCCGCGCGATCCGGTTGAACCAGCGATGATGATCGGGTGGTCTGGCGGATTGGCAGACCATTGGGCCGCGCGGGCGGTGATCACGGCCCTTTGCCGCGCTTCCTTGTCCGGATCCATCGCATTATCGGCAAAGAAAGGCGTGATGATCCGCAGGAACTTCAACGCCCGCTCCCAGTGGCCGGATTGGTCAGAGATATCAAGCCCCGCGATCGTTTCGGGGCTGACCCCTTCGCCCTGCATTTCGTCCATTAGACTGGCAAGACTGGCTGACAGATCATAAAGCGCCGTGCGCGGCGCGAGATCAGGTTCCTGGTCCAGCAGTTTGGCGACGAATTGAGACAGTTCCAATTTGCGGCGCAGCGCCGAGACCGGTGGTTTGACGTCGACCGACACCGGATCGTTCGCCAGATCTGTTATCAATCTGATCCGAGGCAGCAGACGCGCCGGGCCTGCGTCAAATACATCGCGGATCCGCCGCTGCATCCGGGCGGTGTTGACGTAGATTTCAATGCGCGCCCATTCATGCGGCGCAAAGCCCCTGGCATGATGGGTCAGCCCGTCAACCAGGCTTTGCGCAAAGTCGACACCGGGCGGTTCTGCAAAGATGCGTGGTGTCTTGAGGCCCTCAAACATCCAGCAGCGCCTCTGCCAGAGGAACGCTGGCGGGTTGGCCGACATCGCACCATTGGCCGGGGTAACTGACGCCATATAACCCGCCGCGCGCTGCCATTTGATCCCAGATGATGTTCATGGAAAAGGCAGCTTCGCTGATCTGGGCAAGCGTTTCCGTGCGGATGATCTGAAGCCCGGAGTAGATATCGCCCCGCCCGCGGTGAAGACGACCGTTTTCGTCGCGGGTGAAATCACCCTTTCCCAAATGACCAGTGACTTGCGGTTGTGGCACGGTCAGCAACAAGGCTTCCATATGTGGCTGCCATGCATTCAGGATCGTTGATACCGGATTGGGGCCGCGCCAGATCGCGTCGGTGTTCATTGTGATAACCGGACTGACCCCCAAAACTGGCAAGGCGTGTCGCAGGCCGCCACCGGTCTCGCGCAACATGTCGGTTTCGTCCGAGAACGCGATATCCTGACCTTTCAGATGATGTCGCAGCTTTTCCGCCTGATGGTGGATATTCACAACACGCTTGCCCACCCCATCAACCCGGGTCAGCGCAAGGGCATGATCAATCAGTGGTTTGCCAGCAACCTCGACCAGTGGCTTTGGCCGGTCCTTGACCAGATCGCCCATACGGGTGCCGAGGCCGGCGGCAAAGAGAAGTATCGGGATTGGGGCGTTCATGCGCGCAGTTCTGCCAGGTATTCTGGGGTCGGTGCGGGCAGCGTGTCGCGTACCGCGTCATGCAGGGTTCTGAGAGCCGGATGTCGCAGGTCGGTTTCCAAATTTCGCCAGACACGGGGGATCAGGTCGAGGTAGTGCGGTTTCGCTTGAATCCGGGCCAGCCTGGCAAATACCCCAAGGATACGCAGATTGCGCTGAGCCCCAAGGCAAGCAAGCTGAGTCCGGAAATAAGGGCCGGTTTTGGCTTGTTCTTCGAAATAGGCGATTGTGTCTTCCGCAAGTTTTGGGTTCACGTCCCTGCGCGCATCCCTGATCAATGATATCAGATCGTACCCTGCCGGCGCGATGAACGCATCCTGAAAGTCGAGCAATCCAACACGATTGACCCCATGCTCACCGGCTCGCCAGATCAGGTTTTCAGCGTGGTAGTCCCGCAATGCCAAAGTATCTGGGCTGGGTGCGAGATTGGCCAGTGATTGGAGGGTTTCCTGAACAAGATCCTCAACCGAATGCGCGGTGTAATGTGGGTACAGGGTGCTGACCATCTCACCGCCGATTTGCGGTGTCAGGTATTTGAGCGTGATGTCTGCTGGTTCCTTGTGAAGCGTGAGGAGAACATCAACAGCAGCACGATAGAGCGTGCTGCTATCTTGCGGGTCGTGCCGCAGCCATTTGACGAAATCTTCATACCCCAGATCAGAGATGATCATCAGGCCATTATCTGGATCATGTGCCAGTACTTGCGGCGGGCAAAGCCCTTTGCTGAAGAGGTATTCTGCGATGGTTGCGAATGGTCTGGTATCTTCGCCATTGGCGGGATTTGCGTCCATCAAGATGACGCTTTCGCGGTTGTGGGTCAGTCGTTCATACCGTCTGGCCGATGCATCCCCCGCGAGTGGTTGCCGTGCCCATTTCGCCCATCTTGACCTTCTCAGAAATTGGTCAACAATCACATTTCGGTCATTCATGCAGGTGATCCAGTCGCGGTGCCCAATTGGCGGGTACGTTCATGGTCAGGATATGGCCATTCTCCGTCGCAGCAAAGGTGAGGTGCAGCGCATCTGCGGGTAGGTCATTGCCCAATCGGTCTGGCCATTCGATAAGGCAGATGGCGGTGGTGAACGCCTCTTCCAGTCCCAGTTCAAAGGCTTCGTCGGGGTCTGTCAGCCGATACAGGTCACAATGCCAGATGTCCCCGGCAGGATCGTCGTATGTTTGAACCAAGGTGAAGGTGGGTGATGGCACATCTTCCATTCGGCCAAGGCGCGCTCTGATCAGCGCCCTTGCGAACGCAGATTTGCCCGCCCCGATTGGTCCTTCAAGCAGGACGGTATCACCGGGTCGCAGGATGGGCGCCAACATGGCGGCAAAGGCCGCCGTGTCGGTTTCGGTAGGCAGGAAGCGGTGGATTTGATTGGCCAACATGCCCAAAGACTATGGCCTGATGCGACGCCCGCAAGCGAATTCAGCGTTTGGCAGCAAGCAAGGCCGAGTCTTGGCGCGTTAGTTTGTGGATGACCGGGTGTTTCGGTGCGCAGATCGCGAATTTGACCATGGTCATGCCACCCGCTATTGGGTTTGCCTCGCAATTGATTTGTCGCCCATCATCCAGAAGCGCAATATCCGACCAGGGTTTACGCGGCCCGACCAGATGGATGAAGCGCCGAAGGTCGCCCCACATCGTGGTCGGGGTGCACCGGTTTTGCCACGTTTGAATTGCGGATTGTACCTCATAGGCCTGGATGCGTTCGTCACTGACCGGTCCCCACATATCCGAATAGGCCTTGTTCGACATGATCAAGGTGCCGGCGCTGGAGAAAACTGCGATCGCGTCCGGCAATGTGTCCAGGACTGCCTGCCCGGTCTCGATGTCCGACCGGAAGCGACGGGTCAATGAAATCTCTGCGCTGATGTCTTCGAACAGGAAGGCAAAGGCCCCGTCGGGGTGTGGGCGCCCGGTGACCCGATATGTTTGCCCGTCGGGCAAATTCCAGACCTCTGTGTAGCTTCCGTCCTTTGCGGCCTGTTCAAGTGCAGTAAACTGATCCCGCCATGACGTGTAATTTTTTGGCTCAGGCAACATGCGGGATTCGCGCAATCTGTCGAGAACGGCATCGACCGTCGGGCGCGCGCTGAGGAACTGGATCGGCAGGTTTGTCATATCCAGCAGGGCCGGGTTGAACATGGCAAGCTGCCGCCGCTTGTCGAAAATCGCGAGTCCAATAGACAGCTGCGCGAAGGTTTTGGACAGGGTTTGAACGAAGTTTCGCCGCTCCTGATCTGCCCGCACGATCGCGTTTGCATCATTGGCAAAGTGTAACAGACTGTCCTCGCGGCGGACGCTTGTCACGTCGAACCATTGTTCGGCTTTCTGCTTGGGAAGCGGAACCGAAACACGACGCAACGAAGGGGCCTTGCTGAGGTTGATCTCGTGCAAATCGGCGATCAATGGTTTGTTGGGCCAGGTGGACTGGTCTGTCGTTTCATCGGACCGCAGCTTGTCGCAGAATGTCAGATAGGCGTGATTGGCCCAAAGTAGCTTGCCGGATAGATCTTCTTGCCAAATGAGTTGCGGTGTGTGCTGCGTAAGATCGCGCAACATCATCAGTTCTGACATGCGGATGTCGCGTTCAATCGTATCGATTGCCCCGTCAGTTGCCCGCGGCCGATTGCATTGCACCGTGACCCGCAACCTTTCCGCCTTTCTTTCGATTTCCAGCGAGAGTCCCTTTCCAGCGTCATCATCAATCCGCTGCGTGGTCTCTGTTGTGTTGGAAATCGCCTCCCTGAAGCCTGAGAAATGGGTGCCCAGGACATGCATCACTGCATCATATTCAGACATTTGACGCAGATGGGGTGTTATCATTGCCATTGCGTCGGGCGTGGCGTCCACCATTGCCTTGGACTCAAACAAGAAGACGGCTTTGCCATTCTGCTCGGTGTTGTGATGTGGGGTTGGTTTGGCCCTTTTTTCAAGTTTTTGCAGGAGCAGGACGATGATCCCCGCGCCGAAAATCGCAGTTGTTGCTACAATTAAGAAATCAAACCAGCCCATTAGCATTCCGAACGTCCCCATGCCTCGCTTTTGCGACAATCGGAGAGGAAGGTTAATGTCCGGTTAAATGCCCCTTAACGGTGCGGCCATGGCTCAAGCGGCAGGTTTTCACCGAGGGCGCCGATGCCGTCCTGACCGGCCATGGATCGTTCGGTGTGAGGCCAGCATACAGTGACAACGGCACCGCTAATGGCTTGGCCAGTCTTGCTGGCCCTACCCTGCTGCCGGTTGTTGGAAAATGTCAGTTTTGCCCCGGATCGTTCGAGGAGCGTCTTGGCAATGAACAAACCAAGCCCCATGCCCTGATATGCTGGCCGATGCACCCGATCTTCACTGGCACGTCTGCGGCGGACATAGGGTTCGCCGATCCTGCCAATGACTGACGGCGGAAAGCCGGACCCATCATCGGAAATCCTGACGCTGAATTCAGTTTCGGACCACCTAATGTCCACCTGAACGCGCGATTGCGAAAAATCGACCGCATTCTGAATCAGATTGCGTAGCCCATGTATGATCTCTGGTCGGCGCGCGATGTTTGGTTGTTTAAGTGCTGCACCATCCTCTGGCCGCATGTCGAATGTTACGATTGCACCGCGCTCCAGATGCGGTTCTGCGGCTTCTTTCACCACAGCCTCAAGCGGGGCGTGACGTAGATGCAAATCATCCTTTCCCACCCGCCCCATTGAGTGCAGAATATCGCGGCAACGATCCGCCTGGTCGCGGATCAATACTGCATCTTCATAAAGTTCGGGGCGGTCCTTCAGCTCCTCCATCAACTCGCTGCCGGTCAGCTTGATTGTGGCCAGGGGCGTTCCCAACTCGTGGGCGGCTGCGGCGACGACGCCACCCAGATCTGTCAGTTTTTGTTCGCGTGCCAAGGCCAGTTGTGTGGCGACAAGGGCTTCGGCCATGGCGTTCATTTCTGTGGTCACCTGGCGGGCGTAGATGGCGAGGAACACGACCCCGATAAGGAGCGCCACCCAAAACCCGAACTGGAACAAGGGTGGAAGGGCCAGAACCACACCTTGTGCGTTTTCAATCGGTACGCTGAACTGATTGATCAACGTGATCAGCGTGATCGCAAGCAATCCAAGAAAGACTGTGCTGCCAAGATGTAGAACCGTTGCTGCGATTGCCACTGGTGCCAAAAAGAGCATCGCAAAGGGGTTGTTCAGACCGCCGGTGAAATACAACAATACGCTTAGTTGCAGGATATCAAAAACCAGCCAGAGTAATGCCTCGCGTTCTGATAATCGCTTGTTTTTGGGATAGACAGAGTAGGAAATCAGGTTCGCGATCACAGAGGCGCCGATGGCCATGCTGGTATAGCCTGCCTCTATTTGCAGGCCATAGATGCGGAGGGCCACCAGTACGGCGATTGCCTGACCTGCAACTGCAAACCAGCGTAGCATGACCAAAGTCCGCAATCGCACCCAGTTGCTGCGTTGTTGGTCCTGAAACATCTCAAATTCGGAAACGGACATTTGATCTCTGATACCATGCGGCAAGGTGGACCATTGATAAGCGGACAGGCATAGAGGATCAATGCGACCATTCAGCGAAGGGGTTTGATGATGTCCAGGACAATTGCGATTTTGGCCGGTGCCGGGATGCTGGCAATGTTGGGCATAACCTATTTTGTGACCCTGGGTCGTTATAGCGCGACAGCGGCAGCATGTGGCGCAACAGCTGTCGGCGGCGGAGATATTGGCGGCCCGTTCGAACTGGTCAGTGAAACGGGCGAAATCGTGACCGACGCGGATGTGATTACCGAGCCTGCGTTGGTGTATTTTGGCTATACGTTTTGCCCGGATGTTTGCCCGTTGGATGCAGCCCGAAATGCTGCCGCCGTTGATATCCTGGCTGAACAAGGCATCAGCGTGACGCCAGTTTTCATCACTATTGATCCGGCGCGTGACACGCCGCAGATCGTCGGCGAATATACCGACAATTTCCACCCAAAGATGATTGGCCTGACAGGATCAGATGAGCAGGTCGCGGCCGTCTCGCGTGCTTATAAGACATACTACGCAAAGGCGGATGATGATCCAGAATACTATCTGATGCAGCATTCGACCTTTACTTACCTCGTCTTGCCGGAGGCTGGTTTTGTGGAGTTTTTCAGGCAACCCGCTCCACCAGAGGAAGTGGCCGAAACAACGGCGTGTTTTGTGGCCCAATCCTGAGCAGTTGACCGTACCGCGCTCAGGTCTATCTTCTGCAATGCAACTATAAGGGACGCAACATGAATTCCGATGTGCTGGATCTGGGCGAGGATAAGAGCCTTCTTCTTGTTGATGATGACGAGGCCTTTTTGCGTCGCCTTGCCAAAGCGATGGATCGCCGTGGCTTCGACGTTGAGACAGCGAGTTCCGTTGCTGCCGGTCAGGCGATTGCGACCGCCCGCCCGCCTGCATATGCCGTTGTCGATTTGCGCCTGGAAGATGGAAATGGACTGGATATTGTTGAAACTCTTCGTACCCGCCGCCCCGAAAGCCGCATCGTTGTGTTGACCGGTTATGGCGCAATTGCCACAGCAGTTGCAGCCGTGAAAATAGGGGCGACTGATTATCTGGCGAAACCTGCGGACGCGACGGATGTTACAAATGCCTTGCTGGCGCGACAGGATGAACTGCCGCCACCCCCCGAAAATCCGATGAGCGCTGATCGCGTGCGCTGGGAGCATATCCAGCGTGTCTATGAATTGTGCGATCGGAATGTATCGGAAACAGCGCGTCGCTTGTCGATGCATCGGCGGACACTGCAAAGAATTCTGGCAAAGCGGAGCCCGCGCTGAGGCTGCAATAACCCTATGGAAATAGCGTAACGTCCTGACCATCCTGCCAAGGTGGATACTTGGTCATGATGGCCACAAACGCGGCCGACGCCAGAAAATCATCGAGCCATTTGGTTAGTGCATGCAGGTCTTGTGCATCGAACCAGTCCCGGTCCGTATTCGCGAATTGCCGGATAAACGGAAGGATGGCCATGTCAGCCAATGTGCGCCGCTCGCACATCAGGAATGTATTGCGGGTCAGGCGGTTGTTCAGATCGGTCAGAAATGACAATGCCTTTGCCCGTTCTTCGGCGATATTGAGTTCCGGATAGCGGACGGCATATTTCGTGTGATCAAGGGCTTGCTTGAACGGCCCTTCGCAGTGATCAATCAGGGCATTGCCTTCATCGGGCATGTCCAACCATTGTTCGGGGTCATTTTGACCCAGCGCCCACAGCATGACTTCCCTGCTTTCTTCGATGACTTGGTCACCGGTGTCGATCACTGGCACCGTCCCCTTGGGTGAGGTTGCAAGGAAGGCGGCAGGTTTGTCGCGCAGGAGGATTTCGCGCAGGGCGACCTCGACCCCGCTGGACTGGATCGCAAGGCGGGCACGCATTGCATATGGACAGCGACGAAATGACCAAAGGATGGGGCGATCTGGCATTGGTCAGGCCACCAGTTGGCCGTCAACAACGCCGATTATCGATGCGCGCACGATCTGGCTTTCGAGTTGCTCGGCCGTAAATTGCACTTCGGCAAACTGCTCTGTCCGGCCCATGCGGGGATTTTCCATCAGGATACTATGGGCCGTGCCAACTTGTGCCGAAAGATGTTTCTTGACCTGCGCATCGCCAGCCTTTCGCAAAGCAGCAGCGCGTTCTTTTATCAACTTCCCATTTGTTTGCGGCATACGTGCCGCTGGGGTGCCCTGACGAGGTGAATATGGAAAAACATGCAGCCATGTCAGATCACAATCTTTGATCAGTGCCAGGGAGTTGGTAAACATAGCATCTGTTTCGGTGGGGAAGCCGGCGATGATATCGGCACCATAGGTCATCTCAGGCCGCAGTTTACGGGCTTCCTCGCAGAATTGGATTGCATCATCACGCAAATGGCGCCGTTTCATACGCTTGAGGATCAGGTCATCGCCATGCTGTAGCGACAGATGCAGATGGGGCATCAGCCGCTTCTCTGTCGCGATGGCCAGCATCAGGTTTTCGTCCACTTCGATACTATCGATGGAACTGATGCGCAGGCGCGCCAAATCCGGGACCAGCTTCAGGATGCGCATCACCAGATCACCCAGCCTGGGTGTTGATGGCAGATCAGCACCCCAGCTGGTCAGATCAACACCTGTCAGCACCACCTCATTGTAGCCCTGATCGACCAAGCGCTTGATCTGATCCACCACGATCCCGGCGGGAACTGACCGCGAATTGCCTCGGCCAAAGGGAATGATGCAAAACGTACACCGGTGATCGCAGCCGTTTTGAACCTGTACATAGGCGCGGCTACGAGTGCCGAAACCGTCAATCAGATGCCCTGCGGTCTCCGTCACGGACATAATATCATCGACTTGCACGGGCTCGGTCTGCCCGATCAGGTCTGGGGCCAATCCCGCCCATGTCGCGGGATTCATTTTCTCGGTGTTGCCTAGGACGACGTCAACCTCGTCCATCTTTGCGAATGTTGCAGGCTCTGTCTGGGCGGCGCAGCCGGTGACAATCAACGTCGCACCGGGGTTATCGCGGCGCAGTTTGCGGATATCCTGCCGGGCCTTGCGCACAGCCTCTGCCGTGACAGCGCATGTATTCACAACAATGGCGTTTTCCACGCCTGCCGCCGCCGCCTGCGCTTTCATTGCTTCGGTTTCGTAGGCGTTCAAGCGGCAGCCATGGTTCGAAAATATCGGAGCGTTGTCGCCCATCACAGATACCATTTCCCGTCAAATACATGGGCGGTCGGCCCGGTCATCCAAACACCGTCATCTTGCCAGCTGATCAAAAGCGTCCCGCCATCAAGCCGAATTTCAACATCTTTGCCCGTCAGACCCCTGCGGGCAGCCGCCACAGCTGTTGCGCAGGAAGAGGATCCTGAGGCGAGCGTGACACCCGCCCCCCTCTCCCATACTCGCATGCGAATCTGATCGGGGCCGATGACGCTGGCAAACTGCACATTTGTCCGTTCGGGGAACAGCGGGTGATGTTCCATTTCGGCACCGCGTGCAGTCAGATCCACGGCCTCTGCATCATCAACAAAGAAGGTGCAATGCGGGTTGCCCATGCCGGTCGCTGTTGGCGCCCCATCAATGGGCAGTTCCAGCGTGTCCATCTGCCGGGCCAGAGGGACGCCGTCCCATGACAGTTCCGGATGCCCCATATTGACCGAGGTCATCCCGTTGCCCGCATCTTTGGCCTGAAGCAGCCCGCGGTCTGTCAGAATGCGAAGTGTGTTCCGGCCTGTTTCATCCATGATGTGCCTGGCAATGCATCGCGTGGCGTTGCCACAGGCCGCCGAAATCGATCCGTCACTGTTCCAGAAGGTCAGTCGAATATCCGCATCCGATGTATCCGAAAGAACGGCAAGCTGATCAAACCCGACGCCGCGATGCCGATCCGCCAAAGCAACAGCGATGGACTGATCGACGCGGACGGCGATTCTCCGTTCGTCTACGACAACAAAGTCATTTCCAAGCCCATGCATCTTCATGAAGGGCAAATATGTGCGATCCAGGTTAATCATGCGGGGCATATAGACAATGGGCAACAACTTATCCAGCAGCGACAGCAATTGAGGGGTTGACCATGGCGCAATGGCTTTCTAAGTACGCGACGATGTGGGCCGTTAGCTCAGTTGGTAGAGCAACTGACTTTTAATCAGTAGGTCGATGGTTCGAACCCATCACGGCTCACCATTTTCTTCCAAGAAAACCAAGTCAGTACAGGCCGCCCGCTGGGGCGACCTTTGTTCTTTGATCTAGGTTCTGCAACATCTCTGCGACATTGCGTTGTTAGAGACGATCAGAATGGAATCTGGTCGTCGCCATCATCTGGTATTGAACTGAGAGGGCCTGAGTTGAAAGCGCTGAAGCATTCATCAATGACTGTTGCGCCAAGTCTGCGATTTTCTTCGCGTGTTGTGACGACCAGATTCCAAGGCACGTGCAATCCACAAACGATGTGTTCGCCTGTTGTTGGGCATTCGCCATGCAATGAATCTTCATGGTGAACCTCATGAGGTTCACCTGTCCAGAATTCACGTTCGACCGCCTTTTTGTACTTTCTAAGAATGGAGTTTAGCTGGCTCTCAGTTATCCACGTTGGCAACGCGTTGTGCTCAACCGCTCGTCTTAGTGTGAGCTACCCCCGAAATTCGGACACTGACGTAAGCTACGATTTGTTGTCTGCTGATCTTCGACGAGAAGGAGATCAGAGATGTCGAAACGGAAGCAGCATTCGCCGGATTTCAAGGCGAAGGTGGCGCTTGATGCGCTGAAGGGTGAACAGACGGTCGCTGAGTTGGCGAGCCGGTTTGGCGTTCACCCGACGATGATCCACAGTTGGAAGCGCGCGCTCTTGGAAGGTGCGTCCGGTGTATTTGAGCGTGGTGGCAAGAAAGCCCCTGAGATTGACGAGGAGCAAGTGAAGGAACTGCACGCCAAGATCGGGGAGTTGGCCGTGGCCAACGATTTTTTGTCTAGAAAGCTCAAGCCGTGGACCGGCAAGTGAGGCGGAAGATGGTTGAACCCGCCAATCCTGACCTGTCCATCGGCAAGCAGTGCAAGCTGCTGTCGATCTCGCGGTCGTCGTTCTACTACGCGCCCAAGGGCGAGACGGCGCTGAACCTGGCGCTCATGCGCCAAATTGATGAACAATTCCTTGAGACACCGTTCTTCGGCGTGCGGCAGATGACATGGCACCTGCGCAATGAGGGCCATCTGGTGAATGAGAAGCGGATCAGGCGACTGATGCGTCTCATGGGGTTGATGCCGATCTATCAGAAGCCCAACACGAGCAAGGCGGCGAAAGGGCACAAGACCTACCCCTACCTGCTGCGCGGGTTGCGG
>CANMQO010000003.1 GCA_947500055.1 uncultured Paracoccaceae bacterium
TGGAAAAGCCCGGTCGCCTTCGAAAGGAAAGTGGCCTAAACGAGCACTTGGAGCGGCATCAAAACGTGACAGGTCCATATAGAGAAACGTGTGTCAATCGTCGCCAGTGCTTGCACCGGGCCTTTTTCCTGAGACCCCGTGCTTCCACCAAGCTTGAGTCTCTAGGCTCAAGACCCATTGATTTTCGGTCGGTTGCGTAATTCACTAGGCCGAAGGCGAGAGATCATCAAGTCTGACCTTTTCTGGCTGAGCGGCGAGCAGATCATCCCGATCCTGAAGCAGCAGGAGAATGGCCTGGCGACGGAATAGGCTCTTTCCGGGCTTTCTCTTCACCTGAGGCCAATGGCAGCTATCACGCTGCTTTGATGCGATGGAAAACCTTTGAGTCGCAAATGGCAAAACTAGTGCACCGAGGAAAATCCAGTTGACTCAAAATCAATGACTTAGCCGCTTGGCAATGGCAAAACTATGTGTCGCCCCACACCAATTATTGATCCGGCACGTAGTTCTGCTTCTTTGCGGCAGAACCGTTCCTTTGGCCTCCATCAGGTGTCTCCGGTGAAAGGCGAAACGCTGTCGGATTTGGCGACACCCGGTCGTGCGGTGAAGGAGCCTACATTTCCGCCATCGCGGATAGTGTATGTTCCAGACCCAATCTGATGTGTGCTTCCAGCACGGATTTCGCCTTTGCCGTATCCCTTGCGAGGGCCGCATCGAACATGTCTTTATGTTCCTGCACGGCCTCTTGCCCGCGATAGGTAAGTACCAGCATTTGGTAACGCAGGTATTTGTCAAAGATCGTCCCATGAAGCGATAGCAGGTTCAGCGAGTTGCACGCCTGGATCATCGCCTGATGAAACTCCCAGTCATAGCGCTTCCACGCTTCTTTCTGCGACGTGTCCCCATCCAGCATCTTTTGCTCGATCAGGTGCAGCTTATGATGGGCCGCCACGAGGTTACCTTCCCAGTCGGCATCACCACAGGAAATGGACGTCTCAAGCGCTGAACATTCCAGCAGGATGCGCAGTTCGGCGATCTCGGTGAGATCCTCCGCCGAGACCGGGCGGACAAAGAAGCCCCGCTGTTCAGCGGCTTGTACAAAGCCTTCGCTTGCCAGGCGGTTCAGCGTCTCGCGCAATGTTGAGACGCTTGCGGAATAACGCTCACGCAAGCCGTCGAGCTTAAGTTTGGTACCAGGGGCCAGCTCACCAAAGATGATATCGTGCTTGATACGCTCATATGTGCTGGACCCGACCGTAGGTGCAGATGGTGACATGCCAAGCCTCATGGAAAATCAGTTTTGCGGTCAATAACATGATTACCCGATATTCCTCAACGCTGGATAAAATAGGCGAATATAAAAAATATCCTATATTATTGCGAAATTGCTAAACTCTGCTAGCGTGCCCTCGAAACGCAAGGATGAGGGGCCGCATGGCACAACCAGTGAAACTAGCGGTGGTCGGTGCGGGCCTGGTTGGGCAAAGGCATATTGCGGCGATTGAGCGGGTTGAGGGTGTTACGCTTGCCGCTGTTGTCGAACCTGGCCCGACAGAGCAGAGCATTCCCGTCTTTGAAACCCTGACGGATATGTTCCGGAGCATCACCGTTGACGGTGTGATCTTGTCGACCCCGACGCTCTTGCATGTGCAAGGCGGTATGGAATGCGTGACCCGAGATGTGCCGGTCCTGATCGAGAAACCCCTCGCGGCTTCTGCGGATGACGCAGAAGGTTTGATCACAGCCGCCAAGGATCGCTGCGTTCCGATCCTTGTGGGGCATCACAGGCGTCACAACCCGATTATTCAAAAATCCGCCGAACTGATCAAAGAGGGGACAATCGGCCAGGTGCGCGTGGCGCAGGTCACATGCTGGTTCTACAAGCCCGACGACTATTTTGATGTGGCGCCCTGGCGCAAGAAGGCAGGTGCCGGGCCGATCTCTGTCAATCTTGTACATGATGTCGATCTGATGCGTCATTTCCTGGGTGAGGTTGTCACCGTACAGGCGCAGATGGCGCCTTCGATGCGGGGCTATGAAAACGAAGATCTTGCAGCTGCCGTACTGCGATTTGAAAGCGGTGCTGTATGTACAATTACGGTGTCGGACAGCGTGGTCTCGCCATGGAGTTGGGAACTCACTTCTCGTGAATATCCGATTTATCCGGCGACAAACGAGTCCTGCTATCTGATTGGTGGATCAGAAGGCGCGCTATCGATCCCCGATATGCGCCTTTGGCAACATGATGGTGGCGCAAACTGGTGGAACCCAATCACGGCAACCACCATGCCCGTCAGTTCGTCCGATCCCCTGATTAACCAGATCGCACATTTCGAAGATGTCATCCGTGGCAAGGCCGAACCTTTGGTGAATGGCGTCGAAGGGTTAAAGACTCTGCGTGTCGTTGAGGCCATCCAAAAAGCTGCCGTAACCCAAAAACTGATCCATCTCGGCAAGTTACAGGAAGAATCCTCAACAGCTGCCGAATAAAATATCATATATTTTGTAAAATCTATTGCGAAATGAGGGAAATGAGGCATTAATCTGCTGCACAACCAGCCCGGAGGGGCAATACAAACGTCTGGGAGGACACCAATGACACTTACTTTGACACGTCGCCTCGCGATGGCCGCCATGGTCGCGGCGGGCACCTTTGCTGGCACCACAACATTCGCTGATGGCCATGCTATCCAGTTACGGATGTCGACATCCGGTTCCGAGACCGATGCACGCTCTGTCGCATTGGCCGAAGTCTTCGGGCCGGCCGTTTCCGGCTTTGCGTCCTACGAGCCAAGCTACAACGCGACACTTTTTGATCAGGGCACAGAGCTTGACGCGATCAGCCGCGGCAACCTAGAGATGTCGATCACGTCAGCACAGGAACTGGCACAGTTCTTCCCGGAGTTTTCGATTTTCGCAACCGGCTATGTCCACCAGGACGCAGCACATCAGGTCCGCGTTTTCAACGATCCGCTGATGGAGCCGTTCAAAGCAAAGGTCGAGGATGAACTGGGCGTAAAGCTTCTTTCGGTCATGTATCTGGGTCGTCGCCACGTGAACCTGCGCCAAACGCGCGAGGAACTGGATGTCCAAACGCCGGCTGATCTGGCGGGCGTGAACCTGCGGATGCCGGGCACCGATGCATGGCAGTTCCTCGGGGCGGCATTGGGCGCGTCCCCGACACCAATGGCCTTCTCCGAAGTCTACACAGGTCTGGCAACAGGCGCGGTTGACGGGCAGGACAACCCGCTGCCAACGGTTGTTGACCGCAAGTTCTACGAAGTCACAAAGCAAATCGCGCTGACATCGCACCTCGTTGACCTGAACTACATCGCGATCTCGGCCGAGACTTTCAACTCCATGACCGCTGAGCAACAGTTGAAAGTGCAGACTGCCGCAGATGCCGCAGCGTCCGTGGGTCGTCTGCGTCAACTTGAACTGGAAAACAGCCTTGCTGCGTTCATCGAAGAGAATGGGGTTGAGGTCTACACCCCGGACGTTGCAGCTTTCCGTGAGCACGTGCAGGCGCAATATGTTGGCAGCGAATTTGCGGCGAGCTGGCCAGAAGGTGTGCTGGAGCGGATTAACGCACTTGGTAACTAAGCCTTAGAATGAAGGACGACACACCGTGAGAAATATCTTCAAGTGGGTCTCCAGAATTTCTGACGCAATCGCAGCCACAATGCTGGCTGCGATTTTCTTTATTTTCCTGCTGCAAATCGGGTCGCGCTATGCGCCACAAATTGTTGGCTACTTCGGTCTGGCCGAACCGTTCCCGATCCTCGCATCCATCAAGCCGCTTGGCTGGACGCTAGAGTTGATCGCAGTGCTATGGGTTTGGGTCATCTTTTTCAGCTGTGCGTTTGTCGTTCGCGAATACGACCATGTGAAATTCGACATCATCTACCTGTCGGCATCGCGCCGCGTCCGCACGGTATTTGCGATCATTTCGGCGGTCGCGATTGTGGCGGGGATGCTCTACGCTTTCTTGCCAACCTGGGACTACATCGACTGGATGAAAATCCGCAAAACATCAACTGTCCGTAATCCGTTCACAGGCAACAAGATCCCGCTAAGGACCGTGTTTTCCGTTTATGGCGCCTTCATGCTGGTCGTTGCCGCCCGCTACGCCTGGCTTGCCATCGAAACATACCGCTGCGGGCCGCCCAAGACAGAACTTGAGGTCGTGCTGGAGGCCGAAGCCGCCGCAGAGACCAACGAGAATGAGGCAAAGTCATGAGCTTTGAACTCATCTCGATGCTGGTCACGCTTTTCTTCCTTGCCGGGATTGGTACGCCAATTGGCTATTCAATTCTGCTCGCGTCGGTCGTGTATCTTGGTTTTGCGGGCCTTGATGTTGCCCTGGCAGGAGAGAAGATCCTGCAAGGCTTCTACAAGAGCGCCATTCTGCTGGCGGTGCCTTTGTTCATCGTTGCCGCCAACATCATGAACGCCGGTTCGATCACCGACAGGTTGCTGAACTTCTGCGTGGCTGTCGTCGGGCGTTTCAAAGGGGGGCTGGGGCACGTCAACGTGGTTGCATCACTGATTTTTTCAGGCATGTCGGGGTCTGCCGTGGCCGACGCCGCAGGTATCGGCAAGATCATTATTTCAATGATGACGCGCGACGGCCGGTATTCACGCGGCTATGCGGCGGCGATCACCGCCGCTTCCGCGACGATTGGCCCGATCATTCCACCGTCGATTCCGATGGTGCTATATGCGCTGGTGTCCAATGCGTCGATCGGCGCTCTGTTCCTCGCGGGTATCCTGCCCGGCCTGATAATGGGAGCCGTGCTGATGGGCATGAACGGATATCTTGCCCACAAGCGCGGTTTTGCGGTTGAAGAGGCCGTACCGCTGAAGCAGTTGCCACGCACAACAGCGAACGCATTCCCTGCGCTCTTGATGCCGGTCATCCTGCTTTACGGTATCTATGGCGGCGTCACCACACCAACCGAAGCAGCGGCGGTTGCAGCATTTTATGCACTTTTGTTGGCCGCAATGTTCTACCGCGCCATCACACTCAAGGCACTTTACCAAGTTTTTGTTGATAGCGCCCGTTCATCCGCCGCAGTGGGCATCGTGATTGGTGGCGCGTTTATCCTCAACTACATCGTCATCACCGAGCAGATACCGCAGGCAATTTCGGCCTTCCTTGGCGAAACTGACATTAGCCCGTTGATGTTCCTGATCATGGTAAATGTTCTGATCCTGCTACTGGGCTGTGTGTTGGACGCAACGACAATCATTCTTGTGATTGTCCCCCTGTTCATTCCAACTTGCGAGGCGTTGGGCATTGATCTGGTGCATTTTGGGGTCCTGGTTGTGGTGAATGCGATGATTGGCCTGATCACGCCGCCCTATGGCATCCTGCTCTTCGTGATCAACGCGGTGACAGATATCCCGCTGCGCGAAATCATCTCTGAAATCTGGGCGTTTCTTGTCGTGCTCATTGCTGCGCTGATCTTGATGATGCTCTCACCCGGTCTGGTTTTGTGGCTGCCGCGCCTGTTGGGCTATCAGGGCTGATGCTGACCCTCCCGACAAGTGTTGTACCGGGTCGGCTGCACGAAAAACTACGCGCTATTGCTGCGGGCGGATTTGATGCGATTGATCTGAGCCTGACCGATGTGGCCCAATTCGATGGGACATTGGCAGAGCTGGCAAGACTGATTGCCGAGGCCGGCCTCATCGTGGCGTCGCTTGGGCCCTTGGAGGCGGGTGCGACGTCGCTTGCGATTGCAGCCAAACAGGAGATGGCCAGGACGCTCGGGGTCAAATTACTGCTTGTCGAAATCGCTGACCCCGTTTTGCCTGTTCTGCAAGGCCATCCTGATGTCAAAATAGCGCTCCGCCCAACGCGGGCTGTCGAGGCTGCGGTCACAGCATGGGTCAAGGAACGGAATGATCCGCAAATCGGTCTGGCGCTGAACGCCTTTGACGTTCTGGGCGATGGGTCGAGACCCGCGCGACTTCGCGATCTCGACGGCGCCGCCGTCTTTCACGTCGCCCTCTGGGATGGCCCTCAGCAACCAATGTTGCCGGGGCAAGGGACGCTCAATCTGGGCGGGTTGGCACGCGTTCTGGCCCGTGGCGGCTATGACGGGCCATGGTCTGTCGGGGTCGCGCCCGATGGGCCGGATACGGTGTCGAACGCCTATCGTGCGCTCGTGACGGTGTTGTCGGATGCGGCCATGACAGAACCATTGCTGCGCGATGCAACCCCGAATTTGCCGCCGAAGGTTCCCACGAAAGGGTTTGAGTTTATCGAGTTTGCGGTCGATCCGGCAAGCGCTTCGGAATTGGAAAGCACGCTCACCGCCATGGCTTTCCGCAGGGAGCGCAAGCACCTGTCAAAGAAGGTCACGCTCTGGCGGCAAGGCGCCGTAAACATTGTGATAAACCAAGAGGGTGCGGGGCATGCAGGTCAGGCGTTTGAAGACCACGGGCCATGTGTTTGCGACATGGGGCTACGTGTGCAGGATGCCGCTGAAACGGTTGCGCGGGCCAAAGCGCTTGGCACACAGGATTTTCGCCAGTCGGTTGGCCTGGGAGAGCTGACCATTCCCGCCATCCACGGTGTGGGCGGCAGCGTCATTCACTTTATCGATGAACATTCTGATCTCCACCGCGTCTGGGACATCGAATTTGAGCCGGTGACCCGGGCGCAGGCTGTCCCGCCTGCCGGGCTGCGCCGGATCGACCATGTGGCGCAGACCATGCGCTATGATGAAATGCAAAGCTGGCTGCTTTATTATTTGTCGACATTTGAGATGACGAAGACGCCGATCGTAAACGTGACCGACCCCTCGGGCATTGTCCGCAGCCAGGCCATCGAAAGCCCGGAGGGCGATGTGCGCCTGAACCTCAATGGCGCCGCCGATGCGCAAACGCTGGCGGGGTCATTTGTCTCAGGGCGTCCGGGCGCGGGGGTGCAGCATATCGCCTTTCAAACGGACGACATTTTTGAAACCTCTGCGCAGCTGGCCGCCGCCAACTTTGATCGTTTGGTGATACCGCACAATTATTACGTTGATACCCAAGCAACCTTTGGCTTGGACGATGATGAGGCCACGGCCTTACAACACCACAACATCCTCTACGATCATGATGTGCATGGCAGTTATTACCAACTTTACGGAGGAGCGATTTTCAATGGGTTCTTTTTTGAGATCGTGCAGCGGAAAGGGCGCTACGCTGGCTATGGCGCACGCAATGCGCCGGTCCGGTTGGCCGCACAATCACAGGCACGCAAACGCCAGGGTGCAGCATGACGGATGACGCAGAAGCCATCCGCGCATGGTGGCGAACGTCCATCATCGACATGGAGCCCGGCAAGATCGCGTTCCGCGGATACCCGATTGAAGAATTGATTGGCACCGTTTCATTCCCACAGATGATCTGGTTGATGACCGCCGGGCGCTTGGCATCGCCGGAAGAGGCTGCCTTGCTGGAAGCAGCGCTTGTTGCAGGTGTTGACCACGGCCCGCAGGCACCTTCGATTGCAGCCGCTCGGATGACCGCAACCTGTGGTGTCGGGTTGAACAACGCGATGGCCAACGGCGTGAACATGCTCGGTGATGTGCATGGCGGCGCAGGCGAGCAATGTGCGGAGTTGTATTATGACATTGCAGCGCGGATGGCGGCGGGTGCCGGGCTAGAGGATGCAGTGCAAACTGGCCTTGATGACTGGCGCGCGGTGAACGGGAGAATCGTGAGCGGGTTTGGGCACCGGTTTCACAAACCCGTTGATCCGCGCGCGCCGCGTCTGATGGCGCTGGTGCGTGACGCTGCACAAGCGGGAACGGTCTCGGGCCGCTATGCGGATATCGGGGAAGCGGTGCAGGCCAATCTCGGCCGGAACCGTCCGCTTGCCATGAACATTGACGGCGCAACGGCTGTTATTTTTTGCGAATTGGGGTTTCCCGCACCCCTGTCCCGCGGACTTTTCTGCCTCTCTCGATCCGTTGGTATTCTGGCTCATGCATGGGAGCAGATGCAGCAAGGTGGCCGGAACAAGGGGCCCATGCCACCGGCATATCTCCCAAAGTATGCGCCCTGGCCGACCTAGCAATCACAAATCATGTAATTGATAAAATATCATAGATTTTTGAATTCATAATATGATACTGCTACACGCAGAGATCGTAAGGTGATTCAAAATGCCCGATCAGAATGGGAACCCTCTCTATTCCCTTGCGCACCTGACATTAATCAACGCGACGGCGCCGGAGTTGGTCTACATCGCTGCGCGCGCAGGTTATGACGCGGTCTCACCACGGTTCATCCAGATGAATGTTCCGGGAGAGTTCCGTGAGAACCCTGTCGATAAAGCGATGGTTTCAGCCACCAAGACAGCGTTGAAGACGACCGGCCTGAAGGTCCTGGATATTGAATTGGCGCGCATCACCGAAGATTGCGACCCGCGCAGTTTTGAGCCTGCCTGCGCGCTGGGTGGCGAACTTGGTGCGACCCGCATGATCATGTCCGCCTGGACACCGACACGGGATGATCGGGATTTCATCGTCGATTGCTACGCAGAAACCTGCGAGATCGCGGCACCTTACGGTCTGTCGGTCGATCTGGAATTTCCCAGCTTTAGCCGCCTGCGCACGCTTGACGAGACCCTGGACATCGTCCGCGCCGCTGATCAGCCAAACGGCGGCATCCTGGTTGATACGCTCTATCTGCATCTGTCACGCGTAGATCTTGCCGAACTGCTGCATGTTCCGGGTCAGTTGCTGAACTTTCTGCATATCTCAGACGCCTTGCCAGGTATCGCCGATACGCGGGAGGGCATGATCCAGCTGGCCCGCGATGCGCGGCTCTATCCCGGTGAAGGCTGCATCGATTTTGCCGGCATCATCGAACGGATGCCGCCGCTGGATTATTCGATCGAGTTGCCCAATCAGTCGCGCGTCGCGGAACTGGGCTTTGAAGAACACGCGCGTCGCTGCCTGAACCACGCCAAACGCACGTTCGGCGCCGTGCGGTCGCAGCGGCGTAATCACCCTATTCCTCCACAAGAAAGTATGATGACCGATGGCCAAAGAGCTTACTGAAAAAGACCGCCAACTGGCTGCCGACATGATTGCGCGCGCCCGTGTAGCAATGGTCGAGATCGAAAACTGGTCACAAGCCGAACTGGATCGGCTTTCACAGGCGATTGCCTGGTATGCAGGCAATGAAAAGACGTTTACGCGTCTCGCCCGCAAAGGCGTCGATGAAAGCGGGATTGGTGATCGTGAAGGGCGTCCGGCCAAGCGATTCAAAATCCAGATGGTTTTGCGGGATGTCTTGCGGACACCGTCGACCGGCATCGTCGAGGTTGATGAGGTCAAGGGTCTGGTCAAATACGCCAAACCTGCGGGTGTGATTGCGTCGCTTATTCCGATGACAAACCCGGCGATGACCCCGCCTGTAACGGGTGTTTCCGCCGCAAACGCGCGGAACGCTGTCATCTTTTCCCCGCATCCCCGGACGGCCCGGACCACCTGGGAAATGACCGGAGTGATGCGCGCCGCATGCCGGGGCGCCGGTGCGCCCGAAGACCTTTTTCAATGCGTGCGTCACCCTTCGATTCCACTGACGCAACATCTGATGGAAGAATGCGATCTGACCCTGGCAACCGGCGGCAAACCGATGGTCAAGGCGGCCTATTCCTCGGGGCGTCCGGCCTATGGCGTGGGGGCCGGCAACGCATCCATCGTGATCGACGAAACTGCGGATATCGAAGTTGCGGCACAGAACACGCGGATATCCAAAACGTCCGATTTCGGTTCCGGCTGTTCAGCGGACGGCAACATCATCATCCAGCAATCCATCTACGACCGCATGGTCAAGGCGCTGCAAGATGAAGGCGGCTATCTGTGCAATGCAGCGGAAACCGCACTGCTTGAGAAAGCGATGTGGGATGAGAAGGGCAATCGAACCTTCCCGACAATCGCATGCAAGCCGCAGCAAATTGCAGACGTAGCCGGGTTCAGTGTGCCAGAGGATTGCAAATTCCTGATGGTCGACAACCACGGCGCCATTGGCCCGGAACACAAGTTCAGCAAGGAAAAGCTGACGACTGTGATGGCGCTCTATCGCTTTGACACGTTCGATGATGCGCTCGACACCGTCCGCGCAATCTACAACACCGGCGGCAAAGGGCATTCTTGCGGGATTTACAGCCACAACGATGACAACATCGACGCGCTTGCCCGTGTCGCACCCGTCAGCCGGATGATGGTGCGTCAACCGCAATCCAAAGCCAACGCCGGGGCATGGACCAACGGGATGCCCATGACCTCCAGCCTGGGCTGCGGCATCTGGGGTGGCAACATCACCAATGAAAACGTCACCATGAAACACATGATGAACTACACTTGGGTCGCCCGACCCATCCCCGAGGACCGCCCATCAGAAGAAGAGCTGTTCGGGGAATTCTACGGTCAGGAGGTCGCGTAATGGATGGCACAAAAGTGGACGGCAAAACCGTCGCGGAACACATCGTTGATTTCCTGCAACGACGTGAAGTTCAGCATGTATTCGGCCTATGTGGCCATACCAATATCGCCGTTCTGGCCGCCCTTGCTGAAAGTCCGATAGATTTCATCACGGTGCGCCACGAACAAATCGCAAGCCATGCCGCCGATGCTTATGCACGGGTGACAGGGCGTGCGTCCGTCGTGCTGTCACATCTTTCGCCTGGGTTGACAAACTGCGCGACTGGCGTGGCCAACGCGGCCCTTGACTGTATTCCGATGGTCGTGATCGCAGGTGACATCCCGACGCATTACTATGGCAAGCATCCCCACCAAGAGGTGAACCTGCATGCCGACGCCGCTCAATGGGAGATTTATCGCCCCTTCGTGAAGCGGGCCTGGCGCGTGGATCGCGCCGATCTCATGGCTGAGATACTTGAAAAGGCGTTCCATCTAGCCGAGAGTGGCCAGCCAGGGCCGGTTCTGGTGAACGTGCCGATGGACATTTTCAGCGAGGTTATCTCTTCCGAGACGTTCGACCGGGTGGCCAAAAACACCCGTGCGTTGACAAAGCCAGGTCTTGATGATGACACCGCCCGCGCAATTGTCGCGAAAATCGCCAAGGCCGAAAAACCGGTCGCCTATGTCGGTGGTGGCATACTGCTCGCGCAGGCGTCGGCGGAATTGGAGACATTCGCGACCCATATGGGACTACCTGTCGCGCACTCCCTCATGGGGAAAGGTGCGCTGCGTGATGACCATCCGCTCGTGATGGGTATGACCGGGTTCTGGGGCACCGAACTGGTCAACCAAACCTGCCTGAACGCGGATCTCGTGTTTGCCGTCGGTACCCGGTTCAAAGAAGCGGATTGCTCAAGCTGGTATCCCGGCTACACGTTCAACATCGGTGCGGCGGGCAATGATACCAAAGTCATCCACATTGATATCGAGCCGCAGGAAATCGGAAGGAACTACCCGACGGAGATTGGTGTTGTCGCTGACGCAAAAGCCGCATTGCGCGTACTGATCCGCGTCGCAAGAGAGATGCACCCCAACGGCATTGATCGCACCGAAAAGAAGCGTGAAATCGCGACATTTCGCGAGAGTTTCAAAGCCTCGAATATCGACATGCAAACCTCCAACGCATTTCCGATGATGCCTGAACGTATTCTGGCCGAGACGCGCATCGCATTGCCTGATGATGCGATCATCACCACTGATGTGGGCTGGAACAAGAATGGCGTCGGTCAGCAGTTCGATATTCTGACACCGGGATCAATTTTGACGCCGGGGGGATTTGCCACGATGGGGTTTGGCCCGCCTGCCGCGATCGGGGCAAAGCTCGCAGCCCCTGAACGTGTCGTGTTGAGCCTCGTCGGCGATGGCGGCTTCGGGCAGAATCCCTCTATGCTGGCGACCGCCGTAGAGTTGAACCTTGGGATCATCTGGCTTGTGATGAACAACAACGCTTTTGGGACCATCGCCGGGCTGCAAAAAGCGCATTACGGCCTGACCTATGGCACGATCTTCCCGGGCAGTGCGGAGGCACCCACAAACGGCCCAAGTTACGCTGCCATTGCTCGTGCCTACGGGGCTGAGGGCATTCGGATATCATCCGCGGATGAACTGCTGCCAGCCCTACGGGCCGCAATTGCCAGCGGGAAGCCGACGGTGCTGGATGTTCCCATGATCAACAACCCAACACCAACAACCGGTCACTGGAATATCCTTGATATCTATTCCCCCGATAAGGACATAAGCCACGTCTCAACCTGACCAATGGATCGGGCTTTGAGCAAGCAGACGAACCAGTTCTAAGCCGCGCACAGGACAAAAAACTGCTCTTGCTCGCGGGGCGCTCCACAACGCCCGCGGATCAAGCAAATCCATGGCGAATGGCCCCGATGTCGGCAGGTCATGTTCCCTGCCCTTGTGATTGCGCGGCCATCGCATTTGCACAACCCGAAACCCTTCGATTTCGCAACGCGCACCGCGGATGCCGACGATCCAGACGGGAATTGATCACGCATTGGGTCGCAACCGTCCCAATTCGCGGTATATAAGGCAAAACCGCTTGACCTTTTGGCCCCTGACAGGTTGAACGGCCTCTAACTTTTTTGCGTGGAAATGGGCGGTTTTACATGGACGACCAGAACAAGAACCTCATCCTGGCGACGGTACTCAGCTTTGCCGTTATCATGGTCTGGACACAGTTTTTCGCCCCAGAGGAAGTGGCCGTCGATCCGACGACGCAAATCACCCAAACCGCCGAGCAAGGCACGCTGCCTGCCGCTGATCCGGCCACAACGGATGCCACAACACCGACCGAAGCCACCGAACAAGTGGCCGAGGCCCCGCGCATCGCCATCGAAACTGACGTGCTCAACGGGTCAATTTCGCTGCTGGGCGGGCGGATCGACGATCTGTCGCTGACCAATTACCGCGAAACGCTGAATGATGCCGCTGAAACCGTGCGGTTGTTGCGACCCGTTGGTGAACCCGGTGCCTACTTCACATCTTTTGGCTGGACGGCAACCGACGGTATCGATGCCGCTGCCGTGCCCGGCCCGGACACGCTCTGGTCCATTGAAAGTGGTGACATCTTGACCACCGATAGCCCCGTCACGCTTGTTTGGGACAATGGCTTGGGCCAGATCTTCCGGACAGAAGTGTCGGTCGATGACCATTTCATGTTCAGCTTCGCCCAAAGTGTCGAGAACACAGGTGACACGCCTGTCGAGGCACGCCCTTACGGCCTGATCCGCCGGCATGGCGAACCGGAAGATTTGAAAAACTTCTTCATCCTGCATGAGGGCCTTGTCCGGATGAGCGATGGGGAATTGCAGGAAACCGACTATGACGACATCGTCGATTACGAGGTTGACCCCCGCGAACGGACCCAGGCAGAGCGGATCGATGTCAGTACATCCGGCTGGATCGGCTATACCGACCATTACTGGATGACGACCCTGATTCCCGATCAGGCAAGCCCCTTCCGGTCGACCTCCAAATATTTCGACAGCCGCGACCTCTATCAGGCAGAGGCGGTGATGCCGCCCCAAACCATCGCACCCGGCGCCACGGCCACGGTAACCACCCGCTTCTTTGCCGGCGCCAAGGAATGGGAAGCCATCCGTAACTACGAAAATGACGAAGGCGTTGCCGGTTTCCTTGATAGCATCGACTGGGGCTGGTTCTTCTTCCTGACCAAACCGATTTTTTGGCTCCTGCACACGCTGAATATCTATATCGGCAATATGGGCTGGTCGATCCTGGCCCTGACCGTGATCCTGAAAATCATCGTGCTGCCACTGGCCTATAAATCCTACGTCTCCATGGCGCGGATGAAGGAATTGCAGCCGGAAATGGAAGCGCTCAAGGAAAAAGCGGGCGATGACCGGCAGGCGATGCAGCAAGGCATGATGAAGCTTTACAAGGATAACAAGGTGAACCCGGCTGCCGGGTGTCTGCCGATCCTGCTGCAAATCCCGATCTTCTTCTCACTCTACAAGGTGATCTTTGTCACCATCGAATTGCGCCACGCCCCCTGGATTGGCTGGATCAAGGATCTCAGCGCGCCTGACCCATCTTCCATCCTCAACCTCTTTGGGATCCTGCCCTTTGCGGCCCCCGAGCCGGGCACACTTCTGGCGTTGATCGGCATCGGTATTCTGCCCATCCTGCTGGGCGTGTCGATGTGGCTGCAACAGAAACTGAACCCGGCCCCAACCGACCCAACCCAGCAGATGATCTTTGCCTGGATGCCTTGGGTGTTCATGTTCATGCTGGGGTCCTTCGCATCCGGTCTTGTGCTCTACTGGATTGCCAACAACATCATCACCTTTACCCAGCAATACGCCATCATGCGCAGCCATGGGTCAAAGCCCGATGTGTTCGGTAATATCAAATCCAGCATCAAGCGGAAAAAGCCCGTTGATCTGGACAAGACCGAGGGCAAATAGATGATCAGCGTCGCCGCATTGTGGCGGCACCCGATCAAAAGCCATGGGCGCGAGGAACTGGACAGTGTCACTTTGGCCGCAGGGAAAACCATGCCATGGGACAGGCACTGGGCGGTGACCCATGATCGCAGCAAATTTGACCCAACCAATCCGGAATGGACATCTTGCCGGAACTTCGTAATCGGGGCGTTTACGCCCGGTCTGGCCGGGATCTGGGCAAAGCTGGATGAAGCCACGCAAAACCTGACACTGACACATCAGAACCTGGGTGAGTTGCAGTTTTCCCCCGACAACCCGGAAGACACCGCAAGGTTTCTGGAATGGGTAGCGCCGTTAACGGCTGACCTGAACTTTCCGCCCACAGGCGTCGTCGCGGCCCCCGACAGGGGCATGACCGACAGCCCCTACCCGTCCATTTCGATCATGACCCATGCAAGCCACAAGGCTGTGCAGGGGCGGCTTGGCCGCCCGTTGGAAATCGAAAGATGGCGGGGCAATATCTGGCTGGATGGCGCTGCCCCTTGGGAAGAAAATGAATGGATCGGCAAAGAGGTGCAGATCGGCGATGCCATCCTGCATGTGCATGAACCGATCAAGCGTTGCGGACACACAAAGGCCAATCCGCGCACAGGGCTGCGCGACACCGACACGCTCGGCGTGTTGCGCGACAGCTGGGGACACCAGAATTTCGGCGTCTATGCCACCGTTTTGCAAGGCGGTAAGGTCGGACTGAACGATACGGTAGAGGTAGGCTGACATGGAAATGCGCTTTCCCGAGGCGGAAACGCCCGACGACGCCGCCCTCGAAAAGGGCCGGTTGTTATTTGCAGGCGAAACCGAATTCCTCAAAGGTGTGGTCGCAATGGACGGGCTGCCGCCCGCCGATCGGGTTGAGGTCTGCTTCGCCGGGCGCTCGAATGTTGGCAAATCATCCCTGATCAATGCGCTGACCGGGCGCAAGGGGCTGGCGCGCGCTTCGAATACACCGGGGCGCACGCAAGAGATCAATTTTTTCACGGCGGGCGACATCTATGTCGTTGATCTGCCCGGCTATGGCTATGCGAACGCACCTGTTGCCGTGGTCGAAAAATGGCAACGCCTACTGAAACAATACCTGCAAGGGCGGCAAACCCTGCGCCGGGTCTTTGTGCTGATCGACGCACGGCACGGGGCCAAGGCGGTGGACGAAGAAATCATGTCCCTGCTCGACAGCGCCGCCGTGACATTTCAGGTGGTCATGACCAAGATCGACAAACTCAAAGGCAAGGCGCTGGATGAAAGCCTCGCCAAAACGCGGGCAGCGCTCGCCAAACACCCTGCTGCTTTTCCCGAACTGATCCTGTCATCTTCTGAGAAGGGCGACGGGATCAAAACATTGCGGGCGATCATCGCAGATATCGCATGAAGACAAGGACCAATGACATGAACCGCGACTGGATCGCCACCGCCGCCACCCTGTCACAAGCCCTGCCTTACCTGCAGCGTTATGCCGGGGCGACTGTCGTGATCAAACTGGGCGGGCATGCAATGGGCAGCGATGATGCCATGGCCAGTTTTGCCCGCGACGTGGTGCTGATGCAGCAGGTCGGGCTGAACCCGGTTGTGGTGCATGGCGGCGGGCCAATGATCAACGACATGCTGGACCGACTTGATATCACATCCAACTTCGTGAACGGCAAGCGGGTGACCGATCAGGCGACGATGGACGTGGTCGAAATGGTGCTGTCGGGCAAGGTGAACAACCGGCTGGTACAGGCGATCAGCGCCGAAGGTGGCAAGGCGGTGGGCCTCTCTGGCAAAGACGCCAATCTGATGGTTTGCGACCAGACGGATGCTGCCCTTGGCTTTGTGGGCACGCCGGCAGATGTTGACCCAACCATCCTGCGCGACCTGCATAATGCCCGTGCAATCCCGGTGATCGCGCCACTGGGCATGGGGCGGAATGGTGAGACATATAACATCAATGGCGACACGGCCGCGGGGGCCATCGCTGGCGCGTTACAGGCCGACCGACTGCTGCTGCTGACCGACGTGGCTGGGGTCAAGGACAAGAATGGGGAAGTCCTGACCGAAATCCCTCCTGCGCAGATCCCCGAACTGATCAAGGACGGGACCATCGCGGGCGGCATGATCCCCAAGACTGAAACCGCGCTTGCGGCGATGGAACAGGGCGTGCGGGCGGTGGTGATCCTTGACGGGCGGGCGCCCAATGCCTGCCTGCTGGAACTCTTCACCGATCACGGGGCCGGGTCGCTGATCCGCGAACCGCGCTAGCAACTGGCTTGTCTTATGCTATCGTTCAGCCATTGCTGAACCGAAGGATAAGAGAATGCGCATCTTACCACTCTCATTCGCCGCGATCATGTCGGCCAGCGCGGCCTTTGCCGTTGATGACTGCCTGATCGGCACCTGGCAGGCCGATCTGGATGATCTGGCTCAGATCATGGGCGGGCAGATGAACGGCAGCGCAACGCCGGTTGGGGGTAATGTCGCCATGACAATCACGCCCGATGGCGTGGTCAATATGACCATCAATGATCTGATCCTGAATGTCGTGGTGCCCGACGTTCCCGCAATGGATGTCAGCGTGCGTGGAACCAGCGGTGGCCCCTTTGTGGGAGAAGGCGGCAACTGGTCGGTCACTGCGGCAAGCTACGATCTGGTTGGATCGGCAAATGTGCTGGGGCAAACCATGACGATCCCGTTTACGTCTGACACGGGCATGTTTGGCGGTGGCAGTGGCAGCTATGTGTGTGACGGCAGCACGGTGACCTTCACCTCCGACACACCGGACCCACGCCTGCCACGGCGCTGGTCACGCAGTGGCTGAGGATCCGTCACAGGCATTGTCTGACGCTCTCGCAACCGCCGGATTACGCGATATGGGTTGGTTTGCGTTGACGCCAGACGATGACCTGCCGCTGCAAACGGGCACATTGCTACTGGTCGGCCCGGATGAGCCGCGTTTCTGGGACATCTTCACACAAAGTTCGCATTATCACGACGGGCAGCCTGACCCGCTGGACCGGTGGTCGAAATCGGTGCTTGATCCGATTGCCAAGGGATTTGGGGGCCATGCGGTCTACCCATCTGACGGACCGCCCTACCACCCGTTTTACACATGGGCTTTGCGCACCGGGCGGTCCTGGGCCTCGCCCATCGGATTTCTGGTCCATGATCAGGCCGGGCTTTTTGCCTCCTATCGGGGGGCTTTGCTGCTGCCATGGGTGATGGAGGCCGACGCAGGGAAGCGGCCCTGCGACGGTTGCCCGGATCAACCCTGCAAAACCGCCTGCCCGGTTGACGCCTTTGTCGGCGGTTATGACGTTGCGGCCTGCAAATCCCACTTGCTCAGCGCGGCAGGACGCGATTGCCTGAGCACAGGGTGCGCCGCGCGCCGCGCCTGCCCGGTGGGTCAGGGCAGACGGCTGCCCGCGCAAGCCGCATTCCATATGGAGGCTTTCTTATGACCCTGCGCCTGATCCTGATCCGGCACGCCAAATCCAGTTGGAGCGACCCTTTCGCTGATGATCACGCCCGGGTCCTGAACAAGCGGGGACAGGCATCGGCCAAGGCTGTCGGTGCATGGATGGCCCAGAACGGATATCAACCCGATGTGGTGCTGTGTTCGGATGCGGCGCGGACGCGCGAAACCGCGTCGCTGATCCTGCCGCAGTTGTCGCCGGTCCCTGAATTGAGCCTGTCGCAGATGCTCTATCACGCGGCACCTGACACAATCTTGGATCAGCTTCATCAGCAGAAAGAGAAGACCGTCGGCGTGATCGGTCATAATCCTGGGGTCGGAATGCTGGCCAATGCGCTGGCCAGATCAGCGCCGGATCACGATCGGTTTCGCGACTACCCGACCTGCGCCACAACCGTTATCGATTTCGATGTCGGCCAATGGGCATCGGTCACGGAAGGTATGGGACTGGTGATCGATTTTGTTGTGCCGCGTGATCTGAGCAAGAATTCAGACTTTCACGGAAAGTCTGAAGGCAAATCCTCCTAGAGGATTTGAAGACAATTCTTGTGCCAAGAATTGTTTGGCCCCGAATGTTATCCGGAGCCAAAACAGCGCTCAGTGCCCGAGAATCTGACTCAGGAACAATTGTGTCCGGTCCGATTGCGGGTTCAGGAAGAACTCTTCGGGTTCGTTCTGTTCCACGATCTGACCCTGGTCCATAAAGATGACCCGGTTCGCCACCTGACGGGCAAAGCCCATCTCGTGGGTCACGCACAGCATGGTCATGCCTTCCTCAGCCAGTTCGATCATCGTATCCAGCACTTCCTTGATCATCTCCGGATCAAGCGCTGATGTCGGTTCATCAAACAGCATGATGCGCGGACGCATGCACAGCGACCGGGCAATCGCCACGCGCTGCTGCTGACCACCCGACAATTGGCCGGGATACTTATCGGCCTGTTCTGGGATCTTCACCTTTTCAAGGAAATGCATCGCCGTCTCTTCGGCTTCCTTCTTGGGGGTCTTGCGAACCCAGATCGGGGCTAGCGTGCAGTTCTCAAGGATTGTCAGATGCGGGAACAGGTTGAAATGCTGAAAGCACATGCCAACCTCCGACCGGATCTTGTCGATATTCTTCAGATCCGAGGACAGGACGGTGCCGTCCACGGTGATCTTGCCCTGCTGGTGTTCTTCCAACGCGTTGATGCAGCGGATCAGTGTCGATTTGCCGGACCCCGAAGGGCCACAAATCACGATCCGTTCGCCGCGATAAACGCTCAGGTCAATATCGCGCAGAACATGAAAGGACCCATACCATTTGTTCATATTCTCAATGGTAATCGCCAACTCATCCGAAACTTGCATCTTCGGTGCGTCAGAGGCTTTTGTCAGTGTTGCTTCGGCCATGATATCAGCCTCCTATCGGTGGTCGGTTGCGAGCCTGCGCTCCAACCATTGTGAATATTGTGAGATGCCGTAGCAGACGACAAAGAACAGGACGGATGCTGCCATGAACAGTTCCCAATAGACGCCGTTCCAATCGGTCGACGACAGGATGGGTCCGCGGATCATGCCGACCAGATCGAACATCGAAATGACCGAAACCAGCGTCGTATCCTTGAACAGGCCAACGGCCACATTGACGATACCCGGGATCGAAATCTTGAGCGCCTGCGGCAGGATGATCAGCCGCATGGCCTGCGCATAATCCAGACCAAGACTGTCCGCCGCCTCATATTGCCCCTTGGGCAGGGCAGCAAGTCCGCCCCGGATCACCTCAGCAATATAGGCTGCCGAGAACATGGTGATCATGATGATCACACGCAGAATCAGGTCGAATGACGTGCCCGGTGGCAGGAAGTAAGCCAGAACCACATTTGCCACGAAAAGCAAGGTGATCAGTGGCACGCCCCGAATGAACTCAATGAAGACCACACAGATCCATTTGATGATTGGCATGTCCGACTGACGGCCCAGCGCCAACACAATGCCAATAGGCAGCGACAAGGAGACACAGACAACGCCCAGGATCATGTTGAGCATGAAGCCACCCATATCACGCGACTGCACAGCCTCGAGGAACGGCTCTGCGGGTGCGATGGCATCGGTAATATAGCCGCCGATAAACCAGGTGATCAGCGCGGCAACGACCCCGCCAAAGAAGCCCATTGCAAAGCTTTGCTTCACAAACCGCGCATAGACGATATAGCCGACAATCAGACCCACCAGCGCAAATAGCGGTGTAAAGATCGTCCCCCCCCAGATCAGCCAGAAGGCCAAAAAGGGATAGATTCCGGTGAAGATCAGCAACTTGCGCGGCAGATCAAAGAACATCACCGGCGCTGCGGCCACGAAGAGTAGGATAAAAGCCAGGCCGGGGCGCCAGTAATGTTCTGGCGGGTAGCTAAACCCGAACAAAAGCTGGTTCCACCGGTCCGACAGGACCGAAAAACACGCGCCGGTCGCCCCATCCAGCACGGTCCGGCATTCCGCCAGCGAAGCCGTGTTCCAGATGCCATTTGCAATCCACGGGAAAACAAAGGTCACGACCTGATAGATCACATAGATCGAAACCAGCGTCAGAATGCTGTTTGGAATGCTCGAAAACAGGTTCTCGCGCATCCATTTGACGACGCCTGCCTCACTGGCAGGTGGCGGCAATTCGGGCAGTGTTTCGGTGCGAACGTAAGCGGCAGAGTGTGCATGCATATCTGACATATCAGCGCTCCTTCAGCTTAACAGAGTTGTTGTAAACATTCATCACTGCCGAAATCAGAAGGGAAATCGTCAGATAGAACAGCATCAGCAGCAGAACTGCCTCGATCGCGCGACCGGTCTGGTTCAGCGTGATCCCCCCCAGCGTCGCGGTCACATCCATGTAACCAACGGCAATGGCAAGCGAACTGTTCTTGGTGATGTTCAGATATTGCGAAATCAGCGGCGGGATGATGACCCGTAACGCCTGCGGCAGGATCACAAGGTTCATGATGCGTCCCGGCCGCAAACCCAGCGATGCCGCAGCCTCTGTCTGGCCCTTGGATATCGCCTGAATGCCGGCACGGACATTTTCCGCGATAAAGGCGCCGGTGTAGATCGCCAGTGCGAACCACAAGGCAATGAGCGAACCGCGCAGCTGGATACCATCCTTGAAGTTGAACCCCTGCAAGGACGGGTATTCCAGCGTGATCGGACGGCCCAAAATGAAATAGAAGAGCAGCACAGGCACAAAGAACATCGCGACGGTTGGCCAGAATGTCGGCAAGAGCTGACCCGTGGCATAAAGCTTTTTCGTGGCGTAGCGACGATAGGCGAAAATCCCGATAACAGACAGGATAAAGACAGCAACGACGATCCAGCCACCGCTGTCAAAGACAGGCTTGGGGATGTAAACCCCCCGGTTGGTAAAGGCGAACGCATCAAACAGCATGCTTGATGACGGATCATCCCCCCGAAACGCCCTTGGCGACGGCATGCTGACAGTCATGATGGAGAAGATGATGATGATCCAGATCAGGACGGGAACGTTGCGGAACATCTCCACATAAATCGCCATCAGCTTTGAGACGACCCAGTTGTTGGAC
The DNA here is from genome assembly GCA_947500055.1 of uncultured Paracoccaceae bacterium. Lineage (GTDB taxonomy): Bacteria > Pseudomonadota > Alphaproteobacteria > Rhodobacterales > Rhodobacteraceae > Yoonia. The sequence continues at coordinate 21,482 of CANMQO010000003.1, forward strand.
AAGCGCAAAACACCGGCGATCACACCAAAGATGGTAGCCGTGACACAAGCCAGGAAGGCAACGATCAGCGTATTGATGATCCCGACCGTAGACGCCCGCAGATGCGACGACTGGCTGTCATATTCGATGGGGCGCTGGTTGATATCATACCCGGCAGGATCACCCAGGAAATCGAATGAGATATTCAACCCGGCAGCAGTAAGGTTGCGGACAAGGTTCATGCCAAGATAGGCCATGAAGCCGATCAACGCCACGAGCGCGATGAACTGGAATGTATAAGACCGGTAGCGCGTGTCGTTGATAAGCATCGACAGGCGGAAGGACCCCTGTGGCGGGTCTGTAATCGACGTCATAAATTTTTCCCCGTTGACTCGGTGTCACTTGTTACGGCCGCTTTGCGCGGCTCTATGCACCGATTTTCTGGTCGTCTTTGTCAAAGGGCGCGGTGTGTACCGCGCCCTTTGATCGTTCAGGTTTCCTTAACGGAAAGGTGGAGAGTAGATCAGACCACCTTCGGTCCACTGCGCGTTCAGACCGCGCGCCAGGCCAATGGGGGTGTTCTCACCAATGTTCTTCTCGAACAGCTCGCCATAGTTGCCACCGGCAGCAATCGCGTTCTTCGCCCAATCTGCTTCCAGACCCAGCATCGCGCCCAATTCACCCTCGGTGCCCAGCAGGCGGTTCACTTCAGGGTTGTCTGTTGGTGCTGCTGACAGGTCAGAAACATTTGCAGATGTAACACCCAGCTCTTCGGCTGTGATCAGCGCATTCAGTGTCCAACGAACCACATCGCCCCAGTCGTTGTCGCCGTGGCGGACAAGCGGACCAAGTGGCTCTTTCGAGATGATTTCAGGCAGCAGAACGTGGTCGCCTGGGTTTTCGAAAGCGGCACGTGTTGATGCCAAGCCGGATGCGTCAGTTGTGTAAACATCGCAAGCACCCGCAAGATACTGCTGCTGGCCTTCCGCGTTGGTTTCAATCGGCACAGGATCGTAAGAGATGTTGTTGGACCGGAAGAAGTCGGCCAGGTTCAGCTCTGTGGTTGTACCGGTCTGAATGCAGACGGTCGCGCCGTCCAGATCCTTGGCAGAAGAAACGCCCAGATCCTTGGGGACCAGGAAGCCTTGGCCGTCATAGTAGTTGACGCCAGTGAATTCGAACTTCAGGTCAACGTCACGGCTGAATGTCCAGGTTGTGTTCCGTGCAAGCATGTCGATTTCGCCGGACGCAAGCGCTGTAAAGCGTGTCTTGCCGGTTGTTGGCACGAACTCAACTGCTGTTGGATCGCCAAAAATGGCCGCTGCAACAGCGCGGCAAACGCCAACATCAAATCCGTCCCAAACACCGTTCGCATCAGGCGATGCGAAACCAACCAAGCCGGTGGTCACGCCGCAGTTCAGCGAGCCGCGAGCCTTGACATCATCTAGCGTTGCCGCCGAAGCCATGCCGGCAGCAAGACCAGCAACAGTCAGCGCGCCGAATAATACGGTTTTTTTCATTTTTACCTCTTCCTGAGTTACTGCCCCAACATGAGGCAGTCATTTTTTTGTCCCGTCCGATAAGACAGTCATGAATTTTGAGCATTGTCCCAGCTCAATGGTGCAAGAGTTTCGGCATTCTACAAGTGAGGTCAAGGGCAGCAGGGGCAAATCTCAATGTAATTGACGCAAAATCAGGCAGTTTTTTTTCTGAATGTCTGGAAACGCACTGTTTCCATTATGGTCGCGAAAGTTGATAGAAGCGCGCAGCATCAAAAAAGGCCGCGCGCTTGGTCGCTTCGGTTGCAGCGGCCTCTTCATCCTCGCCCCATTCGGCGATCTGCCAATGCTCATCAATGCGTGAAAGCAGCCAGGCATCATCAACCGAAATCGCGTCTCGCGTCACCGCCAAAGCAAGAACCAGCGACCCCGAAAGGCTGATCAGGTCATGGGCCGCAGCCAGTGCAAAATCATCAAATACAGCAAGCTCTGCCTCCAGCTTTGAAAGGGCGTCCCTTGTCTGCGGTACATGCATGACGCCCTGCCCCACGAATAGCCGGGCACCCAGCGTGTTGGCCGCCCAATCCAGCATCGGGTCCCAGTTCTGCGTTTGCTTCTTGATCAACCCTTCCGGACCGACCGCGCGATAGCACAGCAGATCGCTATCACCATATTCCGCCAGCAACGCCACAACCTCGGACCGCTGCGTGCGGACCTTGTCAATTGCCGCATTGGCACCGCGCGTGACAGGCATCGTGCCGGGGTCAAGCACGTCATCCTGCGCATCCCATTCCATCGCGATCGCCTCGGCCATGGCCAGCGTCGGCACGATCAGGTCTGCCTTTGCCGGTGTCTTGACGCTACGCGCGTCCAGTAGAACCGTGAAACCGCCCTCACAGGCCTCTGCCTTGGCCAATTTCCAGAACCGTTTTGGTTTCCAATCACTCATCTTTCGTTCCTAACAGGCGATCCAGCGCATCAGGCAGTGCGGCAAAGTCTTCGATCAACAGATCCGGCATCAGGTAAGCCGCAGGGTGATAGCCCCAACTCACCCCGATCTTTTTGACGCCAGCCGCGCGGGCCATATCCATGTCAAAGGTGGTATCCCCCAGCATCACCGCATTCTGCGGGGCAACGCCGGTTTCATTCAATGCGGTCAGGATCATCGAGGGGTGCGGCTTGGAGGGGTGAAAATCAGCAACCTGCTCGCTATGAAAGAGGCCGGTCAATCCATGGCGCTCCAGCACCTTGTCCAATCCACGACGGGATTTGCCCGTGGCGACCGCCAGCAGGGTTTCATCCTGTCCGGCCAGCAAATCCAGCGCCTCACGCGCTCCCGGGAATAACGGCCCCATCTCCTGGCCGTCTGACCGCAGGCTGACAAAACTGTCCTTATAGGCTTCCACCAGACGATTCCGCTGCGCGTGATCCGCGTCCGGGCATAATTGGGCAAAGGCCTCTGTCAATGAAAGCCCGACGATCGACAACACATTGTCACGTTCGGGCATGGGCAGCCCTTCGGCAGCAAAGGCCATTGTCATAGAGGCGACGATCTCCGACTGGCTATCCACCAGCGTGCCGTCCACATCGAATATCACAAGGCGCAAATCAGGCATCGGGCATATTGAACGGGTCAACAGGGGCATGTTCGACCACCCAACCCACAAAATCCCACGTGTGCTGCATATGATCCGGCAGCGGTGCCGTCAGATGCAAGGTCGCCTTGGTTACCGGATGCTCAATCGTCAGGCTGCGGGCATGCAGATGCATCTTGCGGCCAATCTCTGACCCCATGCCAGCACCCCAACCATCGCCAAGGTTCTCCTGCCCCGACCCACCGTATTTGCCGTCACCTACAATCGGATGACCAATCTCGGCCATATGAGCGCGCAGCTGATGGGTCCGGCCTGTGATCGGGACCAGCGCACACCATGCGGCGCGGCTGGCCAGGGTATCCATCACCGCGTAATCGCTGGTGGCACGTTTCGCGCCTTCGGTGCTGTCCACATCACGCGGATGCACGCAGCGCATTTTTTCATTCTCGCCACCGCGGCCATGGCCCGGGGCCTTGACCAACCCATATTTGATCGTGCCTGCGCGGGGATGCGGAACACCGGCAACGGCGGCCCAATAAATCTTGCGCGTCTCGCGGTGTTTGAGGTTCTCGGTCAATTGCTTGGCCATCATCCGGGTCCGGGCGAGCAGCAGGACACCGGACGTATCCTTATCCAGCCGATGCACCAGACGCGGCTTTTCATCATAACCAAAGGTCAGCGCCTCAGCCATGCCATCGACATGACGAGTGGTCTTGGACCCGCCTTGGGTCGCGAGACCCGCAGGCTTGTTGATCGCGATGATATGGTCATCCTTATAGATCACACAGGACTGGATCAGCTTCGCATCCGCCTTGGTGACGCCATGCTTGGCCAAGGCGCGGGCCGCCTCCGCCTCTTCCTCACTCGGCAGCGGCGGAATGCGGACCTTCTGACCCACGTCCAGCCGCGTATTCGGCTTCACCCGGCCACCATCGACCCGCAACTCACCCTTGCGGCACATCTTTTCGATGCGGCCCTGGGTCAGATGCGGGAACAAGCGGCGCAGATAACGATCCACCCGCTGGTCGCCGTCATCAGGGCCAATCACCCGTGTCTGCACACCGCTCATACCGTCATCCCCCGGGCCAGCCACAGGCCAAAACCACACGCCAAAACCGACAAAACCAATGATGCGATCACATAGCTCCCGGCAACCATGACCCGGCCATCCTCGACCAATCGCAAGGCATCCAGCGTGAATGCAGAAAAGGTGGTGAAACCGCCCAACACGCCGGTCATCAAGAACGGCAACCAATGCTGCAAGCCTTTGTCGGCCAGATGGACCCAGACCAGTCCGATGGCGAAGGACCCGATCACATTGACCGCCAGCGTGCCTAGCGGGAACACAACCATCAGGCCTACGAGGTATCGCAGGACAGAGCCGATTGCGCCGCCAAGGGCAACAGAGATCACAGGTGTTATCATGCGCGTCCCATCGCCCGCCCGCAGGCGAATGTCAATTCTTCGCCCGCTTGGCGCGCAGCCCGGCAAAATAATCAACGCGCTTCTTCAACTCACGTTCAAATCCGCGATCCACAGGCAGGTAATAAACGCCGCGCTTCGTCCCGTCGGGGAAATAGTTCTGGCCGGAAAACCCATCTTCTGCGTCGTGATCATAGGAATAGCCCGCACCAAACCCCTGTTCCTTCATCAGGGTTGTGGGGGCGTTCAGGATATGGGCAGGTGGCGGCGCGGACCCTGTCTTCTTGGCCGCCGCCACAGCAGCTTTATAGGCCACATAAGTCGCATTCGATTTCGGGGCGAGTGCCAGATAGGTCACCGCCTGCGCCAACGCCAACTCACCCTCGGGCGACCCCAACCGTTCATAGGTTTCCCAGGCCTGCAAACAGACGGCCTGCGCCTGCGGGTCAGCCAGCCCGATATCCTCGACCGACATGCGGGTGATGCGGCGGGCCAGAAAACGTGGGTCTTCGCCCCCCGCCAGCATCCGGGCAAACCAGTAAAGGGCAGCATCCGGGTCCGACCCGCGCACAGATTTGTGCAGTGCCGAAATCAGGTTGTAATGCTCGTCGCCCGATTTGTCGTATTTGACCGCGCGCTTCATCAGGCGCTTGGTCAAATCATCGGTGGTCAGCCTGGCGTCCACTTTCCACGCGCTCACTTGCTCGATCAGGTTCAGCAGGGCACGGCCATCACCATCCGCCATCTCCAACAACGCATCACGGGCATGGCCATCCAGAGGCAGCCGTTTGCCCAGTTCCTTCTCCGCCCGTTGGGCCAACATTTCGAGATCCTTCAGATCCAGCCGGGTCAGGATGAAAACCTGACTACGGCTCAACACCGCAGCATTCAGCTCAAAACTGGGATTTTCCGTGGTCGCACCGACCAAAAGGATCGTGCCATCCTCCATATAGGGCAGAAAACCATCCTGCTGCGCCTTGTTGAACCGATGTATCTCATCCACAAAAAGCAGCGTGCCCTTGCCGTTCTGGCGGCGTATCTTGGCCGCCTCGAACACTTTGCGCAGTTCGGGCACGCCTGTAAAAATCGCGCTGATCTGGACAAAATGCAGGTCGGTCTCATCGGCCAGCAGGCGGGCAATCGTGGTCTTGCCGACACCGGGCGGACCCCAGAAAATCAGCGATGACAATGTGCCAGAGGCCAGCATCGTGCCAAGCGGCGCATCCGAGCCAAGTACCTGCTGCTGACCAATCACGTCCGACAGCTTTGCCGGACGCAAGCGATCCGCAAGCGGGCGGGGTGCACCCTCTGGAACGGCAGCAGTGTTGAACAGATCAGCCATGCCAGCAACATATGCCTTATGTAAAAAAGCGAAAGCCCCGCCGATCAGGCGGGGCTTTGAAATTGAACGGGTTAGGGAAAATTAATCTTCCGCAGCCTCATATTCGGCCAGACGGGCCTTGTCGGCAGCACCCTTGGCATCCACGTCGCGATCAACGAATTCAATGATCGCCATCGGGGCCATGTCACCGTAACGGAAACCGGCCTTCATGATGCGGATGTAGCCACCCTGACGCTCAGCGTAACGTGGGCCAAGAACTTCGAACAGTTTGGCCACGTCCTTATCCTGCTTGAGCTGTGCCGCAGCCTGACGTCGGGCGTGCAGATCGCCACGCTTGCCCAGCGTGACCAGCTTTTCAACGACCCGGCGCAATTCTTTTGCCTTGGGCAATGTTGTCTTGATCTGCTCATGCTCGATGAGCGAGCCAGCCATGTTCGACAGCAGCGCCTTGCGGTGCTCATGTGTGCGGTTCAGGCGGCGGTAACCTCTTGCGTGACGCATTTTGATATCTCCTAATCGTCTTTATGCTTTGTCTGGCAGGGGATGCGTGTCCCCCACTCTCCTTGGGGCAGGAATGCCCGGTCATTCCTCGCATAAGCGAGCATTGTCGTAAGATGGGTTTAAACCCATCTTACATTCTTAAAACTGGTCTTCGAACTTCTTGGCCAGGTCCTCGATATTGTCGGGCGGCCAATCTTCGACATCCATACCCAGATGCAGACCCATACCCGACAGCACTTCCTTGATCTCGTTCAGGGATTTGCGGCCAAAGTTCGGGGTGCGCAGCATCTCTGCTTCGGTCTTCTGGATCAGATCGCCGATATAGACAATATTGTCGTTCTTCAGGCAGTTTGCAGAGCGGACAGACAGTTCCAACTCGTCCACTTTCTTCAGCAGCAGCGGGTTGAATTCCAGACCGTCATCATCCTGACCGGCAGTTGCGGATTCAGGCTCATCAAAGTTGACGAAGATGGACAGCTGATCCTGCAGGATACGGGCGGCATAGGCCACGGCATCGTCAGGGGTCAGCGACCCGTCGGTCTCAACCTTCATGGTCAGCTTGTCATAATCCAGCACCTGACCTTCACGGGTCGGCTGCACATCATAGCTGACTTTCTTGACCGGCGAATAGATCGCATCGATCGACATCATGCCGATGGGGGCGTCTTCCGGCTTGTTCTTGTCCGCAGAGACATAGCCCTTACCGGTATTCACGGTCAGTTCCATGTAAAGATCGGCGCCATCATCCAGGTGACAGATCACGTGATCCTTGTTGAGGATCTCGATACCTGCTGTCTCGGAAATATCAGCCGCCGTCACAACGCCAGGACCTTTGGCCTGAACGCTCAGACGCTTGGGGCCTTCGACTTCCATGCGGATCGCGACACCTTTGAGGTTCAGCACGATATCGGTGACGTCTTCACGCACACCGGAGACGGATGAAAACTCATGCAGCACATTGTCGATCTGCACAGCCGTGATCGCAGCACCTTGCAGCGATGACATCAGAATGCGGCGCAGGGCGTTGCCCAATGTCAGACCAAAACCACGCTCCAGTGGTTCTGCAATTACAGTTGCCTGACGCATCGGGTCATTGCCCGGCTTGACGTCCAATTGAGTTGGCTTGATCAACTCAGCCCAGTTCTTGTGGATCATATGTCCCTCCATACCAGTCTGCCCTCATGTCCAAAAAGGCAAACGCCCGAGGTTTCAAAAAGACGTATTGGGGCCGTGCAAAATGCACGACCCCAAAGCGTTTGGGTCGTTATACGCGGCGACGCTTTGGTGGGCGGCAGCCGTTATGGGCCATTGGGGTCACGTCACGGATCGATGTGATGTTGAACCCAACAGCCGCCAATGCGCGCAGCGCAGATTCGCGACCGGAACCGGGGCCCTGCACTTCGACTTCGAGCGTTTTCACGCCATGATCCTGTGCTTTCTTGCCCGCGTCCTCAGCAGCCATCTGGGCAGCATAGGGTGTGGATTTCCGCGAACCCTTGAAACCCATCGTGCCCGCAGACGACCATGAAATGGCGTTGCCCTGCACGTCAGAAATCAGGATTTTTGTGTTGTTGAAAGAAGAGTTCACATGAGCAACGCCAGCGGCGATGTTCTTGGAGACCTTCTTTTTGGTGCGTTTGGTATCACGTGCCATTGATCAGCCTCCTTATTTCTTCTTGCCGGCAATGGCCTTTGCAGGGCCTTTGCGTGTGCGTGCGTTTGTATGTGTACGCTGACCGCGGACGGGCAGGTTACGACGATGGCGCAGGCCGCGGTAACAGCCCAGATCCATCAGGCGCTTGATGTTCATCTGTGTCTCGCGACGCAGGTCGCCTTCAACCATCAGATTGGCGTCGATATATTCACGGATCGACAGGATCTCGGCATCCGACAGATCATTAACGCGGCGGGCGCGGTCGATCTTGACGGCTTCACAGATTTCTTCGGCTTTGGTGCTGCCGATTCCGGTGATGTAGGTCAGGGCGATTGGAACCCGCTTTGCAGTCGGGATGTTTACGCCGGCAATACGTGCCACGTGTGCAATTCCTTTTCGTTGCGGGTCCGTGATGCCAGACCCTTTTTTCACAACGGAAGCCCGGACCAAAAGGCGCCGGGCTGCGTCATATCAGGTAGTCGTCAAATCAAGGGCGCGACCCAAGACCGACAGATTGATTCCCTTGCGGAATGGCGCTGTTTAGGGGGCAATGAATAAATGGTCAATAGACGCCGCGCGACACAAAGGATTTTCTCCAAAATCCTTTCATGCGGCATAATTTTCGTCCGAAAATTATGTGCGCCTAGCCCAACGCCCTGGCGATGCTTTCCGCAACCTCATCCATGCTGGCCAGCCCATCCACGGATTTCAGATCACCCTTGGCATAGTAATAGCCCACAAGCGGGCTGGTCTGCTTGTAATAGGCCATCAGCCGGGTACGCAGGCTTTCCTCATTATCGTCGGCACGTCGCTCAATCTGCGACGACCCGCAATTGCTGCATTTGCCATCAGCAGGGATCGGCTTGGTGTTGTCATTATAGACCTCACCACAATCCTTGCAGGTGGCGCGGGCGGTGATGCGATCCACCAACGCGTCATCATCAACCTGCATCTCGATCACACAATCGAGGTTTTCACCCATATCGAGCAGTAACCGCCCCAAGGCGTCTGCCTGCGCAAGAGTGCGCGGGAAGCCATCAAAAATATATCCACCGCCGGGATTATCGGACTCAAGTTGCTCACGGATCAGGCCGATGACAATCTCGTCTGTAACAAGATCACCGCGGTCCATGACCGCCGCAACCATCTTGCCCATCTCGGTGCCACTGGTGCGGGCCGCACGGAGCATGTCGCCCGTGCTCAACTGCACCATGTTGCGTTCGTCCACCAGCTTGCGTGCCTGTGTCCCCTTACCCGCCCCTGGCGGTCCCAGCAGTATGATATTCATCTACGCGATGGTCCTTTACGTTTATTGGAGCCACGTTTGCCGCGTAGCTGAGATTTTTCAATCAGACCTTCGTACTGATGGGCCACAAGATGTGACTGGATTTGTTGGATCGTATCCATCCCCACCGACACAATAATCAGGATCGACGTGCCGCCAAAGTAGAACGGTATCGACAATTGAGCACGAATAATCTCGGGCATCAACGCCACAAGCGCCAGATAACCGGAACCCAGAACAAGGATACGGGTCACCACATAATCGAGATAGTCCTGCGTCTTCTTGCCGGGGCGGATACCGGGTACAAAACCATTCTGGTTTTTCAGGTTCTCGGCCACATCCTCGGTCTTGAACGCAACTTCACGCGTGTAGAAATACGTGAAAAAGATGATCATCCCGCCAAAGAAGATCAGATAAAGTGGCTGACCGGGGCCGAAATAGGCCAGCACCGTGGACATGATCGGGCTGGTGGACCCGCCACTGAACGTGCTGATCGTTGTGGGCAGCAGCAGCAGCGCCGAGGCAAAGATTGCCGGGATCACACCGGCCGGGTTCACCTTGATCGGCAGGTGGCTGGTGGAGCCGTCATAAACCTTCATGCCGCGCTGCTGGCGGGGGTATTGAATATGGATCTTGCGCAGGGAGCGCTCCATGAACACCACAAAGGTCAGCACGGCGATCACCATGATGATGATCCCGACGATAACCAGCGGGCTGATCGCGCCTGACCGGCCCTGCGACAGGAACTGCGCCATGGCAGCCGGGATTTCAGCGATGATGCCGACAAAGATGATCAATGAGATACCATTGCCGATACCGCGCGCCGTGATCTGTTCACCCAGCCACATCAGGAACATGGTGCCGCCAACGATTGTGACCATGCAGGCGATGCGGAAGAACATGCCGGGATCAGAGGCAAGACCGCCCGCCTCAAGGCTGACTGCAAGGCCATAAGCCTGTGCCGTGGCCAGCGCCACGGTGCCATAACGGGTATATTGGTTCAGTTTGCGGCGACCCTGCTCACCCTCTTTCTTGAGGTTTTTCAGCGGCTCCCACATCGATCCGAGCAGCTGCATCACGATCGAGGCCGAGATATAAGGCATGATCCCAAGGGCGAAAATCCCCATGCGGGACAAGGCGCCACCGGTGAACATCGACAGGATACCACCGATGCCGGATTGGGCGTCTTCCATGAACTGGCGCAGGGCCAGACCGTCAATGCCGGGGATCGGGATATAGGTGCCAAGTCGGTAAACGATCAGCAATCCAACTGTGAAAAAAATGCGCTGGCGCAATTCAGTTGCTTTGCCAAAGGCGCTCCAACTGACATTGGCGGCCATTTGCTCTGCTGCAGAAGCCATAAGGGGCCCTTTTTATGCTCAACGCCGCTGCGGGGTTCCCCGGTCAGCGGCGTTTTGGAAAACTCGAAGAGTTATGTAGGCGACCGGCTGGTCACCCACAAGGGTTTTACTCAGCCGCTGCCGGTGTTGTGACGGTCAATGTGCCGCCAGCCTTTTCCACCGCCTCGACAGCACCTTTTGAGGCACCTGTCACGGTGATCGTGGCCTTCGCCTTGAAATCACCTTTCGCCAGAACGCGGATACCGTCCTTCTTGCGGCGGACAAGACCGGATGCGACCAGCGCGTCTTCGGTGATCTCTGCCTTGGCATCCAGCTTTTTCTCGTCGATGAATTTCTGGATCAGACCCAGGTTGACGACAGCAAATGCCTTGCGGTTCGGCTTGTTAAAGCCACGCTTTGGCAGACGCTGGTAGAGTGGCATCTGGCCGCCCTCGTAGCCTTTGATCGCTACACCGGAACGTGATTTCTGACCTTTGATACCACGACCACCGGTCTTACCCATGCCGGAACCCGGACCACGGCCAATACGCTTTTTACGCTGTGTGGCGCCTGGGTTGTCGGAAAGTTCATTCAGTTTCATGTCGCTTCTCCTTTTGCCGGAACTGGCCCCCAGCGACGGGAGTGGCCAAACACGGCGTTTCATACTGAGTCGGGGCACATACCTACCGACCAGCGGCGTATAGACGGATGTTCAGAGTGGATCAAGTACCCGATAGAGAATGCAAAAGAATGGCCGCAAAGATGGCTCAGCCAATCCGAAACTTTCCGACCAAGATGCCTGTCGAATGGACATGATTAAAACTACCGCAAGTCTAACTTCCGGCGACTGCACCTCATCATACGCCCAATATCGAAGGTTGATATTGCAGTAACCACCTGATTCAGTGACGCGTACACCCTTCGTCGCAAAACAGCCGATGGATCAAAAGGAACCAGCATTGAACCTCATTCGCATTCTTACCCTGCTCATTCTTATTGCGACAGGGTACATCTGGTATGCTTACCCTTCGGCCGAGGTCAGGCTGAAACGACTGGCGGCGCGCAATCTGGCTTGTGGCGAAACAGGGCAACCTTGCCTGATCGAAGTGGGGTCTTACAATGTGCTCTTGCCTCGCGGAAAGGGTCCGTTTCCTGCGGTTCTTTTCTTTCACGGTTCAGGTCTGAATGGTGCCAGCGTCATCGGATCACAGAAAATCGCAGAACCTCTGTTAAAAAGGGGATATGCCTTGATCGCCCCAACCGCGCTGGATGTTACATATGTTGGCGACAGGCGCGCAACCGGGTGGAATTGGGACGGGCAGCGCAATGATCGGGATGATTATCACTTCGTTCAGAATCTTCTGGATGATGCAATCGCGAGGTTTTCCCTTGATGAGGACAAACTGATCGTTGCGGGGTATTCGAATGGCGCGACATTCGTGTGGTATCTGGCGTGCCAAGGCGTCGACGACCGGTTGCGGCACTTTGCCCCAATCGGTGGAACACCGTCGCGCGGGCATCCTCTGTCATGTGCGGACATTCCACCCAATTTCCACCTTTTTCATACACATGGCCAAAACGACAGGGTTGTTCCCTTACAGGGAACCAGACCAACAACAAGGCGTGGATGGATGGGTGCATTGGAGGCGATCAGGTTTCTTAAGGCCGCTGCTGATTGTTCACAGGTAACCCGTGGGGATGCGCACGACGTGGCGCATTCAATCATGTGGCGTCAATGTCGGTCAGGAACGGAATTTCGTCTGGATGTGACCGATGATGGTCACGCGGTTCCCTTATCATGGGCAGATGATGCCGTTAGCTGGCATCAACAGCAGCGGTGACCAGCGCCCAATTGCGCACAACGAAAAGGGTTGTGAAACTACTGTGGCGAGATCACCTCTCAGCGTCTCGCAAAGCCTGCACCATCTCCAGCGGGCAATCGAGGGTCCAGCGCAACCCGCCCGGATCGAAATCCAGATCAACCTCGGCATTCAGGCCCTGGCGGGCCATTGCCCCCAGCACGACGGAGCCAAATCCCTTCGACGTCGGCGGGGTGACTTCTGGCCCACCCTGCTCAATCCAGGAAATCTGCAAACGGTCCTCGCCGCCATCCGATTGGTTCACGGACCAGATGACATCCACCGTCCCCGTCTTCGTTGAAAGGGCCCCGTGCTTGCCCGCATTCGTCGCCAGTTCGTGAACGGCCATGCCGATGGTCTGGGCGGCAGCCGGGATCAAATGGACGGTTGGGCCCGATAAATTGATGCGATCACCCAGCAATTCGCCAAAATGCGACAGTTGTGATCGGGCCAGATCATTTAGAGGAACCCAGCGCCACTTGTTATGAACCAATGTGTCATTGCTCGCCGACAGGGCCTCGATACGTTTGGAAAAATCCTGAACAAAGGTTTTGGGGCTGTGAGTGGCCGTTTGACGGGCAATGGCACGGACAACCGCCAACAGGTTCTTTGAACGGTGATTGACCTCATGCATCAGCAGCCGGATCTGTTCATTGGCCTTCTCGGTGGCGGCGGCACTGGCTGCACTTTGACGGGCGCGGGCCGCAAGGCCCCAGGCAAGGGCTGTCAACAAAAGCGACAACAAGATGCCAGCAGCGGCAATCACCTTTGGCCCCGATGAAAACGCTTCGGCCTCGAATGCGGGTTTTGAGGCGGTCTGCAAGGTCCAGACCCGGCCAAACAGGGGCAATTGCTGAACATGGCTGAACCGGCGACCCTCAATCGGCGCATCATCCAGGCTTGAAGACCGAAACAACAATGCCGCTGGGTCCGGCGCAGGGGCATCATAAAGCGCGATATCCATCACGGTAAGAGGGGCGCCATCATTTGCTGAAAGCAGGCGGTTCATCAAATCACCCAATCGAAACACGCTGACAATCAGGCCGGTCGTGACGGCAGCAGTCTCTGCATTGACGCCAGCGGGGCGGTCGCCTGATACTGGAAGCATGACAAGGACACCCGCCTGCACGTCGCTATCCGCCGCGTCAGGTTCTTCCTGAACCAATGTGATCTTGGCCGTCATGCTGGCTTCGCCGGTCTCAATGGCACGATCCACGGCTGCGCGGCGCAATGCCTCCGAATAGATATCAAAACCAATGGCGCGCTGGTTTCGGGAATCAAGCGGCTCAAGATAGACAACCGGGACATAGAAATCTCGCGGCTCCGGCGGCCGGATGGCGAATGCGGACCAGTCCGTGGCACGCATGTCCGCGACAAAAGCGGCGCGTTCCGCCGCGCCGCGCAGCACAGCGTTATAGCCAACCCCCTGAATGCCAGGGTAATTCTCCTGCATGGCCTGACCGGTCACATAAGCCGCCCATTCAGCGCGGGTGACCTGATCCGAGGCATGAAACAGACCCACACCACCACGCAGAAACTGGCCATAGGCCTGCATTGTCGTTCTGATATCGGCCTGCAGACCCTGACTCTCGCGCTCGAAACGCAACTGGCCCTGATGGGCAACACGGTTGCTTTCATAGCGCCAGGCCACAAAACTCGCCGTCAATGAGATGACAAGAACAAGAAGAACCGATCGCCAGTCCCTGAGAAACAGTATCTTTGCTGCGGTCTTCATGTGCGAAATGCGGCACCAATCCGGGTTGGAATTGGGACACTCTTGCACACAACCATATGGTGCGTACAGCGATAAAGCACACGCTGAATTGCGGTCGTCGATCTGGGATGGCATGACGATCGGCGCAGGGCAAACTGCCGTTGACCGCCGGCTGGCCAACGGCAGTTGTTTAAACCAGACGGGTCGCCATGCCGCCATCAACCGCGACCGGCGAGCCGGTCACGAAGCTTGCGCGATCCGACAAAAGGAACAAGGCGGATTGGGCAATCTCCTTTGGATCTGCCATGCGCTTCAAGGGATGCAAACCGGCAATAAACGCGTGCGTCTCAGGATCATCGCCAGCCATATCGGTCTTGGTACCACCCGGCAGAATGGTATTGATCCGAACACCATTTGCCGCGTGCTCTGATGCCAATGATTGCGCCAATCCGATCAAACCTGCCTTGGACGCGGCATAGGCACCCATGCCGGGCATCCCGCCATTACTGAACCCAACAAAAGTTCCGGTGAACACGACGGATCCCCCGCCACGTTCCTCCATTGCCGGAATCTGAGCCTTCGCCGCAAAGAAAGCGCTGGTCAGGTTTGTGGCAAGAACAGAGTGCCAATTTTCTGACTCCATATCCGGTATTGGCCCCATCTCACCCATAATGCCCGCGTTATTGAATGCGCCATCAAGACCGCCAAACTGCCGTTCCGCCAAAGCAACAAGATCTTTGGAATAGGCCTCGTCTGTTACGTCGCCTGCAAGGTACACGGCACGCCCATTGCTTTGGGTTATCTGCCCGACGATCGTGTTTAGCCGGGTTGCGCGACGCGCACCCAGCACCACATTCGCCCCTTCGGCGGCAAACAGAAATGCGGCTGCAGCGCCAATTCCACTACTCGCCCCGGTGATGATAATTGTCTTGTCTCTTAGTTCCATGGTCATGCCTTTCAGTGTTTGCATGCCAATCAACTAGGGAAAGAGGAGAGGGCGACACGACCCGTTTCTTGCGCGTGTTGCGTAAGCGAAATTGAATAAGCAAGAAGCGGGTCGGGCGAACGTGATTGACCTGCAGCGCTTCATTCACCTTGATGCAACAATCGCCATGAGCGCTGAGCACAAGAAAAAGCCCCGCAGCAAGCTGCGGGGCTTTCTATTTCCTTTGGCAGGTCAAACTGCCAATGCAATGGTCCTACCCGCGCTCTTCGATGATCTCGACGAGGTGGGGAATGCTGTTGACCATGCCGCGCACCGATGGGGTATCTTCCAGCTCGCGGGTGCGGTTCATCTTGTTCAGGCCCAGGCCGACCAGCGTGGCGCGCTGTTTGGCGGGGCGGCGGATCGGGGAGCCGATCTGCTTGACGACGATTGTTTTTGCCATCTGTCAGGTCTCCTTACGCGTCAGCTTCGGCAGGGGCGGCGGCTGGCGCCTCGTCCCGCTTGGGCAGAATATCCGCAACTTTCTTGCCACGACGCTGGGCCACATTACGTGGGCTTTGCGACTTGGTCAGACCGTTCATGGTCGCACGGATCATGTTATAGGGGTTCTGGGAACCGATGGACTTGGAAACCACGTCCTTCACACCCAGCATTTCAAATACGGCACGCATTGGACCACCGGCAATGATACCAGTACCTTCCGGGGCTGTGCGCATGACCACTTTACCGGCACCGTGGCGGCCTTCGATATCGTGGTGCAATGTCCGGCCATCGCGCAGGGCGACACGGATCATCTGGCGCTTGGCCTGTTCGGTGGCCTTGCGGATCGCCTCAGGCACTTCCTTGGCCTTACCCTTGCCAAAGCCAACGCGACCTTTCTGGTCACCAACAACGACGAGGGCTGCAAAGCCAAAGCGCTTACCACCTTTGACAGTCTTGGAAACCCGGTTGATTGCGACCAGACGGTCGGCAAATTCAGGGGTCTGTTCTTCACGGTTGCGGCCGCGGCCGCGGTTTTCACGTTCTGCCATTGATGGCGTCCTTTGTTTTGGTGCCCTTGGGGCGTTGTCCAATCGCGGTAGCGCGGCTGCGCCCCGGATCATCGAGGGTGGGTTTCACCCACCCTACAGGTTGTTGGTAGGGTGGGTGAAACCCACCGCACCGATTACAGTTTCAGACCACTTTCACGGGCAGCATCGGCCAAAGCCTTGATCTTGCCGTGAAAGAGGAAACCACCACGGTCGAAATACGCAACTTCGACGCCAGCTTTCTTGGCGCGTTCTGCGATAGCAACACCCACCTTTGTCGCGGCTTCGATGTTGTTTTTCCCGACCACGCCCAATGCCTTTTCGAGCGTTGAGGCCGAGGCCAGCGTGACCCCGTTCACATCGTCGATCAGCTGGACGCTGATGTTCTTGTTGGAACGGTGTACCGAAAGGCGGGCACGCCCCTGGTTTGCGGTCACCGCCCGCAGCTTGTTCCGAACGCGCATACGGCGCTTCAGAAACAGTTGTCTCTTGCTGTTTGCCATAATGTTCGTCCTTACTTCTTCTTACCTTCTTTGCGGAAGATATATTCACCCTTGTACTTGATGCCCTTGCCCTTATAGGGCTCCGGCTTACGCCATTCGCGGATATTTGCCGCGACCTGGCCAACAAGCTGCTGGTCGATACCTTCCACGAGAATTTCCGTGGGCTTCGCAGATGTGACGGTCACACCTTCGGGCACTTCGAAGTTCACATCATGGCTATAGCCCAGGGACAGTTTCAAAGTGTTGCCCTGCATCTGCGCGCGGTAACCCACACCAGACAGCTCAAGCTCTTTCTTGAAACCCTCGGACACACCCGTGGCCAGGTTCGCAACCATTGTGCGGCTCATGCCCCACTGCTGGCGTGCGCGCTTGGATTTGCCACGTGGCTCCACCGAAACGGACTGGCCATCAACCGTAATGGTGACATCGTCAGTTGCGGTGAAGTTGCGGGTGCCCTTGGGGCCCTTCACTTCGATGGTCTGGCCGCTGACAGATGCAGATACACCTGCGGGCAGCTCAACCGGTTTCTTACCAATACGAGACATCTATGATCTCCTTAGAATACGGTGCAAAGCACTTCGCCGCCAACATTGGCCGCCCGTGCGCTTGCATCCGACATCACACCCTGCGGGGTAGAGACAATCGACACACCCAGACCCTGACGGACCTGCGGGATGTCATTTGCGCCCATGTAAACGCGACGACCGGGCTTGGAGACCCGCTTGACTTCGCGAATGACAGGAGTGCCCTCGTGGTATTTCAGCTCGATGTTGAAAGCAGGATGGCCGTCTTTGCCGTCCTTCTTCTCATAGCCGCGGATGTAGCCTTCGTCAGACAGCACATCCAGAACCCAGCCACGCAGCTTGGAAGCCGGTGTTTCCACCGCCGCCTTGCCCCGCATCTGGCCGTTACGGATACGTGTGAGCATATCACCGATAGGATCGTTCATATCAAATTCTCCTTACCAGCTTGACTTGACCATACCGGGGATTTCGCCATTGGAACCAAGGTTCCGCAGGGCGATCCGGCTGATCTTCAGTTTACGGTAATAGGCGTGTGGACGCCCGGTGAGCTGGCAACGGTTGTGCAAACGGGTGGCCGAGGAATTGCGGGGCAGTTTTGCCAATTCAAGGGATGCCTTGAACCGCTCTTCAACGGGCTTTTCACGGTCGTTGATAATCGCCTTCAGCGCGGCGCGCTTTTCAGCGTACTGGGCCACCAGCTTTTCACGCTTTTTCTCGCGTGCGATCATGGATTTCTTAGCCATATCTCTTTTCTCCCTAACGCTTAGCTGTTGAAGGGCATGTTGAAATGCTTCAACAGGCTCTTTGCTTCAGCGTCAGTGTTCGCTGTGGTGCAGATAACGATGTCCATGCCCCAGTTCTCATCGATCTTGTCGAAGTTGATCTCGGGGAACACCAGATGCTCTTTCAGGCCAGTGGCATAGTTGCCGCGACCGTCAAAGCTCTTGCCCGATACGCCGCGGAAGTCGCGGATACGGGGCATGGCAACGGTGATCAGACGGTCCAGGAATTCATACATCCGGTCGCCGCGCAGGGTGACCTTTGCACCCAATGGCATGTCTTCACGAACGCGGAAACCAGCAATGGATTTCTTGGCTTTCGTTGTCATGGCCTTCTGACCGGCGATGGTTGTCAGATCTTCCTGTGCGGATTTTGCCTTCTTGCTGTCACGGACAGCCTCGGCACCGCAGCCGATGTTCAGAACAATCTTGTCCAAACGGGGGATCTGCATGTCGTTCTTGTAACCGAACTCTTCTTTCATGGCGGCACGGATCGTGTCGGCATAAGAAGCCTTCAGGCGGGGGGTGTAGTTTGCAGCATCAAGCATCAGATCACATCCCCTGTTGTCTTGGCAAAACGGACCTTGTTGTCGCCATCCATGCGGAAGCCAACGCGGGAAGCCTTGCCGTTCTTGTCAACAATCGCCAGGTTGGACAGCTGGATCGGCATCGCCTTGGGGGTACGACCGCCCTGGGTTGCCTGCGACTGCTTCTGGTGGCGAATAGCAATGTTGACACCATCGACGACAGCTTTGCCTGCCTTTGGATCAACGGATGAAATCGTGCCCTTCTTGCCCTTGTCCTTACCGGCAAGAACGATGACCTCATCACCTTTACGGAGTTTCGCAGCCATGGTTACAGCACCTCCGGAGCGAGCGAGATAATCTTCATGAAGTTCTTGGCGCGCAATTCGCGAACAACGGGTCCAAAGATACGTGTGCCGATCGGCTCACCGTTGTTGTTGAGGATGACAGCAGCATTGCTGTCAAAACGGATGGCTGTGCCATCTTCGCGACGAACTTCTTTTGCGGTGCGTACGACAACGGCCTTGCGGACATCGCCCTTTTTCACGCGACCACGTGGAATGGCTTCCTTGACCGACACGACGATAATGTCACCGACACTAGCGTAACGACGGTGGGAACCACCCAGAACCTTGATGCACTGAACACGGCGTGCGCCGCTATTGTCAGCAACATCCAGATTGGTCTGCATCTGGATCATTTGGTTTCCTTCCGACCTATGGGCAAGTCCCGATTTCCGTCCGGGGGCCCAGGGTTTCGATTAAACCGAGAGGGTACCGCTTAAGAAGCGATGACCTCCCAGCGTTTGGTTTTCGATTTTGGGGCACATTCCTGAATGCGGACTGCGTCGCCAACGTTGAAAGCGTTGTTCTCATCGTGAGCACGATATTTCTTCGACTTACGAATGGTCTTCTGAAGCAGCGGGTGCTTATAGCGGCGCTCGACCGAAACAGTGACGGTCTGGGCGTTCTGGTTGCTTGTAACAACCCCGGCAAGGATACGCTTAGGCATAGATTAAGCCTCCGATGCAGCGGCTGCTGCTTTTTCGTTCAGAATGGTTTTGACCTTCGCGGCATTGCGACGTGCGTTGCGGATGCCTGCAGTGTTTTCAAGCTGACCAGTGGCCTGCTGGAAACGCAGATTGAAGGATTCTTTTTTCAGGTTCACCAGCTCATCACGAAGCTGGTCGGGCGTTTTTTCCCGCAGTTCATTGGCGTTCATGCCATATTCCTTTGTCAACATCACCGGTGGGCCGCATGGAAACGTCACCCGATTCCCGGTGGAGTGGGTGTAGAAGTGGGCCGTATAGGGGGGTTGGGGGGATGTGGCAAGGGCCAATGTTCAGACGTGGGTATCAGGTGGCGGGATCTCCAAATTACTTGGACCTCAATGGAATATCGGAGACAATCACTTTTGATCCCGACGCTTCTACACCAGCTCTTACTAGCAGCTCTCGGAAAGCTTCAGCGGAAACGTACGGATATTCTGTGGGGCCGATAATAAGGCGGTTCAGAAGGCTCGGTAAATCGGCGTGAAAAAGACCATTGGCGGGATCGTGGCGCAAAGGCAATGACCAAATTGTTTGAGGAACACCATCAAGGACAACAATTTTTTTGGAAAGAATGCAGTCATCTTCGCCCAACTCAGACGGTCGAAAATAGATGCGCCACTCCCGCTCCTCCTTGAAACCGGGGTGCTTTGTGGCCAAAGCCATTATCTTGAATTTCTCATGTAGAAATCCAACAAACTGATTGGTCGACAACTTGGATAAATAGTCTGAGTTTTCGCCAATCCTGAGAATGATATCATCCAAGTGTGCCTTGAGATGCGTACCGTCCCAGTAGTTCACCTCAGTTGAGTACACCTTTAGTTTGTCAGTTACCGCAGCAAACGGGGTGCTGTTTAGTACGAGTGCGACATCGCCATACGCTCGCCACATTGAAAGTCGCCCACTCTGGTCTTCAGAAAAGTCGTGTTCAGACACACACGAGATGTAGGTCTCCAACCGCCAATCTTGCTCCCAACCACGAAGGTTCTCCAAGGTAAGCTCAAGGACTTCTGGATTAAGTTCAGAAACTGCATCACGGAATTCCTGACCGGTATCGCGTAACAGGGTTTCGGCGACGAACTCTAACCCATACGATATCTCGGAGAAATCATTCATCAAGCTGGCGTTTCTCAACCACAGATGCTGATCTTGAATGATCTTCTGAGCGGTATCCGCAGATGTGTAATAGACAAGTCGTTGGCCATTAGAGAGCTTTTGGGCGTTTCTCTCCAGATATCCGGGGAAAAACACATTCATGTAAGTGAGCATGTCATCATCGTATTCCTGCAAGCTGAGACCCTCGCTAAATATGCAATCGCAAAGCTATCAGCTACGGTTGCGGGTGTAATATGAACTCTAATGGCGATCAAAGACTGGGGTGCTCAAGTAATAATTGCAATCCCCACCCGGCGGCAACGCCGGGCAGCGCCCGACCTCCCCCCGGAGGGCGCTCTTGCAACGTCACAAACAGCACAACGTCAGCTCTCTTGGCACCCTCACCCGCAACACAACTCAACCAAACGCCCTCCAGGTCGGGCACTGCCCTCAGCACAAAAAACAACCCGTCCCGGGCCTGACCCGGGACCTCAACCCCGACCACCGGCGCCAATCCACACTAACAATACCGCGCCCTGACGGCCCGCACGGCTTCCACCGGCACATCATCCGGGTCTAGATATCCACCAACCGCCAGCCACCGGGAAAACCGTGGCGTTGCGCAGTCCAGCCGCAGCACGCCAAAGAAGTCGCCAAGCTTTCCGTCCCCCTTGACGTAAACCTCATGCGCCGCACCGGTGTCTGTCAGATAAACCGCCGACCAGTCCTGCGTGTAAGGGCCGCCCACCTCGTCCGTGAAAAGAAGTTCCATCCCCTGCGCCCGGGCATCAGCGGCAAAGAGTGTCAGGGCGAGTATCAATAGGCGAGCCATGCGCAGTCCTGATGTTGTGATACCTCGGGGTCTAGCACGGCGTTGCCCACAGCGGACACCGCAAACCTTAACGCGGCATTCACATTTGCACCGCACGCCCCGTTAACAGGGCAAATCGGCGCGACGGGGTCCGACGTTTTGCCGACGCATCGCCGACGCTTTGCCGACAGCCATTTTCGGCCCAAACCCCAATATTAACAGTTGATTCGCTAAACCGGACAAACCGGGGTGTTGCGTGCCCTGCCCCACCCCACCGAACGTTGCGTCCCGCCAACGCAAAACACCCGCCTTGTTGCCAAAGCGGGCGCCTGTCCGATAATCGGCGACGGGGTCAGCCTTTGTTGGCCTCGCGGAATGCGGTCAGGTGGCGACGCACGGTCGCGAACCACAAGCCGGAATCCTTGATGTTGCCCAAACCATTATTGACCACGTCCAGGATCTCCTCCTTCTGCGGATGGGTCTTGGCAATCACCGCATGCAGCACGTCCACAAAGGTCAGCGCCTCATGCATCTGGATCTGGTCATCGGCGCTCAGCTCATTGATCCGGCCCAGCGCCACATCAACGGCGACCAACGCGGCATCGGCCTTGTTTTCAAGGACAAAGTTGATGCAATCCGCGGCCGATGGCGCACGCACGATCTCAATCACAGGGGCGACCAGATCAACCTCTTCCAACGGGGCCAGCGTATAGGCCTCCGCCCGGCAGATACGTTTGCCTTTCAATTCCGAATGGTCCGCAAACACAGGATCAGAGGCAGGTGTGTAGTACCCCAGCACCTCTTCATATAGCGGATCGCTGAATTCAAGATTGTTGCAGCGGAACTTGCTTTCATCCTCCAGCTTGTCGATCAGATCGCAGTTCGGCTGGCTCCAACCGATGCTCAGATCATAGGCATGATCCGTGATCAGCGGCTGCAAATGGGCACCATCATCATTGATGAAATCAATCTGGTATTCCGGCTTACTGTCGGCGTTCTCCAGTGCTAAGTTTATGATTTCAGTCAACAAACCGCCCTGCGCCTGATCCTCATCCATAAACGGCGCCCAACCCGTTGCAGTCAACACGCGGATGGGGCGATCACCCGATGGGCCAGGCAGCGCTTCGGTGGTGCGCTGGCGGATTGCGGCGGCGTTCGCGGCGGATTGACCCAGATCATCGCCAAGGCAGGGGATAAAGATCAGGTCGCCAACACGGATATTACCGGGGTTTGGCCCGATCACATCCACATTGGCACTATAAATAAGGTTATAGTTGGCCGTATCGCCATAGGCACGCTGTGCGATGGTGGACAGATAGTCGCCCGCTTGAATCTTGTAGTCCTGACCGCAAGCAACGCTCTGCGCAGCGGCGGCCCCCGCAAGCAGACACAGACCCGAACTGATGAGAAGTGATTTCACTGTATTCATTTTCGATTGTCCTTTACTGATTAAGGAAGAATTGTTGCTATTCTGGCGACATTGCTAAAAGCGGTCTGTGGCAAGAGTTTGTCCAGATACCGACGACCATAAGTCATTGGGGGCCATGCCCCCTACCAACAGCAATGGCCCTCGCACTCTTATTATTTCGGCGCTAAAGAGGGGCATGTCTGACATCAAATCGCTTTTCGCTACCCGATTGTACCACGCCAAGCTGGCGGAACTGGGTAAATCTATCGATGCCTCTGAACTGGAGACTTCCTGCCTTGTCATCGCGGACGATGACGAAGCCGGTCAGAACTGGTGCGAGGAAAACGGCTATCCCGGTTACACGTCCTATGCATCGCTGACAGATTTACCATGGCGCTTTCCGATCTTTGCCGATCTGGTCAAGGTGCTTGATGCCCATGTGGCAGTCTTTGCCAAGGACTTGCAGTTTGATCTCGGAGATAAGGCGCTCAAGCTGGAAGATATCTGGATCAACATCCTGCCCCCAGGGGGCATCCATACCAGCCACATCCATCCGCATTCGGTGATCAGCGGAACGACCTATGTGGCAATGCCTGAAGGGGCGAGCGCCCTGAAACTTGAAGACCCTCGATCCGCAATGATGATGGCCGCCCCACCCCGGACAAAGGATGCACGCGAGGAACTGCGGCAATTCATCTATGTTTCCCCCGCGGTCAGCGATGTGCTGCTATGGGAAAGCTGGTTGCGCCACGAGGTACCGATGAACATGGCCGAGGACGAGGAAAGAATCTCCGTCAGTTTCAACTACAATTGGGAATAGCACCCTCGCCAGAGCAAAAAGTACCACCAGCGCGAGCGGCTTTCACATCAATCGGAGTCGGGCGCAGTAATTAACTACGGCTGGATCAGAGCGGCCGCCGCAACCAGTAGGACGGTGCCGATCAGAAGTGGAAATGCTTGGTATGGCGCGCCGCTGATCTGGCCATAAGCCGGAATGGTCAACACCCCAAAACAGCACCGACCCGGCAGTTCCCAATGAATTGTCGGGCCACGTGGAGGCAGGGCGACACGTGCGCCACCCTGCCGATCGTCATGTCGTCTTAAGGCAGCAAAACGGCATCAATCACGTGGATGACACCGTTGGAGGCCATGATGTCTGCGGTGGTGACATTGCTTTCCTCAACCTTGACGCCATTCCGCCCATCGATATGAACTTCGGCACCATTCACAGTGGCCACTGACAAACGTTGGCCCGCCAATTCGTCAGATGTCACAGCACCCGGAACCACATGGTAAGTCAGGATTGCTGTCAGCTTGTCCTTGTTTTCGGGCAACAGCAGGCTGTCTACGGTACCTGCCGGCAATGCGGCAAATGCCGCGTCAGTTGGTGCAAAAACCGTGAAGGGGCCTTCACCCTTCAGCGTTTCTACAAGACCTGCAGCCTTGACAGCAGCGACCAGCGTGTTGAAGTTTCCGTTAGAGGCCGCGATGTCAACGATATCGGGTTCTTTTTCCATCATCGGTGTACAGGCCGCGGCAACGGCAACCCCTGCGGCGAGGATCGTGGATTTCAGTGCAAAACGACGGTTCATTGGGCAGTCCTTTCGTGTCCCTGTTAACAATCTTGTTACGGGAGGACAGCCGCACTGGTTGTCATTCTGACAATGTATTGATGCACTGCATTATAGTGATCCAATCTGGGCGCCGAAGCGTATCTAGGACTCTTTGCAGTGACGGCGGAAGGATTGCTTGAGCATATCCAACTCACTGCGCAGCAACGCAATTTCGGCACGCATATCTTCGGCAAGCGCCCGGCCGGAGATCAAGGTGAAACTGTCGAGGATATTGTTTTGTTCATCGCTGATGACAAAGGTCTGCACCCCGTCACTGATCAGGCGCAGGGGCACGGGCACGCTGACGCGCCAAACATCATGTGCCGCATCATAAGTCAGTTCCGGTCCGTCGATGACTTCACCCAGATGACTGACGGTCAGATTCGGCTCTTTCTCTCCGGCGCCAGATAGTTCGCCTTCCCAGATACCGCTGCGCAGTTGAGTTTTTGTCAGTATCAGCTCAGACATTGGTTGTTTTCCCCTGCTATCACAGCTCGGCCCGCGGGAAGCGGCAGATGTTCAGGTCGCGCAATGTGATCCGGTTCATATAGGGGTTTTCGAACATCAGATCGATCCACATTTGGCCAACCCGTTTTTCGTTCAGCTGGCTATGGCCAAGATCAAATTCCACAACCGTTTCGGTTTGATCATCAGGCAGGGTTTCCAGCACGGTTTCCGTGTTCGGCCCATGCTTTACATTCAGTCGAGCAAACGCCTTGACCGGGGATTCCCGATCGAGTGTGACGGCCAGTTGGATCAGATGTTGTTTGCGCAGCCCTTCGCAAACCCCTTTGGGGACATCCAGCACCAGTGACACAAAATTGCCGGTGAACGAGAACACTTCGAGATTGATACCATATGCCGCCAAATCGTCATCGCGCGTGTTTCGGATCTGACTGATCGCGATTTCGCCGACTGGGCAATCGTGAAACACAGTCATATCATGGCCAAGCCGGTCCTTGTTCCGCACCGGAGCGATCCCGCGTTCGGATAGCGCCCCACGCCATTGTTGCGGTCGCCACGCCCAATCGGTTCCCGCAGGCCGCGCAAATGTGTTTGATCCGATCCGGGGCAAAGCCAGCCTGATGTCGGCGATATGGGTCAGTTCCTGCAAAGGTGACCGCAACTGCCGCGCCTGCTGCCGTTGCGCGCGCAGTGTCGCAAGTTCGGCATCTGACGCATTGCTTGCGGCATCCAGCCACCTTGTTAGTGTCCGTTTATGCAGGAACTGTCCGATTGTTCCATCCGGATTAATCGCCATCATGCCCCCTTTCACCGCGTTGATCCCCGGTGATTGTGCCAAACCGATGTGAAGATTGAAACAATTTAGCTCTCGGATGCCGAAGCGTCAGTGTTTTCATCAGTTCCCAACAGACCTGTCACAACCAGACCAAGCAGCCAAGACCCGGTTCCTTCGGTCAGCGGTGCGCTGGCCAGCCCGCGCACCGCAACTGTCACAAGTCGTCCGTTGATATCGGTAAAGGCTCGCCATTCTTCGGCGTCCAACCCCTTGATTGGCGGCACCCCGTCATCATTGAAATGTACGGTGACGGTGTTTTCTTCCGCTTCCGCCGCGATCACTGTGATGTCGCCGCCATTCCCTGACGCGCTAAGCAACCCTGCCCCGGCATCGTTGCCCAGCAGGCTAATCAGCCCTTCGCTGTTGTCTGCGACCATACCACTGGCTGGTGCCCCGACCTGAACCGTGGCCACCCCAAGAACGTCAGGCGCATTATCACCGCTGCCCAAGGTGGCGCAGGGGGCCATCACGGCAAAGCCCGCATCAGGGTTACTGGAGCCGGGATCAATACAATAGCCAGCGGGTGCGGTCGCAGTGACCCCACCCTCAACCAGAACCAGCGACTTCACCGGCGGTGCGGCGGGAGTGCAACCCGCAACGGCTGCAAGACCTGCAATCCCCAGAATGATCGGCCGCAAGATCAGAGATCCATATAGATGTGCTTTTCATCCTTGGCACCGGGATGGGTCACCGCCCCGAGCCGCGCCCCGCCCACAAGTTGCGCATATTTCCAGAGCGCGCCGGAAGCGTAGATCGTCTCTTTCGGCCCTTTCCAGTTATCCTTACGCGTGACCAGTTCTTCATCTGTCAGGTCCACGGACAATTCGCCGGTGATCGCGTTGATGGTGATCATGTCGCCATCTTCCAACAGGCCGATGGGGCCGCCATGTGCCGCCTCTGGCCCGACATGGCCCACGCAGAACCCACGCGTCGCGCCAGAAAAACGCCCATCTGTGATCAGGGCAACCTTTTTGCCCATGCCTTGCCCCGACAGCGCGGCTGTGGTGGCCAACATTTCGCGCATCCCCGGCCCGCCGGATGGTCCTTCGTTACGGATCACCAGCACTTCGCCTTCTTTGTAGCCACGCGCCTTGACCGCCTCGAACGCGTCCTCTTCGCATTCGAACACACGGGCAGGACCGGTGAAAACCTGTTCCTCTTCCGACATGCCTGCGACCTTTACGATGGCGCCTTCGGGGGCGAGGTTGCCCTTCAGCCCGACAACGCCACCAGTCTTGGTGATCGGGTTGGCGGCGGGGTAGATCACCTTGCCGTCTGCCTCGCCTTCGATCAGGTCGAGTTCCTCGCCCATGGTCCGGCCCGAGGCTGTCATGCAATCCTCATGGATCAGGCCGGCCTTGCGCAACTCCTTCATCACGACGGGCACGCCGCCGACCTCATACAGGTCCTTGGCCACGAATTGCCCGCCCGGTTTCAGGTCGACGAAATAGGGCGTGTCATGGAAAATGTCGCAGACATCAAACAGGTCGAAATCGATCCCGGCCTCATGGGCAATCGCAGGCAGGTGCAGGCCCGCGTTGGTGGACCCGCCGGTGCAGGCCACGATGCGGGCCGCGTTTTCGAGCGATTTACGGGTGACGATGTCGCGGGCGCGGATGTTCTTTTCCAGCAGGTTCATGACCGCTTCGCCGCTGGCCTGGGCATATTGATCCCGGCTTTCATAAGGTGCTGGTGCGCCTGCGGAATTGAGGAGGGCAAGACCAATGGCCTCGGATACGCAAGCCATGGTGTTGGCGGTGAACTGCCCGCCGCAGGCACCGGCAGATGGACACGCGACCTTTTCCAGCGCGCGCAGTTCTTCGTCGGAATTGGCTCCGGCCTGATGGCGGCCCACGGCCTCGAACACGTCCTGCACAGTGACGTCCTTGCCATTGAACCGACCCGGCATGATTGATCCGCCATACATGAAGACGGATGGCGTGTTCAGCCGGACCATGGCCATCATCATCCCCGGCAGGGATTTGTCGCAGCCCGCAAGCCCCACGATCGCATCATAACAATGGCCGCGCATGGTCAGTTCGACCGTGTCGGCGATGGCTTCGCGCGAGGCCAGCGAGGACCGCATCCCTTCATGCCCCATGGCGATGCCGTCGGTGACGGTAATTGTTGTGAATTCGCGCGGCGTTCCGCTGGCGGCCTTGACCCCAAGCTTCACCGCCTGCGCCTGCCGGTTGAGCGAGATGTTACATGGTGCGGCCTCGTTCCAGCAGGTGGCAACACCAATGAAAGGCTGGGCGATATCTTCCTCATCCAGACCCATGGCATAGTAATAGGATCGGTGCGGCGCGCGCGCCGGCCCCTGGGTTACGTGGCGGCTGGGTAGGTTGGTCTTGTCGGCCTTGCCTTTGAGCATCTGGTCTTCTCCCGGAGAACTGTTGGAAACGGGTCTAAATAGTGGGCCGCAGCGACGCAAGGCGGAACTGATGTTGCGCGCACCACCCTGCGTGGTCATACGGGTGAGGCATGGCACAAGATCAGACCCCATATGCCGCCCACCGGGCATTTGTCGCACCCGCATGGCAGCGCCGGGAGTTGTGGCGCATCGGCGTCATGATTGTTGGGTTCGAGCTGGCCTTTGACATCGCGCCACAGCTGGTGGCGGCGATATTGCCCAATGAAGCTGCGGTTGCCAGCTATTATGAGGGCGTCAGCAAGTGGGCGACCTTGTTGCAACTGGCGACATTCGGTGTAACGGCGTTTTTGTTTGTACTGCTGCTGCGGCGGGTCCATCGGCGCGGGTTCTGGTCGTTGATTGGCGCACCGGGTTGGGCGTTGTCCGATCTGTGGCGGGTGAGCATTGCGGTTGGCGGCATCCTGCTACTGCTGGAAGCCCTGCCGCCATGGGTCAGTGCCGGCGACGGGGTTGAGATGCGCAACCTCGCCGGATGGCTGGTCACAATCCCCTTGGTTCTGGCGGTGCTGATCATTCAGGTTGGCACCGAAGAAATCTATTTCCGCGGGTATCTGCAACAACAGTTTGCCTGCCTGTCCCGTGCGCGGTTCGTTTGGATGCTGGCCCCTTCGCTGATGTTTGGTGTCTCGCATTATGCCAATGGTCTTGGGGTGGCTGATGGGGTGATGTGGGTCATCTGGGCCACGATGCTTGGGCTGGCCTGCGCAGACCTGACAGCGCGAACTGGAGCGCTGGGCGCCGCAATCGGCCTGCATCTTGCCAATAATCTATTTGCCCTGCTGATTGTCGGGATCGAGGGGTGGCCGACATCCGGTCTGGCCTTGTTCGTATATCCGGCCCTTGACCGCAGCGACATGGACACAAGCGCAGCGATGCTTGCCACCCCTGCGGCGTTGTTTGAATTGACGATCATGTGCCTGACCGTGCTCATCATGTGGTTATCTGCCCGGATCACCCTGCGCCGATAGCATCAGGACCCTAATTGCAATTCATCGCGCTGGGGCATATTTGGTGGGTGAAATGTCAAAGGTTGCCCCATGAACTGGATCACCAATTACGTCCGCCCGACGATCAATTCGCTTTTTTCGCGCCGCGAGGTGCCGGATAACCTGTGGACCAAATGCGATGATTGCGGAACCATGCTGTTCCACCGCGAACTGGCTGACAATCTGAACGTCTGCACCAATTGCGATCATCACATGGCCATCGGTGCCCGTGACAGGCTGACATCGATCTTTGACGGTGGCGTCTTTGTTGAGGTTGCCGTCCCCGAGCCGGTTGCCGACCCGCTGCATTTCCGCGATCAGAAACGCTATACCGACCGCATCAAGGAAGCCCGCAAGAAAAC
This sequence comes from uncultured Paracoccaceae bacterium, assembly GCA_947500055.1. Classification (GTDB taxonomy): domain Bacteria; phylum Pseudomonadota; class Alphaproteobacteria; order Rhodobacterales; family Rhodobacteraceae; genus Yoonia. The sequence goes on from CANMQO010000003.1 coordinate 51,033, forward strand.
GGGTGAAAAAGACGCGATGCTGGTGGCCGAGGGCGAGATGGGTCGCACCCCGGTTGTTGTCGCCGTGCAGGATTTCTCCTTCATGGGTGGATCCATGTCGATGTATGTCGGCAACGCGATTGTGGCTGCTGCCGAGCGTGCCATTGCCCTTAGGCGCCCGCTGATCCTGTTTTCCGCTGCAGGCGGCGCCCGCATGCAAGAGGGCATTCTGGGCCTGATGCAGATGCCCCGTACGACAATTGCGGTGCAGATGCTGAAAGAGGCGGGCCTGCCTTATATCGTGGTTCTGACCCACCCGACGACCGGTGGCGTGACCGCATCCTATGCGATGCTGGGTGATGTGCAGATTGCCGAGCCCAATGCCCTGATTGGTTTTGCCGGGGCGCGGGTCATCGAACAGACGATCGGTGAAAAGCTGCCCGAAGGGTTCCAGCGTGCCGAGTACCTGCTGGATCACGGGATGCTGGACCGGGTGACCAAGCGCACCGACCTGAAGGATGAGCTGGTCACCATCACCCGCCTGCTGATGAAACAGGACGCCCCGATCAAAGGCGACCTGCCCGCCCCGGAAATCACATCCGAGGCCGCCGAGGAACTGGACGCGGCGGAAGACGCCAAGTGACTGCCCAATCTGATGTGATCCTGGAGCGGATGATGACCTTGCACCCCAAGGTCATGGACCTGGTGCTGGATCGGGTCTGGCGCCTGTTGGCGGCAATGGGAAACCCGCAAGACCGCCTGCCCCCGGTCATTCACGTCGCTGGCACCAATGGCAAGGGATCGACCCAGGCGATGATCCGTGCCGGACTGGAACAATCGGGCGCAAAGGTGCATGCTTATACCTCCCCCCATCTGGCCAAGTTTCACGAACGGATCCGGCTCGCGGGTGAGCTGATCACTGAAGATGCACTGACGGAGGTGCTTGACCGTTGCTATGCCGCCAATGGCGGCGCACCGATCACCTACTTTGAGATCACGACAGTCGCCGCAATCCTCGCCTTTGCCGAAACCCCTGCGGATTATTGCCTGTTGGAGGTCGGTTTGGGTGGGCGGCTGGACGCCACCAATGTGGTGAGTGATCCGGCGGTGACCATCATCACCCCTGTCGATCTGGACCATCAGCAGTTTCTGGGTGACACGCTGACCCAGATCGCTGGTGAAAAGGCCGGGATCATCAAGCGCGGTGTGCCCTGCGTGGTTGGCCCCCAGCATGACGAAAGCCTCGAGGTGATCGAGGCGGTTGCCGCCCGGTTGCAGGCCCCGCTGGCCGTGCATGGGCAACATTGGCATGTCAGCGCGGAACGGGACCGGCTGATCTATCAGGATGAAACCGGTTTGCTTGATTTGCCCATGCCTGCCCTGCCCGGCGCGCATCAGGTGATGAATGCAGGTGCCGCGATTGCAGCCCTGCGCCTGCTGGGCCGCGACGAAGCGGCCTGCGAGGCGGCAATGACAAATGTTTTCTGGCCCGCCAGGATGGAGCATCTGCGCCACGGCGCGCTAGTTGATCTGGCCGCCCCGGCAGAGCTATGGCTGGATGGTGGCCATAACCCCGCCGCCGGTCACGCGCTTGCAGCGACCCTGCGCGCGCAACCGCCCCGCCCCACCCATCTGATTTGCGGAATGCTGAACACCAAAGATATCAGCGGCTACATGGCACCTTTGGCAGAGGTCGCCGAAAGCCTGCACGCGGTGTCGATCCCCGGTGAACAGGCGACACTATCCGCTGATGATACTGCCGCAGCGGGTGCAAAGGCCGGCTTGCCCGCCCATGTCGCCCCCGATGTGCGCACGGCAATTGAAACGATTACCAAAAATGATCCTCATGCGCGTATTCTGATCTGTGGTTCGCTTTATCTTGCCGGTCATGTGATGCGGGAAAACGCATGATACGCGGTCTTGCGATGACGCTGACGGTGCTTGCCGGTCAAGCCAATGCGGCGGACTACTATTTCTGCTGGAAGGGCGAGAACGATTATACAATGACCGGGCAGATGGACATCGACCCGGTCGCATTGAACAAGCCATTGGTGACCGAAACCGACGTGACCCTGTTCAAGATCGCGGGCTACCACAGCGGTATTCTTCTGGGAAAATGGGATATGGCCAACCGCTCAGAGAATGCCAGCTGGACACTGCATTTTGACCCCGCACGGGGCGCATTCCTGACCCCAGGTGAGGCAGGCCTGGGCGTCAGCCAGGCATGGAATGCAAATGGGGATGCCACTGATTGCGGCAATCCCGGCTTTGGCTTCAACCTGGGGAACTACGCACAGGATTTCTGCCTGAACGGGGTTTGGGTCGAAGAAAGCGGGATGCCGCCCGAAACCCCGTTTCTGGTCAGCACGATCCCGGTTGATCCACAATGCCGGATCTACGCGCCGGTAAGCTAAGGACGAAACCCAATGACTGACAGCAACCGCAAACCTGCCCTGTCCACCCGCATCGCCCAAGCCCTGCATTTTGTTGAAGATGGCACCGGCGCCGTCACCCCGGCGATCCAACCCGCGGCAACCTATGCCCGCGATGAGGATTATCAGGTGCGCAAACCCTACTGGTATCGCCGCGATGGCAGCCAGACCACGGCACAGGCAGAGGCGGTGATCGCGGAACTGGAAGGGGCCAAAGAGTCGCTTTTGTTCTCCTCCGGCATGTCGGCATGCACAGCCGTCATTGAACATCTGCCAACCGGCGCGCATGTGATCGCCCCGAAGGTGATGTATCATGGCGTGCTGGCACAATTGCAGGGCTATGCGGCCAAGGGCAGGTTGACCCTGTCAGATTACACCGCAGGCAATCTTGATGAGTTGGCCGCAGCCATCCGGCCCGGTGAAACAACGCTAGTCTGGGTCGAAACCCCCAATAACCCCAATTGGGAGGTCACGGATATCGCCGCTGCCGCCGAACTGGCCCATGCGGCGGGGGCCAAGCTGATCACCGATTGCACTGGCACGCCCCCTTGCATGACCCGGGCGCTGGATTTCGGGGCGGATTTTTCGTTTCATTCGGCCACCAAGTATCTGGGTGGTCATTCAGATTTGACTGCCGGGGTGCTGTCGGTCCGTGAAACGGGTCCGTTTTGGGAAGAGATCGCCATGGTGCGCAAACTACAGGGCACCGTGCTGCAGAGCTTTGACGCCTGGCTTTTGATCCGGGGCATGCGCACCCTGTTCCTGCGGGTGGAAAGGGCCTGCCAGAATGCGATGGCCGTGGCCCGGCATTTCGACCGGCATCCGATGGTGGAAAAGGTCCATTACCCCGGCTTGCCCACCGACCCCGGTCATGTTGTTGCCAAGCGCCAAACGGATGGTCAGTTCGGCGCGATGATGTCACTGATCGTCAAGGGGACCGAACAGACAGCGATTGACGTGGCCCGGTTCTGCGAACTGTTCTACCCCGCCACATCGCTTGGCGGCGTTGAAAGCCTGATTGAACATCGTAAGACGGTATCGGGCGACGGCTTCCCTGTGCATCCAAGGCTGCTGCGCCTGTCCATCGGAATCGAGGATGCGGATGACCTGATCTACGATCTGGAACAGGCATTGCATCGGGCGGAAGGGTAGACAGACTTTCGCAGAAAGTCTGCATTCAAATCCTCTCAGAGGATTTGCTTGTGCCAAACCGGGTCGCCTGCTCCTAATATTGCCGATTCGCGAATCAGGGGATTGACCGCGAATCATTTACTCGTCTAGATTCACCGCTAACGAAGCGCCGTGAAAACAAGGCGTAGCAGAGCAGTCTTGGCAGGGCGAGTGGGCAGGCGTTACGCCTGTCTTCTTGTTTTTGGATCCCAAACGTTTCACCTTTATCTGATCTCTCAGGTTAAAAGCGAAAGGCTGTCGTTCAGACGATGGCCCGCCGATAGAGATGCCATGTCGCGTGCCCCAGCACCGGCAAGGCGACAATCATCCCTACAAACAATGTCAGAACGCCCAGACCCAGAAGGGCCACAACGATCAGCCCCCAGGCGGCGACGGTCACCGGATTCTGCCGCGCGATCCTGACGGATGTGACAACCGCCTTGGGGATGCCCACATGCCGATCAATCAGCAATGGGAATGACACAAGGCTGATTGCCAGAACGACGACCGCGAAGACAAAGCCGATCGCAACGCCCGCCACCAGCATTACCCAGCCCGGACCGGTCGTCAGCACATCGCTCAAAAAGCCCAGCGCGGATTGTGGTGGCTCTGGCCCCAGGGTGACCCCGTAAAGCGTGAAGGCTGTGATCATCCAGGCCAGAAAGAGCGCTGCAAGATAGAAACCGAGCACCAGGATCGGCACGAAAGATGGCGACCGGATCACGTCGAACGCATCACGCCAGCCTGCTGTTCCATCCCGTTCGCGCTTGCGGCTCATCTCGTAAAGCCCGATGGCCGCAACCGGCCCGACAAGGGCAAAACCGGCAATCAATGGGAAGAGAAGCGGCAGCATCTCGCGGTTGACCACAAAGAGGGTCAGCACAAATCCAACGATGGGGTAGACGAGGACGATGAACATCACATCGGTGCGTAAGGCGACAAAATCGGCATAACCTTTACGCAGCGCGATTTTCAGATCAGCGAGTTGCAGGTCCCGCAGTTCAAGTGGGGTCGCGGCCTCACCGCCAAGCTCTGCTGCGCCTTCCTTGAGATAAAGGGATCGCCGTCTGACTGCCTGCACGAACCACGACGCCGGATTTCCGATGGTATCAACCATGACGCTAAACTCCCCTTGATCTTTGTGACGAACCTCAAACTTGCACGACCGTTGGGGTGCATTTTAGCAGAAAAGCCGGTTTCTGTCGCCTCGGGTCAAGCTGATGTGATGAGGGGTGTCGCCCGAACCCTCCGGGTGCGTGCTTATTTGCCCCAGCCGTCGGACTGCATTTCGCGCAGTCGGCTGGCGGTCCGTTCGAACTCAAACGTGCCTTCACCTTCGAGATAGAGCATTTCCGGCGCTGCGGCGGCGGAACAGATCAATTGCACCTTCGCCTCGTAAAGCGCGTCGATCAGGGTGACAAACCGTTTCGCCTCATTGAAATTGTTCCGCGACAGGGCCGGGATATCCTCCAGGATCAGGACCCGCACGGCATCGGCCAGCGCCAGATAGTCGGCGGCCCCTAGCGGCTTGCCACAAAGGTCAAAGAACCTCGCCCGCGCAACTCCGTTATGGAATTGTGGTAGTTCCACTTCCCGTCCTTTGACATGCAGGACCAGCGGGTCGCTTTGTCCGCCACTGAAATCATGCCAGATTTGTGCGATGGCCGTCCGCGCTTCGGCGTCGATGGGGGTGAAATAGCTGGGTGATCCAACCAACCGGTTTTGCCGGTAGTCGGTATCGCTGGTCAGTTCATGGACCACCATGTGGTGTTTCAAAAGATCGATGAAGGGCAGGAACAATTGCCGGTTCAGCCCGTCCTTGTAAAGGTCATCGGGGGGGCGGTTGGAGGTCGTCACGACCGTGACGCCCGCATCGAACAGTGCCTCGAACAGCCGCCCGACCAGCATCGCATCCGTGATATCGGTGATCTGCATCTCGTCAAAGGCCAGAAACCGCACATCATCTGCCAGCTTTGCCGCCACGGGTGCTATCGCGTCATCGACCCCGCGTTTGCGCGCGTCGTTCATTTCCGCATGCACCCATTGCATGAAAGCGTGGAAATGCCGCCGCTGTTTCGGCACGCTGACATGATCATAGAGAAGGTCCATCAGCATGGATTTGCCGCGCCCCACCCCGCCCCACATGTAGAGCCCGGGCACAGCGGTCGTGATCTTGCGGAACAGCCCTTTCCTGACCGGTGCCGCCAGCCCTTCACGGATCCGTTCAAGCTCTGGCAATACAGCCAGTTGCGCGGGATCACTTGTTAACGCGCCCGCTGAAACGGCGGACCGGTATGCCTCTTGCACTGTCATGACTGATCGATAGCCTGACGGGCAATGGTTGAAAAGTCACCAAGCGCGGACCGCAGCACCATCACCATTCTTGATCTGCCGCATCACAACGGACCAGATTGACAACCGCAGCACCCCTGCGCCAACTATCCCGATGAACCATCAACACGCCAAACTGATCAATCCGGTGCTGATCGCCGGATGTATCATTATCATGACCGGATTTGCGATCCGGGCGTCATTTGGTGTGTTCCAGATTCCGATTGCCAGTGAATTTGGCTGGCTGCGCAGCGATTTCAGCCTGGCCATCGCGATCCAGAACCTTGCTTGGGGGATTGGCCAGCCGATTTTTGGCGCGATTGCAGAAAAGATCGGTGACCGTAAGGCGATCATCATTGGTGCCCTGATGTATGCGGCCGGATTGTTGTTGTCTGCCGGGGCGACCACCCCGCTGGCGCACCAGATTTACGAGGTCTTTGTAGGCTTTGGCATTGCCGGCACCGGCTTTGGCGTCATTCTGGCGGTGGTCGGGCGTGCCGCGTCGGATGACAACCGTTCGATGGCATTGGCGATTGCCACCGCTGCCGGATCTGCGGGACAAGTCTTTGGCGCACCCTTTGCCGAATATCTGTTAGGGTTCCTAAGCTGGCAAATGACCTTTGGCGTCTTTGCAGCGCTGATCCTGTCGACCCTGCTGGTCCTTCCGATGATGCGTAGCCCGGTCACCGCGAGCAAGGCAGAGTTGGAAGAAAGCATGGGTACGATATTGATCCGTGCTTTCAAGGATCCATCATATACGCTGATCTTTCTGGGGTTCTTTTCCTGCGGCTATCAACTGGCCTTCATAACCGCACATTTCCCGGCATTGGTGACCGAAATGTGCGGCCCTATTGCGCAGGGCAGCATGTTAGCAGGGCTTGGCATCACAACGACAAGTGCGCTGGGTGCCTTGGCCATTTCCCTGATCGGACTGGCCAATATCGGGGGTACATTGCTGGCAGGCTGGGCGGGCAAGCGTTACTCCAAGAAATATCTGCTGGCTGGTATCTATACTGGCCGTACGATTATTGCCGCCGCGTTCATTCTCACCCCAATTACACCGATGACGGTGATCTTGTTCTCCGTGGCCATGGGCAGCCTATGGCTGGCCTCGGTGCCGCTGACATCGGGTCTGGTGGCCCATCTCTACGGTTTGCGCTATATGGGAACACTTTATGGGATCGTGTTCTTTTCCCATCAATTGGGATCGTTCCTGGGGGTCTGGCTGGGTGGTGCGCTCTATGATCTTTATGGCACTTACACCCATGTATGGTGGGTTGGGGTTGGGGTTGGCGCATTCAGCGCAATCGTGCATTTGCCAATCGCTGAAAAGCGTCCCGCCTTACAGACAGCCTGAGCCTGTCAGTTTGGCTTTGTAAAAAATTTTAGCAAAAAACACGACCCGGATGCAGGTGAAAAGGCCGCCTGCGTCAGTGTGGTCAAGGATACGTTTACCAAGCTGGGGTCATGTAGCACGTAACGGTTGAAAAGGATTCTCGTTACATGCTGCTGCTGGAAAAAATCGCGCTTTTTGTTGACCCTGTCGCAGTGGCTGTTGTGCTTGTCTACACCTACAGTTTCTTTGGGAACTCGCGATGGAACCAACAGATCGTGAACCTGATCATGGGCGGTATTTTCGGACTAACCGCTATTTACGCTATGTCAAACCCAATTCAGATGGCTGATGGCATCATCGTCGATATCCGAAATCTATTCGTGGGAATGGCGGCGGCCCTGTTTGGCGTGGTTGGTGGTCTATTTGCCTTAATTCTTGGGGCCGCTACGCGTATCTATGTCGGCGGAAGTGGCGCAATTTCCGGTGTGTTTGGCATGGCCATTGCGGCCGGCATGGGCCTTGCCTGGGCCCATTGGGTGCGATCCAGATGTTCAAGTGACACAAAAGCATTCTTGATCCTTGGCATCATGATCACCGCCCATCTTGCTGCAGTTCTTCTCCTGCCGAAACACCTGCAAGCGACGATCCTTGTCAGTATTGGGCCTGCTCTTCTGGCAGCCAATGTGTTTGGTGCCTCCCTGCTGGGCAAACTGATGGCCCGGGAGCAGCTATTGATGCAGGAACGCGAGGAATTGCGCTCGGCCGTAACAACCGATCCTTTGACCCAATTGCTGAACAGGCGCGCGGCATTGCACTCTTATGACGCCATGACAGACAGGAGGATTGGTTCAGACGGAACTGCGATGCTGTGTATTGACGTTGATCACTTCAAATCGATTAATGACACACATGGTCATTTGCGCGGCGATCATGTGTTGGTCGAAATCGCAAATCGCATGGCGCTATGCCTGCGCCCGGATGATATCTTTGCACGGATGAGCGGGGATGAATTTGTGATCGTTCTGGACAATCTGACTGCTGAGCATGCGGAGGCCGTGGCGCAGCGTTGTCGCAAGACAATCAGCGAGAGACCCATCATTGCTGATGGTGTTGAAATCTCGGCCTCTGTCAGCATTGGCTGTGCCTGGTTAGCAGATCGACCTGCTTTTAGTGATTTGCGTACTGTCGCCGATCAGGTGCTTTATCGCGCCAAGACTGGCGGTCGCGACCGAATGGCCTTCCAAAAGATCAGCGCGCAGGCGTTGCCCGCCATGTCAGCACGTGCCGTGGCCGTATGACCGTCAATCGCGCAGCGCAGTGCGCAGTGCTTCGATCAATGCACCATCATGTGTGTAGGGCAAGGAATGGTCAGCACCTTCCACAACCTCCTGCCTGGCTTCACGGTTCCATTGCGCCAAGATTCCAAGGGCGGAAATGGGGATGATCTTATCGTTTTCGCCCCAAATCGCGACGACGGGAACGTCTTCTCGGCCAAGTTTGCGGTGCTCGTCTTCTTGTAATTCCCTCAGCATACCACGCCCACTCGATAGAATTGCAGGCAGATATCCGCGCCGGTGCAATTCCTGACGCTGCGCGATCAGAACCTTCTGGATCGCCGGGCGCCGGGTGCCCTTTGGAATCGCCGACAAGATCCGGTGTTTGGCAAACATGCCCCAAACCCAGTCGCCCAGAATTGGTGTTCTGCGGCAGAACCCGGCAAATTTGCTTTCGTAAACGTGAACCCCGGCACCGGCCAGCAGGATCAACCGCTTGATGCGGTAAGTGTTTTCGGCGGCATAGGCCGTGGCGATCGACCCGCCCATGGAATAGCCGACCAAGGTCAGATCATCCCCCGCATCTTGATGCGCCAGTAGGTCAGACAATTGCCGCAAGAAGAAGGGGCGGTCTTGCGCGCCCGGTGCCGCATCGGACAAGCCGCGGCCGTAAAGATCATACATCAGCACGCGATAGCCCATCGCACCCAATCCTTCTGCAACACCATCCATGGCGACCGAAGGTGTCGCCAGCCCATGGATCAGCACCGCAACCGGCCCGCGCGTCGGACCGACCCAGCGGTAATGGGTCACCCCTTGCGACAACTGGGCGAAATCACCATCCGCCCCGTGCCGCGCGGTCGGTCCTATCGTGGGGAGCATGCGTTCCCGCAGGAATGGGGCCAGAGCGATCAAGATCAGGCCCGCCAGGATCAAAGCATACCACATCAGTTTCCGTCCCTTCCCGCCCCTTGCCAGGCCGCAAGTATGTACCTGCTGGTCATCAAATCAAGATGGGCGCCGCCGCCATTCTTAAACAGTGTTATCTCATTTTCATCGCTGCGCCGAAACGCGTCTGGTTGATAATAATCCGCAATCACATCATCGGCGCTGATCGCCCCGCTTGCGATGGGGATCATCATCTCGCCAATGTGACCAATGGTCGTGTCCCGACTGTCGACGAAGATCGACGCCCGTTGTAGCGCCTGATCGTCCGCTTCGCGCATATCGGGTCGAAACGCCCCGATCAGATCAACATGCTGACCGGGTTGCAACCAATCGCCCTTAATCAGTGATTCGCTTGACATGGTTGCCGATGTGATGATGTCGGCAGCCCTGACCGCCGTTTCCAGATCACCAGCAACCTTCACACCCGGATGATCCGCCTGAAACCGCACGGCCCCTGCCTCAGACCTGTTCCAGATCGTAAATTGCGCCTGTGGGAACGCCGCGCTGTAGGCCTGATGCAAGGAATGCCCAACGGTACCTGCACCCACGATCAGGATATGGCGGCTGTCGGGCCGGGCCAGACGGCGCGCCGCCAACAGGCTATCCCCCGCGGTTTTCCACTTGGTCACCAATTTGAAGTCCAAAATCGCCTCAAGCGCCCCATCCCGCCCTGAAAACAGATTCACTGCGCCGTCTATCATCGGCTTTCCGGCATCCTTGTTTCCGGGAAAGATCGTCGCGCATTTTATGGCCAATCCCATCCCCGCGATCCATGCTGACCGGTTGAGCAACGTGTTTTCACCTTCGTAAAGAAACACATCGGCGACCTCGGCCTTTGGTCCACGGTGGCCGTCGGCCAAAGCATCGGTCAAGCGCAACCAATCCAGATGCGCCTCACCTTCCCTGAAGGGGATCATGACAGTCATGGTGTCAGCGGGTCCAGAATTGATACTAATCGGGGTAAGATCAACGCGGGAAAAAAATCCATAACGACTCCATTAGCTTATGAATACCTTAACAACCGAATGCGGCGTGTAAACTATGACATGCCGTGATCGACCGTTGAGGGCCTTCCCCGATAGGTCTTACTTGGACTGGGCATCGCGCCAGACCGAGAATAGACCGGCCCCAAGGATCAGCGACATGCCGACATAGTCCCACCTGCTTGGGTATTCGGCGAATACGATGATCCCCCAAACAACCGACATCGGCAGGGCAAGGTATTCGAAAGGGGCAATGTAAGGATGCTTCGCCCACCCGGTAGGCCTGGCTGATCAGATAGCCGCCGATTCCGATACCGACGCCGACCACAACAAAAACCGGATAATCGGCAGCAAGTGGCCAACTCCATTCCCGCAACAGAAATGCGAGAGACGGATCGCTCTGATCGCCGAACCGCCCGTCGCCTACGGCCAATCCCATCAACAGGCATACCGCGATGAAGCTGATCTGGATATAAAACGCCATGGTACCAGCACTTTCCGTAGCCTTGACCCGCCGGGCAATGATGTGGGTCGCAGCATAGAAGAACGCGGCCGCGAGCGGTAGAAGTGACGCCAACTGAAACGTCTCGGTCCCCGGTCGCATCATGACCAAAACCCCGATGAAGCCGATCCCGATCGCAGCCCAACGCCGGGGTCCAACTTTCTCGCCCAGAAAAATCACCGAAAACGCCGTTATCACCAGTGGGCTGATGAAAAAGATAGCCACCGCGTCAGCGAGCGGCATCGCTGCCAGCCCCAGAAAAAATGTCATATTGGCAATCACCACGCAGACACCGCGCAGCAAATGCATTGGCAGCCGAGAGGTCCGCGCAATGCGCCGTCCATCGGTCAGCGGGGCAATAATCATCAAAATCACACCCAATCCGATCGCGGACCGGATCAGCACCACCTGATGCAGGGCGTAACCACCGCTGAGAAACTTGATCGCCACATCATTGATCGACAACAGCGTCACGGCCGCCAGAATGCACGCCACGCCAAGTGCCGCGGGAGATATGGTGCTAAGCCGGTTCATGCTGCCAGTCGTCGCAGCGATTTACAGGGCTGTCTATCGCAAATTCATCTCAGACGTGCGGCCTGGCGCACTGTGCGTTCCAGCGCATCAAGGAACCGCGCCCGATCCGCCTTGCCAAAGGGCTTGCCGCCGCCTTGCCGAAACGGATCGGCAGCCCGCATATCGGCCATCAGGTCGCGGGTGGCCAGTACATTGCCGATGTTCTTCTCTGTCAGCGCCTCACCATTATGCTTCAGCACCAGGGCGCCGTTTTCGATACAGCGGGCAGCCAACGGGATATCGCCCGTGATCACAACGTCACCAGTGGTCGCCCTGTCGGCGATCCACATGTCAGCCACGTCAGGTCCATCGGGCACAACCACCGTTTCCACAAAGGGGTTCGGCGAAGGCCGGATGCCACCGTTTGAGACCACGAACATCTTCAGCTTGTGGCGCGTGCCGACGCGCTCTACCTCGGCTTTGACCGGGCAGGCGTCGGCATCAATGTAGATCACTGATAGAGCGCCTCTGCGTGGAAGGTGATGTGGTCTTCCATGAAAGTAGAGATGAAGAAATATGAATGGTCATAGCCCTTTTGCAGCCGGATATGGGCATATTGGCGGCGGGTGGCGATGGCGCTGGCCAAATGTTCAGTGCCCAGAAGATCACCAAATTGGTCATCCGTTCCGGTGTCGATGAGCATCGGCCCTGCAAATCCGTGTTCACGCATCAAGAGGCTTGCGTCATGCGGTTTCCAAGCCTCTTCGTCGGTGCCCAGATAGGCGGTGAATTGCTTGCGCCCCCAGTCGCTGCCCGTCGGATTGCAGATCGGGGCAAAGGCAGAGACGGACCGGAAACGCCCGGGCAGGGACATAGCCAGCGTCAGCGCGCCATGCCCTCCCATGGAGTGGCCGGTGATAGACTGGCTATCCATATCAAGTGGAAAGTTCTCGGCCAGCACACCGGGCAGTTCCGTGGCGATGTAATCCCACATCTGGAAATGTGGCTTCCACGGTTCCTGCGTCGCGTTCACATAAAAACCGGCACCCTGCCCCACATCGTAGGCTTCGTCATTTGCGACACCTTCACCACGCGGCGATGTATCTGGAAAGACCAGCGCAATCCCCTGCTCCGCCGCCCAGGCCTGCGCGCCTGCCTTGTTCATCGCGTTTTCATGGGTGCAGGTCAGGCCCGACAGGAACCACAACACCGGCACCGGGCCATGTGCGGCTTCGGCTGGCAGGAACACGGCAAATGTCATGTCACAATTGCAGGCGGTTGAGGCATGTTTGTAGACGCCCTGCGTGCCGCCAAAACACCGGTTTTCTGAAACGGTTTCCATCACACTCTCCACTGATCTTTCGTTATGGCTACTGGAAGCCCGTCACCCATGCAATCACCAGCGATATGGTGACGATACTGATCACAGTCGAAAACAGGATCGCGGCGGAAACCCGCGCAGGCGCAACCCCGTAATGCTGGGCGATGATGTAGACATTGCCCGCGACGGGCAATGCCGCGGCGGCGATCATCACGCCGGCGGCGTAGGGTGCGATGCCAAAGATGATCAGGGCAGAAACTGCAACCGCTGCCGGATGAAGCACCAGTTTGCAAAACGAAAGCCAGCCTGCTACCGCCATCCGCTCTGCTGATTTGGTGGCCAGCGAGGCCCCGATAGCAAAGAGCGCGCCCGGTGTCGCTGCCCCACCCAGCAGGGTCAGGAATTCGTTCACCGGCACCGGTACTTTGACCTGATAGGCCGAGACCACCAACCCGACTGAGATCGACACGATCATTGGGTTCTTGATCAGACCAAGTGCGACGGTCACCAGAATACGGGGTGACATCCGACCGTCGCGTGACCCGGTGATCAGGATCACGATCAGGCTGCCAAAAACGATCAGATCAACCGCCAGCACCATCATGATCGGTCCGACCGCAGCCTCACCCAACAGCAGTGCCAGCATCGGGATCCCCAGAAAGCCGACATTACCGATAACTGCGCATTGCGCCTCGACTGCCGCCTCGGCAACCCGCACGCCGCGCCACATCGCGACGGTTGTTGCAAACAGATAGACAGCCGCCGTTCCCGACACGTATGCCAGCACAAAGGGCCAATCCAAAATCGCATCGAGCGACAGGTTCGCCGAAAACCGGAACAACATCGCTGACAGTGCAAAGTAGAACACGAATTTGGTCAGATAGGCCGTCGCCTCTGGGGTGAAAAACCGGGTACGCGCCGCACCGTACCCCACCGCGATCAGCATGAAAAACGGCAGCGTTTTCAGGAAAATGTCCCACATATCAGTCGAATGTACCCGCGGCGCGTCCCATCAGCATGAACGCCCGGGCGGTCCGGGTTTCAGCGAGCTCCAACAGATCGGCATCGGTTGCGAATTCTTCGAACGTGACCAGCATCTGATCAAATTTGCGCAGGAAATGGTGGACGGTATCGCGAAAAATCGCGTCCTCTCGCATTCGGCCAGAAGCCAGCGCCAAGGAGGCACGGTCCCGCACAGCCCCCAATGTCTCGATACTGCGCCCGCGTTCGCCCTTGGCAAAGCGGCGCCAGACATCGGCACTGACCGGATCGGGGCGCAGATCATCCATATAAATCCCGTCCTGCGACAACAGCGTCAGCACATCCTGACTGGCCTGCACCAACCTGCGCGCTTTGCGGTCACGCAATGTGCGCCGTAATGCGGCAAACCCGTCCTGATCGTGTTCATCATCGGGAAAGTTCAAGGCGCGGATCAGATCCAGCCGATCCAACGGCGGATCCATCTCTTCCGCCGGGGTGCCAAGTGGCAGCGCCTGTTGGTCGGGTGGTTGCGGGGCCGGTTGTGGCACGATCAGCCGGGACACCTCGCGCCGGGAGGTGAAACCCGAAACCGCTGTTTGCGTCTGCCGTGCGGTTTCCGCAATTTCATTCAGCTTGGTTTCAACAATCGGCTCCGGTGTTTGCGCCTGTGCGGCCTGATAGGTCTGGCGCATGCTATCAATCGCCATCTGCACCCGGAACGATTCCTCTCGCATGATCCGCGTTGAACGCGCGGCAGTGGCAGCCACCCAAATCATTGCAACGGGCATGAAAATCGCTATCAGCATCAGCACAAAACGCAGGCTGTCAAAACTCTCACCCGATTGACGCGCTGGTGGCAACAGCCAGAAAAAAAGGGCCGCCACCACAAGCCAGCCGATCGCCAGACCCGCCGCGACCTTTTCGAAGCGGGTCAGGTTTTCGTCTGCCTGTGTCAGCCGGTCCGCCATCTGTTGCGTCCCGCCCTACAGGTAGCTGATCTTGAGGATCTCATAACTGCGGGTTCCGCCGGGGGTCCGAACATCGACACTGTCGCCTTCGTCCTTGCCAATCAGGGCACGCGACAGGGGCGATTTCATGTTCAACTTGCCGTTTTCGATATCCGCCTCGTACTCACCAACGATCTGATAAGTCTTTTCCTCATCAGTATCTTCGTCAACGATTTCAACGGTTGCGCCGAACTTTATGGTGCCAGACAGCTTCGATGGGTCGATGACATCGGCAAGTGAGATGACGCCCTCAAGTTCTTTCACCCGTCCCTCGATGAAGGACTGCTTTTCCTTGGCTGAATGATACTCCGCATTCTCGGACAAATCACCGTGCTCGCGCGCCTCTGAAATGGCCCGAATAATCGCCGGACGTTCCACCGTTTTCAGGTGCTTAAGCTCTGCATCAAGCTTGTCAAAACCCGCACGGGTCAGTGGTATCTTTTCCATAATGCCCCCAAGGCAAAATCTATCAATCGGACGTTCATAGCTTAGCGTCACGGTACGTTCAACAGGCCCTTTCCAGCCGGGTGCGATCAGGCAAATCCGCGATCTGGTGTCGCGGTCTGACATTTTGACGTCGTGTCCGGATTGCTCCGAAACCGTTCCTCGGGTAACCCTTGCGCGACTGGACAACAGGGGCTTGGCCCCTCCCGCAAGAAGGATGTGACGATGGCCGAGATTGAACGCGAAGCAATGGAATATGACGTGGTCATCGTTGGCGCCGGGCCTGCTGGCCTGTCGGCTGCGATCCGCCTGAAGCAACTTGATGCCGATCTGAACGTCGTCGTTCTTGAAAAAGGATCAGAGGTTGGCGCGCATATCCTGTCCGGCGCAGTTCTTGACCCTATTGGCCTGGACAAACTGATCCCCGATTGGAAGGAAAAAGGCGCACCGCTGAATGTGCCGGTCAAGGAAGACAACTTCTATATGCTGGGCGAAGCGGGCAAGGTACGTATCCCGAATTTTGTCATGCCACCGCTGATGAACAATCACGGTAACTATATTGTTTCTATGGGAAATGTCTGCCGCTGGATGGCGGAACAGGCCGAAGAAATGGGTGTTGAAATCTTCCCCGGTATGGCCTGTTCTGAACTGGTTTTTGGCGATAGTGGCGAAGTCAAAGGTGTTGTCGCCGGAGAGTTTGGCAAAACCGCAGATGGCACGCCCGGACCGTCCTACGAACCTGGGATGGAGTTGCACGGCAAATATGTGTTCCTGTCTGAAGGCGTGCGCGGATCGCTATCCAAACAGGTGATTGCAAAATACGATCTGGGCGCCGGTCATGATGTTCAGAAATACGGTCTGGGCATGAAGGAAATCTGGGAAATCGACCCCGACAAGCACCGTGAAGGCACCGTGACCCACACGATGGGTTGGCCCTTGGGTAGCAATGCAGGCGGTGGATCTTTCATATATCACCTTGAAAACAATCAGGTTTACGTGGGTTTCGTGACCCACCTGAACTACAAGAACCCACATGTTTTTCCTTACATGGAATTCCAGCGGTTCAAACATCACCCAATGGTCGCCGAACTGCTGAAGGGCGGCAAACGGGTCGCTTATGGCGCCCGCGCAATTTCCGAAGGCGGGTTCCAGTCCATGCCTGATCTGGAATTTCCCGGCGGTGCCTTGCTTGGCTGTTCGGCGGGCATGGTGAACGTGCCGCGTATCAAGGGCAACCATAACGCGATGCTGTCCGGCATCGAGGCGGCAGAGGCCGCGGTGACCGCGATCAAGGCGGGCCGGGGCGGTGACCTGATGGGAGGCTATGACGCCGCCGTGCGCAAGGGAGCGATAGGCGCTGACCTGAAAAAAGTGCGTAATGTCAAACCCTTGTGGTCAAAATACGGACTCATTGCTTCGCTCGGACTGGGCGGGATGGATATGTGGACGAACACATTTGGTTTCAGCATTCTGGGCACGCTGCGCCACGGCAAAACCGATGCGGATGCGACGGAAGAGGCCAGCAAACACAAGCCCATCGACTATCCCAAGCCCGATGGCACCCTGTCATTTGATCGCCTGACCAATGTGTCCTTCAGCTTTACCAATCACGAGGAAAGCCAGCCCGCCCATCTGCAACTGACTGATCCATCGGTTCCCGTCGGCGTCAATTTGGCAAAATATGCTGGTCCGTCAGCACGTTACTGCCCTGCCGGAGTTTATGAATTTGTCGAGGAAGAGGGCAAGGACACCCGTTTTGTCATCAATTTCCAGAACTGCGTGCATTGCAAAACCTGCGATATCAAGGACCCAAGCCAGAACATCACTTGGACAGTGCCGCAGGGTGGCGACGGTCCGAATTATCCGAATATGTAGTGGCCCCCCGCGCAACGTTCGGTTGGGGTGCGTACGGTGCTGACCGCCCGATTTTGGCGAATCAAGGTTAATCACCGGCTTTTGCTGGGATTTGGCCCGTCGGCAAAGCGTCGGCGATTCGTCGGCAAAACGTCGGACCCCTGCGCACCCGGCGGCCCGGTAACAGACCGCGCGGTGCAAAGGTAAACGTGGGCTTAACCTATTGGCGGTTACGACGGATTGCGTCCAGAAGACGCGCCCGCGCACCGGGAACAGGCCGGTCGCCAAGGCTTCTGATCAGCCGATGTTCGATGAAATACCCGGTTGTCCCCAATGCGGTCAGAATTTCATCTGTGCCGGCATCCCCTTTGCCCGCCAGAACCGGAGGCAGCGGCAACATCCTGTCGGCCCATTCCCCTGCCCCTTCGCGACTGACCGCCCGGCCTGATTTGGGCGAGACATAAATCAGTGCCTCATTCACGCCGCGCACGGCACATTGCGACAGATCCAGTCCGAAGCCCAGATCGTCCAGCAGTGCCTGTTCCCAACGCAGATAGGCCAGCGGCCAGAGATCAGCCTGTCCCAGAAGGTCGAGCAATTGAATCGTGCGCTGATAAAGCCCGTCATGCGCTTCGCGTTCGGGCAGCACGTGGGTCAGCAAGGCACAGACCGCGTTCAGCCCGGCCAATGACAGCCGATCGCCCATCGCCGTGGCTGCGCGGCTGCGCAGCGGTTCGATGGTAAAGGCGCCCAGATGATCATCCAGCCGCGCCTTCCATGTCACTGCGATCTGCGCGCCGGGCTGAATGGCCGGGGTGAGTTTGCGGCTGGTTCCACCGCGCACAACACCTGCGTGGCGACCATGGGAGGCGGTAAAGACCTCCAGGATCACCGACGCCTCGCCAAAAGGTCGACTGGCCAGCACGGCGCCTTCATCTGTCCAACTGATCATGCGTTTTCCTGCCACTGCATCATCGCAACTTCGGCCATGGTAACGCCGAAATGCAAGCGGTGGATTTTCGCCGCGAGATCGGACGTCTCCGGCGCGTGAGTATTTTTGGCAAAATGATAAAACAATATTGGGGTCAGGCTGGAGAGCCGATGGCCTTGCAAAGTGATGAACGACAGTTTGTTACAGGGGCAAAGTGTTTATCATTTTGCCCCAAATACTCCCCGCGCTGAGCGCATCAAAGTCATTCGAGCCCCGGCTCATCAAGCAGGTGACGGCCTGCCTTATCTTCGACTTCGATGACCCAGAGATCAGGATCAAACCCGCGTTGTCTGGCGACAGAGGCATCAACATCCGCCTCGTCCCCTTCCACCAGCACGATCCATTGCCGGTCGCCTGTCATCAGATCAAAACTGCGTTGATAACAACAGGCTTGCCCGTCCAGCGTGTTGAGCTTGACCAGCACCGCGCCGGCGGTGCCGTCGCCGCGTTTGACCACAAAAGCCGGGATTTCTTGCAGCCGCAGGCGTGTCAGATAGGCCGACACCCAGATATCGGCGGTCAGCTTCATCTGCGACCCCGTCCCGGGCTTGACCCGGGACCTCTATGTCGGGTCTGGTCAAGGTCCCGGGTCTTGCCGGGGACGGGTGGTCTATGTGTTGCCATCTTTGAAATCCAGCCCCATTTCGGAATAGCGTTCGGATTCCTCGAGCCAGTTTGGCCGCACTTTCACCTGCATGAACAGATGGATCCGGCGGCCCAGAAACTCTTCCAATTCAAGCCGGGCGGCCTTGCTGACTGCCTTGACGGTTTCGCCACCTTTACCCAGCACGATCCCCTTATGCCCATCGCGGGCCACATAGATGATCTGGTCAATCCGCGCGGTCCCGTCGGGCCGTTCTTCCCAGCTTTCGGTTTCCACCGTCAATTCATAGGGCAATTCCTGATGCAGCCGCAAAGTCAGCTTTTCCCGCGTCATTTCTGCGGCAATCATCCGCATCGGCAAATCGGCGATCTGATCTTCGGGGTAAAGATGCGGCCCTTGGGGAACCTGATCGACCAGCCAGGCGCGCAGCGCGTCACATCCATGCCCCCGTTCGGCGGAAATCATGAAGGTTTCGGCAAAAGGATAGGCGTCGTTCATATCCTTGGTGAGTGC
Source organism: uncultured Paracoccaceae bacterium (assembly GCA_947500055.1). Classification (GTDB taxonomy): domain Bacteria; phylum Pseudomonadota; class Alphaproteobacteria; order Rhodobacterales; family Rhodobacteraceae; genus Yoonia. Next base: position 70,216 of record CANMQO010000003.1, read on the forward strand.
CAGCAGCACCTCTGACTTCACCTTGTCGATCTTATTGATCGCAAGTGCCACGGGGCTTTTGCCTGCCCGTTCGGCAAGCGTTTCCAGAATGGCGCTGACCCCTTCGGTCATGCCGCGATGCGCCTCGATCATCAGGACAACCACATCCGCATCCGCCGCCCCGCCCCAGGCCGCTGCAACCATCGCCCGGTCGAGCCTGCGCCGTGGTTTGAACAGCCCCGGCGTGTCGATAAAGATCAGCTGTGCTGCCCCGTCCATCGCCACGCCCCGGATCCGCGCGCGGGTTGTCTGCACCTTATGGGTCACGATGGACACTTTTGCCCCGACCATCCGGTTCAGCAGCGTCGATTTGCCTGCATTCGGCTCACCGATCAGGGCCACGAAACCGGCCTTTGTCACGACATCATTCATCCGCTTACTTTCTTCAAAAGGGCCGTGGCGGCGGCCTGTTCCGCCTGCCGTTTTGACCCTGCTGTCGCCTGCTCGGACGGGCCGGAGGCAAGTCTTACTTCGATGGTAAAGACCGGTTGGTGATCCGGGCCACTGCGCGCCACTTCGGTATAGAGCGGGGGAACTTCGCCGCGGGCTTGCGCCCATTCCTGAAGTGCCGTTTTTGCGTCGCGCGCATCAGCCGCCACATTGTGCACCCGCTTACCCCATTGTGCCAGCACAACATCACGCGCGGCGGGAAAGCCCCCATCAAGATAGACCGCTGCAATCACCGCTTCCATGGCGTCGGCCAGGAGCGCCTCTTTCCGCCGCCCACCCGATTTCATTTCCGACCGCCCCAGTTTCAGCACCGCGCCAAGGTCGATCTGACGCGCCACATCGGCGCAGGTCTCGCGTCGCACCAGCGCGTTATAACGCGGGGCAAGCAGCCCTTCGGGCGCTGATGGATCGGCTTTCAGCAATGCCTCTGACATCACGAGGCCGAGCACCCTATCGCCGAGAAATTCCAGCCGCTGGTTGTCATCCCGGTGCGGGCTGACGATGGAGGAATGCGTCACAGCGCGCAGCAGCAGTTCCGGCTGGTCAAATGTGTAGCCAAGTCGCCTGGAAAAGGCCGAGAGGTCAGCAGATAGCTTCAATCGAGTGCCTTGAAGAACCGGTCGCTGCGCCAGGTCCAGAAAAAGAACATGGATCGCCCTGCCGACGAGAACATCACCCGGTCAGCCCGCCCGATGAGGTCTTTTGCTTCGACAAAGCCCACCCCGCGCTGTGCTTGCGGAAACCGGCTGTCGGTGGAGTTATCCCGGTTGTCACCCATGAAGAAATATTCGCCCGCGGGCACCGTGAAGACGCCTGTGTTGTCAGCAGACCGGTCGCCGATATTGAGGATCGAGTGGCTGACCCCGCCGGGCAGGGTTTCGATCTGGCGTGGTTTTTCACAATCCGCGCCAAGGCCGACGGCCCCGTTGGCACATTGTGGTTGCTGGCCGAGCGGACCCTGCAATTCCATGGTTTCAACAAAGACACCGCCATCTTCGACAGCGACAGCTTCATCATTGATATAGAGCCGTCCGCCTTGCATCTGCACCCGGTCGCCGGGAAGTCCGATCAACCGTTTGATAAAATCCCCCCCGGTGACCGGATGCCGGAAAACGACGATATCACCGCGTTCAGGTTCCGACCCGAAAAGCCGCCCTTCGCTTTCCTCGAACCAGCCGCAGAAATCCTCGGAACCGAGGTCAATTCCAGCCTGTGGGATGCGGATGGAGGGGCAGGAGGCGTAGGAATAGCCGTAAGCCATCTTGTTCACGAAGAGGAAATCACCGATCAGCAATGTATCCTTCATGGAGCCTGACGGAATCCAGAACGGCTGAAAGAAGATCGTCCGGAAAATCCCGGCGATCACCAGCGCCCAGAAGACCGTCTTGACGGTTTCGACGATGCCGGCGGTGAAGCCTTTTCCTTCGGCCATATTGATATCCTTCATTCGGTTTGGGGCTACATGATGCTGCGCGCCTGTCCTGTCAAGCGATGGGCCGCGCCTCGATCACCACAAAGGCCTGCGCCCATGGGTGATCATCGGTCAGGGTGACATGAATAATCGCCTCGTGCCCCTCCGGCGTCATTTGATCGAGCCTTTCCCTGGCCCAGCCGGTTACCGCCATCACCGGTTGCCCGGTGCGCAGGTTGGACACGGCCATGTCCCGCCATGAAATCCCCATACGCAGCCCGGTGCCCAGCGCCTTGGAGCATGCCTCTTTCGCGGCCCAGCGTTTGGCATAGGTGCCTGCGACGTCGCGCCGGCGTTCAGCCTTGGCCTGTTCGACATCGGTGAAAACCCGATTGCGGAACCGGTCACCGAAACGGTCCAGCGTGCCAGCAATCCGGTCGATATTTGCCAGATCGGTTCCGACGCCAAGGATCATGCCTATTCCGCCACGTCCAGATCAACCACGGTGACGCCTGACACGCCACCTTTGCAGAGGCCGACCAGTCGTTTGCCCAGCGCCTGATGGTCCTTGTTCACCAGATAGGCGCGCGATGTATCTTCGCCGTCGAAATGGCAGATAAACAGATAGCTGCAACTTGGCGACATGTTTTCGAAATCGCGGTTTTCGCCATGCTCAAAATGAGTGAAACCACTGACGCTGTGCCGCAGATCGTCAAGCCCGGTCATGACCAATTGCAGCTCTGCCGGATCATGATCTGCCGCAAGATCGAGCATCACGATATGTTTGATCATGTTTTCGTTCCTGTTTGTGTTCCGGCGATCAAGGCGTGCTGCCTTTTGCAAAGAACAATGTCAGGCCCGCAGTTCCGAATAGCACACCGAACACCGTTTCAAACCAGCGCCGCGCCCGCCGGTAGGCCCGTGTGACCCCCGGGGATGAAAACAGAAAGCCGTAACCAAAGAACACGACACATGATCCGGCGATCAGCATCGCAAAGGTTTCCCAGATCAGAAGTGATGACGCATCAGCCGGTACAGCCACCGCAAAGAACCCGCCCCAGCCAAGGATCGCCTTGGGATTGGTGAGGTGGATCAGCGCCCCCTTTCCCCAAAGCCGTGTCAGGGATGTGGCCCCCAATGATGTGGGATCAGGCACATCTGCATTGCGCCACGCTGCCCGCAATGCCTTATAGGCCAGATAGATCAAAAACGCGGCCCCTGCATACCGCATGGCGGTAAAGAGCCATACATGGGTTACCATCAGCGCGCTCATCCCTGCGGCAGCGGCCACCCCCCAGATGGCCGAGCCTGTTACAATGCCTGCGGATACTGCCAGACCGGCTGCGCGCCCGCGCTGCATGGCTGTTCCCGCGATGGCGAGTGTGGCTGGTCCGGGGCTGCCGCCAGCAACCATCCAGGCCACAAGCAAGAGAAGCTGTTCCATCATTTACCCTCGTGCTGCGTCCATGATCCGTCGCATTTCAGCAATGGCTGGCGTCAGACCGCGAAAGATCGCCTCGCCAATCAGGAAATGCCCGATATTCAGTTCCATCACTTGCGGTAGGGCGGCGATGGGACTGACGCAGTCATAGGTCAGGCCATGGCCTGCATGCACCTCCAGCCCCAGATCATCGGCGAAGGCCGCCATATCGGTGAGTTTCTTCAACTCTTCGTCGCGTTCTTCGAACCGTCCTTCGGCATGGGCGTCGCAATAGGCACCGGTATGCAATTCGATCACTTCCGCCCCGATCCGATGCGCCGCCTCTATCTGGCGTTGATCGGCGGCGATGAAGATGGACACCCGGCAGCCAGCCTCGCGCAAAGGCGCAATGTAATGGGCCAGCGCATTTTCTTCGCGCGCAACTTCCAGCCCGCCTTCGGTTGTCCGTTCCTCGCGCTTCTCAGGTACGATGCAAACCGCGTGGGGTTTGTGCCGCAGGGCAATTTTCTGCATCTCCTCGGTCGCCGCCATTTCGAAATTCAGCGGGCCGTTCAAGGCGGCCATCAACCCTTCGATATCGGCGTCGGAAATGTGCCGCCGGTCTTCGCGCAGATGCGCGGTGATCCCGTCTGCACCGGCCTCTTCGGCCATGATCGCCGCGCGCACCGGGTCCGGCACGGCCCCACCGCGCGCGTTGCGTACTGTTGCCACGTGATCGATGTTCACCCCAAGGCGCAGCCTGTCTGACATGAGCGTTTCCTTTGCTAGATCACTGACTGGTATCGTCGGCAGGTGACGCCTTTTTCTTGAGTTGGTCAAGCTTTGCGCGCAGTGCTTTTTTTCGGCGCTGTTGGTAGGCGGTTATCAGGGGTACTGACAGGTAGTAGATGCAGGTGGCCGTCAGCAGCCCCGGCACGATACCCCCGATCAGATAGGGCAGAAAAACCTGCTCATAGAACACGCCCAGCCCGTGCCAATCGGCGGTTTCGGGCGTAAAGGCTGCCTTGAAATTGTACCACAGGTCGTGGCCCGCATCGACGAATTTCTGCCCCAGATGCGCCTCCGCCCCGTAGGGGACGCCGAGCACCCACGACCCAAGGCTGATCGATGAATAGCCAATCGCCGGGAACGTCAGCGGATTGCCAAAGAATGTCGCCATCAATGCCGCCAGCACATTGCCGCGCAGGATCAGCGCAACAATGGCAGCACAGATGAAATGCAGTCCGAAAAACGGCGTAAAGCAGACAAAGACACCCGCCCAGATGCCACGGCAGATTTTTTCGGGCGTGTCCGGCAGGCGCCGAAGTCGGTGATTGACATATTGCGCGGCTCTGCTCCAACCGCCGCGGGGATAGACAAAGTCGACAACGATCCGCCAGATCGGCCGTCTATCCCTGCGCTTGAACACCAAAACTCGTCTTCCTTCCCGTACTGGCGAGACCCGGGTCCCGATACCGCGCGATGGATGAGACGTTGCTTTCCGCCTCAAGCGCCGTCATCACCCGGTGCAGATGTTCAGCATCGCGCAAATCCACATCGATGAGCAATCTATAATAGTCCGGTTTGCGGTCAATGAATCGCAGGTCAGAGATATTGGCGTTCTGTTCACCGATCAATGTACAGATCCGACCAAGAACACCTGCGTCATTCGTAATTGTCGCATCAAAGGTGACCGTGTTGACCGCACTATGCGTGCCGTCCTGCCATTGCAGGTCGATCCAGCGTTCTGGCTGGTCCTCGTAGTCAATCAGGGCTTCGCAGTCGATGGCATGCACCATGACCCCCTGCCCCCGGTATGTGATCCCCAGGATGCGTTCGCCCGGCACGGGTTGGCAGCAGGCGCTACGCTGTTGCACCTGATCAGGGGCAAGACCGACAACGGCCCGTTTCTGATCCACCTCGTCGCCATGGCGTTCGTTCAGTTCCGGGTAAATCGCCCGCACGACGGCGCGCCCGGTCAGCTCTGCGCTGCCCAGCCGGTAAAGCATGTCGTCCGCATCATCGAGGGCGAGCGCCTTTGCCGCCGTCCGCAGGGCTTTGACGGTCGCTGACTTCCCGACATTCTCAAATGCCACGCGCGCCAGTTCCCGGCCCAGCCGGATGAACCTTTCCCGGTCTTCGTCCTTCAGGCTGCGCCGGATCGCGGTTTTGGCGCGCCCGGTGACTGCGATGTCGATCCATGTCGCCTGCGGTGTCTGCCCTTCGGCGGTGACGATATCCACCGACTGCCCGTTTTTCAGCCGCGTCCAAAGCGGCACCCGCAGCCCGTCCACCTTGGCCCCGACGCAAGCTGATCCGATCCGCGTGTGGATCGCATAGGCAAAATCAATCGGCGTCGCACCGCGCGGCAGTTTGATCACGTCCCCTTTGGGCGTGAAGCAGAACACCTGGTCGGTGTACATTTCCAGCTTCACCGCCTCGAGGAATTCATCGTGGTCCTGATCTTCGTCGAGCCGTTCGGTCAGCGCGGATATCCAGTGAACCGGATCAACGGCAAATCGGTTTTCGACCCGCTCACCGTTTTTGTAGGACCAATGTGCAGCCACCCCGGTTTCGGCAACCTCATGCATCTCGCGGGTGCGGATCTGCACCTCGACCCGTTTGCCATCGCGCCCCGATACGGTGGTGTGGATCGACCGGTAGCCGTTTGATTTGGGTTGGCTGATATAGTCCTTGAACCGGCCCGGGACCGCGCGCCAGCGTTGATGGATCGCGCCCAGAACACGGTAACAATCCGCCTCTGTCGCCACGATGATCCGGAAACCGTAGATGTCGGACAGTCGGCTGAACCCCTGATCCTTCTCCTGCATCTTGCGCCAGATCGAATAGGGTTTCTTGGCCCGGCCGACCACATCAGCCTGAATTTCCGCTCTTTCCAGCTCAACCCGCATATCCGCGGTGATCTTTTGCACCACATCACCGGTTTCGCGTTGCAGCGTGATGAACCGCCGGATGATCGAATTGCGCCCTTCGGGATTGATCACCCTGAAGGACAGATCCTCCAGCTCTTCGCGCATCCACTGCATGCCCATACGGCCTGCTAGGGGGGCGAAGATATCCATGGTCTCGCGCGCCTTTTGCACCTGCTTTTCAGGACGCATCGATTTGATGGTGCGCATATTGTGCAACCGGTCGGCCAGTTTGACCAGGGTCACGCGCAAATCCCGGCTTGTCGCCATGAAAAGCTTGCGAAAGTTCTCGGCCTGCTTGGTTTGGGTAGAGTTCAGCTGCAGATTGGTCAGCTTGGTCACACCATCGACCAGATCGGCAATTTCGCGGCCAAACCGTTGCTCCACCTCGGAAAACGACGCTTTGGTGTCCTCGATCGTGTCGTGCAGCAGGGCCGTGATAAGGGTCGCGTCATCCATCTGCTGTTCGGCCAGAATACAGGTCACAGCAATCGGATGGGTAAAATACGGCTCACCTGAATGGCGGAACTGCCCTTCGTGCATTTCAGCACCAAAGGTGTAGGCGTCGCGCAAAAGCGCCTCGTTCGAGCGGGGATTGTAGGTGCGGACCAGATTGATCAGTTCGTCAGCCGTCGTCATCTGATCCTGCGCCTATCCATATAGGGCCGGGCGTTAGCGTTGCCCTTGTGCATCCATCAACGCACGCAGCAGTTTTTCTTCGGACATATCGTCCTCTGCCGGTTTGTCCGTCTCTGCCCCCATCAGAAGCGACATGCTGTCCTCTTCGGGTTCATCAACCTCAATCTGGGTCTGGTTGGCCTCGATCATGCGCTCGCGCAGATCGTCGGATTGCTGTGTTTCTTCAGCAATTTCACGCAGGGACACGACAGGGTTCTTGTCGTTGTCGCGGTTCACGGTGATCGGCGCGCCAGCAGAAATTTCGCGCGCACGATGGGCGGCGAGCATCACAAGCTCAAACCGGTTTGGAACCTTATCGACGCAATCTTCGACGGTAACGCGGGCCATTGGCGATCTCCACTGGGAATCTGACAGAGGTTGAAATGGGGTCTTTAGGGGGTTTGCGGGTTATTGGCAAGGGCGAAAGCTGTTTTCAGCACCAGCGCATTTTCCGCCCGACTGCTTTGTGTAGGGCGGGCCATTTGCCCCGCCAATATGCTTGGAATGGTCGCCAATTTCAGATTTTCAAAATGAAAATTTCGGGAAAATCAATTCGGCACGACTGTGGCTCTTTCTGTGGCGGGCCGGGCTTCGAGCATGTCCTGAATGGTTTTGCCGATCACGGGATGTCGCCAATCGGGTGCAACATCGGCAAGCGGAACAAGCGCGAATGACCTGTCCTGCACACGCGGATGGGGCAGGATCAACTGGTCAGGGGTTTCCTGCAATTGCGCCTGTGGCGCGAGGTCCATCCACGCGCGCTGGGTCTGCCGGTCTGGGTGGACCGCATCACCCAGACCGATCAGGTCAATATCTAGTGTCCTTGGCCCCCAACGCTTTTTTCGGGTACGTTGCGCTTCGCCCTCGATCCGGTGAAGCGCCGCGAGCAATTCGGGCGCAGATAACATGGTTTGAAACGCCGTGGCGGCGTTCGCAAAGTCCGGGCCAGAGCCTGCGGGGAAGGCTGGCGTCGCGTAAATCGGGCTATGATTTGCGGGGGTTTGCGCCAACATATCCAACCGCAGCATAGCCTTTTGTACAGTTTCCGCTGCGTCACCCCAACAGGAAATATTATTACTTCCTAATGTAATAAGTGCCAATCGGCTATTCTCTGCCATTTTGCCCACTTGCCTCACATCCAGAATGACGTACATTAGCGCCAGTCTTGCGATGAATACAAACCACTCACAAGCGAACACCACAGCAGGGCTACATTGGAAGGACAATTAATGTTTTATCGGGACGAGCGATTGGCGCTCTTCATCGATGGATCAAATCTATACGCAGCGGCTAAGTCGCTAGGTTTTGACATCGATTATAAGTTGCTCCGGCAGGAATTCATGCGACGCGGCAAGATGCTGCGCGCGTTCTACTACACGGCGCTTCTTGAAAATGATGAATATTCACCCATTCGACCGCTGGTTGACTGGTTGCACTATAACGGGTTCACCATGGTCACCAAGCCGGCCAAGGAATACACCGACAGCATGGGCCGGCGTAAGGTCAAAGGGAACATGGATATCGAACTCGCCGTCGATGCCATGGAGCTTGCCCCCCATGTGGATCATGTCGTGCTGTTTTCCGGCGATGGTGATTTCCGACCGCTGATCGAAGCATTGCAGCGCAAGGGCGTGCGCGTGTCGGTTGTATCGACCATCCGCAGCCAGCCACCGATGATCGCCGATGAACTGCGCCGTCAGGCGGATAACTTCATCGAACTGGACGAATTGCGTGATGTGGTGGGACGCCCCGCACGCGAAACACGTCCGGAAGTTGCCGAACAGGTGACCGAGGAAAGCTGACCCTTCGCGCAAGGGCCGTCACGACAATCCCAACCTCGCCGCGTGCGCCAAACAAAAAATGGCGTGCGCGCGTAGCGCGCTCCTTTTGGTCACACCACCAGCATCTGGACCTTGGCGGTCAGAGCGCTTACCTCTGCCTCAGACCCTGGAGGACCTGATGACCAAATCCCCCCTGACCCTCTACCTTGCGGCACCGCGCGGTTTCTGCGCTGGCGTTGACCGCGCCATCAAGATCGTCGAGATGGCGTTGGAGAAATGGGGTGCGCCGGTCTATGTCCGCCACGAAATCGTGCACAATAAATTCGTCGTGGACGGGTTGCGCGACAAGGGCGCGATTTTTGTTGAGGAACTCGATGAATGCCCAGATGACCGCCCGGTCATATTTTCGGCCCATGGCGTTCCCAAATCTGTCCCCGCCACAGCGGCAAAGCGCGAGATGATCTATGTCGATGCCACCTGCCCATTGGTCAGCAAGGTTCATATCGAAGCGCAACGCCACGCCGATAGCGGGCTGCAGATGATCATGATCGGCCATGACGGTCACCCCGAAACCATTGGCACAATGGGCCAGCTTCCCGAGGGTGAAGTTCTGCTGGTTGAAACCGTAGAGGATGTGGCAACGGTACAGGTACGCGACCCGGACCAATTGGCCTTTGTCACCCAGACGACCCTTTCGGTTGATGACACGGCGGACATTGTGGCCGCCCTGCAGGCCCGGTTCCCCGCCATTATCGGGCCCCATAAGGAAGACATCTGCTACGCCACCACAAACCGGCAAGAGGCGGTAAAGGCGATGGCCCCGAAATGCGATGCAATGCTGGTGGTCGGCGCGCCCAATTCATCCAACTCCAGAAGATTGGTTGAAGTTGGCGCACGCGCGGGCTGCGCCTATGCCCAACTGGTCCAGCGGGCCACGGAGATCGATTGGCGCGCGCTGGATGGCATTTCCTCTGTTGGAATAACCGCCGGTGCATCCGCCCCCGAAGTGCTGATCAACGAGGTCATCGACGCCTTTCGAACACGCTATGACACGACTGTCGAAATGGTTGTGACAGCCGAAGAAAATGTGGAATTCAAGGTCCCGCGCGTTCTGCGCGAGACACTGTAGGTCATGTTGACCTTGGGCATGAGACGCGATTTGTTGCGCCAAACATCCCGCAAGACTGGCTGCTACACCGCATGAACACCGTCCCCCGCTCTGCCCTGATCCTTGGCCTTGCCGGATCGCTGCCGTTTCTTTGGGGCGCCTTGTGGTGGTTTGCCGCGAAAGCTTCGGGTCGCACAGCCACGGCGGGCTATGTGCTATCTGTCATTCCGGCCCTCTGGGCGCTTTTCATGACCGGTGGCGGCCCGACAACCGCAGCCATGAACCGGATTGTCGGCTTCCTCGCGCTGCTCATGCTGGACTGGCATTTCTGGCGCTTGGATCTGGCCCCGCCATGGTGGATGCATCTGCGTACTCTGCTGACGGTGATCGTCTGTTTTTCCCTCCTGCCAGTGGTGATCTGATGCCCGACCCAAAAACAATTGCGACTTATGACGCCAAGGCGGGTGATTATGTCAAATTGACCGCCACGGATGCCCCCGATGCGAGCTTGCAGGCCTTTATTGATCTGATGCCAAAAGGGGCAGAGATACTTGATCTGGGCTGTGGGCCCGCCACCGCATCCGCCCATATGCGCGCCGCTGGGCTGCGCCCCGATCCGGTTGACGCCTCTGCCGGGATGGTTGCGCTGGCCAATGACACCCATGCCATTGGTGCCCGTCTGGGCAGTTTTGATGATATCGACGCGGTGGCCCGATATGATGGGGTCTGGGCGAATTTCAGTTTGCTGCACGCCACCCGCACCGATCTGCCCCGGCATTTTGCAGCCCTGCAGGTCGCTCTCAAACCGGGCGGTATTCTGCATGTGGGCATGAAGACGGGCAAGGGCGATGACCGCGACCGGCTGGATCGTTTTTACACATATGTCACCGTACCAGAGCTGCGCCATATGCTGACCAAGGCCGGTTTTGTGGTGGCCTACACCAAAGAAGGGAAAGAGCGCGGCATGGCAGGCACCAAAGACCCTTTTGTGATCATGCGCGCCGTGAAAGCCGCCGATGCCTGAGCTTTTTGCCTATACCGATGGGGCCTGTTCGGGCAATCCCGGCCCGGGTGGCTGGGGTGCCTTGCTGATCGCGCGTGATGGCGATGTGGTTCTGAAGGAGCGTGAACTGAAGGGCGGCGAGACAGAGACGACAAATAACCGGATGGAGCTGCTGGCGGCGATTACCGCCCTGGAGACGCTGGACCGGCCAACAGCGTTGACCCTCGTGACTGACAGTTCTTATGTCAAAGACGGGATCACATCCTGGATTCATGGCTGGAAGAAGCGCGGCTGGAAAACCGCCGCTAAAAAGCCGGTTAAGAATGAAGATCTGTGGCGCAGGCTGGACGCAGCCGTCGCCCGCCATGACGTGACATGGGAATGGGTCAAGGGCCATGCCGGCCACCCCGAGAACGAACGCGCGGATGAACTGGCCCGCGCGGGCATGGCGCCGTTCAAAAACTGATCGCACTTCGGCGTCTTCTTGGTAACACAAGAGTGCTTGTCTGAGGTCAGGACGCCGCGGACGGCGAACGAAAACAGGTCATCATCGCGCCCTGTTACCGACACTTTTTGTGGTTAACCTATCGGAACAGATTGCCAATGGACCGACCGCGATATGTACCGCATCATATTCCTTTTGCCTTTTCTGGTGTCGGCTTGCACGTTTTGCGGCCCCGCAATTGATGCGCGTGAGGCTCTGTGGGAGGACGCACATCCTGCCATCTCTGAGGAGCAAGCCGTGAGCCAGACACAAGCCCGTGTCCTGCGGCAACGCACGACATTCCATCCAACCATAATACGGCCATCACCGGCGATGCCGGGACGCCAATAGCACATATGCGGTTTGGGTCGCGCGACCAAATTCTGAACAGAATTTGATCAATTTCGTCGGAACGAAATTGTGCGTTAGCCCACCTTCAGCACGATCTTTCCGATATGGGCGCTGCTTTCCATACGTGCATGGGCTGCAGCAGCGTCAGCGAGCGCAAATTCCTGATCCATAACAGGTGCCACCTTGCCTGCGCTGAGTAGGGGCCAGACTTGGTTGCGTAATTCATCGGCGATCCGTGCCTTGGCCAGATCGGATTGCGGGCGCAGGGTTGAGCCCGTCATCGTCAACCGCCGCGTCATTAGCTGGACCATGTTCAATTCAGCTTTCATCCCTTGCAGAAATGCGATCTGCACCAATCGCCCATCGTCGGCCAACGCCTTGAGATTACGTTGCATATAGGGCCCGCCAACCATGTCGAGGATCACGTCAGCCCCACCTTCGGCTTTTACAACATCAACAAAATCATCCGATTTGTAGTTGATTGCGATCTCAGCCCCCAGGTCGCGGCAGGCGGCACATTTTGCATCCGACCCGGCAGTCGTAAAGACCCGCGCGCCCTTGGCTTTCGCCAGTTGGATTGCCGTCGTTCCGATCCCTGAACTGCCGCCGTGAACAAGGAACCTCTCGCCCGCCTGCAGGCCGCCCCGCATGAAGACGTTGGACCAGACCGTAAAGAATGTTTCTGGCAGGCAGGCCGCCTGTTTCAGATCCAGCCCGTCAGGGACAGGCAGACAATGGGCCGCCGGCGTGGCGACATATTCCGCATAGCCGCCGCCGGGCAGAAGTGCGCAGACCTGATCGCCGATTTTCGGCTGTGTGACCCCGGCCCCCACTGCCACGACCTCGCCCGCGGCCTCAAGCCCCGGCAGGTCACTTGCCCCGGGTGGCGGATTATACAGCCCGGCCCGTTGCAACGCGTCTGGCCGGTTGACCCCGGCATAAGCCACCCTGATCACCACTTGGTCATGCGCCGGTTCCGGCATTGGCCGTTCGGTCAGTGCCAGAACCTCCGGCCCGCCGGGTTTTGTGATTTCAACTGCGTGCATGAATGTGCCCCTTCTTCGTCAGGGTCAGAATATGCGCAAAGCGGGCCGGAATGGCCAGCGGTTCACTGTGGATCGCGCCACACGCCCGGCAGATCAATATCCGGCATTTTTGTCGGTGCCACGATGCCAGACATCATCCGGGCCAGCGGTCCGGTTACCGGTTTCAGGAAAGGGTTGGCCTTGACCTGCGCTTTGACTTTTTCAAACTGCATCACATCGTCAATTCGCCGATCGATGAATGCATCCGTTGCCTGACCATCAAGACTGTCATCCCCAAGCCAGAACAGTACAACAGAGGCATAAACCCCCGAAAGCGTGATGCGTTTGGTGTACCAGTTCACATCGCGCGACGTATCGCCCAGCGCCGTCCAGATCGCATCCGCCGTGCCCCAGACCAGCTTTGTCCCGTCCCCGGCCATATGTGGCAGCGCGAAAAGTGCGGTGCCTCGGCGCACCGCCTCTTTGTCGTCTACCGCGCGGATGCGTAGCCGGATCGCATGGGCCACCTTGTCGCGGAACCGCATATTCGCAAGGTCAGCATCTTGAAGAGCCGCAACCATCGCCGCGTCGCCCCGTTGATGATAGGCCACAGCCAGATCAGCAGCCCCACGCGGGCAAAGTGTCTTGGCATGGGTCGGATCAATCCCGGTTTCCGCAACAGCTGCCTTGAAGGCGGCAGGCGCCCACCCGTCAAAGGCCACATGCGGCAGGATTGCGTCGATCAGTTTATCTTTGGCAGGATCGATGGAGGGGGTGATCATGGTGCGCGCTCCTTGTTTGGGGCACTAGACAAACTAGTACACCCTTGCTATGTGCCCATTTCCTGCAATTTTTGCAAATCCAACTTAGAAAGGTGGTGTAAACCACATGCAGGTTAGTGTTCGTGATAACAACGTCGATCAGGCGTTGCGTGCTCTGAAGAAGAAGCTTCAGCGTGAGGGCGTTTTTCGTGAAATGAAGCTCAAGCAGCATTTCGAGAAGCCGTCCGTGCGTAAAGCGCGCGAGAAAGCGGAAGCGATCCGTCGTCAGCGTAAGCTGGCGCGCAAGAAGCTCCAGCGTGAAGGTCTGCTCTAAGCAACCATTCGACGTTACGATCTGGAACCCCCGTTTGTTCATTCAGGCGGGGGTTTTGCTTTGCGCGAAACGGCGGGCCTAAATTCGGCTCAGATCGGTGTTGTATTGTTCGTAGATTGTCGGGTTGAAGATCGAATTCACCTCAAGATCGCGCCGCGGCTGCAGATCGGTTGTGAAGCTCTGTGCCCCTGCGAAACTGTCATGCGTGATTGACCGCAATCCCTCGGGCAACGGCCCAAGCGTCCGGCCGGGCAGCTTGCTTGCGAGGTGGAACCCCCAGATGCCAAATGACGGTATGGGCGTGTTGTAGCTGACCACATCGGGAAACAGTTCCTCCAATGTCAGGCCAACGGTCCAGTAGGAATGCGGCGCAAAGAAGGGGGAGGAGCTTTGCGTGACCAGCGCGCCGTCATCTTCCATGATCGCGGAGACCATGGCGTAAAATTCCACCGAATACAGCTTGGACAATGCCTCGTTATGTGGGTCGGGGAAGTCGATGATGATACGGTCGTATTTGCGCGGTGCTTCTTTGACGAACAAGAACGCGTCCTGATTGTAAACGGTCAGAATATCAGTGCCCATGCTGCCGCCATTCAGGCGCACCAGGGGCGCGAATTCGCTGCCCAGACGGGTCATTTCCGGATCAAGATCGACCAGATCGATGTGGTTGACGTTGGGGTGTTTCAGCACCTCGCGGATCGCGAGCCCGTCGCCGCCGCCAAGGACCAGGACGCTTTCCGGCGCTTCGCCCCATGACAGAACGGGGTGCACCAATGCCTCGTGATAGCGGTACTCATCAGTTTCGGCGAATTGCAGGTGCCCGTCGATAAACAGGCGCAGATCGTTTTTCTTCCATGTGTTGGTGACCACAAGCGTTTGATAATGCGACTGATCGCGCCAAACGATCCTGTCAAAATATAGATGATCCTGCGCAAAGCCGGTGATTTTTGATGCCGACAGCGTCAGCACAAAGAGTAGCACGATGGTCGCAACCACGTAGCCCAGCATACGGTTGAAGTTATCCAGATGGTCACGCAGCCAGAACAGGTTCAGCAGGGCGACACCCGCATTGGTCAGGCCAATTGCAAAGGATGCCGTGATCAACCCCAGCGAGGGCAGCAGTAGGATGGGAAAGGCTACAGAGCCGACCAGCGCGCCAATATAATCAAGCGAAAGCACGTCCGAGATGCTTTGCCGTGTGGTTGATCGTTCCGACAGGATGCGGGTCAGGATCGGGATTTCGAGCCCCACAAGAAAACCAATGGTCGAGATGAAGCTGAACATCCCCACGGTGTAGAACCACGGCGCATAGGGGAAGAGCATGAAGAGCGAGATGCTGCACATGCCGCCGACAAAGGCGAGGATCAGCTCGACCCAGATAAAGGCCTGCACCAGATTGCCTTCGATAAAGCGGGACACATAGGAGCCCACCCCCATGGCAAACATGAAAAAACCAATGGTCAGCGAGAACTGATAGACTGAATTGCCCAGCAGATAGCTGGAGACCGTGCCGATGATCAGCTCGTAAACGATGCCGCACAGGGCCACGACGAGGATGGAGCCAAGCAGCACAACGGCCTGTTTTTGTGGAAGATCGGTGTAGCTGTATTCGCGTTTTGCCACGGGAATTGCCGCCCCTTTACTGGATCAACAAAAAAGGCCCAGCACGCATGACACGTAACTGGGCCTTGATAATTCTATGCTGACTTATTTGCCAGAGCGTGGACCGCCGGAGCGCGCGCTGGATGGGGCGCGGTAGCTGCTGCGCGGCGTGGGATTGCGGTTGTTGAAGCTCGCCGCAGTCACGCCAGCGCCGCGTTGGCGGCTGATCAGGTTGCCGATCAATGCACCGGCCAGGAAGCCTGTGCCGGAGAACCGCAGACCAGAGGAGTTGCCCGCAACATCAGTCGCGATCAACCGACGATTTGCCTCGTCGATTTCCACGGTAAAGACCTTGCCTTCGTCGGAATCCTGTACACCATTTGCGTTTTCGTCGGCAAAGCCCAGGAATGTTGCATCCTGCATCACTTCGAGGCCAAGCGTCTTGTCATAAAAACGGGGCTCGCTGTTCAGAACAACGGTGTAGAATTCGGTGAATTCCGCCATCTGCTGATCGGATACCTCGGTAATACCGTTTTCGCCCAGGTAGCCCTGATATTCGGTCAAGACATACTCAGTCCGGTCAAGAACCTGACCCAGATCCGCAGTTTGCTCGCCGGCGGAGCCAGAAACAACGGAATATCCAATAAATCCAACAACGGCGATCGCACCGATAAGTTTAATGTTTTGAAGCATAAGTCTCTCTCTCAACTTCGTGCATGAATGCACATCACTGTTTGGCCCCCAATGAACATACCCACCATACCTGATGCAATGCAGGATTGTAGTAATTTTCGAGCTGACCGCATCTTTTGAAATTATGCGCCTCTAATGCAACGGCATTTGCGTCTGACAAATCGCTGGGAATTGCCAATACAACCATGCGGGCGCCTTTTCCTGCCGCCTTGTCCAATGCAAATTCGAATCCGGCAAGGCCGACAGGCCGTTCTTCCCAGCGCAGCCCCATGACGCCCATTGTTTCCGGTTCCTTTCCGATATCCGTGATCGCGATTCCGGTTTCTGTGCCGGGTGGCGGTGGCGATGCGGCTTCAAACTCAGGGTTATCAAGGCCATAGACGATCTTGGCTTCGCCAATATTATGGTAATCAGGCACCGTGAGTTCGATATTAGCGCCGAATTCTTCGTACATCTTGTGGGCATTTGCATAAATCGGGCGGCCGAATTCCTCGTAATCGCTGGTGGCCATGAAAATCTTGCGAACGCCGTAATCTTTCAGCTTGCCCAGCAGATCATTGAGCATGTCACCACCCAGGCCCTGCCCGGTATATTGTTCATCCAGATAGGTCCAGGACAGCCAGGCAACATCATCGACCTGATCATCAAGGCTGTATCCGGTCACGCCCAGCACTTCGCCCTTTTGCATCAACACAAACATCCCGTCGACGCCATCTTCAAGAAAACCTGTTTCAGCTTCTTCTGCATCGTCTTCGTCAGTCTGGGCGATAATCGCCACAACGCGCGCAATATGGGTGCGCTGCATGGGTTTGAGCGTTGGGTGTTTGCTACCAAAAAGCGATTCGAACATGGCCAGACTTCCTCCGATCAGGGCTCCTGTTATGTGCACATATACTGCAACGGAGCTGTATAGATAGAGCCATTCAAGAACCAGCAAGGCGGCAATTGCAATTCCGGCAATGGTCATGTCGCGGGGCGGCCGCGCCATCATCACACCATAGGCAAGCAACCCGTAGGAAATTCCGGACGCCCCAATAAATTGCGGCCCGACAATGGTATATTGGGCCAGTGTGCCTGCAATTGCGCAAATGACGATCAACGCGATAAGCCGGGCCGAACCCAGCCGTGCCTCGGCCGCGATTCCACCAAAATAGATAACGAGAATATTTCCGGACAAATGCATCAATCCGCCATGCCGCAACACCCCGGCCATCGCGTCTGCAAACGTATCCTGAAATCCTGCGTTTAGAGTGGGCCCGGCAATGCCATATGCAATCAGCAAGATCGCACAGGCACCAAATGTCACGTAATTGCTGCGCAGTTCATCCATCGTGCGGTGCGCATATCACGCGTTGGCAACGGCATGTGCAACTTGCGGCATCACCCCGCGTTCAATGATCTGCACCTGTTCGCGCTGCGGTTTGAAGTATTGGCGCAGCACCTTCAGGCTTTGCATTGGGTCGGCATCACCACACATGAAGATGTCGATGGCGGCGTAGTCATTTTCAGGCCACGTGTGGATTGAAATATGCGATTCCGCCAGCACGGCAACGCCGGTAAACCCGTAACGATCCCCAAAATCATGCATGTTCAGACCAAGAACCGTCGCCTTGGCCGCCAAAGCCGCCTGTTCAAGAACCGGCCCGGCTGGCGTGCATTCAAACAACTGCGCGGCGCCATAGAAATCGGCAATCAGGTGTTTGCCCAATGCAGCGGGGCGAATATCGTCGACCGTCAGTTTGTTCACCTTAAATGCGCCTCTATTGAACTCTCACCGGACAGTGGCCGGAAATCTTGGCAAAATTCTGACATTTCGGACCATGCCGACATTATTCGACCTGACCATCGCTGGCATGAGGTCTAGTCCGAAGATTTGTGCGATACCACCCTCGATTGTAGATCGCGCCAACCTGCGCTGACATGTGACCTGCGCGCAGCAACTGTCGATCCCGTCATCATGAGCGCATTTTCGGTCAGGCTGCGTGGTTCGGCTTCTGTAATGACAAATGTTTCAGATACTTTCCAGGAACGCGATCAGGCTATCGACTTCGGATTGCGAAAGGCCAAGGGGGACAATTTCGGAAATGCGCCCGCCAGAGGTCATATTGCGGAGTGGCGATGCCGGAGCATTGTTGTAATGCATGACCATCTGACGGAGTGTCGCCACCTGTCCTGCATGTCCAAGCGCGGAACGCTGCGACACGCCGCGCAATGATGGTGTCCGAAACGCGCCGAAACTGCGCTCCATCGACATGTTGAGGAACTCGAGCGGCATACAATCCCCAGGCCCGGCATCCGAAAAGGGTCCCAGGCAGTTGAATGGATCCGCGCGCAACGCGACCAGCCCGGCTTGTCGACCCAGATCCGGCGGCTGCCCGACGCGTGCGGGCAATCCGGTATTGTGGAAATCGAAATCGGTGAATAACGGCCCGGCATGGCATTGTGCGCATCTGGCCTTGCCTGTGAACAGTACAAACCCCTCGCGGACCTGCGGTGGTATGGCCGCTGTCTTGCCGGGGTCGTCTGTTGCGGCATCTACCCAGACATCCCATTGTGACGCCATGGGCGAGAGTGTTTCCACATAAGCAGCGATGACTTTCCCAATGTCAGCGAACCGGTGATTGATGTCGTGCTGCATGTCCACCGGCAGGCGGTGCCACGCCTTGCGCGCATCCGCATTCCCTGACGGCGATGCGGCGATTTGCGGCAATGTCGCGGATTGTTTGCGCGCAATCATCGGATGGTTTGGATAGGCCGCGATTACGTGGTTCACAACTTCGGTTCGCGTCAGGTCATGTTCCGACGGGTTTTCCAAAGGTGCCAATGCTTGCGCCCAAAGGCTGTCTGCGCGCCCATCCCAGAAAAGAAAATCCTGATAGGCTGTCGCAACAATGGGCATCACACTGCGGAACCGCCGATCAGTTGCGGCAGGGTGACTTTCATTGGGTTGAAAAACCCCATTTGTCACGTGGCATGTTGCGCAGGAGATGGCGCCCGATCTGCTCAACCCAGGATCAAAGAAAAGCTTCTCTCCAAATGCGATTGCGTCGGGCTGACCAGAGAACCGGTTTGAGGGATCTGGATCAGGTGGCACCAGCGCTGCGAGCGTGAATTTGCGGGCATTCTGCAAGAAGTCGTCCGAAGGCTCTGCCCAGGCTGACAGCCCCGCACAAATCAGAACGACAGTACAAAACCCCCTGACATTCACAGCACAAATGCGATCAGAATTCGGTCTTGAACATCTTCGGACGTGACATCGAGAACCAAACGCCACTCTCCGGGCATCGAGAACCTGAGCCCACGGATCAGGTAACGACCCTCGCCCAATTCAACCGCTTGCGGGCGCGTGGGCAGACCATGTCCATGCGCCATCATGCCGCCATCAACCGCTATGGCCGCCCCGGAAATATTGTCGCCAGACGTGTTTTGAATATGCACCTCAAGCTCCAGAAAATCGCCAATCGTCGCGGATGACAGATCCTGCATCAGCGTCACTTCAAGATGTCCCGCAAGCGATCGGTGAGCTGCGGAATGCTCTGCCTGGGCGGTCGTCATGAAAGCGATGAAAACAAGAAAGGAGAGCAGAAGTTTTTTCATTTAGCGGAAAGCGTGCTCATTATTTGCCAGCAAGCGATGCACATGCGGCGTGGTATGGTTTTCCCTGAACCACGTGCGGGCGCGGTCATGGACTTTTTCGGCCTCTTCGGGGCCAATTTGGGCATGGGCCAAAGCGCGCAGGTGGTGTGCCTCAACCACGCCGGCACTGGCGGCAAGGTCCAGCCAGAAATAGGCCTCGGAATAATTGGTCCGTGTGGCGCGCCCGTCCAGATACATCTTGCCCAAAAGCAGTTGCGCCCGTTCATCCCAGCCCAGCGAAGCCGTCTGCGCATGATTGAATGCGGTTTGCAGCAAGGTCTGATCTGCGCCAGTGTCATTGTAGAAAAGAAAGGCCAATGCATACATCGCATCGGTTGCGCCGTTTTCGGCCGCGCGCAGATAGTGCCGCACAGCTGCCGGGATATCGGGGGCGCCAAGCTCTGCAAACAGGTGCACATCGCCCAATTTGGTCATCGCATCTACCGCACCGGCATCCGCAGCGGATTGATAGTAAGCCACAGCCATCCCGACATCCTGGTCAGTGTAAGTGCCGCTACGCAGCAGGTCCCCCACAAGGACCAAGGCGGGGGGATAACCGACACCAGCGGAAAGGTTGAGCATATCAAGCGCATCTTGCGTTTCGGCATCAGTGCGGTTGCGATCAAGCAGCGTCCGCGCGAGCATGAACTGCCCTTCAGGTTGGTCCAGCGCTGCTGCCTTCGCGAACCAGACCTCTGCCGTCGCGGCATCCTTGTCCTGCCCCATTCCGCGTGCGTTGATGTAGCCCAAGCTGAGCATGGCTTGTGCGTCACCCAGATCGGCCGCGGTCAGGAAATGTCCGCGGGCCGCATCGAAATCCGGCTGTCCAAGCACACCGGAAAGGTGCAGCCCACCCAGGTTGCGCAAAGCCGCCGCGTCTGCAACCTCTTCCCAGATTTTCCTTGCCTCATCGAAGCGGCCATCCCTTGCTGCCGCGACGCCGTCTTCTGTGGACAATGCCCATCCGGCACTGGCGATAACAGTCAATCCAAGACCAAAAAGCAGTCGGCAGCACCTTGGGTATCGCAAGATGTGATCCTCTCTTTATTCGTGTTGAGGAAATCTAATTCGCTGCCCTTTCCAAATTGTTAACCACGTTCGTCATTCTCTTGAACCGGCCAGGTCATACTGGCCGGTTCAAAAGCGAAGCCTGAATGACAACTTACCAGTGGCGCTCAATCCCAAGTGACGCTGATTTATGATCGCGGCCGTCTGCCGCGCTTACCCCAAGGTTTGCGCTAAGCGCCCAATTGTCACCAAGCCGGGTCGACACGCCCGCATTCAGGTATTTTTCGGTACCGGTGATATTCTGACCGGAGACGACCCAATCTGCACCACTCAACGAAACATCCCTTTCTATCTGGGTATCCGAAGAACGAAGTCCGCGTTTTGCACCGGCTTCGACGTTCCAGTGAATGCCCATGCGCCCAGCCCCGCCGAATTGGATACCAAAGGTGGCCCGCGCGTGGCGCTGGGACTGCCCGTCCAAATCCAGTGCGGTCCTTGCGGCCCCGTCTTCAACATACCCATCCGATCTGGTCGCCGTCATCTCGCCCCCGGCCCAAGTTGTCATGCGCACACCCCGGCCGATGTCGAAACCATAACCCAGACGAGCAGCGGCAGATGTTGCGCTGGCATCACCGTCAAAGGTGTTGCTGAAATCCCCGGTTGATAAGGCTGTTGCCCGGTTGCCATCCATATTGCCCTGCCCATGAACAATTGCGGCTTCGTAGTCGAACCGCCCCCTTGTGCCATAGCCATAGAAGACGATGGCCGTGGTGTTGACGTCAGCGTCGCCATAAAGATCCGCATCTACTGTGCTTTGAATGCGGCCCAGACCAGTGCCAAACGTCAGGGTTTCCGTGCGATAGAAATCCGTGCCAACCCACAGTGAAGTCGCGGTATTATCTGTCGCGCTGGCATGGTCATCTTCTGCGTAGCTTAGTGAGTGGCTGGACACATCGATCCAGATATTCCGATTTTGTCGGGCGGCGGCGCGCGCTTGCCCGACCATGGTGCCAGCCGCGTGTTGGGTTGTGTCCCGCATCTCTGCCAGGGCGAAAACATGAATTTGCCCTGACAGCTGTAACAACGCGCGTGCCAGTTCCGCATCGCCAAGCGTATAGAGCCCTTGCATGAGCGATGCTGCATCTCCGGTACCGCTGGAGCCGGAAGCGGGCCGAATGTCATCCAGAGCCTCTGCCAGGCTTGTGGCATTGACCAGCCCGAAGTCTCGCGACAGCGTCGAAAAGCTTTCCGGTGTCAGCACAAGATCGATGGCGTTGGCACCGTAGACCACATCAAAGCGCGTATTGGCGGGCAAACCGTCCGTTGGGTTATCGATGTTTGCGAATGCGCCGGCAATCCCCTGGGCGTTTTCGGTTGTCACAATGCGGAAGCTGTCGCCAATGGCAGGTGTGAAAGTATTCGTTGCCGCACCGCTGATGCCGCGGACGACTGGCGCGATGGTCCCACCTGCGGTGAAGATATTATTCGCGCCGGTTACAACAATTCTGTCATAGCTGCCCGCCCCGCCCGCAGCACTATAGTTTCGCCCATCAATTTCGGTGTCCAGAACAGATGAGCCGTTCAATGTGACGTCACCGGCAACCGTCATTGTTCCGGGCGACGCGCCGGCCGAGATTCTGCCGGAACTGATCAAATCGGAATTGATCGTACCGACGCCCGACAAATGGCCCGTTTCGCGAACGATCGTCTGGCGCGCCGCAAGAACACCATCAATCGTCAACCGGCCCCGCGACACAATGATATCGCCGGTCGTTGCGCCGTCCTGGGACAAAATAACTGTCCCATCGCCAGTCAGATCGAGGGATCCTGTGCCGCCAAGCGCGCCCCTGATCTCAAATTCGGTGTTCAATGCTGCCGCAATCGCCCCTCCTGCTGCACCGATGTTGAGGTCACGGGCAGATGTAATGTCGGCGGTGGTTTGCAGCGCCCCGCCATCCAGGGTGAGATCACTTGCAACTGCGCCCAGATTATTGTCGTCAGAAATCTGGAGCGTTCCCCCGGTGACCGTTGTTCCGCCGGTATGTGTATTGGTGCCAGACAGAACCAACGTTCCGTCGCCAGATTTGCCAAAGGCACCGCTTTGTCCGCTTTCGTCCGACAAACTTCCCGAAAATGTCTGGCTGGCGCCCTGGGCTACTTCCATTGTGCCGCCATTGTCGCTGATTGTGAAATCTGCACTCAGATCGGCGTCTGTGACCAATGTCCCACCATCGAATTGGTAGGTTGTCGTGCTTCCCAGACCTGCAACACTGTCACCGGAGCCGTTGATCGGGCGGGGGCCACCACCGCTTTCGGCCTCTTCCGCGGTGACAACGCTGGACTGATCAAGTGGCCCTGCACCCGTGCCGTTGAGTGTGCCCGCGGCCGTGTAAATGCGATACCCGCCAAGGGAAAACTCGCCTGCCACTGCAACGATGGACCAGGGAAAAAACGTGCTCCCCCCATGGGGTGGTAACGCCAGTGATGCGTTCGCCGATGTCAGTTCCGTGGGAACGGTGTTGCTGCCAGAAGCGAGTTCTGTGATACCGCAATAATCGTAGCTGCAGGCACCCGAAGCCGCATCATAAGCGATGGTGTAGCTGTAAGTATCGTTTGCCAAAGGCAGGTTGATTCGCATCACGTCGCCAGCGGACCAGGCCCACCAGTCGCTTGGGTTTGTCGTCTGTGTAATGCCAGCCGGCGTTCCACCAGAGGGTTGTTCGATGTTAATCGTGATACGCCCGTTGCCGCCACCTTCAGTGGTGAACTGTTCAATCGCGATACCCTGCCCCTGTTGAATCCATGTCGGCGTGTTGGAGCTGGCCTGCGTAAAGAGGTGCCCGGCATTCACACTGGCGGGGGCAGCTGCTGCAAGAAGAGTCAGTGCAACGGTTGTCTGTTTAGAGAGCAAGGTCATGTCGAAGTCCCAAATCTGTGAACAGCGCGAATCTCTTTCTGAAACGCGCAAATTTGGGCCAAGGGCTAGTTCAATTTCCTTTCCGGCCTCCTAATCGGCGGCAAAAAGGGTGGGCAACCAAGCCCAATTTGCACTTTGGCAGGGGCCATTCTTCGCGCCTTCAGCATTCGTTAAGAGTTCGAGTGACACATTAACCATTCACTTACCTTGTTAACGATGTGGGCTGACCTTTGATGGCAAGATATATGGATGCTTCCCGATGTCCCGAATTACAAAGTGATCCGGTGTGGCGGCGCGGGTTGCAGATTGACCGGCGATCCATGCTGGCCTTGCTAACGGCCGCGCCACTTTATGCGCTCAGACCCACCGGTGAGCATGTTCTTAAAGATACCGACAGGCCCCGCGTTCTAGCAGCTTTGGTGGATGCTTTTCTGCCTGCTGACGCAAATAGCCCCGCTGGTTCGGAGCTGAACGTACCGCAACGTATTACTGCACTTGCCCGGGATGTGCCGAACTACCCGCAGATGCTTCAACTTGGGCTGTCGTGGTTGGAAGAGACGGCACAAAACCTTCACAATCGTCCGTTCTACGATCTGACAGGGTCGCAGAAAGATGCTGTTATCGTTGCGGCGTTTGCACAGCCCGACCAAACCTTGCCCCGCGTTTTCGCGGCCCGGTTACGGGCGGACTGCATGGTCTTTTATTACGGCAATCCAGCAACATGGCCGTCGTTGGGGCTGGATGGGCCTATCCAACCACATGGTTATCCGGATCATGACAAGGCGCCATCAGCATGAAAACGGCCTCTCCGGATGTGATTGTCATCGGTTCAGGTGCAGGGGGCGGTGCCGCGGCATGGCGGCTGGCGCAACAGGGCGTGCGTGTACTGGTCCTTGAGGCTGGCCCTCGTTTTGACCCCACACAGGACTACAAACAGGATCGTCCGGACTGGGAGACGCCCTTTCCAACCAAGGAAGGGTCCACTGCGCCATATGTTGCTGCACCCTTGCAAGAGCTTGGACCCGAGATCACAGATATCCGGTCTTGGTCACGTGTTGGCGGCCCCTATGTGACAGGGGACCAGCGGGCCAACTTTGGCTACCATCATGTGCGCGGGCTAGGCGGCAGTTCTTTACAGTTCACCGGAGAGGCACACCGGATGAACCCCCGCGCCATGGCGTTGCAAAGCGACTTTGGCGTCGCGGCAGATTGGCCGGTCACCTATGATGCACTGGAGCCCTACTGGACCCTGGCGGAGCGCATAGTTGGTGTCGCCGGTCATGATGGTGATCCGCGCTGCCCACGTGCGCAGCCCTATCCCCTGCCTGAGCATCCCATCAGCTACGCGAGCGATGCTTTGGCAAAAGGCGCACGACGTTTGGGGTTTGCCCCGCAACCCAATGCGCTGGCGGCGTTGTCGCGCCCCTACGATGAACGCCCGCCATGCAATTATTGTGGTGGATGTCTGAGGGGATGCCAGCGGCGCGACAAGGGCAGTATCGATGTCACCTACCTCAGGAAGGCAGTGGCGACGGGTTACTGTCAGATCGAAACCGGTGTCGAAGCCTTGAAGCTGCTGACCAATGGGTCGCGAGTTGAAGGTGTTCTGGTCGCGCGCGGTGGCGCACAGGACGTTTGCGAAGCTCGCAGTTTTGTATTGGCGGCTGGTGCAATCCAGTCCCCGCGGCTTTTGTTGAACTCCGACAGTGCGCAAAGCCCTGATGGTCTCTGCAATGAAAGCGGGCAAGTCGGTCGCAACTTTATGGAAACCCTGCTCAGCACAACCTCTGCCCTGCATCCTGACGCGCTGGGCAGCCATCGGGGGTTGCCGGTGGATTGGGTGATGTGGGATTTCAACGATCCCGACGCAATTCCGGGCGTGATCGGTGGCTGCCGGTTCGGCCCTGCCATGGCGGAAAGCGATCTGGTGGGCCCGGTTGCCTATGCAACCCGGATCATTGATGGCTGGGGGGCAGACCACAAACGCGCGATGCGGGCGAATTTCGGTCGGGTATTATCAATTGCCGGGATCGGAGAATCCCTGCCGAATGCTAGATCGTTCGTTGATCTGGCAGAACAGGTTGACGGTCATGGCCTGCCAGTCGCGCAGATACATTCCCATCTTGATCCCATGGCATTGGCAAGGCTGCGTTTCATGCTGGAAACCGGCCGCACCATCATCGAAGCTGCGGGTTGTTCCGCGTTGGTCGAGGAATTCAGCTCTGCTGATGCATTTTCCTCGACCCATGTCTTTGGCACCTGCCGGATGGGGCATGACCCCGCGACATCAGTGGTGGACGCGTTTTGTCGCAGTCACCGTTGGCGCAATCTGGTGATCGCTGATGGCAGCGTGTTTCCCTCCAGCGGCGGTGGTGAGTCCCCCGGGCTGACAATCCAGGCCCTGGCCCTGCGGGCGATGGACGCCCTGATGGGGGACCGGCCATGACCGCACGAGGTTTGTGTCTGTCGCCCCGCGCAATCTTTTCACCCGTCGTTGATTTGTTGCTGACCTCGGGCATTTCCATCGCCGTGATGGCCGCGCTGCTTCTTGCGGTTGTATCAGGAATCTTGCCAAGGACCGATGCGGGCGGTGCGGTCTTGCCAAAGCTCTTGTTGTTGCAAGTGTTACTGAACTGGCCGCATTTCATGGTGTCATACCGGTTGCTTTATCATGATCGGCGCAACCTTAGCCGGTTCCCAATGGCGGCGGTCGGTGTGCCAGCAATTCTGCTGACGGTTTGCATTGCAGCGGTCCTGCCCACCTTTGGTGGCGAAGGCCCGATGACCGCCAATGTGTCGATTGCATACGTTCTTTGGGTTTTTGCTGCACTTTACCTAGCGTGGCATTACACCGGCCAAACTTGGGGTGTGATGATGATATTTGCGCGTCTGAGCGGGATGACGTTCACGCGTGGCGAGCGGTTCATTCTGCAAGGCGGTTTTCGGATCTTGATCGCGTGGCATGTGATCTGGGGGTTGGGTTCACTCCCACAACTGCCCCTTTTGGGGCTGCTGCAAGGGTCGCTGGCGCAGTTGGTGGTGAATATTGCGGCCGTTATGGCGGCATTGGCCGGGGTGTTAATTTGGGTGCGCAAGCTTGTCGCCAAGGATGTCGTCGACATGCGCAGTGTTGGGGCGTGGATCGCATTATACAGCTGGTATCTGGTTCTTTGGCTAATTCCAGATGCCTTCGTTTTCGTGCAACTGTCACACGCGCTTCAATACCTTGTCTTTCCCGCCCGGATCGAGATCAACCGGAATGACGCCGATCGGTCCACGGCTGCGGCGCGCACCTTGCTGATCTATCTTGCCTGCGTTTTTGCGGGGGCTTTGGTATTCTACCTACCAGAGGTCGCCCTGCTGTCGCCAACAGGCGCGCCAACGATCTTTGCCCTGCTCGCAATCGCTATCAATATTCACCATTACTACACGGACAGTGCCATCTGGAAATTGCGGGATAAATCCGTGAGAGACCGCCTGTTTGGGCATGTCAGCGGGTGAGGTCGATCACCGGTCAGATGCAGCGTTTGGGATGGTTTGATTGTGGGCCTATCGCGTTCGGATTTAGCATTGGATCGCGTTAACGCCTTGTCCAACTTGCGGACCATTCTGAGGATAGTTCGGCCCTGCATGCATGGGCCAGATCAAGGGACAGGTCGCCAAGGGTAACGACGTCGCTGCCCTGTAGTTTGGCACCGGCAAGAACCGGGATGCCGTCTGCCAGCCCTTGGCCGAAGGCTTTCATGGCATCTTCGATCGTCTGATTTTCAATCAGCCCCATAACGCCCCAGTAGAGCTGTGCAAACCGTTGCAGATCGATGTCAGCGGGCGGTTCACTGGTCACGATCCGCGATGTGGTTTCAACCGCCTCTTCGCACCAGGCAAGTTTCTTTGTGAGATAGGGTTTGGCGGCCTCAATGGCTTGCACCTGAATGAACTGCACAATGCCAAAGACCAGCCCCCCGAGGCCGACGAGAGCGGCAAGCGCTTTGATTTTCACCTCAGAGTTCATCGCGCTGCAAGCTTAGCCACGGTTGCCGCGGTTGGGAACCCTACCGCTGCACATGAGAAAAGGGCACCCGTTGTGGCGGATACCCTTCCCTTCACGAAAGCCCGGACGAAAGCGCGAACAGATGTCCAGGTCTCTGGTGATCTTCTTATTCGCCGCCCCCCAACTGGTGGACATAAGCGGAGACTGCCTTGATTTCAGCCTCACTGAGGCGTGACGCCCAAGGCGGCATGACCCCGAAACGGGCATAACGAATGGTTTCTTCCAAAGTGGCCTCACTCCCGCCATAGAGCCAGATTGCATCCGTCAGGTTTGGTGCGCCAAGGTCGTAGCTGCCCTTTCCGTCCTCGCCGTGACAAGCCGCACAATTGTCCGCGAATGTCACCTCACCCGCCGCCGCAAGCGTCGCATCATGGTCTTGCCCCGAGATTTGGCGGACATATTGCACAGTCGCGTCGATTTCCTCATCACTGAGGATTTCGTCATAGGCCGTCATCTCCGAATAGCGGGCATCCCAGTCTTCTTCGTTCCGGATGCCGTGGCGGATCGTGTATTCGATGTTTTCGAAATCACCGCCCCAGAGCCAGTCATCATCCAACAGGTTTGGATAGCCGACCGCACCGGCCGCACCAGACCCGTGACATTGCGAACAATTGTTCCGAAACACTGCCCCACCGGCAGAGGTGGCAAAGCGTTGCAGTTCTTCGTTTTCTGCCAATGTGTTGAGGTCGGCAGAGGCAAGCTGCGCTGAAATCTCTGCGTTTGCTTCCTCAAACCGGTTGATCTCCGCCGCGACCTCGGCCCGGGTGGAGTAGCCCAGCACCCCGGCAGTCGCCCCTTTGACCAACGGCCATGCAGGATATGCGATAGTGTAGCCGATCCCCCAGATGATGGTCAGGTAAAAACACCAGAGCCACCAGCGCGGCAAAGGGTTGTTCAATTCCTTGATCCCATCCCAGGCATGACCGGTTGTGTCGATGCCGGTGATATCGTCGATGTCTTTGTTTTCCTTGCTGCTCATGATTGCAGCTCCTTGGTGTTGCTGTCACTGGCGGCATCGCCGGGACGGTCCTCGTTACGGAAGGGGATTTGGCTGGTGTCTTCATGAACCTTGCGACTGCCGGGCCGGAACGCCCAGATGATCGTGCCCACGAAAAAGACGAACATTGCCAGAAGCACCCAGCTATCTGCGATTTCGCGCAGGAGTGAATAGGTATCCATGTCAGGTCTCCTTAGCGGCTTGCATCTGGCGTGAAGGTCGAGAAATCAACCGTCGTGCCCAGCATCTGCATATAGGCGATCAGGGCATCCATTTCGGACACGCCGGGACGGCCGTCAAAGTTGCGGATCTGTGCGCCCGGATAGCGTTCCAGCAGATCGTCATAGGCATCCGTATCCGGATCAGCCTGGGCAACAACGTCGCTTGCGGCCACCTCGATCATCTCGTCGGTATAGGGCACGCCCACAAAGCGATGGGTCGATACCAGATCAGCGGTGTATTCGGCGTTCACCTCGTTATCGACAAGATAGGCATAGCCCGGCATGATGGATTCCGGGACAACAGCTTGCGGCTTGATCAGGTGATCCACATGCCAATCGTCAGAATACTTGCCGCCCACCCGGGCCAGATCAGGCCCGGTCCGTTTTGACCCCCATTGATGCGGGTGGTCATACATCGACTCCGCCGCCAGCGAGTAGTGGCCATAGCGTTCGACCTCGTCCCGCATCGGGCGGATCATCTGGCTGTGGCAGACATAGCACCCTTCGCGGATGTAGATGTCACGCCCCGCCAGTTCCAGCGGTGAATATGGTCGCACCCCTTCTACCTTTTCGATCGTGTTTTCAAGGTAGAACAGGGGTGCGATTTCCACGATCCCGCCCACCGTCACCACCAACAGGGAAGAGACAAGAAGTAACGTTGGGCTGCGTTCCAGGATCGCGTGCTTTGCAAGGAAGCCTTTGGCGGGGCTGTTTGGTGTTGTATCAGACATGTCTCAGCCCTCCTTATTCTGCTGGCACGCCAACCGGCGCGGCAACCTTTTGGCCGCCCCGGATGGTCATGAACATGTTCCAGGCCATGATCAGCGCACCGCCGAGGTACAGAACCCCACCCAGACCACGGACCACATACATCGGGAACTTGGCGGAAACGGTGTCAGCAAAGCTGTTCACCAGGAACCCGTTGGCATCGACTTCACGCCACATCAGGCCTTCCATGATGCCCGTCACCCACATGGACGCCGCGTAGAGGATGATGCCGATCGTGGCCAACCAGAAGTGCCAGTTGATGGCCGACATCGAATACATCTGCGCCCGGCCCCACAGCTTGGGTGTCAGGAAGTAAAGTGCAGAGAATGTGATCATTCCGTTCCAGCCCAATGCACCAGAGTGCACGTGCCCGATGGTCCAGTCGGTATAGTGTGACAGGCTGTTGACCGCGCGGATCGACATCATCGGTCCTTCGAATGTGGACATGCCGTAGAAGGCCAGACTGATCACCATCATCCGGATGATCGGGTCGGTGCGCAGCTTGTCCCAGGCCCCTTGCAGGGTCATCAGACCGTTGATCATGCCACCCCAGCTGGGCATCCAAAGGATGATCGAGAACACCATGCCAAGGGTCGATGCCCAGTCAGGTAATGCTGTGTAGTGCAGGTGGTGTGGACCAGCCCAGATATAAAGGAAGATCAGAGCCCAGAAGTGGATGATCGACAGCTTGTAGCTGAACACGGGGCGTCCGGCCTGTTTTGGCACGAAGTAGTACATCATGCCCAGGAAACCCGCCGTCAGAAAGAAACCCACCGCGTTGTGGCCGTACCACCATTGCGTCATCGCATCCTGCACACCGGCAAAGATCTGCACGGATTTGCTGCCCCAGATCGAGACAGGGATCGATATGTTATTGACCAGATGCAGCATCGCCACGGTGATGATGAAGGACAAAAGGAACCAGTTGGCCACATAAATGTGCTTCTCCGTCCGCTTGAAGATCGTGCCCAGATAAACAACCAGAAACGCCACCCAAACGATGGTCAGCCAGATATCGACGTACCATTCAGGCTCTGCATATTCTTTCGATTGGGTTGATCCCAACAGGTACCCGGTCGCTGCAAGCACGATGAAAAGATTGTACCCCCAGAACACGAACCACGCCAGATTGCCGCCCCAGAGCCGCGCCCCGCAGGTCCGTTGCACGATATAGAAGGACGACATGATCAGGGCGTTCCCCCCGAATGCAAAAATCACCGCAGATGTGTGCAGCGGGCGAAGCCGTCCAAAATTTCCGTAAGGTTGGAGAAATTCAAAATTGAGCGCGGGGAATGCCAGTTGGAACGCGATGACCACGCCCACCAGAAATCCGACAACACCCCAAAATCCGGTGGCGATAACCCCTGCCCTGACGACATCATCCATATATCCGTCAGTCGCCACAGCCCTGACCGGCTCATCCGTTGCCCGCAAGACGCGCAAAAACATGAAGCCGGCAACCAGCATGATAATGATGGCGTGAACGACATATGACAGATCACGCCCCCAATTTGCGGCAATCGCGGCAAAGAGCGTGATCAGCCCCAGCGCAATCAGCTTGATATAGTTCCCCATAAGAGAATCCCCTTCTTTCGCCGCACCAAAACAAGGGTCCGACACCTTACCTATTCCGTCGTTATGGGTTTTGCGGATTGGTGGTGCCTTGATGTGGATCAAGGCATCGCGGAATCCGTTCTCGCATGCTCAACCCAAGGAGCGGTTTTGCGTGGACGATCGCCCCCTGACTGTTGGACTTGGGGAGTGCCGATCATGGCCTACAAGATAATTGCGACCATTTTGACTGATTCAGATCAATCGACCGAGGGGCTTGATGCTGCAATTGCCCTTTCTGCTAGGATGGATGCACATCTGGATATCTACGTGGTGACCATCAGCCACACAGAAAATCACAACTATTATCTGGGAACCGAGGCGATAATGGTCGCCGAGCAGACCCGCGATGCGATCACACATCGCGAGACGCTGGAGAAATGGCTGGATGACCGGATGCACGGCGAAATGGTGCGGTGGGCAGCCCATGCTGCGACGATCCAAGGCCCCGAACTGACCGGTTTTCTGGCGCGCAAGCTGCGATTTTCCGATCTGGTTGTGCTGCCACGCCCCTATCAGGACAACCCGGAAGCCGCCACAATGGTCGAGGCATGCCTGTTCAGCGCCGAACGTCCGGTGCTGATGATCCCCAAAGGCTGCAAGGCCCCGGATGCGGGAGGTCATGTGCTGATGGGGTGGAATGACGGGGCAGAGGCATTGGCCGCCGCCCGCGCCGCCCTGCCATTATTGAAGCAGGCCGAAGTGGCGGATATCTGTATCATTGATCCCCCGGCGCACGGTGCTGACAGATCCGACCCAGGCGGCGCAATGGCCCAGTATCTGATGCGCCACGGCACAAAGTCAGAGGTCGCCGTATTGGCCAAAACCGAGCCGCATGTAGGTGAAATCCTGTTGCGCCGCGCGCGCGAGGTTGGTGCGCAGATGATTGTCGCCGGCGCCTATGGCCATTCCCGCCTGCGTGAGGCTGTATTCGGCGGCGCCACCCGCAAGCTGCTGGAGTCCGCTGACCTGCCGATCCTGATGTCGCGTTGAGCGCCCGCTGCCGATTCACGATTTTAGGCGGCCGAGGATTTGTGCCCGCAAGAGAACATGCAACCGGCGCAAGAACCTCATTAAGATCAGGCCCAGACAAACAAGCAATCCAAGCGCGCTAAGCGCAAAACCAAGCCCGCCACCATCTGACAGAATGAAGGTGCAAAATAGCAGCAGGGTGAAGGGCAAGAAGATCAGGTTTGAGGTCGATTGTCGTGGTGCTGCCCCGAGGTCTGTACCATTAGCGAGGCGGAAGAGGATGCGCGACAATATAGTTCTCAATGATGATCCTTTCTTGTTGTGCCTTGTATTTAATACATTTTCCTGTATCCGGCAAGGTATAGTGACCGATTAGCAACATACTGTTGCTTGCTTGCACCGACACGTTGCCGCTTTGAATGCAAAGTGGCTGCATATCAGCTTGTGCGCCCGGATTCTTCGGTAGCAATGCGGAAACGCATTGGCAGCGCTTGCGTCGCCACCTTTTTGGGGTTCTCTTCTCAAAAAAGGATGACCCATGGCCAACAAACCCATCATTGTTATCGGCGCCGGCATGTGTGGAATCTCAACGGCGATCTGGCTGCAGAGATCCGGCCATTCTGTTGTTTTGATGGATAAGGGTGCACCCGGCATGGGGGCGTCTTATGGAAATGCCGGCCTTTTGGCGCAATGGGCCGTTGCGCCGGTCACGTCACCAACGCTTTGGCGTGACGCTCCAAAACTGCTTCTTGATCCCGGCAGTCCACTGTTCATGAAATGGGCCTATTTCCCAAAGCTGCTTCCCTGGCTTTCACAGTATTTGTCGCATGCGAATGATGCCGCGACACGGCGCATCGTCGAAAATCAGATCCCCATGATATGCGACGCGGTGGAGCAGCATAAGTCACTTGTTCAAGGCACCGATCTGGAACGTTGGGTCTGCGATAGCAAATTCAGCTATGCCTATCGATCCAAGGCCGATTTCGAAGCCGATTCATATGCCTGGCAAATGAAGAAGCTGGCCGGGTTTGAACCCGTCCTTGTCACCGGTCCCGACGTTCAGGATTGTGAACCTATCCTAGGGCCAAGCACCCAATGTCTGGCCGTTCTGGAGGGTCAAGGCCATATCACGGACCCCGGGCAATACATCGCCGAACTCACCAAACATTTCATCAAGAAGGGTGGAACATTTGTTCAGGCCGAGGTGCGCGATCTGCAAAAGATCGACGGGCGTATTTGTCAAATTGAGACAGATCAGGGCACGTTCGATTGTAGCCGCGCCGTCATAACTGCGGGCATTTGGTCCAAGGAACTGATGAAGAAACTTGGGTTGAAAGTCCCCCTGGAGACAGAGCGCGGGTACCACGTGATTTTTGAAAACCCGTCAAAGTTGCCCCGCAATCCAATGATGATTACCGCTGGGAAGTTCGGGGTGAACCCGATGGATATGGGGCTGCGATGTGCGGGCACTGTTGAGCTTGGGGATCACTACGCGGGCCCAAGCAAAGCGCCCATCCGGTTGTTGCGGAAAAAGGCGAACGAGGCATTTCCCGAATTAACCTATTCGGGAACGCAGGAATGGATGGGGTTTCGCCCTTCGACCCCGGACAGTCTCCCCCTGATTGGCCAGCTTGGAGATACGGGAATTTACACAGGGTTTGGTCATCAGCATGTTGGATTAACCGCTGGCCCCAAAACGGGTCGTTTGATTGCGCAGATGATCAATGGCGACACACCCAACATCGACATGTCACCCTATGCACCGGAAAGATACACCGGCTAAAGCATTATGTGATAGGTGATGTCACATCGGCTGCCCGCCGCATTCTCAGGCATCTTCGCCGGTTTCAGCCTTCAGAATATCCAGATCGGGTACGGTGATGTCACGCCGATCGTCAAAGGCAATCAGCCCTTCCTTCTTGAAGGCGGACATCTGGCGGCTGACGGTTTCGATTGTCAGCCCAAGGTAGTTCGCCATAGTTTCGCGGGTGATCGGCAGGGTGAAAGTGGCGCGCGTCGCTTCACCGGGTTCAAGGGCGGCCATCCGCGTCGCGATCATGTACAACAATGACGCGATTTTCTCGCGGGCTGTTTTGCGCCCGAGCACCAGCATCCACTCTCGGGCCGCGTCCAGCTCATCAAGCGTCATTTCCAGCAGGCGCTGACCCACATGCGGGGTTTCTTCGATCAGCCCCTCAAACGGTTTGCGCCGGAAGCAGCACAACATCACATCTGTTTCGGCCACGATATCGGTGTCGATGGTTTCCCGGTTCGGACGCCCCAAAAAGTCGGAAGGCAAAAGCAGCCCAACCATTTGGACCCGTCCGTCCGGCAACGTCCGCGTCAGGCTGGCGACCCCAAACACGATCGATGCCACAAATTCCAGCGGATCACCGGCAAAGAAGATTGTCTGCCCTGCTGAGAATGACCGGTAGTATTTTATCTTCGACAGTTTCTCCAATTCATCGGCGTCGCATTTTGAGCAGACGGCGTTGTATCGGATCGGGCAATCCTCACAAGATTTGAGTCGTGGAATGTCCAATGTCATTCTTGGCTTCCCCTAAAACAGGCTAAGCCTGTTATCGCGCAAGATGAGAGAGATTGCCAATCGATATTCGGTGGTGATCCGGTGTCTTGCCCAAACGTTACCGCCCGACGATGGCCCCTAACTCTGCTGCTGCCAGTTTCAAGTCATCCAGATGCCGGATCAGATCGGTCAGTGTCAGCCGTTGCAAGGGAGCGTGGATCGACAGGGTCGACATCAGTCGCCCTCTTTCATCAAGGATAGGCACAGCGATGGCTGTCATGCCTGCCATGAACTCCTCATCATCGGTGGAATAGCCCTGCTTGCGGCAGCGTCCCAGTTCATGGAGCAGTTCCTCGGGCTTTGTGATCGTATGCGGCGTTTTTTCTTCCAACACGTAATTACGCAAAAACCGATCCAGATGGTCGGATCGCAAGGTGGATAGGTACATCTTTCCGCTGGCGGTGCAGTGAAACGGCACTTCGGTTCCGATGGGCATCTGGATGCGCAGTGGCCATTGCGTTTCGACCCGGTCCAGATAATACATCCCGTCCCGTTCAGGGACCGCTATGTTGCAGGTTTCGCCCACCTTGCTGGCCAACCTGTTCAGCACCGCCAAACGCACCGTTCTGACACGTTCCGACGAAAGCGTGTTAATCGCCAGTTGGCGCATCCGCCTGCCGGGGCTGTAGGATCGCCCGTCAATATCCCGTTGCAGGAACCCTTCAGCCTCTGCCGTGGCAAAAAGCCGGTGGATCGTCGGTTTTGGCAGACCCAGTTTTTCGTTCACCGCCGACGGGGTGACCGGCACCCCGGCCTTCGCCACCGCCTCCAGCAACATCAGAAGCCGGAGGTTGGTGGGAATTTGGCCGTTGCTTTCGTTTGCGTCTGGGTCTGACATTTTGTCCTTATCTACCTGGCAAAATGGCGAGCGCTGTTTGCGGCACGAGCGCCACAAAGAACCAAACGCTGATCAAAGCGGCCAGATATGGCAGGATGTAACGCAACAGCCGGAAATACGGAACGCCCGTTACGCCAGATGCCACATAAAGGTTCAGCCCGTAGGGCGGCGTGATAAACCCGATTGAGGCCCCAACAAGAAACACGACCGCAAAGTGGATCGGATCAATTCCCACAGACGCGGCGATTGGCGCAAGGATGGGGGCCAGAATGATCGTTACCGGTAGCGATTCAAGGATCATGCCCGTCACGAACACAATAGCCATCGCGGTAAACAGCACCGCATAGTACCCCCCCATGCCGGTCACAAAGTCACCGATAAAATCCTTTGCACCCAGCGACGACATGACCTGCTGCATCGCCACAGATACAGCGATTAGCGGCACCAGGATCCCGGTGATCTGCGCCGACCGCGACACGATGGACGGAACCTGAGGCAAGGTGAAGCCCTGCACAACAAACATTGAAGAAACACCTTTCTCTTCAACCGGTACGTCAGCATCGCTTCCCATGATTTTGTTCAGCGGGTAGCAGAGCAAACCGATGAACACGCAAAAGCCCACGGTAACCCCTGCAGCCTCTGTCGGTGAAAAGCGCCCGGTATAGATGCCCCAAAGCACAAGACCAATGGCAAAGAACCCCAGCCATGCCCCGATCGCCGTCTTGATCATCCGCGAGATCGACAGGCCGATCAGAACCCCCCAGCCGTTGATGGTACAAACGATGAAAGCCGCCGTCATCATACCCAGAACCATCAGCGATCCGGGGATGATCCCGGCAACAAACAGATCCGAGATTGGCAGGTTCAGAAGGAATCCATAAACGATGAAGATGATCGATGGCGGAATGATGATCCCCACTGTGCCACCCGCCGCTGCCGTTGCCGCCGAAAAGCGTTCGTCATAATTGCCCTTGACCATCTCGGGGTGCAGCATAGACCCGATCGTGGCAGTTGTGGCCGAGTTCGACCCTGAGATCGCGGCAAAAAGCCCACAAGCGGCGATGGATGCCATCGCCAGACCCCCGCGTAGCCAGCCCAGACAGGAATAGGCGAAATCGGATAATCGTCGGGCGATCCCTGATTGGTTGATCAGGTCACCGGTCAGGATAAACAGCGGCATTGCCAGCAGGGCAAAACCCTTGCTGAAGACATTGATCAGTTCGTTGCCAGTGTTGGCCAGCGGCAGACCGATGACAAAACTGCACCCAATGACCCAATAAAAGATGATCAACAGCACCGGGGTGCCAAGCATGAAAAAGACAGTGACGCCCAGTGAGATAAGGGTAATCCATGTTCCGTCCGACATCAGACCTCACCCCCGATTACGGCTTGACCGATAATTGGATTGCCTGACCGATAGTTGTTCCAGTCCTCCAGCCAGTTACCGACCACCCGGCCGGACATCAGGACAAATGCGATGGGCACGGTGATGTAGAACCACCACTTCATCACATCATCCACACCATCGACCAGTTGGAAATTGTCGGCTGACAAGACGGTGAAGCGCAGCGAAGTGGTGATTGCAATCCAGCAGAAGCCAAGCCAGAGGGCCGCATCCAGCGTCAGTGTCGCGATCTGGCCTGTCGGCGCCATCTTGGAGCGGAATTCACTAAAGCTCAGATGCGTGCGGAGCTTGACATTGTAAGAGCAGGCGAACCACGCCATCACCATAAAGAGGAACGGCGGCACCGTGGTCGAGCCGGACCATTGGTGCGAAAAGACAAAGCGGTCGATTACGCCCCAGCAAATGATCCCTGCAATAATCAGGTACATGACCACCGCCACCGTGCGTTCCAGATGCCGCTCCATGAAGGGCAGAAATTTATAGAACAGGTGGGCAAGGACACCACCGATAAGCGTCAGAAAAAAGCAGAACAGCCACATGCCGTTTGTATCAAAGGCGCTTCGCATGTCCCACGTACTGCCTGAAAAGATGGCAGGGACAATCGCCGCCGCCTCGGATAAAATCGACATATAGGTCTCCCCCCTACGGTGTCAGAATGCCGCCACTATGGAGCGGTCTTATTGATCTGAAAAGGGCCGACCGAACTCCCCATTCGGCCGGCCCCAATCCTGCGGTTAACGCAAAGGCTTGATCAGCCCTTCCACCACCGGCGTGGTTCCACGTTCTCAGGCAAGGTGTTTGCATCAATTGTGCGCACCTCGTCATAGATTTCCTGATATGTATCCAGACCACCGGACCAGCCGTTCAGTCGTTCACGCCACTGTTCCCAAAGCTGCGGCTGGAACTCGGGCGAGCACATTTCCTCGGCCTTGCGGATTTCTTCGGCTGACAGGAACGCGTTGCGCACATTGTTCTGGGCAAAGATTGTTCCAGGCAGTTGTGGATCCGACTGGCCAACAGTGTTGATCAGCGCAACCTCGTTCGCTGCCTGCACATGCGTCTGCGCCCAGTAGGACGATTCCATCACGGCATCCTGCAGATAGCCATCCAGACTATCAAAAACGGATGCGGACATCGCAGTATGCTCTGTCCCGCAGAAGAAGTTCAGATGCACCGACTGCGACACCACTGGCGCCATGTTGGCATAGGCCACAGCGGACGCCCATGTTTCTGCACCGTCGATCAGGCCCTGCTTGAGACCGTCAAGCGTTTCCTCCCAAGCCACCGGCACCGGGTTGAGGTTCAGCGCTTCCATCGCGATCCGGCCAAGCTGTGTACCTGTGACACGGTTCTTTGTGCCCGCCAGTTCATCAATCGATGTCACTGTCGGCTTGTCTTCGAAGTTCAGGCCCAACTGGATGCCGCGCAGTTCGGCGTGGCTGAACAGGAATTTCAGGCCGTGACGTTTCTCATAGGGTTCGCGCAGCAACGCCATGGAAGCAGGCGAATAGAGGAAATGATACTGGTCCGCGCGGTTCCGGAACATGTAAGCATAGTCCAGAACGTTCAGATAAGGCGCGCCACCGGCAGAGTTCTGGGTGGATGCCGCATAGATATCAACGATCCCCTGCTGCGTTTTTTCAACACAAGATGTCTGACCGCAGATCTGATTGTCGCCGATGAACTCAATCCGAATCTCTCCGTCCGTGCGGCTTTCAAGGTCGCGCGCAAATTCCAATGCACCGGCCCGCTCAATCAGCAGGTTGCGCGCATTAAAGCCCGCAGCGCCGAATTTCAGTGTGAATTTGGCGTCTTTTGCGAACCGGCGCTCATATGTCGATTCAGCCGCAGACGCCAAGTTTGCAAGGCTCATCGCCCCCCCGAACGTGCCCGCCGCCATAAGCGTAGAGCTCATCCCGTATTGACCGGCCAGCTTGAACAGATCTCGCCGTGAAATACCGCTCAGTTTATCTCCAACTTTCATACTTTCCTCCCAGTTGCATAATTATTGAGACTATTAGTTTCAAAAAAGACTAGTATAGTTGTGACGATCTGCATAGGTTTTTTTTACGGTAAGGGAGATTCTGGACGTGGAAGCGGACTTCATCATCGTTGGGGCGGGATCTGCCGGGTGCGTTTTGGCCAATCGGCTCAGCGAAAATCCCGGCCATAAGGTCATCCTGCTGGAGGCCGGTGGCCGCGATCTGAACCCTTGGATTCACATCCCCGTCGGTTATTTCAAGACGATCCATAACCCCAAGGTCGACTGGTGCTACAAGACCGAACCCGATCCGGGCCTGAATGGCCGATCCATCGAATGGCCCCGCGGCAAGGTGTTGGGCGGTTCATCATCGCTGAACGGTCTGCTTTATGTCCGTGGCCAGCCGCAGGATTATGACCGCTGGCGGCAGATGGGTAATACCGGCTGGGGCTGGGATGATGTGCTGCCGCTGTTCAAACGGGCCGAACGTAACGAACGCGGCGCCGATGAATATCATGGTGATCAGGGCCCGCTTTCCGTGTCCAACATGCGCATTCAGCGTCCGATCACCGATGCATGGGTCGCTGCCGCTCAATCCGCGGGATACAAGTTCAACCCCGATTATAACGGTGCCGATCAGGAAGGCGTTGGGTTCTTTCAACTGACCTCCCGCAACGGGCGGCGTTGCAGTGCGGCAGTGGCCTATCTCAACCCGATCAAATCCCGCGAAAACCTGCAGATCATTACCCATGCGCAGGTCGAAAAGGTCGTGATTGATGGCAAACGCGCCACTGGTGTGACCTACGTCGACCGCAGCGGCAACAAGCAAACCGTCACCGCCCGCAAGGAAGTCATCCTGTCAGGAGGGGCCATCAATTCACCACAAATCCTGATGCTCTCGGGCATTGGGGAGGCTGAACAACTGATGGAACAGGGCCTTAGAGTGGTGCAGGACCTGCCCGGTGTGGGCAAGAACCTGCAGGACCATTTGCAAGCCCGGCTGGTCTATAAATGCAATGAACCCACGCTGAATGATGAGGTCGCATCGCTATTCGGGCAGGCCAGGATCGGGCTGAAATATCTGATGTTCCGCGCAGGGCCGATGACCATGGCTGCCAGCCTTGCCACTGGTTTCATGAAAACCCGCGAGGATGTGGAAACGCCCGATATCCAATTCCACGTGCAACCACTGTCGGCCGAAAATCCCGGCAAGGGGGCCGACAAATTCTCGGCGTTCACGATGTCGGTCTGTCAGCTGCGCCCCGAAAGCCGGGGCGAGATCAGATTGCAAGGTGCGGACCCAAAGACTTACCCCAAGATCATTCCCAACTACCTGTCGACCGAGACCGATTGCCGGACAATCGTGGCCGGGGTCAATATCGCCCGAACGATTGCGCGGCATGCGCCGCTCACCTCAAAAATCTCGGAGGAGTTCCGCCCGCATGCCGATCTGGATATGGATGATTACGACGCCACGCTGGATTGGGCGCGCAATAATACGGCGTCGATTTACCACCCGACTGGCACCTGCAAGATGGGTCAGGGCAAGGATGCTGTTGTTGATGAACGGCTGCGTGTGCATGGCATCGCCGGGTTGCGCGTGGCTGACTGTGCCATCATGCCGGAAATCGTGTCCGGCAACACCAACGCCCCCGCCATCATGATTGGCGAAAAGGCATCTGATCTGGTACTGCAGGACCTTTGATCAAAGCGTGACCCAGGCGGCGTTATCTTGCGATGACGTCACGCAGGCATTGATAAACCGCATCCCAGCCATGCCCGCATCGATGCCTGGCAGCAGCCCCATGGCCACATTGCGTGACGCACCGCCTTGAACCGCGCGGATCGCATCCGCAGCCTCCGCGTAGATATTGGCGAAACCTTCCAGATAACCCTCCGGATGGCCGGGGGGGATGCGACTGGCAGCGGCAGCTGCTTCACCCGTGCCTGCCCCGCCACGCGTCAGCAGTCGTTTGGGTTCCCCATAGGGTGTGAACCACAGGTAGTTGGGGTCCTCCTGCGCCCATTCCAGACCGCCTTTGGACCCGTAAACCCGCAGTTTCAGCCCGTTTTCATTGCCCGGTGCCACCTGACTGGACCATAACATGCCCCGCGCCCCGCCCGCGAAGCGCAGCAAGATATGGGCGTTGTCATCCAACTGCCGCCCCGGACCGAAACTGTGCAGATCGGCAGCAAGGCTTTCGCCCTCCAGCCCGGTGACGAAACAGGCCAGGTTATAGGCATGGGTGCCGATATCGCCGACAGACCCACCTGCCCCGGACCGCGCCGGGTCCGTGCGCCATTCGGCCTGTTTCAGCCCTTCATCCTCCAACGCTGTGGTCAGCCAATCCTGCGGGTACTCCGCCTGCACAACCCGGATATCACCCAGTTCACCATCTGCGATCATGGCGCGGGCCTGCCGGATCATCGGATAACCGGTATAGTTATGGGTCAGCACAAAGAGCGCATCGGAACCCGCCACGGCTGCCTGCATCGCGTCGGCATCTGCCATCGTAGCGGTCAGGGGTTTGTCGCAGATGACGTGAATGCCCTGTTCCAAAAACGCCTTGGCCGCCGGGTAATGCACATGGTTGGGGGTGACGATGGCCACAGCCTCAATCCCGTCGTCGCGCGCGGCCTCTGCCGCTGCCATCTCGGCGAAACTGTCATAGGAGCGCGGAACGCCCAGCGCTGCTGCACTGGTGCGCGCCTTTTCGGGGGTGGACGATAGCGCCCCCGCCACCAATTCAAAGCGGTCGTCGATACGCGACGCGATCCGGTGCACCCCGCCGATAAAGGCGTCATTGCCGCCACCCACCATGCCCAAACGAATACGCGCCATATCAGTCAATCCCCAGCATTTTGCGGTTGGCTGCATCATCCGTGCCACTATCGGCGAAGTCATCGAAGGCTTTGTCGGTCACGCGGATGATGTGATCCTTGACGAATTGCGCACCTTCTCGCGCGCCGTCCTCTGGATGTTTCAGGCAGCATTCCCACTCTACCACGGCCCAGCCATCAAAATTGTTGGCGCTGAGCTTGGAAAAGATCGCCCCGAAATCGACCTGCCCATCGCCAAGACTGCGGAACCGCCCAGCGCGGTCGACCCATGACTGATAGCCGCCATAGACGCCTTGCCGCCCGGTTGGGTTGAACTCAGCATCCTTGACGTGGAACATCTTGATCCGGTCCTTGTAGATGTCGATATGGTCCAGATAGTCGAGGCATTGCAGCACGTAATGGCTCGGATCATAGAGCATATTGGCACGGGCATGTCCGCCGACACGATCCAAAAACATCTCGAACGTTACACCGTCGTGCAAATCCTCGCCCGGGTGGATTTCATAGCAGATATCGACGCCGTTCGCCTCCGCATGATCCAGAATGGGCCGCCAGCGTTTCGCC
Source organism: uncultured Paracoccaceae bacterium (assembly GCA_947500055.1). Classification (GTDB taxonomy): domain Bacteria; phylum Pseudomonadota; class Alphaproteobacteria; order Rhodobacterales; family Rhodobacteraceae; genus Yoonia. Next base: position 112,683 of record CANMQO010000003.1, read on the forward strand.
AATTCGTCAAACGCGGCCTCCACCAGACCGGCGGGCCGTTGCGGCCACGGGTAGATATAGGGCCAGGCCAAAGCGCCGGAAAAAGTGGCCATGCTGCCGATGCCCATATGGGCCGACGCGGTGATCGCCTTTTTCACCTGATCCACCGCCCAGACTTGCCGGCCCTTGGGGTTGCCCTGCACAGAAGGGGCCGCGAACCCGTCAAAGGCCGTGTCATAGGCCGGGTGAACCGCCACTAACTGCCCTTGCAGGTGAGTCGACAGTTCGGTCACTTCGATGCCGTTCTGGGCTGCCTGCCCCTTGAACGTATCGCAGTAATCCTTGCTGTCTGCGGCCTTGTCGAGATCGAAGAAGCGCGCGTCCCATGACGGCACCTGCACGCCTTTATACCCGCAATCGGCAGCCCATTTGGTGATGCCATCCCAACTGTCGAATGGCGCCTCGTCCCCGGCGAATTGCGCCAGAAACAGTGCCGGGCCTTTAATGGTTTTCATGATTTTTTCCCTGTTGGCTTTAGACGAAGCGATTGACGATGTTTTCCAGAATTTCCTGCCGCCCGGAACGGGGTTGCGGGTTGATCCCGTCCGCCTCGACCTTTGCCGCAATCGTCTCCAGATCACTGTTCAGCATGTCCTGCGCAGCCGAGGATTGCCAGCCTGCGTAGCGCTCCGCACGCATTGTTTCCAGCGTGCCATCCTCCAGCATGGCCGCCGCCGCTTTCAACCCGCGCGCGCAGACATCCATGGCCCCGGCATGGGCCGCGATCAGGTCGGCTGGGTCAAGCGACTGGCGCCGCAGCTTGGCATCGAAATTCGTGCCACCGGTCGTGAAGCCACCCGCCTTGAGGATTTCGTAATAGGCCAGCGCGACCTCTGGCACATTATTGGGGAACTGATCGGTGTCCCAGCCGGATTGGTAATCATTCCGGTTCATGTCGATCGACCCAAGGATGCCGTGGGTCGCTGCCATGGCGATTTCATGTTCGAATGAATGGCCCGCCAGAATTGCGTGCCCCTGTTCGATATTCATCTTTACATCATTTTCCAGCCCGTATTTCTTGAGGAACCCATAGACCGTGGACACGTCATAGTCATATTGATGTTTGGACGGTTCCTGCGGTTTTGGTTCCAGCAGAATGGTGCCTTTGAACCCGATCTTGTGTTTGTAGTCGACGACCATCGACAGGAAGCGGCCCATTTGGTCCAATTCCTGACCGAGGTTGGTATTCAGCAGGGTTTCATACCCTTCGCGCCCACCCCAGAGCACGTAGTTTTCGCCGCCCAGCCGGTGGGTCGCGTCCATGCATAGCTTTACCGTCGCTGCCGACCAGGCAAACACATCCGGGTCGGGGTTGGTGGAGGCGCCAGACATGAAGCGCCGGTGCGAAAACAGATTGGCGGTGCCCCAGAGGAGGCGCGTTTTTGATGTTTCCATCTTGGCGGCAAAAACATCAATGATCTCTTCGAAATTGCGGCGGCTTTCGGCGAATGTGTCGCCTTCGGGTCGGATATCCGCGTCATGGAAGCAGAAAAACGGCACGCCCAGAATATCGAACATCTCAAAGGCGACATCGGCCTTGAGCCGCGCCAGTTCCATCGTGTCACCAAACCACGGCCGGTCGAATGTCTGTCCGCCAAACGGATCACCACCGGGCCACGCAAAGCTGTGCCAATAGGCAACAGCGAAACGCAGATGATCCTCCATCCTTTTACCCAACACGACCTCATCCGGGTTGTAGTGGCGAAAGGCCAGATCACTGCTTTCGGGGGCATAAGACAGCGGCGATTGATCACCAAAGAAGCTGATTGATTTGGTCATTGGGGCGGTTCCTGTTCTGGCAATGGGGGAAGATTGTCGCGGAGGTAGATTGTCGGCAAAATCGGTTTGATAGGCGGCGGCGGGACATTGTCGATCAATGCCCGCATCAGGGCGAGGGCTGCGTCAACCTCCTCTTCAGGACGTTGGTCAATCACGTAATGGATCAAGCCATCGCAAAGCGCCGAGCGCGAAAGGCACACCAGTTCATGCAGGGCCACAATGGGCCGTAATGATTGGGCCCTTATTGCCTGGATCAGACCATTATTTCCGGCTCCTATGCTGTAGATGGCTGTCAGATCGGGGTTGTCAGCAAGGCTGATCGTCATCGCCTTTGCGATCAATACACTATCATCGCGCCCTTCGATCAGATCTGGCATGGTTATGGTTGGAAAATCGGCTGTAATCACTTGCCGAAATCCAGCCAGCCGATCCCGATGGTCGCGGGCTGTCAGATCACCAGCGACCACTTGCAGCCTGCCAGCTTGACCAGCATGGGCCATGCCCAGAAGACGCGCCGCCGTCCGACCCGCTGCTATATTATCAATGCCGATATACGCGTTGCGATGATCGCGGGGCAGGTCAGATATCAATGAGACAACAGGTGTTCCCAGAGATCGCAATGCTGTTAGTTCGGGCGCGAGACCCTGCACATCCAACCCAACCACAGCAACGCCATCGATTTTCTGCCCGTAAAGATTGGCAAGCTGCGTGCGCAGGGCCTTCTCGTTGAAGGCGGGAACGTCGATCTGTTCAAGCATGGTGTTGCGTTGATCTTGATCCCGCGCCGAAATGATCCCCCGGATTTTCTGGAAAAAGGCATTCGGCCCGTCAGGCAAAAGAAACACAAAGCGATATGTTCTTCTCTGCGACAGGTTCGCGGCTGCGACATTGCGGACATAACCCAGTTGCGCGACGGCGTCGTTGACCTTGCGCGCTGCCTTTTCGGATACCCGGCTACGTTGGTTCACAACGCGATCGGCCGTCGCATAGGACACCCCTGCCAAGCGCGCCACATCTGATAATGTCGATGAAACCAATCTATCCCCTATATGCCCGATGCTGGTTGGTCAGCATGGTAAAGCAATTCTGATATACGTCTATCATTTTGAACGATTGCTTGTCGTGTTTTGATTGGGATGGCCGTGCGGGCAGTGCTTGAACAGAAAAAAGGGACCGGCAGAGCCGGTCCCATTCATTTCATCGCAGTCTTCGTGTAGTTTATTCGAAGATCAATCTGTCCTGAAGTGATGCAAGATCGCTGCGATATGCATTGACAGCATCTGTGCCCGGAATGCCCAGCGCGTCAGCCGCTGCTTTCCAGCCTTCCAAACGCGCCGCCGAATAGCTTTCGAGCTCTGCCAGAAGTGCGTCATCTGCCTTGATTGCGTTCAGACCGGTATCAAGCATATGTAACCGGTGGCCGTTGTCGAAAGCATCCCATGATGCGGAACGGCTTGCCAGACGCTCGCCCGAGATGTCCCAGATTGCCTGACGGTCCTGTTCAGAGATTTGCGCCCATGCTTCATTTGACAACACGACCGAGAAGGTTGGCGTATACATGCCGTTGGGTACCTCTGTCACGGTCCGATCATCAGTCCAAACGCCAGCGGCACGCGCGGCGCCATGCGCCATGAAGAACGTCAACGTTCCGTTGCTTTCTTCGTTGAAGGCTGACAAACGCATTGTGACTTCGTCACGCACCGCGGCCGGACCACGTGTGTCGAGACCTTCGAAGTAAGGTACGGCGTAGTTGTTCTTGGCCGCGATTTCATCCCCCAACACAACGGGTTCATCGCTCAACCGCCAAATATGTGCTGCAGGCGCTGCGATGAAGCCAAGAAGGTGAGCATCATCAAAATAATCTGTCTGCGACAGATATGTATCATGCAGGCGCCACATGGACACGGCAGTTTGTTCGGCAGATCCGCCCATCAGGGGAAGCATTGGCAGTTGCAAAAGCGGATGCGAGGCGCTCAGGTCACCGTTAAAGATATAGGTCCCGTCAACCTGTCCCGAGGTTACAAGGTCGTATTGGTCGCGCGGATTGCGGTTCATGACATCAGGATCGATGAACTGGACCCGCCCTTCGGTCACTTCGGTGATCTCGGCGAGATACAGATCAATAATCCCGCTATTCATGATGAATTTCGGGGCCGACGTCTTGTTGAAGGTCAGTGTCAGCGGATCAGCGTTTGAGGCTTGTTCGACCTCTTGCTCGGTCTGGCTGACTGTGACGGCCTCAACCTCTTCCGCGACCGTCGGTTCTTCGGCAGGAACTGCGGCGGTTGTTGTTGCTTCCTGACCAGGGGGGCAAGGTATTTGCAACTTCTGGCCGATCAGGATCAGGTTGGGGTTGGATCCGATCGTGGCGGTATTCGCCTCGAAAATGGTCGTATAGGCCCGGCTGGTGCCATAGGCCCGCGAACTGATTTGCCCCAGCGTGTCGCCGGAAACAACTGTATAGATCTGACCGCATTGAATGGTCGCGCCGCTGTTCTGCCCAGCGGCAGCGAACGGAAACAACGATGCGATGAATGCGGTAGCGAAACTTTTCGTATAAAACGTCATAACTAGTACTCCAAACGCCCCCGCGTCACCCTTAAACGCAGGGGCGTAAATTTCAAACTAATTTTCAATCATTTGCGCCGGTATGTGGCGAAAGGACGACAACAGCAGCGCATCGCGTTAAACGTGTGCGCCCGCATCCAGCTGTATCAGCCATTCATCGGCTTCTTTCAGGATCGTTTTTTGCGTCTCGGAATCCATGCCCTCCCATACGCGGTACATATTCCCCATGCGGGGATTACGGGCGAAACGCTCTTTGTGTCGATCAAGGAAATGCCAGAAAAGAAGATTGAAGGGGCAGGCATCCCTGCCCGTTCTGTCATTCACATCATAGGTGCATGCCCCGCAATAATCCGACATTTTCCGGATGTAGTTTCCGGACGATATATAAGGCTTTGATGCGATGACCCCATCATCAGCGAATTGCGACATGCCGATCACGTTGGGTGCTTCGACCCATTCAAAGGCATCGGCGTAAACGGCCAGATACCATTCATGCACTTCCGCCGGGTCAACGCCCGCCAGCAATGCGAAATTGCCTGTCACCATCAGGCGCTGGATATGATGTGCGTAGGCCTCTTCCTGCGTTTGCTGGACGGATTTGGCGATGCAATTCATCTTGGTCGCAGCGCCCCAATACATCGCGGGCAGCTTGCGATCATGGCCCAGCGCATTGCGGGTCATGTAATCCGGCCCCTCACGAAAATAGATGCCCCGCACATATTCCCGCCAACCGATGATCTGACGGATGAACCCTTCGACAGCGTTTAGCGGTGCGTCGCCATCGCGATACGCCTGCTCGGCCCTTTGGCAAACCTCCAACGGATCAAGCAGCCCTGCATTCAGATAAAGCCCGATAACCGCGTGATAGAGAAACCGATGATCATTCAGCATTGCATCCTGAAAGTCACCGAATTTCGGTAAGCCGCCCTTGATCCAATGGGCCAGATGCTGGCGCGCCTGCCCGGTATCGGTGGCAAACCAGAAGGAGCGCAAGGCGCCGAAATTATCGCTGAACCGGCCCTGGATCAGATCAAGCACATCTTCCACCACATCATCCGGGCTGAATTGCATCGGACCGCCATAATCGACCTGATCAGGGGCGGGTTTGCGGTTGTCATGATCGTAATTCCATTTGCCCCCTTCCGGCTGATCACCATCCATTAGCAGGCCGGTCTTGCGCCGCATCTCGCGATAGAAATATTCCATCCGCAATTGCTTGCGCCCATCGGCCCAATCGTCAAATTCCTGATGGGACGCAATAAAGCGGTCATCGGGCAATTGATGGGTCTTGATGGGCATATCACCCAGAGCGGCGATCAGCCGCCATTCGCCGGGTTCTGTATAGACCACGCCTGTGGCATCATATTCAGCAGCGCGCCGGATCAGCTCACCCGTGATTGACCGGGTATTTTCATCATCATCCAGCCGGGTATAAGCCACCTGCCAGCCATCATTGCGCAGCCCGGCGGCAAATTTGCGCATCGCGGCGAAGAGAAACGCGATCTTTTTGGGGTGATGCGGGACATATGTTGCCTCATCCGCGACCTCGGCCATGACCACCACGTCATTGTCCTTGTCGCATCTTCGCAAGGCGCTGAGATTGGGTGACAGCTGATCACCCAGAACGAGGACCAGCCTCACCATGGAATCTCCCGCCCGGCATAGTCAAAAAAGCCACCCGATTGTTTTGGGGTCAATTCGGCGATGACATCGAGTAGGTTGGCGGCGGCTTCTGTTGCGGGCACTGTTTTGTGCCGTCCGGCATAGTTGGCCGTAAAGGATGTTGCGACCGTGCCCGGATGCAGCGCCACGCAGATGGATTTCTTGTGAGACCGGCCAAGCTCGATCGCAGCGCCATGGATGATCTGGTTCAACGCCGCCTTGGAGGCCCGGTAGGAGTGCCAGCCGCCAATCTGATTATCCCCGATGGAGCCGACACGCGCCGACAATGTGGCCACAACCCCGCGCTTGTCCTTGGGCAATAACCGCCCAGCATGACGCAGGATAAGCGCGGGCCCGATTGTGTTCACGGCAAAGACCCGCGCCATATCACCGGGTTTGACGGCACTTAGTGCTTTTTCGGGGCTGCCCCACAGTGGGGCAAGAATACCCACGGCGATAAAGATCAGATCAAATGGCCCTGCGATCCGATCCAGTGTTTTGTCCACGGATCCTGCATTGCCCACATCAAACCCGTCTTCAGAGCGCGAAAGCGTCGTGACGTCCCATCCCCGCTCGCGCAACTGGGCCGTAACCGCAGCCCCAATCCCGCCACTTGCCCCGATAATGAGTGCTCGCATCGCCTTCTCCTTTGACTTGGTGTGATTTAGTGCCACCTGATAGGGTGACAAGGAGGTTTCCATGCGACTATTGCTGACTTGCCTCTCCGTGCTGGCCAGTCCTGTGGTCGCGCTGGAACTGACCTATATCGACAGCTACGACCTGAACCGTCCGGCCAGCCTGGATTACGACCCCACTTTCTGTGGACTCTGGATCGCGAATGAAGGGCCAGAAGTCACGCTGGTCACCCTACAAGGCGAAGAACTGCGCCGTTTCGGCAGCGACCTGTCCCGAATCAAGGCCATCACGGTCGAGGGCGACGCGCTACTGGTGGCTGATGGGTTGGGCGGGTTTCAACGGCTCAGCAAGGATGGCGTGGCGCTGGCCGATCCGTTTAAAGTGGATATGCCATGGGCGGATACCGAGGGGCTCGCCATTGATGCTGATGGCACGATCATCATGGTTGAGGATGATCCGGAACGGATGACATGGCTGTCCCCCGATGGGGCGATCATCCGGCAGATCAGCACGCTTGATCTGGATCCGCCCCTGACCGAGGCGCAGGGCATCGCCCGCGATCCGCGCACCGGGTATCTGTTGATCGTGGATGATTGGGAAGGGACCAACAGCCTTTATGAGTTTGATGGTGAGGGCACGCTGCTTGGCACCACGTCGCTGCTGCCCTATGGCAACGATCCCGAAGGGATTGCCATCCGCCCCGGGTCAAACCAGATTTTCATCGCATTTGACAGCGGGGCCAGTATCGCCTCTTTCTCCTATTTGCCCACCTTGCCGGTTGGGGCAGATCCGCTACCTGCGATCTCGGATTGCCTGATGTTCTGACGACCCGATGTCAGCAAGCTGATCGGTCACTTCCCGCAACAGCTTTTGCCGGATGGCCCGCGGATAGTCGGTGTAGTCCGATGCGCTGATCACAAACGCACCCGGCCCGGTGATCACTGAGTGGCGAAAATAGCCGACCAATCCGTCAACATCACTCTCGATGGCGAGCCCATTGACGACAATGGCCGCCGCATCCAATGCAGGGCGCATATCCTGCGGCAGGACGCCTTCGTTTGATACGCCATCAGCGGAAATATCGATGACCCGCCGCTTACAGTCAGGAACGTCGTCGAAATTGATCAGGGCAAGCTGCATCGCCTCGCCGATTGCAGTCGAAAAATCACGCCATCCGCGTTCAATACGGGCCACATCCGACGCGAGTTGGTCCACATCCGCAAAACTCTCGATCCGCCGCCAGGGGAGAGAGATATGCTGCCGCGATGTGCCAGTCCATTGCATCACCATGACGGCCACGCGACCACGCACCAGCGCCTCGGACACCGAACCGTCCTGCAAGGCAGCCGCCAGACCGTCAACTTGCAGACGATATTCCTCTGCATTGACCGAGCCCGACACGTCGAAGGCCAACACGAGCGCCAGATCACACGTCACAGCGGGTGTTGCCAAGCCAATCAAGCCGACAGTGGCAAGAGTTCTGAGTAGTCCGCGCATTCGGTCAGCCTAGCCGGAAATGCGTAAAAGCGCAGCATCGGCTGTGCTGCCGGCCACAAAAACACGGTGTTTCGACAATTCATGACTTTTCAACCTTTGAAACAATTGTATAGTCGCGGCCATGATGAACCGCGCACATATCCCCAGCAGAGGCCCGAAGGGTCTGCTTCTGCGCGACATCCTACTTCTTAGCAGCCTCTGAGCGTGCCTTTCGGCGCGACCGCTCAGAGGGGATCAGCGCCGGATTTTTGCTAAGAAACCAAGGAATTCAGATATGACCAATGATAAAGTGTTGATCTTCGACACCACCCTGCGCGACGGCGAACAGTCCCCGGGTGCCACAATGACCCATGACGAAAAGCTGGAGATCGCCGAACTGCTGGACGAAATGGGCGTCGACATCATCGAGGCGGGGTTTCCCATCGCGTCCGAGGGTGATTTCAAGGCCGTCAGCGAGATTGCCGCGCGGGCCAAGTCCGCCACCATCTGCGGGCTGGCGCGCGCCAATTACAAGGATATCGACCGCTGTTGGGAGGCCGTCAAACATGCCAAGTCCCCACGCATCCATACCTTCATCGGCACATCGCCTTTGCATCGGGCGATCCCGAACCTGAACATGGATGAAATGGCCGAGCGTATTCACGACACGGTAACCCATGCCCGCAACCTGTGTGACAATGTGCAATGGTCGCCCATGGATGCAACCCGCACCGAAGAGGATTACCTGCGCCGCGTGGTCGAAATTGCGATTAAGGCCGGTGCCACGACGATCAACATCCCTGATACCGTGGGCTATACCGCCCCGGTGGAAAGCGCCGATCTGATCCGCATGTTGATCGAAAATGTGCCCGGCGCGGATGACGTGATCTTTGCCACCCATTGCCATAATGATCTGGGCATGGCGACGGCCAATTCGCTGGCCGCCGTCGAAGGCGGCGCACGCCAGATCGAATGCACGATCAACGGTTTGGGCGAGCGGGCAGGCAACACGGCCTTGGAAGAGGTCGTGATGGCGCTGAAAGTGCGGGGCGACATCATGCCCTACACAACGGGGATCGACACCCGCAAGATCATGAACATCTCGCGTCGCGTGGCCACCGTGTCCGGCTTTCCGGTGCAGTTCAACAAGGCCATAGTGGGCAAGAACGCCTTTGCCCATGAAAGCGGTATCCATCAGGACGGCATGCTGAAGAACCGCGAAACCTTCGAGGTGATGAAGCCGGAGGATGTGGGCCTCTCCGGTACATCGCTGCCCTTGGGCAAGCATTCAGGTCGCGCGGCCCTGCGCGCCAAACTGACTGAGTTGGGATTTGATCTGGCCGACAATCAGCTGAATGATGTGTTTGTCCGGTTCAAGGATCTGGCAGACCGCAAGAAGGAAGTCTTTGATGATGATCTGATGGCGCTGGTCTATCAGAATGACAGCGGCGATGACCGGCTGAAGCTGAAATCGCTGAAGGTTGTCTGCGGCACCGATGGGCCGCAGACCGCCGATATGGTGATGGAGATTGACGGTGCCGATGTTGAAACATCGGCCACGGGTGACGGCCCGGTTGACGCCACCTTCAACGCGGTAAAGGCGCTTTTTTCTCACTCAGCACGCCTGCAGCTTTATCAGGTGAGTGCGGTGACCGAGGGCACGGATGCGCAGGCAACGGTTTCGGTCCGGATGGAGGAGGATGGCCGTATCGCAACCGGCCAATCCGCCGATACCGACACCGTTGTTGCCAGTGCCAAGGCCTATATCAACGCGCTGAACCGATTGCTGGTGCGCCGCGAACAATCAGAGCCGGGTTATGATGTCAAAGGTGTCAGCTACAAGGATGCCTGAGCCATAGGTTCCGATCAAAAGAGCGAAGGGGCGGTCCGGGAAGTTGGCCGCCCTTTTCAATTGCGTTGGCACATATCGACTTCCAATTCGGCATGTTTGTTCGAAAAGTACAATTTTTAGCTTTCCATTTCCACTTCCCGCAGAATATGGATTGAGTAAGGTAAAGCAGCAACTTGCCGCCGCGTTCCGCAAAACAAGGGGTTCTATCCTTACGCAGCCTTCTTTATAAGCATCCCGAGCCAGTACTGCGGGATAGGCACTGGAATTTCGAAATGGGTATGGGAAGGCCAAGGGCATGGCAGGCTTCGGCGGATTGTTTTCATCAGATATGGCAATTGATTTGGGCACGGCGAACACGCTGGTCTATGTCAAAGGCAAGGGCGTGATCCTGTCCGAACCTTCGGTGGTCGCTTATCATGTGAAGGATGGTCAGAAAAAAGTGTTGGCCGTGGGTGAGGATGCCAAGCTGATGCTGGGCCGTACCCCCGGAAGTATCGAGGCGATCCGCCCGATGCGCGACGGTGTCATCGCCGATTTTGATGTGGCCGAAGAGATGATCAAACACTTCATCCGCAAGGTGCATCGCCGCACGACATTCTCCAAGCCCAAGATCATCGTCTGCGTGCCCCATGGCGCCACCCCGGTTGAAAAACGCGCGATCCGCAGTTCGGTTCTGGCTGCTGGTGCCCGCCGTGCTGGTCTGATCGCCGAACCGATTGCCGCCGCCATTGGCGCAGGCATGCCGATCACTGACCCGACCGGCAACATGGTTGTTGATATCGGCGGCGGCACGACAGAGGTTGCCGTGCTGTCACTGGGGGATATCGTTTATGCCCGGTCCGTTCGCGTCGGCGGCGACCGTATGGATGAGGCGATCATCAACTATCTGCGCCGCCAGCATAACCTTCTGATCGGCGAAAGCACGGCAGAGCGGATTAAGACATCCATCGGCACCGCCCGCATGCCCGATGATGGGCGCGGCCAATCGATGCATATCCGGGGGCGTGACCTGCTGAACGGCGTGCCCAAGGAAACAGAGATTAGTCAGGCGCAGGTCGCCGAGGCGCTGGCCGAACCTGTCCAGTCAATCTGCGAGGCGGTGATGACCGCCCTTGAAGCAACCCCTCCCGACCTTGCCGCCGATATCGTTGATCGCGGCGTGATGCTGACCGGTGGCGGCGCCTTGCTGGGACAGCTTGATCTCGCCTTGCGCGAACAGACCGGGCTGGCGATTTCCGTGGCTGACGAGTCACTCAATTGTGTGGCCTTGGGCACCGGTCGTGCCTTAGAATATGAAAAACAGCTTCGGCATGTGATAGATTACGACAGTTAACGCCCCGACCGAGGTTCACCTTGGCAAAGGATAAGAACAGCGAAGACTATGTTGGCCCGATCCGCAGATTGCTGGTCGGGATTATCCTGCTGACACTGATGGGTACATTCCTGATCTGGCGCATCGACAGCCCCCGCGTGGAACGGTTTCGGGCGGCTGCCATCGACAAGATCGTCCCGTCATTCGACTGGGCAATGGCCCCGATCACCGGCATTGCCAACCTGATCAGCGATTTCCAAAGCTACCAGCAACTGGCTGCCCAGAACCAAGACCTGCGCCGCGAGTTGCAGCAGATGAAGGCCTGGAAAGAGGCCGCATTGCAGTTGGAGCAGGAAAACGCAAAGCTGTTGGGCCTGAACAATGTACGCATTGATCCGCAGCTGACCTATGTCACTGGCGTTGTCATCACCGATAGCGGATCACCGTTTCGCCAATCCGTATTGGTGAATGTGGGTACACGTGATGGTATTATTGATGGCTGGCCGACGATGGATGGTATTGGCCTGGTCGGCCGCATTGCCGGGGTCGGGCAGGACACCAGCCGTGTGATGTTATTGACCGACACGTCCAGCCGCATCCCAGTTACGATTCAGCCATCAGGGCAGAAGGCTATCCTGGCCGGTGACAACACCCTGACCCCTCCATTGGAATTTTTGGAAGATACGGCCTTGATACGCCCCGGTGACCGCGTTGTGTCGTCGGGCGACGGCGGTGTTTTCCCCGCTGATCTGCTAGTGGGTCAGGTGGCGCTTGGCAATGATCGTCGGTTCCGTGTCCGGCTGGCGGCTGATTATCAGCGGCTGGAATTTCTGCGTGTCTTACGATCACAACCACATGAAGAGATTAACGATCCGGGCCGCCTGCTGACCCCGGAAACTGAATTCTACGGACCTGCCGCCGCGACCAATCTGGGGGCCGCCGCCGATGGCTGAGTTTGCCCCCGCAAAGGTCTGGATCAGGCGCGCCGTGTTTCTGGCCCTCGCCTTTGTGATCATCGTGATTCAGTTGGTGCCGCTGGACATGCGCCCGGCAGTTTGGGCCGCCCCCGATATCTTGCTGGCGGCAACACTGGCATGGGTCGCCCGCCGCCCCGCTTATCTGCCTGTCTTTTTCATCGCAGCCATTTTCTTGATCACCGATCTGCTATTCCAGCGCCCTCCGGGCTTATGGGCCGCTTTGGTCGTTATCCTGACAGAGGCGATCCGCAAGCGCTCCAATAACATCCGCAATATGCCCTTGATCGTTGAATGGGGCATGATTGCCTTTGGCATTGCTGCGATTACGGTGGCCAACCGCCTTGTGCTTGCCATCGTGATGACGCCGCAAGCGCCGCTGGGCCTGACGCTGCTTCAAATGATGGCCACCATCCTCGCCTATCCCTTGGTTGTTCTGATTGCCCATTTTGGTTTCGGTATAAGCCGCCCAAACCCAGGCCAGCTGAATAGCAGAGGGCAGCGAATATGAAACGCACCCCAAAGGATAATGTCGAAAGCGCGCGCATCATCGGCCGCCGCGCCCTTGTCGTTGGTACCGTCCAGCTTGGGATTGTCGGCGCATTGGGAATGCGCCTGCGCGCAATGCAGGTCGAACAGGCCGATGAGTTTCGCCTGCTGGCCGAAGAAAACCGGATCAACATTCGCCTGCTGCCCCCAGCAAGGGGCATGGTTTTTGACCGAAACGGCATTCCGATTGCAGACAACGAACAGAATTACCGGGTCGTCATGGTCCGCGAGGATGCGGGGGATATCGGCGAGGTTTTGGCCAAACTGACCGAACTGGTCGAAATCGACCCTGATAACCTGGCCCGCGCCATGGAGGAGATGCAGCGCCGTTCGCCATTTGTGCCGGTGACCATAGCGGATCGGCTTAGCTGGGAGGACGTCGCCCGCATTAATCTCAATACCCCGACCCTGCCCGGCATTTCTGCTGAGGTGGGCCTGAGCCGGGTTTACCCATGGGGCGCTGACCTGGCGCATGTTGTGGGTTATGTTGGACCGGTCAGCGATTATGACCTGAGCCGCATTGATGACGATGACCCGCTTTTGCAGATTCCGAAATTCCAGATTGGCAAGACCGGCGCGGAAAACAAACTGGAGCATACGCTCCGTGGTAGTGCGGGCACCCGCCGGATTGAGGTGAACGCTGCAGGCCGCATCATGCGAGAGTTGGACCGACAGGAGGGTGAGCCCGGTAAGGATATTCAGTTAACGCTCGACAGTCGCCTGCAATCTTATGTGCAGGCCCGTCTGGACGGTGAAAGCGCGGGCGCTGTGGTCATCGATCTGGAAAATGGCGATCTGCGTGCAGTTGCCTCGGCCCCGGCATTTGATCCCAACCTGTTTGTTCGTGGTATTTCTACGACAGACTGGAATGCGCTAAACGCTGACAAATACCGTCCATTGGCAGCCAAGGCCGTGCAAGGGACCTATCCACCCGGTTCGACTTTCAAGATGGTGACAGCACTGGCCGCGATGGAGGCTGGGGTCGTTGCCGCAGATGAAACCGTCTATTGCCCCGGCTTCACTGATGTTTTCAATGTCCGCTTTCACTGCTGGAAACGTGGCGGCCATGGCAACATCAACTTACATGAAAGCCTGAAACAATCCTGCGATTGCTATTACTATGAGATCGCCCAGCGCGTCGGCATCGACAAGATGGCGGAGATGGCGCGCAAGCTGGGGCTGGGGATCAAACATGATCTGCCCTTGTCTGCCGTAGCCCGTGGCCTTGCCCCCGACAAGGCCTGGAAACGCGAGGTTCGGGATGAGGAATGGCGCATCGGTGATACGGTCAACGCCTCTATCGGGCAGGGTTATGTGCTTGCCTCGCCCTTGCAACTGGCGGTGATGAGCGCGCGAATTGCCACGGGGCGCGAGGTGACCCCAAGACTGGTACGCCTGATTGACGGTGTCGAACAACCCAGTGGATTGGGCCAGAGCCTTGGCATCAATGAAAACACGTTGCGGCGTATTCGCGCGTCAATGAACGATGTCTGCAATCACCGGCGCGGCACCGCCTTTCAATCGCGGATCACTGCCGAAGATAATGCAATGGCAGGTAAGACCGGCACCAGCCAGGTGCGCCGGATTACGGCCGAGGAACGCGCCGCTGGTGTGACAAAAAACGAAGACCTGCCGTGGGAGCGCCGCGACCACGCATTATTTGTCAGCTTCGCCCCCTATGACAAGCCGCGCTATGCTTTGTCCGTTGTCGTGGAACATGGCGGCGGCGGATCGCGCGCCGCTGCCCCAATTGCCCGCGATATCATGTTGCAGGCTCTCTACGGTGGGCCGCCCCCGCTTGAGGCATACCCATCGAATGTTCGCGACCAGATTGCCGAACAGCAACGTCGGATCGAAGCTCGCGTCCCGCCGGGTTCGAAGGGGTTGGGCCGAGCATGAGTTATCTTGAGTATAATACCAAATTTGTGCCCACCGGCCTGCGCAAGCTATGGTATTTGAACTGGCCGATCATCATGCTGCTGATCGCGGTGTCAGCCTTTGGTTTTCTGATGCTCTATTCGGTGGCGGGTGGCTCCCCCACCCCGTGGATGGAACCACAAATGAAGCGTTTCGCCATGGGGCTGGTGTTGATGATCTTTGTGGCCATGGTGCCGATCTGGTTCTGGCGCAATATGGCATTTCTGGCTTTTGGCGGTTCCATTGTTCTTTTGCTGGCGGTCGAGTTCTTCGGCGAGGTCAATATGGGCGCCCAGCGCTGGATCAACCTGGGCTTCATGCGCTTGCAGCCTTCCGAGTTGACCAAGATCACCTTGGTGATGTTTCTGGCTGCCTATTATGACTGGCTTCCCAACAAGAAGGTTTCGCACCCATTTTGGGTAATTTTGCCCGTGCTGTTTATTCTGGCCCCGGTTGCCATGGTCCTGAGCCAGCCTGATCTGGGCACTGCCCTGTTGTTGTTGATGGGCGGGGCGACCGTCATGTTCATGGCGGGGGTCCATTGGGCCTATTTTGCGACCGTGATCGGCGGCGGTGTCGGTGCCATTGTGGCGGTGTTTCAAAGTCGCGGAACGCCGTGGCAATTGCTGAAAGACTACCAGTACCGCCGGATCGATACGTTTCTTGACCCCTCCAATGATCCGCTGGGTGCCGGTTACCACATCACTCAGGCCAAGATTGCCCTTGGCTCGGGTGGCTGGACCGGGCGTGGTTTCATGCAAGGCACCCAAAGCCGACTGAACTTTCTGCCCGAAAAACACACCGATTTCATCTTTACCACCCTGGCGGAGGAATTTGGATTTGTGGGCGCCTTTACCCTGCTGGTCCTCTACCTGCTAATCGTTACATTTTGTGTTTTCACCGCCATCACGAACCGGGATCGCTTTGCATCCCTTCTGACACTTGGAATTGCGATGACTTTCTTTTTGTTCTTTGCCGTCAACATGGCCATGGTCACCGGCCTTGCCCCTGTTGTGGGCGTTCCATTGCCCCTGGTCAGCTATGGCGGATCGGCGATGCTTGTTCTTCTGGTCGCCTTTGGACTGGTCCAAAGCGCGCATGTGCATAAGCCCCGCTGATGCTGAATATCCTGTTCTCTGCCCAGCCGCCCCGATGGTTCGAATATGAGGCCCCACTGAACGCGGCATTTGTCGCCGCCGGTCTGGATGTCGATCTGTCCCGCGATCATGCCCCGGATCAGACCGACTACATCGTCTTTGCACCGAACGGCCCGGTCCGCGATTTCAGCCCCTATACGCGCACGAAGGCGATCATGAGCCTGTGGGCCGGGGTTGAAACTGTCGTCGATAACCGGACCCTGACCCAACCTTTATGCAGGATGGTTGATGACAGCCTGACCAGCGGCATGGTGGAATGGGTGGTCGGCCACACCATGCGCCATCATCTGGGCATGGATGCACATATTCACGGGCAGGACGGGGTTTGGCGTGACGGGGTTTTCCCGCCTGTGGCCGCCCAACGCCCGGTGACGATCCTTGGTAATGGTGCGCTGGGGGCGGCTTGCGGGCAGGCGTTGCATAGGCTGGGTTTCCCCGTAACCGGGTGGAGCCGGAACCCCAAGGATATCCCCAATATCCGTTGTTTGCATGGCGATGATGGGTTGAAAGGGGCGCTGGCAGGGGCTGAAATTGTCGTCCTGCTACTGCCCCAAACACAAGAAACCGAGGATATCCTGAACGGTGATACACTTGCCTTGATGGCCAAGGGGGCTTTTGTCATCAATCCCGGCCGAGGGCCGTTGATTGATGATGGCGCGTTGCTGGACGCGCTGGATAGCGGACAGATCGCCCATGCCACACTGGATGTGTTCAGGGTCGAACCGCTGCCAAAGGATCATCCCTATTGGAGTCACCCTCGGGTCACTGTCACGCCGCATATCGCATCAACTACAAGGCCAGAGACCGCATCGCAGGTCATCGCCGAAAACATCCGCCGCGGTGAGCGTGGTGAAGGGTTCCTGCATCTGGTCAATCGTTCAAAGGGGTATTGAGCCTATGTTTACGCGCTTCCGTGCCTTACTTCTGATCGTTCTCCTGACAGTTGTGTTGCATCCGGCCTCGGCCACCGCACAGGACATCACGATCCTGCCCGCCGAGATTGAGCGGAACTGCCGGGGTGGGCGCGCCGCCCTTTATGATGAATGTGGCAGCCAGACAAAGCTGTTCCGACGGGCGCTTTCCGTCGCCAACGCTGAAGGCAAGACCCTGTTGGTCAGCTACGGTGCTGAATGGTGTATCTGGTGTCATGTGTTCGACGCGTATATCGCAGGCAACCACACAAGGATGACCTATCGGTTCAGCGATCCGGGTGATGCCGAAACAGAACAGGTTACCCTGAACGAAAGGCCCCGCGAGGATCCAGCTCCAGATGCCGCCGCGCTTCACCAATTTGTGGCGGATCATTTCGTCCTGGTCCATATCGAGGATTATCATTCCGCCGATGGCTATGATGTTCTGCTCCAATCCGGTGCGGATGCAGCGTTTGTCGGTGGTTTGCCCTACATCTTCACGGTCGCACCGGATGGGCAATATGCCGCCAAGCTGAAGTCATCATCGGTCGAGACACGTCGCGACGGTTGGATCGACTGGTATCGTGGCTATGACCGCGCCGGGCTGATGGCGGAGCTGGCCCGGATGGATGCGGCGGCGCAATAGCCAGTCCATCCGCCCTTTGACCCTTGCATTAGCGCAGATTCGGCGGTTTGTCCGGGTCCATACCGGGTGCGGGGGGGGCTTCTGGCAATTCCGGCTGGGGCAGATCAAAGCGCAAGCCAACCTTGGCCAGATGCGCCGCCAACGGGTCGGTCGCTCGGACGAATAGCACGTCGATCATGCCTGCTTCGATTCCGGAAAAGGTCAGCGCCTCGCTTGCCGCAGCGGCGAGCGCTTTTTCAGCGCCATCGACCGCGTCAATAAAGGCCAGCACATGCCCGCGCCCACCATCATCATAGGTCGCTGCGGCAAGATAGGCGAAACGCGCGCGGCCCGCAGCAATGGCCAGTTTCCTGTCCAGCCCGGTGACCACGGCTTCGGGTACTTTGGGTGTGCTAATCTCTGAAAAATGCGCCTCTGTTTCCTCGGGCGCATTACCCAGCGTGGTGACAAGCCAATCCACCGCCTCTGCCGGGATCAGCATTGCGGATGGGGCCACTTCAAGGTTCAGCGCCAGCCCGATGCCCTGCCCGGCCAGCATTTCGGCCAAGGTTCGGCCGGGCAGCCCGGCATAGGGGGCGACGCGACCCACAAATTGCGACAGCCGTTCTTCACGGTCAAAGACAAGGGTGAAACGCTGATCGTCGATCTCGAATAGCTCCGGAGTGATCTTATCACCTGCGGCCTCTCCCCCCAGCAGCATGAATAATTCCGTATCCGCCAACCGTTCGTAAAAACGCAAGCGGGCGGTGTCATCGTCGGGAGCCGTTTGCATGGCGGCATGGGCGGTATCGAGATCAGTCATACTGGGCGACCTAGGGTGGGTGCGCCCGGAACGCAAGCGCAAGGGCCATCGGGTCATGGACCTTGTAGCCCAGAATATCTGTGAATCCTTTTGCGCAAACCGCTGCGGTCCAGCTGAAAGGAGTCGTCAACAGTCAGGATCATACCGGTGTAGATTCAACAGATCGCCGATACACACAAATGTCAGCTAATGAGGCGAGCGCAATACGTCATGAGATCGTGATCAACTGCTTGGTGCGCTTTCGCAAGGCGGGGATGACATCATCTTCGAACCATGGGTTCGATTTCAGCCATCTGTTATTTCTGGGGCTTGGGTGGGGCAGGATCAGTTGGCTGGGCCACACATTGGTCCATGACTGGACGGCGGCGGTTACCGTATGCCCGGAATACTCGGGCAAGTGCCAATCAATGGCGTAGCGACCAATGATCAAGGTGAGCTCAATGGATACCAGCGATGCCAGGATAGGTTTTCGCCAGGCGGGCGCGCATTCCGAGCGCGGTGGCAAATCGCCACCTTTGCCGGTTCCGGGAAAGCAAAATCCCATCGGCACAATCGCGATCTTTGAAGCGTCGTAAAACGTGCTCCGATTGACGCCCAACCAATTTCTGAGCCGGTCTCCGGATGGATCATCGAAAGGAACCCCCTTCTGATGTGTGATCCTTCCCGGTGCCTGTCCAATGATGAGTAGCTTGGCGTGGGAACTGATTTGGAGAATTGGTCGCGGACCCAATGGGAGATCCTTGCAGATCGTGCAGGCACGTACCTTCTCCAGAAGCGTCTCGGTAGGTATGCTATCTGCCATGTCGTGCCCCCATGTGGTAAAGGGCTGCGTCTTGCGCGCAGCCCTCCGCGATGGTCGAAACGTTTCAGACCGTTGCGATCTGATCGTCGGGCTGATGCAGACCAACAACTGCCAATACGGTCAGTCCAAGAACCGTGTAGTACCAAAAATCCAATCCGGCGAAGCCTAACACAATCGGTCCGGCAACAAAGGTGATTCCCACAAGACCGTCAACGGCCAGATGCACGCTGTAGGGCAGCACACGAAATATCCCCAGATGATGGTCTGTCAAAATGGTCAGCGCAAAGGCCGCAACCCCTGTCACGACCGACAGCCAGAAGGCCAGCGGCGCAGTGGCACCCAGACCTAACAGGAAAGGCATTGCGATCAGTCCAAAAGCGACAGGATAGTCGGGGTAGGCATGGATGGATTTGGTGATGAAGCGTGGAAACATGGGTTCTTTCTTTCTCTATGGAATACTGGTTGTCAGTGTCGATAGACTGAAATTAGGTCACGGGATCCAAATCATACATGCTTGAGCGTTCCAATGATCGTGCAGATCGTTCAGGATTTTGAATGAATGGCACGATTTGCTTTGCGGAACATGGCGGGAGTCTGGCCCGCTTCTTTCTTGAAGGTGCGCGCAAATGAGGATTCCGAAGCATAGCCGGCAGTCTCTGTGGCATCCGTCAAAGAAGCCCTCGCCAGACGCATGACCTTTTTGCAATTTCCATTCGCCATGCCGTCACGTATTTTATTGGTGATGGTAATAATCGCAATCGCGTGCGCACATCCCGATACCGCAGAAAAGAAATGATCACGTCTTTGTCGCTGTATTACTGCCTCATTTTGGGGGTAATGTACTGAAAAATCGCCTATTGTGACGCGGTGTTAAGCTATTGCGGTCATGATTGGGGCGGCGCAACGTCGAGAGTGGAATGATAGAGTTCGCGAATGTCAGCAAGTCTTTCTGGACGGGCACGCAGCGCAAGGTGATCCTTGACCGCGTGTCCTTTCGGGTTGAGCTCGGCAATTCGCTGGGCATTCTGGCCCCGAACGGCACCGGCAAGACCACGTTGATCAAGATGATGGCGGGTTTGGAAAAACCGGACGAGGGGACGATTACACGAACCAGCAAGATATCCTTCCCGCTTGGATTCATGGGCGGGGTCACGCAAAAGCACTCCGCCCGCGAAAACAGCCGCTATATCGCGCGCCTTTATGGGCTTGATCCCGACTATGTCGAAGCGTTTTGCCGCTGGCTTTGCGGGTTGGAAGAGTATTTCGATCAGCCTGTCGGCGTTTATTCGAGCGGTATGGCGCAGCGGTTTTCATTTGCCCTGATGCTCGCGCTGGATTTTGACATCTACCTGATCGACGAAGGCATGCCCGGTGCAACGGATGCAGAGTTCAACCGCAAAGCAGGCCAAATTCTGCGTGAACGGTTGGAGAAAACCACAATCATTATCGTTTCACACCAACCTGCCACTTTGGAAAGGTTTGCACGCTCCGCTGCTGTGTTAAGAAACGGGCAACTGCATATGTTTGACACCTTGGAAGAGGCGAAAGTGCTCTATGACTACGAAACCCAGGGTTAAGAAGTTCCGCATCAGACGCGGCAAGGCAACACCTGTCGATGCCCCGGATGCGCCGCAGGCCCCGCCGGCGGCGGAGGCTGAGCGTGAAGTTGCGTTGCAGGCGATCAGTCAGGAAGGTTTGACGGGACGCCAACTGCGGATGGCGCGTCGCGTGGCCCAAAAGCACGGGCTAACGGTAGCATCGGATATCGATGCGATTTATCAGCTACGTGCTGCGGGAATTGATCCGTTTCAACGCAACTCTGTCTTGGAGTTGGTGACCGCCGATGACGACAAGGAGAAACAGGGTCAGCCCCGGGTTCAACTACCTGAAAAAGTGCAGAAGGGCGGCAATGCCGTTTCGAAAGCTGCCCCTCAAACGGGCAGTAGACAACTGGCGGAAGTGGCCGCGATTCAGCGCGACATCGCGCGTCGCCGCCGCCGCAAACTGTTCCTGCTGTTCACCCGGCTTTCGTTTTTCGTATTCTTGCCCACGTTCATGGTTGGCTGGTATTACTTCACCATGGCGACCCCAATGTTCGCCACGAAATCCGAAATTGTGATCCAGCAGGCCCAGTCGCAGCAGGCTGCTCCTGGTCTTTCAAGCCTGTTTCAGGGCACTTCAATGGCAACCCAGCAGGACAGTATCGCCGTGCAATCCTACCTCGCCTCACGCGAGGCGATGCTGAGGCTGGACGCCGATCACGGGTTCAAGGCGCATTTCAGTGACCCTGAGATTGATGAAATTCAGCGGCTGCCAGACGATGCAACAAATGAAGATGCCTTTGATCTTTATATGGATCATGTGCGCATCAGCTATGATCCAACCGAAGGCATCATTCGCATGGACGTGATCGCTGCCGACCCCCAGAAAAGCGCTGAGTTCTCGGATGCGCTGATCGGCTATGCCGAAGAACAGGTCGATCAGTTGACCAGCCGCTTGCGCGCCGACCAGATGAGCGGCGCGCGCGAAAGCTATGAGGAGGCCGAGCGCCGCCGCGCGGAGGCTTTGTCTGAACTATTGCGCATCCAGCAGGATTTCCAGCAGATCGATGTCGCCGCCGAGACCTCGGCACAGATGGCACAGATTTCATCCCTGGAAGCTGAACGCCAACGGCTGAACCTGATCCTGCAATCCCGGCTGAACGTGGCCCGTCCGAGCGAATTGCAGGTGCAAAGTCTGCGCGACCAGATCGCCAATATCGATGAACTATCCGCCCAGTTGCGTGCCGAAATGACATCTGGCACCACCGCGGGAACGTCTTTGGCAGCCCGCAACACCGAATTGCGCACGGCGGAGGAAGACTACGCCTTCCGTACAGTGCTGGTTCAGCAGGCGTTGACACAGATGGAAACTGCCCGGATTGAAGCCAACCGCCAAGTCCGCTACCTGTCGCAAAGTGTGCGACCCATTGCCCCGGATGAGGCGACTTACCCGCGCGCTTTTGAAAATACGATCCTGGCCTTTCTCATCTTCTCGGGGATTTATCTGATGATTTCACTTACAGCGGCCATTCTGCGCGAACAGGTGAGTTCCTGATGCATGATGTTGACATCGGCAAGCTGACCATCAGTAATGATCGCCCGCTTCTGGTCATCGGTGGCCCATGCCAGTTGGAAACCGAAGATCACGCCTTGATGATTGCCCGGCAGATGGCCGCAATTTGCGCCAAACACGGAGCCCAGTTTGTCTTCAAGGGCAGCTTTGACAAAGCCAACCGGACCTCGGTCAGCGGCAAACGCGGTGCCGGATTGGATGCCGGCATGCAGATCATGCAGGCGGTCAAGGACAAGGTTAGCTGCCCGACACTGACAGATGTGCATACCGCCGAACAATGCGCGCCCGTGGCTGAAATCTGCAATGTCCTGCAGATCCCAGCCTATCTATGTCGCCAGACCGATCTGTTGCTGGCGGCGGGGAACACCGGTGCGGTCATCAATGTGAAGAAGGGCCAGTTTCTGGCGCCATGGGACATGGTGAATGTGGTGGCCAAGATTGAAAGCACCGGCAACAGAAAGATCCTGCTGACCGAACGCGGCGCATCGTTTGGCTACAACACGTTGGTTGCGGATATGCGCGCATTGCCCACCATGGCACGCACCGGTTATCCGGTTGTCATGGATGCAACCCATTCAGTGCAACAGCCCGGGGGCCAGGGCGGATCATCCGGCGGCCAAAGGGAATTTGCACCCGTGATGGCCCGAGCTGCGGTGTCACTTGGCATTGCCGCCGTGTTCATCGAAACGCATGAGGACCCGGACAACGCGCCCTCTGACGGACCAAACATGATCCCGCTAGATAAGATGGATGCACTGGTGGCAAGCCTGATGAAGTTTGACGCCCTGGCCAAGGCCGACCCAATTCGTGTGTAAGGAAAAAAGGTTTCCGGGGCGTGACGAAGGCAATAGGGTCGGGCAAAGACTGACCGGATCGTTCTCATGCGCATTTTCCTACTTCTTTCCCTGCTTCTATCGCTCACTGCCCCTGCCCTTGCCCAAGAGGCGACAGGCACCATCACCACGGAAAACTCGGCCCAACAGGATGCTGCCATCGCCAATCGCATGCGCGAAATCCTTGCCGAACTGGGCAACTACAACGACGTGACGGTGACCGTCAGTGAAGGCGTTGTTAGCCTCAGAGGCACAACCACCTCAGCGCTCGAAGCACTGGCGCTTGAGCCTCTGGCCGCAAGGATCGAAGGTGTGGTCGCCGTCAAGAACGACGTGACCGAGACCTCCGATATCGGCGAAAGGCTCGATCCGGCATTCGAACGGTTCCGGACACGGATTGACCAACTGATCGTATTCCTTCCGCTGGCGCTGATCGCGGCAATGGTCTTTGCCCTTGTGGTCTTTGTCGGTTTTGCCATCGCACGTCTGCGGCAACCCTGGGAACGGTTGGCCCCAAATGCCTTTGTGGCCGAAATCTACCGACAGTTATTGCGGATTACCTTCGTCATCCTCGGGATTGTCATTGCCCTGGACATCCTGAATGCAACCGCGCTGCTCAGCACAATCCTTGGGGCTGCAGGCATCATCGGCCTGGCTCTTGGTTTTGCTGTGCGGGACACGGTCGAGAACTTCATCGCATCGGTCATGCTATCATTCCGACAGCCCTTTCGGCCAAATGACACGGTCGAAATCAACGGCGACTCTGGTAAGGTTATTCGCCTGACAAGCCGTGCAACAATCCTGCTGTCGTTTGACGGCAACCATATCCGCATTCCGAACGCCACAGTCTTCAAAAGCCGGATCATCAACTACACCCAGAATGCCGAGAGGCGTTTCATGTTTTCAGTAATGATCGAACGGGGCGCCGATCTGAAGGCGACGCGCATCTTGGTCGAAAAAACCGTACAGAAACTCCCCTTCATCCTGTCAGAACCCGCGGCACAAACCTGGATCGAAGCCTTGCACCCGGCAGGTGTCGAACTGGTGATTACGGGATGGGTGGACCAAAATGAAACATCCGTGGTGCGCGCGAAGGGTGAGACGCTGCGCCAAGTCAAATTGGCCATCCAGGAGGCAGGGGTCACCATTCCCGATGCCACGCAAGCCATCACATTGACCCGCGACACATCCGACCCAACAGCGCCGCCACGTGAAAGCACGCGCGTCGACCCCGTGGATGCGAGCGAAGACGAAGCACTTGAACGTATTGTCACTGCCGAACGTGATACAGAAAGCACGGAAGACCTGCTGCGGAAGGAAGGATTGCAAGAGTAAAATTGTACAATTCGGGTCTTGCACCATTCCCGCCTTCGCAGTATGCCACGTCTCGCGTTGGGATGTAGCCAAGTGGTAAGGCAACTGTTTTTGGTACAGTGTACCGTAGGTTCGAATCCTACCATCCCAGCCAACCTTCTTTGTTTGTGTCGTCCGGTATGAATCGAAACTTGTCCGGTTTGAAACACATCTTTTGACGGGTAAAACCGCAACTTTTACCAAATGTGGCGGTTTTGACGGGCGGGCCTCAGGCAACTTGGCTGTTTTTCTAGTTTCCAAGAACTGCCACAGTGCATTAGGTCTGGAGGCTCTGAATCCGGCACCCAGGCGGATTGTGTTGAAGAACTCGGCGCATTTGAAGGCGAGATCTCCCCTGGGGAGCCTTCGCGAGTTGTTTGTCCCGGACGCTGGTCCGGCTGCGGCGTGAATGTGCAGATTTGATCGTTCAGATCGTGCCGCAACCTCCGTTTGGACGTTCTTGGGCCTGAGCTTTGCGAGCTTTCTGAGGTTCTGTGCGATTGCGGCGAGAAGGAACTCATCCTTGGCACCGTTGGGGCCGCGTAGTCCCAACTTGGTCAGGTTCAGGATGCGCTTCAGATGCGCGAAGAGCATCTCGACTTTCTTCGGGAGTATCCGAAACTCTGTGTATGAGGGTTAGCCAGCAATTTCTTTAGCTTGGCGTTCTCAGCTTCAAGCGCCTTCAGCTTCTTCGCATCCGACGCTTCCATCCCGCCATACTTTGAACGCCACTTGTAGAACGTCGCATCACTGACGCCATGCTTGCGGCACAGATCAGCGGCTGTCGCGCCTGCCTGATGTTCTTTCAATATCCCAATGATCTGTTCTTCACTGAAACGGCTTCTCTTCATCGTCTGTCTCCTCAGTTGGAGAACAGGCTAACTCAATATACCGGACATTTCAGGGGAGCGGGTCAGCAGCACCAAGCCGCAGCCGCCTAAACTCAAACAGAAAACGAACCAGAACCTCCATTATGAGAACGCCTCAGCGTTCCGAAAAACTCTGACGACGGACACTTGCAAACGATACGGATTTTGGCCTTGCTGGTTACTTTTATGCCAAGGACATCTGGCGCGTCGCCGAGCGCCTGGAGACAGGCATGGTCGGGATCAACACCGGTCTGATTTCGACGGAAGTCGCACCCTTTGGCGGCGTCAAGCAATCGGGCCAGGGCCGCGAAGGCTCCAAGTACGGGGCCGATGATTATCTCGAAACCAAATACATGTGCTTTGGCGAGATCCGCTGAGATCACCGAACCAAACTCAAGGAGGGGCCGTTCAAAACAGTTAGTTTGATAGGTCACTTGAAATTATCTCTAATTAGAGATAACTTGCTCCTATGACACAAAAGAATCAAGACCGAGAGAACCAGGCCCTCGTGCTCGCCGTGCTGCGAAGTCAGCAGATGTTCATGCGCGCGATGGGACCGGTGTTTCGCGATGGCGGACTGACAGCGCCTCAATGGGACGCCCTGGAAACCCTCAGTCACAAGGGTGCGCTGTCGGTTAATGACCTTATGCAATTCACGCTATCGACGTCAGGCAGCCTTGATGTCGTCGTGCGGAACCTGATCCAGGCCGGATGGGTAGAGAAGTCAGTAGATGAGTTCGACAAGCGGGCCCGTGTACTGCACTTGACACCTGCAGGGCACAAAAAGGTCGCAGATTTCTTGCCGGCTCACAACCACGCTCTGGATCAGATTTTTGCGAACCTTACGGAAGAAGAAAAACGCACATCAATCGCAACATTCAATCGGTTTCGAAAGAAACTGTCCCAAGTCAAGAAAGACTGAACATGACCAACAAAACCTTCCTGACCGCCCATGGTGTAGTTTATATTTTTTTTGCTTTGGCGCTCTTCTTCGCCCCAACGATCCTTTGGCCCAATTACGGCCTGCAGTTGAATGATCAGTACGCGGTCTTTCTGTCGCAGCACAACTCGATCTTTCTGGGAGGTATCGGAATCATCAGCTTTCTGTTCCGAAACGCTGACGACGGAAGCGATGCAGTGGCGAATATCCTCAAAGGCCTGATCTGGACGAACGTTCTTGGAGTGGTCATCACGCTTTATGCCTGCCTGACTGGAATTTTCAGCGGCTTCGGCTGGTCCGATCCCATCTTTTTCGCACTGCTCGCTGTACTGAGCTTTTTGCAACTCCGAAAAAGCGACTAAGTGCCGGTACCTGGCACCACCATTCCATCCAAGGAAAACCAAACCATGAGTACGTTAAAAATCTGGGACCTGCACATGACCTATGACGGTCCAATTACGGAAGAATTCCTGGCGGGCACGAAACAATTGGCGGAGAGCATCTCTGAGGAGCCCGGCATCATCTGGAAGATATGGACCGTTGAAGAAGGCACCAACCGCTACGGCTCCACCTATCTATTCCGGAATCGCGAGTATCTGGAGGCCTACAAGGCGATGCATGTGAAACGCCTTGAGGCGATTGGGATCACGGTAACTGCTGATCATATCTTCGATATTATGGAAGATGTCAGCGCCATCAACAATGCACCCTTGCAGGGTTGATGGCGATTTACAACTGACACGAGCGAGCCAAAATTGCTCGCTGGCTGCAAAATTCCGGCCCGAACAGGACAGAACCCGATGAAATCTCCAGTCATTTGCCGAAATCGAGAAACGCCTTGGACGCCGTTGGCCCCTGGCATTGAGATGCAAATCTTTCATGCCGACGAGACATCTGGTGTCTGGACGGTCAAGATCTTCATGCATGCGGGAAGCACACTCCCGCCCCACAAGCATGTCGGCGCGTCCGAATTCTATATCATCGAAGGCCAGGGCACGCACAAGGAAGCCGGGGATTTTGAACCTGGTACCTATGCCTACGAGCCCGTTGATGCCGTCCACAGTCCGGTCCACGCGGAGAACGATATTGTCCTTTACATGACCAGTTATGGCCCGGGCGTATTTACCAAACCATCTGGTGACACACTCTATGTCAGTGACGCAAAATACATGAAATCCCAGATGGAGATGAGCGCGCTCCGCCGGGCAATCAAACGTTTCTTCTTCATCACCGTCTGGAGCATCTTCAAAGGAAAGAAGGCCTGAGATGACTGTTGCAACCAACTTCATGGTTCCCACCGAAAATCGACCTTACCTTCCCGTCAGGGAATTAGCGGGCATTGGCCTCAAGCCAATGAACATGAAAGCCGATACCCCGATCTGGTCAGCCGTCATGCGAATAGAATCCGGTGCGTGCCTGCCAAAACGGGATCATGTTGGCCTGTGCGAAGTCTTCGTCGTCCGCGGGCATGGCAAGTTTGCGGATGGCAGCTTGTTTCAACGTGGCGACTACGTTCGGGAGGAAAACGGGATATTCGACAAAATTGTCGCCAATAGCGAACTCGTTGTGTTCTTTACCCACCACGGCACCTGCCGATTCCTCGATGACCAACAGGACGAGTTGCTCTCCATGCACAATTTGACAGAAATGTAGCTCATGAAATCAAACACTCTCGTCAAACTCACTTGATCAAGGCAAACCTAAATCAGCGGGCTCAAGGAGGAGCAGGGCAACCTCAACGCGACACCGCGAAATTGCCTTGGGTGGAAGACGCTCGGCGAAATCTGCCGTGAAAAGATGAGCTGATCTCCCGACCCTCAAGCCATGAGGAGTCGCGGTTCAGGCATGGCCCGCAGGGGGATTTGAAATATGTATGCTATCCAAAAGGTTACCCTGCCCCATCGCAAGCATTGTCGGTCACTTCAGTTCAATTGTGAACCGGCTTGAGGGGCATCCGATCCTTCACCTTATGCGTCATGGGCCTGTATGATGGGCTCAATCCGAATTTGTGATGCGGATCGGCCATGACAAATTCCGCCGTCGATTTCATGGTTTATTTTCCTGCGATCGTGCAGCCTCTGCCACAAAGTATGACTGCGCGTGTAGATAGAACTGGTCCACGACAGGATTTGACTGCATTCGCCCTGGTCGGGCCAACGCAACGCGGTGAGGCGCCAGTTTCCCAGTAAGAGGCATCCGAATAATCGGCCGCTGATCATACGCTGTATCATGTGGAATATCGGTCGCCAAAAGCCCAACCCCTAGACCGTTTGCGACCATCGAGCGCAGCATCTCGACAGAGGCGGTTTCGTACGCAATCTTAGGGCTTATTCCATGCATTTGCGCCAGCGAGAGAAAGTAGCCGCGACTGTGAGGCAGGTTCATCAAGATCAACGGGTCTTGCAGCAATTCGGCGATGCTTATGGCCTTTCGACCCGCCAACGGATGCCCACCAGGCAACAAGCCGTAGGGCGGAATATCTGCAAGCGGTATAATATCGAGGCTTGAGGGGAGGCCCAGATCATAGATCAGGGCCACGTCAATCTCGCCGGTTTCTAACCACCCGGAGAGGGTTTCCAGATTCGCTTCGTGAAGGCGTACCTGGATGCCAGGGGTTTCGTCCTGAAAACCACGTACCAGTTGCGGCGCATGACGGGGGCCAAGGGTGGAAAAAACGCCAAGATTCAAGATGGGATTACCTACAGTCTCGGCATTCAATGCGCTCTCGGCTTCTGCGCGCAAGCGCTTGAACTCACGCAGCTTTTGTCGCCCATAATGCGTTGGAATAACCCCTTGACCGGCGGTGCGCGCAAAGAGGGGGCGGCCAAAATGCTCCTCAACTTTCGCAATCGCCAAGGATACGGAAGGCTGCGACACGTTCAACATGCGCGCTGCTGAGGCTGTGCTGCCCCCGTCAGCGGTGGCAATCACATAGTCAATTTGCCGGAGGCTTATAGGTATAGGTATCATCTATCGCCATATGATAATTCGGTATTTCTTTATATACCCGTTCTTGTCGTAACCTCCAGCAATTCAAGCCGGAGGTCCTACATGCAACAGACATCAGCCAAGACAAATGCCAAGCCGCTTGAAGGCGTACGCGTGCTCGACTTCACCCGCGTACTTGCCGGCCCCTACTGCACGGCACTCATGGCCGACTTGGGCGCTGATGTCATCAAAGTGGAAGCCGCTCACGGGGATGATTACCGCCATATCGGTCCGTTCAAACACGGCGAAAGCCTTTTGTTTCAATCCATAAATCGTGGTAAACGCTCGATTGCTCTGGACCTGAAGTCTGAAGACGGTATCGCCATGGTCAAACGACTGCTGGATGACACGGATGTCCTGGTCGAAAACTTTCGCCCAGGCGTGATGGAGAAGCTGGGTCTTGGGGTCGCGGAACTCTCCACCACGTTTCCAAAGCTGGTCTATGTATCGGTTTCCGGTTTTGGGCAGACGGGAAGCAACACGACCAAACCGGCTTATGACATCATTATTCAAGCCATGAGCGGCCTGATGGATGCAACCGGAGAGCCAGACGGCACACCGACCATGATAGGCGAAGCATTGGGCGATGTGGCGGGCGGACTTTTCGCGGCTTGGGGAACGATGGTGGCCTTGTTTGACCGCAGCCGGACTGGCAAGGGGCGGCACGTGGATGTTGCGCTTTTCGATGCGTTGACTGCAATGATGCCATTGTTGGCCTGCCGCACCCTGATGGGCGCAGAAGCCCCCACGCGAACCGGCAACCGACACGCGTTGTCGGCCCCTTTTGGCACTTATCCGGCGCAGGATGGGCATTTCGCGGTGGCGGTCCTGAACGACCGCTTATTCGCGACCTTCTGCGAGGTTATCGAACAGCCTGAGCTAGCAAATGATCCGCGCTTCCTCACAGACCCGCTTCGCCGCGAAAACGAACCCGCCCTCGCCAAACAGATCGCGCTCTGGGCAGGCGGACGCAAGGCGGCCGAGGTCGTTACCCGCCTGTCTGCAAGCGGAATTCCGGCGTCAGAGATCCAATCGGTGGCACAGGCCTGGGCATCATCGCAGGCCCTGGAGCGTGGCCTCGCGTCGGAAGTGGAGCATCCCCTCTTGGGTCGCCTGAACGTGCCCGAGCAACCGGTGCATTTCAGTGGTGTCGCCCGTGGAGGCCGCACTGCTGCACCAAAGTTGAACGCAGATGCAGCAGAGATTCTGGCCGCACTGGCCCAAGGAGACAGCAAATGACCTATCCCATGCTTGAAGACGAACGTGCCGTGATCCGCCAGATTGAACGGTTCGCGCAAGAGGTGCTCGGCCCCAAGGCTGCCCAGCTTGATGAGGAAGCGCTCTTTGCGACCTGTCATTTGGCTGCCATGGCAGAGATGGGCCTGATGGGCTTGAACCTGCCCGCAGACGCGGGCGGTCTGGGCCTCTCCGGCCCTGCTCTCTATGCTGCGGTTGAAACCATTGCGGGGGCCTGCGGTTCCACGGCGTCGATGCTGACGGCACATTTCCTGGCAACGGATTCGATTCTGTTGGGCGGGGTTGCTACCCTCAAGGCCCGCCTATTGCCGGATGCTGCTGCGGGTGTCACTTTGGGGGCGTTCGCCTTGACAGAGCCTCAGGCCGGGTCCAACCCCGCAGATATGACCACTTACGCGGTGCGCGAGGGCGACGGATACCGGATCAAGGGCAGCAAGTGTTTCATTTCCAATGCCGGTGCGGCTGACTTCATCGTCGTCTATGCCAAGACGGATAGAACAGTTGGCGCGCGCGGTGTCAGCGCCTTTATCGTAGAGCCCAAGGCAGCCCAGGGTGTCGATATTGCCCCGAATGAGAGAACCATGGGGCTGAAAGGCGGGCATGTGTTTGGCATTACTATCGACTGCTGGGTGCCAGAAGCGAACCGGCTTGGCGATGAAGGCACAGGGTTTCGTACAGCTATGAAGGTGCTGGACAATGGGCGCATCGAAGTTGCAGCTCAGGCAACCGGCATCGCCGCTGCGGCGCTCGATGCCGCGATCTCTTACGCCAAGGAGCGCAAAATCGGCGGCCATCCAATCGGTGACTTCCAGGGCTTGCAATTCATGCTGGCCGATTGCGCCACCGAATTGGCGGCAGCGCGGGCGCTGGCAATGCAAGCGGCCGTCAAACGCGGGACCGGCGAGCGGTACGCGACCGAGTCCGCGCTGGCCAAACTATACGCAACCGAAGCCGCATGGCGCATCGCGGATAGGGCTCTGCAGATCCACGGCGGCTATGGGTATACCCGCGATTACCCTCTGGAACGCTACCTGCGCGACTTGCGGATTTTCCGAATTTACGAAGGGTCTTCTGAAATTCAACGCACCATTATCGCGCGAGGGCTGCTGGGTTGACCAGATTTGGTTTACGGACTCGGTAATCCCCCAAAATAGGGGGGTGCGGAAGTGGAATTTTCTTGAATATGAAGGAGGAGATTCTGATGAAGAAATCAAGGCACCGCGCGGACAGATCGATGCGATGCATATTCAACGACATGTTCGACGCCATCGCGGAAGTAGGCAATCTCTACTCGCATCAAGAACACTGGAACTACTTCAACGCCGCCGGGCGCCTCTCAAGTTAATGGCAGGAGGTTTGGTTTACGCGGGCAGCAGTGTCCTTGCGCTTGTTCAAACTGCAGCTTGCAAATCTCCCTCTACTCCTCCTCGGGCCAAAATCACTTCTTCTGCTTGCTCATAGAGTGCCTCAAAGTGTCCACTATCGATGGTGGACACTGCGCCAGTGCAATCCACTCGCGTTAAATCAAGTTCAACGGACCCTTACGACTCTCTGAAAAGCAGAACATATGCAGCGCGCGCTATAGTAATACCGCCGGCATTGCGCTGGTCTGTCGAGGTTTGGGGGAAGAGTAGTCATCGTTAGAGAGATACACTGATGTTCCTTATTAGGTTTGGCGATGACTTACTCTCCCACGTCTTAAGACGCAGTACCATCAGCGCTGTGGCACTTAACTGCCGAGTTCGGGATGGGATCGGGTGTTTTGCTCACGCTATGATCACCAAACCAAAAAAAGAACATCAGGTTCCAAGTCGCGTACGACTGTTAGTTGTGTATGTATCTTGAATCACCAGTCTTACTATTACTGGATCAAATCAAGCCTATCGAGCAATTAGTACCAGTCAACTGAACGTATCACTACGCTTACATCTCTGGCCTATCGACGAGGTGGTCTACCTCGGCTCTCAGGGATATCTTGTTTTGAAGGGGGCTTCCCGCTTAGATGCCTTCAGCGGTTATCCTGTCCGATCATAGCTACTCTGCACTGCCGCTGGCGCGACAACAGATCCACCAGTGGATCGTTCACCCCGGTCCTCTCGTACTAGGGGCAACTCTTCTCAAATATCCTACACCCACGGAAGATAGGGACCGAACTGTCTCACGACGTTCTAAACCCAGCTCACGTACCTCTTTAAACGGCGAACAGCCGTACCCTTGGGACCTGCTCCAGCCCCAGGATGAGATGAGCCGACATCGAGGTGCCAAACGGTGCCGTCGATATGGACTCTTGGGCACCATCAGCCTGTTATCCCCAGCGTACCTTTTATCCGTTGAGCGATGGCCCTTCCACTCGGGACCACCGGATCACTATGGCCGTCTTTCGACTCTGCTCGACTTGTCAGTCTCGCAGTCAGGCTGGCTTCTGCCATTGCACTCAACGAGCGATTTCCGACCGCTCTGAGCCAACCTTCGCGCGCCTCCGTTACGATTTGGGAGGCGACCGCCCCAGTCAAACTACCCACCACGCAGGGTCCCGGACCCGGATAACGGGCCGCGGTTAGACATCAAGCAGAATAAGGGTGGTATCTCAAGGGAGGCTCCACCGAGACTAGCGTCCCGGTTTCAAAGCCTACCACCTATCCTGCACATACTGTGCCTGATGCCAATGCGAAGCTGTAGTAAAGGTGCATGGGGTCTTTCCGTCTAACCGCGGGTATCCTGCATCTTGACAGGAAATTCAATTTCGCTGAGTCCACATTTGAGACAGCGGGGAAGTCGTTACGCCATTCGTGCAGGTCGGAACTTACCCGACAAGGAATTTCGCTACCTTAGGACCGTTATAGTTACGGCCGCCGTTTACCTGGGCTTCAATTCGGAGCTTGCACTCCTCCTTTTAACCTTCAGGCACCGGGCAGGCGTCAGACCCTATACGTCGTCTTGCGACTTCGCAGAGCCCTGTGTTTTTAGTAAACAGTCGCCACCCCCTGGTTTGTGCCCCCGGCCTCTACTTGCGTAAAAACCGGGCCTCCTTCTCGCGAACTTACGGAGGTATTTTGCCGAGTTCCTTAAATGTGGTTCTCTCAAGCGCCTTGGTATTCTCTACCAGTCCACCTGTGTCGGTTTAGGGTACGATCTCATGGAGGGCTATTTCCAGGAACCTCTAAGCGGCCCACCCAATCCGATAAGGGTGAACAACCTTCGAGATCCGTCACATCCTCCTGGCCCAGGAATATTAACCTGGTTCCCATCGACTACGCCTTTCGGCCTCGTCTTAGGGGTCGGCTTACCCTGCTCAGATTAGCTTTAAGCAGGAACCCTTGGACTTTCGGCGAGGGAGTCTCTCACTCCCTTTGTCGCTACTCATGTCATCATTCTCACTAGTGATCTCTCCACCGGATCCCTCACAGGCCGGCTTCATCGAAAACTCCTCGCGTCCAATGTACCCGAAGGCACTAAGGACGCATGGAGTTATGTCACACTACGCTCTGCTACCATGCACTATGTGCATCCTAGACTTCGGCTCATGGCTTGAGCCCCGTTACATCTTCGCCGCAGGACAACTTATTTAGACCAGTGAGCTGTTACGCTATCTTTAAAGGATGGCTGCTTCTAAGCCAACCTCCTGGTTGTTTTGGTCGTCCCACCTGCTTTCCCACTTAGCCATGAATTAGGGGCCTTAGTCGTAGGTCAGGGTTGTTTCCCTCTCCACAACGGACGTTAGCACCCGCTGTGTGTCTGCCGGATATTACTCCTCGGTATTCGGAGTTTGGTTAGGATCAGTAAGCCGGTGAGGCCCCATTACCCATCCAGTGCTCTACCCCCGAGGGTATTCGTCCGACGCTCTACCTAAATAGATTTCGCAGAGAACCAGCTATCTCCGAGTTTGATTGGCCTTTCACCCCTAGGCACACCTCATCCCGACCTTTTTCAACAGGTGTGGGTTCGGACCTCCAGTTAGTGTTACCTAACCTTCATCCTGGACATGCCTAGATCACTCGGTTTCGGGTCTAATGCATCTAACTCAATCGCCCTATTCAGACTCGCTTTCGCTGCGCCTACACCTAACGGCTTAAGCTTGCTAGATACACTAAGTCGATGACCCATTATACAAAAGGTACGCTGTCAGGCCTCAAGGGCCCTCCAACTGATTGTAGGCGTTCGGTTTCAGGGACTGTTTCACTCCCCTCGTCGGGGTGCTTTTCACCTTTCCCTCACGGTACTGGTTCGCTATCGGTCAGTAAGGAGTACTTAGCCTTCGAAGGTGGTCCTCCGATGTTCAGACAGGATTTCACGTGTCCCGCCCTACTTAATACGTCCAATCATGCTTCATATACGGGGCTGTCACCCACTATGGCTGTGCTTCCCAACACATTCTATTCACACTCATGGCTCGGCTGGTCCCCGTTCGCTCGCCGCTACTAGGGGAGTATCTGTTGATTTCCTTTCCTCCGGGTACTTAGATGTTTCAGTTCCCCGGGTTTGCTTTTGTAAACCTATGTATTCAGTCTACAAATACCTGGTTTACCTCATTATTAGCTGCCCTTGCGGGCAATAATAACAAAGTATCAGGTGGGTTGCCCCATTCAGAAATCCATGGATCAAAGCTTATTCTCAGCTCCCCATGGCTTATCGCAGAGTATCACGTCTTTCATCGCCTCTTACTGCCAAGGCATCCACCAAACGCCCTTTTCGCGCTTGATTTGATCCAGAAAAAGCAAGGCTTTTTCAATGAATGGGCCCTTTTGTGTATTAAACCCACTCTAAGATCAAAATGCATACATTGCAGTGCTTGCCGCTGGTTCGCAACAAACACTGTTCGAACAGAATTACTTCTGTTCCGGTTAGTGTACTTGACTTGGAACAAAATAGACTTCCGGGTCGAACCCGGTGACATGCCCTAACGCGGACAGTCATCTATTCTGATGTTGTATCTCTCTATACGATGTCAAATGACCCGAAGGTCAAATCGTCCAGTTGGACGGCAAAGCAGCAACGCTGCTTAACGGTCAAACTATTGATTGTGATGATGGTGGGTCGAGGAGGACTTGAACCTCCGACCTCACGCTTATCAGGCGTGCGCTCTAACCACCTGAGCTACCGACCCATCTGGTGGAGCGTGTCTCGCCGAAGGCGAGCAGCCCAAGGTTCGATAGGCTCCTGGTGGAGCGTATCGGGATCGAACCGATGACCCCCTGCTTGCAAAGCAGGTGCTCTCCCAGCTGAGCTAACGCCCCATTAGGTGCGTCCCACTCTGGGTGGAACTTAGACTGAAGAGATATGAGGACGGCCTGGCTCTAGGTCACTTCCAAGGAAGAAGTGCCTGAATATGTCGGCTTTGATTGCCGACTGCTAAGTGTTCCATGAAGATTGCGAACAATCTTGGCTAGGAACATCCTTAGAAAGGA
Organism: uncultured Paracoccaceae bacterium; assembly: GCA_947500055.1. Lineage (GTDB taxonomy): Bacteria > Pseudomonadota > Alphaproteobacteria > Rhodobacterales > Rhodobacteraceae > Yoonia. The sequence continues at coordinate 148,524 of CANMQO010000003.1, forward strand.
GGTGATCCAGCCGCAGGTTCCCCTACGGCTACCTTGTTACGACTTCACCCCAGTCGCTGATCCTACCGTGGCCGCCTGCCTCCCCGAAGGGTTAGCGCAGCGTCGTCGGGTAGAACCAACTCCCATGGTGTGACGGGCGGTGTGTACAAGGCCCGGGAACGTATTCACCGCGTCATGCTGTTACGCGATTACTAGCGATTCCGACTTCATGGGGTCGAGTTGCAGACCCCAATCCGAACTGAGACATCTTTTGGAGATTAACTCACTGTAGATGCCATTGTAGCACGTGTGTAGCCCAACCCGTAAGGGCCATGAGGACTTGACGTCATCCACACCTTCCTCCCGCTTATCACGGGCAGTTTCTTTAGAGTGCCCAGCCGAACTGCTGGCAACTAAAGATGTGGGTTGCGCTCGTTGCCGGACTTAACCGAACATCTCACGACACGAGCTGACGACAGCCATGCAGCACCTGTCACTAGGTCACCGAAGTGAAAACCAGATCTCTCTGGCGGTCCTAGGATGTCAAGGGTTGGTAAGGTTCTGCGCGTTGCTTCGAATTAAACCACATGCTCCACCGCTTGTGCGGGCCCCCGTCAATTCCTTTGAGTTTTAATCTTGCGACCGTACTCCCCAGGCGGAATGCTTAATCCGTTAGGTGTGACACCGAAGGGCAAGCCCCCCGACGTCTGGCATTCATCGTTTACGGTGTGGACTACCAGGGTATCTAATCCTGTTTGCTCCCCACACTTTCGCACCTCAGCGTCAGTATCGAGCCAGTGAGCCGCCTTCGCCACTGGTGTTCCTCCGAATATCTACGAATTTCACCTCTACACTCGGAATTCCACTCACCTCTCTCGAACTCTAGACTGATAGTTTTGGAGGCAGTTCCGGGGTTGAGCCCCGGGATTTCACCCCCAACTTTCCAATCCGCCTACGCGCGCTTTACGCCCAGTAATTCCGAACAACGCTAACCCCCTCCGTATTACCGCGGCTGCTGGCACGGAGTTAGCCGGGGTTTCTTTACCAGGTACTGTCATTATCATCCCTGGCGAAAGAGCTTTACGACCCTAAGGCCTTCGTCACTCACGCGGCATGGCTAGATCAGGCTTTCGCCCATTGTCTAAGATTCCCCACTGCTGCCTCCCGTAGGAGTCTGGGCCGTGTCTCAGTCCCAGTGTTGCTGATCATCCTCTCAAACCAGCTACTGATCGTAGACTTGGTAGGCCATTACCCCACCAACTATCTAATCAGACGCGGGCTAATCCTTTACCGATAAATCTTTCCCCCGAAGGGCGTATACGGTATTACTCTTCGTTTCCAAAGGCTATTCCGTAGTAAAGGGTATATTCCCACGCGTTACTAACCCGTCCGCCGCTCACTCCGAAGAGTGCGCTCGACTTGCATGTGTTAGGCCTGCCGCCAGCGTTCGTTCTGAGCCAGGATCAAACTCTCAAGTTGAAAGCATCTTGCGATGCTATCCTTGACGTTCGAACCTCTGCACATCACCACATGACATTACTGACATCATGTGGCGTTTCTCTGTTTGTTGTGCTTTAGGTTTCATCAGAAACCGAAAGCCGCCAAACAGTGAAGCTGACACTCTATGATCGGGCCGAAACCCTAAGAGCGTTGATATACAGACGTTGATCCATCGAACTGAACCAAACCGCCCACATATCTCTTCAGATATATCAATTTCAAACAGCGTAGAGACAAAAGAGACCAAGTGCGCCCTAACTTCTTGGCGCGCCCCGCCTCGATAACCTCTGATTTTCTTCTTCGCGTCTCGTTTCCGTCCGTCTGCGTTTCCGCTTCAGTGTGGCCCGTCTGGCGCCCCGTTGGTGCTTGTTAGCGCCGCCGGTGAGGGGGGTTCTACGGTTAGTGGCACATACCCGCAACCCCTTTTTTTGAGAAAAATGCATTTTTTGTCAGAAACCTGATTTTTCCCATGTTTTAGGGGGGTTAGCGCAATTTCAATACGCGGACCCTAGGTTCATTCGCAATTTTCTTGTGCGGGATAGATGCCCGACACCCCAGATTTTGGGTTATCCACAGACTCCCCCACAAGACTCCCCCGGTTTCAGACAGACTCACTCTGAAATTTTCACATGAAACGGCCCGATTCACACTTCGTTAACCGCCAGATTAGCGAGTCGGCCGGTGAATCGACCCCGATTCACTGCGGTTTCAGCCACCGCGCCAGCCAGAATCCCACCAAAAGACCCGGCAAAAGGGCAGAAAGCCCGACTCGCAGGGTGAAAACCTCGGCCAATGACCCGATCATCGGTGGGCCAACAAGGAATCCCAGCATGGTGACGGTGGAAACGACCGCGATATTCGGCCCTTCATATGTGTCATCCAGTCCCGCCGCCGCTGACACCCCTAAGGGAAATCCGACAGAGGCCCCCAGACCGATCAGCGCGAATCCCACATAGGACGTCCACAGCGGCAATGGCACGATCAGCATCAGCAATCCGACAAGCGCGCATGCCAAAGCAAGCCGCGCCAACACCACCACGCCAAGCATGACTTTCCCCATATCTCCCAGGAATCGCCCTGCCGCCAGAAAGCCTGCAAATATCGACACCGCGATCCCCGCATGCGTCGCCCCTTCGGGCAGGCGTTCTGCCAGATAGATTGCAGCCCAATCCGACATCGCCCCTTCGGTCATCGATACGAACAAAGTGCAAAGCGCGATGAGCGCCAGCCGGACAGGCAAGGCACGCAATCGCCGGCGCGGCGGTGCTGCACCAGCTTCCTGACCGGCCAACCGGTCCAGCGACAACGCCGCCCAAATCCCCAGCGCCGCAGAAGGCACACTTATATAGCCAACCGCAATCAACGGCGGGACCGCCGGCATCAGCGCAATAAGAAGCGACCCCGCCATGACACCCAGCGCCCAGAACCCGTGGCAACGGCTCATCACCGTCAGGCCCCGCTGCTTTTCCAATCGGCCCGCATAGACATTCAGACCGACCTGCAACATCGCGACAACACAGCCATACAAGACGAGGGTCATGAACAGGCTGGCCAAGCTTGTAGCCAGCAACGGCAAGCACAGCACCAGAACTTGTATCGGGAATGCCACCGCCAGCACCCGGCGTGGGCCAACTCGCGACGTCAACCAGCCTGCGACCTGTAAACTGGGGATCACACCGACGGGCATGCCCAGCAATGCGATAGCCAGCTGCGCCTTGTTCAAAGCCAGCTGCTCTTTGACAAACGGGATCAACGCAAGCCACGCGCCAAAGGGCAGCGGTTCAAGCGCGAATACAGCCATGGTCAAAAAGACGGTTTTTCTGGTGCCTGTCATGTCGCGACCTTAGCGACACGATCCGGAATGGAAAGGTCAGGCGACTGCGCGCGCTCGGTTCCATTTCATACGCGCGAGAATCAAACTCAGGATCACAGCCAGGTAGATGATGGGTTCGATCTGAAAACCCTTCACAAGCCACAAGTAATGCACCGCGCCCAGCACAGCGACAGGAAAACTCAGCTTATGCAATTTGCGCCAGCTTGCCGCGCCCATCTTCCGCAACGACAGATCGTTGGAGGTCACAGCAAGGGGGATCATCAAAACAAAGGCCGCCATCCCGATGGTTACATAGGGGCGCTTGACGATCTCGGTCCAGACCCGTTCCCCTGTCTGTACGTCCAACACGGCCCAAACCGTGAAATGCGCCAGGATCACAAAGAATGCGCCGACTCCGATGGCCCGGCGAAATTTCAGCAGGTTCACCCCCGTCCATTTACGCAATGGGGTGACGAGCAGACCGGCAACCAGCAGCTTCAGCCCCAATTCGCCGTATTCACGCTCAAGCGCATTGATCGGCTCGACCCCCAGCCCACCAGTCAGAGCCAGATAGAAAAGCCATCCGATCCAGGTACTGCATACTATATATACAGTCCACGCTGGCAACCGACGCGCAGCGGTATTGATGTAGCCGACAATATCCATCAGCAGCAGGTCTTTCCGTTCTGAATGGGTGGGCATGGCACCGTTCCGAAGGAACAGTAAACACAGCAATCGCCTGGCAGCGGCTTCAACACTGTGTGACAGCCGGTACATTCGTAGAACCACTGGCAAGCATCGGTGGGCATTTGTTCAGCTTTCGTGGTGCCGCATTCCGGGCAGGTAATGATCGAGGCCAGTTCGGTCATGCCCGCACCTGTTGAACAATACCGTAGATCAGGATCAGAACGAACACGCCCAGCAGCGGCAGCAACAGCGGGTCAACATATCCGACAAGGGCGGACAAACCCAGCACGCCCAACAACATGACAAGCACCGGAGTGAAACAGCAGACAGCCGCTATCACTGTACCTATGGCACCGATCCAAAGAGCAAGGTTTTTTCTCATCAATAAAACTCAGCCAGATCCATACCATCATAAAGGCTGGCGACTTCCTCTTCGTAGCCATTGAACATCAGCGTATCGACGCGCGGGGCGAACAGGCCACCGCCGATACGGCGTTCCGATGCCTGTGACCAACGGGGATGATCCACCTGTGGGTTCACGTTACTATAGAACCCGTATTCACGGCCATTGGCCTTGTTCCAACTCGTGGGCGGTTCTTCATCGGTCAGAGTGATCCCGACAATCGACTTGATCGACTTGAACCCGTATTTCCACGGCACGACCAAACGGATCGGCGCGCCGTTTTGATTGGCAATCGGCCCACCATATATACCTGTGGCCATGATGGTCAGGGGATGCATCGCCTCATCCAGACGCAGACCTTCAACATAGGGGAAGTCCAGCACGCGGCGCTGCACGCCGATCATGTTCTCTGGCTGGACCACGGTTTCAAAGGCCACGTATTTCGCACCTGCCTGCACGCCGACCTTGTTCAGGATATCGGCAAGCTCAATCCCGTTCCACGGGATGACCATTGACCAGGCCTCAACACAGCGGAAACGATAGATGCGGTCTTCGACGGTCAACCCATCCAGCAAATCGGCCAAAGCATAATCGCCCGGGTTATCAACCATGCCGTCCACCTTGATTGACCAGGGGGCTGTGACCAGCTGATGTGCATTTCGGGCCGGGTCTTGCTTGCCGGTGCCGAATTCATAGTAGTTGTTGTAGCTGGTGATTTCCTCCAGCGTGTTCGCCTCAAGCTCATCCTTGGCCGCCGCTTGCCCGGCCAGACCGATTGCCCCAAGTCCCACAGTCCCGGCCAATATCCGGCGGCGGTTCAGATATGCAGCCTTTGGAGTGACGTCAGCAGGCGTCAGTGTATTGGTCCAGCGATATGCCATTTCGGGCTCCGATCATTTCAAGTCTGATCCCCATATAGGACAGAAGTATTGAAAGGTGTCTCACGATGGCGCCAACTGATTGAAACACTCGTAATTTCGGGCGGTTTTCCAACATTTCTTCACAGAACCGTGATTGGAAATCGGAAATCCGCGCAGCTTAGTCCGGTCAGGATTGTCGTCAAACCGCATCAGCGGTTTTCCCCTGTGATCCGGAACCCTGATCCCTCGTAAGAAGTGCGATGCCAACGAAAAGGCATGCCCATAAACGAGGAGAAACCCGATGCTACGCAAAACATTCATTGCACTGGCCACGACAACCGCCATGGCGACATCCGCATTTGCCGATGGCCACAGCAAAGATATTGTGGACACGGCTGTCGAGGCCGGTTCATTCACCACATTGGTCGCTGCTGTTGAGGCCGCCGGCCTGGTCGATACATTGAAAGGCGAAGGCCCGTTCACGGTGTTTGCCCCAACTGACGAAGCCTTTGCCGCGCTGCCCGAAGGCACGGTCGAAGGGCTGTTGGCGGATCCCGATGCGTTGGCCAGCATTCTGACTTACCACGTTATCGCTGGCAAAGTGATGTCAACGGATCTGAGTGACGGCATGACCGCCGCGACGGTCAACGGTGCCGACCTGACCATCAAGACTGAAGGCGGTGTCATGGTGAATGACGCCTCCGTCACCACCGCCGATGTGGAAGCGTCAAACGGGGTGATCCATGTCATCGACAAAGTGATCCTGCCACCAAGCTAGGTTGACCGAAGACAATGACACCTTTGGTCAAAACATGAAATTGGTCCCGCATTGTCGGGGCCAATTTTTCAGGCCAGCGCAACGTTCGGTGGTGTTGCGCGACCCCCACCGTGCGGTGGCCGCCCACAAAACCGCCGAATCAAGTGTTAATGCAGGAAAAACAGGCGAAAACCGCGGTCGGCAAAGCGTCGGCTATGCGTCGGCAAAACGTCGGACCCCCATATGCCGATTTGCCTGATGAATGCAGCGCACGGCGCGAAGGTTAAAGCGGTATTAACCATACCCCAGGCAACCCGCACCAACGCCTTCACCTACAAACCAGCGGCATCAAAACGCGAGGAAATCGCACAGCGACACTTCGACGCGATAGCAATCAACGTCGGCTGCGAGCCCAAATTGACCTTTTGTGCTTCATCCGATTTCATTGCCCTATCCGCGCAAGCACATCTGGAGAGTAACAAGTGATTTCAATCAGAATGGAAGACTGGGAGTTGTGGATCGACGATGGAAGACTGCCCACCATCTTTGCGTCGTATCTCAAGAACGCGGAACTTGTAGATCAGATTGACATCAACAATGACGAAGGACGATTTCTCTTCCTGGGGATCTCCAAGGGCGCAAACAACAACGGCTGGCCATCTGTGATAATCGCTCAAAAGTATTCAGACCATCAACAGACCTTCAGCCCCGGATTTCTTGTGGTTCCTGATACTTCGCTTATTTTCCTAGGGGCGGGGGAACGCCTGCTATGCTACGATCTCGAACAGAAAGTCAGGCTTTGGGAGGATGAAACCCACTGCGGTTTTTGGGGTTGGAGCAAATCGGGATCATATATCCTGATGTCTGCTGAATTGGAGTTTGGTGTTTGGGACCAGTCCGGCAAGAAACTTTGGTCTACCTTTGTAGAGCCGCCGTGGAGTTTCAAAGTTCAGGAACAAATTCTCGAATTAGATGTGATGGGAGACATCCAAAAATTTCGATTGTCTGATGGTGTAAAGATGGATTGACGAACGGCAGCTCCGTCCGCGCACCCGCCACTCCGTGCCCGCAACGATATTGCCTGCGCATGCGCGCATCACCCGCTGATTGGTCCGCTGGATTGCCGCAGGATGATCTCTGGTGCGCAGTGCAGGCTGCTGGCCGGGTCTTCGCCTGCGCTGATGATGCCGGTCACCAGCGCTTTGCCTGCCTCTCGCCCGATCCGCCGCGCCGGGAGCCGTACCGTTGTCAGCGCCGGTTCGATTTCTGACGATCCTTTGAAATCCCCAATGCCGACCACGGTGATGTCGGATGGCACATTCAGACCGCTAGCCGCTGCACCGTAGAGCGCGCCGGTGGCCAGAATGTCATTGCCGCAGATCAGCGCCGTTGGCCAGCGGTCATGAGCGAGCAGCGCTGTCACATCCCGTTTTGACGCCGAGATGCTGTAGACCGTTTCAAACATCCACTGATCGGGCACCGTGACGCCCGCCTTTTCCAATGTGCTCAGCACCACATCCCGCCGGGCCACGGCCCTGTCATTGCCGCCTGTGGGCGGGAACATGCAGGCGATATCGCGATGCCCGAGCGACAGGACATGTTCCGCGATCAAGCGGCCAGCCATTTCATTATCCGCCCCAACGGACGGGTAGCGTGACCCCGCCGCATAGTTCCACATCAGCACGCAGGGGATTTTCTGACTGTCGATGAGCTGAAACACGGCCTCATCATGATCCAGCCCGGTCAGCACGACCCCGTCCACCCGATGTTCAAGGAATTTGCGCAGGATCGCGTATTCCCTTTGCAGGTCATAACCATGCGAGGCGAGCAGGATGGTGAACCCGTCCTCGGCCACGCTGTCGGAGAATGCCTGCACCACCTCTGCAAAGATCGCGTGATCCAGCGTTGGGATCATCACACCGATGGTCCCTGACCGGATCCCGTGGATCGTTTGCGCCGCCCGATTGCGGATATAGCCGGTGCGCCGCACCGCGGAATCAATCCGTTTCCGCGTCGCCGGTTTGAGCAATTCAGGGTGATTAAAATAGCGTGACACGGTTGAGGCAGACACCCGGGCAGCCTGCGCCACGCTGATTATATCTGCTTTTTTATGTTTTTTATCAGTCACCTAACCGCCATATTCAGGGAATTTATGAAAACATTTGCAAAACTATTTTCATTACGTAGCGTAGTTGGTCAAGCCTGCATCAGGGGAGTAGGGCCAAGATGGAATTCCTGTTTTATATGGGCGACGTCTTTACACCGATGAATTTCGGTCTGCTTTTGCTGGGCACGATTGGCGGTTTGATCCTTGGGGCCACACCCGGCCTGTCGCCGACGATGGCGGTGGCCTTGCTGATCCCTTTCACCTTCAAACTGGAACCGCAGCAAGGGCTGATCCTGCTGGGCGCTGCCTACACATCGACCGTGGCGGGCGGCGCTGTCAGTGCGATCCTGCTGAAAATCCCCGGTGCCCCTGCCAATATCGCAACCACCCTGGATGGTCATGCGATGGCCCAGAAGGGCGAAGGGGCGAAGGCCTTGCAATTGTCCTTTATCGCCTCTGCCGTTGGTGGCGTCTTTGGCGTTCTTTTGTTGATTTTCCTGACCCCCATTCTGGCGCAATGGGCGCTGGCCTTTGGTCCGTCGCATCTGTTCTGGCTGGCGATCCTTGGCGTCACGGTGATCGGCACGCTGGATTCCAGTTCGGTGGTCAAGGGCTTGCTGTCAGGCTGCATTGGTTTGTGGCTGGCGACGATCGGGTTTGACGACATCATGGGCGCCCAGCGCTTTATCTTTCACCCTTCCGTAGCCGGGGGCATCAATGTCATCCCTGCCCTGATTGGTCTGTTTGCCATTCCGCAGGTGATCACCATGTTCACCAAGGGCCGCAGTTCTGATGATGCCGAGATTATCAGCGTCAAACGCCACCCGATCCGCAAGGCCATGGCAGAGGTGTTCAGCCGCAAGCGCGCCTTGAGCATTGGCACCGCTGTCGGGTCGATCATCGGGTTGATCCCTGGCGTGGGTGGCCAGATTGCCGGATTGGTCGCCTATGACCAGTCAAGGAAATTCAGCCCTGACAAGGATAAGTTTGGCACCGGCCATAGTGAAGGTGTGATTGCTGCTGAAAGCGCAAATAACGCAATGGTTGGCCCAAGCCTCGTGCCCCTGCTGACCCTGTCGATCCCCGGATCACCCACTGCGGCGGTACTTCTGGGCGGCCTGCTGATCCACGGGATTTTCCCGGGGCCGGACCTGTTCATGAACTATCCGCAGGTCGCCTGGACTTTCATCGACAGTATGCTCATCGGGCAAATCCTGATGTGTGTATTTGGCCTTTATATCGCCGGGCTTGCCGCGAATGTGGCCCGCATCCCGCATGGGGTCATGGCCGCGCTGGTGCTGGGGCTGGCGGTGTTTGGCAGCTATTCGGTGCAGAATTCGATGGGCGATGTCTACGTCATGGCGACCCTTGGTCTGGCGATGTATTTTCTGGAACGGTTCGGGTTTTCTGCCGCCCCGCTGGTGCTGGGCCTGATCCTTGGCCCGATTGCCGAGGCCAATTTCATCCAGGGGTCGATGATCGCAAATGCCACGGTGGGCATGGGCAGCTATTTCTTCACCGGTTGGCTGAACTGGCTGCTGATTGTCATCGTCATCGCCTCTGTCAGCTATTCGGTGTGGATGGAAATCGCCCAGCGCCGTTACACCACAAAGGATGATGCCGTCGCGAAAGAGGAGGCGCTGTCATGACCGACCTGCCCCGCAATCAGCATATCATCGCATCCGGCCTGATCGCAGCCATCGGCATCACGGTGGCCTATGTCAGTTTCACGCAGGAACCGGCGGATGCGTTCATTTTCCCCCGTCTGATTGCCAGTGTGTTTGCCGTTCTGGCGATCTGGACCTTTGGCAAGGCCGTGCTGGGCCGCACCAAGGTGGGCAATGGGTTGAGCGCTGCCGCGATGCGCAATCTGGCCCCGGGTCTGATCGTGACGCTGATCTATGTCTATTGGGCGGCCAAGGGGTTGGGGTTTTACACTGCAACCACCATCGCGTTTTTCGTGCTGCTTTCGCTTTATGACCCGGCCCCGCATGGCCAATTGAAAAGCTGGCTGAAACGGATCGTTATCACTGCCGGCTTTATGCTGGTGATGTATGGGCTGTTCGCCATGTTGCTGAACGTCTTCACACCGAAGGAAATCTTGTTCTGATCCGCGCAAGCGGCAGTCTTAACCCCAGGGAGGAAACTATGAAAAAATGGATTGCAGGGGCCGCGCTGGCCTTGGCCGCGATGACCGGGACCGCATTTGCCGATGGGCATGGCGATTATCCGGAACGGCCGATCATGCTGATGGTCAGCTATGGTGCCGGCGGTGCCACGGATTTTCAGGCGCGTATCGTGACGATGACCGCAGGCAACGAGGATGCGCTGGGCATGCCGATGGCGATCGTCAACAAGCCCGGTGCTGGTGGCCGTGTCGGCTGGAACTGGTTTGCCACGCAAGCCGAGGCGGACGGTTACACGCTGGGTGCCTATAACATCCCGCATTTCATCGCCCAGTCGATTGAAGGTGGCGTTGATTATTCCGCTGATAGTTTTGAACCCATCGCCAATTGGGGTGCCGACCCGGCGGTGTTTGTGGTTGGTGCCGATAGCGCATTCAATTCCATGGATGACGTGGTGAATTTCGCCAAGGAAAACCCCGGCGGTCTGACCTTTTCAGGTGCGGGTTTGTTTGTGGGCCACCATATTGCCGCCTTGCAGCTGGAAAAAGCGGCGGGCGTGAAGATGGCCTATATCCCCAATAACGCCGGTGGTGCAGGTGCGATGCGCGCTGTTATCTCGGGCGAGGTGATGGGCGGCGTCAACAACCTGTCTGATGCCTATCGCGCACAAGCCGCTGGCAATGTCAAAATTCTGGGCGTGTTTGATCTTGAGCGGAACAGCTTTTTGCCCGACGTCCCGACCCTGATCGAACAGGGTTATGACATCGACAACGCATCGGTGAATTTTCGTGGTGTGATGGTGCCAAAAGGCACCCCGCAGGCGGTGATCGACCATCTGGCCGCCACTGTCCCCGCGATGTTCGAAAACGGTCGCGTGCAAAGCCGCATGGAAGCAGGTGGATCTCCGATGCACGTCATGAACCGTGATGAGGTGCTCGAGATGTGGGCCGCCCGTCAGGCCACGTTGGAAGAGTTGTTGGCCGGTCTTTGAGCTATCAGTGCAGCGCCCTGTCTTTGGGCGCTGCACATCCCATGAAAAGGAAGAACCCATGAATTCCGCCGATCCTATTGCCGAAGTGGAAACGATCGTTGCCCGTGCCCGCACCGCACAGCGCGCGTTTGAGCAGGGCGGATCACAGGAAGCCTATGACCGCGCAGCCCAAGCGGCTGCCTGGGCTATCATGGAACCAGGCCGCAATCGCCATCTGGCTGAACTTGCGGTCGAGACAACGGGGCTGGGCAATGTCCCCGACAAGATTACCAAAAACCATCGCAAGACGCTGGGCTTGATGCGCGATATACAACATGCGCGGACCCACGGTGTGATCAGCGATGACCCCGCCACGGGTATCACCGAAATCGCGCGGCCCATCGGGGTGATCGGTGCGGTTGTCCCATCGACAAACCCTGGTGCAACGCCCGCCAATAACATTATCAATGCCCTGAAATGCGGGAACGCCATTGTCGTGTCCCCTTCGCCCAAAGGTGTTCCCACCTGCGCGGCCCTGTTGGGCTATATCCATGCAGAATTCGACAAGTTGGAGATTGACCGTGATCTGGTCCAGATGATCCCCGGACGCGGATCCAAGGAAAAGACCCAGCGCCTGCTGGAAATCGCCGATTTGATCGTCGTTACAGGCAGCCAGAATAACGTGAAACGTGCCTATACGTCCGGCACCCCTGCCCTGGCGGTGGGTGCTGGCAACGTCGCCGTGATCGTGGATGAAACGGCCGATCTGAAGAAGGCGGCGGAGAAGATCAAGGCCTCCAAGACCTTTGACAACGCCACATCCTGTTCGTCGGAAAATGCCATTGTTGTGGTGGATGCGATTTACCACGCCTTTGTTGTGGAAATGGCCCTGACGGGCGGCGCCCTGATCAGTGACGAAACAAAGGTGACGGGCAAGCTATGGGTGAAAGGGCACCTGAACCCGGCGGTTATTGCCCAAGACGCGGACGTGATGATTGCAGCGCTTGGCCTGACCGGTGAAGTTCCCGCCGATACCGCCTTTCTCGCGGTGGAAACGAAGGGGATCGGGCCGGATCATCCGCTATCGGGTGAAAAGCTGAGCCGGGTGTTGACCGTCTATCGTGCCCGCGATTTTGACGATGCCGTCGCCATCACCCGGGCCTTGCAACTGCATCAGGGCGCCGGGCATTCGGTTGGCATTCATACTACAACCACGGATCGACCGCTGGTCCTGGCCAATGCCATCCCGACCAGCCGGGTTATTGTCAATCAGGCCCATACCTTTGCCACCGGCGGATCATTCACCAATGGCATGCCGTTCTCGCTCTCGATGGGGTGCGGCTCATGGGGCGGCAATTCCATTGATACCAATCTGCACTGGCGGCACTTCATGCAGACCACAAAGATCGTGCGCGAAATTCCGGCGAATGAGCCCGCATTGGAAGACATCTTTGGCGCCTATTGGGGCCAGGCTGGGCGATGATTTTCGACACGGCATCGCCACCGCAGGGCACTGTGCGCGATTGGCTTGATGCGCGTGCCGAAAGCGATGATGTCGCCATCATCTTTCCCGAAACGCAAGAGCACTTAAGCTGGCGCGACTTGCGCGATACCGCCCGCGATATGGCGCGGGGTTTGGTGGGCCTTGGCATTCTGCAGGGCGAGAGTGTCGCCATTGTCCATCCCAATGGCCGGCCCGGTGTGCTGGCCCTTTACGCGGCCCTCTATGGCGGGTTTCGCGCCACAATGATCAATCTTGCCGCCGGGCCGGATGCCATCGGCTATGCGTTGGAGCATAGTGCTGCGCGCTTTGCCTTTGTGCATGAGACGCAGCTGGAAACGATTGCGATGGTCGCGCCTGACGGGCTGCAAACGATCACTTCCAGGATGCTGACGGCGCATGCTGCTCTGGCACCGCTTTCGCCGACCCACCATGCCTTGTTGATGTACACGTCGGGAACGACGGGCCGGCCAAAAGGTGTTGTCCATACCCATGCCAGCCTGCTGGCAGGTGGCTGGACGACCGCGATTGCCCATGATCTGTCACCTACGGATCGCGGTTTTTGTGTCTTGCCGATCTATCATATCAACGGGCTTTGCGTAACGATGATGGGCGCATTGGTGTCGGGTGGATCACTGGCGATGGCCCCGCGGTTTTCGACCACCCGGTTCTGGGATCAGGCGGGCGCGGCAGAGATAACCTGGTTCTCGGTCGTGCCGACGATCATCAGTCATTTGTTGCATCATGACGCCAACCCAAGCGCCGCGTTGCAGGCGCGCTTGCGCTTTGGCAGATCCGCGTCATCGGCGCTCGCCGTAGAAACACAATCAGCCTTTGAAAGCCGGTTCGGCGTGCCAATTGTCGAAACGATGGGATTGACGGAAACGGCTGCCCAAATCCTGTCCAATCCGCTGCCGCCCGGCATCCGCAAAATCGGGTCCCCCGGTATCGCCTATGGCAATCAGGTGCGTATCCTGACCGCCGATCTGCAGCCCGCCCCACCGATGCAGGAGGGTGAGATCGCCGTGCGCGGCCCGAATGTGATGCAGGAATACCTGCGCAACCCGGAAGCCACTGCGGACACATTCGCAGGTGACTGGCTGCGCACTGGTGATCTGGGCCATATTGATGATGACGGCTATGTCTTTGTCACCGGTCGCCTGAAGGAGTTGATCATCAAGGGTGGCGAAAACATCGCCCCGCGCGAGATCGACGAAGTGCTCTATTCGCAACCTGATGTGATCGAAGCCGCCGCCTTTGCCAGACCCTGCAAAAGCTATGGTGAACGGGTGGAAGCCGCTGTGAGCGTCAAGCCCGGCTCCACATTGTCGGCCGGGACACTGATCGATTTATGCAAGGCACGCCTTGGTCCGTTCAAATCGCCCGACAAGGTGCATTTCCTTGATGAATTGCCGAAAGGACCGTCGGGGAAAATTCAAAGATTGAAACTGGCGGATCTGATTGGGGATTGATGGCTGGCCAAGCGGCACTGAATAGGCGTAGCATGCCCCCATTCAATTTTGCCACTAAAGGACCCCCGAAAGATGACCGGAAAACATTGCAAATCAGCTGCATTGGCCGCCGTATTGCTTGGCTTTGCCACACCAGCGCTGGCTCAGGATAACCTGTGTGGGGGCGCAGGGAACGGCGGCCAGTGGATCGGTGGTGACGAGGCCGATTCCGATATCGCGACCGTTGATACCTATCAGGAACAGATGGCGCTTGTGTTGGGGGGCAATGAATATGTGTCGCTGTTCACCCTAAGTGCCGGCGCTGATATCCGGGTCGAGGCCGCGGGCCGCGGTGCCGGCGATCCGATCATTGATCTTATCAGCAGCGATGGCAGCGTGATCCTGTCCGATGACGATTCCGGCGGCAACGCGGCAGCGCGGGCCGAAACCTATCTGGATGCCGGCACTTATTGCATGTCGCTGCGCAGCTATGATGGTGGCCCGATGACTGCGTTTGTCCGGGTTGGACGTGTTGACCAGCAGCCACTGACAGACGGAATCGACACGAGCCCGGCAAGTGGTGACGAAACCGGTGCATGTGAAACCGCGGTGCCGATGGGCGGTCTTGGCAGCACGGTATCGGCCTCCTTGAACGAAACACCTTTTTGGAGCTTCACCCTCGACGCGGCAGCGGCTGTCAGCATAACGGCTGAGAACGAGGACGCCGATCCGGTTCTGACCCTTTATGATGCCGATCAGAACTATATCGACGAGAACGATGATTTTGATGGGTTGAATTCGCGCCTTGATATGTCGGAGCCATTGCAGCCAGGCACCTACTGCATCGGGCTTGATGCGCTTGGCAATGCAGACGCGCCAATCACCGTCAGCCTTGTGGAATATGACCCGGAAGCGGCCCTGCTGGCGCTTTACGGGCGCGGCGAGGCGGCCCCACCACTGGACGGCACAATCCCCGTCAACGATTTGGGCATATTGCAATCGCGTGCCCGCGAGGATGTGCAGGCGACAACTGAAACGACATGGTTCAGCGTCGAAATCGAGGAGCCCGGACTGATGCTGGTGGAGGCGATTGGAGCGGCAAACAGCGATCCATGGCTTGTTGTCTATGATGATCTTGGCCGCGAACTGGGCCAGAATGACGATCACGGCGACGGGTTGGATAGTCTGGTGACCGCAAAAGTTGAACGCGGCACTTATATTGTTGGCGTCAAGCAATATGAAGGTCAGGGCCTGATCCGGCTTGTGATGGAACGCTACATCCGCGCGCAATAAGACTGCATGATAACTGTCGTAAGGCCCCGGCTGGGTGATCAGCCGGGGCTTTGTTATTTCTGCGCCCTGTCGATAGTGGGGATGTCATGCAGACCCCAGTCGAAATGCCAACTGGCGTGTTCCCTGCCATCAGAATCACGTCATCGCCATCCGAGAGAAGGTTCCAACACCAGGATTCACAAACTGGACCGGGAAGAACTGCACCTAAGGCGTTAGGTGATACGGGATGTCTCAGGTATCTCGTCAAACGCTAGAGGATCAGCCTCCAACAATTCGTCATTGAGATGTCTCAAGGCAGGTCAGCACCGATCTAGATAACGACGTGCAAGGGAAGAAAAATCTGCGACGCAGATTTTTCGGGCGGCGCGGGAAAGCCAAGGGTTGCACCCCTGTCTGTCGCAAAAAATCTGGGCTCAGATTTTTTCGTCCTCGTTTTGTTCAACAGATTCTGACAACTGCTTGCGCAAGACGCCCCATTGCCCGTCATCTTCCGGCAACCGGCGCAATTCCGTCCAGCCCTGACGCAGGAAGATCCCGCGCGCATTTGCTGTTGTGGTGTAAAGCACCGGTATCTTCTGCGTCCGGGCGTGTTCGGTCAGCTGATGTAACAATGCACTGGCACGGCCTTGCCCGCGCGCCGCTGATGTGACCGCAAGACCACCAACCCAGGCCTCCTCGCCATCATTGCTGCCAAAGGAGGGGCCAGTCAGCGCAATGGTGCCAAGAACCTCCCCTTGTTCGACCAGAACCATGCCGAATGGCAGGCCGGTCACCCGCGTCCGGTCGGCAATATCTGCCTGCGCATCGCCCCGCCCGTTGATGTAATGCTCTGGCCAGACCGCACGGATCAGATCACGGACCTGATCCGCAAGTTCCGGAACCGCATGAAGCGGCCGGATCGGCATTATTGGAACGTGTCCGCCAGTAGCCGCGCCAGCGTCGGCTCGGACAAGTAACCGGTGGCAGGCAGGTTCCGGCTGCTCTGATACCGCCCGATGGCGCCGCGCGTGTCCCTGTCGAACCGCCCGTCGACTTGCCCGGGATTGAAGCCGAGCTGCGCCAACCGGCTTTCGATCAACCGCGCAAGGATCGGGTTGATCCGCAATGCCCGTTCCTGTTCGCGGGCCTGATCGGTATCCGGTTGCTGCGGAGGCTCAGGTTCTGTCAGTTCCGCCAGTTTCTTTTTTGCCTCATCGGCGAATGATCCGTTGGGATAGCGTTCCAGATAGGCGCGGTAGCCTGCCACATCACCACGCGCGCCGGTTTCTTCCCAATAGGCCCGGTCAAGACGAAGCGCCTCTTCGCGCTGGCGCGCTTCTTCTGCCTCGATTTCCGCCTTCCGCCGACTGGCCTGTGCATCGATCCGGTTGATCTGCTCGCGACTCAGGTAGGATGTCTGTGTGAACCCGTTGCTTTGCTGCCAGTTGCGGATGGCACCCCGGCTGCCCGGGCCAAAGATCCCGTCTACCCCGCGCGTGTCATAACCCAGCAAGGTCAGGTCGCGCTGGATCGCGCGCCTTTGATTACGGGTCAGGTTCAACTGGCCTTCGGCAATCTCGGCCAATCGCTGCGGGTCATTTTCGATGGCGTCCAGTTGACGCCGCGCTTCGGGGGCATATCGGCTGTCGGGATACGCGAAGATGAAATCGCGATAGCTGTCTGCCGTGTCCAGATCCTGCGCTGTTGTCCAAGCATCCAGCGCCGCATCCACGCTGGGCGCGGTTGGGGCGGGCCTGTCCTGATCGGTTTGCATGTTCAGGCTTGCCGGTCTGTAACCTTCGGCCCGCAACCGTCTGCTGTCACGCACGTAAGCCATGACATTCGCCCCGGGTTCCGCGACGGCATCAATCAGCACATCGTCGCCATAGCTGGGTCCGCCAATGATGACGGTGACCCCCTGCGGGATGTCCAGATTGCCCAATCCTTCGCGCAGGTAATCGCCGATGGCATCGTCGTCGTCCGTATCGAGGCCCAGCACCAGCACTGCTTGCCCCGGGGTCCGGGCCAGTACTGCCATGATGCTGTCAAGGGAAACGCCTGATTGCGGCAGGGTGAACAAATCCGGGTTTCGTGCATCTGCCGACAGATACCAGTTCCGCTGCCCATCGGTGACAAAACGCCCCGAAAGCCCCACGACAAGCCGTTTCGCATCGGGTGCGTTACGCGTCAGTTGACCAAGAAGGCGCAACATGTCGCGCTGCGATCCATTCGAAAGGGTCACGAGTTCATAGCCTGCGTCCCGCAGTGCTGCATCCGCCCGCAAGACATCCCCCCCGCTCCTGACCCGGCTCAGGTTATCATAGCGCGAAACGCCCATCAGCAAGGCGCGGTCCTCGGCAAGCGCTGGCAGGGCAAGCCCTATCAATGCGGCGATCAGGGGGAATTTACGCATGGCGCTTCTCCTTATTCCTTCAAGTCTCGTAAGTCCGCCGATCCTCGATCACGAGGCCATCGCGCGGCAGTTTTCCTGGGGCGAGGCATTGCACCTCGCCTTTCAGTTTCAGCACGTCCTGCACGGCCTTGGCGGCGGCGCTTTCGTCCACCTGGCCTTCCAGCTGGACGATCATCTTGTCTGCGTCCCCGTCACGGTCCGCGATCACCCGCGCCCGGTCGGCACCGGTTTTCCTGACCAGATCGGCCACCTGTTCGGGCCGGACAAACATGCCTTTGATCTTGGTTGTCTGATCAGCCCGGCCCATCCAGCCCTTGATCCGTATATTGGTGCGCCCGCAGGGGCTTTGGCCTGACATCACCGCACTCATGTCGCCAGTGGCGAAGCGGAGCAGCGGGTAGTCGGGGTTGAGCGACGTAACCACAACCTCCCCCACTTCCCCTTCGACCACCGGGTCGCCGGTGCCGGGGGTGACAATTTCGATGATCACCCCTTCATCCACAACCATACCTTCGCCGGGCGTGGTCTCGTAAGCCAGATGCCCCAGATCGGCGGTGGCGTAGCATTGCATGCATGTGATCCCCCGATCCGCATAGTATTGCCGGAGTTGTGGGAAAAGCGCACCGCCGGAAACCGCGGCCTTGCTGATGCTGAGTGTCAGGCCCATTTCATCCGCTTTTTCAAGGATCACTTTGAGGTAATCAGGCGTGCCCGCATAGGCGGTTGTGCCGATATCGGCGGCGGCCCGCACTTGCAGTTCGGTCTGGCCGGTGCCGGCGGGCAGGATCTTGGCCCCTACCGCCCGGGCCCCGTTTTCAAACATCGTTCCGGCGGGTGTCAGATGGTAGCCAAAGCAGTTCTGCACAATGTCGTCCTTGCCAATCCCGCAGGCATGCAGGAAGCGGCCAAAGCGCCACCAGTCATGGCTGGACCCGCCCGGTTCGTAAATCGGACCGGGGGATTGAAAGACATGGGTGTATTCGCCCATGGTCACCCCGCCGAATGGCGGGCGGGCCTGTTGCCATTCATGCAACGTGGATTTGCGCAGGACGGGGAAACGGGCAAGATCAGCAATGGATGTTGCATTTTCGGAAGGGTAGGCGCCGCCCACATCCGCCTGCACCCGGGCGATCAAAGACCGCAATTGCGCCAATTGATCAGCCTCGCGTGCATCAGCGCTGCGTGTTTCCAGATCGTCGTAAAATTCCGTCATGGGATCCCCCTGTCCAACATCTTCATCATGACGATGCGGACAAGGAAGGCTAGGGTCCGCAGCGTCTGTTATTCAATAGCGCGCTTTCGCGGGCCTTATGCCATACGTTTAAGGAACAGTATGCCCTTGGTTTTACGGGTGATTTCCCAATCGTAAGGGCCCGCATCCAGCACCTTGTGGAAACCTGCCATATTCGATGCCTCGTCGGCGATCAGAAGGTCGCCATCCCGGGCGACGTGATGCGTCAGGCGTTCCAGCACATCGTGACGCGGATCGGCATCCAGCATGTGCAGTGTTCGGTCGATCAGCACCACATCAAACATGCCGGTTGGCTGATATGTGGTGATGTCGGCGACAACGCCGTCGATACCCAGCCCCTCGCGATCTGCATCCTTTTGCAAATCCGAGATGGCGGCGGGCGACAGATCAACACCGGTAACCTGATGACCCAGACGGGCGATGAACAGGGCGTCCCGTCCTTGCCCGCAACCGATGTCGAGTACCTTGGCATTGGTCTGTGCGTAACCCTTGAAGAAATCCACAAAGTCTTTCGTGGGTTCGCCCAGGGCATGCGGGTTTTCGCGGTAGAGCTTGTCGTAATCATAGGTCATTGCGTCACCTCTTCGTTTGCAACGGTATCGATATGCCTAGCCTTGGAATACCACCATCCGTTGGCAGAAACGATACATGCCGGGCCGAATGGAAAATCGCCTCATATTTTACTTTCGCCATATAGTTCAATCCACTAACGAGAGAGCATGGCGCGAACAAAGATTGATACACGGGGTCTTGGGCTTGATATTGGCCTGGCCTACACGAAATGGCTGACAGGGGCCGAGAACCTGCATTACGGGTATTGGGCGGATCTGGAGGTTTGCGCCGCCAATTTTGGTGCCGCACAGACCGCCTATACTGATCGGTTGTTTGAGCGTTTGCCGGAGGCGCCCTGCCGTATCCTTGATATTGGTGGCGGTGCAGGTGAAACGGCCCGCAAGTTGATCGCCCTTGGTCATCAGGTTGAAATCGTGGTGCCCAGCGCGTTTCTGGCCAACCGATGCCGCGAGAATGCACCGCAGGCGGTTGTCCATGAAGCCCGGTTCGAAGATGCCCAGGTCACCGGCCCGTTTGATGTGTGCCTGTTTTCGGAGAGTTTTCAGTACATCCCGCTGAAACATGGCGTTGCGAAATGCCTGACGCTGCTTGCCGACGGTGGCCGGATCGTGATCGCGGATTGTTTTCGCAGCGAAACTTTCAGCCGTGACGCGGTGCAGGCGACGGCCGGTGGCGGTCATCGCATTGCGAAGTTCCGCGCGCTTGTTCAAACGACCGGCCTTACGGTCAGTCAGGAAGAGGACATCACGGCCCAGGTTGCCCCGTCGATTGACCTTGAACAGGGGCTTTTTAATGTGGTCGGTTATGGGCTGAGCCGCGTTGATGAAGAATTGTCCCTGCATCGGCCCAGGATGCGTGGTACGATTCACTGGATCATGCGTCGCCTGTTGAACCCGCGGAAGCGGGCGCGGCTGGATCAGCGGCTGAACCAGAAAACCCGCAATGCGGCCCATTTTGCGGCGAACAATACCTATCTGATGCTGGTGTTGCAGCGGGCCTAGGGATGTTGGTGCGCATGAACGCGCACCCTATGCCAGCCACCGTTTCCGCCGCCGGTAGCTTCGCACATCGCGGAACGACTTGCGCCCTTCGTCGGACATGCCGAGGTAGAATTCCTTGACGTCGGGGTTTTCGCGCAGTTCCGCTGCCGGCCCTTCCATGACGACCCGGCCGCTTTCCAGAATATACCCCTGATGGGCGAAACGCAGGGCGACATTGGTATTCTGTTCGGCCAGCAGGAAGGACACCCCTTCCTTTTCATTGAGGTTCTTAACGATGGTAAAAATTTCTTCGACCAACTGGGGCGCCAGCCCCATGGAGGGTTCATCCAGCAGGATGGTTTCCGGCCGCGACATCAGTGCCCGCCCGATTGCGCACATCTGTTGTTCGCCACCGGATGTGTAACCGGCCTGGCTTTTCCGCCGTTCTTTCAGGCGCGGAAAATAGGTATAGACCATATCCAGATCAGCGCTGACAGCGCCTGACCCGTCGCCACGCGTGTAGGCGCCGGTCATCAAATTTTCTTCGACGGTCAGGTGTTCAAAACAATGCCGTCCTTCCATGACCTGAATAACGCCGAGCTTCACAAGCGCCTCTGGTGACTGATCCTGCACCGGCTTGCCACGATAGGAAATTGACCCTTTGGTCACCTCCCCCCGTTCGGAATGCAGGAGGTTCGAAATGGCTTTCAGCGTTGTGGTCTTGCCTGCCCCGTTGCCGCCCAAAAGGGCCGTGATCCCGCCTTTGGGAACGTTCAACGACACGCCCTTGAGCACAAGAATGACGTGATTGTAGATCACCTCGATATTGTTGACCTCAAGCAGGGTCTCAACATCATGTTTGGCAGTGTCCAGCATGGGGCGTCTCCGGTTGAAGACGGGCGGCCCGCTTGGGCCGCCCGCATATGTCAGATCACAGGCAACCTGGCTCAATGTTGTTTTCGCTGGCGAATGCCATCGAATCTTCCTTCACCAACGGGTCGGTGACAGCGTTGTCAGGCGCGATATAGTCGGTCAGCGCAACCCATTTGCCAGCACCCGCATCCCATTGCTGCACGATGCCAAGACCTGTGCCGCCGTGATCCTGACAGGACACGCTGAACTCTGGTCCGATCTTGGCCATGCCAAGTTCGGCCATCCGCGCCTCGGTGATTTCCAGCGCTTCCATTCCATCACGCAGCTGTGCCGGCGTGATGGCGGATACACCATGGATTTCCTGTGCTTTCGCAATCGCCTCTGCTGCCAGCATCGCCGCATACATGCCGCGTGTGTAAAGCACCGAACCAAGGTTACTGCCATCACCCGCAGCGTTACCCGCATCGTGGACCAGCGTCTTGATTTCCGCGAAGACAGGCAGGTCAGCATCAACCCGGTTCATGTTCAGCGACTTGTAGCCATTGGCCGCAGCACCGGCTGGTGTCACGTCATGTTCGGCGCCCGCCCACCAGTTGCCGATGAAATTTTCCATCGGGAAGTTGATGTTTGCAGCTTCCTGCACAGCGACCTGGTTCATCACGCCCCAACCCCACATCAACACGTAATCAGGACGTTCGCGGCGGATTTGCAGCCACTGCGATTTCTGCTCCTGACCGGGGTGATCAACGGCAAGCTGGCTGAGCGTAAACCCGTGCTGTGCGCTCAGGCTTTCCAACGTGCGGATCGGTTCCTTGCCATAGGCGGAGTTATGATAGACCAGCGCGATTTTCTTACCGCCCAGGTCACCGCCGTTTTCTTCCAGCAGGTAGTTCACCATCACCGATGCGGCGTCCCAGTAGTTGGCAGGGTAGTTGAAGACCCAGTTGAACACTTCACCATTGGCAGCCGATGTCCGGCCATAGCCCATCGTGTGGATCGGGATATTATCGGCGGTTGCCTTTGGGATCAGCTGATAGGTGATGCCCGTCGACAGCGGTTGATAGATCAGCGCACCTTCGCCCTTGGTGGACTCGTAGCATTCAACGCCTTTTTCGGTGTTATAGCCGGTTTCGCATTCGACGATGCGCACAGGCTCACCACCGATCCCCCCATCGCGGGCATTCAGCAGGTTGAAATAATCCTGATACCCGTCCGAGAACGGCGTGCCGCCGGCGGCATATGGGCCGGTCCGGTAGCTGAGGTCGGGGATGACCAGTTCGGCCATCGCCGGGGCGGCGGCCATTGTGCCCGCCAGGGCCATTGCGGCCAGTGTCTTCATCTTCATCGGTGTTTTCCTCCCATAGGTTTTTTTCCGAGTTTGCCGGTTTCATCCCGACCGTAGGGCGCGCGTTCATGCGCACCTAATATGGAAACGGCCAAAGCCGTAATTTCTCTTTCGCCAGCCGCCAAAGC
The DNA here is from genome assembly GCA_947500055.1 of uncultured Paracoccaceae bacterium. Classification (GTDB taxonomy): domain Bacteria; phylum Pseudomonadota; class Alphaproteobacteria; order Rhodobacterales; family Rhodobacteraceae; genus Yoonia. The sequence goes on from CANMQO010000003.1 coordinate 171,514, forward strand.
TGCGCCAGCCCATGCGGTTCCTTGATCAGGAAAAACATGATCAAGGCCCCGACGATCACAAGGTTCAGATGCGCCACCAGATCCGTAGGCCAGCCGAGCACATCTACCCCCAGCACTTTTAATGCGACAGGCAGCAGCACAAGGAACGCCGCCCCGGCAAAACAGCCAAAGATCGACCCCAAACCGCCAATGATGATCATGAACAGAACGAGGAACGACTTCTGAATACCAAACGCCTCGCCCACTTCGACCGCACCCAGATAGACCGAAAAGAACAGCGCGCCCGAGATGCCGACAAAAAACGATGACACGGCAAAGGCCGTCAGCTTGGCCTTCAGCGGGTTCACCCCGATGATTTCGGCAGCAATATCCATGTCGCGGATCGCCATCCATGACCGGCCCACCGTGCCCCGCGTCAGGTTCCGCGCGATCAGGGCGCAAACCGTCAGGAACACCAGACAGATCATATATTGCGCCCATGGCGCGGTGTTCGGCCCGGTGACGGCCACGCCCGCCACAAACCGCTCCGGCGCGTTGATCTGGCCGGAGGCCGAGTAATTGTAGAACCACGCCACCTTGTTGAAGAGCCAGACAAGGAAGAACTGCGCGGCCAGCGTCGCCACCGCCAGATAAAAGCCCTTGATCCGCAAGCTGGGCAGCCCGAATGCGGCACCCACTGCCGCGGTAATCCCCCCTGCAAGGATGATGTGGATCACAATCGACACATCCGGAAAGGCTGTCATCAGCTTATAGCAGGCATAGGCCCCCACGGCCATGAACCCGCCGGTGCCGAGACTGACCTGGCCGCAATAGCCCGTCAGGATGTTCAATCCGATGGCCGCAATCGCATAGATCAGGAAGGGCACAAAGATCGCATTCGCCCAGTAGTCGTTGATGACAAAGGGAATGACCAGAAAAGCAATCGCCATCGTGATCCAGAACCCGATCCGGTCGAACTTGATCGGAAAGGTCTGGTTGTCAGCATGGTAGGAGGTTTTGAAGTCTCCGGCTTCACGGTAGAGCATTAGGAGGCCTCCCCATTACATGCGTGGGTTTCACCCACCCTACGGGCGGTCGGTAGGGTGGGTGAAACCCACGCGAAAAGATCAAACACGCTCAATGATCTTCTCCCCAAACAGCCCCTGCGGCCGGAACACCAGAAAAATCAGGGCCAGCATATAGGCAAACCAGTTCTCGGTTGCGCCGCCCAGATACGGAGCGCCGATGGTGTATTCGAACAGTTTCTCACCAACCCCGATGATCAACCCGCCGACAATGGCCCCCGGGATCGAGGTGAAGCCGCCCAGCATCAGCACCGGCAAGGCCTTCAACGCGATCAGCGACAGCGAAAACTGCACCCCGGATTTCGCCCCCCACATGACCCCTGCTACCAATGCAACGATCCCGGCCAGCGACCAGACCAGCACCCAGATGAAATTGAGCGAAATCCCGACAGACAGCGCCGCCTGATGGTCATCGGCCACGGCGCGCATGGCCCGGCCCTGCTTGGTATATTGGGCAAAGATGATCAGGCTGGCGACAAGGAGGATGGCCACGATGGTGGCAATCATGTCCAGCTTGTCGATAAAGAAGCCATAGAAATCATCGCCACCGAGCCCGGCCGTCCATTCCTCGACCACCAGCGATCCGCCCTGCGGCAGACCAAGCGCCAGGGTCTTGATATCCGACCCCCACATCAGATCGCCGACCCCTTCCAGGAAATAGGCCAGCCCAATGGTCGCCATGAAAAGGATAATCGGCTCCTGCCCGACAAGATGTCGGAATACAAAATGCTGCACCGCCCAGGCGAAGCCGATCATGATCAGCACGGTGAAGGCAATCGCCAGCAGCGCCGGAACCTCCCACCCGAAATGGTGCACTTCTGTCCCAAAGATCGCGTTGATCAGATGGCTGAACGGTACCTGCCCTTCCATGATCCCCACAAGGGTCAGTGCGGCAAAAAGCGCCATGACCCCTTGGGCATAGTTGAAGATGCCGGACGCCTTGAAGATCAGCACAAAGCCAAGTGCGACAAGGGCATAAAGCACCCCGGCCATTAATCCGTTGATGATGACTTCGATACCATAGAGGAAATCAGCAGACATTTGCACCTCCGCAGCCCCGGACCCGGTCCGGTGCCTCAGGGTTGAGTTTGAGGTCCCGGGTCAGGCCCGGGACAGGCATTGCGACGCAGTTACGATTCAAGATCTGTATCCCTTGCCGAAAGTTTCACGCTATCCTCCAGAACCAGCAGCGATAGTTCCAGTTGCGGCTCACGCCACTCGACCGATCGCAAGGTCAATGCACCATCGCCAAGATCAATCTCAGCGTACCTGTCCATGTTGCGGGGAAGTACGGACCAGGCCAGGAACTGATTTGCGATTTCGGCGGGTTCTTCACTGCGCGAGACGACCATGCACAGGGTTGGTTCATCCGGCGCGTTGCCTGAAACAAACAGCGTTCCGCCCTGCACATCAAATCTACGACGCCCATCCGCCGCTGAAACAAGCTGCAATCCACCGACATCCGGCGGCACAATACGCTCCAGCGGTGTCAGGCACCTGCTTTCAAAGCTTTGCCAGATATCCGCGACCGCAATCGTCGGAAAAAACACACATGTGATGCAGAATGCCTTAATCATGCGCCACCCCCAGATAGGCGTCGATCACCTCCTGATTGCCGCGCACCTCATCCGGGGTGCCATCACCGATCTTGCGGCCATAATCCATCACAACAACGCGGTCGGACAGGTCCATGACCACACCCATATCATGTTCGATCAGGGCGATGGTCGTGCCGAACTCATCATTCACATCAAGGATAAAGCGGCTCATATCCTCTTTTTCCTCGACATTCATGCCCGCCATCGGCTCGTCCAGCAGCAGCAATTTGGGATCGGCGGCAAGGGCGCGGGCCAGTTCCACCCGTTTTTTCAACCCATAGGGCAAGCGACCCACCGGCGTTTTGCGGATCGCCTGAATTTCCAGAAAATCGATAATCCGTTCCACCCGCGCGCGGTTTTCAACCTCTTCCGCCTCGGCCCGGCCGACCCAAAGCGCCTGCCAGAACATACCCGACTTCATATGGGTCAGACGACCGGTCATGATATTGTCCAGCACTGTCATGCCTTCAAACAAGGCGATGTTCTGGAATGTGCGCGCAATACCGAGGCGGGCCACCTGGTACGGCTTCATCGGCGGGCGCTTTTCGCCGCGAAACCAGACCTCGCCTTCCTGTGGATTGTAAAACCCCGAAATGACGTTGAGCATGGATGATTTGCCAGCACCATTGGGGCCGATAATCGCCCGGATTTCGCCTTCACGAATGTCGAAAGAAATATCCTTGATCGCCTCCACCCCACCAAAGCGCAGGGTGATATTACGCATATCCATCAACACGCCGCCGATCGTGCGACCGTCATCGGTGATATAAGGCTCAACCGTATCTTTCATGCCAAAGCCCTCATCATCTTGCCAAAAATACGCCCGCCGGAGGCATCTCGGGATGGCGGGCGGGGCGATGCCGCAGGCGAGCGTCGCGCGATCATTCCGCAGCCACCTGTGCTGATGCGTCTACTACCGCGTCACAGATGGCCAAAGTGGCCGTAATCTTGCCCTTGCGCCCATCTTCATAGGTCACTTCGGTTTCGGTATAGATTTCTGATTTTCCACCATAAAGTGCCGCAATCAGATCATCGAATTTCTCTTCCACGATACGGCGGCGCACTTTGCGCGTCCGGGTCATTTCGCCATCATCCGCATCCAACTCCTTATGCAGGACAAGGAACCGATGCACCTGACAGCCCGCCAGCATTTCATCCGCCGCAACGGATTTGTTCACTTCCGCCACATGCGCCCTGATCGTCTCCAACACCCGGGGGTGCTGCGACAATTCCTGATAGCTGGAATAGGCGATATTATTACGTTCGGCCCAGTTACCCACTGCCGTCAGGTCGATATTGATAAAGGCCGTGCAATAGTCCCGATCCGCGCCAAAGACGACCGCCTCAAGGATATCGGGATAGAATTTCAGCTTGTTTTCAACGTATTTCGGCGCAAAGAGCGCGCCGGAGGCCATCTTGCCCACATCCTTGGCCCTGTCGATGATCCGAAGATGTCCGGTGCCTTCTTCGATGAAACCGGCATCGCCCGTAGCAACCCAGCCTTCGGCATCCTTGGTTGATGCCGTGCTTTCGGGGTTTTTGTAATATTCTACAAAAACGCCGGGTGAGCGATAGAATACCTCTCCATTCTCGGCGATTTTCAACTCCACCCCCGGGCTGGGCACGCCAACGGTATCTGACCGCACCTCGCCATCGGGTTGTTGGGTGATGAACACTGTGGCTTCCGTCTGGCCGTAGAGCTGTTTGAGGTTGATGCCCAGCGCCCGGTAGAAATCAAAAATTTCTGGCCCAATCGCCTCACCCGCCGTGTAGCCAACGCGCACCCGGCTCAGCCCAAGTGTGTTCTTCAACGGCCCGATCACCAGCCAGTCAGCCAGCCGGTATTGCAGCCATTCCATCCCACTGACCTTTTCACCATCCAGAATGCGTGGGCCAATCTCGCGCCCGACCTTCATGTATTTGTCGAACAGCCATTTCTTGAACCGCCCCGCATCCTCCATCCGGATCATGACATTGGTCAGCTGCTGTTCAAACACACGTGGCGGGGCGAAAAAGTAGGTTGGTCCGATCTCGCGCAGGTCGGTATGCATCGTCTCGGCGCTTTCGGGGCAATTCACACAAAACCCGGTCCACATCGCCTGCCCGATGGAGAAGATGAAATCACCCACCCAGGCCATCGGCAGATAGGCCAGCACCTCATCCCCGGCTTTCAGGTGGTCGAATTCAGCAGAATTCCGGGACGTTTCGATGACATTGGTATTCGACAACACAACGCCCTTGGGTCGCCCCGTGGTGCCCGACGTATAAAGCATAACGCATTTATCATCCGGGCCGAGGGCCGCCGTGCGCTTTTCAATCTCGGCGGTCTGATCTGCCTTGCGCCCCGCCTCCTGCAGGTCGGCATAGGATGTCATGTGCGTATGGTCGTATTTCCGCAGACCGCGCCCATCGAGATAGATCACATGGTCCAACTCATGCAGTTGGTCGCGGATATCCGCGATCTTGTCGACCTGTTCCTGATCGCCCGCCACAACAAACCGCGCGCCGCAATGATCCAGCGCATAAGCAATCTCTTCCGCTGCTGCATCCGCATAAAGCGGCACCGGCACGCAGCCAGCTTTTTGTGCCGCCACCATGGCCCAATAAAGTGCCGGACGGTTGCGCCCGGTGATGGCAATGTGATCCCCTGCATTGGCGCCCAATGTCAGGAACCCGGCCGCAAGCGCGTCAATCTCGGCGGCAGCCTCTGACCAGGTCCAGCTTTGCCAGATCCCGAATTCCTTTTCGCGATAGGCCGGCTTGTTCCCGTGCTGTGCCACATTGCGTGCCAACAGCGCCGGAATAGAGTTTAGTCCGCCGGACGCGGGTGCATTCATGCCAAAATTCCTCCCTCGCTGATCCGCGTCAGCGTCAGGGCGAGTCACCTCCCCGTGGCCCTACCCTTGGGCACCATACTGAGACCGATCACTTCGATCCGTCAAATCTTTTTTTGAACAAGCGTTCATTTAATTCGTTTCTTAACCAAGTTCGGTGAGTATCCGGTCACGCCCTTTTGGTCGTCAAACATGACCGGGGCACGGAAACCAACATCTGAGAGTCCCATGTTTTCAGCAAGACACCTTCTCTGGGTTACAGCGCTTGTGCTGGCGGCCTGCGACGACAATAGCCCCGCGCAGTTCGCCGAGCCAAAACCGGTTCGTCGCGAGCCGGAACCCAGCCTTCGCGACTACGCGCCTGCGCCCAGAAGCGATTCCGAAACCAACGCAACAAGTCATCATCTGGCGTTTGTCAGGGATGCCGCACGCGACGGCGGTTATGCCTATGAAATCGGATTGGATCAGGCTGGCCCCTACACCACTATTGCCCGACTCATATCCCCTGAAATTGCTGCCACCACCCCGGACGGGGGCAGCGTTATTTATGACGCCAGTTATCAGGTCAAGTCACTGGAAGATATCACAGAAATAGATGGCGCGTTTCAGGCGCTTGGCGGCGTTGACGTTAGCGGCGATATCACGCTGACAGCCGATTTTGAACGCGGTGTGATTACAGGTGCGGCGGCTACTGACACCCCGTCGGCCATCAGCTTTGATGGTGAAATTTCAGACGGATCCATCACCGGCACGGTCGCCTTTCGGGGCATGGAAGGGGATCTGATCGGCCGGGCAGATGCGGAACACGTCATTGGTGCATTTGCAGGCTCCGGCAACGCGGGCGTTTTTGCAGGCGGGGTCAGCGGTGTGCCGGTTGAATAGGGCCTCTGCCCCTTCAACCAACACGGCCGATCGCGGCTATTCAGCCGCGATCTGATCCGCTTTTTCGACTTTCACGGCTGCAAACTTGAACTCCGGAATTTTCCCATAAGGATCAACCGCCGGGTTCGTGAGGATGTTTGCCGCTGCTTCGACATAGGCAAAGGGCACAAAAACCATATCCGGGGCCACCGCACGGTCAGACCGCGCCATGATCTCGATACTGCCGCGCCGCGTGGACAGCCGCACATGCCCGCCGGGCACCACGCCAAGTTTGCGCAATGTGGACGGATGCAGCGAGCAATTCGCTTCCGGTTCCACCGCATCCAGCACTTTTGACCGCCGTGTCATTGACCCGGTATGCCAATGTTCCAATTGCCGCCCGGTTGTCAGGATCATCGGATATTCCGCATCAGGCACTTCATCCGGGGCGATTACATTGGCTGGCGTGAACCGTGCGCGCCCATCAGGCCGTGGGAAGCCATCAGAAAAAACAATGGGCTGTCCGGGGTCTTCGGGTGATAGTGACGGATAGGTGACGGCGTTCTGCGCATCCAACCGGTCCCATGTGATGTTGTTGAGCGACTTCATCACTTTCGTCATCTCGTCAAACACCTCTGACGGATGGGTGTAGGTCCAGGGCAGGCCAAGCCGCTTGGCAAGTTCGACCGTGATCCACCAGTCCTCCTTCGCGTCGCCTGGGGGTGACACCGCAGGGCGGCCCATCTGCACCTGCCGGTTTGTGTTTGTTACCGTGCCCGATTTTTCCGCAAAGGCAGACGCAGGCAGGATGACATCGGCAAAGTTAGCGGTTTCGGTGATGAAAATATCCTGCACAACCAGGTGCTTGAGCTTGGCCAACGCGTCTCGGGCATGTTCCACGTCAGGGTCCGACATGGCCGGATTTTCGCCCAACACATACATCCCATGGATATTGCCGGCATGCACAGCATCAAGAATTTCGGTCACGGTCAGACCTTTATTGGGGTCGATCTGGCCGTCTTCCCATACCTCCATAAAGGCGGAGCGGACACCATCATCACCAACGGGTTGATAATCTGGCAGGAACATCGGGATCAGACCCGCATCAGACGCGCCCTGCACGTTATTCTGGCCGCGCAGCGGGTGCAGACCGGAACCTGGGCGGCCGACCTGCCCTGTCATCAATGCCAGACTGATCAGGCAGCGGGAGTTGTCAGTGCCGTGGATATGTTGTGACACACCCATGCCCCAGAAAATCATTGCGGCCTTGGCACCGGCGAATGTGCGGGCGACGTCGCGCAAGGTCTCTGCCGGAATACCGCAGATACCTTCCATCTTTTCGGGGGTGAAATCGGCCAGATGCGCCTTCTCGGCCTCCCAGTTTTCGGTATAGGCGTCGATATATTGCTGATCGTACAGCTTTTCCTCGACGATTGTGTGCATGATTGCATTCAGCATCGACACATCCGCGCCGGGCCGGAATTGCAGCATATGGCTGGCAAAACGGCGCAGGCCAACGCCGCGCGGGTCCATCACAATCAGCTTGCCGCCACGTTTCGCGAATTGTTTGAAATAGGTGGCGGCGACAGGGTGGTTTTCGATCGGGTTGGCACCAATGACAATGGCCACATCAGCGTTTTCAATTTCGTTGAATGTCGCGGTCACCGCACCGGAACCGACATTTTCCATAAGCGCCGCAACGGATGACGCGTGGCAAAGCCGCGTGCAGTGGTCCACGTTGTTATGCCCAAAGCCCTGACGGATCAGTTTCTGGAACAAATAGGCCTCTTCATTGGTGCATTTGGCCGAACCGAAACCGGCCACACCGGTGCCGCCGATGTCTTTCATGCCCTTGGCGGCAACATCCAGTGCCTCTTCCCACGTTGCTTCGCGGAAATGTGTTTGCCAGTTGCCGGGGTCGACGTTCAGCCCTTTGGCGGGCGCATCATCGCGACGGATCAGCGGTTTTGTGACCCGGTGGTCGTGGTGGATATAGTCAAAGCCAAAGCGCCCCTTGACGCAAAGCCGCCCTTCATTTGCCGGGCCATTGATGCCCTCGACGAATTTGACCTTGTTATCCTTGACCTTGAGCGAAACCTGACAGCCAACCCCGCAGAACGGGCAGATGCTTTCGACCTCCCGGTCATAATCTTTGGTGTCGCCCTGCTGGTTCTCATCGGTGACAGTCGCGGGCAGCAGCGCGCCGGTCGGGCAGGCCTGCACGCATTCGCCGCAGGCCACACAGGATGAGGCGCCCATCGGATCATCCATATCGAAGACAGGGTAAGCGCCCGCGCCGCGCCCGGCCATGCCGATCACGTCATTGACCTGCACTTCACGGCAGGCACGCACGCAAAGTCCACACTGAATGCAGGCATCAAGGTTGACGGACATCGCAACATGGCTGTCATCGAGCAGCGGAATATGCTCGCTATCCTTGGTCGGAAAGCGGCTTTCGGCGACGTCCTGCTTGGCAGCCATATCCCAAAGATGGCTGGATTTGTCATGAGCCACGGCCTGTTCAGGCTGGTCGGCCACGAGCAGTTCCATCACCATTTTGCGCGCCTGTGTTTCGCGCGGTTCATTGGTGGTCACAACCATGCCTTCGCTTGGTTCGCGAATACAGGAGGCCGCGAGCGTCCGTTCGCCTTCAATGGCAACCATACAGGCACGGCAGTTCCCGTCAGACCGGTAGCCCGGCTGCGGTTTGTGGCACAGATGCGGGATGATCAGGCCGCGCCCATGCGCGACTTCCCAGATTGTTTGCCCCGGTTCCGCAGTGACAGTTTCACCGTCGAGGTTAAATGTGATCTGGTCCGCCATCAGGATTCTCCGCCAATTCTCGGGCAGAGTACACCACTTGCGACGCCAAAGTGAAAGGCTGCACGCGACGCCCATCGCCGCGTTTGCGCCATGCGGCGGAGATGACCGGGGGGCGCTGTTTCCCTTGGGAAATGCCGATCTTGGGCGCCCTGTATCGACGCGGCATGATTCTTGGCCCGCTGTGACGGCAGCAGGTGTCAGACACCCACATACAATGCCGAGGGATCCGCCACATTTTTCCCACTTCCATCTGGTTGCTATGCCAAATATTCGTGTAATCAAGATTTTCCTAGAGAGGGGATTACCTTGCTTGCCGCAGCCTCGCTGATTGTTTGCGTTATTTTCTTTGGTGTGTTTGGGATTTTCTCCGGAGAAGTGACCGCAACTCAGCTGATCTTGCTCATGCTAACCACCTTGTTTCTAGGGGTATTTGGGGTTGTTGGCGTGCGACTTCAAAGACCGCCAAAATCAATATTCAGGCGTTCGATCGCGACCCTACCGCCAACTTATTTCAACTATTGGCCGCTTGGTTTTGTTGTAGCCACCTGTGTTTGGATGGTAAGTTCGACGACCGGGTTGGCTGCGTTTATCCTCGCAACGACATGTGGCGTCGTCGCGACGCTCGCATTGTACAACTGGAAAAATGCACTAAACGCCGATTGCACCGCGTTGCGGAAGCTGATGCAGGTACAGCCCTTTGAATTGATCCTGCATTCTTCCGGTCCTCCTGACGCGGCCTATCAGGTGAACCAGTGGCTGCCGGTGCTGGAACAATTGCCCTACAACACTGCGATCGTTGTCCGTAATCACAAATTGGCAGCCGAAATTGCAGAGACCAGCCTACAGGTTATTTGCGCAGAAATCCCCGAATCCGTTTCGCAAATCGTTGATGCGGGCGTGAGGGCAATACTTTATCCGGCCAACGGGATCTACAATGCGCAGGTGCTTCGTCACACCGAATGCACACATATTTTCATCAACCACGGAGAAAGTGACAAGGTCGTCAACCAAAGCAAGTTTCTCATGGCATATGACCGGCTGTTTGTTGGAGGGCAATTGGCGAAGGATCGATTGATTGATGCCGGATTGCCCGTTCGGGATGAACAAGTGGTGTTTGTCGGCCGACCGCAGGCGGAAATGGCGCTGGAAAAACGGTCTGCCGATACACCGTTGAACAAGGTGCTTTATGCACCGACATGGGAGGGGTTCACGGAAGTCGCCAATTTTGGATCGGTCCGCGATATGGGCTTTGATATCCTTGCTAACCTGGCATCCCGACCCGGCTTGGAGGTGGTTTTCAAACCCCATCCCATGACCGGGTCCCGTTGTTCAAAAACGAAAACCGAACTGAAGAGAATAAGCACACTTTGTGCCCAACGAGGTATCAAAACCTTGACCAGCCACGACAGTTTGCACGCGGCCATGAACCATTCGGATTTGATGATTACGGACGTTTCGAGCGTTCTTAATGAGTATCTGATCACCGACAAACCGGTCATTCTTTGCGATCCGTTTCAACATTCGCCCGAAGAGTTGGGAGGCACTTATCCGTCTTCCCGCGCCGCCTATCTTTTGCAGAAGGCGGATGCTTTGATGGATTTGGTCGACGCGATTGGCGGAGAGGACCCCATGGCCGAACAACGGGCGACGGTGAGGGCCTATTCTTTGGGTGATTATCCGCAAGGCGCCCTTGAAGAGTTCAAGAACCGCCTTGCTGATGTTATGGAACCCCGCGCCGAAAACTGATCATCCGGGAGGCGCGTCGTTATTGAGCTGCAAACCGGATGATCAAGACGCTACGGGATATGCACCACCCCTTTAGTGGTCATTTCTAGACACAGCCGTTCCGCGCGTAGACCGTTTTCAGTGTATCAAGTTCATTTTCGGCAACGGCACTGGTGATGTCACCCGCGAGCCCTTCAACGCCATGGGCGATTTCATCATCCTTGTTGTCCGCCGCCAGCATTCCGATTGTGCCAAACACACTATCGATATCGGCGTCCTGCTTCATCTGGGTGTATTTGCCGATTTCGCGGGCGAGATCGGTACAGCTCATCCGTTGGACCGGGATGTCGTTTCCGTCGTCGGCGCTGCATGCGCCCAAGGTCAGTACAGCAATCATCGGTGTGATCAGAATAAGTGTCTTTTTCATCGTTTTTTCCTTGTTTATTTGGCTGTGACAAAGGTCACAGTTTTCTGGGTGTTCGTGATTTTCGTCGTGTGATGCAGACGGAGAGCGCGCGCGCAGCCCATTGCCAAGGGCATTTATGTCAAAGGGAATCCAGCCAGCCGCTGATCCGGTTCAGGACATCGACTGATATTGTCGTCTCGATCTTTGCATATTCGGACGGCAGGCCGGTTTCGGCAGGTTGAAAGAGGTGATTCAAACCCGGAAATACCTGCACCTCGGAACGGGGATGCTTGAGCGCGGCACGCATGACCGGCGCCTCTTCTCTGGCCGAGACCTGTAGGTCTTTTTCGCCGAACAGCGCGAGGACCGGGTTGGACAGTCTCTCCAGAACGCTTGTCGGATCGTAACTCGCATAACCGACACCCCAAGGCGTTGCGAAACTGTCCAGAACGTCCCGCCGTTCACCGCGGCTGAGCCCTTGTGCCTTGAGATATACGTTCAGTTCCTGACGTATCTGGCGGAGCGGCAGGGGTTTGGCGAGGATCGCGCGCGCTTGCTGGATTTGCGTCACTGCGAGGGCAATCTCGGCGTCATCGCTGCCTTCGGCGCGCAAGATGTCCGCATTCTGCGTCGCCAGAACGTCATAGAACGGGCGCGCGGGCCCGGCCAGAAAGACCATGAAGGCGGGATCAACCTGATTGGCCGCCGCAGGTGCGATATATCCCCCTTCGGACGCCCCAAGGAACCCGATACCGCCCGCGTCAATTTCGCTGCGTCCAGCCAGATAGCGGAATGCGCCAGCTGCGTCGTCAGCGAAATCGTTGAGCGCGGCATCTTCGTAAGAGCCTGTGCTTTCTTCATATCCGCGATCATCGTAACGCAGAACAGCATATCCCGCCCGTGTCAGGTGGTCAGATAGCACAAGGAACGGACGGTGGCCTGCGAGGGCTTCATCACGATCCTGCGGGCCTGATCCGGAAATAAGCACAACGGCTTTATGAGGACCGGGGGTCGGGGGCATTGTCAGTTCACCAGCAAGGGTTGCACCAGGCCCACCGGCGAATTTCACTGCTTCAACCCGATATGGCCGGTCCACTGGATCCTGTGGTCGCGGACCCAAGCCAAGCGCCGCCATGCACCCTGATAGCAACAGGGCCGCAGTCCAGATAAATCGATGTGGTTTAGCCGCCCTGCGCGCCGCTGTCGGGCTGGCTGGTTGCAACTGTTTGGCGCTGCGTCGGATCGCTGCGGCAAAATGAGATGTCATTGTTTGTCTCCTGATAAGTCGTGACTTAATCAGGTGTCGCGCTGCATCTCCTTTGTGTCGTCCAAATCAGCACGTCCGGACATTTCTTTTCGGTAGGCCGACGGGGTTTGGCCGGTGACCTTCCTGAACGCTGTGTAGAACGATGACCGCGCATTGAAACCAACGTCATAGGTGATCGCCAGTACCGTGTCATCAGTGTGGACCAGTTTATGCATCGCATCTGCTATCCGATAGCCATTCACAAAGTCGAAGAAATTCTCGCCTATGACCTCGTTAAGGGTTTGCGAAATGTAGTTTGGTGACGCGCCCACATGCCGTGCAAGATCCCAAAGGGAGAGGTTGGGGTTGTGATGTAGCTGGTCCAGTTTCATGGCGGCCCGCAACTTACGTTCAATACGCGCGGATGCATCGGCGGTCAGCGCCGATTTTTCATACTTCAGGCTTTCCTGTTCCGGTTGCTGCCCTTGCGGCGCGCTGGGAAGCAGACCGGGGCGCTGGCGAAGCCCCCAAATCATCGAAGCCAGGAAAATGGCAAACCCCGCCCAGCTAAAAATGACCGATGAAATCAGTGTTTGCTCTATCCCGAATGCCGCCAATAGCCCGAGAATCTGGACGACCCAGAAAATCATGGCAAGCAGCCCGATGACAAAGATCCAGTTGAGCTCCCTTTTCTCCGTGCTGGCGTAGACATCCTTGAGGCGCCGCCGGTAACGCAGAAGACGGCGGATCACGAGAATGATGTAGACGCCCAACTGAATGTAGAGCGCAATTTCAAGAATACCGAGCAGGACAATGTAGGCCATTGGCCAGCCCACTGCGGCAATGTATTTTTCGAGCTGCAGTCCCGATCGCAAATCAGCCGGCAAAAAAGGCAGGGCCATAGCCGCCAGGAGGGCAAACGCGGGCAGGATGAAGTGGAGATATAGACGTGGCGGCCGTTTCTGCGCGACCGACGTCAATGTGTAGACATAAACCCAAAATGTCGGGGCAATGCACAGGGCGCCGAATATCGAGATTACCCCAATCACCAGATGCGTTTGGGGTATTTGAGCCGCCTCGGCAATCCGCAACATTGCCGTCGGAAAATTGTTGACCGCGACAGCCGCCAGGAAAAGGGCAAAGCTGCGATACACCTTCTGAAACTGCTGTTGCATGAGACTAAAAACGATCCCAAAAAGGGCGATCCCAAGTGTGGCAACAGCAATCAATTCGTCCAAGATTTCTTCCATGTCAGACTCTTCGCTCAAATCTCGCGGCAGGGCCAGCACAGACTGTCCGAATGGGCAGAGCTGGACACAAAAAAGTCTGACCGTGATGATCCGAACGACAAGTCGTCCCGCCGTCTCGATAGAGGCGGCATCAATTCTTCTAACAAAGGACGACCACATGACAAAAACGATCTGGACGGCAGCACTTATCTGCCTTGCGACCGGCGCGCAGGCAGAGGGCCAATGGACCCTTGGTATTCTGGGAGGCGGTTCAACAGGTTACTACGTGGGCGAGAAAGATCAGCTTGGCGCTGTTCCCTTCATTGCCTACGACACGGAGAAATTTCACATCGGCCTTGATGGGCTGTCCTATCAAGTTCTTGATTTCGGGATAGGCCAGATTGACGCCAGCCTTGGCTATCGTGCGGCCCCTGAATTTCCGGGTGATGACCCGCTGTTCGATGGCCTGAAACGTGACTCCGCAATCGAACTTGGACTGTCCACGCGGTTGGATTTTGGCAATGCTTATCTTGGGTTGAGTGCCGACAAGGATGTCTCGGATGTCCATGATGGCGTCGAAGCGAACGCAAGCGTCGGATATGCCGTCGGTCTTGGGTCGGTTGGCATTGACGCGACTGTCGGTGCCAAATTCCGCGATGCCAATCTCAATCAATATCTTTATGGCGTCAGCAAAGCCGAACAAAGGCCGGGCCGCGCGGCCTTTGCAGCCGGTGACACTGTTACCGGTTTCGCGAGCATTACCGCCTCCTATTCGTTGACAAGAACGGTCAGCGTCTTTGGTCAGGCTGATTATGAGTCGCTGGGCGACAATGCAGACAGCCCGCTTGTCGATGAAGACGGCGTGTTTGGCGTCAAGCTTGGTGTCTTGATGCAGTTTTGACTTTCATCACTTTTGTGTTGGCCCGGCACGTTATCCCGATGACACGTGTCAGGCCAATGCAGGCAACAAAGCAGTCCGGACGGGGAATGTGCGACAGCGCAAGACCGCGATTTCTGCGGTGACTTGCTTTTCATTTAACAAAAGTGTTAAATGATTTGAATGAGCCATATGCCATCCATCTTTGCCGCACTTAGCGACCCTCATCGTCTCGACATCATCGAGACCCTGATGCGAGATGGTGAAACTTCCGCTGGTTCGATTTTTGACATGTTTGATATTTCCGGGCCGGCCGTATCCAGACATCTGTCAGTTTTGCATCAGGCCGGGCTTGTGAACCGCAAGGCAGTGGGCAAGCAGCGCCTGTATTCGGTTCGCCCCGAGGCAATCCGAAAAGTATCCGACTGGACGCTGGACCACCGCAGCTTCTGGGAAGCCAGCATTGACCGCATCGAAGCCGCCCTGAATGAGGATGAGAAATGACCGACGTTGTGACATTGGAGCGTGTTCTGCCCGCCTCTGCCTCGCGGGTTTTTGAGATGATTAGCCAACCTCAGAACATGGTGCGCTGGTGGGGTCATGAAGGGATGATTGTTCCCGAGCATAATCTGAATTTCTCCAAACCCGGCCCTTGGTACTCTGTCATGGAATCGCCGGATGGCACGCGCCGCATGGTGTCTGGCGAAGTGACAGAGGTAGACCCACCACGGTTCATCGCGTTCACCTGGGCGTGGCATGACGGTGGGCCGGGCGGGCCCCGTGGCACGGAAACCCGCGTTACGATGGAAATCGACGAGATTGATCAAAATCGCGCCAAGATGATTTTGTGCCACTATGACCTTGGAACAGATTCCGCGCGCGCCGGACACACCAAGGGGTGGCTATCGATATTCGAAAAACTTGAAACAGGGCTTGCATGATGCTGCCCGCAACTTGGAGGAACCAAAATGCCTAATTACGTCTTTGCATACCATGGCGGCGGAATGCCGGAAACACCTGAGGAGGGCGCAAAAGTCATGGCTGCCTGGCAATCCTGGTACGGATCGATGGGCGACGCAGTGGTTGATGGCGGTGCCCCGGTCGGGATGTCGCAAACTGTGACTGCAACAGGTGTGACCGATAATGGTGGTGCCAACCCATTGTCAGGCTACACCGTCGTCAAGGCCGACACGATTGAAGCCGCCTGTGAACTGGCCAAGGGTTGCCCCATCCTTGATGGTGGAAACGGTACAGTCGAAGTCGCCCCAATCCACGAGATGTGAAGCGGTCACGTGACCTCTGGCCAGTACGATCATGCGCTGGCCAGATCGGTTCGCGGGCTTCACCAAGTCACCACCAATCCTGCATTCAGCAAGCCTAAAGACCTCACGTGTTTTGGCATTGTGCCGGCTCCGACGTCACGGGTGTCCAAAAGAGGGTTCGAAACAGCCAGAACAACATCAAAGAAATGATAATGAGTTCCGGCAATGAAAGGACGCCTGAATTTCTTATCACGTCCGGAAAGGCGGTCGCGCCGGGCCCCGTAAAGGCGGAGCCTGCTGCGATGAAAAACCCGATGCACATGCGAGACAAATGTTGTGCGATCCGGTGTTTTCTTGACAGGTCGGCGCAAAGGAACAGGCATAGATCCCCGATCATCGTGGCACCAGCCAGGATCGACAGAAATAGATAGTCGGCAGCCTGAAAACCAAACAGGCCAGTTTCCGGAAGCGACAGGGCGTAAAGACCCGCCGTGACCAGACCTGCGACATTAAGGAAGTTGACGACCCCGATTACAGCGAGCCAACGTCCATTGGCGTTTAGCCGCCGGCGTGCCGTCAACCAACCGCTCAGGATCAAAGTCACCCCGAGCACCCCCGCATGAAAGGTGATGTAGAATTCCGCAAACTTCATAAGCCCGAGAAGCGCGCCAAGGATTGACGACGACGCCATGCTGGCGGCAAAAAGGCGACCCGCGCTGACATGCAGGATGGCACCTTTGCGGGCTGCAAGCGCGACGGCACCCATAAGAACAGCAAGCCCCCCAAAGGCGGCATGGGTGCCGGTTATAAACATATTGAGATCGACCATTGACGTTTCCTGCATTTGTGCGCCGTAAGCGCGTTGACCACGATGATTGAAACATCGATTAGCCGCGAATTTGCGGGGCGTCGTCCGCGCAGGACGGCGCGGACGTTTATTCGACCGGTTTAGGTGTGGCCTGTGTTGATGCGGTCAGGGAAACCGGCATAGCATTGGGCATGCAATCTGACGGAACAATTGCCCTTTCTGCGGCGTGTCTGGGCATCGCCCTGGCGGGTGCAGCATCTGTTTTTCTACCCAATTCAAACGGGCGGGCGCGCCTTTTGCTTGCGGTCGTTTACGGTGCGTTTGCAATGATCGTCGCTGTGCCCTTGATCCGCACATTCGCCCCTATGTTGCATGCCTTCCACCTGCCATTGGTTTTGCTGGCGCTCTTGATCCTGCCACCTGCAATCTATCATTACGTCGCCGCAAAATCGGCGGAGTTGCGGCCGCCACCCCCACGTTGGTACGACATCCTACTGCCTTTCGTCGGATGCATCGTTGCCGTTGGGTTCTGGTTGCTGCCTGCCAGCGCAAAGGAAGTCATGTTCATCGACGGGGCCTTGCCACCGGGCATCGCGCCTGCAGCGCTTGCATTGACCACCTTCGCCCTGATCATGTGTTGGTTAGTCGCCTCGTTGGGATATCTCATTGCGACATTTCGACGGCTTCGCGCATACCGGTCGCGGCTTAAGGCGTTGTACTCGAACACTGACTGGCGCGAATTGCGCTGGGTTGACTGGTTGATCTTATTTCTTGTCGCATTGTGGACCGCCGCCGCCACCTCGCTTGCCAGTGACAATCTGGGGGAGGGACCGCTGATTTCCCGGAATGCTGTTTATATTCTGACCGCCTGCCTTTTGCTGTTTCTCATTATCTTTGCATCTCTGACGCCGCCCAGCGTTCATTCAGATGCCCCACCGCAAGAAAAATACGCGCGTTCTGCGTTGTCGCCCGACCAGGCGGCGCAGATTGCAGAGCGCATCCGGTTGGCGATGCAGAAGGACGCCCTGTATCTTGATCCCAATCTTTCACTGCA
This sequence comes from uncultured Paracoccaceae bacterium, assembly GCA_947500055.1. Lineage (GTDB taxonomy): Bacteria > Pseudomonadota > Alphaproteobacteria > Rhodobacterales > Rhodobacteraceae > Yoonia. Next base: position 189,301 of record CANMQO010000003.1, read on the forward strand.
AAAACTGTCGCGTCATGTTGGTGCTCTCCCCAATCTGGTTTCGCAGACATTGAACGAGGAAATCGGCGCGACATTCTTTGACTATGTAGCGCGGTGGCGGATCGAGGCATCAAAGCCACTTATTGCAGCAGGCGAAAGATCCGTGTTGTCGGTCGCATTGGAGGTCGGATTCAACTCACGCTCAACCTTCTACAAGGCATTTCGACGTGAAACCGGTTTGACGCCGAAAGCCTATCGCGCATTACAGGACCATGGTGCAGACAGGAAGGCGGGCTGAGGCGGGTCACCCGACGCGGTCAAGTTTTGCCTTGACATGATACTATTTGGTTTCATATTTAAATGATACCAAATAGTATCACAAAGGATCTAATATGAAACGTCTACTCGGAGCTTCGGGCATTGCGTTCCTGCTTGCCGCCACATCTTTGAACGCGGAACAGATCAGACTGTTGAGTGCAGACGATTTTGCCTGGGAAACAACGGCAGAGGGCGTGGCGTTTGCCGCGTTGCAAGGCGGCCGGTTTGCTGAAGCATATCAAGCGCTGGTCAGGTTGCCCGCTGGCACCGTTAGCCCGCCACATGTGAAATCGGCCAACATGTACGGGGTCATGCTGCAAGGTGAAATGATCCACTATGCGACCGGCGATAGCCCCGATGGCGCGCGCAGGATGGGGCCGGGTTCTTTCTACAGCATCTCCAGAGGGACAGAGCATGTTTCTGCCTGCGTCTCGGACGCCCCATGCGTGGCCTACCTCTATCAGGACGGTGCGTTTGATTTTCTGCCGGTGCCGCAATGATGAATTCTGAACAACTTGGCTTTCGTGCCCTCGCCGATCCGACCCGCCGCAATATTCTTGAGTTACTCGCAACCGAAGACATGACCATTGCCGAGGTCGCAGAGAATTTTGAGATGACGCGGGCTGCCGTAAAGAAACACCTCACGATTTTGAATGAAGGCGGTCTGATCTCTGTTCAGGTGGACGGCAGAACGCGGCGAAACACACTCAATGCTGATGGGCTAAGGCGCCTGTTCGATTGGTTCAGCTACTTTGACGCCTTCTGGGACAGCCGCCTCGACAAACTGAAATCCGAAATTGAAAAGGACATTCAATGACACAGAATATTTTGCACAAATCCATCTATCTCAAAGCGACCCCTGCACAGGTCTGGGCCTACCTCACCGAGCCGGAAAAGCTGGGGATTTGGTTCCATAAGCCCAATGCCACATTGGTTGAGGGTGAGTATGAAATGTTCGGTGTCGAAAGCGGCAACAAACTCATGTGGGGCGAAGTGCTTGTTGCTGAGCCGTATTCCCGCCTCGAATATACCTTCACGATTGCGCCCATGGGAGATCGGACCAGTACCGTGAAATGGAGCCTGAAGGAAGTTTCGGGCGGCACAAACCTGTCATTGCGCCACGAAGGCTTGCCGCAAGGTGCAGAGGCGTTCGATCTGATGCTCGCGCTCGACAAGGGTTGGGACGATCATCTTGCCAGAATGCGGGAATCTGCGCACGCCAACTAAGTGCAAGCATGCCGATCTTCGCGAGTTGGGTCGGCATGCCTGTCGGGCGATACGAGGGCGGTATCGCCAAGGGGTGAACTCAAGGAATTGATCTAGCGCTCACCGCAACGCGAAGAAATGCAGCCCGTGCCCGTTATCGGCCAGAATTTGCGACGCGTTCCGTTTTGGTTGGTGCAGGTTTGTCTTAGCAACGGTGTTTATCAGGCTGTCAGAGCAGCCCACAGAATATCTGGGCAGCGTGGATTGGTTCTGCTAAGAACTCGGAAACCCTACCCCTATTTGCAGGGCGGCGCGTTCCAAGTGGTATCAATATGTCGGCCGACACATATCTCATCTACACCACCATGAAGAACGAAGGCCCTTACATGTTGGAATGGGTGGCTTACTATCGGTCGCTGGGCTTCGATCAGATCCTAATCTACACAAACGACTGCGACGATGGCACCGATCTGATTGCAAAACGACTGACTGAAATGGGTCTGGCGACCCATGTTGACAACACCGTTGCCAAGGGCGGCAGTCCGCAAAACCAGATGCTGCGACGGGTGCGTCATCACAAGGCATTCAAAGCGGCAACATGGGTGTTCAGTCTTGATGTCGACGAATACCTTAACATCCGCCTGCCTGACGCAAACATGCCCGCCTTGATTGCCAAACTGGAAGAAGTGGCGGAAGGTCCGCTTGACGTTGCATCATTCGGATGGAAGCTATTTGGTTGTGGTGGCATCACAAGCTTTGTGGACGCGCCTGTCACACAACAGTTCTTTCTTTGTGATGATGAGCACCACCCCTATTCGGGTGTCGCACGTGGTTTCAAAAGCATCACGCGGAACAATGGCAAATTTCCCCGTTTTGGCCCGCATCGACCCAAAGGTGTCGCCGAAGAGCAGGAACAGCATGTGCGTTGGTCCGACGCTGGCGGCCGCCTGATGCCCTATGCGTCCGTGTCCTGGCGGGCCGACGCGGAGTTCCGGCATGATTTTGCGAGGCTCCACCATTATGTCGTCCGCTCGGTTGACGGGTTTCTGGTCAAGCGCGATCGCGGCAAGACCAACCATATCGATAGTGATCAGGCCGAGATCTACTGGAACAACATGAATGCCAATGTGACAGAGGATCGCTCAATTCTACCGGCGGCCGAACGCGCCGAGCCATTACGCAAGGAACTGATGGCTGATCCTGTATTGAGCGGGCTTCACGACCGGGCGGTCGCGTGGCATCGCGCGAAGATCTCAGAACTTCGTGCGCGCGAAGATTGGACAGCGTTCCGGCAATACCTCAACGACAACATTTTGACCCGGCCACCGGGTAAACCCGGGTGACCGTAGGATGCTGATATATTGCGGTGACTCACACGCGCGTCCGTTTGAGAACAACATTTTTGAACACAAGGAGCGCAATCCAATCTTGAAAGAAACACTCTTGGTTTGGAGGCCCGGCGCGACTGCCGGTGGCTTTGCCAGAGACAAAACTCGCAGGCGCCTCAAAGAAGCATTTGTCGTTGCCTTGGACAAAACAAAGGCAACTCATGCCTGCTTCAACCTTGGGCAAGTCGATGTTGACGTCGGCTACTATTATACCTGCATGACAAAGCCCGCGCCTTCATTCGAAGATTGGGTTGCCGAACGGTATGAAAGCTACATCTCTTTTTGCCGCTCATTTGATCTTCATGTTGTGATCAAAGGGTTGAACCCATCATGTCTGATTTCCGATCAGCGTATTCAGTCTTACGTGCGTCGTAACACGATCAAATCGTTCAAGACGAAAGCGGAATACCGTGATGCATATGCCAATGCCGTTCATCTGATGACAAAGCAATCACATGCAGAGCGAAATGTGCGCGCCAATGTCATTCTTCGCGATATCTGCACGCGTACCCGGCTACCATTCTTTGATATTCGGGCGTTTTCTAGTGATGCACATTGCCCGGGTCTTGTCCGAAGTGACCTTGTTGCGCCGCGACTGGATGTTCATATTTGCGATTCAGTTGCCACTCGGCGCGCCTACTACGATGGTCTTGTCAGCGCTTTGAACGCGGACCGCCATTTGGATCAAAACCATGAAACCGCGTAGGATTGTCTTTGCCTATCGCCGTGGGCAGATCAAGATGGGCGGAAAGTTCATGCGCGTCGACCAATTGAGCGATATTGCTCGGGCACATTTTCCTGAACATTATGAGATCACGACGGAATTTGTCCCACGGGGGCGATATGAAACCCAAACCAATAAGTTTCTTCGGGCCTGCCGCGGCGCCGTTGTGATTTTCCACAAATCGGCAGCCTCAAATCTTGAGCCCGAGACACGGGCCAAGTTGCGCCCGGCAGCCGCGGGAATCTGTGTGGATCATTTGGACATTGTTGTAGGCCCGCTAGAGAAAGGCTTTATCGATGTTCACATCGCAGCGTCGCGTGCGGGTGAGGCCGAACTGGTGCGGAGCCTTCCTCGGCTTGCGGCGGTACCGGGCACACAAGTGCGCCATTTACGCCATCATGCTGATCCACGGTTGGGCAAGATCACGGCTGCGCGCCTCAAGTCGGTCAAGCCCGGCTACTTTGGGGCGGCAGGCAACGTCGATGATCTTGGTGCGTTTCCCAAAAATACATTGATCCCCGAATACGATCCGGCCGATGTCGACGGGTTTCTTTCGGCTTTCTCCCAATCCAACCTGCATCTTTGCGTACGTACCCCTTATGCCAAAAGAAGCTATGGCGCGCTTTCGACCAAACCATTTACGAAGGGGTTTGGTGCCGCCATGGTAAAGGCAAATGTGTTGGTCAACCGGCAGGTCCATGATGCCATACATTATCTGGGCGACGACTACCCGTTCATGATACCGGAAAGTTCTGCAAATGCGATTGCGGAGGGGGTCAATAAGGCCGAAAGTGCCTTTGGCACGGATGAATGGAAACGAGGACTTGATCGGATGGCCGATATGGCTGCAAGGATAAGCCCAGCCGAAGTTGCGCGTGAACTCAAGCAAATCGTGGATTTGTTCTAATAATGGTGGTTTCTGACATTTCCGGACGTGAAAAATTTCTGATCGTAACAACGATGAAGAACGAAGGCCCGTTCATGATTGACTGGGTGGCCTATAACCTGTCGATCGGGTTCGATGACGTCCTGATCTACACGAATGATTGTGCAGACGGCACGGATTTGATTGGTGACCGGCTTCAGCAACTGGGCTTTGCCCATCATGAGCGCAATCGTCTTGGTCCGCGTGCCACGCCCCAAAACAGAGCCCATAACCTGTCGATGAAGCATCCCAGCTTTCTTGCGGCCGATTGGGTCATCAGCCTTGATGTGGATGAATATATCAATATCCGACTGCCAGAGGGGGGCATTCAGGCGTTTGTAGATACATGCGGCCCATCGGATGCGATTTCGATCTGCTGGAAAATGTTCGGCAATGGCGGGGTCGATGACTATGAGGACACCCCTATCCCGGAACTTCTGCTTAAAGCGACGCGAGAGGATCATTTCCCGCATTACAAAACCCGGGCCTTCAAGACACTTTTCCGCAACAACGGCAAATTCAATCGCTTTCGTGCCCACCGCCCGCGCATCGACCCGGATGCGGCGGCGAACCCTGATGCGCCATATGAAGGCATTGTCTGGCGTGATGCTGGCGGACAAACAACCGATGCGGCACAAGTCGAATGGAAACGGTGGCGCGGATTTAGTGATGAACACGCACGTATCCATCATTATGCCGTCCGCACAACAGATAGTTTTCTGGTCAAGCGTGATCGCGGCCGCACCAATCACGTGGGGCAGGATCAGGGCCTCGAATATTGGAACCAGTTGAACCACAATGATGTGACGGATGACAGTATCCTGCGCCATATGCCCCGGATGCATGCCATCAAGGATAAGATGCTCGCTGATCCCCAGTTAAAGAAACTGCATGGGGATGCCTGTGCCTGGCACCGGCAGAAGGCCGCAGAACTCAAGGCGCGGCCAGAATGGGCCGATTTTGCCGCGACATTATATGCCACACCGCAGGAAGGTGGTGAAAAATGAAGAAACCGATGACCAAAGAAGAGCGTCAAATCAAACAAGCAAACCAACGCGCGAAGAAGGATGCGCTGCGTCGTTCCATGCTGGAAAAGATGCCGAAGGCAGGCATCTGTATCGAGATCGGTGTATGGCGCGGCGAGTTTTCATCGATCCTGATCGAGAAACTGGCACCCAAACATTTATATCTGATCGACCCTTGGGCGGTGCAAAATGACGATGCCGGTGGTGCATCGCTGGCCGGGGCGCAGGACGTTGATAAAATGAATAGAATCCACAATCAGGTCGCCGCAAAATTTGCCGATGAAATCGCTGCGGGTTCCGTATCGATCATCAGAGATTTCTCGGTTCCGGCGCTATCCGCGTTTGATGATGAATCGATTGATTTTGCCTATATCGACGGCGATCATTCGTTCGAAGGCGTGCTGTCCGATCTTGATGCGCTTTTGCCAAAGCTCAAGGTTGGTGGCGTCGCGATGTTGGACGACTACCATCAAAAGGGCTGGTGGGGTGACGGTGTTATCCGCGCGCTCAACGTGTTTGTGGGCAAGAACCCGGGCCAGTTCCGGTTCAAGGCGATTGAAGGCGCGCAAGTTGCCGTTCAAAAAATCAAAAACTGAACGCCCGAGCCATATCGAACAGCGCAGCTAGCTGGCTTTTCCAAGGATGCGTTGGCGTCTGTTCTTGTAGCGTTTCTGATTTGGGGCAATCTCGGTTGCTTGCTCAAGCGCTGCAATGGCTGCCTGTTTATCCTGCATATCCAGGCAAAGGTCTGCATAGGATGAATGCAGTTCGGCCGTTGTTTCATCCATCTGCGTTGCGGCTTTCATGGCCGCCCGCGCTGATGTCAGATCGCCCGCCCGTTGATGGATCAAGCCGGTCAGGAAATGCCAGAAGGCATGATCGGGGCCAAGGGCCTTGCAATGTTCCATTTGCGCAAGAGCCCCGTCATAATCCCCACGCAGCATGAGTATTTCAGCCTGCCGCTTATGAATTAGCGGATCATCCGCCACCTTATTGAGGGCTTGCGTATTGGTTTCCAGTGCAGCGTCAAGATCACCCAACCGGGTCTCGATCAATGCGCGAAAGCTGAATGTGTCACGCTCACGTACATAGGTTTCATCTGTCATCAGCCTTGTGCGCAGTGCCTCAAGATCGGGTTTTGAACTCATCAGCCGCTTTGATTTACCGTCCATGGCAAACCACGGCCATTCAAGCGCAATCGTTGAAAGGTCCAGCGCGCGGCGGCGCAAAATCCTGTTTTGCTGAACCACGATATTCGTCTGCTGGTATCGGATCGGCAGATGTACAAGTGTATCCCGGTCAAATGGCAGGGTAGCGCCCGGTTTCAGCCGCCGCTGTCTGATCATCAGGGAGCCGATTACCGCGACATCCGGCAACATCGGTTTCTGCCAGAACGCGCGCAGAAACGACCGGTTTGCAAGGACCGGCCTGGTCAATCTGGCCAGGATATAGGCCTGAATGGCCAGCGCAGAGATGTAATTTTCCTGCCATTGGTTAGGGTCTCTGAGGGCACGCCGCACATGTCGCAATGCTGGCTCCCATTGTTCAAGATAGATCCCGTTTGTTGCATGCATGAGTGGCAAGAATGCATTGTCAGCGCCCGCATCAAGGATACTTTGCCCGATGCCCCAGGCCTCCGCCTCTCTGTCGGTTTCCTGCAGGCGCCGCGCAACCTTGACGTAAATATGCGCGGCTTCGCTTGGGGTAATGAACTCCGAAATACCTCTGCGAAACCGGTCGGCGGCCTTGCTATAGGCCGCATCGCGTTCTTCGACGCTGAGAACCTCGTGAAAACACTTGCGCTCCCGCCCACTCAGGCGGGCCGCGGCACGGCTGAAGGCGCTGATCGGCGGTGCGATAATTTCAGATGCACGCGACATGGCAAACAGCTCCAGGAAATCGCGCTGCACAGGTTTGCAATCGCCAAGATCAACAAAATCATCAATGCTGCTGACTTGCGGATGTGCGGTCGTGAAACGGGCGATGCTTTCGGGTTGATCTGAAAACACGAGCGCGTCAGCATCGGGGTTCTTTTCCAGATAGGCCGAATAAAGCTCGTCCGGTTCGATCTTGGCGGGCCATTCCTTATGTTTCCAGGGGGCTTCATTCAGAATATCGCCGCGCCGAATATGGTAGGCCGTTACCTTGCGCCCGCCCTGATCCATTTTCGCAATGATTTGCCCAATATGCTTCTGCACGACAGGGTTAAAACCAATGCGCAGGATAAACCCCCGGAACCGCTCTGTCAGATCTTCGTCCTGTTCCCAGGGAAAGCGTAGAATTTCAAACCCTTCGTCCAAAAGAACATGGCCACCACGCGCAAGATGGGCATTCAGCCTGTCAGGGTTCTTATCCTTGTGAAAGGTCCAAACGGGCTTGGTCTTACTGTCAAGGGCTTCGAACGTATCATTGTCGATGAAGTGCCGATCGATGAAAGACCGATCAAACAGGTCCGACGGGGTATCAAGCTTTGGCGCCATGGCGCCACGTGGAAACCAGTTGATGCAAAAATCGGCGTCATAATCTTCGGCCAATCGGATGCTGTTAAGCAACACCAACAAACGCGCGCCTAGCTGATCCTTTCTCAGGCCAATGAAGCGGCTCTGGCCGGGTGACTTGATACTCAACGCCATTCTACTGACACTTTGGTGCGCGCAATCATGCATGTCCAAGGAGTTCCCCAGTTAGGCATGGAGCCAGCGCTTGGGTAACATAAGGGCCGGTTTCCGAATGTCGTGCCGACGATCCAGCGCATGTGGCAATTTTGATACTGGCCGCAATCCTATCGCGCGATCACGGCGTAGAAGTGTAGCTTCTACAACGCGTGGGATGTCCTGCCCATCAACCCGAACGGTGCCGGAAACGTTGTTTGGGTGCAGGTGAACCGTCACAAAATCCTTATGAAGTTTCTTGATGGCCTTAATGGCCTTATTGTAGAACCTTGGTTTCGTTAGAATGGAAGGCAGATGGTGCCATTCAATCACGATCATCCGAAAACGTCGGAGTAACTCCTGCGGAGCCGCGCCAAGAGTGACGTATTCCGCGCCTTCTATATCGATTTGCAACAACAAATCGGCGCTTGGATCTGGATCAGTTTCGGCCACCCACGAAGCAAGGCTCATGAACTCGTTTTCATCTTTGTCTCCTAAGAACTTTGGTACAAACTGCGCACCGGGGACATCAACTGGGAGGTGCTTAACCGAGGCATCCGCCATAAACGACGGAATGTTGCGCTTGGCCATATCCAACTCAAAACTGACTTGCTGTGATACACCGGGGGAATAACACGCTGCGATATCGCGCAAATCATCAGGCAAAAGATAACCACCATCGCCAAAGCTTCCCATGCGGATGAGTGGTGTATTTGTTTGGTAAGGACGCATGAATTCGTCAATGATCGACGTACATAGATCGGGGTTAGGTGGCAGGCTTTTTTGATCCATGGCTGTCCCTAAATTTCAATATGGCTGTGTGATGGCCTGTCGAAATCAAGGCGTGCATACGCCAAGTTTTGAGGCCGCGTGGTGATCACCCATTCTTAGAAGGGCGCTTCGGTGACATCTTCGCTGCTTTTGCTTCCTTTATTGTGTTAGTGAGCCGATCCCCATGTTTGGCCTTTCGCTGTTGTATGTCCAGAGCCGGTGCGTATCGCATTATCGCCAACTTCTTCAATTGCTACAAAATATGCCGTCCATGGCATTCAGCGGGACCAATTCGAGCGTAGCGTTCCACGTAAACGTTCTGGGGTCTTGCCTAGTTGGAATTTGATCAGTGCATTCCTTGCCATTGGGTTCATGTATGATGTTATGATGTGTCCCGTTCTTGCATCTCCAAGATTATCCTTACGTTTGATCAGCGGGATCCCTTACGGCATCGTCCGCCACAACCGGGGCGGTCTCTGTAAACTCTCATATTTGCAAAACTGCAGCAAATGACAGTGAGGGATGAGCGGCGCAAGATTGACGCTAGTGGTTACATGCCAAATCACCTAAACAGTGTGACATACAGCAAGGTGGTTCAGCACAACGATGCCATCCTTCGCAAACATGCCATGTCTGATCCGGTTACGCAAAAATGAAAAAAATCCTGATTACTGGAACAGCCGGCTTCATTGGCTTTCACCTCGCGCAAAAGCTGCTGGATCAAGGGCTGATCGTGCATGGGTATGATGGGATGACGGATTATTATGACGTTACCCTGAAAAAAGAACGCCATAATATCCTGTCTTCCAATGACCGTTTCAGCAAAACCATTGCGATGCTTGAGGATGCGGAAGTTTTTGCAAAAACGGCCGGCGATTTCGAACCAGACGTGATCATACACCTGGCCGCGCAGGCCGGGGTGCGGTATTCGCTTGAAGAGCCCCGATCCTATATTGAATCGAATGTCATTGGCACATTCAATGTGATGGAGGCCGCACGCGAATTGGGCGTTCAGCATCTGTTAATGGCATCCACATCATCGATCTACGGGGCGAACACGCAGATGCCCTATGCCGAGACCCACAAAGCCGATAACCCCATGACGATCTATGCCGCCACCAAGAAGGCGAATGAGGCGATGGGGCATTCCTATGCACATCTTTATCATCTGCCCACAACCATGTTTCGCTTCTTTACGGTTTACGGACCATGGGGGCGCCCGGATATGGCGTTGTTCAAGTTCACCAAGGGCATCATCGATGGCACGCCGATTGATATCTACAATCATGGTGAGATGTATCGGGATTTCACCTATATTGACGATTTGGTGCTGGCGATTTCCGACCTTATCAAGGTACCGCCCACGCGGGTCGATGACCCCGACCAGATTGCGCCCGGCGATAGTCTTTCTCCGGTTGCGCCGTTTCGGATTGTGAACATCGGGAACAATGACAAAGTGCGCCTGTTGGATTTTGTGGAAACCATCGAAGCCGCAATAGGTAAGAAAGCACAAAAGCGCTTCCTTGACATGCAAAAGGGTGAAGTATTCGCGACCTGGGCAGATGCGACATTGCTTGAGGCGCTGACGGGTAAACGGCCCCAGACGCGGTTTGAGGACGGTGTCTCAAAATTTGTCCAATGGTATCAAGAATATTACGCCACGCCCAAATAGATTGGACAAGTCTTCATCCTGTTCGATGTTCGCGAAAGAGAGTAAGTAAGGATAGTTTCTCAGGACTGTGAAAGAGGCAAATCATTGACAAAACGCGCGCTGATCACCGGGGTCACCGGACAGGATGGGTCATACCTGGCGGAGCTTCTGCTGGAAAAAGGCTATGAGGTGCACGGTATCAAGCGGCGTGCGTCGCTTTTCAACACGGCGCGCGTGGATCATATTTATGAAGACCCGCACACCGACAATAATCGGTTTAAGCTGCATTATGGCGATCTGACCGACAGTTCCAATCTGACCCGTATCATTTCCGAAGTTGCGCCTGATGAGGTGTATAATCTTGGCGCACAATCCCATGTGGCGGTATCATTTGAGGCGCCGGAATATACTGCGGATGTGGACGCTATGGGCACCCTGCGTCTGCTTGAGGCGATACGTTTCCTGAAGCTCGAAAAGAAGACGAAATTCTATCAGGCCTCGACATCCGAACTTTACGGGAAGGTCCGTGAGACACCGCAAACAGAAACCACCCCGTTTCACCCGCGCAGCCCCTATGGCGTGGCCAAGTTGTACGCCTTCTGGATCGCAGTAAATTACCGCGAATCCTATGATATGTTTGCCTGTAATGGCATCTTGTTTAACCACGAAAGCCCGCGCCGCGGCGAAACCTTTGTAACCCGTAAAATCACCCGCGGATTGGCGAATATCGCCATGGGGCTGGAGGATTGTCTTTATATGGGTAACATTGATGCGTTGCGCGATTGGGGCCATGCCAAGGATTATGTCCGCATGCAATGGTTGATGCTGCAACAGGACCAGCCAGAGGATTATGTGATCGCGACGGGCAAACAGTATTCTGTGCGCGAATTCATAACATGGTCAGCCCGCGAACTGGGTATAGAGTTGGAGTTCAATGGCACAGGTGTCGAGGAAACTGCCACCGTTGCTTCGATCTCCGGGGACAAGGCCCCAGCCCTGAATGTCGGCGATGTCATCATCCGGATCGACACCCGTTATTTCCGCCCTGCCGAGGTTGAAACCCTTCTGGGTGATCCATCGAAGGCCAAGGCCAAACTCGGCTGGGAGCCAGAGATCACCGCGCAGGAAATGTGTGCCGAGATGGTTCTGGAGGATCACAAATCGGCCCAGCGCGCTGCATTGCTCAAACAGCACGGGCTGGAATTGCCTGTCAGCGTTGAAAGCTAGGCAATGCGCATTTACGTTGCAGGGCATCGTGGCATGGTGGGGGGTGCAATTCTGCGCCGCCTTCGCGCGCAGGGTGAGCATGATTTGATCACCGCGACCAGTACGGAACTTGATCTTACAGACCAGGCAGCGGTGCGAAAATTCATGCAGAGCCAGAAACCTGACGCCGTGATTTTGGCTGCCGCCAAGGTAGGCGGGATCGTCGCCAATAACACCTACCCTGCACAGTTCATCTACGAAAACCTGATGATCGAATGCAACGTCATTCACCAGGCTTTCGCAGCGGGCTGTCAGAAGCTTCTGCAATTGGGTTCGTCCTGCATCTACCCCCGAGAAGTGACCCAACCGATGGCCGAAAATGCGCTTCTGACCGGCATTCTGGAGCCAACGAATGAGCCCTATGCGGTGGCAAAGATCGCCGGGATCAAACTATGCGAAAGCTATAACCGGCAATATGGCACCGACTACCGTTCCGTGATGCCAACCAACCTTTATGGCGTGGGTGACAACTTTCATCCCGAGAACTCCCACGTATTGCCCGCGATGATCAGGCGATTTCACAATGCGGTGCAGGACGGTGCGGATGAGGTTGTGATCTGGGGCACCGGCACCCCGCGACGCGAGTTTCTGAATGTCGAAGATATGGCGGACGCGTCGCTATTTGTGATGAACCTTGACCGGGTCACCTATGATGCGAATACCGACCCGATGTTGTCCCACATAAACGTTGGCACGGGTACAGATGTGTCAGTCCTTGAAGCCGCCCAGATGATTGCCGACGTGACCGGCTTTGAAGGTCGGATCACCTGCGACACGACAAAACCCGATGGCGCGATGCGCAAGCTGATGGATGTCAGTCGCCTTACGGCGATGGGCTGGAGCGCACGCATCGGTCTGCGAGAGGGGCTGGCGCAAACCTATATCTGGTATCTGGAACAACTGGCATCCGGTGCGGTGGTGAGGGAAAAATAGGGTTCCTCCTATTTCGCGTTGATGCGCCACATGGCCGATGAATTAGGTCAGGGCCACCGGGCTGGCCGCAAACGGGTTCGGGACGGTCGAACCGCAAAACCCGCCGATTTCACGGTCGGCAAAGTGTCGGCAGAACGTCGGACTTGCGTCGGGCAGCTTGTTGTCATCTCTGCCCCGCCGATTCTGCAGGTTCAAAATGGGCTGGCACCGCCCATCCATCTATCGCCTTGCCAAGCTACGAATTTTAGCAAATGTTACCGGCACAACGAAATTGGGAGACCACAATGAAAGTATCGACAGTCGCGGCGATGGCCGCACTGCTGGCCTCGACAGCAATGGTTGCGCAGGCTGAAACACTGCGTTGGGCGCGTTCCGGTGATGCGCTGACGCTTGACCCTCATGCGCAAAATGAAGGACCGACACACACGATTCGTCACCAGATGTATGAACCACTGATCATTCGTGACGTCACGGGCGCATTTGAACCCGCGCTTGCCACGGATTGGGCCCCGAAAGAGGGTGATCCGAATGTTTGGGTCTTCAATCTGCGTGAAGGCGTGAAGTTCCACGATGGCGCTGACTTCACCGCCGAAGACGTCGTGTTCAGCTTTGAACGTGCCAAGCAGGACAACTCTGACATGAAAGAGCTGATCGGCTCGATCACCGAGGTGCGTGCGGTTGATGATTTCACGATCGAGATGGTCACCGACGGCCCGAACCCGATCCTGCCCAGCAACCTGACCAACCTCTTTATCATGGACAAGGGCTGGACCGAGGCGAACAACACCGTCAACGTGCAGGATTTTGAAGGTGGCGAGATCACATTTGCCACCACCAATGCCAACGGCACTGGCCCTTACGTCCTGACCAGCCGCGAGCCTGACGTGAAAACCGTCATGACCCGGAATGAGGATTACTGGGGCCGCGATCAGTTCCCGATGGAAGTGTCCGAAATCGTCTATACGCCGATCCAGAACGCCGCGACCCGTGTCGCTGCCCTGCTGTCGGGTGAGATTGATTTCCTGCAGGACATGCCGGTGCAGGATTTGTCCCGCGTGGCCGAGGCTGATGGCCTTGCCGTCAAGACCGCGCCGCAAAACCGGGTGATCTTTTTCGGGATGAACCAGGGTGCTGACGATATCGAGGCAGACAACATCGATGGTGCCAACCCGCTCGCCGATGTGCGCGTGCGTCAGGCGATGTCGATGGCAATCAACCGCGATGCGATCAAGCAGGTTGTGATGCGTGGTCAGTCAGAGCCCGCTGGCATGATTGCCCCGCCATTTGTGAATGGCTGGACCGCTGATATGGATGGCGAATCCGGTACGGATATCGATGCGGCCAAGGGGCTGATGGCTGACGCAGGCTATGCTGACGGATTTTCGATCCGGCTGGATTGCCCCAATGACCGTTATGTCAATGACGAAGCGATCTGTCAGGCCGCAGTCGGCATGCTGGGTCAGATTGGTGTGACGGTGAACCTGGATGCCAAGCCAAAGGCGCAGCACTTCCCGCTGATCACCGACGGCAAGACCGATTTCTACATGCTGGGTTGGGGTGTGCCGACTTACGATTCCGAGTATATCTTCAACTTCCTTGTGCATGGTCGTGAGGCGGATATCGGCACCTGGAATGGCACCGGTTTCGACAATGATGACCTTGATGCAAAAATCGCATCGCTGGCATCGAACACTGATCTGGACGCACGGAATGCCGATATCGCGTCGATCTGGCGTGTGGTGCAGGATGAGCAGCTTTACATCCCGATCCACCACCAGGTGCTGAACTGGGCAATGACCGATGCCGTTGGCATCGATGTTGATCCCGAAGATCAGCCAAAGGTCAAATACTTCACAATGAACTAAGACAATGGGCGGCGCGCCAGTATCGGCGCGCCGCCTGATTTATCGGGGGGAAATATCATGCTACGCACTATCCGTTACGCCGCGATTGCGGCTGCCCTTGGGTCGGCTGCACAGGCTGCCGAGTTTACATGGGCCGAAACCACAGATCCGCAAACCATGGACCCGCATGCCGTGAATTCAGCTCCGGTTCTGGGTTTTCTGAACAATGTCTATGAAGGTCTTGTCCGCCGCGGCAAGGATATGAGCGTTGAACCCGCCCTTGCCACCGCGTGGGAGCCGATTGGCGCAGGCGAAGGCTGGCGATTTACCCTTCGCGAAGGTGTCACCTTCCACGATGGTGCCGACTTCACAGCCGAGGATGTGCTGTTTTCCTATCAGCGCGCGTCGGATGAGGCGTCAGATACCCGCAGCTGGTTTGCTGCCGTGTCCGAAGTGAACGTTGTTGATGACTACACCATCGACATCATGACATCCGCCCCCAACCCGATTTTCCCAAGCTCCATCGCAAACTGGATGATCATGGATAGTGGCTGGGCCGAGGCGAATAATGCCACACTGCCCGACAAGGAAAGCGGCAACTACGCCACGTTGAACACCAATGGCACGGGTGCCTTCCGCGTCACCGCCCGCGAACCCGGCCTGCGCACAGTGCTGGAACCGTTCGACGGCTGGTGGGGTGAGGCGGAACATAATGTCACCCGCGCCGAACTGACCCCGATCCAGAACCCCGCCACCGCCTTGGCCGCCCTGCTGTCCGGTGATGTTGATTACATCAACCCCGTTCCCATTCAGGATGTCGCCCGTCTGGCCGAAAACCCCGATGTCAATGTCATTCAGGGGATCGAGGCGCGGGTTATCATGCTGGGTTTCCCGCATGAGGCGGACGGGCTGAAGTATTCCGCAGAAACGACGGATGCCAACCCCTTTGCCGACCCGCGCGTCCGGCAGGCGGTGGCCCATGCCGTCAATGTACCGGCCATTCTGCAAACCATCATGCGCGGCAATGCCGAAGAGGTTAGCCAATTGGTCAGCCCCGCAATGAACGGCTTTTCCACCTCTCTGGCGGATCGTCCCGCCTATGACCCCGATCAGGCCCGCGCCTTGCTGGCAGAGGCCGGTTATCCCGATGGGTTCTCCTTCGGGCTGAAATGCCCCAATGACCGTTATCTGAATGACGAATCCGTTTGTCAGGCGGTCACCGGCATGCTGGCACAGGTTGGTATGCGTGCCACGCTGGACGCGATGCCGGTGCAGAATTACTGGCCAGAGCTGCGCGCGGATAATTACGACATGTACCTGCTGGGCTGGTCGCCTGGCACATTTGACGCAGAACACCCAATCCGTTTCCTTGCCGCCACCCCAAATGAAGAAAAGAAGCTTGGCAGCTGGAATTTTGGCGGTTATTCGAACGCTCGGGTTGATGAATTGCTGCCCATGGTCCAGTCAGAGATCGACGCAGACAAGCGGCAAGGCATGATCGATGAGATCACCAAAATCCTTCAGGATGAGGTGGCTTATGTCCCGCTTTATGTGCAGCCTCTGGTTTGGGGCACCCGCAGCAATATCGACCTGACGCAGCGGCCGGATAACTTCTTTATCCTGCGCTGGGTGACGGTGAACTAAGAAACGACGCAGGGAAATAGTCAATGCTGGCATATCTGATACGACGCATCGGGCAGTCGGCATTGGTTTTATTAATCGTCGGGCTTGTCGCCTTTGCGATGTTCCGCTTTGTTGGCGACCCCATCGACAACATGCTGGGGCAGGAACGCACGCAGGAAGATATCGACCGGCTGCGCGGGCAGCTGGGCCTTGATCAGCCCTTTGCGGTGCAATATTTCCGCTTTCTGGAAAACGCGGCCCAAGGCAATTTCGGGGTCAGCTACAGGCAAGGCCGTCCGGTCTCCGATATCCTGCTGGAACGCGCGCCAGCCACGTTGGAACTAGCAGCTGTCTCAGGGTTTCTGGCCATTGCGATGGGTATCGCCTTGGGCGTCTTTACCGCCATCCGACGAAACGGGTTTACAGCCAATTTCATCATGTCCGCATCCCTGATCGGGGTGTCCTTACCGACCTTTCTGATCGGGATATTGCTGATCTATATCTTTTCAGTCGAACTGGGCTGGCTACCCAGTTTCGGCAGGGGCGAAACCGTGAGGATCGGCAATTGGACCACGGGTTTCCTGACCGAAACCGGCTTGAAGGCGCTTGTTCTGCCATCAATCACCTTGGGCCTGTATCAGATGACGCTGATCATGCGGCTGGTCCGGTCGGAAATGCTGGAGGTTCTGCGGCAGGATTACATCCGCTTTGCCCGTGCGCGGGGCCTGCGCGACCGGGTTGTCAATTTCCGCCATGCGTTGAAAAACACCATGATGCCGGTGATCACCGTCATTGGTTTGCAGCTGGGATCGATCATCGCCTTTGCCATCATTACCGAAACGGTGTTCCAGTGGCCGGGCGTCGGTCTGCTGTTCATCAACGCCATTCAATTTGTCGATATCCCGGTCATGGCCGCCTATCTGATGCTGATTTCGGTGATGTTCGTGGGCATCAACCTGATCGTTGATATCCTTTATTTCCTGATTGACCCGCGCCTGCGCGCCGACCGGGCCGGAGCCCATTGATGACCGACACACCTGTCCCAAAAACTGCACCCGTCCGCGACAAATCCCGCTTCGCTGTCGCGATGGAAAGCGATTTTATCTACGCGTTCAAACGCTCGCCCGTGGCGATTATCTCGACCATCGTCGTCTTGACCCTTGTTCTGTCGGCAGTGTTCGCGCCGCTGATTGCCACGACAAACCCGTTTGATCCCGCATCGCTGAACCTGATGAACGGGTTTACCGCCCCGATGGAGCCCAACGCCTTTACCGGTGACACATTCCTGTTAGGCACCGATGACCAGGGCCGCGATGTGTTTTCCACAATCCTTTACGGCATGCGGATTTCGCTATTCGTTGGGGTGGCAGCCGTGCTGTTTGCCATGGTGTTGGGCATCACGCTGGGTCTGATTTCAGGTTATTTCGGTGGCTGGACCGAAACCATCATCATGCGCACCGCTGATGTGCAGCTGACCTTTCCATCCATCCTTGTGGCAATGCTGATCTTTGGTATCGCCAAGGGGATCACCCCCGTCGAATACCGCGACCAGATGGCGATCTGGGTATTGATCCTGGCAATTGGTCTGTCCGATTGGGTACAGTTCGCCCGCGTCGTGCGCAGTGCCACGCTGGTCGAGAAAAGCAAGGATTACGTTGCCGCCGCGCGGCTGATCGGACGCAAGCCCGGTGCGATCATGCTGCGCCATATCCTGCCCAATGTGCTGTCGCCGGTTCTGGTGATCGCAACCATTTCGCTCGCGCTGGCGATTATCGCCGAAGCGACGCTGAGCTTTCTGGGTGTGGGCGCGCCCCCGACCCAGCCATCGCTGGGCACGCTGATCCGCATCGGCCAAGGTTTCCTGTTCTCGGGTGAATGGTGGATCCTGCTATTCCCTGCCGTCACACTGCTGGCCCTCGCGCTGAGTGTGAACCTGCTGGGCGACTGGCTGCGCGACGCGCTGAACCCAAGGCTACGCTAATGACTGAACCCGTTTTGTCGATCCGCGACCTGTCGGTCGAAATTCCCACGCGCAAGGGCATCGTTTGCCCGGTTGATAGCGTCAGCTATGATATCGCGCCGGGTGAAATCCTGGGCGTCGTTGGCGAAAGTGGCGCGGGCAAATCCATGGCAGGTAATGCCGTCATTGGCTTGTTGAACCCGCCTGCCCGTATCGCCAAGGGCGAGATTTGGTTGAACGGCACCCGCATTGACCAGCTGTCCGGGGACGCGATGCGCCGGCTGCGGGGCAAGGAAATCGGCATGGTGTTTCAGGACCCGCTGACATCACTGAACCCGCTGTTGCAGATCGGCGATCAGTTGACCGAAACCATGCTGACCCATCTGGATATCAGCCGGTCAGAAGCAGAAAAGCGTGCCATTGCGGCGCTGCAAGAGGTCGGCATCCCCGGCGCCGCCGACCGGCTGAACAGCTATCCACATGAATTTTCCGGCGGGATGCGCCAACGCGTTGTTATCGCGCTGGCCCTATGCGCCGAACCATCGCTGATCATTGCCGATGAACCGACAACCGCGCTGGATGTATCGGTGCAGGCGCAGATCGTTGCCTTGCTGAAAAAGCTTTGCCGTGAACGCGGCACAGCAATCATGCTGATCACCCATGATATGGGCGTCATTGCCGAAGCCGCCGACCGTGTGGCGGTGATGTATGCGGGTCGTCTGGCCGAGCTTGGCCCGGTGCGCGAGATCCTGACCAGCCCCAGCCACCCCTATACGGATGGTTTGATGGCCTCCACCCCGCTGGCATCGCGGGGCAAATCCCGGTTGCATCAAATCCCCGGATCAATGCCCCGCCTGAATGCGATACCGGATGGCTGTGCGTTTAACCCGCGCTGCCCCTATGCCGCTGACAAATGCCGTCACGATCCCGGCCCGCAAGGCGTTGAGGGCCGTGCCGCCTGCTGGTTCCCCATTGTTCGCGAAAGGACCGCGTAATGGATTTGGTCAAGGTCAAAAACCTGAGCCGCACTTTTGACGTCTCAAAACCCTGGCTGAACCGGGTGATCGAACGCCAGCCAAAGCTGTTTTTGAAAGCTGTGTCAGAGGTTGATTTTGATATCGCCGAACGCAGCACCTATGCGCTGGTGGGCGAAAGCGGCTCGGGCAAGTCGACGATTGGCCGGATGCTGGTGGGTCTGCTGACCCCGTCAGGTGGCAATGTGGAAATTGAAGGCGTTGATCTGGCCAATGAAACGGATGCCGCCAAAGTGGCCGCCGTTCGTGCCGATATTCAGATGATCTTTCAGGATCCTTATGCGTCCCTGAACCCGCGCTGGCGGGTGCGCGACATCATCGTGGAGCCCGTGCTGGCGCGCGGGGGTGAGACGAAAGGTCTGGCGGAGCGCCTGCTGGAACAGGTGGGTCTGTCTGCCGAAGATGCGGGCAAGTTCCCGCATGAGTTTTCCGGTGGTCAGCGCCAGCGGATTTGCATCGCCCGGGCCTTGTCATCCGAACCGCGACTGATTGTCTGCGATGAGCCGACATCAGCGCTGGATGTATCCGTACAGGCGCAGGTTCTAAACCTGATGAGCGATCTGAAGGACAGTTTCGGCCTGACCTATCTGTTGATCAGTCATGACCTGACCGTGGTGCAGCATATGGCGGACCGGATCGGCGTGCTTTATCTAGGTCGACTGGTGGAAGAGGCTGACCCTGATACGCTGTTTTCCGACCCCAAGCATCCCTACACGCAGATGCTGCTGGAGGCCGCGCCCCGTCTGGATGCTTTTGGCCGCGAGGTTGTGCCGCCCGAGGGCGAAATCCCCAACCCGATTGATCCGCCAACAGGCTGCGCCTTTCACCCGCGCTGTCCGCTGGCGGTGGATCGCTGCCGGGCAGAACGCCCGGAACTGCGTGAAGTCGGGACCAGCCGGGCAGCGTGCCATTTGGCGGAATAATCCGATTGCGGTGGGTTTCACCCACCCTACATCAGGTCTTGCACGTGGTTCAGGTTGGCCCTGATCTCTGGAATGTCGGGCGCGATGGCCCGTGCCCGAAGTAGCGCCCTGCGCGCGCCACGCAGGTCCCCTTGCCCGTAGCGTGCGTTGCCCAGCCCGAATTGCCAGAGCCAGTTTTCCGGCCACCGCGCCGACCCGGTTTCATAAAGCGTTTCCGCCGCATGGTATTGCTCCACCCGTTCAAGCGCCGCTGCCGCGTTGAGGATCGCCGTTTCAGGTGCCGTTGCGGGCAGATCGTCAGGTGGCAGCACCACGAGACCCCAGAAATCCCCCCGTCGCCATGTCCGTTCGAACAAGGCAAAGGGCATGACCATTTGATCCAATTGCCCGGAATTCAGGTAAACCTCATCCTTTTGCAGATCGTAGCCGGTCACGACGCCGTAGTGCCACACGGGCGCGATGCCCAACCCGAGGTTCTGGAAGACAATCACCGGATGGCCTGCATTCACTTCGCCAAGCAGCCCGTCAAAACTGTTTATTTCCACGGCCAACTGCCCCTTGCGGCGGGCGCTGCCGATCATATCGGCAAGATAGGTTCCGCCTGCCCCCGGACTGAAGGCAAGCGCGGCAATATCCGCCTGTGTGACGTCATGCCCGGACCATTGCATCACCATGGCGACGGATGTTGGTCCGCAATAAAACGCTTCTTGCTGAATCAGCGGCACGCCGGGGACAGATGCGCGGGTGGGCACATCAACCGTAAGGCGTTCATCGGGATCAAATGGTGCGGCGCAAGCTGTCAGCCAGCCCAGCGCCAATATCAGGATTAACGCACGCAACGGGTAAAGTTGAAGATCCGCGTCAGGCACAGGATATCCGTCACCAGAAGGATCACAAAGATGGTGAAGAGCGTGCCGACGATATCGGCCCCGGCGTTATCCTTTTCCATCTGCACCATGATGCTGGCGACCTCTGCATCTGTGAGGGCGGCCAGCCGGGCCTCTGCCTCGGCCGGGTCCACACCAAGGCGTACCATCTCAGACTGGACATCATCGCGTTGAAGCTCTTCCATCAGGAATGCCCGGTCCTGATGCTGCGTATATTTCGATATTGCAGCATCGGTGCCCAGCATCTCGGCCTGCGCCATGGTGACCGCCGTGGTGGCCAGAACCAGTTGTGCAGAGAGCACGACAGCGATGCCTGTTTTGGTCAGGTTGAATAGGCCCATGGGTAAATTCCTTCCTTTTGACGACCCAAAGGCCGCCTGTTGCCCCGTTAGGGTCAGTTTTGAGGAATTTAGCGGATGCTGCAAGCGTTTGGCCGCATTTGGTTTTCAGGTCGGCGAAAACCAGATCATCAAACGAAGGCACCCAGATTGTTGATGATCAGAATACGCAGGATTTCCAGCCCAATCAGCACCACAATCGGCGACAGATCAATCCCGCCCAGATCGGGCATGAACCGGCGCACCCGGCTGTAGATCGGCTCAAGGATCCGTTGCAGCATGTACCAGACCTGCCCCACAAATTCCTGTCGGACATTCAAGACCTCGAACCGGATCAGCCAGCTCATGATGAAATGGGCGATCACGAAGAAGCGGACAACGCCGATGATTAGCAACAGAATTTGGATAATGGATACCATGGTCGCGCCTTTTATTTTGTCCCGTATCACCTAGGTGTTCTGGCCCATCGCGGCAAGCCCCCGGCTTGCCGCAAGGTCAAAGTTGACGTTCGCGTCAATCACCCCCATCTGGCCAAAGAACCTATGAAAGGCGTCCAGATGTATCCGCTGATCCGACTGGCCAAGGAAATTCTTTTGTCGCGCAAGGCCGAACGGCTGTCCTTGCTGGACACACATGTATCGCATCACCGTTGCTGGCCGCAGGATATCGACCTGTTCATGGAGATGAATAACGGCCGCATCCTGACAATCCTTGATCTTGGCCGTACTGCGCTGGCCTATCGCGTCGGGCTGATGGACGTGCTGAAACAGCAGCGTTGGGGTTTGACCATGGCGGGTGTTTCCGTTCGCTATCGCAAACGTATCCGCCCGTTCGTGAAATTTCGCGTCGTCAGCAAGGCTGTCGGCTGGGATGACAAATTCATGTATCTGGATCAGTCGATCTGGATTGGTGAGGAATGCGCGGTGCAGGCGCTTTACCGCTCTGCCCTGACCGACAAAAACGGCCTTGTACGACCCGATCGCCTGTTGGAAGTCATTACGGTTGAAGAACCGCAGCCACCGCTTCCGGACTGGGTGCAAAACTGGGTTGATGCTGATGCAACGCGGCCATGGCCGCCAATGGATCATAGCAAGCCGTAAAGCACCGCTTGCCATCCCCCGCCTTCCCAGTGTTTGATCGGTTCAAAGAAAAGCAGGGACAGGCAGATGGCAGTCAGCAAGAAACGGGTTTGGGGCTGGATGGCCTTTGATTGGGCGGCGCAGCCGTTCTACACGCTTGGCCTGACATTTATCTTTGGGCCCTATTTTGCGGTCGTGGCTGCCGAATATTACCTTGGTACAGGTCTGGAGCAAGACGCTGCCAAGGCACAGGCGCAGTCAATCTGGTCCGCCGGTCAAACCGTCGCCGGTTTAGTCATTGCGTTCAGCGCGCCCTTCCTGGGCGCGTTTGCCGACAATTCCGGGCGCAAGGTCCCTTGGATCATCTTCTTTTCTATCATTTATGTCGCCACCACCGCCATGTTGTGGGGACTTACCCCGGACGGCGCACAGCTTTTTCTGATGCTGATCATCTTTTATATTGGCTTTGTCGCTGCAGAAAGCGCGCTGAATTTCGTGAACGCCATTTTGCCGTCACTTGGCAACGAGCATGAGATTGGCCGCATTTCCGGGTCGGGCGCCGCGTTTGGTTACTGGGGCGGTGTGTTGGGCCTTGTCATCATGTTGGCCTTCTTTGCAGAAACCGATGAGGGCGTGACCCGGCTGGGCATGAGCCCACCTTTCGGACTGGACCCCGCGCAAATGGAAGGCACCCGGTTTGTCGGGCCATTTATCGCGATCTGGTATGTGGTTTTTATCATCCCGTTCTTTCTATGGGTGCGCGATGACCCCAGGATTATCGGGAAATCGACCAAGATCGGGGCCGTCACCGCGGATCTGATGCAAACGCTCAAATCAGTGCTTGAGCGCAAAAGCCTGCTCAATTTTCTTGTTGGTTCCATGTTCTATCGCGATGCGCTGAACGCACTTTATGCGTTTGGTGGTGTCTATGCGGCCCTTGTTCTTGACTGGCAAACCACGGAAATTGGCCTGTTTGGCATCATCGCGGCCATCGCTGCCGCGATCACGACATGGCTTTCGGGTCTGGCCGACCAGCGCTTTGGCCCGAAACCCGTTATCCGGGCAACAGTCTGGGTGCTCATTGTCGTATCGGCCATCATCGTGGGTATGTCGCGCGAAAGCATCTTTGGCGTTCCATTGGCCGAAGGATCACAACTGCCCGACATCATCTTCTATATCTGCGGGATGTGTATCGGCGGCGCAGGTGGCGCAGTCTATACATCGTCGCGCTCCATGATGGTCCGCCATACCCATCCTGACCGCCCGGCGGAGGCTTTTGGCCTGTTTGCCCTATCTGGCAAGGCCACCGCATTTCTGGCCCCGGCGTCGATCAGCCTGTTCACTTATATGACCGGCAACGTCCAATTGGGCTTTTTGCCTGTGATCATCCTTTTCCTGATGGGCCTTTTCTTGTTACGATGGGTCAATAAAGACGGAGATCGCGCAGAATGGTCCGCTTAATCGCAGCAGTATGTATTACCCTGGGGCTGGCAGCCTGCCAGTCGGAAACATCCGCCCCGGATATCAGCATTGCCAGCCAGAACGCCAATGACACCCGTGTCGCCAAGACGTTGTTCGGGGCGATGCCAACCGGTTCCGCCCAACGCCCCGAGGCCGTCGGCGGCTATGCAAGAGGCTGTCAGGCGGGAGCGGCCCAATTACCTGAAACCGGCCCGACATGGCAGGCGATGCGCCTGTCGCGCAACCGGAACTGGGCGCAGCCCGAAACGGTTGATTTCGTTCAGGATCTCAGCCGGTTTGCCGCCACCCAACCGGGGTGGGAAGGGCTTTATGTCGGGGATATGTCCCAGCCGCGCGGCGGCCCGATGCTGACCGGGCATCGTAGCCACCAGACCGGCCTGGATGCCGATATCTGGATGCTGCCACCCAAGCGGCTCGATCTGACAGTGGCCGAACGCGAAAACATCTCGTCCATCTCGATGCGACGCAGCAGTGGCGCGTTTACCAATGACCAGTGGACCCCGCAGCACGAAGCCATTTTGCGCGCCGCCGCATCTGATCCGCGCGTCGCGCGTATCTTTGTGTTTCCCGGCGCCAAGGTCGCGATGTGTAATTCCGCAACAGGTGATCGCAGCTGGCTCAGCAAGATCAGGCCATGGTGGGGCCATCATTATCATTTCCATGTGCGGTTGAATTGTCCTGCTGGCGATGCTGGCTGTACCGATCAGGCACCGCCCCCGCCCGGTGATGGCTGTGCCGAGGCGCAGGGTTGGGTTGACCGCATCCTCAACCCACCCCCGCCGGACCCCAATGCACCGCCACCAAAGCCGCGCGCGGAATTGACCATGGCCAATCTGCCCGGCCAATGTCTGGGTGTGCTGAACGCCGACTAGGTGCGTTTTCTTCTGTCATTGATTGCCCTGCTTTGGGCTGGCTCTGCTGGCGCGGAGGCGACTTTGCTGGGCAGCTATTCCTGGGACCGGGACGAGCGGGATTTTGGCGGTTTTTCCGGCCTGGAAGTCACCGACGATGGCAATCATTTCACCGCGCTTTCAGATCGCGGCAGCATCGTCAGTGGCGATTTCATCCGCACGAACGGGCTGATCACCGGAGTTCAGGCCGGACCGATCATCGTGCTGCGCGACAGCGCCGGACATCGATTTGCACGACACAAGAATGATACCGAGGGCCTGGCCATTGCGCCTGACGGGACCATCACCATTTCATTTGAGCGCACGCACAGTCTGCGCATTCTGGACCCGGTTGGCGGGATTACGTCGCGCGCCATCCTACATCCGCATGCCGACAAGATCCCGCAGAACGCATCGCTTGAAGCGCTGGCTGTTGGCGCTGATGGTGCGCTTTATACGCTGCCGGAACGGTCAGGCAGGGCAAACTGGCCATTTGAAGTGATGCGCTGGAAAGACGGTGGATGGACATTTGCCTTTGACATCCCCCGGCGGGGGGCGTTTCTGCCCGTTGGTGCGGATATTGGTCCAGATGGGCTGTTCTATCTTTTGGAACGGGATTTCATGGGGATCGGTTTCCGCAACAGGGTGCGCCGGTTTGATCTGGGTGGTGGGGCTGAGGCACATGTCCTGCAGACAAGCGTTGGCAGCCACGACAATCTGGAAGGGATCAGCGTTTGGCACGACGGGACGGACCTGCGCCTGACCTTGATTTCCGATGATAACTTTCAGCCCCTTCAGGAAACCTTGTTTGTTGAATACCGATTGACGGAGTGATCTCGGGGCGTTATTTGCCCCTGTCCCCGACGACCGGGGGCCAAGTGCCGCACCCTTGTCAAAACGGAAACTCTGATGACACGTATCCTTCCCGGCGTCCTCGCCATGGCCACCATTGTTGTGGCGTCCAACATTCTCGTGCAATTCCTGATCCTCGACGGTCTTCTGACCTGGGGGGCGTTCACTTATCCGCTGGCCTTTCTGGTCACCGATATCATGAACCGGGTTTACGGGGCACCTGCTGCGCGCAAGGTCGTATTCGCAGGTCTGATCGTGGGGATCATCTGTAGCCTGATCGGTTCGCAAATCATGTTGCAGGGCGACGGCTTTGTGTACCCGGCCGTTGCATTGCGTATCGCAATTGCATCAGCCACGGCGTTTCTGGTGGCGCAACTACTTGATATTGCGGTATTTAACCGTTTGCGCGATGGATCATGGTGGACCGCGCCGCTTGGCAGCACGTTGATCAGTTCAACCGTGGATACTGCGATCTTTTTCTCAATCGCATTCGCCGCCATGTTCAACGGGTTCAGTGCCGCTGCCGCGGACGAGGTGATCTGGGCGCAGGACAGTATGCCATTTCTGACAACCGGACCAATGGCGCCATTATGGGTGTCTTTGGCAGTGGCCGATTGGGGGGTGAAGTTGTCAATCGCATTGATCGCCCTGGTTCCGTTCCGCATCATTGTGGGACGGATGCAGCGCAAGACCGCATAAACACGAAATGTACGATATTTTTACTTGAAATATACCAAATCTGTGCCAACCTTCCTTTCAGGCGAAACATTTTGAAAGGAGGTGATCCAGTGCATCATGAGGTATTGGAGAAGTGTGTCGGGACAACTTATGGGGGTCGCAGCTAAGGCAGCCCTTGGCTGAGAAGACCATAAGGTGGGCAACCTAACCGACCCGCCTCCGTAATTCAGGAAAGGGCCATCCCATCGCCGGGGTGGCCCTTTTTCTTTGCGTGGCTCCTTGTTTTCGATCCATTGCCATTGCCGAGAACAAACACGACCGACCCCGATTTTGACGGTCGGCGTTGCGTCGGCTATGCGTCGGCATAACGTCGGACCCTTTTGCACGGTGATAGAATTGCGCATTAACGATCAGATCGAGATTGCCGATTGGGAGCTGACCGAAAGCTTTACCCGATCGTCCGGCCCGGGCGGGCAGAACGTGAACAAAGTGTCCACGGCTGTTGAACTGCGTTTCGAGGCCGCGCGTTCGCCCAATCTGCCAGCCGCGGTCAAGGCCCGGCTGAAACGGTTGGCCGGGCGTCGGTGGACGCAGGAAGGCGCGCTGATCCTCTTTGTGCAAGACACCCGCAGTCAGGCCCGCAACCGGGAGATCGCCCGCGAAAGACTGGCCGAACTGATCGCAAAGGCCTGCGAGAAACCCAAACGCCGAGTGCCGACACGGCCCACCAAGGGATCGATCCGCAGGCGCCTGGATGCCAAGAAAGCACGGGGCGAAGTGAAAGCACTACGCGGCAAGGTGGAGGACTAGAGGCTGTACCCACTGGGGACGAAGGGCAACATGCAAACGTCTGCCGGAGCATGCGGTCGTCACCCCACTATGGAGCCTCAAGCAATTCGACCCCACGTCGACGACATAACCAGAACAGCGCTCAACCATGCTCCGCCAAGATCAACGCTGAACGCTCTTGACCCGATTTTGCAATGCAGCCAAGGTCCGCTTTTATCATAGTGTCTGGTGCCGCAGAAAAGGGGAAATCATGGGAGTCGAAAAACAAGCTACAAATAGTGGTTTTTTAGATATCCGGATCGAACCACCTGAAAAGGGCCCACATCATTATAAGATTTGCCTGCGCATTAGTGAGCAATGCTCGCCTAAAGAATCGAAAACCATCGGCATCGAGAACTCCAGTTTTGAGCTTCCACATCATGAACTGTGGGATAGTTTTTTTCCACTAATGTACATCTCACGCAATGGCGGCCCATTATTTGGAAAACCGATTACCAGAGCTCGTGTCACGAGCGAGTTTCCTCTACATAGACAGGTCGTGGATTTTTTCTGCGCAAGGGCAGCCAACTTTGGCCTCGAAATGCAAATCGACAGTCCGACTTTTGACAGAAACTACGATGTTTCAACCAATGGCGATGCTTTGCTGTTTGGTGGAGGTAAAGACAGTCGATTGCTTCTCGGTACGCTGAGGGACCTCGGCTACGATCCATACATCGTAAGCGCTAAAGGCTTGACTTATGCCAATGACTTACCCGAGGCCCTGAACTTCGAAACTTACGATTTTTCGATGCCTAACCGCATCTTACCGGCATTGATGCTGAACCCCGAACGCATTTGGCATGGTAGCGGATTAGGCGAGGTCCATTTTCATTCGCCCTGGCAGCAATATTTCGACATATCCGCGCAATCAGCCTTGGATGAAACGTCTCGTCTGCTGCAATCTTTAGGCTTTGACATCTCCTTTTGGGCACCCCAGAGCGTATTGCCCTACAACATAACGCAGAAAATTCTTGCGGAGCGCTATCCGGAGATCTTTGCAGGTCAGATTAGCGTAACTCCGCAGGCGGCCAGCGAAAAAAATCTGCACCTTTCGTTGATCAAACTGTATCATAATCAGGATATTGATGGGCATTGCACCCCGATCCTGTTCGAAAAATTATTGCGTGGCTTCGTTGACAAGATGCATGATCCTAAACAAAACGGTTATGGCCACAATGATAACCGCGAGATCATAAACCGCGAAATGAAGGCCATTATCTACCGCCTGAGCCATCAGGGCAATAGGATACCAAGAGACCTCGAAATACCATCTATGTGGGATGAGCCGTGGATTGACTACATTCACCTCTCCGTTAATTCGAGAATAGATAAGCGGTTTTTGAATATCTACAAATCATATGCCGACCCATGGCAGGACGACTTTCCTGGCCTTCCAGATAGTTTAGTCTTGCAACCATAAGTCCAAGACCGCAACCACAGAGATAGCTCTTGTCCGCGCAGCTGCCATTTGGCAAGCCGTATTTGGCCGTTGTCTCACCAGCAATTGACCTCTCGGATCGTCAGGGCTTGTTAACGATCTTGCGATCCTCCCTCTGTCCCGCATTCTTGGTCGATGCCGGTCCCGAAGTTTCCTGCGTTTAATGGATTTGTGCCCAAGCAGAATAAATCACCACGCTGATGCGTAACCGTTGTGAAAGCGGGAAATGGCGATGGTATTGGCAATCTCTTACATGACGCCCGGTGCGCGGGTCGCGCCCGTCAATCTGATGCCTATTGCCCTGCAGACTGGCGCCGGATCGCCGATCCGTCAAAATCAATGCATTGATGCTCAGGCCAATATCGCGAATAGTGGCGCAGGGCGGCCCGGCCGCCTGATGCAATCAACCGCGATGGCCATGACACCTGACCAGTTCAAATCCGAGATGATCAGCCTGCTGCCGCGATTGCGCCGGTTTGCGATGTCGCTGACCCGTTCCGGTCCGGATGCAGATGATCTGTTGCAGGATGCCTGCGCGACCGCCTTGCAGAAATGGCAGCAATACGATCCGGCCCAACCGCTGGACCGGTGGATGTTTCGCGTGGTGCGCAACCTGTGGATCAGCGAAGTCCGCAAGCGCAATGTGCGTCAGGGCGCGGGTCAGGTCCCTGCCGAAGAGGCGACCGAACTGCGGGTGGAAAGCCAACCCGATGAAGTGCTGGCGGCCAAGGAAGTGAGACGCAAGGTTGATGATCTTGATCCTGATCTTGCCCAGCCCTTGATGCTGGTCTGTGCCGAGGGCTACAGCTATCGTGAAGCGTCAGAACTTTTGAGTATTCCGATCGGTACGGTGATGAGTCGCATCCACAGAGCGCGCAAACAACTTGTATCCTCTTTGTCGCAAGAGGAGGGCGCGTTGTCATGACCGAGTTTTCCCAACAGCTAAGCGCCTATCTGGATGGCGAACTGGATGCCGCAACCGCGGCAGAGGTTGAGGCGCGGCTGGCCTCCGATACCGCAGCGCAAGCCGAATTGGATGCGCTGATCCAGGCCGATGGTGTCGCGCAGGCGGATTTCGCCGCGCAGCTTGACGATCCGGTCCCCTTTGCGCTTGCTCAATCGATCCAGAACACGCCGCTGCCCGCACGTCCGGCCAATAGCCCCGCCGCGCCCGCATCTCGCCCGATCTGGGGCACGCTGGCTGCCAGTTTGCTTGTCTTTGTCATTGGCGGTGCGGGTGGCTATCTGCTCAAGGACCAGTTGACCCCGCCCGTTCAGACCGCCGGTTGGTTGGCGGACATTGCCGACTACCATGCTGTTTATGCCGCCGAGCGCCGCCACCTGGTCGAGGTCGGCGCCGAGGAATCCGAACATATCGAAACCTGGCTCGGCAATGTTGTCGGCGCCAGTTTTCATATCCCGGACCTGTCCGAATTCGGGCTGACATTCGAAGGTGGCAGGTTGCTTGTGGCCAATGGCAAACCGGTGGCCCAGCTGATGTATCTGCTACCCGACGGCAACGTGGTGGCGCTTTGCCTGCAAAGCAGCAATCGTGATAGCCAGGGCGCCCCTGCTTTCCGCAATCAGACCATCAACGGGTTCGATTTTGTGTCATGGTCAGCGGATGGGGCGGACTACGTGGTTGTCGGCCCCGAGGGCCTGCCGGACCTTGCAGCGATTGCATCAGCGGCATCCGTCGATATCTAGGGTCAGGCCAGACTCGGCAGCCACAGCACAATCATCGGGAACGCCACAAGAAGTGCGATTGTGATCCCGTCGGCGATGAAGAACGGTGTCACCCCTTTGAACACGTCCTGCACGCTCAGATCATCCCGGACCCCGGCCACGACAAAACAGTTCAGCCCAATCGGCGGCGTGATCAGACAGAACTCTGCCATCTTGACCACCAGGATCCCGAACCAGATCGCGCACATCGGTCCTGACATGCCAAAGGTACTGTCGGCGGCGGATACGGCCTCCCCCCCGTTGAGCGCCATGACCGCCGGGTAGACCACCGGCAGGGTCAACAGCAACATGCCAATCGCATCCATGAACATCCCCAGCACCGCATAGGCCAGCAGGATGCACACAAGGATCAGCATTGGCGACATTGTCAACGATGTGATCCAGTCGGCAAAGACCCCCGGCAGGTCCGCAAAACCCAGAAAGCGCACATAGATCAGCACACCCCAGATGATCGTAAAGATCATCACGCTGAGCTTTGCCGTTTCCAGCAATGCATCGCGCAGCTGGGACCAGCGCATGCCCTGATAAAGCGCCATCAGGAACACCACAAACGCGCCAATGGCCCCGCCTTCGGTTGGCGTGCCCCAGGCATCGCCGCCGAACGGGTTATAGACAAACAGGATGATCGTCATGACGACAAAGACAATGGGCAGTGCAGGCGGCAGGGAAGCGAAGCGTTCCCGCCATGTGAACCCGGTCACCGGCGGCCCGAACCCTTTGATCGTGACCGCCATGCCAATGATCAAGAGCGCATAGATCAGCGCGGAAAAAGCCCCCGGGATGAATCCGGCCAAGAGCAACTTGCCCACATCCTGTTCCACGATGATCGCATAGATCACGAGGATCGCCGATGGCGGGATGAGGGAGGCCAGCGTACCCCCGGCTGCAACGACCCCGGCGGCGAACCGTTTGTCGTATCCGATCTTGAGCATTTCAGGGATTGCGATGCGTGCAAAGACGGCAGAGGTCGCGACAGACGCGCCGGACACGGCCGCAAATCCCGCCGTGGCAAATACCGTGGATACGGCCAGCCCGCCGGGCACCCAGGCCAGCCAGCGCTTTGCCGCTTCAAACAAGGCTTTGGTCAGCCCGGCATAATAGGCCAGATAACCGATCAGGATAAAGGTCGGGATCAGGCTGAGCGCCTGTGACGATATCTTTGAATGCGGCACCTGGCCGGCGGTCTTGACAGCGACAGACAAGGCCCACGCGAAATCCGCCGGATCGTAATCCTTCTTTTCCCAGAAAATCCAGATCAGGCCGACCAGTCCGGCCAGCCCGGCAGCAAAGGCCACCCGCATTCCGAAAACCACCAGAAACAGCATGCCGCCGGAGACGATCAATCCAATATCGGTCGGTTCCATGATCAGCGCCCCTCGACTTTTTCATTGGCCGAGACATGTTCAGCCTCCATCGCGGCCTGTGTTGCGGCATCCACGACCAACGGGACGGCAACCGGGCGCGGCGCATTCTGCACAAAGGCCCGGATATAGGCCCAGAGTTGCAGGATCAGCCGCAGGCACAGCACCCCAAAGGCCACCGGCACAAGCAGTTTGGCGGGCCAGATTGGCAGGGCAATATCCATGGAACTGTCCCGGCTCCACATCGGGGAACCAAAATCAAAGCTGCGCTGGAAATGCGCCCAGCTGCCCCAGACAAGCAGCAGCATCAGGATCAGGATCGCCAGCGTCGTGATAATCTCAACCAGATAGAGCGCCCGACCTTTCAGGGCACCCACAACCATATCCATGCGGATATGGCCGCCTTCGCGCTGCGTGAAAGAAACGCCCATAAACGCGATCAGCGGCATGGCCTGTTCGATCCAGTCGACATAGCCCGGCAAGGGTTGATTGAAGAAATTGCGTCCGCTGACAGAGACAACCGCCAGCAGCATCAACCCGAATACCGCCAGACCGCTAAGCAGTGCCAGCTTCAGTTCAGCCCGTAACAGCAGATGATCTATTTTGCTCAGACGGCTGTCATCCGACAGCACAAGCGATGCGCCCGCCATGCCAAAAGTCCTCTATTCATGCCAGAAAACAGTTTGCGCGGCCCGTTACCCGGACCGCGCAGATTTGGCTTAGGATCCGCCTTCGGCGATCATGCCTGTGACAAGATCATAAAGTTCTTGCGCGGGCAGGCCTTTGGCCGTGTTATCGGCGATCCATGCGGCAGCGGCGGGTGCTGCGGCGGCCTCTTTGAACGCGGCGAGTTCGTCATCGCTGAACGAGACTTCTGTGATCCCGCGTTCCGCCAAAGCAGGACCCCACGCTGTCATCGTGTTAGAATTGTAGAATTCCACATAGTGGTCCAACGCTTCGTCCACGGAACCCAGCAGTGCGGCGCGGTGTTCATCGGATAACCCGTCCAGCGCGTCGGTATTCACTACGACAGGGCAGTTCACCGTGCCGGGGTTCAGGTTTGTCGTCCACCATGTGGCGTTTTCAATCGTGCCGAATGACATATGCGCATGGGGGGCAAAGGCCACGGCCTTGACCACACCGCTATCCATCGCCTGACGCACTTCGGTTGCGGACATGGATGTGGGCACGGCGCCAACGGTTTCCATCGCAGCGCCGATCCCACCCGTGGCGCGCACGCTGAGGCCCTCGAAATCGGCAAGGGTCGCCGGTGCATCGCCGACACCGGCAAGGTTATATTGCGGCAACGGCGAGGGCATCAGCAAGGTCGCGTTCCAGCGGGCCAGGTCCTCCTGGGTGGCGGGGTGCTGATAGACCGCCATGGAAATCTCGACCTCTTGTTCCAGCGATGACACCCCGAGGAATGGCAGTTCAAGAACGGTAATCGATGGGTTCTTATCGGCGTGATAACCGGCACAGAACTGCGCCATTTCAAACGCGCCGATGGAAATCCCGTCAAGGTTTTCGCGGTTATTGGACAGGCCGCCATAGCTGATATTGAGGGTGAATTCGCCACCTGTCTTGTCGGCGACCAGTTCGGCCAGTTTTTCAACATGTTCGGTAAAGGCACGGCGTTTGCCCCAGACAGAGACATTCCATTCCTCGGCCATCCCTTCGGTGGCAAAGGCAAGGGTCAATGTGGCAATTGCAGTGCGGCTGAGTAGCTTGCGCATGGTCTTCCTCCCAAAAAATGCATGCAGATATGATGGGGTGTATCATTCAACGAAAACGGGCGGGTGTATATGAGCAAAATCGCCGAGGTCGTGCGGGCTGCCCTGCGGATTTCCGCAAGCGTGTAGCACTCTCTTGCAACTTGCATACGGAACGCGCAGGGCAGCCACTGACCCTGGGTGGGGGTGAAGCCCCCTCCCGTGGGGAGGGTCGGGGGCAGCCCGGCCTATCGGCCGGGCGGAAGTGCGGCTATGAAACCCTACAACAATGTGTCCTTTTCCAGCCCCAGCTTGACGATCTTTTCATTCAGGGTCCGGCGTCCGATGCCCAGCGCAGTGGCGGCGTCTTCCATACGGCCCTCATGCGCCTTAATGGCCTTGCCGATCATCGCGCGTTCGAATGCGGCGACTGCCTCGCGCAACGTTGTCGGCATCACCTCTGCCGGGCGGTCACCGGCCACCGCCTCGGCCACGCTGCCACCGCCGCGCCGAGCCGCCAGAATCCGCCGCTCGGCGACATTGCGCAGCTCGCGCACATTGCCCGGCCAGTCATGGGCCAGCAACACCGCCATGTCATCCGGTTCGATAACGGGTGGCGGAACTTCGTAAACCCGCCCGAATTTTTCCAGAAAATGCGCCATCAGGATTTTCAGATCATCCTGCCGCTGGCGCAGGGCCGGCAGGGTCAGCACAACCGTGTTGATCCGAAACAGCAGGTCGGACCGCAACCGCCCATCGGCAATTGCCGTCTGCACATCCTGATTGGTGGCGCTGATGACCCGCAAGCGCACCGGCACCGGTGTTGTCGCACCCACGGGCAGCACCTTTTTGTCCTCAATCACCCGCAGCAATTTGGCCTGAACCGGCAGGGGGCAGGCGCATAACTCATCCAGAAATAACGTCCCGCCAGAGGTCGCCTGTAACAGCCCGCCAGCGCCACTTTCGGTTCCGAACATCTCTGCCGCGAAGGTATCAGGTGACAATCCGGCACAGTTCAGCGCCAGAAATGGGCGGTCAGGCTTGCCGCCCAGATCATGCAGGGCGCGGGCGACCAGTTCCTTGCCTGTGCCCGTCTCACCAAGGATCATCACCGGGGCCGTGGTGGGGGCGATGTCGATAATCTCTTGCCGCAGATCGCGGATATCAGGCGTTTGGCCCAGCAGAATGCGATCAAGCCCGGAAAGGGCCAGCAACCTTTCCTGCAAACGGGCATTGCTGCGCTGCATCCGGCTGCGTTCAGCCGCATTGCGCAGGATGGTGAGCAACCGTCGCGGTTCATAGGGTTTTTCAACAAAGCTGTAGGCGCCGCCCTGAATCGCCTCCACCGCCATGGGGATGTCACCATGGGCAGAGATCAGGACCAGCGGCGGGGCGGTCGCGCTGTCCAGACTGGCCAGCAATTCCATACCGGACATGCCCGGCATGCGTACATCCGACAGGATCACATCGGGCATGGATTTGCCCAACTGGCCCGCCACCTCGCTGGCGCGCGACAAGGCCTGCACATCCCAATCGGCGGCCTGCAACAGATCAATCAGCGATTTGCGCATGCCCTTGTCATCATCGACGACCAGAATACTGAATTGATGTGTCTCGGTCATTCGGCTGCCTCCTGAAGGGCTGCCAATGATGGAAAGCTGACCCTGAAAATTGCCCCGCCATCCGGCCGGTTATCCGCCGTCATCACCCCGCCCAGATCACTGACGATACTGGCAGAGATCGCAAGTCCCAGCCCCATGCCCTGCCCGCTTTCGCGGGTTGTCACGAAAGGTTCCTGCAATTCGGCCAATGTCGCCTGCCCCAGCCCGTGCCCGTTATCAGCACACGCCACCCAGACATCCGCATCCGACTGACCAAGGGTAATCGTGACAGTTGGATCGGTGGTGCCTTCCACGGCATCGGCGGCATTGCGCAGGATATTGGTCAGTACCTGTTCAAGATGCAGCCGGATGCCCCGCATCATGATCGGGTCACGCCCGGCCTGCAGGTCACAGGTAATGCCAATGGCGTCAAAGTTCGGCTGCACAAGGGTTAGCGCAGTTTGCACGGCATCGCGCAAGTCAAGTTCCACAAAAGGTTCCGGTGCGGATCGGGCAAAGAATTTCAGCTGCCGGGTGATCCCCTCCATCCGGTCAACCAGACTGCTGACATCCTGGGTGAGCGTCGGGTTCGGCTTTGCTGTCATCTCTGCGGCGGTGAGGTGGTTACGCATGGCGGCAATGGGCTGGCCCAGTTCATGGGTGACAGAGGCGGCAAGCTGGCCAAGTGCGGCCAAACGGCTCGCGCGCTCCAACTCGTTCTGGGTGCGTTGCAAGCGGCGTTCTGCGCGGCGCCTGTCCTCTATCTCAACCGCCAGCCGGGCATTGGCCTGCCGCAGCTGCGCCTCTTCCTTTTCTGATCTGGCAAGGGCCGCGCTGACCCGCCGCGCCCGCTGCACCTGAAACAGGATCAGCGCCAGCCCGGCGATGAACCCGACCAAGGCGGTCACCAGCCAGCTTTGCGCGACGGCACGGTCATCGCTGGTGAAGTAATGCAGCGCCCAACCCTGGGGCAGTTCATTACTGATCAGATGCAGCAGTTCGGCCCCGCCGATGCGGGCCCGCTGGTCATCATACGGCGTCCAATCCAGCAGAGTCAGATCCTGCCCCGGGAATTGGCGGGCGTCGATGATCCGGTTGCGTTGCGCATCCGTCAGCGCGGTCAAGGTCCGATACCGCCATGCCTGATCAGAGGCGAGCAGGACAACACCATCCCGATTGGCCAGCAAAACCTGTTCGCCGGAGCTGCGCCAACTTTCCTCCAATGTCGAAAAATCGATCTTGATGGCGATGACCCCGATTGTGTCGCCAGCAGCGTCGCGCACCGGATCGGCGATGAAATAGCCGGGCTGCCCGGTCGTGGCACCAATGGCGTAGAACCGGCCCTGCCCGCCCCGCAATGCATCGCTGAAATAGGGTCGAAAGGCGTAATTCTGGCCAACAAAGCTGCCCGGTGCGGCGTGGTTCGAGGCCGCGATGGTCTGCCCTGCCACATCCATCAGATAAATCGCATCCAACCCCGCCCGGTCAGCAAACGCCGCGAGCCGTGCGTTCAATGCCGCCGTCCCTGCCCCGCCGGCCGTGTCTATGACAAAAGGGTCGCGCGCCAGCACATAAGGCAGATGCGCGAACCGTTCGAATTCCGCCGCGACCGAGCTTTGATAAAGCGACAGCCGCCCTTCGGCCTTGGACAATTCTTCGGACTGGAAATAGCCATAGGCGCCTTTGAAAACACCAAAAGCGATCAGCACGGTGACGAGCAAAGGCAGGATATAGGACAAAAGGCGCATCAGGATTGATTGCCGCAATCCGTCTGCATGGCAAGTGTCTACAGCTTTTTGAGCAACCCATCCTGCGCCGACTGCGTGGCCGCATCCGCCAGGATTTGTGCCTTCAGCCCGTCGTGACCGCTGGGTGTCATCTGGCCACCCGTGGCGATCACATCCACGAAATGTTCCATCTCTGCCCGGTAGGCAGCGGCGTAGCGTTCGAGGAAAAACGGCTCTGTCGCGGCACGTCGGAAACCGGCGTCATTGGCCAGCTCAACCGTATTTTGCAGCTGGTTTTCGGCGCGTAGCAGACCCTTTTGCCCATGCACCTCAATCCGTTGGTCATAGCCATAGGTGGCGCGGCGGGAATTGGAAATCTGGCAAAGCTTGCCGCTTGCGGTCTTCAACGTGACTGTGGCGGTATCGAAATCGCCTGCCTTACCAATTGCGGGGTCCACAAGACACGATCCGGCGGCGTGTAGTTCAACCGGGTCCTCGCCCAGAAGGAACCGCGCCATGTCCAGATCGTGGATCATCATGTCCCGGAAAATCCCGCCAGAGGTTTTGATATAGCCCAAGGGCGGCGGGGACGGGTCGCGCGACAGGATCGTGACCAGTTCGACATTGCCAATGACCCCATCCGCAATCTGGCGCTGCAAATGGGCAAAGCTGGGGTCGAACCGCCGGTTGAAGGCCGTCATGAAGGGCACGCCCGCCTTGTCCACAGCCGCCAGACATTCCCTGATCCGGTCCACGGACAGATCAACAGGCTTTTCGCAAAAGATCGCTTTGCCATTAGCAGCGGCCTGATGGATCAGATCGTAATGGGTGGTTGTGGGGGTGCCGATAACAACCGCGTCGATGTCAGGATCATGCAGTAAGTCGTCGCTGGTCATGACCCTTGCATTCAAGGTCAGCGCCAGCGCCTCTGCCGCCGCTGGCATGGCGTCGGAAACGGCGGCGGCACGTGCCGTCGTCATCCCCCGCAATGTCGCGCCATGCACCTGCCCGATCCGGCCACAGCCCAGAAGTCCGATATTCAGCATCATGTCAGCCTTTCAACGCTGCCAGAACCTGCCGGGCCGCGGCCACGGTGGGTTCATGGGTTTCTTTGAGGATGGTCACCCGGTCGAACCGGTCCGGGTCGGCATTCACCGCCGCGCGCATGGCCGCCCCAAAGGCCATGCGTAGTTCAGTTCCGATGTTGAACTTGCAGATATTGGTCGTCCGGGCGAGGCGCTGGCGCTGCTCGACCGGCACGCCGGAGCCGCCATGGATCACCAGCGGCACACCGGTCAGGGCCTGAATGGCGGCGATCCGGGCCTCATCCAACCCACCTTCCTTGTCCTGTTGCAGATGGACGTTCCCGACCGAGATCGCCATGGCGTCGACGCCAGTCTCCGCCGCGAATTGTGCCGCTTCAGTAGGGTCCGTGCCTGCTGAACTTTCGCCATCTGCATAACCGACAAACCCGATCTCGCCCTCGCAGGAAATCCCGGCGGCATGCGCCATATCGGCAATAGCTTTGGTTTCGGCGATGTTATCGGCCAATGACTTGCGCGACCCGTCGAACATCAGGGAGGTGAAGCCGCTATCCAGTGCTTCCTTGCATTCCTCAAACGTATAGCCGTGGTCAAGATGTGCCACCACCGGCACGCTGGCCGCTTCGGCCAGATGCCGGAACATCTGTCCCAGAACGGGCAGCGGCGTATGCGCACGGCAGGACGGCCCTGCTTGCAGGATGACGGGGCAGTTTTCCGCCTCTGCCGCGGCTACGAAAGCGCGCATATCTTCCCAGCCGAGGGTGACAAGCCCGCCCACGGCATGACCCTGTTTCAGGGCCGGTTGCAGGACATCCGCAAGTGTAACAAGTGGCATGGCTATTTCTCCGTCGCGCGCGCCCCGGATCTGATCCGGGGCCTCCATCTGTGGTGTCCAAGAGGTCCCGGGTCAGGCCCGGGACGGGGTCACTTGAACTTGGCGATCATATCCTTGATCCCCGGAATCGTTTCGACCTGATAGGCATGGCTGGGCTGGAAATACTGGATCAGTGACCGCTGCGAGAGCCCACCAAGGATGGTGAAGTAATACATCTGGTAGCCGGGCAGCACGGCGCAGGGGTGATAACCGCTATCGAGGCAAATCGTGGAGCCATCGACGATGTGATAGGCGTCGCCCGCCTTGCCATCCTCGCGTTGCAGCATCTGCACGCCTGAGCCATGGTTCGGTTTGAACCGGAAATTATAGGTCTCATCATGGCGCGTTTCGTCAGGCAGACGGTCCGTGTCGTGTTTGTGGCTTGGGAAACCTGACCAGCCGCCTTCGCCCACGGTGAAAAGCTCAGACACCAGCAACCGGCCAACCTTGTCATGATATTTGGTGCCAAGGATATGTTTGATCTTGCGGTGGGTTTTCGTGTCGTCGGACCCGTATTGCACGAGGTCAAGTTCGTCAGACCGCACTGCAAACGCGTCCAGCACCTTGTCATAGCGTGCGCCGCAGACAAACACCTCTGCCTCATCGGATTGGCAGACCATCGTTGCCTTGGCCGCCGTGGGGACATAGACACCTTCGGGTTCGCCATCCCAGACATCTTCGACCCGCTGACCCAGCGCATCGGCCTTGAACCCTTCGACATCGATATCAACCGTACCGGTGGCGGGCACAATGCAGGTTTCATACCCCGGCACCGCATATTCGAATGCCTCGCCCTTTTTCAGCTTCACGATGTTGAAATAGTTCAGCGGCACGGTGGGATCATCCACATCCACGATGG
Organism: uncultured Paracoccaceae bacterium; assembly: GCA_947500055.1. Classification (GTDB taxonomy): domain Bacteria; phylum Pseudomonadota; class Alphaproteobacteria; order Rhodobacterales; family Rhodobacteraceae; genus Yoonia. The sequence goes on from CANMQO010000003.1 coordinate 228,914, forward strand.
GTTTGTTCTGATTGTCGAACGGGGGGATATGCATGTGGGTTCTCCTTCAGGTGGGACCGGGGTGGTCAGCCAGGAATTGGTCAAGTTCGACTGTGTCTGCCATGGCGGGTGCGCAGCCGGGTTTGGATACTGTAATGGAGGCGCAGGCCGATCCGCGCAAGATCGCAGCTTCCAGATCATGCCCGGCGGCAAGTGACGTCATCAGCCCGGCCATGAAACTGTCACCCGCACCGGTCGGTTTCAGCGCGTTGACAGGGTAGATCCCGGTATGGATTTGAACCCCATCCGAGAAGGTGATCGCCCCCTTATGGCCCATTTTATAGACGACAATTGACGCGCTGGTTTCTGACAGCGCGCGCGCCTTATCAAGCCCCTTATCGATATGCCCGGCCATGAAGCCGAATTCCTCATCATTGCCGACGATCATATCGCTTTCTGCTGCGGCCCGGCTCAGCACTTCTTCGGCCACTTGGGGGGATGGCCATGAATAGGGCCGGTAATCCACGTCGAAGATAATCGGCAGGCCAGCGGCTTTCGCCAGTCCAAACGCCTTGAACGTCGCGCTTCGGGACGGCTCGGCGGCAAACACCGTGCCGGCGGTGATCAGCGCGCCGTAGCGGCTGTAGTCCACTGCAGCGACATCCGCCTCATCCATCTGAAAATCGGCGGCCCCGTTGCGGTAGATCACCGATTGATGATCTTCCACCCGGCTTTCATAGACAGCCAGTGAATTGCGGTATTCACCGCCGACCGGGGTCACATGGGTGGTATCGACGCCGTAATGTTTCAGCTGGTTCACGCAATACCGCCCGATACTGTCATCGCTGACCCGTGTGACCAGCGCGGCCTTGCCACCCAGCTTGCAAATCCCCGCCCCGATATTGGCCGAGGATCCGCCAAGGCTGGCAGTGAACATCAGCCCGTCCTCTGTCTTGGTGCCCGGGGGGTCAGGGAAAAAATCCATGCCCGCCCTGCCCACAATGACAAAGTTATTGGCCTTGATGCCATCCAGCAGATGTTTCATGCCCGCCCCTCGCAACAGAAATCCGGCATCAGACACCCTTGCGCTGTTTGCTGCGGCTGCTTTCCCAATCCTTATGGGCATCAGTGACCTTGGCACTACCCGACATATGCGGTGTGCCGACCTCCCACCAGGCATGGCCTTCGGTTGTCCAGCCTTCGTAAGCGTCCACCTTCATGCAGATGACATAGGTACGGTCCGCCGCCTTGGCCCGGGCAAAGGCGTCAGCCAACCCGGCAGGGTTATCCACTGTTTCGGCGAGTGCGCCGAGCGATCTTGCATGCGCCTCAAAATCGACCCCCACCTGATGCGTTGCCGTGGGCGTATCCGCGATCAGGTTGTTAAAGCTTTCATTGCCGGTGTTGTTTTGCAGCTTATTGATGACCGCAAACCCGCCATTGTCGAGCACGAGGATGATCATCTTTTTCTCGGTCAGGACCGATGAATAGATATCCGAATTCATCAACAGGTAAGACCCGTCACCGGTGAAGACGATTGTATCCTTGTCCGGCTCCTTTTCTGACTGGGCGATGCGCGCGCCCCAGCCGCCCGCGATTTCATACCCCATGCAGGAAAAGCCGAATTCGACATCAACCGTTCCGATATCAAGGGTGCGCCAGTTGGCGGTGACTTCGGCGGGTAGGCCACCCGCCGCCGCGACAACCCGGTCACGCGGATCGCAAGCCGCGTTCACCACACCGATGGCCTGCGCATAAGACGCGGGGCCATTGCCGACCCGCGTGTTTTCGGCCACGTATTCCTGCCATTTCGCCCGTTCTGCCTGCGCATCACTGACCCAAGCCGCTGGGGCCTGATGGGTGCCCAGCGCATCATCCAGCGCATTCAACCCCAGCTTGGCATCACCCACGACTGTCATCGACATATGTTTCGCTGCATCATGGCGCGCCGCATTCAGCCCGATGATCTGGGCGTCATGGGCAAAGGCCGTCCATGATCCGGTGGTGAAATCCTGCAACCTTGTGCCCACGGCCAGGATCACATCTGCCCGTTCGGCGATCCAATTGGCGCAATCGGACCCGGTCACCCCAATCGGCCCGGTATTCAGCGGATGGGTATCCAGCAGATTGGCCCGGCCTGCGATGGTTTCAACAACCGGGATCTGATGCGCCTCGGCAAAGCGGGTGAGTTCATCTACGGCACCGGAATATTGCACGCCACCGCCTGCGATGATGATCGGGCGTTTGGCGGATTTCAGCAGTGCGGCGGCATCCGCGACCTCAGCCACATCAGAGGACTGGCGGCGGATGCGATGGACCTTTTCGGCAAAGAAGCTTTCGGGGTAATCATATGTCCAGCCCTGCACATCCTGTGGCAGGCCAATAAACGCAGGCCCGCAATCGGCGGGGTCCAGCATGGTGTTCAGCGCCGCTGGCAAGGATTGAATGATCTGGGCGGGATGCGTGATCCGATCCCAGAAACGGGTAACGGCCTTGAACGCATCGTTTACGCCAAAAGTCGGGTCACCGTAATGTTCCAATTGCTGCAACACAGGGTCCGGTAGGCGGGTGATAAACGTATCACCACAGAGCATCAGCATCGGCAGGCGGTTGGCATGGGCAAGCGCCGCAGCGGTCAGCAGGTTTGCCGTGCCCGGCCCGGCAGAGGCGGTACAGAACATGAACCGGCGACGCAAATGGGCCTTGGCATAGGCGGCAGCGGCAAATCCCATCCCCTGTTCATTCTGGCCACGATAAAGGGGCAGCGCATCCTGCGCACTATAAAGCGCCTCACCCAGACAGGTCACGTTGCCATGGCCAAAGATGCCAAAGCCACCCCCACACAGGCGGGTTTTGACCCCGTCAATCTCGATATATTGCGCCGCAAGATAGCGCACGATGGCTTGCGCCACCGTCAAAGTTACGGTTGACTGTCCCAAGACATTCTCCCCCTTAGGCAGGTCAGAATTGATGGCGCACAACATTTCCAGTTGACCGCCACTGCAAAACAAGGATACCCATTTTGCAACCGGTTGCAATTGGTTTTTTGGGAGGACCCGCACTATGACGGAAATTCGGATCGGCATCATCGGTGGCGGCTATATGGGCAAGGCGCATGCAGTGGCTTTTGGGTCGGTTGGTGCCGTCTTTGACACTGCCCTGCGGCCCAAACTGGAGATGGTTTGTGCGACGTCAGATGAATCGGCTGAACGTTACCGCAAGACATATGGATTCGCTCGGGCGACCAGTGATTGGCAAACCCTTGTAAACGATCCCGATGTTGACGCCGTGGTCATTGCGTCGCCCCAGGCAACGCACCGGGCGATTGCCGAGGCCGCATTCGCCCTTGGCAAGCCGGTCCTTTGCGAAAAACCGCTTGGCGCAACGCTGGATGACAGCCGGGCAATGCTGGCCGCAGCAGAGGCATCCGGTGCTGTCCATATGGTCGGTTTCAACTATATCCGCACGCCCGCATCCCAATACGCCCGGAAACTGATCGCCGATGGTCGCATCGGCACGCTGACATGGTTTCGCGGCGAAATGACCGAGGATTTCTTTGCCGATCCCGCCATCGGTGGCTGGCGCGGGCAAGGAGCGGCCAATGGCTGCATGGGAGACCTCGCCCCGCATATGATCAACGCGGCAAGGGCGCTGATCGGGCCGATCACATCACTTTGCGCATCGGTTGAAACGGTGCATGCCGAACGGGCAGGCGAGGCTGTGACCAATGACGATCAGGCGCAGATGATGTGCCGGTTCGAAAACGGGGTGCAGGGGCATATGTTCTTCAGCCGCGTCGCGACCGGGCGCAAGATGGGCTATGCCTATGAAATCCACGGGACCAAGGGGCATATCCGGTTTGATCAGGAAGATCAGAATGCCCTGCATCTTTACACAACCGAAGGGCCCGAGGCCGAACGCGGCTTTCGCAAGATCCTGACCGGACCGGAACACCCCGATTACGTCGAATTCTGTCAGGGGCCGGGGCATGGCACCGGCTATCAGGATCAGATCATCATCGAGGCGAAGGACTTCCTGACCGCCATCGCCGAAAAACGGAACATCTGGCCGACATTTGCCGAAGGCATGGAGGTCAACCGCATCGTCGCCGCCGTCATGGATTCCAGTGCGCAGGGCACCTGGGTCAACGTCGCCGATTACTGACAAAGGACAAAGAAATGATCAAAATAGGCAATGCGCCCTGTTCATGGGGCGTTGAGTTTGCAGATGACCCGCGCAACCCAAGCTGGCGCAAAGTGCTGCAGGAAAACGCGGATGCCGGTTACACGGGGATCGAGCTTGGTCCCGTTGGGTTCATGCCCGAAGACCCCGCGATCCTTGGTGACGCGCTGGAAGAATACGGCCAGGAACTGGTTGGCGGGGTCGTGTTCCGCCCCTTCCACGATGCCGTAAAATGGGATGAGGTGATGGATGCCTCTGTGCGCACCTGCAAGGCACTTCAGGCGCATGGCGCGCAGCATCTAGTGCTGATCGACAGCATTTCGCCCCGCCGCGCGCCCACAGCGGGCCGTGCTGACGAGGCTGAACAGATGGATGACGCCGAATGGGCCGGATTTCGTGACCGGATCGCCACAGTCGCCAAGATGGGGGCGGAGGAATACGGGTTGACCGTCGGCATTCACGCCCATGCGGCGGGGTTTATGGATTTTGAGCCTGAACTGGAACGTCTGTTGACGGAAGTCGATCAAAACATCCTGAAAATCTGCTTTGACACCGGGCATCATTCCTATGCGGGGTTTGATCCAGTGGCGTTTATGAAGCGGCATATCAGCCGGATCAGCTATATGCATTTCAAGGATATTGACCCCAAGGTAAAGGCGCACGTCGTCGCTAACCGCACCGATTTCTACGATGCCTGCGGGCAGGGGATTTTCTGCAACCTTGGCGACGGCGATGTTGATTTCCCCGCCGTGCGGCAGGTGCTGTTGGATGCGGGTTTCGAGGGCTGGTGTACCGTGGAACAGGATTGCGACCCGGCCGGCGACACATCGCCGATTGATGACGCACGGCTGAACCGCGCCTATCTGCAATCCATCGGTTTTGAAGGGAACTGAGCCATGGCAAAATTGAACTGGGGCATGATTGGTGGCGGCGAAGGCAGCCAGATCGGACCTGCGCACCGGCTGGGCGCCGGGCTGGACGGCCTGTTTACCTTTGCCGCTGGTGCGCTCGACCACCGCGCGGCGGAAGGGATCGATTATGGCCAGCGGCTGGGACTGGGCGACCGGGCCTATGGCAGTTGGCAGGACATGCTGGCTGGTGAGCGGGGGCGCGACGACCGGGTTGATCTGGTCACCGTGGCCACGCCCAACGCCACGCATTTCGAGATTAGCAAGGCGTTCCTTGAGGCCGGGTTTAACGTGCTTTGTGAAAAGCCGATGACGATGACCGTCGAAGAGGGCGAAGAGATTGTTAAGATCGCACGGCAGACCGGCAATATCTGTGCGGTGAATTATGGCTATACCGGCTATTCGCTGGTGCGGCATATGAAGGCCATGATCGCCCGTGGCGATATCGGCAAGGTGCGGCTGGTGAATGCCGAGTTTGCCCATGGTCACCATGCCGACGCGGCAGATGCCGACAACCCCCGCGTGCGCTGGCGCTATGACCCCGCGCAGGCCGGGGTCTCAGCCCAATTCGCTGATTGTGGGATACATGCCCTGCACATGGCCAGCTTTGTCACCGGGCAGGAGGTTGAAAAACTGTCGGCCGATACGGTGTCCTGCATCGATGTGCGGGTGCTGGAAGATGACGCCATGGTCAATTTCCGCATGGATGGCGGCGCCGTCGGGCGGCTGTGGACATCCTCCATCGCCATTGGGCGACAGCACGGGCTGGGCATTCAGGTCTTTGGCGAAACCGGCGGGCTGCGCTGGTCACAGGAACAGCCCAACCAGCTTTATTACATGCCGCTGGGCGAACGTTTGCAGGTCATCGAACGGGGCGAGGCGAACCTGTCGCCCGAGGCGGACCGCACCACACGGGTGACCATCGGCCATGCCGAGGGGATGCCACTGGCCTTTGCCAATATCTACACCGATCTGGCCGAGGCGATCACCGCGCGCAAAGAAGGGCGCAAGATGGATCCGGCGGCGAACCTCTATCCAAGGGCAGAGGATGGGCTGCGGTCCATGGCTGCGGTCTATGCGGTGGCCGAGTCCGGCAAGCAGAACGGAACATGGCTGGACGCGCGGCCACCATCGATGCGGTGATATCCAAACGTGACGTAAGATGGGTTTAAACCCATCTTACGCGACGCCAACGCGCAACCATGAATTGAACTTGAATACCCGGCCAATTCTGTCATGCAATGCGCATGCAGCATTTTGGAATACGGTCGGAGGCTTCATGATGCGTTCCATCATATCAGGTGTCATTCTACTGGTCAGTGCCACATTCGCGCAGGCGGCTGTCAGCCCCGACGCGTTGCGGCAACTTGCCTATGAAGGTAAATATGCCGACGTTGATGCAGTCATGCGTGAAGCCCACCAGCAAAGCCTGTCGGGAGAGATCAGCTACGACGACTTGCGCGGGCTTGTCTTTGTTCTGACGCGCACCCATCCCGACATGGTGGATTTCCGTCACAAATGGCTGGAAGCCATACCCGACTCCCCCTACGCCCTGACCGCGCAGGCTTGGTACACCCATAACGAAGCCTATAACATGCGCGGCACCGCGCTGGCGCGCGACGTACCGCGTGAAGCCATTTGGGAGTTCTCTCGCCTGAAGAACGAAGCACATAGGTTGATGCTGCGTGCATATGATTTGGCCCCTGATTTCGCGCCAGCATCTGACGGCGCCATCCGAATGCTCAAAAAGAGGGGTATCCTGTGGCAATGGCAACTGGACCGGATTGTTGCAGCTGTGATGGCGGACACGCCAAATTTCGGAACGCTTCAACGTGCGTCCACACATTCTGACCGCAGATGGGGTGGCGTCGGGCCTGCATTGAACGATGACCTTTGTGATCGTTACTTCGACAAGATCCCGGAATATCCTGATTTGACGAAGGATGCTTGCACCGTGAGCCTGATGGCACTGAATGGTCAACTCGACGAGCGCTCGAATTTCGTCGCCGACGTTCTCGACCGGGAAGACCACGAAGTTCTTGCATATGCGCGTGTACGCCGGGCTTTGGAGCGTAAGACCGACGAGGACCGCCAGATCGTGATGCAGTACCTGGACAATGTGAGCTTTGACACGCCCTGGTTTCATAGCGATCTTGAGGTCGCTCAACTCTTCTCAAGCAACTGGACTTTCATACAGGACGAAGAGAGCATTGCATTTCGCCAAAGACTGCAAAACCGGCTGCATGAAGAAGTACATGCCCAGCTGGTCCATGATCCATTTACTGTCGAGCTGTTACGAATCGCTGCCTGGGACTACAATTTGATTTCCGATCTTCGTCTGTTCCACAACTATGAACATTTCACATACTGGCTACGGATCGCAGTGGCGCAGCCGTATGACCTGTCAAACTGGATGAAGGCAGGCATTGCGCAGGGGAGGCTGATGGACGGACCCTCGCTCAATATACTTGATACCGGCTATCATAATGCCGTCGCATATTCGGATCATAACGTCTTCATGATCACAAACTTCCTCCAAGCAAAGCTGAGCCAATACGATCTCTTTCTTGAGCTTGGCGAAGGCCATGTTGTCAATGACCGTCGCTTGCCATCCGAAGAGGTGTTCATGACCGAGGTCGGATGCACGCTGGCAACATTGATAAGACTATTCAGGGACGCAGCAGCAATCGCACCAGAAGAACATCGCAACTCTCTCGACGGCACAAGGATAGGTTTGAACATCGATCAGGTCGAAAATGACCTCAAAGCATCGGGTTATTGCGACCACATCTGGGAAACATCCATGGAAGATCTTCGGCTGGAACCCATCGAAATTGATCGGAGATCGCTTCTCAACATCGAAGAAAAGGTGTTTCCCGCCTATCGGCTCCCATAATTGCGGCGTCCATCCTATGCAGCCGGCCATGCACCAATCGTGAACACATGCAGGCAAAATTTTCCCACCAGAATGTCTTTATGTGCTGTACTGATGCCCATTGTGGATGAAATGGATTCATCCATGTGAAGCGATAGCGTGACCAGCCATGTCCAGACGCCACTATAACCTGCCACCCCTGACAACGCTGTCAGCATTTGAAGCAGCCGCACGGCACCTGAGCTTCAAGAACGCCGCGCAGGAACTGTCTGTGACGCCCGGCGCCGTCAGCCACCAGATCAAAGCACTGGAAGGCGACCTTGGCGCGGCCCTGTTTCAGCGTCATCATCGTGGCGTTGTATTGACGCCAGAGGGACAGGCCCTCTTTGAAACGCTGGCCTCTTGCTTTGGACGCATTTCCAAACGGTTGGGAACAATCCGGCAAAGCCAGACGGTCGAAAGGATCACGGTCGGGTCGACAACGGCCGTTGCCGCCTTGTGGTTATCGCCAGCGATCATTCGGTTTTGGCGCGACTACCCCGATCTGAACATCAATCAGATGTCGCAGGACGGGCCGTTTACGGCCCGCGCAGACCTCGATTTCATTATCCGATATGGGCGCGACCGGAATGCGACACTCACCCATACGCCGCTGTATCGTGATGCGTTGGTGCCGGTTGGCACGCCCGAGATGGCAAAGTCACTGACCGGCATTTCACTTGATGATCTGGCCCAAAAACGCCTGATCCACCTGGAGAGCGATGGGCAGAACTGGACGACATGGTCGGACTGGTTTCAAAAACTGGGATATACCGGCGATCTTGCCGCGGGGTCCAGCGTCACCAGCTATTCCGTGGCGCTGCAACTGGCACAAAAAGGGGCCGGATTGGCCCTTGGCTGGCAGCGATTGGTGCAGCCTCTGGTGAAGGCGGGAAAACTGGCCGCAATCGGGCCGCACACCCTGCCCGCACCGCATCAGTTCTACCTTGTCGAATTCTCGGACGGCGCACTTTCTGCAAGTGCCAGCCAGTTGAAAGACTGGATATTGGCCGAAGTACATGCGGGATCAGTTTAGTTCAGCTCACCCAGGATTGAACCTTTCTGATATTGCGCCGACCCGACGGCTGGCCCCACAGTTGGTGTGAACGCCACGATCACGAGGGGGGATCCGATGAACAAGCACAGCACGCTCTCGACTGTCCTGACAGATGTCGAAACCGCAAACGGACTGCCAAACGAACACTATATTGATCCGGCGATCTTTGCCGAAGAACGGCAATCGGTTCTTTTTGCAAACTGGTCGGGGATTGGGTTCGGAAAGGACGTCCCGGAGCCCGGCGATGCAAAGCCGGTTGAATTTCTGGGCATGCCTTTGTTGGTAGTGCGGGACAGGGATGGATCCATCGGGGTTTTCCAGAATACCTGCCGCCATCGCGGCATGATCCTGATCGACAAACCACAAAAGATCCGTGGCGCGATCCGCTGCCCCTATCATAGCTGGTGTTATGGCTGGGATGGCAAGCTGCGGGCGACCCCGCATGTGGGCGGCCCCGGTCAGAATACCCATGATGACATTCAGATGGACAAGCTGGGCCTGTTCCGCGTGCGGTCCTATGTCTGGCGTGACGTGATTTTTGTGAATGTGGACGGCAATGCACCCGCCTTTGAAGACGCGCATGGGTCATTGATGGCACGTTGGGCAGAGTTTGATCGGCCGATCCATCATGGCGGCGAAAATTCATCCTTCACACTGGATGTGAAGACCAACTGGAAACTGGCGGTTGAGAATTATTGCGAAAGCTATCACCTGCCATGGGTGCATCCGGGCCTGAACAGTTATTCCCGGCTAGAGGATCACTACAATATCGAGGTTCGCGATGAATATTCCGGCCAGGGGACGTTGGTTTATCGCCAGTTGAAAGGTCAGGACAACGAAACCTTTCCCGATTTTGAAGGTTTAAGCCCCCAGTGGGACGAGGGGGCGGAATATGTGGCCCTTTATCCCAACGTCCTGTTTGGCGTGCAACGCGACCACAGCTTTGCCATCGTGCTTGAGCCCGTCGATTGCAGCAACACCGTCGAACATATTGAGCTTTATTACGCAAAGAGTGTCGAGGACACGCCTGGGCATGACGGGTTGCGCATGACCAATGCCCAGCTTTGGAAAACCGTCTTTGAAGAAGACATATTTGTCGTTGAAGGTATGCAGAAAGGCCGTCATGGGGCCTTGTTTGATGGCGGTCGCTTCTCGCCTGTGATGGATGGGCCGACCCATAATTTCCATCACTGGGTCGCCAGTCAGATCGAGAAAGGGCGCGCGGGGTAACGCCGTGGAAAATGGGCGGGTTACCGATACGGATAGGCTTGATCAGGCGTTGCTGGCTGCGCATGCCGCGCAGGATCTGTCAGCGCTTGTGCATCTTTATACAGCCGCCGCAGATACCGCCGCATCGCGGCAGGATCATGACGCTGCTTGCTTTTATCTGACCCATGCTTTCGTCTTTGCACTGGAGGCCGGCGCGCCGGAAGCGCCTGTCTTGAACAAACGCCTGGCCGATCAGGGCCGGGCGCATCTTATTGATTTCTGACGGCCCATCGGCGCGTCCAAGACCAGGAATATCTCATGCGGGCACAAGCACAGGCAGTTGTCATCGGTGGCGGCGTTATCGGCTGCTCAATCCTTTATCACCTGACCAAACTGGGCTGGTCAGATGTTGTATTGCTGGAGCGCGATGAATTGACCAGCGGGTCCACCTGGCACGCCGCCGCCAATATCCACGGACTGCATGACAGCACGAATATCAGCCGGATCCAGCATTATACCATGACCCTTTACAAAGAGCTGGAGGCCGAAACCGGCCAGAGCTGCGGTGTTTTCCAGCCCGGATCGCTGTATCTGGCACAGACAGAGGAACGCGAACATCAGCTACGCCTGCAGGCAGCCAAGGCCAAGCTTTACGGCATGAATTTCTATGAAATCAGCATTGCTGAGGCTCAGGAACTGAACCCGATGGTCAACTATGATGGCATCCGCTGCGTCATGTATGAACCCGATGGGGGCAATGTGGATCCATCCGGCGTGACCAATGCCTATGCTGTTGGTGCCCGGCAACGCGGGGCGGAAATTCATCGGTTCACGCCTGTTACCGCAACCGAACAGCAACCCGATGGCAGTTGGGTTGTGAAAACCCCGAACGGCGATATTGCGACACCTTGGGTGATCAACGCTGCCGGTCTTTGGGGGCGCGAAGTCGCCGCACTTGCCGGGATCACCCTGCCCCTGCAGCCGACAGAGCATCAGTATTTTGTCACCGAAACCATGTCTGCTGTGGCAGAGGCCGGGCGCAGGTTGCCCTCGGTCAGTGACCGCGACGGCGAATATTATCTGCGGCAAGAGGGGCAAGGCCTGCTGGTCGGTGCCTATGAAAAGGATATGAAATTCTGGGCAGAGGATGGCACACCACTCGATTTCGCCCATGATCTGTTCCCCGATGATCTGGAACGGATCGAAGAGAACATGATGAACGCGATCGAGCGTGTGCCCGCCGTGGGCGAGGCTGGAATCAAGCGGGTGATCAACGGCCCGATGATCTGGTCGCCTGATGCCAATGTGTTGATGGGGCCGGTGCCCGAATTGGATGGGTATTTCTGCTGCAACGGGATCATCCCCGGCTTTTCTCAATCAGGCGGTATGGGGCTGATGGCGGCGCAATGGATTATCGAGGGCGAGACGCAATATGACATGTTCTCATGGGATATGGCCCGGTTTGGGGATTGGGCAACACCGGCCTTTACCAAGGCCAAAGTACAGGACCAATATGCGCATCGCTTTGCCATCCATTTTCCGAATGAAGAACGCAGTGCGGGCCGCCCCGCGCTGACCCGGCCCATCTATGAAACGCAAAAGGCGATGGGTGCTGTCTTTGGCCTGAACGCCGGATGGGAACATCCGCTTTGGTTCGCCGATCAACCGGGCGCGTCAGATACCAACGGGTTCACCCGGCAAAACTGGTGGGGGCCGGTCGGCGCGGAATGCCGGATGCTGCGCGATCATGCAGGGATCATAGACATCTCCAACTTTGCCAAATACCGGTGCAAGGGGCCGGGGGCGGCGGATTGGCTGAACGCTGTCTTTGCCAACACCATGCCCAAATCGGTGGGGCGGTCCTGCCTGACGCCGCTGATCTCTAGACGCGGGGGGATTGCGGGGGATTTCACCGTGACCCGCACGGCGCAGGACGAATTCTGGATTATCGGCTCCGGTATGGCCGAACGGTATCACAAACGGTTCTTCAAACAGGTTCCCTTGCCCGATGGAACTGTTTTCGAAAGCCAGACCAAGGCGATCTGCGGCTTTAACGTGGCCGGGCCAAAGTCACGCGACCTGTTGCAGCGGCTGACCAACACGTCACTGGACAACGCCGATTTCCCCTTCATGCGGTCCGTGATGATCGAACTCGCGGGCGTGCAGGTCTTGGCACTGCGGGTGTCATTCACCGGCGATCTGGGCTGGGAACTGCATTGCAGAACCGAGGATCAGGCCCGACTTTATGCGGCCCTGATCGCAGCGGGCAAGGATTTCGGCACCGGTCCGGTGGGAAGCCGCGCGTTGATGTCCTTGCGTATTGAAAAGGGTTACGGATCGTGGTCCCGCGAATATAGCCCCGAATATTGGCCGCAAGAGGTCGGGCTGGACCGGCTGTGCAAGATGGACAAGGATTTCCTGAACAAAGGCGCGGCCCGATCCGTGTTGGACCAAACAGCGCGGGAACAACTGGTGCTGTTGCATCTGGACGCGGCGGACACTGACGCATCAAACGCGGACGCGACCGGGGGCGAGCCGATTTTCAAGCACGGGCAAGGCATAGGGCGGGTCACGTCAGGGGCTTACGGCTACAGCGTCGGCATGTCGCTTGCCCTTGGCTACGTCAAGGACGCAACGCCCGGCGACCGGGTTGATGTCATGGTGCTTGGCCGCCCGCACGGGGCGACCATCCTGCATGAACCACCCTTTGATGCGGATGGGCGGATCCTCAGAGGTTAGGCAGTGGCGAGCGTCTGCCCTGTTGGCAGTGCCCGCTTGGCCCGCTTTTCACCGAGCATCAGCATCGCAGGGGTCACCAACAGGGTCAGGATCGTCGCAAAGATCAACCCACCAGCAATCGCGCTGGACAGCTCTGTCCACCATTGGGTTGACGGGGCACCATAGACAATCTCGCGGGTGAAAAAGTTGATATTCAGCCCAATCACCATCGGCATCAGCCCAAGCGCCGTGGTGACCGAGGTCAACACCACGGGGCGCAGACGCTGGGCACCGGTGCGCAAGGCGGACTCAAGCGGGGACAGCCCCGCCGCCTTGAGATTGTTATAGGTGTCGATCAACACAATGTTGTTGTTCACGACAATCCCAGCCAACGCGATCACACCGATGCCGCCCATGACCACACCAAACGGGCGACCCGTGATCATCAGCCCAAGCAAGACACCGGCAATCGAAAACACGATCGCCGACATGACCACAAAGGCTTGCCAGAAACTGTTGAACTGCGTCAGCAGGATCAGGAACATCAGGCCAATGGCCGATACAAAGGCACCCATCAGGAATGTCATCGCCTCTTGCTGTTCTTCCGCCTCGCCACCGAAATCGACCCGGGCGGATGGCGGCAGATCAAGTTTCTCAATCGCGGCCTGCAAGGCGACGATTTGATCGTTGACCAGCACATCAGCCGCCACGTCAGCAGTGATCGAGACAACCCGCGCCTGATCAATCCGGGTGATGATCCCGCTGCGCGGGGCCGGTTCAAAGGACACAAAATTCGAAATCGGCACCAGCCCGGCATTGGTCGGCACACGCAGGGATTCCAACTCAGCCAGCGTCCGGTCAACGGCCGGGAAGCGCACAACAATATCAACTTCGCCATCCGCATCCTCTGGCCGGTAGTCGGCGACCGTGATGCCGCGGGTCAGCAACTGCACCGCCTGCCCCAACGTGGCGACATCGGCACCGCTGCGCGCGGCCTCGGACCGGTCAACGGTAATCTGCCACTCAACACCGGGCGAGGGCCGGGTTTCAACAATGTCGATAAAGCCGCCCAAACGCTCCATCGCCCCGATGATCATCGCGACACCGGCCTCTTGATCGGCTGTGGTCTTGGCCAACAGATCAAGATTGATCGGCTTGCCACCACCCGGGCCGCCGGAATCCGTTTGCACCTGCACGTCAATACCCGGAATCGTCGCGACGTCGGCACGGATGTCCTCGGCGATCTGGGCAACAGGTCGGCGGGTATCCCATTCAGCCAATTCCAACTGCAACGCGCCAATCACATCACCGCCTTCGTTACTGCCGCCAGAGCGAGCATAGATGCTGGCGATTTCAGTGTAGTCGGCCAGTTTTTCCTCAACTTCACGCACCAGTGCGTCCTGTTCGTAGACCGAGAAATTATCCTTCGCCCGCACCTCAACCTGTGCGTATTCGGGCTCCACGTCGGGAAAGAAGGTCAACCCATTGCCGAAATGGCCGTAGGCAACAAAGGACGCAACCAAAGCCATCACAGCAAAGCTGAGCGTGATCCAGGGCCGCAGGATCGACCATTCGAGCAGCCTGACATAGCCCCCCATGAAGCCGGTCATGTGCCGCGGGTCGCCGCGTTCAGAGGCATATAGCTGGGCCTTCGCCTTGGCCGTCTGTTTCTGACGCTTGCCGATCAAACCACCCATAACGGGGATGAAAACCAGCGCCATGAACAGGGATGCGGCCAATGTTATTATCACGGTGATCGGCAGGAACTTCATGAATTCGCCAACCACACCTTCCCAGAAGAGTAGCGGAAAGAACACGCAGAGGGTTGTCGCGGTGGAAGCAATGATCGGCCATGCCATGCGTTTGGCCGCCATGGCATATGCGGTTTTGGAATCGTGGCCCTCGTGCAAGTAACGGTCAGCCAGTTCGACCGTCACAATCGCCCCGTCCACCAGCATCCCCACCACAAGGATCAGGGAAAACAGCACCACGATATTCATCGTGAAGCCAAGAAAATAGAGCCCCGCAACCCCCGTCAAAAACGCCCCGGGAATGGCGAGCCCAACCAATAGCGATGACCGCAGGCCAAGCGCATAGACCACCACGATCATCACGAGGATAATCGCGGCGATCACATTCGCCTCCAGATCGGTCAGCATCGATTTGACCTGCTCGCTCTCATCCAGCGTATAGCTGACCTGCACGCTTTCCGGCCAATCGGCACGTGCGGTCTCGATCACCTCCCGGACCTGCGCCACGGTTTCAATGATATTGGCACCAACGCGTTTCTTGATTTCCAGTGCCAATGCGGGCTGGCCATCAATCCGGGCAAATCCGGTCGGGTCTTCGAATGTACGGCGGATGGTGGCGACGTCGGCAAAGGTCACAACCGTCTGGCCACGCACCAGAACCGGCAATTCCATCACGTCTTGCAGGTTCTCGATCAACCCGGGGACCTTTAGCACCAGACGACCCGCTTCGCTTTCGATGGCACCAGCGGCGATCAGTTGGTTGTTGCGGGTGATTGAACCGATCAATTCGTCAAACGTGATATTGTAGGTCTCGAACACCGTTGGATCGATCAACACTTCCATCAGCTCTGTGCGTTTACCGCCAACATCCACCTCAAGGACACCAGAAACCGCCTCAATATCGTCCTTGAGGTCATCGGCCAGCGAATTCAGCGTGCGTTCCGGCACTTGCCCGGACAGGATCACGTTCAGGATGGGAAACAGGGCGGTGTTGATCTCGGTCACCGTCAGACGGGCATCCTGCGGCAGGTCGTTTTCGGCCTTATCGGCACCTTCGCGCACCTTATCGAGCGCTGCATCAGCGTCAAAACCCGGCTCGAACTCCAACTCAACCGATGCGTGGCCTTCGCTGGCGCGCGCCGTCATGGTTTTCAGGCCGGTCAGGGATGCAAACTCCGTTTCCATCGGACCGACAAGCACATCCTCGGCATCCTCGGGTGAAATGCCATCCAGACTGGTCGAGACATAAATGATCGGGATCGGAATCTCCGGATTACTTTCCTTTGGGATTCCCGCATATGACAGCGCGCCGACGGCCAGCAGAAAGACCAGCACAAGCTGAACAACCTTGCTGCGGCTGAAAGCGGCATCAATCAAGCCAATCATTGGGTCACCGCCACGGCTTCTTCGGTTGCGACGGGGCGTGGATCAACGGTGTCGCCCGCACTTACGAAACCCTGGCCGACGGTAATGATCTGCGCCTCTTCGCCCAGACCCGTCACCCAAATACCATCCGTCTGCGCACGCACGATGACAATCGGACGAAACGCCACGACATTTCCATCTTCAACGGTCTTGATACCAAGATCGCCATTGGTGCCCAGCGACAGGATCGCAGGTGAAATGAAATGCCCCCGCGCCTGACCGGTGGGGATCGCCACGCGCGCACTCAAACCTGCGGGCATCTCGCTATTCGGATTTTCGACGGCGATTTCGACACGAAACGTGCGGGTCTGGCTGTCGGCGTTGCTGCCGATGAACCCAACTTTGCCCATTCGTGTTTCGCCGGTGATAAATGACACTTCGGCCATCTGCCCCTTTGACAGGCGCGACAGGGTCTGCTGCGGGACCTGCACGACCACACTCAGCGGATCGTTGTCCAACACCTCGGCAACCATGTCGCCATCATTTACGAACTCACCCTCATCAAGGGTCATTTCATTCAGTCGGCCCGCAAACGGGGCCGTAATGACGGTATTGTCCAACTGTTCCTGGGCAGCCGTGACCGATGCCTCGGCTGCGGCTTTGGCTGCGCGGGCCTGACTGACCTGCGCCTCGGTGCCAATACCGCGTTCCTGCAGCGCCTCGGCCCGGGCCAAATCAGCAGCGGCCTGCGCGAACTGCGCCTCGGCCTGCGCCAATTGAGCTTCAATGGTTTCCGCGTCCAGACGACCAATTTCCTGCCCGGCCTCGACCAAATCACCCCGTTTGACGGACACCGCGATAATCTGACCAGACGCCTTGGCACTGATTTCCGTGGCGCGGTCGGGGGTCGATTGCCCCTCTGCCGTCAAAACAAGGCCAACATCCTGCGCGGTGGACTGCACGACAGCAACTGCAATCGCACGCGCTGGCGGCTCTGCGGGGGTGTCATCCTCTGGCTCTGTTGGCATAACATAGCCACTGCCCATCCAGCCCACCAACGCGAGCGCCAGCAAGATTGCGATCCATTTGGACCGCCCTGCTTTTTTGTCACCGTCAAACTTCAATTGTCCGGTAAGATCAGGGGCGGTATCTTTTGCCATAACAGCATCCTTCGAAACGTCGTGAGTTCAAAATTCCGTTACTCGAATGTTAACAGCCGATACATAGTGGCGCTCTTGCGACGATACCAGATCAACATGACGATTATTCGCGAAAAATTTTTGACAGCCCGGATTGGCGGCTTTCACCGGCCGCGCGCCGGCTGCCTGCGGCGTTCGCGCGTTGCGGGGGCATAGTGGTCCTGCAGAATCCGCAGAAATTTACGATAGGCGGCCCTGTGACGGTTCCGCAAGTTAACGCCTGCAAATACCGGCTGCGTAATGGTTGGCGCATCCTTCACATATTGACAGGTGCCAGCATCAACCAATGCAGCTGCGGAATGGCGCAAGACATAAGCCGCGCCAGACAGTGATTTCAAGAACCCTTCCACCGCCGCATTCTGACCTATCGACAGCGATACCTTTGTCAGGCCTGGCAACAGGGCCGCATGGGTATGGGCGAATGCCGGTGAATAATTCGCCAGGATGTAATTCTCGGCGGTCACATCAGCCAACCGATCCACATCCGTTGACACCATCACGTAAGTCACCTCACCCAAAGGCTCAAAATGAATATCTTGGTGGGTCTGCGGCGAATACAAGACCGCCACATCCTGCGCACCCGACGCCAGATCAGCACACATCTGCGTTGAATAATCGGCTTCGACATAGATGACGGTATCGGGCAATGCACCGCGGAACTTGCCAATCAGCGCATCGATCTGCAACCCGATCAAATCATGCTGGACGCCAATGCGCATCGTCACCCCGGCCATGCCCGTATCGCGAACCGCATGCAGTGCGGTCACCCATGCATGGCGCAAGCTGCGGGCATGAGGCTCAAACCGCAGCCCCTCTGTGGTCAGTGCCGTTCCCGAGCGCGAACGACGAAAAAGCGGCCGCCCAACCGTCTTTTCCAATGATCCGATGCGGCCAGAGACGGTGGATTGGGTCACGCCCAGCCGGTCAGCCGTGCGATTGAAACTTTGTGTTTCGCACAAATCCAGAAAGGTCTCGATCAATTCTATCTGCATGGGCATATGCCTAATCGGAAATTCCGATTAATTCTATTGCTAACTGCGAATTGATCCCTGCGATTTCCACAATAATACTGCCCCAAGGACCAGGGAGAATCCGATGACAGCATCAGCCAGAAAATCACGCAGCGGCGGGCGGGCAGCGCGGGTTGCCCTGCGTAACGCCCCATTGGCCGAAGATTTGCGCCCGGTGCGCGCCGGGTTGGAGGGCGGGCAATACAAGCCGCTGACCGATGCCGATGTGATGCGCATTCATGAGGCGGCGCTGAATGCATTGGAGCAAATCGGCCTGTCACAGGCCCCGCCTTCAGGGGTTGAGGCGATGACCAGGGCTGGTGCAATCCTCGGCGATGATGGCAGGTTGCGCTTTCCCCGCGCATTGGTCGAGGACATGCTGGCCAAGGCCGCGCGCAACATCACCCTGCACGGGCGCGACCCGAAACATGATCTGCACCTCTCGGGGCACAAGGTACATTTTGGCACGGCCGGGGCTGCGGTTCACATCGTCGATCTGGCAACCAACACCTATCGCGACAGCACGGCACAGGATTTGCATGACGCCGCCAGGATCACCGATGCGCTCGACAACGTGCATTTCTTCCAGCGGGCGATGGTCGCGCGGGATGTCACCGATAACCTCGAAATGGATCTGAACACGGTTTATGCCTGCTGCGCAGGCACGACCAAACATGTCGGCACATCCTTCAGCGAACCGGATCACGTCGCACCATGCATGGAACTGATCCACCGGATCGCCGGGGGCGAAGCCGCCTATCGGGCACGCCCTTTCATCTCGAACTCGAACTGCTTTGTCGTACCGCCGATGAAATTCGCCGAGGAAAGCTGCATCGCCATGGAACACTGCATCCGTGCAGGCATGCCCGTGTTGTTGCTATCGGCTGGGCAGGCGGGGGCCACAGCGCCAGCGCCGATCGCCCTGGCCATTGTGCAGGCCGTGGCGGAATGTCTGGCAGGGGTTGTGTATGTCAACGCTGTGTCGCCCGGACATCCGGCGATCTTTGGCACATGGCCGTTTGTCTCCGACCTGCGCACCGGCGCGATGTCAGGCGGATCAGCCGAGCAGGCCTTGCTGACGGCGGGTTGTTCACAGATGCACAAATTCTACGGTCTGCCCGGCGGTGCCGCTGCGGGCATATCCGACAGTAAACTGCCGGATATGCAGGCCGGCTGGGAACAGGGGATCACCAATGTTCTGGCCGGGCTATCGGGACTGAACATGGTTTATGAATCCGTTGGCATGCATGCTTCCCTGCTTGGGTTTTGTCTGGAATCGCTGGTGCTCGGCGATGATATCCTCGGGCAGGTCATGCGTTGCGTGCGCGGGATCGACGTGACCGAGGACAGCACCTCGATCGAGGCGATGAAGGCGGTCTGCCTTGGTGGGCCGGGGCATTATCTGGGGTCAGATCAAACACTGAATCTGATGCAGACCGAATATATCTATCCAACACTTGGCAACCGGATGAGCCCCAAGGAATGGGGCGAGGCGGATAGACCGATGTTGCTCGACAAGGCGATTGAGCGCAAAAATGAGATCCTCGCCAACGCGAAAATCCAGATTGATCCAGCGCTCGATGCGGAAATCCGGGCCGACTACAACATCTATTTCAACTAAGGAAACGCCATGCATTACGGTTACATCGGGCTGGGCAATCTGGGCATCAATTGCGCGGGCTGCCTGCGCAAATCAGGGTTGGATGTCACAGCGACGGACCTGAACAAATCGCTCGCTGAGCCGATCCAGTCGTTGGGGTGCAATTGGGCTGACGATGCGATCGGCGTCGCCAAGGCCGCCGATCACGTGATCACCTGCCTGCCTTCACCAGCAGTGACCGCCAAAGTGCTTGACGAAATCCTGCCCCATATGAAACCGGGCGCGCATTGGATCGAAATGTCAACATTGGGTCGGGACGACGTCCTGGAAATGGCACAGAAGGCCAGCGCGCATGGCGTGCGCATGATGGAACTGCCGGTCACCGGCGGGGTCC
Source organism: uncultured Paracoccaceae bacterium (assembly GCA_947500055.1). Classification (GTDB taxonomy): domain Bacteria; phylum Pseudomonadota; class Alphaproteobacteria; order Rhodobacterales; family Rhodobacteraceae; genus Yoonia. The sequence continues at coordinate 249,200 of CANMQO010000003.1, forward strand.
ATCTGGCCGCCCAGGGCAAAATCACCATGCTGGCTGGCGGTGACAAGGATATGTTTGATCTACACCTGCCCGCCATGCAGGCGATGGGTGATCAGGTCTTTCACATGGGGCCGCTCGGGTCTGCCGCGATCATCAAGGTGATCACCAACATGCTGGCCTTTATCCACCTCAAAGCCTGCGGCGAGGCGCTGATGCTGGCCAAGCGGGGCGGGCTGAATCTCGGGCAGGCATGGCACGCAATCAAGGCGTCATCAGGCAATTCCTTTGTGCATGAAACCGAAGGGGCGCTGGTGCTGAATGGGTCCTATGATATCGGGTTCAACATGGATCTGGTGCTGAAGGATCTCGGGTTCGCGATGGATTTCGGCAAGGAGTTCGAAGTGCCGCTCGATCTGGCCAGTGCGACACGGCAAAGCTACGTCGCAGCCCGGGCGGCTTATGGCGGGACCGCGGAATCACCTATGGTGGTCAAACTGCTGGAAGACCTTTTGCAAACAGACCTGCGCGCCGAAGGGTTCCCCGCCAAATTGGAATAGCGCGCGTCAGCACGCCGCAAAAAACTCACGCCATGCGGCGATCACCAGGTCCGGGCATTCCTCGGCCAGAAAATGGCCGCCGGGCAGCGCCCAACCTTCCACTTGCGCCGCCCGCTCGCGCCACAAGGCCAAGCTGTCAAAATGGGCTTCAATCGCGCCATCCTTGCCCCACAGGGTCAGAAGCGGCATCTGCAATAGCGTGGGGTCAGCATCGTCATGGGCGATATCAATGGTCGCCGCTGCGCGATAGTCCTCGCAGGCGCAATGGATCAGGGACGGATCATCGAAACAGGTCAGGTACTCATCCAGCGCCTGCTGGACAAAAGGGGCGGGCGTTTTCGACAGGCCTATTGATTTGGTCAGCCAGAAAAACGCAGGATCCCCGCCGATCAGCGTTTCAGGGAACGGATGTGGCAAGGTCAGCCAATACCAATGCCAGTAGCGATGGGCGAAACCACTATCGGCCTCGCGATACATCTCGCGGGTGGGGGCGATATCCAGAATGGCAAGGGCACGCACCTTATCAGGATGATCCGCCGCCAGGCGATGCGCCACGCGGGCGCCACGGTCATGGGCGCCTACCAGAAACCGGTCGTGGCCCAGCGAATCCATGACCGCAATCACATCACGAGCCATAGCACGTTTGGAATGGGGGGCATGATCCGGGGCACTGGGCGGTTTCACCGACCGGCCATAGCCGCGCAAATCCATGCAAATGACGCGATAGTCGCGGGCAAGATCGGCAGCCACCGCATGCCACATGGCCGACGTCTGGGGATACCCGTGCAACAGGACCAAAGGGGGGCCATCACCGCCGATGCGGCAAAACATCGGACCATCGGGACCTGTAATGAACCGTTCTTCGAACCCGTCAAAAAACCGGGGGGCGATGGGTGCGGCAGCGGCGGCAGGATGCATCTTAATTCCTTAATTTCAACGGCTTACAGCGAAACAGGCAACAGCTGATCAGCAGATTAACGCGGGCACTACCTGTGGGTGAACTGACGTAGGGTAATTCATTTCTATAGTGAACCCGGAGATAATACTGTTACACTTTTCGGACAAATCAAAAATATGAAGTCCAAAGGTTGGGGGAAAACCATGACATTTCACCGCGCAAATTTCCATTTCGGCACATTTGATGATGACGTTCTGACGGGCAGCGAAGGACGTGACATCGTCTTTGGGCTGTGGGGGGACGACACGATCAACACCGGTGCCGGCAATGACATCATCTTTGGCGGCTGGGGTAATGATATCATTGACGCTGGCGAAGGCGACGACCGGGTGTTCGGCGGGTTTGGCGATGATGTGATCGCCGGTAGCGCGGGCAATGACTACATTCGTGGCGGCTTTGGGTTTGATACCGTCACCTATGAAGGCGGGATCGCCGATTATGACATCTCGATTGGTCACGGGTTCTGGGGCAAGACAACCGTCACATCGCTAAGCGATGTGGCCGACGCGGGCAAAGACAAGCTTTTCGGGGTCGAAGCACTGTTTTTTGTCGCAGATGATTACACGCTTTATCTTGACGGAACCAACAACGCCGTACTGGCCGGTGATGATACGGCCACAACCGATGAGGACAGCGTGCTGACCATCTCAGCAGCTGATCTGCTGGCCAATGATCGGGAGTTTGATGGCGATACGATCACCCTGACTTCGGTATCGGCGACCAGCGCGGCGGGGGCCACGATTACGCTTGTGGACGGATCCATCAGCTATGATGCAGGCGCGATTTTCAATGACCTGAATGCAGGTGAAACCGCGACGGACACATTTACCTACACGGTCGATGACGGCAAGGGTGGCACCGACACGGCGACCGTCACTGTGACGATCACCGGCAATGACGACACCCCCCCGATTGAGGCGCGGATCAACGAATTCCACTACGACAATGCCGGTAGCGACGTTGGCGAATTCATCGAAATCCGCGTCAATACGGGGGCTGACGCATCCACGCTCGCCGTGGAACTTTATAACGGCAGCAATGGCAGCGTTTACAACACGCTGTCACTGCCCGCTGCACCGGTCAGCAGCGATGGTACCTATGATTACTACGTGATCGACCTGCCTGCCAACGGGCTGCAGAATGGCTCACCGGACGGAATCGCCCTGTCAAACGGTGGCGCGCTGATCGAATTCCTCAGCTACGAAGGCACGCTGGCGGGGGTTGGTGGCGCCGCCGATGGGGTCACCTCAACCGATATTGGCGTTGCCGAGAATGGCGGCACAAGTATTGGCGACAGTCTGCAACGCAATGATGATGGCACATGGGATGAAGCGGCGCCGAATACGTCCGGTGCGGCCAATATCCCGGTGCTCGTCGCCCGGATCAACGAATTCCATTACGACAACATCGGAACCGATCAGGGCGAGTTCATCGAAATTCGGGTCAATGCAGGCGGCGATGTGTCCGGGGTTGCGGTTGAACTTTATAACGGTAGCAACGGAACGACCTATGACACGCTGTCCTTGCCCGCCACACCGGCCAGCAGTGATGGCACATATGATTACTACGTGCTCAACCTTCCCACAAACGGGCTGCAAAACGGTGCGCCTGACGGGATCGCCCTGTCGAATGATGGAAAGTTGATCGAATTCCTCAGCTATGAGGGCGAGTTGACCGCAGTGGGCGGCAGTGCGGATGGTGTCACCTCAACCGATATCGGCGTCAGCGAAAACAGCGGGACTGTTATTGGCGCATCCCTGCAACGAAACGAGGCTGGCAGTTGGGCCGCGACAGAGGTCAACACATCCGGTGCGGCAAATGTCATCCCGGCCGGTCCGACAACCGCACAAATCAACGAGTTCCATTACGACAATGAAGGCAGCGATATTGGCGAATTCATCGAAATTCGTGTGGAAACCGGTGAGGATGTCAGCAATCTGACCCTTGACCTCTACAACGGTAATGGCGGCGTCGTTTACAACACCCTCGCCGTCAGCAGTGGTACCGTCACCAGCGATGGTACCTATGATTATTACGTCATCGACACGCCGGGCATCCAGAACGGACCGGACGCCATCGCATTGTCCAATGACGGGGTGGTTGTGGAATTCGTCAGCTATGAGGGCGAAGTCACAGCAACCGACGGCCCCGCCACGGGTTTGACGTCAACCGATGTCGGTGTCGCCGAGACAAGCAGCACATTGGCCGGTGATTCTTTGCAGCGGGGCACAGACGGCGTCTGGTTCGGGCCATCTGCTGACACACGCGGTGCGGCGAATGAGGCCGTTGTCGAACCGGGTGAAGACCGGCTGATCAGCGAAATCCAGGGCAGTGGTGACGCCTCTGCGCTTGTTGGTGACATCGTCAATGTCGAGGCAGTCGTGACCCATATCGTTTCCAACGGCTACTACCTGCAGGAAGAAGACAGCGATGCCGATGGTGACGCGTCAACATCCGAAGGCATCTTTGTTTTCACCGGTAGCGCGCCAACGGTCAGCGTTGGTAATCTGGTTGGGATCACCGGTGAAGTGGCCGAATTCTTTGGCCTGACCCAGATCACCAATGTCAGTGCAACAGCCGTGATCGCAGCAGTGGTGGCAACGCCAACCGCGGCCAGCATCCTGCTATCGCCCAACGCTGCCCCGGATTATGAGGCGGTCGAAGGCATGTTGATCAATGTCACCTCGGGTACACCAGACCCGCTGACGGTGATTGAAAACTTCAACTTTGACCGTTTCGGGCAATTGGTGATCAGCGCCGGGGTGCAAACTCAGGCAACGCAGCTTTTCGATGCACAAACCGAAGCGGCCGAGATTGCAGCACATCAGGAAGCGAACGAAAACAACCGGCTCATTCTGGAAGATGGGGTTGGGTCGCAAAACCCCGACCAGTTTGAATTTGTTCCCGGCGGACCGGGTGATAACGGCAACGGGTTCCTCGATTCCGGCGATGATTTCAGCGATGGCGGATCAACGCTGCGGCTTGGCACGGAACTCACCGATGACGTCACCGGCGTGCTGTCCTACGCATTCGGTGATTACCAACTGGTGGTCACCGAAACGCTGGATATTGACGAGTCGACAAATAGCGGCGCGCGGCAGGACACCCCCGATGACGTGGGCGGCAGCCTGCAAGTGGCCAGCGTGAACGTTCTCAACTATTTCTCGACCATCGACGAACCCGGTGCTGGGTCCGGGCCAAACGGTCTCGACCCGCGCGGTGCGGACACCCCCGAAGAACTGGTACGACAGACCGAAAAGCTGGTGGCCGCCATTACCGGAACCCAGGCCGAAGTGTTTGCCCTGCAGGAAATCGAAAACGGGGGGTTCGGGGCAGATAGCGCCATCCAGACACTCGTTGACGCGCTGAACACAGAAGCAACAGCAACGGGATCGGGGGCCTCCTATGCCTTTGCGGACCCGACCACTGATGCGGGTTTCATCGGCACGGATGCGATCAGCACCGGCATCATTTACGATGAAAATGCGGTCAGGTTGGTACATTCGGAATTCCTCGTATTCAACGAATCCTCTGCCGCTGACACGTTCGCATTGGCCAACCTGCTCGACACTGCGCTGGGGACAAACCGGGTTGGCGACTTCCAACGCAATCGGCCTTCCGTCGCCGCGACCTTTGAGGATCTTGCGACCGGCGAAACCTTCACTGTTGTGTCGTCACACTTCAAATCCAAGGGGCCAAGCGGGTTGGATCGTCTGGCAGATGATGCGCAACGGGCAATCGACAACGGCACAGCAACCGGGTTCACCCAAGCCGATGTTGATGCATTGCGGGCTGATCCGAACTTTGATCAGGGCAATGGGCAGGGGTTCTGGAATCAGGTGCGGCTGGATGCAGCTGTCGAGCTGGGTGACTGGATCGAGAACACCTATAATGGGGGCGGAACAGAAAACTACCTGCTGCTGGGCGACCTGAACGCCTATGCTGAGGAAGATCCGGTGCAGCATCTTGATGACGATGCCGGTCTGGTCGACCTGATCGACACCTTCATCGGACAGGATGAGGCATATAGCTTTGTCTTTGACGGGCAACGCGGCACCCTTGATCAGGGGTTCGCAGATGATGGATTGGCGGGCTTTGTCACCGGGGCCACAGAATGGCACATCAATGCGGACGAGCCGGATCTGCTGAACTACGATTCATCCTTCAAGAACCCGGATTTCTATAATGACGGGGTCTTTGCCTCTTCCGACCATGATCCGCTGATCATCGGGCTGGACTTTGGCGATGGTGGTAGCGGAATCGCCTAATCAAGAAGGCGCGGCGGCAATCAGGTCGCCGCGCTACGCCTACAGCGTATTACGAAATACCTGAAGCATAACGCTCTATGCGGTAATTGCGGTCCATGACCCGATGATCGCAGCAAGGTCGCCGGGTTTGTAGGACATCATGCAGGCCTCATCGTCGACAAGCGCTAGTGCGGCACCCAGTTCACCCTCAATCGCATCATCAAGGCAGATCAACATCGGGCCGTCATGCTTTGGATGAAGTGCCTTGAAACGTTTGCGAAATTCCGGGATCTGCTCTTCCCACATCGCCTTCAGCACATCGCTTTCGCCACCCTGCTCGGCAATTTTACCGGCATTGATATGGATCAGACCAACCAGCTTATCCGCATTCGCCGCAAGGAAACGTTCCATCGGGGGGGCCGGGGTCGCATCCATATCGACGTCCCAAATTTCCGCCAACCCCGTTGCCGAAATACCGGCATCGCCGCTGCTGCCAAGCGACTGAACCGGGGTGCTGCGGACGGTCACAACGCCAGCCGCATCGCCCAACGCCGTCAACAAGGCGCCTGTGTTTTCCAATAGGTCCGGCTCATCGCGCGACAGAACCTGTCCAACGATATCACTTGCACCAGCAACATCAGCGTCGATGTCGACGATACCCCGCATGCGGCGACCGGCGACAACGGCACTGACCGTCACCGCACCCATGCCAAAGACAAGTGTGCGTTCCAGTACCGTGTTATCCACTTCCGCCAAGATCGCGGCCAACACTGATGGCGCGCCACCCTGACTGATCACGCGCGCGCCGCCATCCGCGAACACGGCATCATCCGCTATCAAGGCATTCAGTTTGGCAGCAAAGGCTGTTCGGTCAGTCAAAGAAGTTGTCCCACATGTATTCGTGTCAACTCTCTTACGCCCCGCCGCTGATCTTGGCCAGACATGGGCGGGCATCGGACAAAAATGATGCCACATCAACACCCGGTTTGCAGACACAGCACAACACATCGGCTGGTTCGTTTGGCGCACGCAGAAAAATGCGCAGCTGGTCATTGGTCGCAATGAATGCCGCGCTGCTGGGACGTTCGCCAAACGCTGCGGGTTTCTTGACAGTGCCGAGCGCCATTGCCGCCTCTGCGCAGAGACGGTCAAGCACCTCGCGCCGATGGTTCGCATCCGAATTTGTGATCAAAACCATTTGCGTCGACAAATCCGCGAAAGCGACAGTCTCGCATTCGTCAAATTTGCTGTGTAACGCATCCAAAACATCCGCAACCATGTGCCAAGCCCCAATTCCATCCCACGTTCTTCGTGACTACGGCAAAATAGTCACTTGTGGAAGCCCATCCAAGATGTCGCGTGTATCAGGTGTATTGGGATTATGGGTTTCGCAGGTCATTTCCGGCCAACGCACGGTAAATTAGCGGGCCGGAGATCAGGCAGATATCAATGTAGGTCACACCGATTGGGACGGGCACGGAATGCCCAGCCCCTAAGATCAGCCAACCCCACTCTCAGGCGAGCTGGGCGGGCGGGCACGTTTGGGTTGGTCACCGTCCAACGGGCGCTGAACACGGCGCGGGGTCACAGGCACAACCGGTGTTTCCACAACAACAGCGGCCTCGGTTGAGACGCCAGATGTATTGCCAACGTTAAACAGCGGCTTGCTGTATTTAGGGGTCACTTCACACAGCTCTGCGATCGTGCTGATGAAATGGTCAACAAACGGGCCAGCGCCACTGCCATCCCAGCGGTCATAATCATCGCCTGCCTCAAGCGCCTGTAGCAACGAAATCGGGAAGATTCCACCGAACAACCCTTCTGTTTCGCGCATGATGCGGCGCAGAACGCGGCGGCGGTCATTATCGGTTGTCAGCTTGTCATAGCGCGTGATCAGCAGAACCGAATTCTCGCGCACGATTTCTGGCATCAATTCCCAAACGGCGGCCTCTGACTGCCGCCAGGCCTGGGTGGCATGGGTGCACCAGATAACAGCGTCGATTTCCGGCAAGACACGTTCCCACACTTCCGAGGACATGTTGGGATCAGAAATGCCCGGAAAGTCGATCAGGTCGATCACGTCCAGAATGTCAGATTCCATGAACAGACGGATGACATGGGTTTCTTCGACCGGAACCCCTTCCAGCGCATCGATGGAAATAGGTTCCGTCGTTCCATCAACGTCAACGCGGTAAGGCGCGTCATTGCCATAAGACATCCATACCGGTGAAAGCCGGGTCGCGGTCACTTTCTCCGGCAACGGGCGTGCGCCCAACAACAGGTTCGACAACGTACTCTTGCCGGCACTGAATTCGCCCATCAACGCGATGCGCGGTTTGCGCGGCCCACCCGATCCGGTGGCCTGGTTACTCATTACGCGGTTCCTTCTGCTTCAGTTGTTGGCCCATCGCTCAACTCCTCGAAGATGTAGTCGAATAGTTCTTCGCGTTCCTGTTGGGCAGTAATACCGAAAATGTTTTCCAAATCGTCTACGCCGACCTGGGACTTGTTGCTGATATCGGTCAGCAAGGCGCGTTGCTCGGCCATGAACTCCTGCAACTCGCGTTCGGCCATCTGGCGGATGCCGGTGGCCTGGCGCACCTTCAGCTCATCGACGATCGGCGCAGTTTCCGCCTCGATCAGGTCATAAAACCCGCTGGCAAAAGCGCGATACCCCTTGCGGCGTTTCCACCATCCCTTCCACCAGGATGTCTGCAAATCGAGGGCAATAGTTTGACCCAGCGACACCGGGGCCGGAATTTCCGGGGCGGCTGGCGGCGTGATCGAAAAGTTCTCGACCGACACGCCAAAGGCAGTGCGGTACGTCTCTGCAAGGTCATTGGATGCCGCGGCATAGACCTGTTCACAGGTTGATGACACATTGCGCCGCATCACCTGATAGCTTGTGCGCAGCAACATGCGCAGGCCGTCGGGGCTATATTGCCAGACCTGATCTTCGCCGTTGGTTTCCAGATGCTGCAACAGCGATTCCAGCGCACGATCCAGAAAACGCTTATGCGACTGGTCCACGCGTGACCCGAACTGCTGGAACACAATATCAAGGCGATCATTCAGGAATTTCAGGTTGTCTGCTTCCAACTTGTCCAAATGGGCCAGAAGTTGTTCAGGTGGCATAACTTCAGCGTTACCGCCGTCCATCCGCATCGAAATAACAGAGCTTGAGGCACGCACACCGCCAACGAGGTTGAGCGCGCGTTTACGCGACGCCGACAGGATTTCAGCACCGGGCCCTTCGGTAATACGCTCTGACAACGCCTTGTACAGGGCCGGAACGCCGGAAAGCTGCCAGACCAGTTCATTCGTTTCCATACCGGCCGTACCGGAACCCAGTGCAACCTCTGCCCAGTTGAAAAGGGCTGCAGCACTATCAGCAACGATGTCATTCAGATCTTCTGACAGGGCAATATTGGCCCAATAGGCACTACCAAATATCACTTCGGGATTCTCGGGGCCATTGTTATCGGCCAGCGTCTGCAAGATGCTGTCGCGGATTTCTGGCACCTGTGCGGCAGGATCAGAAAGCTCATCGATCCGGTTGACGAAGATGATCACCTCGCGGGATTTCACGTTGGCAATCAGGCGGATCAGACCCATATCCATCGAACTCAACGCCTGATGGGCAGACAGGACAACAACGCAGATGCGGCTGTCGCGCAGGGCGTTGATGGTAATCTGTTCGCGCATCATGAAGGTATCGTTGACACCGGGCGTATCGCGCAGACACAGGGGCATCGGGATCGCATCCGCGGTCAGATAAAGATCGGCAGATTTCGTGATATCAGCAAACTGGCCCTGCTGATCCTCTTCTTCCATATCCTCAAAATCATCGCCCATGCAGACGTAGCGCTGGACCAACTCATCGCTTAGCTCGGCGTAGTTGTGTTTCTGTCCCAGCAACAATTCAAACTTGCGACCAAGGCGTGTCTTGGTCTTTTCGCGCATCTCTGCGATCTGTTCGCGGACTTTTTCAAGCTCTTCATCTGCGCCTGCACGGGAAGACAACTCACCGATTCGGCCACCATTCTCGACCAAGTGATCCCATTCACCCTGACTGAAGAACTGGAAAGACGCGGTTGGGGCGTCGGCGGGCAGGGGTGCATTCAGATGCAACGACGTCACAACAGAGGTCCACGGGTTCACATCAGCAGGCAGCAGTTCGGGGCGGCCGATCATCGCATTGACCAGCGATGTCTTACCGGACTTGATCTGGCCGATCATCGTGATGCTTGGCTCAAACATCCGTAACTGCCTGATAAGCTTTGACGATTTCTTCTCAGCATCCTGGCCGCCAAGTTTTACGACGTCCCCAAGGGTCGCCTCAAGGTCGGTGACCTCGTCATGGAACGCGTCCAGCTTTTCCAAGCCAAGTCGCATGAATGGGTGGTGCGCTGCAGGGACTTTGTACCCGTCCCCCTTTGTCAGCTCTTCCATCTTCATTCTGTTTCGTCCTCAAACACTTTGGTCGGCGTCACCTTTATCAGTTGATCGCCCCCACGCCAAATCACGAACTATAACCCATTTTTATTGCCATAATGGAAACAGACCAGCAGGGCAAAAGTGTGGCATAGCTTTCATAAAATCTTAAGTCCTCGCAAGAACTTATGCAGCGAGATCGGCCTGCAACTCATGCTTTAGCTGCACAAGCAGGCTTAGCGCTTCTACAGCAGCGCTATCACGCTTTTCCATCTGCATCAATTGGACCAGATCGGCGGCATCCATGGCGGTATCCCGGGCGACCTGCAAGGCCGCATCGGCATCATCACCGTTCTCGTTCAGGTGGTCGCTCACCCACTGAACATGCTCGACCGCCTGCGCCATGATCGCTGATGGGGCGCCATCACCCATTTCATCAACAACGGCAGTCAGGGCGTGACCCTGTTCGACCAGATATGCCACAGCAGCCTCATAGGCGGCACGGGTGGCGGGCTGCAAGGTAACGACATTCGATGCCGCAGCCGGTTCTTCAATTGGCTCTGGCTCAACAGGGACCGGCTCGACCTCCGGTGCGGGTTCAGGGGCTGGCGCCTCTGCCACCGGCTCCTCGATGACGGGCTCCGGTTCAGGTGCGGGCGGTGGAGCCGGGGCGACCTCTTCCTCCGGGGCCTCAAGCAATTCGGCATGCTGGTGCAACAGGATGTCAGCCATATCAACGGCTGTCTGGCGCCCCATATCAACCTGCTTCAACACTGCCGAAATCAGGGCAGAACCGCCACTGCTGCGCATCAGGGCCTTATCAACTGTACCGTTGGGACGACGCGAGGCAATCGCCTGCTTGGTTGCGATGGGCAAAACCTGACTGAACTCCTCACCCGCAACGGCACGAATATTCTCCAGCGTGGATTCCAACGCGCCATCTGCGACAAGGTGATCCGCCTTGGTCAGCATCAGAAATGCATGATCCTTCAGGATGTCAGGCATATCTGCCCACATAGCCTGCTCGGTCTGGTTGAAACCCTGGGTGCACCAAAGGGCAACATCGATACGACCGGCCGCCCATTTGCTGGCACGTTTCAACGCGGTCGGATCATCCGGGGTGACAACTTCCAACAGGCTGATCTTGCCCAGCGCAGGCAATGGCATCTGCATCTCGACAAAGGCCGGTGACAGGGCCGCGACTTCGCGACCATTGGCATGTGGCAATGTTGTCCGCGTGCCATCCGCCAAGGTGCAGATCGTTTGGGCAGGATCACCGTAGGTCAGTTCCAAAGTAGGGAATTTCGTGTTGGGCGGCACCGCAATGGCACCCACAAGCAGGTTCAGCACTGTGGATTTGCCGGATTCCGGCAATCCCAGCAAGCCGACGCGAACCGGTTTGCTGATCCGTTCCAGAAGTTTCTCTGCACGTTCTTGCGCATTCGCAGGCAGACGGCCAGAGGCCACTGCGTGCTTTAGTTGTTCCTGGACGCGTGCGCCCAAAGATCGATTCGACATTACTTACCTCCGGCGGCGAGTTTAGCCGGGGGCGTAGCCTCATCAACCTCCTGTCTCTTGGTATTTACGTTTTCGGCGGATTTACCTGCCATCGGCTTGACCGGCTTGACCTCTTTGACAACCGGTGGAAGTTGCAGGTCATTGCTGATCTTCTCGTCGGCTCGGGCAGCGACACGACCCTCTGCGGCTTCGTCCATCTTGACGACGCGGGTCATATTCGTTGTCTCTTCGATATAACCTGCTGGCTTGGCGCGGATCGCGCGGATTACCGGCTTGTTATGGTTCAACTTGATGACAGAGAACGAACAATTGTCCTGATCAGGATCAGCAAGCGCCTCGATTGCCTCAAGCAGGTGGCCACAAATCTCGGCGCTCTTGCGGCGGCGATAGCGGTGCAGGATCTTCTGGATACGTTCGTCTTCCAGATATTGCAGACCATCACTGGACACCACGACGATATCGCCGACCTGCAATTCGAAAGGAGTCTTGGGGCAGTCAGACTTCGCCACGCGATCACCCAGAATAACCGATGTCAGGCAGTTCCTGTCCGGGTGGTTTTTGCCCGCCACAGGGTCAAGAAGGCCCTGTTTGACCATGAAGTCGATCTGAGGGGCCATTGAATGGTCCTCATTCAACTGCTGCATCTTGCCCGAACGGTAATGATAAAGCGGGCTGTCACCGATCGACATCCAGAACATACGATTCTCGATCAGAACCAACGACACGAGGGTGGCACCCATGCCCCGGGTCTCGGGATGTTCCATGACGTGTTCGCGCACGCAATTATTCGCATTCACGGCGGCCGATGTCAGATATTTTGGAATCTCATTCTCAAAATCCGTGAAATTCGCAGACTGGAACTTCAACTCACTGAATACTTCGGTCACGACGATCTTGCTTGCGACGTCCCCGGCGGCATGGCCGCCCATCCCGTCAGCTAGGACAACAACACCGCTGTCCATCCCAAACGGAAAGTCGGTGACAATCGCGTCTTCTTGATAGTCTCTGCCGCCCTGACAAATCGCCGAAGCGACGTCAAAACGTGGTTCAGGCGATCGCCACATCTTCATCATCCTCCCCGTCTGCATCTTTGTCGTCCCAGCTAAAGCTCTCGTCACAGAGGGCGACAAAACGCAGAACCGTCTCACCAATACGCATCACGTCACCAGATTTCAGCAATTCGTTGCTGATCAATGGCTTATCGTTCAAACGCACGATATTCGACTTGCCGCCATGACCAAGCGTGAATTCACGCGTCTCGGGGTCATAGACAATCGCCGCATGGTTCGTGCGCGAAATTGAGTTGTCGCCGAAATCAAGCTGCACAGCCTGATCCTCGCCGCGACCAATCGGGGACATGCCGGCAAACAGCGAAAAGCTTTCGCCGCGGCCTGGGCCGTCAGCCACAACGATCCAGCCGACCGGAAACTTCACGCGGGCGGCAGGCGGGGCTGATTTCGGTGCGTCATTGAAAATATCGACAACATCACCGTCAGATTTATCAAACCCGATCAGACGGGTCTTTGTCCGGCGGGACCGGGCGGGCGACCGGGCAGCGGCAGACGCTGCCGCGGCAGGCCGGGCCGACGGAAGGTCAGGGGCCGTGGTCGGCAATTCAGTCGACCCGCCACCATCATCCATATCCCAGATATTGACCGTGGGCGCTTCCTGCGCGGCATCGCCAGTGTTCACCTTGGTGTTGATGTTGGTCAGGATGTCAGTAACAGCAACATCATCACCGGATTTCTTCAATTGCAGCGCGCCATTGTCTTCGACGATCGATCCAATGGTGTCGCGATAAGATTGCTCTAGCGAATCAGCGCTATCGGCAGCGGAGCTTCCGCCTTTCTTGCCGAAGAGTGCACGGAGAAATTTCATTTTAACCTACCTTCCAATTTACGTCACAGACGCAGCTCGGTTCTAACCATCGCTCACAGTGTAGCTGAACGGTGCAACCCAATTGTCGTCACCGCGCCGCACTTCAAAAGCGAATTGGCCTTGGCCATCACTCAGTCCTCGTTCCAGAATATCCGCGAGTGTTTCGCGGCCATTCACCGGCTCGGCCGTTGTGATATCGGTCACGACGATATCACCCAGTTGGAACACACCTTCGAGTTCAGCCGGCACATTCGTCACAGATGTCCGCCATACGGAACCCGTAAACACTGTCTCAAAGCTCAATCCGTTCGGCAATGCGGTTTCCTGCACAACCGGAACGGCCCAGCTATGTTCTGCCGATACGCCGGTGGTTTCATCAAGTGTACCAAATGAAACCTCAACCTGGCTTGAATCGCCAGGTGACGTCGTAAACGCCACGATGTCAGAGATGTCGTCGATCGCATCGATTGCAATGCCATTCACCGATGTCACAGCCAGCCCTGGCTTGACCCACACCGGGGAGATAAAGCCAATCTCTCCGATCAGATTTGAACCCGGCGCAGCTGGGGCAAACGGCAGTTCAACCGACCAGCTATTCTCAACAACTGAGATAATAATCTCGTTGCCGGGCACAACCGCAGCAATCGTTTCAACAGCAGGACCAGTCCCGATCGAAGCAATCGCCTCTGGGGTGCCTGGCAATGCCACAGAAGGTACAGTTCCTTCGGTCAATGACGTGCTGGCAAGCTGGCTTGGCAGTTCTGCGGCGGCCTCAGGCTCACTGACGGTCGGACGCGGTGTATCAAGCGGCTCTGGCAAAGGCGCAGGCGCTTCAACTTGTGGAACGGCTGCCGCCTCAACGGTTGCCGGGCGCGCGGATGGTCTGACAACCGGTGTTGGCACTTCGGCAACCTCCGGGCCAGACACAACATCCGAACGCGGTGCGGGATCTTCACTGGCAGCGGGCTCGGCGGCGTCAACAACAACTGGTGTAGGGGTTGGGGTAACCTCCTCCACAACGGGTGCTGGTTCTTCAACAACCGGCGCTGGTTCTTCGACCACAGGTGCCGCCGCTTCTTCGATCACCGGGGCAACAGGCTCTTCAACAACCGGCGCCGGCGCTTCGACGGCAGCGACCGTCTCCTCAACCACTGGCGCAGGTTCTTCAGCCACCGGGGCCGGTTCTTCAACAGCGGCCACTTCTTCCGCTGGGGCAGATGGTGCCTCAGCAGGCTCAGGGGCAGTTGTCGTCGGTTCTGTTACTTCAGGCTCAACCGCAGCCGTCTCAACGGCGGCAGGTGCCTCAACCTCAGTTGCCGCAGCCTCTGCGGCCGGGGCGACCGCAGTGTCGCCACCGCTGGTCGCCACATAGACACCAGCACCGATCAACAACGCGACGACGGCAGCAGATCCCAACAAAAGCGGCATTTTCGACTTGCCACCACCGGCGGCAACCGCGGCCCCTTCGGAACCGGCAGAAGAATTGATAACGTTCAGGGCGGTCACATTGCCCTCGACGCCATCCATCATATTTACCCAATCCTGCGCAGATTGCAGGCGGTCTTTTGGCAACACGGCCAGCGCCTTATCAATCGCAGCAAGGAAGTTACTGTCGTAATCGTCAAATCGGCCAAGCAGCGGGACATATGGATCAGGCTCACCCGACGCAATCGCGGCCAGACGGGCCTGCGAATTTGGCGGGACGTCATCTGCGATCAGATGGTGGAAAGAGGCAGCCAACGCATAAAGGTCGGAACTTGGGCTTTGTTCGGAACCCGCGATGTAGAATTCCTGTGGCGAATACCCGTCCTTGACCACGCGCAGCGCCGAAAGAACACGGCTCTGCTTGGTGGCCTCTTCACGGGCGGCGCCAAAGTCAATCAGGACAGGATGGAACTGCGCGTTGATCAGGATGTTGTCAGGCGAAATATCGCGGTGCAGGATATTCTGATCGTGGATAAAGCCGACAGCGCCCAAAACTTCCTTGAGGATAATCTTGATCTGTGACGGGGTAAGACCCCCATTTGGATCCTCGATGATATCGAGCATGTCCCGGCCTTCGACGAAATCAAGCGCCATATAGGCGGTTTCGTTATCTTCGAACACCTGATGGACGCCGACGATATTCGGGTGGTCGAGCTTGGCAAGGCTGCGGGCCTCCTGAACGAACAGGCGAACAATCGACTTCAACTCATTCTGGTGGGCGCGCGAACGGGCCTGCACGACATACCGGCTCCGGCGGCAGAAAGCCCCCGGGAAACATTCTTTGATAACAACCTTCCGCTCAAGACTGTCACTGGCAAGATATGTGATGCCAAAACCGCCCGCGTTCAGGAAACGTTCAATCGTGTACTGACCATGCATCAATTTTGTGCCTGGTTTCAGTTCATCGACGAAGTTGTCCCTTTCGTCGTCGTTATCTTGTACCTGCGCCTTACCCATCTCACATCCAGCTTTCAAACTTTAAAGGTCACATGGACATACCACCGACCCGTAGTGTCTAGTCTCATTCAAATTGGGCTAAAAAGTGACGCCAACTTGTTGTTTCGAGGCCCTTAATCAAAGGGTTTCGCTACCATTATCACACGATCCAGAAACAGTCTTTGGCGATTTTCCGCCTATTTACCCTTATTGCTACCGTTTTTCAGGCAACAGCAGAGTTTGGCGCCGCAATGATGATCGATTTACCAAAATTACGGAAAAATTGGGGCATTCCTTCAAATAACCCGAACCCTTTCGTCCCGTCCCGCAAGAATCGCTCCTGATTCTCTCTCTTTGCCCAAAGGCCTCTTCAATGATTCCTTTACAATTTTCGGTATAGCCGCATGGCAGCGAACCGAGAAACCCTCCTTGTAGCCAACGCAGCAAAGATGCAGCATCTGGGCAACGGAGGGCGATCAGACGATGACCAGAGTATTCATCAACGGGTTTGGGCGGATTGGGCGGACTGTGCTGCGGGCCTGGGCGGGCGGATATGCACCAGATCTTAAGATCGTCGGCATAAACGACATCGCCGCGCCCGATCTGTGTGCCCATCTCTTTGCTTATGACAGCGTCTTTGGGCCCTATCCCGGTCGGGCCGAATTGGTCGATGGCGCATTGGTGGTTGATGATCGACACATCCCCCTGCACAGGACGCCCGATATCAGTTCCCTGAACCTCAATCAGGTGGACATTCTGATGGAATGCACTGGCAAGGCAGGATCCCGTGACATTGCAGAACGTGGGCTGACGGCAGGCGCGCAAAAGATCCTGATCTCAGGGCCATCTGATGCTGCTGACCTGACAATGGTATTGGGGGCGAACGACGACCTGCTGCAGGACCAGCCTATCGTTTCAAACGCATCCTGCACGACCAACGCGCTAGCCCCTATTGTCAAACTGCTGGATGACACCTGGGGGGTCAGAACCGGATGGATGACGACCATCCATTGCTACACCGGCAGCCAGCCCACCATTGACGCGCCGCGCGGCGACATGCTGCGCAGCAGGGCCGCCGGGTTGTCCATGGTGCCCACAACAACATCAGCGCAACGGTTGCTCAATCAGGTCCTGCCCGACATCGCTGGCAGGATCGAGGCAGCGGCCGTGCGCGTACCAACCGCCAGCGTCTCTGCGGTTGATCTGACCGTGACGCTGGACAAATCCGCCAACCTGGACGATGTGCACAATACGATCCGCCACCAGTCAGGGATCATCGGATGGACCGACAAGCCTTTAGTCTCCTCCGACCTGCGCGCACGATCCGAAAGCCTGATCATCTCGCTGCCGGAAACGCGTGTCACATCAGGCGGGCTTGTCCGGGTGTTTGGCTGGTACGACAATGAATGGGGTTTCTCTTGTCGGATGCTGGATGTCGCCGGGATCATGGGTGGCTGACCAGAATGCAAAGGTTAACACTGTCCCACCGCACGCATGGTTAAAGGGGTGTGTCGCCGCATAGGTGTCCGACGTTTTGCCGACGCATCGCCGACGCTTTGCCGACCGCACATTCGGGGCCCATTGCCCTGCATTAACAACTGAGTCGCAAGAAGTCGAACCTGTGCAGTGTTGCACAGCCCCTAAACAGCGCGCGCGGCGTTAAGCGCTTTCCCTCCAGCAGATCGCGCATTAGTTTCGGCCGGACATGACAAAAGGTGACCGCCATGCCCGCTATCGTCTCCGTCCAGAATCTGCGCAAGGCATATGCCGGCGGGTTCGAAGCGCTCAAATCCGTCAATCTTGAAATCGAAGACGGCGAAATCCTCGCGCTCCTCGGACCAAATGGCGCCGGGAAAACGACCTTGATTTCAACTATTTGCGGGATTGCAGTGCCAACATCCGGCAGCATCACCGTTGGCGGGCATGATACGCAGGCCGATTTTCGGGCAGCACGCAAACTGATCGGGCTGGTCCCGCAGGAAATCAACCTCGAACCTTTTGAAACGGTCTTCAATACTGTGAGTTTCTCGCGTGGTCTGTTCGGCAAACCCCGCGATGATGCCAAGGTCGAGGCGATCCTGAAGCAGCTGTCTCTGCATGATAAGAAAGACAGCAAAATCATGATGTTGTCCGGTGGGATGAAGCGACGGGTGCTGATCGCAAAGGCGCTCGCCCATGAACCAAAAGTGCTGTTTTTGGACGAACCCACCGCCGGGGTCGACGTGGAATTGCGCAAGGACATGTGGGATGTCGTCGCCGATCTGAAATCATCCGGCGTGACGATCATCCTGACCACCCACTACATCGAAGAAGCCGAAGCCATCGCCGACCGTATCGGGGTCATCAGCAAGGGTGAAATCCTGCTGGTGCAGGACAAGGCGAGTCTGATGGCCCAGATGGGCCGCAAGCAGCTTCAAATCGAATTGACGCAAGCAGTGGATGACATCCCCGGCTCCTTGAAAACCTATGCATTGGAACGGGCAGAGGACGGGTTAAGCCTGACCTACAGTTACGACACAACGGGCGAAAGAACCGGGATCACAACACTGTTGAACGATCTGCAAAAGGCAGGGCTACATATGAAAGACCTGCAAACGCGGCAAAGCAGCCTGGAAGACATCTTTGTCGATCTCGTGAAGGAAACAGCATGAACCTCAATGCGGTCTGGACGATCTACATCTTTGAAATGCGGCGGTTTTTTCGCACGATGACGCAATCCATCGTCTCGCCCGTGCTGTCGACTTCGCTTTATTTCGTGGTCTTCGGCACAGCCATCGGTAGCCGGATTCAAGAGGTCGAAGGCACAAGCTATGGCGCGTTCATCGTGCCGGGGCTGATCATGCTGACGGTGATGACGCAAGCCACATCAAATGCCAGTTTCGGGATCTATTTCCCGAAATTCATCGGCACGATCTACGAACTCCTGTCGGCCCCGATCAGCTTTCTTGAAGTTGTGGCAGGCTATGTTGGTGCGGCTGCCACCAAGGCAATGTTCATCGGGCTGATCATCCTGATCACCTCGTTCTTCTTCGTCGATATCAGTATCGCCCATCCCATTGCGATGATGGCATTTCTGACACTCACCTGCATCAGTTTCGCGCTGATGGGTTTTATCATCGGTATCTGGGCGGGAAACTTTGAACAGCTGCAACTGATCCCGCTTCTGGTCATCACACCGCTCGTTTTCCTTGGCGGATCGTTCTATTCGATCAGTATGCTGCCACCGATCTGGCAATCCATCACCCTGTTCAACCCAGTGGTTTATCTGATCAGCGGCTTCCGCTGGTCGTTCTTCGGCACCGCAGATGTGTCAATCGGCCTTTCTCTCTTTGCCATCGCGCTATTCACCGGCGGGTGCCTCGCCTTCATCTGGTGGATTTTCAAGACGGGGTGGCGGATCAGGCAGTGACCTTGCGGGCGAACCATTAAGGTTGAGGGTCAGGACCCATCAGTGTCATGCCGTTGGCGTCAAAACCGCGAAATATCAGGGGCTTGAGACATGCCGCGCATAACGGGTTATTCGCAAATGGCTCATGCCACTGAGATGAAGCGGTCTTGACGTCCGGAAGATTTGACGAATTTCCCGCGTGAGCTGCGTTGCATCTGCTTGAAATTCAACCAGAGTTCCCGCGCAGATACGCCTTGTCACACGGAAAATCTATCAAACCAACGGCGTGACATTGATGGGTCATGACCCTAAGTAGGCGGTTATGAAATATATCCCATTCACAAAAACCGAACCCGTTATCGCTGTCATTCGTTTGCAGGGGGCCATTGTCAACAGCGGGCGTGGCCTCGATAACCCCAGCCTCGCACCCGTCATTGAAAAGGCGTTCAGCAAGGGGAAACCGGCGGCTGTCGCGCTAGAAATCAACTGCCCCGGTGGGTCGCCAGTACAATCATCGCTGATCGCCGCCCGCATCCGGCGGCTGGCAGAGGAAAAGAAAATCCCCGTTTTCGCCTTTGTCGAAGACCTTGCGGCCTCTGGTGGATATTGGCTGGCCTGTGCAGCGGATGAGATTTTCGTCGATGATTGTTCGATCACAGGCTCGATCGGTGTGATCAGCGCCAATTTTGGTGCGCATGAACTTATCAGCAATTACGGCATCGAGCGGCGCGTCCACACGGCCGGGAAATCAAAATCAATGATGGACCCGTTCAAGCCGGAAAAACCTGCCGACGTGAAGCGATTGAAAGGTTGGCTGGAAGATATCCATGAAACCTTCATCACCTATGTGAAGGACCGGCGCGGGACGAAACTGGCCGACAACCCGGACCTGTTCACCGGCGAAGTGTTTATCGGACAAAAGGGCATTGAGGTCGGTTTGGCGGACGGGATCGGGCATCTCGCGCCCGTGATGAAGGAACGCTTTGGCGACAAAGTGAAATTCCGGCGATATGGGCAGAAGAAGTCGTTGCTATCCCGATTTGGCGCACAATTGATGGGTGACGCGGTCGGCCAGATAGAGGAACGCGCGGCCTTCGCACGGTTTGGCTTATGATCACCAAAATCATCGTTCTTTTCCTCGTCTTTATGGTCGTCCTGTCGATTTTTGGGAAGTTTCGGTTTCCGGGTCAGGAAAAGCTGGCAAATGCGAGATGCCCCAAATGCCTGCGGTTCAAGATCGGCAAAGGCCCCTGCGCCTGTGAGAAACCCCGATCATGAAAGCACTGGTGACAGGTGCAGGTGCACGATTGGGTCAGGCCATGGCGCTTTACCTTGCCGAGCGCGGCCATGACGTCGCCGTGCACTACGCGGGTTCGGAAAGCGGTGCGCTGGACACCGTCCGCCAGATTGAACGCATGGGCCAACGTGCAGCGGCGCTGCAGGCCGATCTTCTGAACGAAAAGGAAAGCGTCGCGTTGGTCGGACGGGCCAAAGAGGCGATTGGCGGGCCTCTGACCTGCCTGATCAACAACGCGTCCGTCTTTGAATATGACAACCTGCAATCGGGAACACGCGAAAGTTGGGACCGGCATATGGAATCCAACCTGCGCGCCCCTTTTGTGTTGACCCAGCAGTTTGCAGCACAGGTCCCTGACCCTGAACCAGATGAAAAGGGTGAACCGGTCGCCGGCGCGCTGATCATCAACATGCTGGACCAACGGGTCCATAAACTGACACCGGAATTCATGAGCTATACCATCGCCAAGATGGGGCTGTGGACCATGACGCGTACCGCCGCACAGGCTTTGGCGCCGCGCGTGCGGGTAAACGGGATCGGCCCGGGGCCGACATTGCAAGGACACAGGCAAAGCGCCGAGCACTTCAATCGGCAACGCGCAGCGACCATCCTGGAGCGCGGCGCCAATCCGGATGACATCACCGCCGCGGTTGGATATTTCCTTGATGCACGGGGCGTTACCGGCCAGATGCTGGCGGTGGACGGAGGGCAACATCTGGCCTGGAAAACCCCTGACGTCCTCGGGGTCGAGTAATACCGGCCTTAAAGTTACGCACCGGAAGGGGTCGCCATTCACGAAACTGTCACAATTAACCTATTTTTCAATGAGTTAACTGCATATCAATTAAAATATTGTTTGATATCAGCATGTTACAGAAGTGCCTATTTTTTAGGCAAACCGTTGAAGTCAGCCGAAAACAACGAAAATTTCCAATTCTCAAGGAATAACCCACGGAGTTATCCACAGAATAAGTGGATGCCTTTCCTCTTGCCCCCGACCGGTTACCATTGCAGCCAAACAAGAATCACGGACCCGTGAACATGAGTGCGCAGACAAAGACAGGATATGACATCATTCAGGGCTATCTGCGGACGCTGGACAGCTCTCCCGGGGTGTACCGGATGCTGGATGCAGATAGTCGCGTCTTATACGTCGGCAAGGCACGTAACCTGAAAGCACGTGTCAGCAGCTACGCCCGCCCCGGCCAGCATTCACCGCGCATCACCCGCATGATCCGCGAGACAGCATCGATGATGTTCCTGACAACGCGCACCGAAACCGAAGCGCTCTTGCTGGAACAGAACCTGATCAAGCAATTGAAACCGCGTTACAATGTATTGCTACGCGACGATAAATCCTTCCCGAATATTCTGGTGGCCAAAGATCACGCATTTCCGATGATCAAGAAGCATCGTGGTGCGAAGAAGCAAAAGGGTAACTACTATGGCCCCTTTGCCGGGGCAGGCGCTGTCAACCGCACGCTGAACCAGCTGCAGCGCGTCTTTCTGCTGCGCAATTGTTCTGACAGCGATTTTGAAACCCGGACCCGTCCTTGCCTGCAATACCAGATCAAGCGCTGCTCGGGGCCGTGCTGCGGTTTGATCACCGAAGCGGATTACGCATCATCCGTGCGCGATGCAGAACAATTCCTGCAGGGGCGCACCAAAGGAATTCAGGAGGCGCTTGCCCAGCAGATGCAGGCGGCCTCCTCCGAAATGGCATTTGAACGTGCCGCAGCTTTGCGTGACCGGATCAAGGCGTTGACGCAAGTACAGTCTGCACAGGGTATCAATCCGCAATCGACGGCAGAAGCGGATGTAATCGCGCTGCATCGCGACGGCGGTCAGGCTTGTGTACAAGTGTTCTTCATCCGGGCGAACCAGAATTGGGGCAATCATGATTATTATCCGCGCGTCAGCGGGGATGAGGATCCATCGGAAGTGATGGAGGCCTTTGTCGGTCAGTTTTATGCGACCCGGGAGCCACCACGCATGCTGATCCTGTCACACGGATTGGACAATGATGACCTGATGACCAATGCGCTGGCCGAAAAGGCGGGTCGTAAAGTTGATATCGTGATCCCCCAGCGCGGCGAGAAAGCGGAACTGGTACAGAACGCATTGCGCAACGCGCGCGAAAGCCTTGCCCGCAAGATGTCGGAAACAGCCACACAGGCCAAGTTACTGAAAGGGGTCGCCGAAGCCTTTGATATGGACAAGATACCGCAGCGGATTGAGGTCTACGACAACTCGCATATTCAAGGCGCGCATGCGGTGGGGGCAATGGTCGTCGCGGGGCCGGATGGCTTCGACAAAAACCAATATCGCAAGTTCAATATCAAAGATACGAAACTGACACCCGGCGATGATTTCGGCATGATGAAAGAGGTGCTGACCCGCCGCTTCCAGCGCTTGCTGAAGGAGGACCCGGAAAGATCCCAGGGAACCTGGCCCGACCTCTTGCTGATCGACGGTGGTGCAGGGCAAGTCAGCGCGGTGCAGGAGATTATGGACAATCTGGGTGTCGCCGATATCCCCATGGTCGGCGTGGCCAAAGGCGAGGACCGTGATGCCGGGAAAGAAGAGTTCTATCGCACCGGAAAACCCGTCAAGGCGCTACGTCACAATGATCCCGTGCTATACTTTATTCAACGGATGCGGGATGAGGTGCACCGCTTTGCCATCGGCACACACCGGGCGAAACGGTCCAAGGCCATCGGTGCCACGCCACTTGATGATGTCCCCGGCGTTGGCGCGACACGAAAACGCGCGCTGCTGGCCCATTTTGGGTCAGCCAAGGCAGTGGCGCGGGCAAACCTTGCTGATCTTAAAGCGGTGGATGGGGTGTCCGCCAATATGGCGCAGGTGATCTATGATTTCTTTCACGAGAACGGATAAAGTGGTGTTCGATCAGTATTAAAGGCAATTTCTAGAATAGAAATTGGCAACAAATCCTCAGCGAGGATTTGCAGTCAGACTTTCTGTGAAAGTCTGATCAGCACCGCATAAAACAAAAACGCCCACCAAAATGGCAGGCGTTTCATTTCTGGCGTGGCCAAAAACCTCTGCTTAGCGGCGCAGACCCAGACGCTTGATCAGGTCCTGGTAGCGGGCCTCATCCTTTGCACGGGTGTAGTCCAGAAGCTTGCGGCGCTGGGCCACCATCTTCAACAGTCCACGGCGGCCATGGTTGTCTTTCTTATGGGTCTTGAAGTGCTCTGTCAGGGTCGCGATGCGGCTGGACAGAATGGCAACCTGAACTTCGGGCGAACCTGTGTCGCCGTCCTTGGTTGCAAAATCCTTCATGACTTTTGCTTTTTCTTCAGCAGTAATCGACATCGGGGTCTCCTTTGTGTTGAGTATGTGAATGGCGCGATCCGGGATGTCGTCCAGAAAGGCCCGTGGAGGGTCTGTTCACAGTGATTCTGTGCGCAGATAGGTGCGTTTAGTGTGATTTTCCGTAGAATGAAAGGGCTGTGTTTCCACGCCCCTTTTGATTGCCCGCTCATGCGCTTTTTGTCAATTGCACGCCGTGCAGGTTCAATTCCGTCAGATTCGTGAAGGTCGCAACAACTTCATTATCTGCCAACAAGATCAAGCCATCGTCAGACAGTACCGTGCTCAGTGCCGGGGGTTCCCCGGTGTAGTCAATCTCGATCCTGTCTTCCTGGGGGTCAAAATCCTCTATCACCGCGTCAATGGCACCTGACATCGCAAATGTGTCGGCCCCCGAACCACCATGCAAGTTATCGCCCCTGCCACCCATCAGAATGTCGTCGCCCGCCCCACCATTGAGGAAATCATGGCTGTTGTCGCCCCGGTCATAAAGCACATCATCGCCGGATCCACCGTGAAGCGTATCCGCCCCATCGCCACCAATCAGCGCGTCATTCCCAAGCGACCCGTGAAGCGTGTCATCGCCGTCGCCACCCATCAGGATATCCTGGCCATCGCCACCAATCAGCGTGTCATCTCCATCCCGCCCGGCGACAATGTCGTCGCCAACGTGTCCATAAAGTGTGTCATCACCGGCTTCGCCGTCCAGAACGTCGTCGCCCAGGCCGCCATGGATTTCGTCATTGCCCAGACCGCCGGCCAGGTGGTCATCGCCGCCGCCGCCCCGAATGTAGTCATCGCCATCACCGGTCTTGATGTAATCCGCATCGTCAGTGCCAAGGCTGACCACATCGCCCTTTTCTTCGCCGATGATTACGTCAAGCGTCGCAACCTCCACACTGGGGTCGTCATCATCTTCCTGTTCCGGCAGCGCGGCCTGCTCTTCCTCCGTGCCGTCATCAAAATTGATCAACAACG
Source organism: uncultured Paracoccaceae bacterium (assembly GCA_947500055.1). GTDB lineage: Bacteria > Pseudomonadota > Alphaproteobacteria > Rhodobacterales > Rhodobacteraceae > Yoonia. The sequence goes on from CANMQO010000003.1 coordinate 274,191, forward strand.
CAGATGCCGCAATGCCCATCAGCCCAAGTATGGCAAACATGGTAAACCCATTCCTTATGGTCGCCCCCGACCCGTCAGGCAATTTTCATAGCATAAACCGGCGCTGATCCTGCGCAGAAACTGCACACAAGGTTAATGCGGCCAAAGCACCGGTTCTTGCGCATAGCTGATATATAGCGGGTGTCTGGGATGGCCGTCCTTTGTCAGACCCAAGGTATGAAGCTGCCGTTTGGAACTGCGCAGAACTGCCGTCACCGCCGGGCCACGGCCAAGATGCGCCCCATGCGTTCCCCATGCAGCAACAATCACATCAGCCCAATCCACCCCATCGAGAATGACGGCATCGTTCTCTGGCCCCGTCGGATCAACGGCTTGCCGCATCTTGCGTGGATCCGTTTCACGCCATGCAAAAATATTGGTCACACGGAATGCCCCGAACCCAAGCGCCCGTGCGCGTCTTTCGCATCGTTCCACCGTCGGGTCATTCTGTAACTCTGTCGCCTTGGATGGGTTCAGCATGATAAACAGGACCCTTTTGCCTCGGCTGTCCCATTCGCGGGTCAGGGCATAGCGATACCGTTCGCAATCGGAATAAAGCGCGGTGGAAACTGTCTGATCGCTGGTTTGGGTCCGGGTAATCATGGCAATCACGCCGTCGGGATGAACACGCGGCTTGGTTGTAGTTCTCCGCCACGATAGGTGCCGACAGCAATGGCCTTTCCGTCGTAAGATGCCCACGCCTCTTCGCCAAATTCAACATCAGTCGCAATCACCGAGGCCGGATTGCCGTTCCGCAAACGGGCGACACTTTCCGCAAGGCAACGCACTTCCGGCAGGCTGTCCAGGCCAATTTCCAACGGCTTGAGGAAAGCATCGAGGTCAGGGGTCCTGGCCATTGCATCGACCTGTTCGAGCGTTACCCCACCCTCGGCCTGAAACGGGCCGGACCATATCCGGCGAAGGGATTTCACATGGGCCTTGCAACCCAGAGCATCGCCCAGGTCCCGCGCGATAGCCCGCACATAGCCGCCCTTGCCGCATGTCATCTCAAGTGTGACGTGATCGACATCGGGGCGATCAACAAGCACAAGTTCCTCAACCCATAATGGCCGCGCGGCGAGCTCCATCTCGGTTCCTTCACGAGCTTTCTTGTAGGCCCGCTGACCATCGACCTTAACCGCCGAAAATTGCGGCGGAACCTGCATGATGTCGCCGACAAACTGACCCAAGGCGGATTTGATCGTTTCGTCATCAGGGCGCAGATCGCTTTCCCCGATCACCTCGCCTTCGGCATCATCAGTATTAGTGGCCTGACCCAAACGAATGGTGAACATGTAGGCTTTCATCGCGTCGGTGACGAAGGGCACGGTTTTTGTGGCCTCGCCCAATGCAACGGCCAGCACGCCGGTCGCCTCCGGGTCGAGTGTGCCGGCATGGCCTGCCTTTCTGGCGTCCAACGCCCAGCGCACCTTGTTCACGACTGCGGTTGACGTGATGCCCGCCGGTTTATCGACAACCAGCCAGCCGGAGATATCGCGCCCTTTGCGTTTGCGTGCCATTTTGCGTGCCCTTTGCCAGAATTTCGCTGTGCTAGTGTGATGATGCCAGACGGTCAAGATCAGTGTGGTGGATGCCTGCGCCTTATCAGGCGTCAGTTTGGCCCAGCACATCCAAAAACGCGTCGCCAAAGCGTTCGGCATATTTGTCGCCCAATACGCGGGTCAATTGGCCCATATCCGGGTTCCGCAGTTGTGCAACCTTGGCGATCAGGGATGCAGAGCAACTCATCGGTTTGTCCTGGCCATGCGGGCCGCGCGACAGCCGGGCCTGCGCATCGAGCAGGCGATCATAAATCGCCCCCTCATCATGTCCGGCAAGCTTGCGACGCGCGGGGTGCATCTCTTCAACGGCGCCTGCGATCACCTCAAGGAATGCCCGCCCATAGCTTTCCAGCTTCTTGGCGCCAACACCACCAATATGGGCCATGTCATCCAGCGTCATCGGCTTTGTTTCCGCCATTTCGATCAACGTGCGGTCATTGAAGATGATATAGGCCGGTGCATTGGCCTGCTCGGCCAGATAGCGTCGCTTGGCCTTGAGCGCCGACAAGAGGGGTGCATCTTCATCACTGACAAGCATACGAACCTTGGGGCCTGATTTGGCCGCTCTGATCGTGTCGCGCCGCAGTTCTATGCTGGCCTCACCACGCAGGATGGGGCGGGCATGGGGGGTCATGCGCAACGCACCATGTCGGTCCCGGTCGGGACGCAGCAGATCATGCCCCATCATCTGCCGAAAAATCGCCTGCCATTGGCGTTTGTCGTACTCCTTGCCAACCCCGAATGTGGGCAAACTGTCATGGCCCCGCTGGGTGACCTTTTCGGTTTGGTTGCCCATCACGATGTCAATCAAATGACCGGCTCCAAACCATTCCTCGGTTCGCAGTGCGGCAGACAGCGCCATTCGGACTGCCGTGGTGCCGTCAAACACTTCTGCGGGCTTATCGCAAAGGTCGCAGTTGCCGCAGGGTTCTGAGGTTTCGCCAAAATAGCCAAGCAGGTTCTGGCGGCGGCACCGCAGCGCCTCTGCAAGACCCAAAAGCGCGTTGAGCCGACCATGGTCCGCCGCGCGGCGTTCGGGCGGGGCCAGGCCTTCGTCAATTTGCTGGCGGCGATAGCGGATGTCATCGGGGCCGAACAGCGTCAGGGTTTCAGCAGGGGCGCCATCACGGCCGGCGCGCCCTATCTCCTGATAATAAGCCTCGATCGATTTGGGCAGATCGGCATGGGCGACCCAGCGAATATCCGGTTTGTCGATGCCCATGCCAAAAGCAACGGTTGCACAAACGATCAGCCCATCCTCGCGGGCGAAACGTTGTTCGACGATACGGCGGTCCTCTGCCTCCATCCCGCCGTGATAGTGGCAGGACAGGTGGCCGTCCTCTTGCAGGGCGCGGGCCAGTGTTTCCGTCTTGGCGCGCGTGCCGCAATAAACGATGCCCGATTGCCCCTTGCGGGCGGCAGCGAAAGACAGGATTTGTTTGCGGGGGCCATCCTTGACGGCAAAGGCCAGATGAATGTTGGGTCGGTCAAAGCCGCGCAGAAATGTCGCAGGTTGCTGGCCTGCAAAGAGTTTCTGAACGATCTCGTCCCGCGTTTCTGCATCGGCCGTGGCGGTAAAGGCCGCCAGCGGGACATCCAGCATTTCGCGCAACTCCCCGATGCGCAGGTAGTCAGGACGGAAATCATGCCCCCATTGGCTGACACAATGCGCCTCGTCCACGGCGATCAGGCTAACGCCAGCCCGATGCAGCATTTGCATCGTCCCGCCCGAGGCCAGGCGTTCTGGCGCCATGTATAGCAGCTTGAGCGTGCCCGCTTCCAATGCGTGCCAGACGGCTTCGGTTTCCTCGGCCGTATTTCCAGAAGTCAGGGCACCAGCCTCAACCCCCGCTTCGCGCAGGCCGCGCACCTGATCCCGCATCAGCGCGATCAGCGGCGATATGACAACGGTGACCCCCTCACGCACCAGCGCTGGAAGTTGAAAGCACAGCGATTTGCCCCCGCCTGTCGGCATGATTGCAAGGGTATTCTGCCCTTGCGCAACCGCCTCGACGATTTCCTGCTGACCGGGACGAAATGCATCAAAGCCGAATACGTCAGAGAGTAGCGTGTCGGTGCGCATCAATCCCGGGAACCTGCTTTTTTCATGCTCGTGTGCAGGCGACAATCCCATGCCGGGAATCGGTTCACAAGTGGCGGTGATGCAAGATCAAAAGAAAAAGCCGGTGCCTTTATGGCCCCGGCTTTCTGTGTTGATGAGGATTTGGTGAGTGGCGGCTTAGTTGACGTCGAACTGCTTGGAAGCGACCACCTGACCATCGACCTTGACCAATGCGATCACGTCGCGGGTCTGCGGCAGGCCTGTGTTGACACGGACGTTTGTGTTGGCACCGGCTGTCAGACGCTCGGTCCCGACCAGTTTGCCCTGTGCGCCAGTGTGGAAGTCATAGATTTCCAGCACGCCAGCGCTGTCAGCCGTGATCAGGCCCAGCTCGAGCACGTCGCCGCCTTCCAGGTTCTGGCCGTTCTCGAAATAGGTGTCAGCGGCACCGGCAGTGGCAGTAACAGCAGCAGCGGCAGCAGCGAAGATGATTGTTTTGATAGACATGATATTTTCCTTTGGTTTTCGTGTGTTGGGGTGCAGCTGATGCCGCTTGAAGGGTGGCTTAGTTGACGTCGAACTGCTTGGAGGCGACGACCTGACCGTCGATCTTGACCACGGCGATCACGTCACGTGTCTGCGGCAGGCCTGTATCAACGCGGACATTTGTGTTGGCACCGGCTGTCAGACGCTCGGTCCCGACCAATTTGCCTTGCTGACCTGTGTGATAGTCATAGATTTCCAGCACGCCAGCGCTGTCAGCCGTGATCAGGCCCAGTTCGAGCACGTCGCCGCCTTCCAGGTTTTTGCCGTTCTCGAAATAGGTGTCAGCGGCACCGGCAGTGGCGGTGACAGCAGCAGCGGCAGCAGCGAAGATGAATGTTTTAACGGACATGGTTTCGTTCCTTTATATGTGTTTGCGGTGTTGAGCAGAGCGTGTCTGCGTTCGTTTGATGAAGCTAAGATTGATGCTCTGCCCGGTGATTTGTAGGGCCGTGGCGATCACGAAAACGGTGACAATTGTGATGAGGTTTGGTGCTTGACACGCAGGAGGATTGCCCAGTGGCGGGTTACTGTGCAACAGCGCACAGAAGCGCGGGGTGATCTGTGCGCAGGCTGCCCCTGGGTCAGTCCGGCACCTTTCAGCCGATCACAGATTACAGGCGCACCCAAATGCGTGAGCGGCCAATATTTTCACCCAATCGCGGCACCGTGAGGCAAATGAAACCCAATTAGACAAAGCAACGATGGAAAACGGGCGTTGCCAACCCAGAATCGACCTCGTAACTCTGTACCGGTGGGAGGGCCGTCATGGGCGAAATCATTCTTGTACGTCATGGTCAGGCAAATTCCGCAGCCAAGGATGAAGAAAGTTATGACCGGTTATCTGACCTGGGCCATCAACAGGCGCGTTGGCTGGGTGACTACCTGACCGCGCGCGAGGCACCTTTTGACAAGGTTATTACCGGCAGCCTGCGCCGCCATCGGGAAACCGCCTCGGGCATTGGTTATGACGATCCACTGATTGACCCACGTTTGAACGAGATGGATTACTTCAATCTGGGTCAGGCACTTGAAGATGTGCATGGTGTGCCCTTTCCCGGCCCCGATGAGTTTGCTGCCCATGTGCCGCAGGTCATGGAGGCCTGGCACCGGGCCGAGATCATGGGGGTCGAGACCTTTGCATCCTTTGAGGACCGCGTGACCGGTGTTTTGCAAGAGGCCGCAAAACCGGGTGTTCGGGTTCTTTGTGTGACATCCGGTGGCGTGATCGGCATGATCATCCGCCATTTGCTGGATCTTGATCCGACACGCATGGCACATGTGCTGCTGCCAATCATGAACAGCTCGCTTCATCGGGTGCACGTCATCCCGCAAGGGCCGATCCTTGCCGGGTATAATGCTGTCCCGCATCTTGATCATCCCGACCGGGCACATGCCCTGACACATTACTAAGAAAGACCTGTCATGCTTAGACTACATTACGCCCGTGGCACGATTTCCGTCGCCGTTGCGATTGCCCTGGAAGAAGCGGGAATGGAATATGAGGCGGTGCGGATTGATTTTGCGACGTCGGACCAGACCAAAGATGACTACCGTCGCCTGAACCCCAAAGGCCGCGTGCCTGCGTTAGAGACGCCAAACGGCGTTTTGACCGAAACCGGTGCCCTATTAGAATATGTGGCCCCTGCCCTGGTACCGTCTGATCCATTTTCGGCGGCCAAGATGCGTGAATTGATGTGCTACCTGAATGGTACAATGCACCCGCATCATGCACATGGCGCCCGCGGTGAGCGTTGGGCGGATGAGCAAAGCTCATTTGCGGATATGAAGCGGAAAGTGCCGGAGCGGATGGCGGATTGTTCCGCATATCTGGAAGAGTATTTGCCGGGCCTGCCATTCCCGATTGGCGAGTTCCAGGTTGTGTCCGATGCCTATCTTTATGTTGTATTGACGTGGCTGGCCGGAGATGGGGTTGAGATTGAACATTACCCAACCCTTGCCAAATTTCAGCACCAGATGAATACGCGCCAATCGGTGCAGGCAGTTTACGAGAAAGGTATGCTTTGATGGTACATCTTTGGATCCGCTCTGAATCCCGTGCTCATGAAGAACGGGTTGGCATCACGCCGCAGGGGGCCGCCAAGTTGATCGCGGCAGGATTTCGGGTCACGGTCGAAGAGGGCAGCCAGCGTATTTTGCCGATCGCGGATTACGCGGCAGCCGGTTGTGCGATTGCGCCTGAGTTTTCCTGGGTCGATGCGCCTGATGACGCGATCATTTTTGGATTAAAGGAATTGCCGGATGACGGCACGCCGCTGCGCCACCGTCACATCATGTTTGGCCACGCCTATAAGGGGCAGCCTGCGGGGCAGGTTCTGCTGGGCCGGTTCAAGGCGGGCGGCGGGGCATTGTTGGATCTGGAATATCTGACAGACGCGGATGGCCGCCGGGTTGCAGCCTTTGGGTATTGGGCGGGCTATGCGGGCGCCGCAGTGGCGTTGATGTGCTGGATCGCACAACAACGCGGTGAAGTCGCAGGGGCCGTTAAGGCTTATCCGAATGCCAATCATATGCTGACCGAACTACAGCAATCGCTGGCCACACTTGGCACTGAGCGCCCGACCGCGCTGATTATCGGCGCACTTGGCCGCGTGGGAACCGGTGCTGCAGATCTCTGTCAGGCGATGGGGGTGGCCACAACGAAATGGGATATGGCTGAAACCGCATCAGGCGGGCCGTTCCCCGAGGTGCTCACCCATGACATCTTTCTCAACTGCATATTGGCACGGCCGGGCACCCCGGTTTTTGTACCTGCGAGCGCGAAGGCCGGGCCGCGTGCTCTGTCGGTGATTGGTGACATAGCCTGCGACCCGGACAGCGATTTTTCACCGATCAAGGTTTATGATCGGACGACGACATGGAATGAACCGGCGTTGCGGGTGCATGATCAACCGGTTCTGGATGTGACGGCGATTGATAACCTGCCTTCGATGCTGCCCGCTGAAAGCAGTGAGGATTTTGCCGCGCAACTATTGCCGCATCTCATGACGTTAGACGCATTGGATGACGGTGTATGGGGTCGCGCGCAGGCCTGTTTTGATCAGGCGATGAGCTAAACGGTCAGGCCGGACGATAAAGGTCGTCAGCTTCTGCGTTTGCATCTCCGCCCAACGCTTCGAGACCCGCTTCCAGATGATCGGACAGATGCGGTGACCCTTTGAGGTATTCTGCCGTGGGCACCGTTGCCTCGCGGGTCGCGGTGTCGATGGCTTCGTCAATGTCCTCGGCCTCGAAACTACCACGCCCAATCCAGAAAACGGCAACCAGACCGGCCTGTTCATCTTCGTTCAGACGTTCAATGAATGCGTCAAACTCATTTTCAGCCCGGTCCAGTTCACGGGCGAGGATGATCACCTCGGCGATTTTGTCTGCGGTAATAGGTAGCATGGATGGTCCTCCTGTTGCAGGCAACATGCGAGAGAATGGTGCGGCGAGCCTTGATCTGGCGCAAGTCTTTATCGGTAGAAGGGATTTCGCACCGAAAGGAACAGTGACAACCTGACCCCCGCTGTGCAACGAACGACCAGAACCCCGTTCAGTTGGGCCAGTCTTGCGAAAGGAACGATAATGTCTTGGATTGATACAGTCCCCTATGAAGAAGCAACCGGGAAGCTGAAGCTACTTTATGACCGCGTCAAAGGGCCGGACAACAATGTTGACAACATAATGATGATGCACAGCCTGCGCCCCCATTCGATGGAAGGGCATATGGCGATCTACAAATATGTTCTGCACCACTCCGGCAACACGATCCCGAAGTGGTTTCTTGAAACGCTTGGTGTCTGGGTCAGTGCGTTGAACGAATGCGCATATTGCGTCGAGCATCACTTCGCAGGTCTCAAACGGTTATTGGCCGATGACAATCGTGCCGCCGCAATTCGCGCAGCAATTGACGCGCGTGACCCCGACGCCGCGCCACTGACCGACGCAGAAAAGCTGGCCATGGAATATGCCCGCCAACTGACACGCGACCCAGGCGGTATGAAACAAGACATCGTCATACGGCTACGCGAAGCGGGTTTCGATGACGGTCAAATTCTGGAGATCAATCAGGTCAGCGCCTATTTCAGTTACGCCAATCGCACGGTGCTGGGTCTTGGCTGTTCGACCAAGGGGGACGTACTTGGCCTGTCGCCCAACAAATCCGATGACCCTTCCGATTGGAGCCATACATAACCCGCGGCACATCGCTTGAAGGGTCCAAACGTCGTTCGGACCCGGATTATCTCGCCCCGAACAGCCGGTAATACATCCAATCAGGCATGAATTGGGACAGCCGGAACACCCATGAAAACACCATGGGAAAGCTTTTCTTGAAGCCGTCCGTGTTCATGTGTTCGAACACTTCCTTGGCCGCATCTTCGGGCGACATGATAAACGGCATGTTGAAGTCGTTCTTTTCCGTCAGGCGCGTCTTGATGAACCCGGGGTTGATCAACTGCACTTCGATCGGAGATGTGCGCAGGTCAGCTTGCATGGATTCCGCAAGCGCCATCATCCCGGCCTTGGACGAACAATAGCCGATGGCACCCGGCAGGCCCCGGAAACCCGATAGCGATCCAACCAGCACGATATGCCCTGCGTTTTTGGTAACCATGTCCTTGATAACGGACCCGACGACGCGGGACGCCCCAAGGAAATTGACCTCGCCCATCATATCGGCTTTTTCGTTGTCCCAATCCTGCGCCTTCATCGGCCAGTAGACACCGGCAAGGTAAACAACACCGTCGAGGTCACCGGCCTCGGAGGCCGCTTTTTCCACAGCCGCTCGGTCAGTCACATCAACGGTAATGAAGGATGCCTTGCCGGGTAGTTCGGCAACCAATTCCCCAAGCCGATCTTCGGATCTGGCCGAGACAATCACCTCGGCCCCTGCACGGCTGAGGGCAAAGGCAACCTCGCGGCCCAACCCCTCGCTTGCACCGACCAGCCAATAGCGTTTTCCCTGCCAGTTTCTCACATCACTCTCCTGCGTATCGCTGTTCACGGGGGCGCATCGTGGCCACCATTTCAGCAACCTTGATCCCGAATTTGCGGAACTGACTGCGGTTCATGATTGACCCGTTGGCCATCAGATACATCCAATCTGTCACATCAAGCGCGTGACCGCCCGCATCTTCAGTCAGCTTGATGCGGTAATTCAGCATGACCGCTGATCCGTCCTGCCGACCATGCCCCGCGCCGACAACATCGGGCGCTTCGGCTTTGATCGTGCCATCGTTGGACAGGGTCAAAGTCCACACACGATCCTGTTCATTGCCGCTATCGTAGTAAAACTTCTCGACCATCGTTCCGACGTTACCGTTCCAGGTCGCATCAAAATCCGCGACGAAACGGGATGTGACGCGGCCCGTCGGCCCGTAAATGACGCCTTCGCAGATAATGGGCCCCTGAAACCGCTCCCGAATGTCGAAGATTGGGCCATCAGAATAATCGCCGGACCGTTGCGCCTGAAACGACACGTAACGCTCTTTGCATAACAGGGCGAATGCCATCAGGGCCGCACCAATCAGAAGGTAGGCGATAAACGACATCGTTTATTCCTCAAGTTTCGTGGCAACCAGCAACCCAATTGCCACAAGTTTCAGCAAAGACGGCACAAGCGCATAGAGCACCGTCAACATGTTCAATGCCGCGTCGGGCAGGTTTGTTTGCCCGGCTTCAAAACCGGAGCGTTCCAGCAGTGGCAACAGGACCACCGCAGCGAAGGCCAGGGTGAATTTGTTCACCAATGTCCAAAGTCCAAATCCCTGCCCCCCATTGGGCGAGATTGCGGCCATCCGCTTTGCAAACATTGCGGGCAGCAGCGTAAGGTCTGCCCCGATCGTTGCACCACTTAATACGCACACAATCGCAAAAGGGATCACATCGCCGGTCGATAAAGTGACCGTGTAGCCAAAGGACGCGATGGCAAGGATCATCGCGGTCAAAAGAACCGGTCTTTCTCCGTATCGCCGCGCAAGGGCAGACCAGATCGGAGAGGAGACCGCCGCAGCCAGAAAAAACAGCACCAACAGCGCCCCTTCCCAACCAGCGGCACCCAGACGGCTTTCGACGTAAAACAAGAATAATGTGCTTGAAACGGCCAGGGGCGTCGCATTTACGAGCGCCAGGAGCAGCAATCGGCGCGCTGTTGTATCTGCAACAATTTCGCCTATTTGAGATGGCTCCTGCCGAACCCGCCCTTTCCATTCGGGCCACATGGACAACGCGGCAATCAGCGTGACAGCTGCAAATCCATAGGCAAAGGCCGCAAAAGGCTCCGCGACAACACCGATCAGGACCGTGGGGATGACCGCCGCAATGCAGACCCCAAGCAAAGCGCCGCTTTCCCGCCAGGCCGCCAACCGGACATGCCCCTGCGCGGCGTCGCCCGCCTTGCTGACCCCTTGGGCGTAGAAGTTGATCGTCAGAAAGCTGAAGGCGGTGAATAACCCCGTGATCGTCAGCCCAAACCACCAGATCGGATCGATTGGTGGAACGACGGCAAAGAGGCCAATCATCGACATGGCAAGAATGCCCGCAACGACCGTAATGATCAGCTTCTTGCCAACCGTCAGTCTTTCACTGATCCAGCCCAGAACAGGATCTTGAATGACGTCGAACAGGCGCAGCCCAAACAAGACCGCGCCAAGCGCGGTCAGGCTGACGCCAAACGTATCTGCGTAGTATTTCGGAGCGTATATGTAGATCGGCAATCCGGCCCCGGACAACACCGCTGCGAAACCGGAATAGGCAGGCAGCCGTTCCCTCAGGGCTGTCATTTGCTGACCTCTTCAACGGGCGGCGCAGGTTGCGATCGGAATGTCGCGCCTTTGAACCAAAGCTTTAGCGCCTGCCAATGGATCAACGTCAGCACCCGGCGCGACCCGAACGGACGGCGCAAAGCGGCATGGATGATCGACCGGTTGGTCATTGGCTTGCGTGGGCCAGTGAGGGTTGCGATCAACCCGCCATTGCCCCGCGAATAATCGATCCAGATGCCGATGCTGTCAGGTTGGATATCAAACCGAAAAACATACCCGCCCTCGACCGGCTGAAAGGGCGAGACATGCATCAGCTTTTGCGCTGAAATCGTCGCATCCCTGGTAATCGGTCGCCCATCGTCATGGCGACACAGGTAGGAATGACGGTCGCCAAATGTATTGGTAACTTCGGCAATAACGCTGCGCAGCATATTTTTGTCGTCATAGCAAAGCCAGAACGAAACGGGGTTGAACACATGCCCGAATAGTCGTGGCTGGGCGAGCAACATCACCCGCGCGGGATCAGGTGCGTCGTAAGTCTTCAGGATCTCACGCACCCAGGCGGCGCCGCGCCCCTGTTTGGGCGGGCCGCCATGGTCGATGTCCTGCAGGGACATGACGTTGGCTGTGTTTCGCGCAAACAATGCCGGGCCCTTCACCGCCGCCTCTGCATCGGCCAACACATAGTCAATCGAATAGCGAAAGGCGTTCTTGGTGGCACCGCGACGGCCGTGATAGGTTTCGGCCGCGATATGTTCGATGTCACAGGTCACTCGGCCGCAACGTCAAGACGTTCGACCGCGTTCAGGGCATGAACAACATCCAAAGCGCTGGAAAGCCCATCCTCGTGAAAGCCATTTTTCATCCATGCACCGCAGAACCATGTTCTGTTTGATCCATTCATCGCCACGGCAGCCTCCTGCGCGGCCAGGGCTTCAAGATCATAAACCGGATGGCGCAGCGTGACCTCATCCCAGATCAGATCTTCGCGGATTGGACGTTTGGAGTTCAGCGTAACCATCAGATCCTCGGCCTGCAGCCAGGGTTGCAGTGAGTTCATCCAATAGGTCAGATCGATTTCACCGCCAGCGTGACCGGTATCTTCTGAATAGACCCAAGAGGACCAGACCTGACGGCGTTTTGGCATTACGGATGTATCGGAGTGCAAAACGATGCGGTTGGGCTGATAGCGGATAGCCCCCAATATCGATCTTTCGACTGAGGTTGGATCGGACAGGAGGCGCAAAGTATCATCGGAATGGGTGGCAAAAATGACCTCATCAAACATTTCCCATTCGCCGCAGGACGTTTTGACCTCAACCCCTATCGGTCCACGGCGGACACCCTGCACCGGGGCACCCAGCCGCATATCAACGCCACGGCGAAACATATCCTGGCCAAGTCGGGTGACATATTGCTGTGATCCGCCTCTGACGGTGTACCATTGGTGTTGCCCCGTTGCGCCAAGCAACGCGTGATTGTCGAAAAACTTCATCAGCGCATATGCTGGGAAGTCCAGTATCTTTTCTTTCGGCGTTGACCAGATCGCCCCGGAAAACGGCAACAGGTAATGATCGCGAAAGTAGTCGCTGAGCTTCAGTTTGGACAATAGTCCGGCGATCGTCAGTGTTTCATCCTTGCTCGCCTGCAACCCTTTTGCGTTGAACTGAATAATATCGCGGATCATGCGAAGAAACTTCGGGTTTATCGCATTACGGCGCTGTGCAAACAAGGCGTCCAGACTGGTCAGAGCGTATTCCATCTGACCGCCACCAAAAGACGCTCCAAAGCTCATGTTACTTTTGGTGACAGGCACATCAAGATGATCGAAAAGAGCAGTCAGGTTCGGATAATTGGCGTAGTTGAACACGATGAAGCCCGTATCGACGGCCTGGTCACCATGACGGCCAGCCATTCGGGTGCGGGCGTGCCCACCCAAACGTTTCTCTGCCTCAAACAAGGTGACACGGTGGTCTTTTGCCAGGGCATGTGCTGCACCCATGCCTGAAATCCCTGCCCCGATTATCGCCACATGGCGGGGGGCGTGAGTATTTGTTTCAAAAGGCATAAGTCCCTGCTCCGTCGTTTATTTTGTCGCATTGCTTCTTACGTAGCGCGCGCGCGCGTAGATCATATTAAAATTTCTCAGCACCAAGTGATCCAGACACTGCCAGCCTCCGTAACAGGAATATGTTGATCGAAACTTATGCCTTTACGAAAGCGGGTGCGCCCCCGAGCCCGCCTGTCTATGATAAGGACGAGGCGAAAAAGTCTTGCATAGCGGGGGCTGGAAAAGTGAAGACCAAGCAATTGGCCAATCGGATGGCTTGGGTTGCGCAGGTTCATGCGGTGCGGGACGATAAAAACAAGACGGCATTCGCCGAGCTATTTGCCCATTTTGCGCCCCGCGTGAAGTCGTTCCTGATGAAATCGGGGGCCAGCCCGGATCTTGCGGATGAATGCACGCAAGAGGTCATGGCGACCCTTTGGAACAAAGCCCATATGTTCGATCCGACAAAGGCGAGCGTGTCCACATGGATTTTTACCATTGCCCGGAATCGCAAGATCGACATTTTGCGCAAGCAAAGACGGCCGGAACCAGAAGATTTGCCATGGGGGCCGGAGCCGGAACCCGATCAAACCGAGATTCTGGCGCTGCAACAAGAAACAGAACAACTGGGCGGTGCCCTCGCGACATTGCCGCCTGAACAACGAAAACTAATCGAAAAAGCCTATTTTGGTGATCTGAGCCATAGCGAAATCGCTGCAGAGACAGGCCTACCACTTGGCACGATCAAATCGCGGATTAGGTTGGCGCTGGAACGTTTGCGCCATGCAATGAAATGAAATGATGAACATGATGACAAATATTAAACACCACCTGACAGAGCCGCTGTTGATGGGTTACGCCGCAGGCACTTTGCCGGAGGCATTCAACCTTGTGGTCGCCACGCATATTTCGATGTGTGACACCTGCCGGGCTGCATTGGCCGAATACGATGCCGTTGGCGGTGAAGTCATGTTGGAGGTGCCGCCCGTAAATATGGCCGATGATGCGCTGGCTTCGACAATGGCGTTGATCGATGGAACGGCACAATCTGCACCAGAGAAGCCTTCGCCACGAAGCAACGGGATTTTCCCGGCGCCTTTGCGTGCCTATGTCAACGGCGATGCGGATGCTGTGAAATGGCGCAAGATCGGTGGCGGGGTCAGTCAGATGATTTTGCCAACCTCAAAAGATGCAAGCGTGCGTTTGTTGCATATCCCGGCAGGCACAGCTGTCCCCGATCATGGGCATCGCGGCACCGAATTGACGCTTGTTCTGCAAGGTGCCTTCGTCGATGAAACCGACAGGTTTGGTACCGGCGACGTTGAAGTTGCAAACGAGGATTTGAACCACAAGCCAATTGCGGAAGACGGTTTGGATTGCATCTGCTTGGCGGCAACCGACGCGCCATTGCGGTTCAACAGCCTTTTGCCCCGGATCGCGCAACGTTTTGTCGGCATCTAAACCTTCCCTCGGCCACTCGACCCGGGCCCCGGCTTATCCGGGGCCTTTCCTATTTTTGGGGTGATGCCAAGGGCACGACCTTTGGATCAACGTCCGCTGATAGCTCTTCGAAATCAAAGTTATCCAGCCTGTCAGCCCGCTTACCGGCCCGCGTCGCGGCAACAAGAACGCCCGAGACATCATCACCCGCCTGCCGCAAGTGGGTTTCAAGCTTCCCTGCTTTTTCGCCAATAATTTCAACATCACGATGCAGCATCCGCAACGCTTTGCGGATCTCGCCAGTTTGTTCGCGCATGCGCGCATCTTTCAGGATCGCGCGCATGGTGTTCAATGTCGCCATACAGGTGGTTGGCGACACGATCCAGACCCGCGCATCAAACCCCGCCCGCACAACTTCAGGCAGTCGTGCATGCAGTTCGGCATAGACAGCTTCGGACGGCAGGAACATGATTGCGCCATCTGCTGTCTCACCTTCGATGATGTATTTCGTGCTGATGTCCTTGATATGTTTGCGGACCGCATTGCCGAGATCACGCAGCGCAATTTTCTGCAACTCGGGGGTATCGGCAGAGGCGAGGCTCTCGTAAGCCTCGAACGGGAATTTCGCATCAATCACGATGGGACCGGGCGGGTTTGGCAGATGAACAAGACAATCGGCCCGCGTGTTGTTTGAAAGGGTGACCTGTAATGCGTAGCTGTCAGATGGCAGCGCCTTGGACACAATATCAGTCAACTGGATTTCACCAAACATTCCGCGTCGTTGTTTATTGGACAGGATGTCCTGCAAAGACAGCACATCGCCCGACAGCTTTTCGATATTCGTCTGGGCCTTGTCGATCGTGGCCAGACGTTCCTGCAATGCCGTCAGGCTTTTGGTTGTTTTCTCGGTACTGCCGGACAGCGTGTCTTTCAGCCGCTCCTGCATGTCGGACAGTGATCGCGCAGATTTCAAGGCGTTGTCGGCCAGACGTTCTGCCATTTGGGCCTGCACCTCTGCCAGACGCGCTTCCATCGTTTGCACCACATGAACCTGCGCGTTGGCCTGCGCATCGCTGACCGTCTGAATATTGCCCGCCAGTTGGTGTTGGCCTTGTCCCAGCGCCTGCACGTCCCCGGTCAAACGGCCAAGTTGCCCTGCCACATGTTGAACCGCCTCGGCAGAGCGCCCGGCACGGCGCACCGTTGTGATCAACAGGATCAGGATCAACAATACAACGATTGTGCCGACCAGAACGCCGATCACCAGCGGGTCATCAAATGCGTAAGTTTGCTCGCCAATTTGAATCATGTGCGCCCGAACAGCCGTTCAATATCTGACAATTTCAACTCCACATATGTCGGTCGCCCGTGGTTACACTGCCCCGAAAGTGGCGTTGCCTCCATCTCTCGCAGAAGTGCATTCATTTCGGCGCCTTGCATCCGACGGCCAGAGCGGATGGAACCGTGACAGGCCACCCGGCTGAGGATCGCCTCGATCTTGCTTTGCACATTCGCGCTTTCGCCTTGGTCTGCAAGCTCATCCAGAATATCCCGCAGCATTTTTTCGGCATTGATTTCGCCAAGGATCGCTGGCGTTTCGCGAACCGCAATTGCCCCTCCACCAAACGGTTCCAGCGTTAGACCCAATCGCCCAAGATCGTTCGCAATCTCCATCAATTGAGCGACCTCAGCAGTTGTCATTTCCACAATCTCAGGGATCAGTAATGCCTGTGCTGCAACCCCGTTTTCGGCCATTTGTGTTTTCAGTTTCTCATAGACCAACCGCTCATGCGCGGCATGCTGATCGACAATGACAATCCCTGCTTCAGTCTGGGCGATGATATAGTTTTCATGCACCTGCGCGCGCGCGGCGCCAAGTGGCAGGTTATCCGGTTCGTCCAAAACCGCGGGCTCAACCCGCGCCGACGGGGCCTCTCCAAATCCCGGGGCCTGAGCCTGAAACGTCATTGAACGGGCGCTGAAACTTGGGCGATCCATCTGGTAGACCCGAGCGGCAACTGGTTCCGGCGTCATTGCGCCCAATGTGGCATTGGCCACAGTGGTTGACGCCCGGTGCCCCGCCTCAGCCAAAGCATGCCGCAAGCCCGACACGATCAGCCCGCGGACAATCCCCGGATCGCGAAAACGCACCTCTGTCTTGGCGGGATGCACATTCACATCCACCAGCGTCGGGTCACAGTCCACAAATAGGGCGGCAACCGGATGCCGGTCTCGCGACAGCACGTCCATATAGGCGGCTCGCAGTGCCCCCAGCAGCATTTTGTCACGCACGGGACGACCATTGACGAACAGGAATTGCGCCACCGCAGCACCCCGCGAATAGGTCGGCAATGCGGCATAGCCGGTAAGATGAAAGCCGTCGCGCTGCGTATCAATCGCCAGCGCATTGTCAGCAAAATCGCGGCCCAGCACATTGCGCAGCCGACCATGCAAGGCATCAAACAGATCCCCACTTTCAGCGTCGGCGCGGAATGTTGTGCGCTGGTCACCGCCTGACGCATCGCGCAGAATGAAAGTCACAAACGGTTCGGCCATGGCCAGTCGCTTGACCACATCGCTGATCGCCTGCGCTTCGGCCCGATCGGTCCGCAGGAATTTCAGGCGCGCGGGCGTTGCGTAAAAGATATCCCGTAGCTCAACCACCGTGCCGCTTGTCAGGGCCGCAGGGCGTGCATCGCCAGCGTTGCCGCCTGCGACGCTGATGCTTGCCGCCTCTTGCCCGACGACCCGCGAGGTGATGGTCAATCGGCCAACGGCACCAAGGGACGGCAGCGCCTCGCCCCGGAAGCCAAACGAATTGATGTTCAGCAGGTCTGACCCGTCGATCTTTGATGTCGCATGACGGGACAAGGCAAGCTGCAGATCACCGGGCGCAATGCCACACCCATCATCCGTGACGCGGATCAGCGTCTTACCACCATCCGCAATCACGACCTCAATCCGTTTTGCGCCAGCGTCGATGCTATTCTCGACCAGTTCTTTGACGGCAGAGGCAGGGCGTTCCAACACCTCGCCCGCCGCAATCCGGTTGATGGCAGCATCATCCAACTGCCGGATCACCGGAGCGGGGTTTATATGGGGGTCAGTCATGGCCATGCCACAAGTTATAGCATGTCCCGCCGCGATTCTGCGAGCGAAGAAGTCAGGCCGCGCGCAAAAGTTCTGCCACCTATTGCATTGTTTCCAACCCCTCTGGTTGGCCGACAACAACGAAATGAAGCGCATCAGGTTGCAGCAGTTCCGCCGCAACCCGGTTTACATCCTCAAGCGTCAAGGCCTCAATAAAGGCGTTGCGGTTGATCACATAATCTGGCGATAGCCCAATCATCTGCATGCCGACCATAATCGTGGCAATTTCGCTATTGCCATCAAAGCGCAGCGGGTACTCGCCGGTCAGGAACGTCTTCGCTGTTGCCAGCTCCTCCGCCGTCATACCCTCGTTGGCCATGCGCGCCCATTCGTTGCGCGTCACCTCGATCGCCTGTGCGATCGTGTCATTTGCGGATGCAACAGATCCAAGAACCATTTCCGCATGAAACTTCGGAACGAGGTAAGTACGGATACCGTAGGTCAGGCCCCGTTTTTCGCGGACTTCCTCCATCAGACGGGATTCAAAGCCGCCGGCGCCCAAAACCTGGTTGATGATGTAGGCGGCAAAGAAATCTTCGTCATCGCGCTTTATGCCCGCGTGGCCAAACAGTGCAACAGATTGCGGTGTGTCATAGTCAATAACAGTCACGCCACCATCAAGGCCGAATGCCACATCTGCCGGCAGCGCCGGTCCGGTTTCTGGGAGTTCAATCAACAGCGCGTCCAGCATGGCACCCACATCGTCGGCGCTGACGTCACCAACAACCGATACAAATAGCTGATCACGTGTCAGCGCATTGCGATGGGCGTCAAACATGTCGTCGCGGGTCAAGCCGTTAACGGTTTCTTCAGTGCCACTCAGACTGTTGCCATAGGGATGGGCCCCAAATGCGCCAGCATTAAACGCCATGTTTGCAATTTCATTGGGGTCTTTGCTGTCGCTGGCAATACCCGTCAGAACCTGCGCGCGCACGCGGTCCAGCGCGTCCTGCTCAAATGTTGGATCAATCAGTGATTGGCGCAAAAGCCCCAGCGCAGCATCCTGGTTTTCGGTCAGGAACCGGGCAGAAATCGACAATATGTCATCATAGGCGCGGTAACTGAAACGCGCGGCCAATGCCTCACGTGCGGTTTGGAACTCCTGGGCTGTCATATCGCCCGACCCTTCTTCCAGAAGGCCCGCCATCAGGTTGGTGGCCCCGCGTTTGCCGGGCAGATCAAGCGATGCGCTGCCGCGAAACCGGATTTCAAGTGCAATAAACGGAATGCTGGGTTCTTCGACCACCCATGCGTTGATACCACCGGGCGAGGTGACCTCTTTGATGTCGATATCTGCCCGCGCAACACTCGCGGCAAGCATCAGAAAAATGGCGAAAAAGATACGCAACATCAACGTGCCTCCTCTGGGTTGGCCACGACCCAGCCGGTGACGGATTGATCGCGATTGAACACTTTGGCGGCGACCGCCTTGATGTCATCTTCTGTGACAGCTTGCAGGATATCGGGCCATGCCTGGACATCTTCAATGGTCAGACTTTGGGTTAACGCGGCACCGTAGCGGCGCGCCAACCCGCTGGCATCATCCAATGCGTAAACCTCGGACGCGCGCAACTGGGTCCGGATGCTTTCCATGCGTTCAGGATCGATGTCGTTTTCAAGAAACGCGGCGATCACGCCGTCCATGGCCGCTTCGGCCTCCGACAAGGTGACGCCTGCCGAAGGCACAACAGTGACGCCAAAGCTGGTATCGTCCAACGCGTTGCCGCTGTATGAGGCATTGGTGTAAACCGCGATTTGACTGTCAAACTGCAATGCACGGCCAAGGTCAGAAGTGAAGGACGAACCACCCAGCAGTTCGGCCAGATAGACCAAGGCAGCCGCTTCCTCCTGCGCGCCCGGGTCGCGCTCTGGCGCAAGGTAGCTGCGGGTCACATAAGGTGTGCTGACACGTGGGTCAGTAAAGGTGATCCGGCGCTCGGCTCGCTGCGGCGGCTCCTCCGGGCGCAAACGTTCGGGCAGGTCGGGTTCTGCCGGAATGACGCCATAATAGGTCTCAGCCAGCGCCTTGACTTCGTCCGGCTCCACGTCGCCGGCCACGACAAGAACCGCGTTGTTTGGCGAATAATAGAGGTCGTAGAAATCCAGCGCATCCTGCAGGTCCAACTGCTCCATCTCGTGTTTCCAACCGATCACGGGCACACCGTAGCGATGGTTCTGGTATAGGGCGGCGCGGAATTGTTCGCTGGCCAACGCGTTCGGGTTGTTCTCTGTGCGCTGATTACGTTCCTCAAGGACGACGTTCCGCTCAGTCTCGATATCATCGGCGGTAATCGCCAGATTGTTCATCCGGTTGCTTTCCATCTGCATCATCAGCTCAAGCCGGTCTGCGGCGATGCGTTGGAAATAGGCGGTGTAATCGTAGCTGGTAAAGGCATTGTCACTGCCGCCGTTGGCCGCCACGGTTGCAGAAAATTCCCCTGCCTCAAGAACGTCAGTTGCCTTGAACAGCAAATGTTCCAGAAAATGCGCTACGCCAGACGCACCGACAGGCTCGTCAGCGGACCCAATGCGATACCACACCATATGCACCACAGCAGGCGCACGGTGGTCTTCGATCACAACAACGTCCATCCCGTTATCAAGGCTAAATGTCGTCACCTCGGCAGCATTGGCGGCCGACGCAAAGCCGATCATGGCGAGTAAGGCAATCAAACGTGTCATGGGCACCCTTTTCATTCTGCTCAGAAGCAACCTACGTCGGGTGCACCATTGTTCAAGACAACAAACGCGTATGTGAGGATTGGTTATTGATCTTCGTCAATGGGGGTACAGACCCTACGCAATTCGTTGCCCGGTCCCGCTGTGGTGAAAACACAAGTCTGGCGGACCCGGCGTGGCACCACAACAGGTGCCGGTTCGACAGCGATTTGACCCGGCCGTGTCTGTACGGGTCGGGGCATTTGCGGATTTGGCACAGCGACGCCAGCGGCGCTGAGGCGTGCAAGCTCGGCTCGCGCATTCAACGCTTGTGATGCATAGGCAGGGAAATACTTGTCCCTCCCTAGTGGGTTAAAGAAATTGAGACGGCTTTTGCCTGCACGAAATGCATTGTCAGCAGCAGCCAGTTCCCCACGAATGTTCGGGGTTACCCCATAACGGCTGGCCTGCGCGATAAGGGCATTGTCACGCGCCGGAATGCCGCCAGCAAACTGGGCCGCACTGGACCCACCCAAAGCAGCAATTGCCTGCGCCCTGGGGTTCGGATCAGCCAGGTTGGTGCCACCAGGTGTCGGTTGGGGAAGGGATGCCGCGGGCGGCAATGTCAGTGGGCGTTGTGGGATCACGGCGAATTCGTCGGGGCCACCGCCCGCCGCCCGCAAATCGCGCAAGGACCGATCCGTATTTGCACAGGCAGTCACAAGAGTTATGGCCAAAACAGAAAAAATGATCGCGCGCATCAACTCGTCCTTTATCAATCGTCGAGATTGTTTAACCGATGCATGAAGGCAGGTCACGCCTTCTTGTCAGCGGATTTCGATTTGCCATCATCGGTAAAGAATGCAAGGCCAATCGCCCCCGCGAAAATTGCAATATCGGCCACATTGAACGCGTAGGGATTACTGATCCCGCAACAGGACATATTCAGAAAATCCGCGACCGCCCCATAAAACAGGCGGTCAACGACGTTGCCCAGCGCCCCGCCAATCAGCAAACCTGCAGAAATATAGCCCCATTTTGTGGCGCCGGTCCGATAAAGCCAGATCAGCACGGCGGCAGATATGGCAACCGCCACCCCGATCAGCACCCAGCGCATGTCAAAATCGGCAAAAAGCCCAAAATTGACACCACGGTTCCACGCCATCCGGAACTCGAGGAACGGCGGCCAGACTTCGATCTTTCCGTCGGCCTCGTTGATCAGGCCCAGCCAATGGACAACATAATATTTGCTAACCTGATCAAGCAGGAAAACCCAAAGACCGGTCCAGAAAACCAAACGCATCATCTGCTCCTAATGCCGGAAATGCCGCATGCCGGTAAACACCATCGCAATGCCGGCATCATCTGCGGCGGCAATCACCTCATCGTCGCGCATCGACCCGCCCGGCTGGATGACACAGGTGGCACCTGCGGCAGCGGCTTCCATCAGGCCGTCGGCAAATGGAAAAAATGCGTCCGATGCAACGGCCGAGCCAACGGTCAGCGGTCCGGGCAGTTCCATCGCTTCGGCCATGCGCTCTGCCTTTTTTGCGGCAATCAACGCACTATCCAACCGTGACATCTGACCAGCGCCAACGCCAACCGTTGCTTTATCCTTCACATAGACAATGGCGTTGGACTTCACATGTTTTGCCACCTTCCACGCAAACAGAAGGTCAGCCATTTGTGCCTCTGTCGGCGCGCGCTTGGTAACCACCTTCAGATCATCCACGCCAACATAGCCGGTGTCCTTATCCTGCACCAACATGCCACCTGCCACCTGTCGGTATGTCGTGATGGGGGCCTTTACATCGGGCAGGCCATCGGTGGTCAGCAGGCGCAGGTTTTTCTTGGCGGCAAACACTGCTTTGGCCGCATCCGACGCACCCGGCGCGATGACAACTTCGGTGAAAATTTCGACGATGGCTTTTGCCGTTTCCTCATCCAATGGCTGGTTCAGGGCGACGATCCCGCCAAAGGCGCTGGTGCGGTCGCAGTCAAATGCGTTGGTATAGGCTTTTTTGAGTGTGGCACCACGGGCAACACCACATGGGTTTGCGTGCTTGATAATCGCCACGGCGGGGCCATCCGCAGGATCAAACTCTGCAACGAGTTCAAACGCGGCATCCGTATCATTGATGTTGTTGTAGGACAGTTCCTTGCCCTGATGCTGCACGGCCGTGGCCACACCTGGGCGGCCAGTGCCATCGGTATAGAACGCGGCGGCCTGATGACTGTTTTCGCCGTAACGCATGGTCTGCTTGAACGTACCCGCAAAGGACCGACGACGCGGCTGATCGACATCAACGGCACCGGCCATCCAAGTGCTGACCGCCGTGTCATAGGCGGCTGTGCGGGCATAGGCGGTCTGCGCAAGACGCTGCCGCAGGGCCAAAGTGGTCTGACCATCATTCGCATCCAGCGCGTCCAATACTGCGCCGTAATCATCAACATCGGTCACGACAGTTACAAAGGCGTGGTTCTTCGCGGCAGACCGGATCATGGCCGGTCCGCCAATATCGATATTCTCAATGCAAGTATCGAAATCCGCGCCCTTTGCGACGGTTTCTTCGAACGGGTAAAGGTTCACAACCAGCAAATCGATTGGACCAATACCATGTTCAACCATCGCGTCGCGATGACCCGGTAAGTCGCGGCGGGCAAGCAGGCCACCATGCACAACCGGATGCAAGGTCTTGACCCGGCCATCCATCATTTCAGGAAATCCTGTCACATCGGCCACATCGCGCACCTCAAGCCCGGCATCGCGCAGGGCTTTGGCTGATCCGCCTGTCGATAGCAATTCGACACCCCGATCAGACAATGCGCGTCCGAAATCAATCAACCCTGTCTTGTCTGAAACTGAAAGTAACGCGCGGCGCAGCGGTGCAAGGTCGGTCATGTTATCCCCAAAGTGCTAGTCGATCTGGTCCGCCAGATCGGCCTGCACGAGGTCCCGGACAACATCAGGTGTGTCCTGCGACTTGGCCAGCGACCAACGGATGCGCGTCGCATAGGCCATTGCGCGCCCAGATAAAACCACCTGTTGGCTTGTTCTTGGCTTCAAACGGCCAATTTCCAGATAAACCGATGGTGCAAGCGCCATTTCAGCGATGCCGTCATGCTGAAACACCCAGGTTTCGCCGGATTTCAATACCATCGACACGGCGGCACCTGCCATATCAAGGCTGGCGGTCACATCCGGATGCAAATGAAACCGGACTGCGTATGGCACGCCGGGCAATGGGGGCTGATCGTGCACCACACCAAATTGTTTTTCATCCTCTGGTGTCAGGGCTGCCAATAGATCTTCACCCTCCAGCACACGACCATCCAGTGACATTTCAAGCACCCGCGCATGCGTCAGACCGTGGCTTGGTCGGTAGCCGTCATGCGACAGTTCCAATTTTCGGGCACCATCGGTCTGCGGCGCGTTGCACAGGACTGTTCGCGGCGTTTTTGCCAGCAAGTTTTGCCCGGAAACCAATTCGGAGGATGAAACCCCCTCGATCCCCAATGTTGAATGGCTGGGGGTCGCTCGGCTGGCCCTTCGCCATTCCTCTCCAAACCTGATACCGGAACCGCAGTTGACAATCAGCGGCCTGCGCCCCGAAGTCAGCTCAAACCCCAAGGTGCTGGCATGGGCATTTGCCGAAGCCAAACCCGCTGGTGGGGCTGCGGCATCCACGATCAATGAACTGCGGCCGCAAGACACACGCATAAACCCCATTTGCAATCCCGGTCCGGGCAGATCCTTGACGCCCGAGGCCGCAAGCGCCTCGTCCAGGCGCCCCTCTATCCCGCGCCCGCCGCCGTGAAACCGGGCCAGACTTCCGTCGCCATGTCGCAAGGCCCGCAAGACCGGCGTGATATGTGCGACGGCCGCCAGAATTTGCGTCGGCACACGGTTGTTGGTTTCGTTGAGGGAAAGCACCGTCCAGTTGAGCAGGCTTAAGATGCTCAATAACTCTTCTGGATTGCGCGTTGCGATCCCGCCACGCGCATCGATCCGTGTTTCGCAATCCTTCGCCAGGGCGTCAACGGCTGGCTGGACATATGCGCCCATCCCTTCGAGCGAAAGACCAGCATAGATCATGCCAGCAAGCGCCTCAAACCTTGGAAGACCGGGTGACGCGACCTTCCACCGCTTGGACAAAAACACCGTTTGGCGGCCAAGACTGCGATAGAACCGCTGCGCTGCCGCCGGCTCCTGCCCCCGCAGCAGAAAGAAGCCGTGATTGATCCAGCGGATCAGGCGACGCCCTGTCAGGTCTGGTGTCCAGCCTGGGCCGATACCTTTGCCGTAGCGATCAATCCATTCATAAATCCAGGCCTGCGCGCGGAGTCTGGCCTTGTCTGTGCCGACGGCGGCCAGGTCGTCCAGCCACGAACAGCCCTGAATTTCGGCAACAACAGCAGGGTTATCAGGCCCAACATCCCAGATCGAAATCTCGGGACCCTCCACAAGGAATCCCGAGAACAGGAAGTTCCCGGCAATCAACTGACGACCGCGGGCGACATTGCCGATGGTCAGCGGTTCGGGCGCTGACACAAATGCAGTGGCCGCCAGACCACGACCGGCCCGCCGCGCATGCACGCGGTTCATGAAGCGGGTCCGGCGGGCGCGCCATGTGGTGGGTTTTGCCAATTACATTTGCCTCTGGGTCGGGGCGGTTGGCAGAATCATAGGAAACGGTTGTGACGAAGTCACGCAGGCTTTGCCAAAACCGCCATATAGAATCCATCCATGCCGCCGATATCGGCCCAGTAATCCGGGCGCAAACGTATGCCGCCCTCCGGCGTTGACCATTCGGTTCGTAGCCCGGCAACGCTATTTGCAACGACGGTCAGACCCGGATGACGGGCAAGGGCCGCCTCAACCTGCACCTCGCCTTCGTCCGGCAGCAGTGAACAAGTGCAGAAGAGGAGGCGCCCACCGGGCTTCAAAAGCGTAAGCGCGTGATCGATCAATGCCTCTTGCTGGTCAATCAACGCGCCAAACTCGGAACCATCCTTGGCATAAGGCAAATCAGGATGGCGGCGGATTGTGCCAGTCGCTGAGCAGGGGGCGTCAAGCAGCACCGCATCAAAATCCCCTCGATCAAAGGCAAAAGCATCGCTGACAACCGTTTTCGCCATCAGACCAACACGACCAAGGTTTTCGGCCACCCGCTCCATCCGCTTGGCGGAGACATCAAGCGCAGTTACCCGCGCACCGGCATTCGCCAGTTGCATGGTTTTGCCGCCCGGCGCCGCGCAGAGGTCCAGCACCGTCAACCCGGTCACGTCACCCAACAGCTTGACCGGCATGGCCGCAGCGGCATCCTGCACCCACCATTCTCCGTCGGCATAGCCGGGCAGGGACGATACCTGGCTGGCATTGGCCACGCGGACCGTTCCGTTGGGGAGAACAGTGCCACCAACGGCATCAGCCACCATACCGGGATCGGCCTTGGCCGTCAGATCAAGGGGGGCAGCCGCGAAATGGGCGGCCTCCATCGCTGTTACGGCCTTGCGCCCCCAGGCCGCAACCAACGGTTCGCGCAGCCAGTTGGGGGTCAGCGGAACCGGGCGTTTCGACCATCCTTCGGGGCCTTCGGCGGCAATTTTGCGCAGCACAGCATTGGTCAGACCCTTCATCGCCTGCGTGCGCTTGTTACGGGCGACGATCTCAACATAGGCATTCACCACGCCATGGGCAGCCTCGCCACCGCAAAGCTCAATCACCCCAAGACGCAAGGCATTCATGACAAAGGGGGGCGGGTTTTTTTTCAGAAATGGCTTTAGCATGCGGTCCGCCCGATCAACCCCGCGCAGCGCATAAAGGGCCAGACGCTGGGCGCGGGCACGGTCATCCGGGGGCAGGTCCGACAGGGCACCCGCAGCCACCAACTCGGCCATCAGCCGATGTTCAACGGTGATCTGCATCAGCAAATGATGGGCGGTACGACGCGCAGGCAGGCCGGTTTGGCGCATGTAGAAGGTCCTTGAAGGTGGCTGAAAGGGACGTATATGAAACCAATACGCCCCACAAGGAGACGGCGATGAGCGATCAGGATGACGATATCCCCGAAGCCGCCAAACGGGCCCTTGCCGAAGCGGAAGAGCGGCGCAAAAAGGCCGGCGTCAACCTGCCGCCGGAGCTTGGCGGACGTGACGGTCCGGAACCCGTGCGCTATGGTGATTGGGAAAAAAAGGGACTGGCGGTCGATTTCTGATCACCGGGTAGAACACATGAGGACGCGCATGAAAAAACTGATCATCACAGGGCTGGCCATCATCGGGCTCAGCACCGGGGCACTGGCACAAAACAACTGCTCGGCCGAGGCTATTCAGACCAAATCCGGCGAAGTGGCCACGGCCCTGCAAACCATCAGCGCCAAGGACCCGGCCCGGGCGCGGGTGCTATCCGGCGAAATCGAAGAACTGATGACAGCTATCCAAAATGGTGCAGATATCAATACGGTCTGCGTGTTCTTCGACAATGTGATCGCCGAGGCGGCCAGCTAGACGGCAGCGCCCGTGCATGGATGGACGTAGAGGTCCCGGGTCAAGCCCGGGACGGTGGTGTCGGTTGATTGGACCGGTGGCGGGGAGAAGGTCAACGTGTTTCGTCGGAACAAATCTTTGCTTCAAAAACTGGAGTTGAGCCCAACATCTCTTTGAGAGCGGGCGACTTATGCGCCTCAGTTACAAGCTGAACCTCTAAGTCCAACAAGAAGAAGACTTGGGTAAGCGGTTGCTTGAAGAAGATGATTTTGTATCAGACACGGAACAAAAGGGGCGTCGACCTACGCATTGGCTTGGATATTGCCCTCGTCTTTTGGCAGTCTGGCTCAGACAATTGCAGCCGTCACAGGCGACAGCGAGTCATCCTTGCTCATAGGGACGGGCTGATCAAGCCTCTGTCTTAAACCACAACCTCCATCTCGACCTGCTCCCCGACCCCGAACACCCGCTTATATCGGGCAATCTCGCCCACCGGCCCCATCGCCTTGTTCGGGTTGTCGCTCAGTTTCACGGTGGGCCGTCCGTTGGCCGCGACGGCTTTGCAGACGAGCGAGAATGGCGCGAGCCCTTCATCTGCCACCAGCCCTTTGAAGTCGTTGGTCAGCATGGTCCCCCAGCCAAACGACACCCGGCACCGTCCGGCGAATTGCGTTTGCAGCTCGATGATCTTCTCAACGTCCAAGCCATCCGAGAAGATGACGAGCTTTTCCGTCGGGTCCTCCCCGCGGGACTTCCACCAGTTGATCGCGGTTTCCGCCCCGGTGGCCGGATCGCCGCTATCTACCCTGATCCCGGTCCAGCCTGCCAGCCAGTCGGGCGCGCCTTGCAGGAACCCTTTGGTGCCAAAGGTGTCGGGCAGGATGATCCGCAGGTTGCCGTCATGTTCCTCGTGCCAGTCGGCCAGCACATCATAGGGGGATTGCCGCAGCGCGTCGTCGCTTTCGGCCAGGGCCGCATAGACCATCGGCAGTTCATGGGCGTTGGTGCCAATCGCCTCAATTTCGCGCATCATGGCGATGCGGCAGTTCGAGGTGCCTGTGAAGCTGCCGCCCAGCCCCTCCATCATCGCCTGCACGCACCAGTCCTGCCAGAGATAGGAATGCCGCCGCCGGGTGCCGAAATCAGCGAGCCGCAGATTGTCGATGGGCTGCAGTTGTTCGATCTTGCCCCAGAGTTTCGTCATGGCACGGGCGTAAAGCACCTGAAGCTCAAACTTGCCCATGTCGCGCAACACCGCCCGGCTACGCAGTTCCATGATCACGGCAAGGGCTGGGATCTCCCACAGCATGACCTCGGGCCATGTGCCCTCAAACGTCAGTTCATATTGCCCGTCTTTCTTTTCAAGATGGTAGGGCGGCAATTGCAGGTTCTCAAACCACGTCATGAAGGCGGAGGTGAACATCTGTCGTTTGCCGTAGAACGTGTTGCCACGCAGCCATGTGCTTTCGCCACGGGTCAGCCGCAGTGATCGGATATGGTCAAGCTGTTCGCGTAACTCGCCCTCATCCACGATCTCGGCCAAGCGGATCGTCTTGGTCCGGTTGATCAGTGAAAAGGTGACTTGGGTGTCCGGGTGATTGCGGAAAACCGACTGGCACATCAACAGTTTATAAAAATCCGTGTCGATCAACGACCGGACAATCGGATCAATCTTCCATTTGTGGTTCCAGACCCGCGTTGCGATGTCGACCATTGTGGCCCCCTCAGGTTTTCTTGGTGTTAGAGCAAGCAGGCGTCGGGCATGCAAGCGGGTTATGCGATGTCAAGGGGCGGATTGCCGCCCTTGTCTGGCCCGTCCAGCCATGCAAGCCTTGATCCATATTCAGCGAAAGGTTTGAACATGACTCGGTCCTGGGTGTCCTTTGTTTTCACGATTTTCTTGTTTTGGGGAAACGTCGCGGCGGCCGATGATACCGTACCGACAACCCGCACGGTTTATGAGCGTGGCATTGATCTGGTCGGCACCGATCTGGCCCAGATTTTTGATACCACCCTACCGGCCTGCGAGGCGGCATGCACCAATGATGCAAGCTGTGAGGCGTTTACCTTTAACCAACGTTCCAATGCTTGCTTTCCCAAGCGCGATATCACCGGGATCATTCCTTTCGATGGGGCCGTGTCGGGCCGCGTTTATCCTACCAACCCGTCGGTTTTGGCTGCTGCTGCGGACCGAAAGACAGATCTGTCATTCTTGGCCGAAGTCGATTTCACCGGTGCCGCAACGCTGACCCGCGCAGAAAATCAACCTTTGGCAAGAGCCAGCGCAACCCAGCAGGCAGCATGGATCAGAGCCGTGGAGACGGATCAGGCAATGGATTGGATCGCCTTTGGGCGGACCACCGGTGTAAGCGGCAGCCGCATCACCGGCATGGCCCTCTCAGCACATATCAAGGCCTATTTTCGTGCAGGCGACCCGCAGACCCTTCGGCTGGCCGCAACCGAGATCGCTTCGGCGTTGGAGACGGAACGCCGCGGCCGTTTGATGATTGATGCGCTTCGTTTGGCGCAAGAAATACGTTTCGACCGCGAGATTGAGCTCGCCCTGGAAGAAGCTATCGGGAAATACGGTTTCCGCGTTGTGGATACCATTGTTGAAAGCGACAGCGCGACGCCACGCATTTGCGCCGTGTTTAGCGAGGACCTGGTCAAGGCAGGAACCGACTACGACCTGTTTGTGCAACTGCCATCCCCGCAACTGGCCGTTACTGTCGATGACCGCCAACTGTGCGTTGACGGGGTCGCCCATGGCAACCGCTATCGGATCGTTCTGCGTGATGGCCTGCCAGCAGCCAGCGGTGAAAAGCTGATCCGCCCGGTTGAGTTGATCCATTATGTGCGCGACCGCGCCCCAGCCATGCGGTTTACCGGGCGGGCCTATGTCCTACCCCGACTGGGCGACGTGGCCATACCGATTGAAACTGTCAACCTGACCGAAGTGAATCTCTCTCTCAGCCGCGTTGATGATCGCAATCTGATGCGCACTATTCAGTCCGGCCTGATGGATAGCGCATCGGCCAATTACCGAACGGACGGTTTGCCAGAAGAGATTGGTACAAATGTCTGGTCAGGCACCGCTGAGGTTACTGTAGAGCTGAACCGCGATATGCTGACCCGCCTGCCGCTGGGTGACATTCTGCGCGATGAACCGGCAGGGCTTTATGCCCTGACGGCATCCGGTACGGATCCTAGCCGCGAGATTGCCGCGACGAGCCAATGGTTTGTGCTGTCCGACATCGGTGTCGCCACCTATCTGGGGAATGACGGCCTGACTGTTGTAGCGCGTGGTCTTGGTGATGCTGCGCCATTACCTGACGCGACGGTGACACTTATATCGCAAAGCAACGCTGTCCTGACCGCGGTGCAAACCGATGCGCAAGGCGTTGCCCAAATCCCGGCAGGTCTGACCCGGGGCACGGGGGGTAGTCAACCAGCCCTTGTGACCGTGGCGCGAGGTGACGACATGACCTTCCTGTCGTTGACCGATCCCGCGTTCGATTTATCCGATCGCGGCGTTGAAGGGCGCGACCCCAGCCCACCGATCGATGTGTTTCTGGCCACCGATCGCGGGGCTTATCGGGCTGGCGAAACAGTTCACCTGACCGCCCTGATGCGGGATCAACTGGCCACCAGTCGCGTCGGTATCCCCTTAACCGCGATAC
Source organism: uncultured Paracoccaceae bacterium (assembly GCA_947500055.1). Taxonomy (GTDB): domain Bacteria; phylum Pseudomonadota; class Alphaproteobacteria; order Rhodobacterales; family Rhodobacteraceae; genus Yoonia. The sequence continues at coordinate 304,631 of CANMQO010000003.1, forward strand.
TGACCCGGCCGGATGGTGTGGAATACAGCCGCACGGTGTCGACAGATGATCAGGCAGGCGGTCATGTCTTTGCCCTGCCGGTTGCGGCAACAGCACCGCGCGGCACATGGCGAATTGCCGTGTCGGTTGACGATCAGCAGGCGCCCCTTGCGCGTACAACCGTATTGGTCGAGGATTTCTTGCCAGAGCGAATTGATTTCGATCTCTCCCTGCCCGCACAGATCAAACTTGGCGATGAACCCACGTTGTCGGTTGCGGCGCGGTATTTGTTCGGGGCAGTCGGCGCTGATTTGGATGTGGAAGGAGAGGCGCTTTTGCGCGCTTCCGACACTCTGGACGGTTTTCCGGGCTATCGGTTCGGGCAGTATGATGCCGCCTTTGACGGGCAACTGACATATCTGGATGGCGCCACAACCAAGGCGGATGGCACAGCAAACATGCCTATTGCGATGCCACAGGCAGATGCCGCACAGCCGCTTGAACTGCGTGTAACGACGCGGGTCAAGGAAGGTTCCGGCAGGCCGGTCGAGCGTCAGATCATTGCACCTGTCCTACCGGATCGCCCTATGATCGGGATCAAACCGCTTTTTGACGGCGTTATCGGCGAAGACAGCGACGCGCCGTTTGAGTTGATCGGATTGAACCCCGATTTGACCAGCGCCGAATTGCCGGTGCAATGGACGGTCAACAAGATCAGGACCCGGTATCAATGGTACAGGTTGGATGGGCGCTGGAATTGGGAACCAACAACCACCCGCGAACGCGTGGCTACCGGTCAGGCAACGCTGGGGCGTGCGCCCGTTCGGGTTGCGGCGAATGTGGACTGGGGTCAGCACGAAATCGTCGTTGAAGCGCTTGGCGGGGAATACGCCGTCGCATCAACAGATTTTTCGGCAGGCTGGTACGCGCCCGCCTCTGCTGATGATACGCCTGATCTGTTGGAGGCATCGCTGAACGCGGACCAATACGCGCTGGGCGACACGGCTGTGTTTCGCATTGTACCACGCTATGCAGGCATCGCGGTTGTGACCGTGATGTCGGACCGTTTGATCACCCTGCGCAATGTATCCGTGACCGAAGGCGAAAACCTGATCGAACTGCCGGTCACCGAGGAATGGGGTGCAGGTGCCTATGTCAGCGCATCGGTGATCCGTCCCATGGCCGTTGATGCAAAGCGCAATCCGGCGCGGGCGCTGGGCCTTGGCTATGCGCAGGTCGATCCCGGCAGCAAGGCGTTGAACGTTTCACTGGATGCGCCCGATATCATGCAACCACGCGGTCCAATGCAAATCGGGGTGCAGGTTGATGGGATCGCCCCGGGCGAGCAGGCCTTTGTGACACTGGCCGCAGTTGATCTGGGTATCCTTAACCTGACTGGGTTCCAATCGCCCGATCCGCAAGGCCACTATTTCGGCCAGCGCAAACTGGGCGTCGAATTGCGTGACGTCTACGGGCGGCTGATTGACGGGCTGAACGGGGCCATGGGCACTGTTCGATCCGGCGGTGACACCGTGGCCAAAGCAGGCCTGCAAAGCCCGCCACCGACGGAGGATCTGGTCACCTACTTCACCGGACCTGTGACGGTCGACCAAAACGGGCAGGCGCAAGTCAGTTTTGATCTACCCGCTTTCAACGGCACGATCCGCCTCATGGCGATTGCCTGGTCGGCCACAGGCGTCGGGCAGGCAACGCGTGACGTGACTGTCCGTGACCCGGTTGTGGTCACAGCCAGCGTGCCACGTTTTCTGGCCCCCGGTGATCAAAGCCGGTTGTTGTTGGAGATTGTGCACGCCGATGGCCCCTTTGGTCGGATGGGAATGAACGTCAATGCAACAGGGCTCGGGATGGTGTCACAAATTCCTGGCAGTTTTGACTTGGCCGAGGGCGGCAAACACATCGTCGCAATCCCCTTTGCGGCTTTTGAGGCAGGCAATCATCGCATTGATGTCACTCTGACCACGCCAGACGGGCGCAGCCTTGTCAAATCCCTGACCGTTCCCGTTATTGTCAACGACCCGGAGGTCAGCCAAACCAGTCGTTTCACCCTTGATCCGGGCGACGTCTTCACCTTCGACGACAATGTCTTTGCGGGGTTCGCGACGGGAACGGGCAAATCGACGCTTTCAGCCGGGCCGCTGGCCCGTTTTGACGCGCCGGGCCTGCTGAACGCGCTGGATCGTTACCCATACGGCTGCACAGAACAGATCGCGTCGCGGGCAATGCCGTTGCTTTATCTTGATGGTGTCGCGAGCGCCATGGATCTGGCCACGCGGGATCAGATCGGCAGGCGGATCGAACAGGCCATCGCCGAAGTGACGGCCAATCAATCGGCAAATGGTGCCTTCGGCCTATGGCGTCCAAGTTCCGGTGATTTGTGGCTGGATGCTTATGTTACGGATTTCCTGACACGTGCGCGGGCAGCAGGATATGCCGTGCCGGATGTGGCATATGGCAACGCGGTGGCAAACCTGCGTAATGCAGTGAACTACTACCCCGATTTCGATGCTGGTGGGCGGGATCTGGCATATGCGCTGTTTGTTCTGGCCCGCGAGGGCGAAGCCGCAATAGGTGACCTGCGGTATTACGCGGACCAAAAGGCAGAGGCCTTCACCGCGCCATTGGCACAGGCACAGTTGGGTGCAGCACTGGCACAATATGGTGATCAGCCACGCGCGGATGCACTCTTTGCCCTTGCTGGCCGTGCATTGCGGGCGCGCTTGACTGCGGAAGAACGACAAACATGGCGCAGCGACTATGGTACATATCGGCGTGATGCGGCGGCCGTTCTGACACTGGCGGTCGAGGCTGGAAGCAACGCAATCGATCGCGATCAGCTTGTCCGGTATATCGGGCCGGATAGCAGCCATGTTTCGACGCAAGAAGCCGCTTGGACCCTGCTGGCGGCCAACGCGCTTGTTGATGATCTGCGTGGCACCGGACTGACTATTGATGGGTTGGCCCCCAATGGGCCGGTGGTGCAATTGCGTGATGCGCAGACCGCAACGGCACCGGTCCTGATTGCCAATGACGGTACCGGACCGACAGAGCTGACAGTAACCACATTTGGTGTGCCCGACAGCCCGGAACCTGCGGGCGGCAATGGGTATGCGATCCGTCGGACCTATTTCACAATGGATGGGATCGGCGTCGATCTGGGCAATGTGGCCATGGGCACCCGGCTGGTGACTGTGCTGGAAATCCAGCCATTCGGACGGCAAGAGGCGCGATTGATGGTCAATGATCCGCTGCCTGCCGGGTTTGAAATCGACAATCCGAACCTGATCGCTGGCGGTGATATCCGGGCACTTGATTGGCTCCGGCCGGTTGGTGCAGAAAATGCCGATTTCAGAACGGACAGGTTCCTGGCCGCCGTTGACTGGCGGTCCGATCAACCGTTTCAGCTGGCCTATGTCGTGCGTGCGGTGTCGCCAGGACAGTTCCACCACCCTGCAGCCTCGGTCGAGGATATGTATCGCCCGCAAATGCGCGCGCATACTGATCCGGGGCGATTGACGATCAGCGAATGAAAAGAACGGTTTTTGCCATAGCACTTTGCCTTTGGGTCGGCGGTGCCGTGCGCGACGCATTTGACGGTTGGGTCGACGCAACGGTGCTGCCCCCCATAACCGCCGAGGTAAGTCGCGAGATACGTGATCGGAACGGCGCCCTGCTGCGCGCCTACACGGCCCCGGATGGACGTTGGCGATTGCCAGTGACTTTGGCCGAGGTTGATCCGACCTATCTGGACATGCTGATCCGCTACGAAGACAAACGCTTTGCCAACCATTCGGGCGTCGATCCCTTGGCAATGATCCGCGCTTCCGGCCAAGCGGTCTGGCACGGGCAGATCGTGTCGGGCGGGTCTACATTGACGATGCAGGTTGCCCGCTTGCTTGAGGAAGGCAACTCCAGCAGTTGGTCCGGCAAGTTGCGACAGATGCGCGTCGCGCTGGCACTGGAACGAAAGCTTAGCAAGGATCAGATCCTGACGCTCTACCTGAACCACGCGCCTTTTGGGGGGAATATCGAAGGGGTTCGCGCGGCATCCTACGCCTATTTTGACCGCCCGCCCCGTCGGCTGACCCCTGCGCAGGCGGCGCTACTTGTGGCACTTCCCCAGTCACCAGAAGCGCGCCGACCAGACCGGGCACCGGCGCAGGCAACCTCGGCGCGCAATCACGTCCTGACCCGGCTCGCGACATATGGCGTGATCGACGCTGCAACCCATGCCAGCGCGACGGCCAAACCCGTCCCTGCAACCCGCCATGTGATCCCGGCACTTGCACCACATCTGACGGATCGAGTTGTCGCGCTGGATACTGAAAATCGCCGCATCGACCTGACAATTGATCGACGGATTCAAACCGCATTGGAACAGTTGGCTGCCGATGCAGTCCAGGCCCGATCCGATGGTCTGCAAATTGCGATCATCGCGGCGGACCACCAAAGCGGGCATATTCTGGCCAGCGTTGGCTCGGCTGCGTATCGTGCAGATGCGCGTGGCGGGTTTCTGGATTTGACCCAAACGGTGCGGTCACCCGGATCAACCTTGAAACCGCTTGTCTACGGGTTGGGGTTTGACCGAGGATTGATCCATCCCGAGACCATGATTGCAGACCGGCCAACAGATTTTGGCGGCTATGCACCACAGAATTTTGACGGCTTTTTCCGTGGTGAATTGCGAGTAAGTACAGCCTTACAGCATTCACTGAACATACCCACCGTCGCCGTGACAGAGGCGCTTGGACCGCACCACCTGCTGGCAGGTATGCGGCGCGCCGGTGCCCGACCCAAACTCCCCAATGGCCGCCCCGGATTAGCCATCGCATTGGGCGGCGTTGGTCTGAACCTCGAAGATCTAGTCAGGCTTTATGCCGCGATTGGTAATGGCGGGAACAACGTGGACCTGCGATGGCACCAAACGCCCAGTAGCGGGTTCACTCAACACGATGTCCTGGGCGCCGCCGCCGCATGGCATGTGGGGAACATCCTGACGGAAGTCCCTCGCCCGACCGGTGTCCGTGGTGCTGGTATCGCGTTTAAGACCGGTACATCGTATGGGCATCGGGACGCATGGGCCATTGGATTTGACGGAAAACATGTCGTCGGGGTCTGGATGGGGCGACCAGACGGGGCATCCGTGCCAGGGGCATTTGGTGGCGATCTGGCCGCGCCGGTGATGTTTGACGCCTTCGCCCGCATCAAACCAACGGTTGATCCGCTTGGCCCGCCACCACATCACGCCTTGTTGCTACCAACGGCACAGTTGCCCCGACACCTCCAGCATTTCGGAAATTCACAATCCACCAGCACATCCTCACCCAGCATCGCATTTCCGCCCGATGGGGCCGTTCTTGAAGGGTCTGTACTGACGGTGAAAGTACGCGATGGGCAAGCCCCCTTTATCTGGTTGGCCAATGGCGAACCTGTTGCCCGCACACACCGACAACAGATAGAGATCGCGGCACCCGGCATCGGGTTTTCATCATTGACGGTGATCGACGCCAATGGCCAATCCGACCGGGCGCAGATCGCAATCGAATGATGATCCGCAGGTTTGCTCTTCTGTCGATCACGTTACAAAGATCACATGGCGCGCAACCTTGCGCATCCTCGGATTTCGCGGCAATTGGGAAAAACACGCTATAAACCCACTCATGAACAGGTCCACGCAAGCATGAAGAAATTTCTTAGCCTCACCCTTCTTGCATTGCCTTCTTTCGCGATGGCGGATGACTACGCAATTGGCGACCTGACGATCATGAACCCGATCGCTTATGAAACAACGGCCACAGCAATGTCAGGTGCAGGCTATATGACGGTGACAAACAACGGCGATATGGCCGACCGCATTGTCCGGGCCGAGGCCGACTTTCCCCGTGTCATGCTGCATGAAAGCACGATTGCCGACGGGGTGGCGACAATGACGCATCTGGAGGGGGTCGAAATCCCCGCAGGCGCTACGGTCGCATTCGAACCCGGCGGCAAGCACGTGATGTTCATGGGATTGGACGGCGATCCGTTTGAAATCGGCGAAGAGATCAACGTTAAACTCGTCTTCGAAAAAGCCGGGGAACTTGATGTGGTGTTCAAGGTGGAAGCCCGGAATCAGGAAGCTGCTAACGCCGAGGATCACAGCGGACATTGACATCCGCCATCCCAATGACAGACTTGCGCGGTTGCTCAGTCAAACGCGGGGCTAACATCCATTGTGTGGCCGTGCGGCTTCATGTCACGCTTTCCCTGGCATGATCAGTGATGCAAGATAATTATTATTTATCAATACTTTATAAGTACCTTACAGCTAATCACCCCAACCTCATCCGCTCCGTAACCTTCATCACGCAATCTTTTGCATGCGGGGGTGGACCCCCCTGAAACATGCATTACATTGGGCGGCGACTGGGGCAAACGGTCACCAAAGCAGGATCGAAAAGGAATACGATCATGATGAGATTTACTATTGCAGCCGCTCTTGCCGTGCTTGCAGCACCAGCTTTCGCAGATGGACACGCTTCATCACAAGGCGATGCTGCCGCTGGTGAAGAACAATTCAACCGGCAGTGCGTGGCGTGCCACGTTGTTGCTGATGCATCTGGCGCGGTACTTGCAGGCCGCAACGCAAAGACAGGTCCAAACCTTTTCGGAATAGCTGGCCGCGCACCTGGCGCGATTGAAGGCTTCCGTTACAGCGATTCAGTCATGGAGCTGGGTGAAACCGGCGCAACCTGGACCGAAGAAAGCTTTGTTGGATACGTCCAGAACCCGACCGGCTGGTTGCGTGAGACGCTTGAAGATCGTCGCGCCCGCGGAAAGATGGCCTATCAGGTGCGTCAGGAAGCGCAGGCATATGACATTTATGCCTTCCTTGCGACTTTCGGCGCCGAATAACCGGCCCCACATTACAGCCATTTTCAGGACCACTGGAGGAAACTCCGGTGGCCCTTTCTTTTGTCAGATGATGACTTGGTGAACCTGCTCGCAACGCGACGTTTCGATACTCCGGTTTGACACGGGTCTTGCGCGTCCCCAAAAACGGTGAAACCATTGGGGATGGAAAATCACATCAAATCCTGGGCTGAGTCGGCCCCCCGTCTGGTCGCTGTGGCTGCGGGGCGGGAAGCGGCAGATCTTGTTATTCGTGGGTGCAAACTGGTCAATGTCCAAAGCCGCGAGGTTCTGGACTGGCAGGTCGCTGTGGCCGAGGGGCGCTTTGCCTATATCGGGCCGGATGCCTCGCATTGTATCGGCCCCGACACGCGGGTGATTGACGCCGAAGGCCGCTATCTGATCCCCGGTCTTTGCGATGGCCATATGCATATCGAAAGCGGGATGCTGACCCCGGCCGAATTCGCCGCCGCCGTTATCCCGCATGGCACAACCACCATGTTCACTGATCCGCATGAGATTGCCAATGTATTGGGCCTGCATGGCGTGCGGATGATGCATGATGAGGCGCTGATGCAGCCCATCAACATCTATACGCAAATGCCGTCATGTGCGCCGTCCGCGCCGGGGTTGGAAACAACCGGGTTTGAAATTTCGGCCGAAGATGTGACCGAGGCGATGGGTTGGCCCGGCATCATCGGGCTGGGTGAGATGATGAACTTCCCCGGTGTGATCAATGGCGATCCACAGATGCTGGCCGAAATGGCGGCGACGATGAACGCGGGCAAAACCGTGGGTGGGCACTATGCCTCGCCCGATAAAGGGATCGCGTTTTCGGCCTATGTGGCGGGCGGTGCGGCAGATGATCATGAAGGCACGGCAGAGGCGGATGCGATTGCGCGGGTGCGCAATGGCATGAAGTCGATGATGCGCCTCGGATCGGCTTGGTATGATATCGAAAGCCAGATTACCGCTGTGACGGAAAAGGGCCTTGATCCGCGAAACTTCATCCTTTGCACCGATGATTGCCATTCGGGAACACTGGTCAATGACGGGCATATGAACCGGGTTGTACGCCATGCCATTGAATGCGGGTGCGACCCGTTGATTGCCTTGCAGATGGCGACAATCAACACCGCCACCCATTTCGGGTTGGAACGCGAGCTTGGCAGCATTGCGCCGGGACGGCGGGCGGATATGATCCTGACTTCCGATCTGGCGACCTTGCCCATCGAACATGTCATCGCCCGCGGGCAAACCGTCGCACTGGACGGAAAGATCACAGTGGACTGCCCGCATTATGACTGGCCGCCAGCGGCGCGGGCGACTGTGCGTATGGGCAAAACACTGGCAGCAGATGACTTTGCTATCAAGGCGCCGAAAGGGTCGAACACGGTAAAGGCCAAGGTGATCGGCGTCGTCGAAAATCAAGCCCCGACAGAGGCACTGACTGCTGAGTTGCCGGTGGTCGATGGTCTGGTCGAAGGGCAAGACGACACCTATCAGATTGCCCTTGTGGAACGGCACAGGGCGACAGGTGACGTGACAAACGGATTTGTATCCGGTTTTGGATATGAAGGGCAAATGGCGATAGCCTCAACCGTTGCCCATGACAGCCACCACATGATCGTCGTTGGCACAGACCGGAACATGATGGCCAAGGCGGCCAACCGGCTGAGCGAAGTTGGCGGCGGCGTGACAGTATGGAAAGACGGGGCGGAGCTGGCACTGGTCGAACTGCCGATTGCGGGGCTTATGTCTGACAGGCCCGCAGCAGAGGTAGCCGCCAAGGCCGACAACATGGTGGCAGCGATGGCGGCATGCGGATGCACGTTGAACAACGCCTATATGCAGCACTCACTCTTGGCGCTTGTTGTCATCCCATCGTTGCGGATCTCTGATCTGGGCTTGGTTGACGTCGACAAATTTGAACTGACAGAACTCTTTGAGGAAAACATATGAACCTGACTCAACAGGCAGCACTCAGAACTCCTGACATCCCTCAACCCGAAGCATTTGATGACGCAGCAAAGGCGGTTGATCGCCTGATCATGCTGTATCAGACAGCAGTGCGTTTCCTGTCAGAAAACTTCGCGGCGGCCCTGACGGATGGGCAGCCCCTGACGCGTGTGCGGGCGTTTTATCCTGAAATCCGATTGACGACCACGACCTATGCCAAGACCGATACGCGGCTGTCATTTGGCCATGTCGCCGAACCGGGGGTCTATGCCACGACCGTCACACGGCCAGACCTTTTTGCCGATTACCTACGGCAACAGATCGGGCTGCTGATCGAAAGCCACGGTGTACCGGTGATCATCGGGGCCTCAGACACGGCGATGCCGGTTCATTTTGCCGCCGCAAATAACCCGGACCTGACCGTCCCGCAGGAAGGGTCGATGGATTTTAACCTGCGTGACAGTTTCGATGTGCCAGACCTGAGCACGACGCATGACGATATTGTCAACGGTGAAACCTTCACCTATCCCGACGGGGCGCGACCGCTTGCACCGTTTACAGCGCAACGTGTCGATTACTCGCTCGCGCGTCTGCAGCACTACACCGCAACGGCGGCAGAGCATTTCCAGAACCACGTACTGTTCACCAACTACCAGTTCTATGTCGAAGAATTCGAGACATATGCACGGCAGATGCTGGATGATCCTGACAGTGGCTATACCAGCTTTGTCAGCACCGGAAATATCGAGATCACTGAGTCCGGCACACCGATCCCGACGCCGGCGAAACTGCCGCAGATGCCGACCTATCACCTGAAGCGGAAGAACGGTGGCGGGATCACCCTTGTCAATATCGGGGTGGGACCATCGAACGCCAAAACGGCGACGGACCATATTGCCGTGCTGCGCCCGCATGCCTGGCTGATGGTCGGACACTGCGCCGGGCTGCGCAATTCGCAGCGTCTGGGGGATTTCGTTCTGGCGCATGCTTACCTGCGCGAAGATCACGTATTGGATGATGATCTGCCCGTCTGGATCCCGATCCCGGCGCTTGCTGAAATCCAGATCGCGCTGGAGACGGCTGTGGCGGATGTGACCAAACTGGAAGGGTATGAACTAAAACGGATCATGCGAACCGGCACGGTTGCCACGATCGATAACCGCAACTGGGAACTGCGCGAACATACCGGCCCGGTGCAACGATTGTCACAGTCACGGGCGATCGCGCTGGATATGGAAAGCGCGACCATCGCGGCCAACGGTTTCCGGTTCCGGGTACCTTACGGCACCTTACTTTGCGTCAGCGACAAACCCCTGCATGGAGAGCTGAAATTGCCCGGAATGGCGTCGAATTTCTATAAAACACAGGTGGCCGCACATCTGATGATCGGTATAAGAGCCATGGAACGACTACGCGAAATGCCGTTGGAACGCATTCACAGCCGCAAATTACGTAGCTTTGAAGAGACAGCATTCCTGTAATTCTGCAAAAAACAGCCAAAAACCCGTTATTTTCGCTTGAAATGTCCCACTAATCGTTGTGGTGTCCCACTACATACCGTTATATGAGCGGGTAAGAGGCCCAACTACTGGGCGAACGAGGGAGACCAGTAAAATGGCGACAAAACCAATGACAAAAGCGCAGCTTGTTGCTGCTTTGGCCGACGAAACAGGCATGGATAAAAAAGCAGCTGGTTCTGCACTTGACGCCGTGACCGGCATCATCACCAAGGAAGTATCCGGCGGCGGCGCTGTGACACTTCCAGGTGTTGGCAAAATCTACTGCCGTGAGCGCCCAGAGCGCATGGTCCGCAACCCAGCGACGGGTGAGCAGATCAAGAAAGAAGCAGACAAGGTTGTCAAAATGACAATCGCCAAGGCGCTGAAAGACAGCGTCAACGGCTAAGTGTCCGGGCATCGTGCCCAAGCCAGAGTTCAAAGAAAGGTCGCCCCTTGTGGCGGCCTTTTTTAGTGTCGGAACCACCGCAATCTATCCCGGGTTTTGCGCCTTTACATCACATCGGTTTCGTTCCCTTTCGAAACACGGTAGGCGCAAGATATGGATATGAAATCGATCATCATGGGCCTGATCTTTGCGTTGATGTGGTCATCTGCTTTCACCTCGGCCCGGGTGATTGTTGAATATGCACCACCGTTGACGGCCTTGGCCCTGCGGTTCCTGATTTCCGGTCTGATTGGCGTCGGACTTGCGTCGGCATTGGGTCAGTCCATGCGTCTGACACGTCGCCAATGGATTGGTGTGGTTATCTTTGGAATTTGCCAGAACGCGCTTTATCTGGGGCTGAACTTCGTTGCCATGCAAACGGTCGCGGCATCATTGGCCGCAATCATCGCGTCGACAATGCCGCTTTTGGTGGCCCTTGCCGGTTGGCTGGTTTTTGGCACCCGTGTCAAACCACTTGGATTGGCCGGGCTGATTGCCGGAATTGTCGGTGTCGCGATGATCATGGGCGCGCGCGTGCAGGGCGGTGTCGATCTGTTTGGTCTGGGGCTATGCGTGCTTGGAGTTATTTCGTTGACCGTTGCGACGATGGCGGTGCTTGGTGCATCGTCGGGTGGAAATGTCCTGATGATCGTCGGGCTGCAGATGCTGGTCGGCAGTGCGGTACTTTGGGCACCCGCACTGATGCTGGAAGACCTGATCGTGACATGGAACTGGCAACTGATCGTTGCCTTCATCTACACGACTTTGGTTCCGGGTCTGGCGGCAACACTTGTCTGGTTCCTGCTGGTCGGGCGAATAGGGGCCGTGCGGGCATCAACATTCCACTTTCTCAACCCGTTTTTCGGCGTGTTCATTGCCGCGCTACTGCTGAACGAACAGGTCGGATCGTTGGATATCATAGGTGTGGCGGTGATTGCGGCGGGGATCCTTGCGGTACAGCTGTCAAAACAGACCTAGCCAAGGCCCTCGGTCCCGAACTTCAGGATCACCGGGACAATCAACTCTTCTTCGTCCAGCAAATGCCGGTTCAAAAGCTGTTCGAGTTCCGTCAAATGGCCCTGAAACGCCCCAGCAGCGTCCTGCAGCTTTGTCCGGTTATCCGCCTTGGTGATGACGGTATTCGCCTTTTCCACAAATGCATTCAGATAAGCGTCAATCGCGTGATGATCGCTATCCAGAATGTCAAAACCCTTGGTGATGCGGGTGTCGCGTTGTGATAGTTTGGGAAAGTAGTAGGTGTCTTCAATCGTGTGATGTTCGTGCAAGCCATTGACGAACATGCCCCCATATCGTGACACCACAGAGAGATAGCGACCGGTATCGAGCTTGTGATCAATCAATGCTTCGGTATTGCTGCGCATCTCGGTCATCAGGCGCCGGAACATCAGGTGCCGATCCAACCAAAATCGGATCAGCCCATCAAATCCCGGATCACGTTCCCACCCATCGCGGGGATATTCAGCAAGCAAAACACGCAATGCATCTGGCAGGCCAGCGCGAGTGTTGAGGGCAAGATCAGTCATGACAATTTCAGCTCCTTGGTCGCCAAGACATAGGTTGGCAAAAGCACCGCTACCACAAATTTTCGACACAAAAACGAATCAAACCGCAGACTTGCTGCGGTCGCAAAGTCAGATCATTCCGCTGACTGACCCAAAATCTATCCACATCTTGCGCGTGTTCTGGGTTCACCCCTACCGGTGCAAATTGTCGTAGGGTCAAGTGCCGATTGGCCTTGCCATTTTTGTTAACAAATCAAAAGATGCTCACATCTGCGCTACCAGCGCGTGACAATTCCAATGAATATCCTGGCAAAAACAGGGCATAAAAAAGGGAGATCCTCATGACATTGAAAACGAAACTTATGGCGACCACCGCCGCATTCCTCATCGCGACCGGCGGTGCGGTTTATGCTGACGGGCACGCCACGCACCCTGAAACCGGCGAAACGCTCGCCTCTGATCAGACATTTACCTATCGTGTCGGCGATGAAAGCCCTTCTTACGATCCAGGCACTGTCGAAGACGTTGATGGCGCGGATGTCGTGCGCGACTTGTTTGAAGGTCTGATGAACCAGGACCCAGAGGGCAATCTGATCCCTGGCGTTGCGACGGGTTACACTGTCAGCGACGATAACCTGACCTATACATTCACACTGCGCGACAATGCAAAATGGTCCAATGGCGACCCTGTCACCGCTGGCGACTTCGTCTATGCGTGGAAGCGTGCCGCCGATCCGGAACTGGCATCACCTTACGCTTGGTATATCGAACTGATGTCGATCGAAAACGCGTCTGAAGTCATTGCAGGCGACAAAGATCCATCCGAACTCGCCGTGACTGCCGTTGATGACAAAACACTTGAAGTGCGCCTGTCGCAGCCACTGCCTTATTTCCCGCAGATGGTGACACACGGCACCACATTCCCTGTCCATCAGGCCACTGTTGAAGAACATGGAAACGATTGGGTTCTGCCGGAAAACATGGTGTCCAACGGGGCCTATGTTCTGACCGAATTCGTGCCACAGGAACGGCTGGTCCGCGAACGTAACCCGATGTATTGGGACAACGAAAACACCATCATGGACAAGGTCGTCAAGCTTGTCATCGCCGATGAAAACGTGGCCCTGACCCGTTATCTGGCAGGCGAACTTGATTTGACAGATGTGCCAGCTGGCCAATTCCCAAGCCTGTCGCAGCAATATCCTGAACAGGCCGTTTCTGTTCCACGCGCATGTTCCTACTACTACATGTTCAACCTGCGTGACGCTGCACCTGAAGAACTGAAGAACGCTGACGTACGCAAAGCGCTGAGCCTTGCCGTTGACCGTGACATCATTGTTGATGCCGTGCTCGCCGGTGGTCAGAAACCCGCCTATACATTCACCCACTGGGCAACAGCCGGGTTTGAAACACCCGATATTCCAATGGCGGACATGACCCAGGCCGACCGGAATGCAATGGCACAGGAACTGCTGGCTGGTGCTGGATATGGCGCTGACAATCCGCTGACAATCGATCTGGTTTACAACACCAACGAATCGCACAAGGCGATTGCCGTTGCGATCAGCCAGATGTGGAAGCAGACGCTGGGTGTCGAAACCACTCTGGCCAACCAGGAATGGCAGACATTCCTTGAAGCCCGCGGCAATGGTGACTTTGATGTCGCCCGTGGCGGTTGGTGTGCTGACTATAACGAGGCATCGACCTTCCTCGACCTGATGCAGTCCGAATCCGGCTATAACGACAGCAAATACGTGAACGCCGAGGTTGACGCGCTTTTGGCTGAGGCCAAGACATCCGACAACCCACAGGCAAACTACGACAAGGTAGAAGAATTCATCGCGCAAGATACGCCGATCATTCCGATCTACCACTATGCGGCCGTTGATATGTTCGCAGAAAACCTCGAAGGCTGGCCCTACGAGAACTTTGAGCAGAACTGGTACTCCCGCAATCTTTACAAGATTGCTGAGTAATCACACCTCGTGATGAACCGCGCCCCGCAACGGGGCGCGGTTTACCATTTATATTCCATTCTGCTTGGAAACCTGACACATGCTGAGCTTTGTCATTCGCCGCCTTACCGTGGCCATACCGACCTTGTTGATCCTGGTCATCCTATCCTTCGTTCTGATGTATGCCGCTCCCGGCGGCCCCTTTAATTCAGAGCGCCCGCTTCCCCCAGAAGTCCTTGCCAATATCGAAGCTAAATACGGCCTGGATCAGCCGTTCTGGAAACAGATCGTCAACTATGTCTGGGGCGTTGTTTCCAGCTTCGATTTCGGTCCGTCTTTCCAGTATAAGGACCGCACCGTAAACGACATCATCGCGCAGGGTTTCCCTGTGACCCTGACTTACGGGTTCTGGTCCTTCGTCGTGGCCGTGCTCGTTGGTGTTTCGCTGGGTATCGCTGCCGCCATTCGCCAGAACTCATGGCTGGACTATCTGGCCGTCGGCATTTCCATCGGGGCGCAGGTGTTGCCAAACTTCGTGATGGCGCCGATCCTGCTTTTGACGTTCACCCTGTGGCTGGGCTGGTTGCCCGGCGGTGGTTGGAACGACGGGCAGTGGCAATATCTGATCATGCCGGTCATCGCGCTTTCTACATCCTATATGGCGTCTATCGCGCGGATCACACGTTCATCCATGCTTGAGGTGCTGAACACCAACTTCATCCGCACCGCCAAAGCCAAAGGGCTGCCAATGCGCCGGGTTATCTGGCGGCACGCGATGAAGCCGACAATGCTGCCGGTCCTCTCCTATCTGGGGCCTGCATTCGTGGGCATGATCACCGGCTCGGTGGTTATCGACGTGTTCTTCTCCACCGGCGGAATTGGGCAGTTCTTCGTGAACTCTGCCTTCAACCGCGATTATTCGGTCATCATGGGGATCACCATTCTGGTGGGCACCCTGACCATCCTTTTCAACCTTGTGGTCGATATCCTGTACGCATGGATCGACCCGAAAATCCGCTACTAAGGGGGTCCGTGCGATGTTTCCCGATCCAGCGACAGTCGAATCCGTTGGCGAAGCCATTGACCTTGCAGAGGTCAAAGGCCGCTCTCTCTGGGCTGATGCCCGTATCCGTTTTTTTCGCAACAAGGCAGCGGTGGTTTCGCTTGCGATCCTGATCGCGGTTGCCGCTTTTGCCCTATTTGGTAGCTTCTTTGCCCAGTGGGAACGGGATTTCGTTGATTTTTCCCTTATCGGTGCCAACGCCGCCAAGGGTGTGCCATCAATGGAAACCGGCCACTATTTTGGCACTGACAGCAATGGGCGTGATCTTTTCGCCCGCACAGTACAGGGCACCGGCATTTCACTGATGGTGGGGATTGTCGGGGCCTTGGTTGCGGTGATCGTCGGCACGCTTTATGGGGCGACAGCCGGCTATTTCGGTGGCCGGATCGACGGGATCATGATGCGGATCGTGGACGTGCTGATGTCTATCCCGTTCATGTTCGTGCTGATCCTGATGCTGGTGATCTTTGGCCGGTCGATCTTCATGCTGTTTCTGGGGATCGGTCTGATCTCCTGGCTGGATATGGCACGGATTGCCCGAGGGCAGACGCTGACAATCAAGAACAAGGAATTTGTCGAAGTCGCCGTCGCCACAGGTGTCAGGCCGATCAAGATCATCCTGCGACATATCGTGCCCAACCTGCTAGGGATCGTGATTGTCTATGCCACCTTGCTGGTGCCATCGATGATCATCTTTGAAAGCTTCATCAGCTTTCTGGGCCTTGGCGTTCAGGAACCCAACACGTCACTTGGGGCGTTGATCAATGAAGGGTCACGCACCATGCAGTTCGGTTTCTACTGGCAGATCGCCTTCCCGCTATTCTTCTTTGTGCTGACCATCTTTGCCTTCTTCTTTGTGGGTGACGGTCTGCGCGACGCGCTTGACCCGAAGGACCGCTAGACCATGGCATTGCTTGAAATTGAAAACCTTATGGTGACCTTCACCACCGCCGACGGCGATGTGCATGCGGTCAATGGCGTCAGCCTCGAAATCGACAAGGGACAGACCCTTGCGATTGTGGGTGAAAGCGGGTCAGGCAAAAGCCAGACCGCCTTTGCTGCGATGGGTCTGTTGGCTAAAAACGGACGCGCCGCCGGTAGCGCCCGGTTTGACGGCCGCGACCTTTTGACGATGGATCAGCGGGCATTGAACAAGATCCGCAGCCAGGACATCGCCATGATCTTTCAGGATCCGATGACCTCGCTCAACCCATATATGCGGGTCAGCGATCAGATGGCCGAGGTGCTGATGCTGCATAAAGGCGTCAGCAAATCAGACGCGATAACTCAAGCCGCCCAGATGCTGGATGCGGTGCGCATTCCAGATGCGCGCGCCCGGATCACCATGTTTCCGCATGAATTTTCCGGCGGCATGCGCCAGCGGATCATGATCGCCATGTCGTTGCTGTGCCAACCGCGCCTGCTGATCGCGGATGAACCCACAACCGCACTGGACGTTACCGTGCAGGCACAGATCATGCAGGTTCTTGCTGACATCCAGCAAGATTTTGGCACGGCGGTGATCCTGATTACCCACGATCTGGGCATCGTCGCAGGTTTTTGTGAACGCACACTTGTCATGTACGGTGGGCAAATCATGGAAGAGGGGCCAACAGACGACGTTTTTGCCAGCCCGACGCACCCCTATACCAAGGGCTTGCTGAAGGCTGTGCCACGACTTGACCAGGCTGAAACCGAACTCGCCACCATCGCCGGTGAGCCACCGGATATGTCGCGCCTACCAAATGGATGCCCATTTTCACCACGTTGTGCGCAAGTGCTCGGAAACTGCCGGGCTGATCGGCCCGTGCTCGAAGTGCTGGGTGATCGCCGTCGCGCCTGTCATCTGCCCGTGAAGGAGGTGGCATAATGGCCCCTGTCCTCTCTGTTCGTGATTTGTCGGTCACCTTTGATGTGCGCCGCGCCGGTTCCTGGCCGTGGACACCGCCACGCAAGCTGCACGCCGTGTCCGACGTGTCCTTTGATCTGGCTCCGGGCGAATGCTTAGGGATCGTTGGTGAATCCGGATCCGGCAAATCCACCCTTGCCCGCGCCATCGTTGGCACAATTCCATCGTCAAACGGCAAGATCATGTTCGAGGACGTGGACCTTGCCAATATGGATCCGCGCCAGCGCCGGGTACACAGGCGCGATGTGCAGATGATCTTTCAGGATCCGCTTGCCGCGCTGAACCCACGCATGACCGTGGGCGAGATCATTGCAGAGCCGCTGATCACGCATGAGCCCCAAACCTCTCGCAAAGAGGTCAAGGCTCGGGTCGGCGCCCTTATGGACCGGGTGGGGTTGTTGCCCAACCTGATCAACCGCTATCCGCATGAATTTTCCGGTGGGCAATGTCAGCGTATCGGGATCGCGCGTGCACTGATCCTGAACCCGAAGTTGGTGATCTGCGATGAACCGGTCTCGGCGCTGGATGTGTCGGTGCAGGCGCAGGTGATTAATCTGCTGATGGAACTGCAACGGGATATGGGCCTGTCGATGGTCTTCATCGCCCATGACCTGAGCGTGGTGAAACACATCAGCGACCGGACCTTGGTTCTCTATCTGGGGCGGGTGATGGAATTGGCTGATAGTCATAACCTGACCACGGCACCGGAACATCCCTACAGTCAGGCGCTGATTTCTTCGGTGCCAATCCCCGACCCTGTTCTGGAACGGGCGCGACCAAGGCCCATTTTGGAAGGCGAACTGCCCTCGCCGCTATCGCCCCCATCAGGCTGTGTGTTCCGTACACGCTGCCCCAAGGTGCAAGCGTCTTGCGCGCAAGACCGACCCGTTCTTGAGGATATAGGTAGCAACCATCTGGTGGCTTGCCCCTATCACGAGGCTGAAAGGGTGCTTGCAGTCAACGAATAGACGGCAAATTCACCGTCTTCAGGACCAAAGCGGCTTGGCATTCTTAAGGTGACGTTCAACCAGATGCCGGGCCTGCTTGCCCTTGGGGTTCATGCGCGCCAGTGGCCGGTTCAAAAAGGGCAAATCGCCGAAAATCTCTGCGATTTCCTGCCTTGCGTCGGGGCTCATCGCTTTCATCGCTTCGGCTCCGGTGTAAAGCGTTTCGGCCAGGGCACCCTCCGCCCGCACGATTTCATGATCATCGCACAGGATGTGATAATAGGTCACCTGATCAAGGTCATCGGCAACCTCGATCCCGTCAACGGCAAGCAATTGTTTGGCAGGTACCAGAATTTCCTGGGTGTCAAACATGCGGATCGCGATCTTGGATTTCAGCAGCATGCGGTGCTGGGGCGATACAATCAGATCGCGGACAGGAATGTTGTCACCAAGCGCGCCAGCCTTGATCCGGATCGGGCGCAGGTTGGGTTTGGCGGTAAGCGTCGCTGCATTCAGACTGCGATGGCCAATCCAACGTAGGGGCTGCAAGCCGTTATCAAGGGTCTGGACATAGTCACCAACGCGTAATGCCTCCACCGGACACTGCCCTTGATCCGTATTGATCTTGGTTCCAGCGGCAAAGCAGACAACAGAGAAATCAATATTCTCGAAGTTCTCAAACGCGATGTTGCCGACCTGGCCGCTCTCATCGCCACTACTGATCTGATAGCGCCCACCCGGGCTGGCACCGCCGATCAGATCGCTGAAAGTCGGCTGGCCGGGACCACCAAATGCAATGGGCGCACCGCCACTTTTGGGGGTAAAGATGCCGACCGCGTTGTCGTCAATCCCACTCACCTCTGAGGTCAGCAAACCCTCTGCCGTCAGGGTAATGCTATCCGCCTCGGCCGCGGCCTCGTCAGCGATATATGTTTCGACACTTGTGGCGGTATCCGTTGTGCCATCATTGGTCTTGGCGATCGTTGCATTGCCGTCATCGTCAACGTCAACGGTGATCGTTTCGCCCGTCAGTGACGACCCGTTTCCGGCGTCAAACGTATCGGCGCCGTCACCGCCGGCAATGGTATCTGTGCCCTCGCTGATGACGAAAGTATCGTCGCCAACACCGCCATCCAGATCATCAACACCAACGCCGCCATCGATCGTATCGTTACCTGATCCGCCAAGGACGGTGTCGTTGCCCAATTCGCCAAAGATGGTGTCGTTGCCGCCCCCGCCGTTTATCGTATCGTTGTAGCCTGTCGGCTGATTGGCATTGATCGTGTCAAAGAAAATCTCTGTCAGGTCGATGCGCTGACCGCCCGGTTCGAGGTTACCGTACGAAATTTCGATCGATGCGACAGGTCCCGCTATTTCGACCAGCAATGAATTATCCGCGTCATCTGGTTGGCTGTTGCCGGAGCCGTCAATGGCGGTGGCGGTATCATTACCTGCAACGCCATCGGTGTCGGACAGCACCATATTGACGCCCCCCGTCAGGGTCACCTCAACCGGATTGCCGTCTGCGTCGAACGCCCGGATAGTCACAACATCACGCCAACCGGCATCATCGATATCGTTCAGCCGGAAGTTGACGTTCGCAACTTCGTCGGTGACAGCTGCATCATTGGACGAGAACGAAATAACTGTTGTCGACGTATCGCCAACCCCGCGACCGCCAAGGAAAATGGCGTTGTTGCTTGCTCCGTTCCCGTTGTTCAGGCCGTCAGTATACTGCGCATCTGAATCATTGTATTCAAAGCCCGCTTCCGGTGTCGTCGCATCACCATCGGCAAAGCTGAATGATACCTGCACAGTGCCGGTATCCAGAAAAATCCCTCCACTGACATCATCATTGTCATCAATGGGTGAACCATCACCACTCGGGTCAGGTATGGCGCTGAGATCTGTGTTTTCTGTATTGGCGGCCGCGGGGTCGATGCTGGAATCGCCATAAATAACATCCGCACCACCACCGCCGTTAATAACGTCGTCTCCAGCGCCGCCATAAACCGTATCGGCACCGCCGCCAGCGATAATCGTATCATCGCCCGCCCCACCATCAATGGTATCGGACCCACCTTCGCTTCTGATCGTATCATCGCCATCACCGGCAAAAATCTCATCCGGGCCCGTCAGATCAAGATTTGTATAGGGCGCGTCGTCGATAACCTCATCGCCTGAACTGAGCGCCGCATAAGGCACTTCATCCGGGCTGGGAAAGAAATTGACAGTATCTACTGTTGCCGTCCCGGTTGGGACACCAGGCGGAAGAATTGTAAAATCGAGCGTGCCGCCACCTTGCTGTTCAAAGTGGTATCCGGTGAACGTCTGGCCCCCGACGGTGAACGTAAATGTGGCCTCCAGAAAGAACTCTGACCCATCGACCAGAACCGTACCGGAACCGTTGCTGATAAAGGCAAGCTGATCACTACCCGGGTCTGATGATACCTCTTGCGTGACGCCGTCGCCGTGGGCAACCAGATCACCGCTATTGTCCTGCAGGAGGATCGCAATCTCAGGGGTGCTGCCGATGTTGAAGGTATTACCGGATGAGTAGTTACTTGACCCAATCAGATCGGTATTAAGATAGCCTGTGAAGGATCGAATTGTCATCGTAACCGCGCACTATTTCCAAAGTCGCGCTATTCATACGGGCCAAGGTGTACAAAAATGGGCAAAATCGCGGCTAATCCAAGAGGATGCCGCAATGTCACAGTTCTTCGCGTTTAACGGAAAGCGCTACCAGGGGTGAGTCAGCCCATGGTTGTCGGGCGTTCAATAATCTCTTTCAAAGAAGACCCCGATGCTGGTTCCGCCGTCCTGATCCACGCTGCCTTTGGCGGTAATCTCGTTGGTGATATCGAAGTTCAGGTTGATCTCTGTATCGCCCTCGCTGGTCACGATAACATCGGTATAGATGTTTTCAGACAGGTATTTCCCGGCGCGCACCGCAGTTGCACCTTCTTCGTCGGTCGTGACGTCAAAATCATCCAGCCCGATATTCTCGCGCAGACGGTCAATTGCACCGCCGCCCCGTCCGGCCAATGTGCTGATGGC
Organism: uncultured Paracoccaceae bacterium; assembly: GCA_947500055.1. Lineage (GTDB taxonomy): Bacteria > Pseudomonadota > Alphaproteobacteria > Rhodobacterales > Rhodobacteraceae > Yoonia. Next base: position 325,879 of record CANMQO010000003.1, read on the forward strand.
CGATGCCAGTTGCACCGCCTGCAATGGGCTGATGCTGTCCAGATCACGACCAAAGATAAGTTGCGACAGGACTTCGTCCTGCGGCAATTCGGGGACGGATTCAAACCGGACCTCCGGCGATCCAGCAGGGCCTTCAACGATAATATTGATGGTGGTTCCATTATCGGTCTGCGTCGTAGCGGCAAGGCGGATGTAAGGCTCGAAATCACCCTGCAAGGACGCAATACCTTCGCTGAGTTCGAACCGCTGTTGCAAAATGTCAATCCTGCCTCGCAGTAGCTCAAATCGACCTACAGGAACGACGTTGCGGCTGGTGCCACCAATGCTGAGCCGACCACCCAACTCCGCATCCAACCCGCGCCCGCGGATGAAAATCCGCGAAGGTGCATTGATCACGATGTCCAGTGGATAGGTCGGCCGGTTGCCCACTGATGCACGCGGTGTCGCGCTGGCCCCACTGCCATCTTCGCCCGCGCGGTTCAGCGTTCGTCGAACGGCTGCAGACGGGTTCACATGTCGCACTTTTGGCAGTTCGCCCAACGTGCCAACCGACGACGAAGGAACCCGGATTTCGGTTTCACCCAACTGTAGTCGTCCAACGATCCTCGCGCCCCCCTGCAAGGGGCCATTGACCGTGACGGTGCCCGCGATTGTGCTGGAATATAACTCAGGGTCGCGCAGCACCACATCTTGCAAGGCAACCGTGATCTCGGCGTTATTCGTACCCTGCAACGCAACCGGGCCAGTCACAACAATTGCGCCGCCATCCTCGGCATTGGCCCGTAGGGACAGCTGCGCGCGTCCGCCACGCAAACCGATCTGTCCGCCGATATCGGTCAGCGCCTGCGCGTATGTTGGCGCCGCTAACCGGCCATCCGTAAAGGTCACGCGGCCTTCAACCGATGACAGTTGCGGCGGACCATTCACGCTCAGGTCGATATTGGCTGTCCCGCTCAGGCGACGCGGCTCAAGGGCGGTATTGGCCAGCGCGAGCGGTGCCGCGCCATCAATATCAAGGTTCAAGCGACCATCCGACCCAACCAAACCACTAATCTGTGCCGTTAATCCGCCGGGGCCTGTGCCGGTGGCATCAATACCCCAGTTGCCATTGCCGTCCAGCGTGGCAAGGCCGCGCGCGCGCACCGGGCCGCTGATTTGATCGGTCAACACAGCAACATCACGCAAACTGGCATTGAACCGGCCCTGACCTGCGCCAGCCGCGCCATTCAGCGCGCCCACGATGGAGAATTGCGGGGTCGAAACCTCAAGCGTGCTGACGGATAATGTGCCATCGTTCAATGCAACCGCGCTGTTGACGCGCCCGGTGCCCCGCAACAACACATCAACAGTCGGGTTCCCAATCGACAGGTTCTGACTGCGCAAATTCAGCTTGGTATCAAACCGGCTGAGGTCGGGCAAAAGTGACCCGCTCGCTGTCAGATCAACACCGCCAGAGACCGGTTGCCCGATCAGGGTCCGATAGGTGGCAAGATCATCCAACTGTGCGGACAGATCGCCCGTCACTTCATTGCTGGGCCGGTCAACTGTGGCATCCAGTTGGATCGCAGCACCGGGGCCATTGGCCTTCACGTCAACCTGCACATCGTCAACACCAATGGGGTTGGCATCAATGGTCGCGGTAACGGGACCGCGCAGGCTGGGATCAATCAGCGACGCATCGGCGATCAACAGATCGATATCCGCATTCACCGGGCCATCAAGATCCAGATCCGCATCCCCTGTCAGGCGCAGACCCGGCGTGATCAGGCGCATATCAGATGCCTTGAACCGGGTGGCGCTGATACGGGCAAAGGCAGCGTCCAATTGACCGTTGCCTGTCAGGAACGGATCAACCCGGGCGATGCCTGTGACGACATCTTTGGTCTGCGCCTGCACATCGACATCAAAACGCAACCCATCGCTGAGCAACACCCCACCAACGGTAAACTTGGCGGCCCCTTGCAAAGGTCGATCCAGCATCGCGGCGTAGCGGGACAAATCCGTCACATCTGCCTCGACAGACGCATTGATCGTCTGACCGGTCTCTGCGGGTTGCACGACGCCCTTTGCTTCCAAGGTGGTGACCGGGCCGGTGCCCGTGATGTTGAAATCTATCACGTTGTCCGCATTGATCGTGACGGTCCCACGTGCCGTTGCCGGGCCGCGCAAGTCGGGGACAACGTCGGACAGATCATTCAGGCGTGCGGTAAATTCAGCATCGTTTCCGTCGCTTGTCAGCTCTGCCCTGGCCGTAATCTGCGCGGCGTCAGTGGCGATGCGCAGGGCCTCCAGCCGGGTGCCGTCGGTGTCGCGCACTGCCCTTGCGGCGATTGTCCCGGTTCCCGCCAACACGGCATCGGCCTGTGCATTGCCAATACTCAGATCATTCGTCTGCCCGGTCAGGGACAGGTCAAACAGCCCATCCAACGGGGCCAGCACTGCATCAAGTGCCAGTTCTGCCCCCCCGCCCAGTTCCTGACCGATCAAGGTCGAAAACCGGCCAAGGGCGGCAACGTTCATGGTCGCGCTCGCCTTGGTGCGAAATCTGTTCTTGGGGCCTTGGATCGTCGCCTGCGCATCAACGTCAATACCAGCACCGGTCAAGGTAAGGCGCGAAATCTCGGTCGGTTCGCCTTCGATGCGACTGGCGGCAAAAACACCGGTGATCGCGTCGCCCAGCGCCTGTGCAGCGCCCGCATCATCGAGGCGCAAACCACGCGCACCGTAATTCAGCATTGCAGTGACAAGGCCGATCTGGTCGCCCTCACCATCGCGCAGGGTGCCACCACCCTCCAGCGCCAATTCTTCAATAAACAGACCGGGGCGATTAAAGGCATCGACGGTGATCTGGGTGCGCCAGTCATCCGACAGGTTGCGATCATAATTGATAAGCAGATCAACAGCATCCACATAGGATTTAGGGCCACTGATCGGCAGCAGAATAGGGGCATCGCCCTTTGCAATACCGCCGGTCAACCGGATCAGTTCTGGCCAACCCTGCGCCCCGATGCGCAATGCACCCGACAGGTTCAGCCGTTGCGATTTCACGTCCAGTTCAGACACATCAATGCGCCCGTCTGACGTTTGGCGGGCAGTTACCTTCAACTGTGCATCAGTGCCGAAAAACCCGCGATACGCTTCTTCGAACAGCGGGCTGACATCGCCACCTACATCAAGTTTAACCAGTTGCTCCGTCCCGTCATTTGTCAGACCAAATGTACCTGTAAGCCGGTCCTGCCCATTGGTGGCAATGGCCAGTGTCGCGGCATAGTCATTGAGAGGTGCTGTGCCTTCGATCTGCAACCCAACCGCCGGGCGCCCCGGCAGATCAAGGATGCGCGCAGCGATCCCATCTGCCCCTTCGTCAAGCTTCAACAGAAGGCCCAGCACCTTGGTTTCATTGACGAAACTGCCATCTATTTCGAACTTTCCAGTTTTTTCACCCAACCGTTCTGCCACCACATTCGCGGTGCCTTCGCCGCTGCCCAACTGGGCGGTGCCTTTCAAACTGACTGTGATCGGCTCGCCCAGAAAATCCTCGCCCAGTTCGATCTCTGCAATATCCAACTGGTCCAATGAAATGCTGACCGGCAATTCCGGCAGTGAAAACGGCTGCGCCTCGGGGGTAGGGCCGGTGTCCTCTGAAACAGGCGGGCGGGCGACGATGATCCGGCTTGCGCTGATCTCATCAATATCAATTGCCCCGCGCAACAGCGCACTACGTGTCCAGACCAGTTTGATATCTTCCAGGGTCAGCCAGACGCCTTCGGCATCAGCGACAGTCAGCACTTCAATCGTTGCTTCGGAACTCAGCGCACCGGCAAACCCGATGATATTCACATCGCGGCTGACGCCGGACAGGTTCTCTTCGATCAGCGAAACGATATAGCCTTTGTCTTCCTCCTCCTGCGATTGCGCGACAGCGCATAGGGGGGCGAATAAGCAGGTGATGATTAAGAACAGAAACCTCAAAACGCTTGTCCAATCCCAATATAAACCTGCACCTTCTCGCCGGCATCATCATCGCCAACCGGCGTGCCGACATCCAACCGGATCGGTCCGATGCCCGTGTTATAGCGCAGACCAATGCCAGCCCCGGCGTGCCACTCACTATCCTCAAACGGTGTGGACCCTTCGCCAAGATAGCCAATGTCATAAAAGCCCACCACCGACAGGCTGTCGGTGGCGGCGACGCGCGCCTCCAACTGGGCACCCGCAAAGGACGCACCGCCAGAGCTGACGGTTTCGCCGCCAATCGCCCGCTCAACATCCAGACTTTGGTAACCTTGCCCACGCACAGTGCCGCCGCCGCCGGAATAGAACAGAAAATCAGCCGGTGCTTCATCCAAACTGGCCCCAAGCACACTGCCGAGCTGTCCCCTTGCGGCAAAGGTCAGCTTTTTACCGAACTGCTGATAGGCACGGGCATCGGCATATAGACGGGCGCCGGTAATCTGACCATCCGTGCTGATGAACGGTGTTGCTGACAGATCAAGGTAATACCCATCAATCGCATTGTTGGGTTCATCACGGCGATCCAGCGTAGCCTTCAATGGCAATGTCAAAAGCGTATAGGCGCGGTTGCCGATATCCGTCTCTTCACGGGCGCGCAACAGACCAACGGCAAGCTCCACAGTCAGATCATCGGAAAGGATGCGGGAAAACCCTGTTTCGACTGCGATTTTGTCGAGTTTATAATCCGGCTCATCCTCACGCGACACAGTTCCCCTGATGAAAAAATCCGTGTCGGTGCCAAATGTTGCCGGGCGGTTGAATGTACCGCGCAGTCTGTAATCGGTTCCGCCGGTCTGGCCACTAATTCCGGACACTTCACCATCAACGCGAAAACGCTCTGCCCCGCCCAACAGGTTCCGGTGGAGCCAGAATGAAGACACGGTCACCCCCTCAATCGACGACAGTTCCAGACCAAAGCCGATACGGCGCGGTTTGCTTTCTACCAGTTGGGCCGCGATGGGCAGGGTATTGCCCGGGCCAATGTCCGACGCTTCGCGGAAGGCGACGCTATCAAACGCCCCTGTGCGGCGCAGACGTCGTTCGGCGGCGTCAATCTCGGCGGGGGAATACACTTCACCAACCGGCAATCCGGCAATTTCGCGAATGCGTTTGGTGCGAACATCTTCATTACCCGAAATCGACAAAGGGCCAAAGGTCAGGCGTGGACCGGTTTCGACCGTGACACGCACATCCAGCCGCTTTGCGTCATGACGGGCCACGATTTGCTGACCACTGACACGGACCTTGGCATAGCCAAGATCACGCCAGCTGTTCAGGCCTGCCGAAACCGCACGTTCAATCCGGGCAGATCGGGCGGTCCGGCCATTGGCAAAGGACTCCGGCAGGGTCGCATCTGCTGGCAAAGGGGCGATTTCTGCCCTTCCAAATTTGAACCTGGGGCCTGCATCAACACGAATGACCACGCTATTGATCGACGCAGGGGCAGCAAGCGGGGAAAGATCCGCCGCCTCTTTCCCGTCTATACGGATCGAAATCGTGCCGCCGTAGTAGCCATTGTCATAAAGGGCCGTCAGCAACCGGCGATAATCCGCACGGGCAGCGGCGATATAATCCTGTGGGGCTGCATCATCCTCCAACTGTCGCAGAAGCGATGCATCACTCAGCGCATCACGCGAGTTCTCTGCCACCAGACGGACATCCTGCGCCTCTGCAGCTGTGCCAATGGCGGCAACAGCAAGAAAACAAAGCAGACGTTGTTTGAAAAACATCTTCATGCACTAACTAGTCCTACATATCCCTGACAGTCTCAAAATAGCCTGTCGGTGGTTCTTTGCCATCCGGCTCCGCCCTAAACTGTTTTAAGGTAGTTGCCTATAGTCACGCAGGTTAGTCTGGAATTCATGAAAGACCACCTTTCGCACGATCAATTACACATGAGGCCGCCGCAAGACATTGTGCGGCTTCGTCGCATGGGCGCGGCGTTCCCGACACGGGTATTCTTTCTGGGCACCCTGATGACCGTTACCGCCCCATGATGCGGGCGCTGAATGAAGTCGGCACAATGGTGCGCAACGCCGCTATCGGCGCCAACATTCCGATAGGACAGGCTGACGATCTGGCGCGCACGGCCACTTACCTTGCCGGGCACGGTCAGGATCTGGACTGCATCGTCGCCGCTTTGACAGAGCCGCAAACACCGATTGATGTCGCTTGGGGCGGGGATCGCGTGGTGATCAAGGCGGGCAATGCCGCGGTGGCGGCCCCCATCGTCAAAGACAGCTTCACCACCGGTGGGGTCAAAGCACGATTATGCAACGCGGATCACATCCCACTGGTCACCGCCATGCTGGCAGAGGTCGGGGTGCAGGTCACGGTGAAAGACACCGTGATCAGGAAAAAGGGATTTGCGGCGACAACACCGATTGTGGGACCAGTGGACATACCGCAGGATATCTGGCGCACGCTCACCCAATTGGCGGCGATGACATATGTCCCCGCGACTGACGCCTCACGCAAGGACGGCGCAGGGGAGGGCCCGAGTGATGATGATTAGCTGAACGGGTCAGCGGGATATGTAACCCCGGCAAGGTACAACCCCTGCGGCGGGCTGACCGGGCCGCAGGCAGCACGATCCTTGGCTGCCAGTGCTGCGGCCACATCATCAGGCGTCCAGGCCCCTGCACCGACCCGTTCCAGTGTGCCGACAAAACTGCGCACCTGATTGTGCAGGAATGACCGGGCGCGGACATGGAACCGATATTCGGTACCAACCGGGCGGGCGACGGTCTCAACCCGCAACTCATCCAGCGTCTTCACCGGGCTTTTCGCCTGGCAGATCGAAGACCGGAAGGTCGTGAAATCATGATGGCCGATCAACCGATCCGCCCCGGCCTGCATCGCATCAGCATCAAGCGGATGATTGACCCGCCACATCTGTCCCGCCTCTGATGTCAGCGGCGCACGGCGGGAGATCAGACGAAACAGGTAGCGGCGTTCAATGGCGTCAAAACGGGCATGCCAGTCATCCGCAACGCGGGCGCAAGCGAGGATTGCGACCGGGGCGGGCTTGAGGTGGAAATTCAACGCTTCGGAAAGGCGGAACGGATCCCATTCCTTTTCCATGTCACAATGGGCAACCTGACCTGTTGCATGCACACCGGCATCGGTCCGGCCTGCAGCGGCAATCGTGTGGTCCCGGCGTTCCAGTTTGGCCAAAGCAGCCTCAATCGCGCCCTGGACCGACGGCTGATCCGCCTGCCGCTGCCAGCCCGCAAAAGGGGCACCATGATATTCAACAAGAAGGGCGTAGCGTGGCATATGCCCCGCTTAGGGGGAGCATTCGGCAAAATCAATCCCTACACAAGGCCCAGCATCGCACCTATCTTCGGTCCAAATGTAAAAGGGACAGCCTGTGGTCATCTCAACAATCGCCGATCAAATCCTGCGCGGCGTCGAAACAGTCACCGATACGGTGACGGCCCCCTTTTCTGATCCGGTGATCCGGCTTGGGGTGACCGGGTTGTCACGGGCGGGCAAGACTGTGTTCATCACCTCGCTTGTGGCCAACCTGATGGACCGCGGACGGATGACCGGGCTGGCAGCGGCAGCAAACGGGGCAATCCGCACCGCATATCTGCAACCCCAGCCCGATGATACAATCCCGCGCTTTGCGTTCGAGGCGCATTTGAACCGGTTGACAGCTCCCGAACCCAGTTGGCCCGAAGGCACCAACCAGATCAGCGAACTGCGCCTTTCACTACGCGTGCAGCCCAGCGGTTTGCTGGGCGGGCTATCGGGGCCGCGCACCGTGCATATTGATATTGTAGATTATCCCGGCGAATGGCTTCTGGACCTCGGGTTGCTGGATCAAACCTATCAGGAATGGTCACAGGCGGCGCTGGAACGGGCCAAGGGCCGACCCGGCGGCGATGCCTATCTGCAATTGGCGGGCGGTCATGACGGCACCACCAAACTGGATGAGCCCGACGCGCTGGCCGTGGCGCAAAGTTATACCGCGCATCTGCGATCATCGCGCGAGGCGGGATTTTCAGATTGTTCACCGGGGCGGTTCCTCTTGCCCGGCGATCTGGCAGGCTCGCCCGTGCTGACTTTTGCGCCGCTGCCCGGCGACAGCTATCCGCGCGGGTCGCTGGGGCGGGAGTTTGAACGGCGGTTCGAAAGCTATAAACGCAACATCGTCAAACCATTCTTCCGGGACCACTTCGCCAAGATCGACAGGCAGATCGTGCTGGTCGACGTGCTGGGCGCGATCCATGCGGGTCCAGCGGCACTGGATGACCTGCGGGCCGCGATGGCGCGCATCCTTGGGGCGTTCCGGCCCGGGCGCAATGCTTTCCTGACCCGCATCTTTCAGGGGCGGCAGGTTGAAAAGATCCTGTTCGCCGCGACCAAGGCCGACCATCTGCATCACACACAACACCCGCAACTGACCGCCATTACGAAGGCACTGCTGCGCGAGGCAAAAGACCGGGCCGATTTCGCCGGGGCCAAAACCAGTGCGATGTCCATCGCCGCGCTGCGCACCACAGTGGAAGAAACCGTTGATCACAAGGACGGGCCGCTGGATGTGGTACGCGGACGGCTTTTGGCCGATGGCCGGCAGGCCGCATTTTACCCCGGAAAACTGCCTGACGACCCGTCACATCTGCTGACCCCGGCCCGGGAAGGGTCGGAAAACTGGTTGGATGCCGATTACAGTGTAATGAACTTCGCCCCCGCGCCACTGACCCTGCGGCCCGGCGATGGCCCTCCGCATATAAGGCTGGACAAGGCAGCGCAATTCTTGCTGGGGGACCGGCTATGATCCTGCGGCAAGGCACGGCGGCAGATGTAGATGCCACCGCGCAAATCTTGGGCGATTGGTGCGAGGCGACGCCATATATCCCGGCACTGCACACGCGTGACGAAGACCGGCAATTCATGCAAACAGTGCTGAACAGGCATGACGTGCTGATCGCCGAAACAGCAGGAAAGGTACAGGGTTTCATCGCCCGCGATCAGACGGAAATCGGGCAATTCTATCTGACCCCCGGCGCGCGCGGCCAAGGCACTGGCGCTGCGCTCATCGCTGAAATGAAAACCCGGTCCGATCAATTTTGGCTCTGGTGTTTTCAGGCGAATGCGGGCGCAAGACGGTTCTATGAACGGCATGGCTTTGTTGTGGATCACATGACAAATGGGATGGGCAACGAAGAAAACCTGCCCGATATCCGCTATGTCTGGAGGGCAAAATCATGAGCCGCGGACCCGTCCTGATCGACCTCGAAAACAGCGAAGCCGCCAAGCCAGAGACGGCACCCGCTGTCCCCGATCTGACCGCCCCGGAAAAAGGGGCGGCCATGCAACAGGTTGCCGCCCTTGCGGCACGCCGCCCCTCACGGCTGGCGCGCTGGTTCTGGTCGCTGGCGGTTGCCTTGGTCGGCTTCGTCGTGTCGCTGGCAGCGTGGGATTACATCACCGGGTTGCTTGAACGGTCGGTCATCCTTGGCGGCATCGCGACCGGGCTGATTGCCTTGCTTTGCATCGTATTGCTGGTGGTTGCGATGCGCGAACTGGCGGCTTTCGGGCGCTTGCGACGGCTAGACACGATCCAGCATCAGGCCGCCGAGGCGTTGGAAACCGGCGACCTGAAAGGCGCGCGTGACGTCGTTGCCGCGCTAAATGGGCTCTATGGCGCGCGGGAGGATACGGCCTGGGGGCGTGCCGAACTGCGCGACAGGCAAGGCGATATTCTGGATGCAGATGGCCTCATCGGCCTCGCCGAAACGGCGATCATCGGACCACTCGATGCCCGTGCGATGCGCGAGGTGGAGGCCGCCGCCCGTCAGGTCGCCACCGTCACTGCCATCGTGCCCCTGGCGCTGGCTGACCTTTTTACCGCGCTGACCGCCAATCTGCGGATGATCCGCCGGATTGCGGAGGTCTATGGCGGACGGGCAGGCACGCTTGGCAGCTGGCGGCTGACCCGCAGCGTGCTGACCCATCTTGTGGCCACCGGGGCCGTGGCCGTCGGTGATGATCTGATCGGATCAGTCGCCGGTGGTGGGGTATTGTCCAAGGTCTCACGCCGGTTCGGCGAAGGGGTGGTGAACGGTGCGCTCACCGCAAGGGTCGGGGTCGCAGCGATCGAAGTGTGCAGGCCGCTGCCATTCCACGCAACCAAACGACCATCGGTCACCGCGTTGGTCAGGCGGGCGCTAACAGGGTTGTTCGGGGGCGGTTAACGCACTCGTGGCGCAGGGCCCAGCGGCAACGGGCCCAGCGACATGAACCCCGATTGGAAACTTATCGGCACTTCCAGCGTTCCCCCGTCACCGGCCATCGCGTTAGCCAGGTTGGTGACCGTGGGCACAATCCCTGGGTCGATCAGGCCGGAACGCTCCGCCAGATCAATGAGGATAGGCCATTGGACAGTTTTGAACGTGATTCTGCCCTCAGGAATACCGGCGGAATCGATCTGAACTTCGCCCTTTGCCGAAACGGAAATCTGGCCCCAATCCAAGACAAAGGACGTCAACTCAATAACCTCGGCGAGCGGTTCAATCGCATGGCGATCCAGTTGCTGATCCAGCACAACGCGACCGTCAACGGTGATACCGGCGATGGTGTCCGTCAGTTGATCTTCGGCATCAATCCGGGCCGCAAAACCATTGGGTAGACCAATCTGATCCGCATCGATGTAGAAATCATAGCTACGCTCAGCACCCGGCGTGTCGCGCAATGCCAGCAAGGCACGATCCCATTTGACAATCCACCCAAGACCAGAGGCCACGGCAGAAGATCCGGCCTCAACTGTCACCGCCTTCAAGGACAAATCAGTATTGGCATAGACACCGGCACTGGCGCGCAACTCCTTAGCCGTGATCTGCAACGTTTCATCGCCGACACGCAGCGATTGGGTGGGCGGGAAGGCAACAATGACATTATTTGGTTGATAACTCAGCGCAAAGACCTGCAAAAACGGCGCCTGCCAGGACCACAACCCATCAGGTGGGCTAACGGAAACATCGGTGACGGTCGTGTCAAAGCGGGATGGAAAGCCTACCATGCTCAGATCACTATAATCGATCTGCCAACCGTCCTGTTGTGCCGACGCGATGCCGTTCAGGGCAGCGTCCTTAACGGTTTGCGTACCCAGAAACCAATAACCGCTGTAAACAGCGGCAATAACCAGCACCAAAATTGTCAGTCGTTTCATCAAGCCGCCTCGCGCATCATGGCGAAAGGTGTAGCCACTGGCACCGTAAGACGCCAGCGCGCGATCAGATACCGGAGGCTTTCAGCCGAACCTGCACTTGCAACCCACCAAGCCACGGGCAGGCATGTAACGAGATTTTGCCGCCATAGGCATGGGCCAAATCTGCGGCGATGGCCAAACCAAGGCCCGTGCCGGGTTTCGAAGTATCCAACCGCTGACCGCTTAGGGTGGCGACACCAAGGTCTTCCTCGGGGATACCGGGGCCATCATCACAAATCCGGATAACAACGTCATCGCCGTCGACATGGGCACCGATACCGATTTCCTTTTTCGACCACTTCATGGCGTTATCCATCAGGTTACCGATAACCTCTTCGAAATCGCTCTGATCCATCCGCACGCGCAGGCCGGTAGCCACGTCCGAATTGAGCGTCTTTTCCTCATTACGGGCCAGGGCAGTGAAGGCGCGGATCAGGCGGCCAAGCGCACCATCCAGATCGGTGAACGTGTGCATCGCCGCATTGCCACCATCCGCGCGCATGCGGGCAAACGAACGTTTCAACTGGGCATCCAGCCGGTCAAGCGCCTCAAGTGAGTCGTTCACCGGCTGACCTGCCGCCCGCAGCTTTTCCAACTCGTTGCGGACAATGGCCGAGGGGGTCTTTACGGCATGGGCAAGGTCAGCGGCCTGTCTGCGCGACCGGCTGACAATCTCGCGGTTCCGCTCCAGCAGGGTATTGATATCCGTGACCAGCGGTGTCACCTCGGTGGGGTAAGCTGCGACATCCAGCTCATCATCAGTTTCCCAACGGGCCAGGACATCGCGGCGCAAATCATTGATCGGACGCAAAACGGTCGTTGCCTGCAGGAAACCGGCCATAATCCCCACGACAGCAATCAATCCAAACGCAAGAACCAGATTGCCCCGCAATCTTTGGCGATCCGCGAACAGACTTTGCAAGGAAGAGGCAACCTGCACGTGCCAGACTGATCCATCCTCAAGCGTTATCCACTCTTGTATCCGGCGATGTTGTTCACCGGTGGGACCAACGAAATTGCTGATCTGAATCACGCCAGTTTCGCTCGTCGGACGGGGCAACAGCACATCCACAAGCGATGCAGAGACAAACAAGTCGCCCCGAAAACGTTCGACCTGCCAATAATGTCCGGAAAAGGGTCGCCGATATACCGGGTCACCAATGTTGTCGGTAATCATATCTGCGGTTTTTACATGGCCAGCAACTGCAATGACCGCCTGCGTGTGGCGGCTTGCAAGCAACTCGTCAAACCGGGCCTGCGTTTGCCCATCCAGATAAGAGGCGAGGCCGAAGACGCCAATCAGGATTGAAAAAATCGACCAGATCACACCCGCCGCAACTGCGCGGGCCCGCATCGATGTCATGCGGTAATCTTTATGACGTAACCACGGCCACGAACGGTCTCGATCAGGTCATTGCCCAACTTCTTGCGAAGCCGGTTCACAAAGACCGCAATCGTGTTTGAATCGCGATCGCCGTCATACTCATAGATGTGTTCTGAAAGCTCTGTCCGCGACACAAGACGGTCCGCATTATGAAACAAATAGGACAGTACCGCGACTTCCTGAGCGGTCAGATTGACGGGAACACCACCCAGAGTGACCTGATTGTTGCGGGTATCGAAGGTGATGCGATCCTTGACAAAGACGGGGTTCGTCTGGCCGGATTTGCGTCGGAGCATCGCGCGTACCCTTGCCGACAGTTCCGGCATATGAAACGGCTTCGTCAGGTAGTCATCAGCGCCTGCATCAAGGCCATCCACTCGATCTGACCAGCCATCCCGCGCGGTCAGAAGGATCACCGGCGTTGTAATGTCATTCGCGCGCCAGTTCTTCAAAACCGTGATCCCGTCGCGCTGCGGCAGGCCAATATCCAGCACGATCACGTCATAGGGTTCGGTCTCACCAAGAAACTGCGCCTCGGTGCCATCCTCAGCCACATCGACCACACGACCCTCGGCAGAAAGGACGCTCTTGATTTGTTGGGCGAGCACTTGCTCATCTTCGGCCAGGAGTATTCTCATACTTTCAGCCCTAACGTGTGCGAGTGGCAAATTTTGGGCAAATGTAAGCCCTTGGTTAGAAATGTTGCCAGGACTAGTTTCCGCGGCCCCTGCCTCTGCCATTGCCACCCCTGTTATTATTCCCGTTTCCACCTGCATTCCCGGCGTTACCACGGTCCTTGTTCCCATCGCTTGCGTTCCGGTTTGCGCTGCCATTGCCCCCATTGCGATTTTCGGATGAAGGCGACGTCACTTCCCGCGATGCACCAGCAGCACTATTTGCGGCTGCGGCCGCTTTCACACGACGTCCAACAACAGAATTTTCTTCGACAGCGTAACCCGTTTTCCCGTCAACCATGATTGAACTCAGGTGGCCTTCGGCTTGCCGGACGACCACACGATACGTGACCACGTCTTCGACAAGAAAGGCCCGCACATTCACGACATCACCTTGCGTGAAATTTTCGACGCCCGCGATCAAACGCCGTGTCTGGATTGCTCCGTTTGTCGAAACGATCGCCCTCAACTCCGACTGCGACAGTTCGCGCACATCGGCGAAACTGGTCGACGGGACAACGAGCAAAAGAAACGCGATTTTGCGGGCAAGATGCATCATGGCTTATACGAAGAACCCCCCGCGGCCGCGTATTGTCGGCGCAGAGGCAACGTCTGCTATGACGCGGCGCTTAGGCGGTCATGACTTTGTGCAATGCGATTGCTCAGACGGTCGGCAATATCGTCAACATCCGGGAAAGGATTGCTTTTGGTTACATCGGGCCGGCCCATAGGTGCCTCGGCCGATTTTGTCGCGTGGGCACGACGTGCAGATGCAATATCAGTTACATTCTCCGACAGATCCAAATCTGTTGCGCAATCCTGGGAAAACCGACAATCAAACATATTAACCACTCCAGCTCATCTACCCTGCCTCTCGCTGCTCCCCCAAGCATCGAAACATTTCGGTAACGTTATGGATCGGGCGACGTGAACCACATGGCAACAGTTCATTCATCCTTCATTCATCTTCTTTGTGTCGCTCCGATTTGAGCGTCTGGGAACATCAAAAAACTGCGGTTTTCTTAGGAAATCAGGCGTAAAATTGGGCATTTGGTGAAAGGAACGAAGAATTAACCAATTTCTGAATAAACAGACGACGTGGGGTCAACTTGAAGCCCCAAATAGCATCGAAGCCAACTCTATCAACCATAGCGATAACAAGATATTACGGCGATGCGAATCAAACAGACTCAACCCCGCGACATGCATTGACTGTCATTGCGCCCGAACCGCATGTTTGCGTGGAAAGGGTACGCCGGATGCTGATACAACACGCGACCATTGCTGAAACGCGGCAGGCCTTCAATTGGTCGGTGCCCGAGATTTACAATATTGGCGTCGATATCTGCGACCGCATCGCAGCACAGACACCGGACAATCCCGCCATCATTGACGTGACAGAGGATGGCAGCCACCACATCCAAAGCTTTGCGGATCTGCGCGCGGCCTCTAACCGGTTGGCGCATGTGTTGGGGGCATGGGCGGATCAAGGTGACCGGATCGCCGTCCTGCTGCCGCAATGCGTGGAAACGGCCACGGCACATATCGCGATCACCAAGATGGGGTGCATCGCCCTGCCCCTCTTCACCCTTTTTGGGCCCGAAGCGCTGCTGCACCGCCTCCGGGATTCTGGTGCGCGGGTGGTCGTCACCAATCAGGCCGGGGCGCGGCAACTGAACAACCTGCGCGCCGAACTGCCAAACCTGTCAATGATCCTGTGCATCGATGGCGCCTGTGGTGATGCGCAGGACCTCCACGCGCTCTGCGCCGCCCAATCAGACAGTTTCACGCCAGTGGTTACCCGCGCCGATGACCCTGCAATCCTGATCTATACCTCGGGCACCACAGGCGCACCCAAAGGGGCGCTGCATGCGCATCGCGTGCTATTGGGGCATTTGCCCGGGGTCGAGATGAGCCATGACTTCTTCCCACAACCCGGCGACCGGATCTGGACGCCCGCCGATTGGGCATGGATCGGCGGGCTGCTCGATGTATTGATGCCCGCACTGCATCACGGCGTGCCCGTCGTGGCCTGCCGGTTTGGCAAATTCACGGCAGGGGCAGCGTTTGACCTGATCCGCACGCACAAGATCCGCAACGCCTTCCTGCCACCGACGGCGCTGAAGCTGATGCGGCTTGATACCCCTGCCGACCCGGTTCCCATGCGCTCCGTCGCCAGTGGCGGCGAAACATTGGGCAAGGAACTGATAGCATGGGGGCAACAGGTATTCGGAACAACAATCAACGAATTCTACGGGCAGACTGAATGCAATATGATCGTATCATCCTGCGCCGCATTGGAACCTGCAGAACCCGGGGTCATGGGCTTTGCCGTCCCCGGCCACACAGTTGAAGTGGTAGACGAGGACACCGCCCGGATTTGCAAAATGGATGAGGAGGGCAGCATCGCCGTCCGCGCGCCCGACCCGGTGATGTTTCTGGAATACTGGAACAAGCCAGAAGCCACCGCCGACAAGTTCATCACCATCGATGGGAACAAATGGCTGCTGACGGGCGACAAGGGATGCAAGACCGCCACAGGTCGGATCCGCTTTATCGGGCGCGATGACGACATCATCAGTTCCGGCGGCTACCGCATTGGCCCGGCCGAGATCGAAGATTGCCTTTTGACCCACCCAGCCGTGTCACTGGCAGGTGTAGTTGGCAAACCAGATCCCATTCGGGGGGATGTGGTTGCGGCCTATATCCAGCTGGCGAACGGGCATGATGGGTCTGACGCTCTGGCGGAAGATATCGCCCAGCACGTGAAATCGCGTCTTGCCGCCTATGAATACCCCCGCGTGGTGCGGTTCATCAACGACATGCCAATGACAACAACAGGCAAAATCATCCGCGCTGACCTGCGCCAGCGCGCCGCAAAGGAAACAACCAATGACAGATAACCCCGTCCTGTACCAAGCCGCCGACGGCATCGCCATAGTCACGCTGAACCGGCCCGATCAGCGCAATGCGATCAATCCGGCGATGTGCGACGCGATACGCGCTGCCTTTGACCGGGTTGAGGCGGATGATGACGTGCAGGTCGCGATCCTGACCGGGGCCGGCACGATGTTTTGCGCAGGCATGGATTTGAAAGCCTTCGCGGCTGGCGCAGGCGATGAAATCCTGTTCGGGCAATACGGCTTTGGCGGCTTTGTAAAGCGACCGCGCACAAAACCTGTAATCGCCGCAGTGGAAGGCGGGGCCTTGGCAGGCGGGTTTGAAATGATGCTCGCCTGTGATCTGGCAGTGGCCGGGGACATGGCGGAATTTGCCTTGCCAGAGGTGCGCATCGGCCTGATCCCCGGGGCCGGCGGTGCAGTGCGCCTGCCGACATCCATACCTCGGGTGCGCGCCAACGAAATATTGCTGACCGGCAAGCCGTTCAATGCGGGCGAAGCCGTGTTCTGGGATGTGATCAACCGGGTCGCACCCGATGGCGACGCGCTAAAGGTGGCCCGCGGAATTGCCGCAGATATTGCAGCGAATGCACCGCTCGCCGTGCGTCATACACTGGCCATTGCCAAGGCCTCTCATGCCGCGAACGATGCCGCGCATTGGCCGCTGAATGACCAGCTTATCGTTGAGATTGGGCAAACGGCGGATGCAGCCGAAGGCGCACGCGCCTTTATCGAAAAGCGGGCGCCGATCTGGCGTGGCAGATAACCTGAACGACGGTTTTTTCGGCCCATTCGGCCGAATGTGCGTTTCGACACAGACGATTCATGGTCCCCGGTTCAATCTGATGCCTGAACCGAAACCTGAAATGAGTCCCGTCACATGTTCAATTTCGCCCCCGCCATCCCCGCCCGCAGCGATGTCGACTGGTGCTGGTACCTGCGGCGCCAGGGAAAGCCCGGCGAAATGCTGGAGCGGGTTTTGCATGATATTAGCGTCATGGATCCCGGCGGCTGGGCGGCATGGGCCCCAAGCACGCTAACCACAACCGGATCACCGGTCGAGATGGTGTTTCAGGCCGGACAGGCGGATCTTCAACTGATCACCGAAGTCGCCAACCCGCAAAGCGATCCGACTAATCGACTGGCTGTGGTCAGCAAGATCATGCAAGGACGCCGGGCCAGGCAACTGCCCACAGCGCTGCGTGATGTGATCAGTGCTGCTCAGGCCGCCGGAAACCTGACCTACGGCGCGCGGCTGGGTCTGCGCTACAGCAAGGCAGGCCTGCAAAGCCAGCTTTTGGCGGAATTACCGATGGCAGCCACTGACTTGTCAGGGCTGATCTATGACGCGGCATTGACCCCAACGCTTGAGCAATTGGGTCAAAGCGCGCGGGCCAGCATGGTCGGTTTTGACGGCGCCAGCGGTGACGTCACGATACATTTCGAGATGGAAAATGCGCAACGCCACCATCTGCCACTTCTTGCCGAGCCTGCACAGGTTTCGCCCGACATTCTGGCGATGGCGATGGATGGGTTGACGGACAAGAGCCGTGCCAGCGATCTGCCTACCGGGCAGCTTGGGTTCAGCTACCGCATGCGTGGCAACGATCTGCCACCTGTTTTGACATTGTCGATGCATTCCGCCGCGATCTTTGGATCAGATGCCAATATCGCAAGATCGATAAAGGGATGTGGGGGTTATCAACTCACCGGCTATGCGCCGCTGGTCGATAACCTGCCACCGGCACCGGTGAATGGCACACATCACGGCAAGATCGGAATGACCGCGCGCCAAGGGGCAGCACCGTCGCTGTCGATTGGCGTGGCGGCACCATGGACCTGCATTTTTTGATGGGGTCTGACCATATCGGGATTATGACCTAAAACCGGTCACATCCCGAACCGAAGCACATATTGCCCGTCGACTGCTTGGCGACGGAAAAATTTTCTTTTGTCTTTTTGAATCTTCGAAATGGGCAGAAGCAGGAGACCACTGATCATCCTAACATAATGATATTTAACACGTTTCTATCAAAACCTCGCAACCTGTCCTGACAGCGCAAACCGTCGCGGCCCACGTATCACATTGACGTTTACGTCAACTGAGCAGTGGACAAGCATCGCGGCATGCGCCAAGTCCAATATATCCAAGGTACTGCCATGCCTTTTAGCGATACAACTTCTACTGGACTGCGCATGAACGCTGAGAAATTTCTGGCCCTGAACCTGCCCTTGTTCGAGGATGTCACCGCGGCTGATCTAAGCGGCATCAATCTGAATGTCAGCGAACACAAACTCGCGGCATGGCAAACCGTTTTCGATCAGGATGATTCCACCTACGATCTCTACTTCCTGTTGTCAGGGTCGATCATGGCCGTTTTCTGGACCGAGGAAGGGCGCGAAATCGTCTTCTCCCGTTTCCCGGAGGGTGCCTATTTCGGCGAACTGGCAGCCCTTGACGGGATCCCCCGGTCGCTCGCCGTTTTCGCAAAGACAGACGCGCGTGTTCTGTCAATGAAGCGGGATTGCTTCCTGCAAATCTTTAACGAAGTGCGCGTGGTCCGTGAGCGCGTCACCAACAGCCTTGTCGCGCGGATCAGAACACTGACCGAACGCAGCACCGAGATGAGCACGATGTCGGTGGAACAAAGGGTTGGCAGCTACCTGTTGCGACTGGCCGCTGAGCAGGGAAAACTTGCCCAGGGTGCGGTGATTGAAAACGCGCCGACCCATTCGGAAATCGCAGGCACCATCGGGGCCAATCGGGAAATGGTCAGCCGGTCAATCAGCAAGTTGGTCAAGCGCGGCGGAATCAAGTCATCGCGCCAACGGATCGAAATCATTGATCCGGAAGTATTATCCGAAATTTAATACAATTCCGGCCAAACGTGCCATTGCGCACAGAACCCGGTTGTGACTGCTGCTAATCTCATCACCATAACAAGTGAGTGAGTGCCCGAAATGAAAATCATGGCAGTTCTTGGTCCCGAAGCGACAGCCATGATAGTTGCGGGTTTTGTTTCCCTGCTGGGTTTCACGGTCATCAACGCAGGTGGTGTTGCGGATGACCAGAATGTGGAACTACAAACTGTCCAGATGGTCATCGATCAGTAATCGGTCCCACGGACACACAGCAATAAGCACGCCCGTTGTCCCGCGGGCGTGCTTTTCTTTTTGGGGCCTTGCATCGGGCTATTGCGATTGACCCGGACCGCTGCGTGCTTACGTTACAGGCGACACAGCCATAGGATTTTCCATGTTTCACCGCCTCGTCACCCTGTTCGCGCTTTTTCTGCTTGGCCTGCCAGCAGCGGCCAAATGCACTGGCCAAAACTATCTTGACCAGCTGCGCGCGGATGAGCGGGCAGCACTTGCCGCAGCGACGGCGGATATTCCCTTTGGGCGCGGAATATTGTGGGGCGCGACCAACGAGGATCAGCAGATCACTGTCGTCGGTACCATGCACATTTATGATGAGCGGCTGGAGCCGATCCGCGCACGGATCAAGGATCTGGTGCAGAACGCCGATCTGCTCATGGTTGAGGCCACGATCGAAGATCAGGAGAACCTGCAGAAGATGCTGGCCGCTGACCCCGGCATTCTTTTCATCACCGAAGGGCCGACCCTCCCGGATCTGCTGGATGAAGAAACCTGGAACCTGATTTCCGAGGCGGCCACGGCGCGATCAATTCCATCCTTCATGGCAGCCAAGATGCAGCCATGGTATCTGTCCATCATGCTGTCGATCCCGCCTTGTGCCGCGCAAGAGATGTTTAGCGGGTTTTTGGGTTTGGACCACTTGATCATGCAGGATGCAGAAGCCGCGGGCGTTCCGATGCAATCGGTCGAATCCACGCTGACCATCTTTGAGATCTTCAAAGGTGATCCGATTGATGAACAGATCGACATGCTGCGGATCAACCTGCTCGCACCTGATGTGCAACAGCAAATGTTCGTGGCCATGCTTGATCGTTACTTTGATGGGGATGTCGCAACCCTATGGGAAATGTCGCGCGTGGTGATGGAAAACACGCCTGGCATGAGCGCCGAGGAAGCGGCGGAATCCTTTGCAACCTTCGAAAAATCCCTGCTGGTTGACCGAAATCAGGCGTGGATGCCCGTGATCCGCGAGGCAAGCAGCCAACATGACAATATCGTCATCGCCGTGGGTGCGGCCCACCTGATCGGCAACGAGGGGATTTTACAGTTCCTGCAGGATGACGGCTGGACACTCAGCCCGCTTCGCTAAACGTCTCCGTAATCCGCCAACCCCTGGCGTCCCACTGCCGTCAGATCATAGATCCCGCGGCTGACCCGGCAGAACCACCCGTAGTGATCCGCCGCCATGATCCGTGTGGCGTCGGGCACCTCTGCCCATTCCTTGACCTTCGCGCCTTTGGACGGCCCATGCACCGCCAGAAACCGGGCACAGCGCAACGCATCCTGACGATACCCGGTAATGATGCCATGGCGGGTAGCGCCACCCGCATTCGGATCACCCTGCAACCTGTCAAAGGCACGCAATAGCTGTGTCGCCTTGCGCTTTGATTTGCGGGGGGCATAAGGGCCGGGATCGGCGTGGACTTCGACGTGACCGTCACGCAATCGCACTGTCATCACGCCCAGACCAACGCGGCGGGCCAGCTTCACATTATCCTTCAAAGCACGCTGAAACGGTTTGCCCGACTTATGGGGAACCGCCAGATAAACAAAGTCACTGATCGCCAATCGGGCGATACCCTGATGAAACAGGCTCAGCGAAAATCCCAGTTTCAGCTCGATAATGACGGGGGGTTCGTCACCGCGACAGGCCACGACATCGGCCGCGCCAACCTCGCCCTTCACGGAATAACCCTGCCCTTCCAGATGGGCTTTGACCGGGGGATACAGCGCTGTTTCTTTTGGCTTTGTCATTGGATCATGCGCAGCGGCGGCCTGTCAGGGGGTAAACGATCTGGCCCGGGAACGGTAAACCAACCCCCGCGCCAAACCATGCTAATGTGAAGCCGCCATTGCACACAATAGCGGCGTTTTGTCAGCGCCCGCCTTGACGACCGGGAAAGCGCGGCGGGCGTCCACCACCACGCTGCGGTCGCTTCAATCCCGGCGGCACTTTTGAAACAGGGCCGCCCACCGGATCGGGGCGATTGGCACGACGATTTTTGATGACGGACACATGATCGGAACCCGCCTTGCGGGGTTTTGTTATCTTATGGGGCATGATTGCACCTTTCTTGAGAATGTTCATTGAAAACAGATCGCCAAACGGCGTCAGCCAAACATGTCCATTGTCAGGGTGCTCCTCTTACAAAAGGTGGCGGGCATCACTGCCCATGAGGTGGTGAAAGCGGTTAAACCAGTTTGTCCATTGTCAGATTCCTCCTTTTGAGTGCGGTAGTCGTAACATGGCCTTGGCCATCAGGTCAAACTGACACGATGGGGTGACAGCCCCAACTGACCCTCATATATACGGGGCAAATTTTGCACCCATTGAAAGTGACCCACATGAGCACACTCGTTTTTGGCCACAAGGCCCCCGATACCGACAGCACCGGCTCCCCCCTGATTTGGGAGTGGTATCTGAACCAAAGCGGGATCGACGCCAAAGCCGCACTTTTGGGTACACCAAACACCGAAGCGGTGTTCGTGGCCGAAAGATGGGGCTTTGATCTGCCAGAGGTGATCAAGGATGTGGATGACGATCAGGAATGCGTCATCGTTGACACCAACAACCCCGCCGAACTGCCCGACAATATCAACAACGCCAAGGTGATCGCGATCATCGACCACCACAAGCTGACCGGCGGGCTGGAAACCAAAAACCCGATCAACATCACTATCCGGCCACTGGCCTGCACCGCGACGATCATGCACCAGATGATGGGCAGCGCGGCGGCTGACATGCCCGAAGGGGTCAAGGGGCTGATGCTGTCCTGTATCCTGTCCGACACGCTGGCCTTCCGGTCGCCCACGACCACCCCGATGGACAAGGAACTGGCCGAAAAGCTGGCCGACGACCTGAAGGTAAAACTACACGACTACGCAGGCGAAATGTTCGCCGCGAAATCCGACGTGTCCAAATTCTCCGAAGCCGAGCTGTTGCGCATGGACAGCAAGGAATACGCTGTCGATGGTAAGAAGTTCCGGGTGTCTGTCCTTGAAACCACATCACCTGATTCAGTGCTGAACCGCAAACAGGCGCTGATTGACGCGATGCCCGCCGTTGCGAAGGAAGACGGCGTTGATCAGGTTCTTCTTTTCGTGGTCGATATCCTTTCCGAAGAAGCCACCATGCTGATCCCCAATGATCTGTCCAAAACCGTGGCCGAAAAATCATTTGACGCCAAGGTCAGCGGCGACAGCGTCGTGCTGCCCGGCATCATGAGCCGGAAGAAGCAGATCATCCCGAACCTGAAAATTTCATAAACCACCGTGCAAAAGGGTCCGACGTTTTGCCGACGCAAAGCCGACGCGATGCCGACAGCAATAAAAGGACCCTTTGATGACCCAGATCATCACGCATTTTGAGGAAATTTCAGACCGCTATGATGCGGCATTTGTGGATCTTTGGGGCTGCATGCATAACGGCGTGCATGCCCTGCCGGGTGCGGTGGCTGCGATGCAGAAATACCGTGCCAAGGGCGGGCTTGTGGTGCTTGTCACCAACTCCCCCCGACCATGGGATAGCGTCGCCCGCCAGATCGCCGATTTCGGCATTCCAGAGGATGCATGGGATGCCATCGCGACCTCTGGCGATAGCGCCCGCGCCGCCATGTATCGCGGGATTGTTGGCCAAAAAATCTGGTTCATGGGGGAAAGCCCCCGCGATGATGATTTTTTCAAGCCATTGAAAATAATTGAAAATCCCGTCGACGTTCAAAAGGTACCATTGGAAGAGGCCGAAGGCATCGTGTGCTGTGGCCCCTTCGATCCGCTGGCCGATGTGGATGTGAACCGGCCCGAGTTTCTTTATGCCAAACAGAAGGGGCTTAAGCTGCTTTGCGCCAATCCCGATATCGTCGTGGACCGGGGCGAAGTCCGTGAATGGTGCGCCGGGGCGCTGGCCGCGCTTTATACGGAAATGGGGGGTGAGAGCCTCTATTTCGGGAAGCCGCACCCGCCGATCTATGACCTCGCGCGCCGACGGCTCGCTGCGTTAACCGGTGCGCCATCCGATCCGCGTATCCTTGGGATCGGCGACGGCATTGGCACCGATATTCTGGGTGCCGTGCAGGAAGATATCGACGCGCTGTTTATTTCCGGCGGTCTGGCGGCAAAGGAAACGAAAACCGATGACCATCCGGACCCCGATGCACTGGATGCCTATCTGCAATCGCATCAGATGAGCGCAACTTACACAATTGGTCATCTGCGTTAAGGGAATCACTTGATCTTTCTGCGTTTGCAAAGTAATAAAATTTCAATATCACGGCGATATTGGGATTTATGTTACTGAATGGAGCGCGGCATGCTGGATAACGCCCCTCGCGGAACGATCTGCATTGAAGATATCGAAATCGGCATGATCCGGTCGCTGCGCAAGGTCGTGACAGATCGGGATATTGAGTTGTTCGCCGAAGTGTCCACCGATCGAAATCCCGTACATCTTGATGAGGACTATGCGCAGGACACCATATTCGGTGGTCGTATCGCCCATGGTATGTTGACGGCGGGGCTCGTCAGCGCCGTCATCGGAGAACAATTGCCTGGTCACGGCACTGTCTATCTGGGTCAAAACCTGAAATTTCTGGCCCCGGTCCGCCCTGGTGACATGGTTCTGGCCGAGGTTGAGGTGACAGATATCGATTTTTCCAAGCGCAGGGTCAAAATGGATACCCGCTGTCTGGTGAATGACAAAAAGGTGCTTGTCGGCGACGCCACAGTCTTGGCCCCATCGCGAAAATTCGACTGACCTTGCGCGCCCGTGCGGGCCACGATACCCAAGGCCATGCGCATTATTCGAGACACTGTTTTTGTTGATCCGTCCGACCGTGGGGCCGCTGCCGCCATTGGCAATTTCGACGGTGTACATATTGGCCATCAGGCGGTGATCGACATCACGCGCGATGCGGCAAAAGCCACTGGCGCGCCTTTGGGGATCATGACGTTTGAGCCGCATCCGCGCAGCTATTTTTCCAAATATGCCAATCCGTTCCGCCTGATGAACGCAGAGGCAAAGGCGAACCGGCTGGCGAAACTTGGCGTCGACAAACTCTATGAGGTGCCGTTTAACGCGGCCCTTGCCGCACTCAGCCCGCGCGCATTTGCACAAGATATCATCGTTGACCAACTGGGTTTGCAACATGTGGTTGTCGGGGCCGATTTCTGCTTCGGCCAAGGTCGCGCTGGCAACGCCGACGACCTGAAATCCTTTGGCGCTGAAATGGGGTTTGGGGTCACCATCGCTGCAATCATCACCAATAACGCCGGCGCGGTATCATCCACCGCGATCCGGCAAGCGCTGAGCGATGGCCGCCCCCGCGATGCCGCCGCGATGCTTGGTCACTGGCACCGGATCGAGGGTGAGGTCATTCGCGGTGACCAAAGAGGGCGAGAGCTGGGATACCCCACCGCCAACATGTCCATCACCGGCCTACACCCACCGAAACACGGCGTCTACGCGGTGAAGGTTGACGTGCTTTCCGGCCCGCATGAAGGGACATATGATGGCGCTTCCTCTATTGGCGTGCGCCCGATGTTCGGAGAAAACCTGCCCAATTGCGAAACCTTCATCTTTGATTTCAAGGGTGACCTTTACGGCACGCATTTGTCCGTTGCGCTGGTGGATTACCTGCGGCCGGAACTGAAATTCGATGGGCTGGATGCGCTGATCACCCAAATGGACGCCGATTGCGCAGAGGCCCGAAAGATCCTTGCCAATGTCGAGTAAAATCGCCCGCGACGGGTTGGCCGACCGGTTCTGGGAAACCAAACCCATGGATCAGTTGAACCGCAAGGAGTGGGAGGCACTGTGCGATGGCTGTGGCAAGTGCTGCCTGAACAAGCTGGAAGATGACGACGGTGACGTCGCCCTGACCCGCGTGGCCTGCCGCCTGTTTGACGACACGACCTGCCTGTGCAGCAACTACACCATGCGCCATGAATTCGTGCCCGAATGCATCGTGCTGACCCCAAAAACCATCGAAAAACACATGTACTGGCTACCGCAGACCTGCGGATACCGGCTGATCTATGAAGGTCGGGCGCTGTTTGACTGGCATCCGCTGATCTCGGGTGATCCGCAATCTGTGTATCGTGCCGGTGTTTCGATCCAAGACATGACCCTGTCCGAGGCGGATATCGACGAGGACGACTGGGACGACCACATCATAGAGGAGCCGCTATAAATGTTCTTTGCTTCTGACAATGCGGGCCCCGCCCATCCAAAGGTGATGGAAGCGCTGATCGCCGCCAATCAGGGTTACGCCATGGGCTATGGTGCGGACCCGATCATGGATGAGGTCCGCACGCAAGTTCGCGACATCTTTGAAGCCCCGGATGCGGCCGTCTATCTGATCATCAATGGCACGGCGGCGAATGTTGTGTTGCTGGGCGCGATGTCGCAACCATGGCAGACGATATTCTGCAGCGATTGCGCCCATATCCACGAAGATGAATGTAACGCGCCCGAATTCTACACCGGGGCCAAGCTGACGCTGGTGCCGACAGCGGATGGCCGGATAGCCCCGGATGATCTGCGCCGCAAGATTCTGGGCGAGGAAAACCGGGGCGTGCATGGCCCACAACGCGGCCCTCTTTCCATCACGCAAGTGACGGAAAAAGGGACGATTTATACGCTGGACGAGATCAAGGCGCTGACCGCAATAGCGCAGGAATACGGCATGAAAACCCATCTGGACGGTGCGCGCTTTGCCAATGCGCTGACCGCCTTGGATTGCTCGCCCGCAGAAATGACCTGGAAGGCAGGCGTGGACACCGTCAGCTTTGGCGGAACGAAGAATGGCGCCTTGGGGGTCGAGGCCTGCGTGATCTTTGACCCTGATCTGGCCTGGGAGTTCGAGTTGCGACGCAAGCGCGGCGGGCATCTTTTGTCGAAGCACCGCTATCTGTCAGCACAGATGCGGGCCTATCTCGCCGATGGGTTGTGGCTCGACATGGCGCGGTCAGCGAATGCGCGCTGCGCCCAACTGGCGGCTGGTCTGCGCAACCACAACGCCGTTGAGGTGATGTACCCACCACAGGCGAATATCATCTTCTTTGAAATGCCCCGCCGGGAGCATAAGCGGATGCAGGACGGCGGCGCGGTTTATTACGTGATGAATGGCGATCCTGAAACGGGTGACCCGGATGAACCCCTGATCGGTCGTCTGGTCACAGACTGGTCAATGACCGAAGACGGGGTCAACCAGTTCCTGGATCTGTTGCGCGGATAATCGCGGCAACCTCTGCCATATGGGTTATTGGTGCCATATGCGCGGCCCCCGGGACGACGTGATCCACCGCATCCGGCAGGCGTGCTGCAAGGCTTTCATGAATGGCCCCAATGACGGGCTGCGTCGCTGCGCCACGGATCAGGGTGACGGGGATGTTCACATCGGCCAGCCGTTTGGGGGTCGTTATACCATCGACATCTTCCTCAATCGGGCCACCGCCAGCGACGATCAGATGAATGCGGTCGACAAGGTAGCGCCGTAGCCTTGCGGGGATCGCCCCCCATGGCGTTGCGCCCCAAAGGTCATTGAAAATCTCTGCCGCGCGAGCTTCGTCGCCCATCAACATCGCGCTGACAAAGGGGCGGAACGCCTTGGCATGGGCCGCATGTTCGGGCGTGCCTTTGGCCGCCGCAAAATAGACCGGTTCGATCAGTGTCAGCCGGTCCACCAGTTCGGGGCGCTCCACTGCCAGCCGCAGCGCGGCGGTGGCGCCAAAGGAATGGCCAATCAGATGGGTCGGGCCATTACAGCAGGCGGCAATGCAGGCGGTGACTAGCGTCTGATAATCCTGCTTGCCATCCCAGTCTGCACTGCGCCCATGGCCCGGCATGTCAAACAGGGTCACCTGCCCGCCAATCGCGTCGGCCAACGGCAGCAGCACATCGTGACGGGCCAGCGCGCAATGGATCATCACAGCAGGCGCGCCGCTGCCAACCGTAACACGGTGCATGACATGCCCCTGCACTTCACCCATTACAATTTGCCGGACAGGTACGCATCCAGATCGTCAATCCGATCCTCACCCCAAAACCGTTCGTCACTATCGGTTATAAAGAACGGCGCCCCAAACGCCCCGGCATTCACCCCATCCTCAAGGTTCCGGGCGAATGTATCGGCGCTGGTCAGCATATCCTTATCCGCGAGGGCGGGATCAAAGCCGGTCTTTTCCAGACAATCACGCACAACATCGTCCTGACTGATATCACGCTCCTGCGCCCAGGAAGCAGCACCAAAAGCATGAACCAATGCGCCGACATCACCACCGGCATTCTGCGCCGCGATAATTGCGTAAGCAGATGGCGCACCGTTGGTGGGCCAAAACATCGGTTTGACGTTCAACGGCAGGCCCACATGCTTCGCTCTGCGGCGCAGATCCTGCAGCCGATATTCCTGCCGGTTGGGGTGACGGTCCTTTGGCGGGATGCCCCCGGTCCGACCAAAGAGCGCCATGATATCGAGCGGCTTATAGGTGATTGTCGCACCATGTTTGGCAGCAACCTCTGCCGGGCGGGTGCCTGACAGGTAGGTAAAGGGCGAGAGTGTTGCAAAGTAGTAATCGATGTGCGGCATTTGTAGGCTCCTGTCGGCAGCTGCGTGTTTGCGCGACGGTAACCCTGTGTTAGTCGGTGTCAACGCCACGAATCTGTTACATGCAAGTGACCCTTCTGCCAAAGGACCCCCCATGCCCGCAATGATCGAACCCAAGCTGATTTCCGGAAACGCGAACCAGCCCCTCGCCACCAGTATTGCCCGCCGCATGTCGATGCATCGCGGGATGGAGGTCGGCCTATGCGACGCACGGGTTGAACGGTTTAACGATGGTGAGATTTTCGTAGAGGTTTTTGAGAATGTGCGGGGCGAGGATATGTATATCGTCCAGCCCACATCCAACCCCGCCAATGACAACCTGATGGAGCTGTTGATTATCGCAGACGCGCTGCGCCGGTCATCAGCGGCCCGGATCACCGCCGTAATCCCCTATTTTGGCTATGCGCGACAGGATCGCCGATCCAAGGCCCGGACGCCGATCACCGCCAAGCTGGTGTCGAACATGATCGTTGAAGCCGGTATTGAGCGCGTTTTGACCCTGGATTTGCACGCCACGCAGATCCAGGGTTTTTTCGATATACCGGTCGATAACCTTTATGCCTCGCCCATCTATGCGCTGGACGCGATGCATCATTTCCGGGGCAAGATGGATCAGGTCATGGTCGTATCACCCGATGTGGGCGGTGTGGCGCGGGCGCGTGATCTGGCGCAACGGATCGGCGCGCCCTTATCCATCGTGGATAAACGGCGGGGCAAGCCGGGCGAAGTGGCCGAAATGACCGTGATCGGCGATGTGAAAGATAAGGTCTGCGTGATTGTCGATGACATCGTGGATACGGCGGGCACGCTGTGCAAAGCCGCCGAAGTGCTGATGGAAAACGGTGCGAAAGAGGTCCATTCCTACATCACACACGGTGTCCTATCCGGCCCGGCTGTGGAGCGGGTTTCCAAATCTGTGATGAAGAATCTGGTCATCACCGACACAATCCAGGCGACTGATCCGGTGAAGGCCTGCAAGAATATCCGCATCGTGCCAACGGCACCAATGTTCGCACAGGCCATTCTGAATACGTGGAACGGTACCTCTGTGTCATCATTGTTTGACCACAAGACACTGGGCCCGATCTATGAAGGGCTTTACGCCGCTGAATGACGCAACACCCGTCCCTGACTTGATCCGAAACCCCCACTTCGGATCAAGTCAGGGACGGGTGTCTCAATACAGATCCCACCCTTCATCGTTGGCAAGTTCACCGATTGATGTCCAGGCTACACGCACCCGAGCCACTTGCGTGTCCGCCCAAGTCCGAAACACGATGTCAAACCCGGCGGATGTGATATTTTCCGCCTGCACATCCGCACGAATATTCGTGTTGTTCGAGATATCCCACATCGAAATTGAAACCTGCACGTGTGGCGGGTTCAGATAGGTCCCTTCAAATGCTACGCTGGCGCGATTTTGGCGGGGCCCTTCGCCACGCCACATCTCTCCGTCATGCTCAAAATCCGAGAACAGAACCACATCACCATGGTCAATCCCGAGTGCACCACTATTCAACCTGCGCATGTGTTCCCTGGCGTTGCTATGCCCATTTTCTTATCCGTTTGATGCCTGGTATGTTGGCTTCCTGGCGGCGCCTACCGGAGCAATTCTAATGTTTGGTTAATAATTAACCGGTAATTAATCACGTGGGATAGCAAAATTCTAGGGATGTTCTTCGGTGAAAAGCGGCTGGTCACGACTTGCAATTGGAATTGTGTTCATCTGCGGATTATCAGCCTGCGGATCCGGCGGCTCACCCACTGGTGGAACGGGATCAACCGGTGGCGGGGGGAACTCAGGATCCGGCAATAACGGGGGTGGCACGATAGAACCACCGATCGTTACCGATCTGAATATCCTGACCGCGGCGGAATTGGCCGCTTACAGCGTTTTTCTGGATGATTTTGCGCAGGTAAGTGCAGACGCGGTTTTGGGTGGACATACCGATTTTGGAACGCAACCAGTAAGCGGTGCGGTTGGTTATGCCGGTTACATGCAGATCATCATGGGAAATGCGAGTGTTTCCGCCAATGTCATTGGTGACGCTACAATGCAAGTCAATCTTGCGACAGAAGCGATAACAGGGTCCGCCACAGGATTTATCGGGGTTGCGCGCGATGAGTTCGGAACAAATCGAGCTGCTCATTATGAAGGCACGGTTAACATCACAAACGGAACTGTCACCGACAACGCGACGGGCATGGATAACCTCGGCTTTGATATTGGCGGGACGTTGGACAATGGGCTGAACCGATTTGATGTCTCGGGGAATCTGGTCGGAACACTCTATGGTAGTAATGCGGAAGGGCTATATGCCATCGGCAGCTATACTGGCGTGCATGGTGACATGGATGTGACCATCGATGGGTTGGACACGCCTAATGACATCGCTATTGCAACTGTCTCCGCGCTCAAAGATTAGAATGAAAACAAAAAGCCCCGCAGAACCTGCGGGGCTTTTTTCGATTTATTACAAGGATCAGTTGTTGGCGGTCAGGCCGATATGTCCACCGATCGCCACCATGTCCGACAGCAGCTTGGCTGCGTCATCAACCGGGCCGGGCTCGTTCTTGAACGTCTCTTGTGCAGTTGCGTGGGCGGCCTTGGCGTCGGCAACCATTTGGTCAAAGACCTCCTGGGTGACTTCAGCCTTTGGCAGTGCCTGTTCGGCCAGAACCGACACGCTGCTAGCCGTAATCTCAGCAAAGCCACCAGAGACGACATATTCGTCTGATCCGCCGCCATGTACCACGGTCAGAAGACCGGGGCGTAAGGTGGTGATTGTTGGTGCGTGATCCGCCATTGCGGTCATGTCACCATCTGCACCAGGGATCCGAACCTCGGATGCCTCGACCGACGCCAGTCGGCGTTCGGGCGAGACGAGATCGAATTGTAGGTTTGCCATGTTCTGGCCTCCTTAAGCTGCGTCAGCAGCCATTTTTTCGGCTTTGGCTTTCACTTCTTCAATGCCGCCAACCATATAGAACGCACCTTCGGGCAGGTGGTCATATTCGCCTGCGACCACGGCCTTGAACGATGCAATCGTGTCTTCCAGTGGCACCTGAACGCCAGGCGAACCGGTAAAGACCTGAGCCACGTCAAACGGCTGCGACAGGAAGCGTTCGATTTTACGCGCACGCGACACAGTCAATTTGTCTTCTTCGCTGAGTTCGTCCATGCCCAGAATGGCGATGATATCCTGCAAGGATTTGTAGCGCTGCAAAGTTTGCTGCACATCGGCGGCGACCGCATAATGCTCCTCACCCACAATTGCTGGGTCCAGCAGACGCGATGTGGAATCGAGCGGGTCAACGGCAGGGTAGATACCCTTTTCCGAAATCGCACGGTTCAGAACAGTTGTCGCATCCAAGTGCGCAAAAGAAGTTGCAGGCGCAGGGTCGGTCAAGTCATCGGCAGGGACGTAGATCGCCTGCACGGACGTGATCGAGCCGTTCTTGGTGGATGTAATCCGTTCCTGCATCGCACCCATGTCGGTGGCCAGTGTTGGCTGGTAGCCCACAGCGGATGGGATACGACCCAGAAGCGCCGAAACCTCGGAACCGGCCTGGGTAAAGCGGAAGATGTTGTCGACGAAGAAGAGAACGTCTGTACCGGATTGGTCGCGGAAGGATTCCGCCATTGTCAAACCGGACAGGGCCACGCGCATACGTGCACCCGGAGGCTCGTTCATCTGGCCGTAGACCAGCGCCACTTTGGACTTCGTCAGGTCTTCGGCGTCGATAACGCCGGATTCGATGAATTCGTAGTAAAGGTCGTTGCCTTCACGGGTCCGCTCACCCACACCGGCGAATACGGAGTAGCCGGAGTGCACTTTCGCGATGTTGTTGATCAGTTCCTGAATGAGAACGGTCTTGCCAACACCGGCACCGCCGAACAGGCCGATCTTGCCGCCCTTGGCGTAAGGGGCCAGAAGGTCGATGACCTTGATACCTGTCACCAGCACTTCGGATGCAGTCGACTGCGCTTCAAATGGCGGGGCTTCAGCATGGATCGACCGGCGATCCTGCTCGCCAATCGGGCCTTTTTCATCAACGGGATCGCCGACCACGTTCATGATGCGGCCCAACGTGGCGTCGCCGACGGGCACGGTGATTGTGTTGTCCTGGTCGGTGACTTCCTGACCGCGCACCAGACCTTCGGTCGAGTCCATCGCGATGGCCCGAACTGTGTTTTCACCAAGGTGCTGTGCCACCTCAAGTGTCAGTTCCTTGCCGTTATTGTCGGTTGTCAGGGCGTTGAGGATCTCAGGCAGATGGTCATCGAACTGCACGTCAACGACGGCGCCGATGATCTGCGTGATCTTACCTTTTGCGTTTGCCATTTATGTTTCTCCGGGGTCTAGAGCGCTTCCGCGCCCGAAATAATTTCAATCAGCTCGTTGGTGATCACGGCCTGACGCGAGCGGTTGAACTCGATTGTCAGCTTATCGATCATTTCACCAGCGTTGCGTGTCGCGTTGTCCATGGCGGACATCCGTGCGCCCTGTTCAGAGGCCGCGTTTTCCAGCAGCGCGCTGAAAACCGCCGTCGCGACACCGCGCGGCAGCAAGTCAGCAAGGATTTCCTCTTCGCCGGGTTCGTAGTCGTACAAAGTCGCTTCCGCGTCTTCGGCCTGCTCAAACGTGGCGGGAATGATCTGCTGCGCTGTTGGGTGCTGGGTCACAACGTTTTCAAAGCGCGCAAAGAAGATCGTGGCGACATCGAATTCCCCTGCATCAAAGCGGCCAAGGATATCCTTGGCGATGCCTTGTGCATCGGCATAACCGACCCGTTTGACATCTGTCAGATCAACGTGACCAACGAAGTAATCGCCCAGATCGCGCTTCATCGCGTCCCGGCCCTTCTTGCCAACCGTGATGATTTTCACGGTTTTGCCTGCGGCCAGCAGTTTTTGTGCGTGGCTTTTTGCCAGCTTGGCGATGTTGCCGTTAAAGCCCCCGCAAAGCCCGCGTTCGGCTGTCATAACAATCAGCAACTGCACCTGATCGCTGCCCGTACCGGACAGCAACGTTGGCGCAGAATCTGATCCGCCAACCGATGCAGCAAGTCCGGCCATCACGGCGTTGAACCGTTCTGTGTAAGGGCGCGATGCCTCGGCTGCATCTTGGGCGCGGCGCAGTTTGGCAGCCGCGACCATCTGCATGGCCTTTGTGATCTTGCGGGTCGATTTGACCGTTTCGATCCTGTTTTTTAGGTCCTTAAGACTGGGCATAAGGTACTCCTATCTCAAAGATTTAGGCGAAGTCTTTGGCGAACGCGTCAATCGCGGCCTTGATCTTGTCTTCGGCCTCACCTTTGATCTTCGGATCTTCCTTGGTGATGAAGTCCAGCACGTCAGACGCGTTTGTCCGCAGATGCTTCAGCAAGCCAGCCTCAAACCGGCCCACCTCACGCACGTCCACTTTGTCCAGATAGCCTTTGGTGCCAGCATAAATGACGCAAACAATCTCAGCGTTCGTCAGTGGTGAGTACTGCGGCTGCTTCATCAGTTCTGTCAGGCGGGCGCCACGGTTCAGCAGCGCCTGTGTGGCCGCATCCAGATCGGAACCAAACTGCGCAAAGGCCGCCATTTCGCGGTACTGCGCCAGCTCCAGTTTCACCGGACCGGCAACCGATTTCATCGAATTTGTCTGTGCAGAGGAGCCAACACGCGACACCGACAGACCGGTGTTCACGGCGGGGCGGATACCCTGATAGAACAGTTCGGTTTCAAGGAAGATCTGACCGTCGGTGATCGAAATCACGTTAGTTGGGATAAACGCAGAAACGTCACCACCCTGGGTTTCGATGATCGGCAGGGCCGTCAACGAACCAGAACCATTATCCTCGTTCAGTTTCGAGGAGCGTTCCAGCAGGCGAGAGTGGAGGTAGAAAACGTCACCTGGGTAAGCTTCACGCCCTGGTGGGCGGCGCAGCAGCAGCGACATCTGACGATAAGAAACGGCCTGTTTGGACAGGTCATCATAGATGATCAGCGCGTGGCGGCCATTGTCACGGAAATGCTCAGCCATCGCCGTTGCCGAATATGGCGCAAGGAACTGCATCGGTGCAGGGTCAGACGCAGTTGCGGCAACAACGATGGAATATTCAATCGCGCCGGATTCTTCCAGCTTTTTCACGAGTTGGGCAACCGTGGAGCGCTTCTGACCGACAGCTACGTAAACGCAGTAAAGCTTCTTGCTTTCGTCATCGCCTGCAGCGTCGTTATATGACTTCTGGTTCAGGATGGTGTCGAGCGCCACGGCGGTCTTGCCTGTCTGACGGTCACCAATGATCAATTCGCGCTGGCCACGACCGATTGGGATCATCGCGTCAACGGATTTCAGGCCGGTTGCCATCGGCTCGTGCACGGATTTACGTGGGATAATGCCGGGGGCCTTGCTGTCTGCAACGGCGCGGTTTTTCGTCTTGATCGGACCTTTGCCGTCCAGCGGGTTGCCAAGGCCATCAACAACGCGACCCAGCAGTTCATCACCAACAGGCACGTCCACAATGGACTTTGTGCGCTTGACGGTGTCGCCTTCTTTGATGTCACGGTCGGAACCGAAGATAACAACACCCACATTGTCGGCTTCAAGGTTCAGGGCCATCCCGCGAATACCGCCGGGGAATTCGACCATTTCACCGGCCTGCACGTTGTCGAGACCATAGACACGGGCGATACCATCGCCGACGCTCAGTACCCGGCCAACCTCGGCCACTTCGGCTTCTTGACCGAAGTTCTTGATCTGGTCCTTCAGGATCGCAGAGATTTCAGACGCTTGGATCGCCATTTATCCGACCTCTTTCATAGTGTTCTGGAGTGCGTTGAGCTTGGAGGCGATCGACGTGTCGATCATCTTTGAGCCCACTTTAACAATAAGACCGCCGATGATTCTCTCATCGACGGTTTCTTTGATGGTGATGGATTTGCCCACTTGGGCTTTGAGTGTCTTTGCCAGCTTGTCGGACTGCGCCTTTGTCAGCTTTTTGGCAGTTGTAATCTCTGCAGTCACTTCGCCACGCGCGTCAGCAAGCATGTCCTGAAGGACAGCCAGCAGCTGGGGCATCACAAACAAACGGCGCTTGCTTGCGAGCAGCGCCAATACATTGCTTGTGGTGTCAGAGAGTTTCATTTTCTTCGCAATCGCGGAAATCGCGGCTGACTGTTCTTCACGGCTATAAAGCGGTGAGGTCAGCAAGGTGCGCAGATCGGCGCTATCGTTCATTGCAGCTTCCAAAGCAGCCACATCTGATTCGAGCGCTTTGATCGCTTTGCCTTCCTTGGCGATGTCAAACACAGCCGTTGCATAGCGCTGCGCGATGCCTGTTGAGATACCAGCAGTTTCGGACACGTTGAGCCTTCCGATGTCTTGGGCCCGGGCTCACCATGGACCGTCGTAACGGGTGGCAAATGGGCAGCTTGTTTCACCCCCGTTTTCACGAGAGCGGCAAAATCCTGCGCGTCGTATCAGAGCCGGTATTGTGCCGCAAGCACTCTGAGACAAGAATCCGCTTCTGTCTGGCCCAATCAGGGCCAGGTGTCGTTTTGAATGCGTTCTGGCCGCAGTATTTTTGATTTTCGGGAAGCCCGTTAGAGAATCACAAAGGCGCGCGATCACTACTGATCACGCGCCTCCCGAAATCTCAGAATGTGAAACCTCGCTTAGAACAGGTCGTACCAGATCGAACCGTCGTAACAGCGCAGTTTTGCGCTACCGGAATCGAAATAGACGTCGCCTGCCACCGCGCTGACCGGTTCGGCACCCGGGGTCAGTGCCAATACTCCCGAAAACTGCGCCCGCCCTGATCCGGCAGAAATTGATAAGGCAGTGGTCCAAATGGAACCGTCGGCGGAAACTTTGATACTGAAATCATCCTCACCTGCCAAACCCATCTCAGCGCGGCCTGCAAACGCAGATTGATAAAGCAGGGATGCGGTATCCCCCACACTCGCCTTGTTGATCTTCAGCTGATGATCGCTCCCATCGTTATTCAGCAACGTCGCGTCGCTGGATACACTCAGGCGGTTGGTTGGGTCGGACGTGGCATTCACGCCCAGGCCGGGCAGGTTTTCCAGTGGGGGCAGTTCGCCCTGGGTCACCCAACTGCCACCTGTCAGCACCTGCATTGCGGCTATATCCTTTACCCATGCCTGCCAGCCATCCCGTGGTGCGACGAACAGCCAACCACCGCCACGCCATGTGGCGATCATGTTATCCTGTCCGGTCCAATCGCCTGTCGCGCCCGTACCCAGCGCCCAGGCCTGGCCCTCATTCGCCGTTGCGGGCGGTGTGATTGCTGTTGTGCTTTCAAGCGTCAGTTGGACGATCATATCCAACAGCTCGATAGCTTCATTATGGGTGATGTGTTTTTGCGCCTGCGCTGGCAGGATAAATGGCAAGGACAGGTTTGGGGTCTGATCTGGCATGAAAAGTGCGCCTTCCGCGATGAATGAAATCGCGCGCAGTATCGGAGCAGTTTCATAAACGATGCATTGCAGCACCGTACCGGTGTTCATGATCTGTTAAGGGCACTTGCTAAAACACAAAGAAAAACAGTCCTGTAATCGGTTCAAAGCCGCGGCTCATGCCCGTAGTTGCAGCCAATTCGGGCACTTCATCGCCACAATCGACGGTCATCCCCTGCAGCAACCTAAATGCGCGATGGGGGTCGAAGCATGTCAGATGTACCAGCAAATACGAACACAACTGCACAACTGAGTATTGGTCAGACAATCACCGGTGAAATTGACTTTGCCGGGGACAGAGATTGGGTTCGCATGGAACTGGCTGCCGGAGAATGGGTGCAGGTCACTCAGCGTGGGATAGGTTCCGATGGAATCGAAGATTCCTACCTGCGGGTCTACGATGCCAATGGCGCCCTGATAACCGGTGATGATGAACTTTCCGCCTCAAACGCGAATTTTGACGCGGCTGTTACTTTTGGCGGCAATACCGCAGGCACCTATTATGTTGCCGCAGGCGGGTATCGGGACAATCATAGTGGTGATTATTCCCTCAGCGCACGCGCGGTCGCAGCGCCAAGCGGCAATCCTGCCGACGCGCTGGATAGCGGGTCAAGACGGACCGACAGCGCAGTGTCAGTTTATTTTGTGCAATCCGGCGAGAGGGCGGCGTTTGGGCAAACGACAAGCACCGGTCAGGATGATATCGTGTCTGAGGGTTGGAATACCTACGAAAAGTCACGGGCCTTGGCCGCTCTCAACTCTATCGCGGCAGTCACGGATCTAACCTTTACGGTTACCAACGATCCAAATGCAGACTTTCAACTTGTGCTCGATACCAATGAGTTGAACAACAATGGCTTACTTGGCTACTTCTATTTGCCGTCTGGTACGCGGCCCAGTGTCGGCGTCTTCAATGGCAATGGTATTGGTTGGGATGATGCATCCGGTGGCGGGCTGGATGCCGGTGGATTGGGTTATGCGACATTGGTTCACGAGTTCCTGCATGGCCTTGGCCTAGCACACCCGCACGATTCTGATCAGCCAATCAGCGGAGTCCACACGAGCTTTCGCGACTATGGGGTCAGTGGACTGAATCAGGGCATCTACACCACCATGTC
Source organism: uncultured Paracoccaceae bacterium (assembly GCA_947500055.1). Classification (GTDB taxonomy): domain Bacteria; phylum Pseudomonadota; class Alphaproteobacteria; order Rhodobacterales; family Rhodobacteraceae; genus Yoonia. The sequence continues at coordinate 363,423 of CANMQO010000003.1, forward strand.
CTACAATGGCGGATACCAGACAACACCATCCTCCAGCTACAAGCGTGGAAACGAGGCAGGGCCAATGGCCTTGGACATCGCCGCGTTGCAAGCGCTCTACGGGGCAAACAACAGCTTTGCATCCGGGAACAACATCTATGAGTTACCTGAGACAGGCGCCACCGCCTGGCAGGCAATCTGGGACACCGGCGGTAGCGACACGATTAGGTATAGCGGAAGCCTGGACAGCACAATTGATCTGCGGGCAGCGACGCTGACCTATGAGATTGGCGGAGGCGGCTTTGTATCGTCTGCCGCAGGTGTCACCGGCGGCTATACAATCGCCAATGGCGTCACCATTGAAAATGCTGTGGGCGGCTCCGGCGCCGATGCGTTGATTGGAAATACTGCCAACAACATCCTGCAAGGCGGGGCAGGACATGACACCTTGGTCGGCGGTGGTGGAAATGACACGCTGGACGGTGGGGCAGACAATGACGCCATCACCGGGAACACTGGTGATGACTTGATCATGGGAGGCGCTGGCAATGACACCGCGACCGGCGGCGCAGGGGACGATGATATCCTTGGCGGGACGGGCGATGACAGTTTGTCCGGGAACGCTGGCGCTGATGAAATCGCTGTTGAAAGCGGAACAAATACGTTGCGGGGCAATAGCGGACGCGACCTCCTGAACGGTGGAACGGGGATTGATACGATCGACGGCGGCAGTGGCAACGATGTGATCACCGGTGGTGGTGGAAACGACAAGCTCATTGGCGGGCGTGGTGCAGATGACATCAACGGTGGCGACGGCGACGACCGAATCGACGGTGGCTGGGGCGCCGACAGGCTGACCGGCGCATTGGGTGCCGATACATTTGTATTCAGCTTTCTTTCAGACAGCAGCAGTATTGCGCGCGATCAGGTGACCGACTTCGAGACGGGGCAGGATCTGATCGATTTGCACCTGATCGACGCAAACAGCGATATCGCGGGCGATCAGGCATTTGTCTTCATCGGATCACTTGAGTTCTTTGCCAAGAGCCAGCTCCGGCTTACAACCGATGGCGCAGACACAATCGTGCAAGCTGATCGTGATGGCGATGGCGTCGCTGACCTGGAGATACTGCTTTCAGATGCAATTGGCCTTAGCGGTGCGGACTTCATTCTGTAGGGCTGTCAAAAACCGACCGTAGTTGCGCCAATCCCTGCGATAGCATCTCATTCGCCAGAACGGGGGTTTCTGCTTCTACATAGCAGCGCAATTCGGGCGCGTTGCCAGATGGGCGTAAATGCACAATGCGCCCATTCGCGAGGGTCATGCGCAACCCGTCATCAGTATTGACAGCTTCTTCTGCTGCTCCAAAAGGGGCAAGAAATGCGGCCCGCCGTGCCGAGTCATCACGCAACTCCTCGACAAATGCCAGGGAGCGATCTGTTGGCACGTCTTGTAGCCTGTCGGCAGCGGTGAACCGCGGAGGTTGACTGGCGACCAAAGCGCTGACACTGGTGTCACGTGCCGCGGCAAGGCAAGCCAGAATGGGCAAAACCGCATCCCGTGTCAGCAATGAAGGCAAAGGACCGGTCGGACCTTCCGCATCAAAACCCAGCAGGAAACCACCATTTGCCTCATAACCGACAACCCGGTTTGGATTGGCCGACATACCGGCAATCACATAGGGCGATCCAATGCGCGTGCGGACCACCGTTTCAAACTTGCCCATCTGCGCAACACCTGTATTTGATGAAATCGGCGTGACAACTGTAGCGGCGCCAAGCAAAGCAGCTGTGATCTGCCCGAGAATATCACCAACAACGATGTTGCCCGTCTCATCCGCGACCAAGGGCCGGTCACCGTCCGCATCCGTCGAAATGATGGCATCAACAGCGTGCTCCGCTGCCCAATCATTTAACTGCGCCCTAACCGGGGCGGATACAGCTTCTGTATCCACCGGAATAAACACGTCGGATCTGCCCAGCATGACAACCTGCGCACCAAGCCGGGTCAGAAGATCGGCCATAAGATCCCGCCCCACCGCACTATGGGCGTAAAGGCCGATACACATCCCCAGCAAACTATCGGCAAATGCCAGAACGTAACGATCTAGATAGCTTTGGGCGACAGTTTCCGATTGAGTCACCGAAGCTCGCTGTGTGGCTGGCGCCGTGGCACCCAAGGCCGCAACAATAGACGCCTCATGTTCTTTGGTAATCTCGCCTGCGGGGGTGTAAAACTTCAACCCATTGCGATCCGCCGGGATGTGACTGCCGGTAATCATCACCGCTGCTGCACCATCCTGCATCGCGGCAAGGGCCAAGGCCGGAGTCGGCACCGGGCCACATTGGGTCACCGTGATACCACGCATCCGGGCTGCTTCCGTCACCATGTCCGAAATGTCTGGCGACGACGCCCGTAAATCATGACCGACAAAAAGGCCGGTACCCATATCGCAGGATTTGATGAACGCGCCGACATGATCATCAACGCAGGCTGCTGTCAGTTCCGTGACCAAACCACGCAGGCCGCTTGTGCCAAATTTCGGTGCCATATCAACCTCAAGACATTGAATTAGAACGACACTAGCGCGTCATGTGCAATGGCTACAACGGCAAACGGTCCACGGTTGATTCAAATGCCCCATGGGTTTGAGCCAATTGAAACCCAAGAACCACTGATCTGCCCCAATTCGGTCAATGCGCGGCCCACCCGGTTTTGCATCCTCATCTGGCAAAGCGAACGCATCCGGTCCTGGGGGGGACCAGCGAAATGCCAACACTCAATCTGATAAACCACGTTACCGTCGTTGCCGATCAAGCACATTCACAAATCACTGATCTGACAATCGTCGACAGCAGTGGCGGTCCATTTCTTATCAGCACAACACGTTATGATGGTGTCCTGGAAAGTTGGCAAATCGGTGCAAGCGGGCTCGCGTCGCTCGACCGTATCACATTCAACGGTGGCTATCAGCCGGGCGGCAACGCGACGCTAAGCACCGTCAGTTTTGCCGGTAACGATGGCGTCCTGATTGGTGGCGGCAGCAATGGGGACTTGCAAACCCTCGGGCTGAACAGCGATGGAACCTTTGCCACAGCCAACACGCTGTCGGCGCTTCCCGCGTCGCTTGATGGCTTCCGGAACGGCACACATATTAGCTTTGATGATGGCACACAGATTATCTATGGCGGCGTAACAGGGGTGGCCGGAATCTGGCAACTGTCCTTTGACGCCAGCGGCACATTTACAGGACATCAGACGACGCTGAGCGGAGCAACTGGTTATGCCGATCAGGTTTCGGCATCTGCCGCAGTTCAAATTGGTGGGCAGGACTACCTTTTGACAGCCAATCCGATGCAAAACGGGGTGACAAGTTGGGCGGTTGGGTCAGACGGTTCAACGGTTGCTGCCGATCACGTTAATTCTGATGACGGCCTATGGATCAGCGCGCCCAGCGCTATGGAACTGACCGAAGTTGGCGGCACGACTTATGCGATCGTGGCCGCGGCAGGCAGCAGCACGTTGAGTGTGATGGAGGTTGGTGCTGACGGCAGTCTGTCAATGCGGGACCACGTTCTTGATGACCTGACATCGCGGTTCGGGGGAGTAACATCGCTTGAGGTTGTGCGGCACCAGGGACAGACCTACGTGGTCGCTGGTGGTGCTGACGACGGCATCTCCGTCTTTGTTCTGCTCGAAGGCGGACAGCTCATGGCGAGGGCGCATATTGCCGACAGCAACGACATGAGCCTTGATAATGTCAGCGCCATTGCCGTGCAGGGCCGGGGCAACGGGTTGGATATTTACGTGGCCAGCAGCAGCGAAACTGGGGTGACGCAATTACGCTTTGATGCGGGTACGCCTGGCGTAACCAACACGGCGGCAATTGGTGGTGGTTTGCTTTCAGGCACATCGGGCAATGACATTCTACAGGGTCTTATTGGCAATGATCAGATCACAGCCGGCAACGGCGATGACATATTGCGCGATGGGGATGGCAGCGACACATTGACAGGAGGCGCCGGGGCGGATGTCTTTGTGATGTCGCGCGATGGGTTGGCCGACACGATTACCGATTTCACACTGGGCGAAGACAAGCTGGATCTGTCGCTGTGGCCGATGTTGCGGGACATCAGCCAGCTTGCCTTTTCGATTCAATCTTACGGTATGAATGTTGTTTATGGTGATGAATTGCTCGTGGTCCGCAGTGCGGATGGCAACTACATCGACTACCGGCTGCTTGATAACGCATCAGTAATTGGTGCAGGGACCCGTATCTCGACGATGATCGAACCGGGTTATCCAGGACCAGCCACACCAACACCGGATCCCAACGCACCGCCCACAACTCCTTCAGCCGATGATGCGGGAGCCGTCGGAAGCATGACAGATAGCATTGCGGTGATGACCGGTCATGGTTTCAGCACTTTGCGCAGCGCTATTTCAGAAGACGGCGGAAACCCACCCGCCGCGCGGGTATTGGGTGCTGATAACGTGGTCACCGGCACGTTCGGAAACGATGCCATCCATGGGACAGACACGATGGATATTCTGCTTGCTGGGGCCGGGAATGACATCGTGCATGGGGGCGGCGGTGACGATATCCTATTGGGTCGCGCCGGGGATGATGAACTGCGCGGTGACGCAGGGGGTGACCTGCTCATTGGCGGGACGGGAGAGGATCATCTGCAAGGTGGAAGCGGGCATGATGTGCTGCATGGCGGAGCAGATGATGACGTCTTGGAAGGCGGTCTGGGCGACGATATTCTGTTTGGTGAAACGGGAGCTGATACATTCATTTTTAACGGCGGAACCGATGTTATCTCAGACTATGAACAAGGGGTGGATGCCATCACGCTTGACGCATCAATCTGGACAGGGCTGCTGTCGGCGGAAGATATTTTGACCGTCTATGGCAGCATCGAAGAAGATCGCGCAACGATTGATCTGGGCGATGGCAACGTCCTGCAGGTTATCGGCGTCACCGACTTTGACACCTTTGCGGCTGATATAGCGATATTCTGACCTATGGCTTCGAATGCGCCGGTCGACTTCGCTCAATGACCGGGCAACTTTAGTTTCGAAGCGCAGAGACCGTGTTGAAGATATTCAGTACCGTAAAGGCAGAGCCAAGCGCGCTTTCGGTGCCGTAGACCAGATCATTCGGCTGAATCTTGAACTGGGCAGCAGAAAACAGACCGTCTGCCGAAGTCAGGTCCAGCGTGAACACAACACGATCTCGTGGCGGACCGGAACCATCGCTGCGGATCTGTGCCACATCATATTCGCGCAAAACCAGAATACCCTCGGGATTGGCGCGGGTCGGGTTCACACCACCCACAATCGCAATAGCATCAAGCGCGCTGACCTCTTCTTTCGGGAATGGGTGAATGGCCTGTGTCCCTGTCGCCCCCAATGACAGGAATGTCCTGTCTTCGGCTTCGACGATAATCCGGTCGCCGCCGCGCACGTTGGTGTCAAGAGCCGGATTGGACAGTAGCCGATCATAGGAGATACCGAACACTTCGTTTCCACGTGCCAGTTTGACCTGTGGATTGACCAGATCAGGGGGCACACCACCAGCCAGAGATAACAGATCCAGCAGTTTCACGTTGCGATATGCCAAAGGGTAAATTCCGGGGACACCAACACCGGTTACGATATTCGCCGTGTTGGCACGACCCGGGGCCGCGATCAATTGCACTTGCGCCGAGGGGATCGTCTGCGTCAATTCCTCCTCAATCCGTTGGCGGGCGGTTTCAGGAGCCATGCCCGAAACTTTCAGACTACCGATATAAGGCACGAAAATCTGACCGTTCGAACTGACCTCAACCTCTTGCAACGGTGTCACCCGCTGCCCCGTGCCCGACAAAAGCGAATTTTCCTCGGCATCCCAAACGGTCAACTGCAATTTATCGCCGGGCGCGATGATCATTGATGTGGCGGCTTGCCTGTCGTTGATCCACCGATAATGGCGCGTGCCCAGATCGGGCCAAGACTTCAAAACCGGCAAGGTTTCACGGGTGACTTCAAAGACAGCGAAATCATAAGTCCGCTCGACGGTACCGTCTTCGTTCTTGTCAATCGAAGAAGCGGCGAGCACTTCGGCCTGGAACCCAGCGCCCCGAGGCAGACCGCAACCGGCCAGACCAAAACACAGCATTGCTGCAAAAACAAAGCGGATGTGCAACAGCATGAGACCTCTTCATTTCATCGTCCCCTGCCTATGCGGAAAAGGGCGATCAACTACTCGTTTCTATTTTAGATACAGTACTAACCAATTTGCCCTCGAATACCACCCGTCTGGCCACGATCTAAAAGAAGGTGGTCAAGAATGACACAGGCCATCATCGCCTCACCCACAGGCACAGCCCTGATCCCGACGCATGGATCATGCCGCCCCTTGGTGATCACCTCTGTTGGCGTGCCATCCATTCGGATCGACTGACGCGGCGACAGAATTGATGATGTGGGCTTTACCGCAAAGCGGACCACGATGTCCTGCCCGGTGCTGATCCCACCCAGAATGCCACCCGCATGGTTTGAGCTGTATTCCGGGCCGCCCTGCCCCATGAAAATCTCATCCGCATTGTCGCGCCCCGTCAGGGCAGCGGCGGCCATACCTTCACCAATCTCGACCCCCTTGACCGCGTTGATCGACATCATCGCGGCAGCAAGATCCGTATCCAGCTTGGCGTAGATCGGAGCACCGATACCTGCCGGGACACCCCGCGCGACCACCTCGATGATGGCACCGACGGAGTTGTGGTCATCCTTGCGCAGCCATTGCAAGTATTCTTCCCACTCCTTGGCAGCGGCGGCATCGGGGCAGAAGAAATCATTCTGATCGATCTGCGCCCAATCAATGCGCGTCGGGTCGATCTGCTTGGCACCCATCTGGGTCATATAGCCCTTGATCTGGACATTCGGGGCAATCGCCTTGATCGCCTCGCGGGCAACACCACCGGCCGCAACACGCGACGCGGTTTCGCGCGCCGACGACCGGCCGCCACCGCGATAATCGCGCAGCCCATATTTCTGATGATAGGTGATGTCGGCATGACCGGGGCGGAACGTATTGGCAATATCGCCGTAATCCTTGGATCGCTGATCGGTATTGCGGATCATCAACTGGATCGGCGTGCCAGTCGTCTGGCCTTCAAACACGCCCGACAGGATTTCCACCGCATCGGGTTCATTGCGCTGGGTGGTGTTCTTGTTCAGGCCGGGGCGGCGCTTATCCATCCATTGCTGGATCATCGCGGGCTCCAACGGCACACTCGGCGGGCAACCGTCTACTGTTGCCCCCAATGCAGGCCCATGGCTTTCGCCCCAAGTCGTAAACCGGAAAAGATGGCCAAAACTGTTGATTGACATGCGCGTCCCCTTTGCCGTGTGGGTCTAGCGGGCGCGACAATCAGGCTCAAGAGGTTTCCCTTGCCCCCGGACCCAATCCATCCTAGCTAAGGCGCACCTCGGGGGGCCAAGACTGGCTGAGATGCTTCATAGCGGACCCGTTGAACCTGAACCGGTTAAGACCGGCGGAGGGAAGGTTTAGCACGACGCTATCCCCCAAATCCGCCCGTCGCATTTGGAGGATACGATGAAACCAACCACTTATCTGCCAGCTGTTGCGGGACTTGCACTTTGTGCCACCGGCGCTTTGGCGGACACACCCGTCTTGCAAGTCTACACCTATGACAGCTTCACCAGCGAATGGGGGCCCGGCCCGGCGGTCGAAGCCGCCTTTGAAGAAACCTGCGCCTGTGATCTGCAATTTGTCGGCGCGGGCGACGGAGCGGCCTTGCTGGCGCGCCTGCAGCTCGAAGGGCCGGGAACTGACGCCGACATCGTGCTGGGGCTGGACACCAACCTGACGGCAGCCGCACGCGAAACCGGACTCTTTGCACCACACGGGGTTGATGCGGACCTGTCACTGCCCATCGCATGGGACGATCCCGACTTTCTGCCATTCGACTGGGGTTATTTTGCCTTTGTCGGCAACGTGGGTGACACCGCCCCCGCATCCCTGCGCGAACTGGCCGATAGCGAGGCCAAGATCGTCATTCAGGACCCGCGCTCATCCACCCCCGGTCTGGGGCTACTGATGTGGGTCAAGGCGGCTTACGGGGATGAGGCCGCCGCAATCTGGGCAGATCTGGCGGATAATATCGTGACCGTGACGCCCGGCTGGTCCGAAGCTTACGGTCTGTTCCTGGATGGGGAGGCTGACGCCGTCCTGTCCTACACCACCTCCCCCGCCTACCATCTGATCGCAGAGGAAGACGCCAGCAAGATCGCCTGGAGCTTCACCGAAGGGCATTACCTGCAAGTCGAAGTTGCGGGCAAGGTTGCGGGCACCGATCAATCCGACCTCGCTGATCAGTTCTTGGCCTTTATGGTCAGCGATGGATTCCAAGGCGTGATCCCAACCACCAACTGGATGTACCCGGCGGCCACACCGGCGGACGGGCTGCCAGACGGGTTCGAAACCTTGCTGACGCCAAAAAAGGCGCTGCTCTTTTCGGCTGAAGAAGCCGCAGAAAAGCGCGATGCGGCATTGGAAGAATGGCGCACAGCCCTGTCACAATGACACCACGCTGGCCCGGCATTCTTGCGGGGATGCTGGTGCTGGCGTTGACCCTTGGCACGCTGGCCGCTGTTGGCTGGCGGGCCGAATGGGATGGCGGGCTGGGGGCGGCTGATTGGGCCGCAATCCGTTTCACCATCCTGCAAGCGCTCGCCTCCGCGGCGATCAGCGTCACACTTGCGATACCAGTGGCGCGGGCGCTGGCTCGGCGGCAATTCAAAGGGCGGGGCGCATTGATCACCCTGCTGGGCGCGCCATTCCTGTTACCGGTCATCGTGGCGGTGATCGGATTGCTCGCTATCTTCGGGCGGGGCGGGCTGCTGAACGATGCCTTGGCCGCCATCGGGCTACCTACATTTTCGATCTACGGCTTTCACGGGGTCGTGCTGGCCCATGTCTTCTTCAACCTGCCACTGGCGACACGGCTGATCCTGCAAGGCTGGCTCGCCATCCCGGCAGAACGGTTCCGGCTTGCCGCAACGCTCAACACATCGATCTGGCAGATGCTCGAACGGCCCATGCTGCGCAGCACCCTACCCGGTACATTCCTCGTGATCTTTTTGATCTGCCTGACCAGCTTTGCCGTCGCGCTCACGCTCGGCGGTGGGCCACGAGCCACCACGGTGGAACTGGCGATCTATCAGGCACTGCGTTTCGATTTTGATCTTGGGCGGGCAGCCTTGCTGGCCGGGGTGCAATTCAGCCTCTGCGCTGTCGCGGCCTTTATCGCTTGGAAAGTCACCAAGCCGGATATGCTCAGCGGCGGACTCGACCGGGTGACCCAACGCTGGAACCTGCCCGCGCCGGTCTGGGACGGCCTAGCCATCGGTGCTGCCGCCGCCTTTCTGCTCCTGCCGCTTGGCATGATCGCGGTGCGCGGGATGCCGGGGCTGCTGGACCTGCCGTCTTCGATCTGGCAAGCAGCCTTTCGGTCGGTCATCGTGGCAACCATCTCATCCGCCCTTTGCATCACCCTTTCGCTGTCGCTCGCCCTCTGGCAAAGTCGATTTGTCAGCATCATCGGGGCCTTGCCACTGGCCGCCTCCGGGCTGGTTGTCGGCGCCGGGGCCTTTGTCATCGTCTATCCGTTCATCAATCCGGCAGAACTGGCGCTGGTTGTCACGGCATTCGTGAATGCCACCTTAGCACTGCCATTCGTCTTGCGGTCCATCGGGCCAGCCGTGGCGGATGTGCAGCACGATTTCGGGCGGCTGGGGGCGACATTGGGGCTGGGGCCTGTGGCATGGCTGCGGATCGTGATGCTGCCCCGGATCAGACGCCCCTTGGGTTTCGGTGCAGGACTGGCCGCCGCGCTCTCCATGGGTGATCTGGGCGTAATCGCCCTTTTTGCGGGGCAAGCACAGGAAACGCTGCCTTTGGCGATGTTCCGGCTGATGGGGGCCTATCAGATGCAGGCAGCAGCGGCAGCCGGGCTCTTGCTGCTGGCGCTCAGCCTTGCAATGTTCTGGATCTGCGATCAGGGGGGCAGGGCCAATGCTGACATGTGAAAACCTGACCTTGACCCAAGGCGATTTTCAGCTGCACGCCGACCTGTCTTTCCAGCCCGGCGGGATCACCGCGCTGGTCGGGCCGTCGGGGGCGGGCAAATCGACGCTCTTGTCGGCGCTTGCGGGGTTCATGGCACCAAGCAGCGGCAAGGTCAGTTATGACGGGCAGGACCTGACCGGCACTGCACCCGGAGCCCGCCCGATCAGCATCCTCTTTCAGGACAATAACCTGTTCCCGCATCTGACCATCGGTCAGAATGCCGGGCTGGCACTGCAACCAAGGCTACGGTTGGATGAAAATCAAAAGACCCGGGTCGCAACAGTGCTGGATCAGGTTGGGCTGTGCGGCATGGGTGACAGAAAACCCGCCTCCCTATCCGGTGGGCAACAAAGCCGGGCTGCACTTGCTCGGGTCCTGTTGGCGGACAGGCCGGTGATTCTGCTTGATGAACCCTTCGCCGCCCTCGGCCCCGCCTTGCGGTCTGAAATGCTCGATCTTGTGCAAAAAACCCTTCTGGAACCGGACCGGACCGTTATCATGATCACCCACGACCCCGCTGACGCCCAGCGCGTGGCAACCAAAACAGCGTTGGTTGCGGATGGGGTCGTCCATCCAGCCGCCCGAACTGATCAGCTTTTCGCGGCACCGCCACCGGCATTGGCCGCCTATTTATGACGTTTCCTATCATGCGGCGCGGGTCCTGCAGGGCAACCGCGTCCCGGGCTTGACCCGGGACCTTCTGGTTGACGTAGAGGCCCCGGGTCAAGCCCAGGGCGGGTTTTCTATGTCCGCCGTCGCCGTATTTTTGAGGTTCTGACAGGACACCCCGTTGCGCATTATCCCATGAACGCGAAAGGCCCGCCAAACCGGCGGGCCATTCATCATTCCTGGCACCTGACTTAGTGCTTTTTCTTCTTATGCGGCGCCCAAAGACGCTTGTTTGTCAGATACAGCAGAACAGACAGCACGGTCAGGAAGATGACACCGGTCAGACCCGCCTGTTTGCGGGCCATCATCTTGGGTTCCGCTGTCCACATCAGGAAAGCGGAGACGTCTTCTGCTACATGGTGAAGGTCGGATGCATGGCCATCCGCATAGACAACGTCATCACCATAAAGCGGTGGGGCCATTGCGATCCAGCTACCAGGAACCTTGTGCTTGCCATGGTCATCTTTGCAGCTATCGGGGAAACCGCCAGCTGCGAAGGCTGTGTTGTAGTAACCCTCCATAGGCTCACCTTCCAGCGCGCATTCTGGTTCTTCTTCATAACCCGTTAGAAGCGATACAATATATTCAGCGCCACCCATACCTTTGACGAACTGGTTTATGCCAGTGCCATAGGGGCCGTGGAAACCAGCACGAGCTTTAGCCATCAAGCTAAGGTCCGGTGCATTGGACAAGGACGAGGCCGGGAAACGATCTGCCGGGGTTGCAGGGCGGAAATCTCCCTCACCGTCAAACAGGCTTTGATCGAAGATTTCAAAGTTCTCTGCATAAGCGCGCACCTGATCTTCAGGAAGTGCAGGGCCACCCTCATCATGCAAGGTACGGAACGAGATCAGTTCCAGACCGTGACATGCCGAGCAGATTTCAGTGTAGACCTGCAATCCGCGCTGCAATTGCATCTGGTCGAAGCTGCCAAACGGTCCCTCAAACGAGAATGCAACATCTTCGATATGGGTTTCGACCTCGGCGGCTACGGCTTGGCCCGTCGTCAGCGCCAGTGCCGTTGCAGCGGTTAATGTGAGTTTACGGAACATTGTTGTTTTGTCCTTTCTCACTCGGCCGGTTTCGCAAGGGTCGAGGACCCCGCGTCATTGGGCGCATAGTGGGCGTTGAAGTCGTCTTCGATGGTGGCTGGAGGCGCTGTTGGCTTTTCGATGACACCCAGCAGTGGCAGGATCACCAAGAAGTAAGCGAACCAGTAAGTGGCACCAAGCAAGGCGATATAGGGGTAAATCCCTTCAGCTGGACGGGCGCCGACCCACATCAAAATGACGAAATCGACGGCCAGCAGCCAGAACCACCATTTGAACATCGGCCGATAGCGGCCAGAGCGAACCGATGACGTATCCAGCCACGGGGCCAGCGCTATCACCACGATCGCGCCGAACATTGCGATCACACCAAAGAACTTCGCGTCAACGATGCCGAAGCTCAGCCAGTTTACGGCGATCACGACCCAGACCTCTTGATCAAAGGCACGCAGAATGGCGTAGAACGGCAGGAAGTACCATTCAGGGACGATATGGGACGGCGTCGCCAGCGGGTTGGCAGGAATATAGTTGTCGGGGTGCCCCAGGTAGTTCGGCATAAAGCCCACAACTGCCATGAACACTGCCATGATGACCGCTAGCGCGAAGAGATCCTTGATCACGAAGTAGGGCCAGAATGGCAGCGTATCCTTTGCCGCATCTTCTTTGCTTGTGCGGCGGACCTCTACCCCGGTTGGGTTGTTGTTGCCGGTCGAGTGGAACGCCCAGATATGGACGGCCACCAGACCTGCGATCACGAATGGCAGCAAATAGTGAAGCGAGAAGAAACGGTTCAACGCGGGCTGATCAATGGCCCCATTTGGCGTACCCAATAGCCAGACTTGCACGCTTTCGCCGACAAACGGGATCGCACCAAACAGGCCGGTGATCACCGCCGTCCCGTGGAACGACATCTGACCCCATGGCAACACGTAGCCCATAAAGGCGGTGCCCATCATCAGCACGTAAATCAGCATGCCGACAATCCATGTCACCTCACGTGGAGCCTTGTATGACCCGTAGTAAAGGCCACGGAAAATATGCAGATACACTGCAAAGAAGAACAATGAGGCGCCATTCATGTGGAAATAGCGGATCATGTGGCCACCATTCACGTTACGCATGATGTGCTCAACCGACTGAAAGGCCATATCGACATGCGGCACGTAATGCATAACCAGCACGATGCCCGTGACAATCTGCAAAACCAGCGTGAAAGTCAGGACAATTCCCCAGATCCACATCCAGTTCAGGTTCTTGGGCGTCGGGATCATTAAGGTGTCATACAACAATCCGACGATTGGCAGACGCGAATGCAGCCACTTTTCACCGTTTGACTTAGGTTCATAATGGTCGTGGGGAATACCAGCCATGGTTCTCTCTCCTTAACCGAGTTGGATCGTTGTTTCGTCCGCGAAGGACGCAACAGGCACAGGAAGGTTACGCGGGGCTGGTCCCTTGCGGATGCGGCCCGCCGTATCGTAATGCGAACCGTGGCAAGGGCAGAACCAGCCGCCGAAGTCACCCGCTCCATCGCCTAGCGGCACACAACCCAAGTGTGTACATACGCCCATCTGCACCAACCAGACACCATCTTCGGTCAAGGCCCGGTTCTCGTCGGTTGCTTCCGCCTCGTCACCAAGGTTTGCATTTTCGGCACCCTGATCAGGAAGTTCGGACAATGGCACTGCACGCGCCTCATCGATTTCGTCCTGGGTCCTAGCACGAATGAAAACCGGCTTACCCTGCCACAGAACGGTGATCTGCGTGCCGGGTTCAACCGCGCTGACATCGACGCGAATCGATGCGAGCGCCAGAACATCCGCCGACGGGTTCATCTGGTTGACCAAGGGCCAAACAGCGGCGCCCGTCAGGACAGCGCCAGCCCCGGCAGTTGCATAATAAAGGAAGTCTCGACGGGTGCCGGGATTTTCGTCTGCATGTGACACGGGATACATCTCCGATATTCATGGGCTTTTTTGCCCGCACAAGAAACTTACCTGATGTTTCCATCAAGCATTTTGGGCGCTGTTTATCCATCTAATCCTGATCAGTCCAGCGGACATTAGGGCGCAGCCATGGGTTGGCCGTACTGTTGCAGCAAAACTAGTGGCACCAGCACGAAATCAATTGGTCGGATGATTCTTGGCAAAGGTGGTCAGGTTCGCGGCAATTTGGGTGCCTATGCATTTGAAATATGAGCCGAATTCCGCCGAAAATCGCCGAAACCACTGCGAATTCAAGCGAGTTGTGACGATGCCGACACAGACCTAAGTTGTTAGTTAGGATTCACTTAATGATTTGTTGTCATGGTCAGTCGGGCCTCCTAATTCTGGGATCAGACCACTCACGCCGGGACGAAACAGATGAAACGCGCGCTTGCTGCCAGCATTTGCACCATCATGATTGCACCAACGGCTGCTTTTGCAGAGGTTGAGGTGAGTCTTTACGGCGGCGTGCAATCGGCCCCGGCGTCCGACGTCTCGATTCGCGGGGACGACGTGATCGCGGATGATGACTTTTCCCAGGATTGGGAAGGGCGGTCCGCAGACGCTCCAATTTACTACGGCATTCGGGCTACGCGGTGGCAATCTGATACATTTGGTTATGGCATTGATTTTGCTCACAACAAAATCTACCCAAAAGATGACGATCTTCCTGCAGGCTATGACGTTCTGGAGTTCACGGACGGGCTGAACACGCTCACCGTCAACGCCTATAGGCGCTGGTCCGGGGCGTTTGGTGACGTGTCGCCATATGTCGGCGGCGGCCTCGGGGTGGCATTGCCGCATGTCGAAGTAACCAACGGGGCATCTGAGACGTTTGAGTACCAACTGACGGGTCCCGCAGCTACATGGATCGCGGGTGCGAGCTATCCCATAAATGACCAATGGTCTGTCTTTGGCGAGTACAAGGGGACATTCTCCTCGAATACCGCAGACCTGGATACCGGCGGGACACTTGAAACGGATGTCGTGACAAACGCCGTAAATCTCGGCGTGAGCTTCAATTTCTAAGCTGGGCACCTCAACCCCGGAAGATTCGCAGTTAGTCAATGACTGACTACACGCCGCATCATCCGCGCGTCAGGCAGGTCGTGAAAGTAGCCCTTTCCGGTTCGTCGCAAAACTTCCGTTGAACTGTGACATGTGACAATTCATCCTGTAAGACAGTGAAAGGCATAATTTATCAAGGTTTTCCCATGACCAATTCATCAGTAACCCCAGTCATATTGTGTGGCGGCTCCGGAACCCGTTTGTGGCCCCTCTCACGTAAAAGCTACCCAAAGCAATTTGTGGAACTCATGGGGGAAGAAACGCTGTTTCAGGCGTCTGCCCGTCGCATGTCAGGCACCTCCGATGGGCTGACCTTCAACGCGCCGCTGGTGCTAACAAATTCTGATTTTCGGTTCATTGTCACTGAACAATTACAGGCGATTGGCATCGATCCGGGAGCGGTCCTGATTGAGCCGGAGGGACGCAACACTGCTCCGGCCATCCTGGCCGCAGCTCTGTATATTCAACAGAGTGATCCCGATGGTATCATGCTCGTCGCCCCGTCCGATCACGTTGTTCCGGATCATGGCGCGTTCCATGCTGCTATTTCAACAGGAATTGCCCCTGTACTGGCCGGCGACCTGGTGACCTTTGGCATCGCCGCCACACATCCTGAAACCGCTTATGGTTATCTGGAGTTGGCAGAAAAGCCCCTCCCGGATGCACCGGTCAAACTCACGCAATTCGTGGAAAAACCAGATGAAACCAATGCCGCTGAAATGCTGGCTCAAGGTAATTACCTTTGGAACGCTGGGATCTTTCTGTTCAAAGCTTCAGACATTGTCGCGGCGTTTCAAAAACATGCAACATCGCTGCTGGACCCGGTAGAAGAGGCGCTGCGCTGCGCACAAACCGATCTGGGTTTTCTCCGACTCGAACCCACATCCTGGGCGAAAGCCGACAATATCTCAATCGATTATGCCGTGATGGAACACGCCGACAACCTATCGGTTGTCAGCTACACATCCGAATGGTCTGATCTGGGTGGCTGGGATGCGGTGTGGCGCGAAAGTGGCCCGGATGCTAATGGCGTTGTGACCTCCAAAGGGGCGACCGCCATTGAATGCCACAACACCCTGCTTCGGGCTGAGGGTGACAGGATGGAAATCGTCGGTATTGGCCTGGATAACATTATGGCTGTAGCGATGAACGATGCAGTTCTGGTGGCAGACATGTCACGCGCACAGGACGTCAAACTCGCCGTTTCCGCATTGAAGGAAAAAGAGGCCGTCCAAGCCACACAATTTCCCAAAGATCACCGCCCATGGGGTTGGTTCGAGAGTCTGGTTGTGGGGGACCGGTTCCAGGTCAAGCGTATCCTCGTCCATCCGGGCGCATCACTAAGCCTGCAAAGTCATTTTCACCGATCCGAGCATTGGATCGTGGTTGAGGGTACGGCAAAGGTCACCATTGATGATGACGTGCGACTGGTTACAGAAAACCAATCTGTATATCTGCCACTGGGTTGCGTGCACAGAATGGAAAACCCGGGTAAAGTACCGATGGTTCTGATCGAGGTGCAAACCGGTGCATATGTCGGCGAAGACGACATTGTCAGGTATGAAGACGTGTATGCACGGAGCTAGGGCGGCATGGCTATCCGTCGATTATGTATATGTTTGCCGTGGTCTAAATGGCACAAACGCAGGCGCCGGGAACATGCTGCCTGCCGCAATGAATGATTTTCCTTTCAGAATTGCGGTGTCTGCGGCATAGTTAACTCAAAAAAGGGCGGTTGAAGTCTGACGAAATCTTGGGCTTCGCACAACGGTTTTGGGGATTTGGTATGAAACGTCTATTTTTTCTGATTTGCGGTCTTATGCTGACCGCCTCAACGACATTCGCGCAAGGAAACTATTTTGTCCAACCGGGCGACACATTGCGGATTGAAGTACTTGAAGACAGCAACCTGAATCGCACAGTCCTTGTTACGCCAGATGGTCGTTTTGCATTCCCATTTGCTGGAACGCTGCGCGCTTCCGGACGCACTGTTGAGCAAATCCGCCGCTCCGTCATCGCAAGTATAAAAGATAGTTTCGCCTCCGAACCCACGGTCTTTGTGTCAGTCGCCGCCTTGCGATTGCCCGAAGAAATGGAAGAAGAAGAACCGGTAACAATCGACGTCTACTTCCTGGGCGAAGTGAATACGCCCGGCTTGGTTTCAGTAGAACCGGGTACAACGTTTTTGCAAGGGTTGTCACAGGCCGGCGGGTTCACAAACTTTGCTGCAACGAAACGCGTGCAGTTGCGCCGGACCGACAGTCGTACAGGTCAGCAAACTGTAACGACAATCAACTACCGCGCATTATCGGAAGGGGCAGCGCTAAGCCGATCCATCCGGCTCTATGATGGCGATGTTATCTTGATCCCTGAGCGGCGCTTGTTTGAATAGTAAATGACGTGGTCGGAATTTGGGGGTCTTGTGACAAAAAACCGAGCGAGTTCTGAAAAAGCCAGTCTGACGCGATGCCTACTTTTGTCATCAGTTTACCTTTTGACCGGCGCAACCACACTGCGGGCACAAGAAACAGGTGGTCTGACTGCTACGCTTGATGTCGCCCAAAGTCTTGCCTATCGCGAAGAAGAGGGGTTCAGCGCCGGGGAAGTGTCCGAATTTCGGTCTCTTACAACACTCGGCTTTGGCATAAATAGCGAGACACGCAATCAAAGTCTTGCTTTCGGCATTTCGTCCGGATTGGCGGTTGCCCTTGGTGACGAAGGCGAAGCCACATTTGAAGGAACGCAAGCCACACTTGATTATACACTGGATAACCGTGACACGTTGCTGACGTTTGGCGCACGCTATCGGCGTGATCAGGTGGATGATCTGGTCTTCGATACAACACTTGTTGATGATGAAATTACCTCAGGCGCTGGACTGCGCGAAGTAACAACAATGACCGCCGGGTTAACATTTGGTCGCGAAAGCCGAGTAGGTGGCGTTTTCGAGTACAGTTTCCAAGACAGCCGTTTTTCTGATGTTTTGGATACGTCGCTGCGGGACAGCACCCGTCAGGATGCATCAGCCCGGGTCAGTTTCGAGCTCACACGCGTGACGACAATTGACCTGTTTGCCGCGTGGAGCGAGCTTGACGAACAGGGAAGTGGATCCACCGACCGTGAAACCAGCCGCGTCGGCATCGGTCTTGAATACCAAATCAGCCCGATCACAAGGGTGACTGGCGAGATCGCTTATAGTGAAGAGGAAAGCCGGGGCGACATTGTCGACCAGACTGACGGTCTCAACTACGCGGTGTCGTTGGTGCGAACTCGACCGAACGGCACGGTTAATCTGAACTACATCCAAACCGATACGCTCAACGGTGCAAGGCGTCAGTTGACAGCGGGACAGGAGCTAACCCTGCGGCGCGGTTCGTTGAACTATGCTCTTGGAGCAACCCGCACAGATGGGTTCGATGCGCAATTGCTTGCAAACCTGACCTATAGTTACGAGTTAGACCGCAACAGCACGACCGACATTTCACTCAGCCAGATCGGCACTATTAATGGTGACAACGAAGAGGTCGTGAACAGCCGTCTGGAACTCTCTTACAGCCGTGCCTTAAATCGTGTATCTGGCATCAACAGTACCCTATCGGTTGTTGACGAGAATGTGCTCGAAGATGCGGCCACGGACCAGCGTTCGATCCGCTTTAACGTGAACTATGACCATGAAGTGGGCGGCGATTGGCTGCTGACATCGGGATTTGAAATTTCGTCGGTGCGCGTGGACGGTGAAGATGATCGCAACCGAAATTCCATCTATATTGGCCTTTCACGAAGTTACGTTTATCGTCCCTGAAGCTCATATCTTGCTGTTCAAACTCCTGAACCACTAGCGTAAGGGTCGAAATTTTCGATACGCCTTTGCATTTTATCTGACCACAAAAACTGAGCAATTGGAGTGCCGAACGACGCGCGCCGCGTTGGGACCAAGAAGGTAGTCTTTAAAGTCCGGCCTGTGCGCACCGATCACGATGAGGTCCGCCTTTGATAGTTCTGCGGCTTTGAGGACTTCTTCGTAGGCATTACCGACCGCAACAATGTGCCGCACCTTGTCGTTGGCCTCGGCGCCAATCTTACCAATCACCAAATCATTCAATGCCTGCGCGGCGCCGTCCCGCGCCGTCTTAACGTGGTGATCCTGAAAATATGCCCCAACGACCGTCGCACCAAAATCCGGAACCACAGTGATTACGTCAAGCTGGGCATTGTCGAGATCAGCCATCTTCTTGGCCATCTCAAGGACATGTGCCTCTTCGTCAGGTCGATTGATGTCGATGGCACACAAAACTGTCCGGGTCATGCCGTTTCTCCTTCACGAAAGGGTATTGCGCGCCGCGATTGGAGCCACGCGATAAAGGCCAGCAACAACAAGGCCGGAATGAAGATCAGCTCTTTGGGGGGCTGATTTGATGTTGCTTGCACGCTGGCGATTTGCACGGGGTCGTCGCCGTAGAAATCAAACGTGGACAGCGCGTCACCCAGATCCGTGCCAAACATTGGCTCATCCAGACGCTGCACGTCGCCCTCGGGCACAATGATGAACCCCAGCGCTTCAAGTCGCGCATCTGCCCCATCCGCATCAGGCACGGTCAACGGCACCGTCACATCCTTGACCTCAAGCGTATCAAAGTCCGGACCTGAGATTATGGTACGCAGTTGGCTGCCGGGTTCTGCCGCACCCAAGGCCTCGGCAAATGCCGCCGGTGCGATGTTATCAAACGGCGGCTGGATCTGGTTCATGAAGAACCCCGGCCGGAACAGCGCAAATGCGATAAGCAGCAAGGCAACAGTTTCCCAAATCCGGTTTTTGGTCAGGAACCAGTTCATCGTTGCCGCAGTGAACACCAAAATCCCCACCGTAGCTGTGATAAAGACAATGATGCCTTGCACCCAGGTGACATCAATCAGCAACAAATCAGTGTTGAAGATGAATACGAAGGGTAGGGCGACCGTCCGCAAGCTATAGAAGAAGGCAGTGAACCCGGTGCGGATCGCGTCCCCACCCGACACCGCCGCAGCAGCAAAACTGGCAAGACCCACCGGCGGCGTCACGTCTGCCATAATCCCGAAGTAAAACACAAAGAGGTGCACCGCGATCAGTGGCACGACAAGCCCCGATTGCGCGCCCAGTTCCACAACGACCGCCACCATCAGCGACGAGACCACAATGTAATTGGCCGTGGTGGGCAAACCCATCCCGAGGATCAGAGACAGGATCGCCACGAAGATCAGCATCAGAATGAGATTTCCACCAGACAGGAACTCAACGAAATCCGCCATGACCTGCCCGATACCTGTCAGCGACACGGTGCCGACGATGATGCCCGCTGTTGCGGTCGCAAGACCAATCCCGATCATGTTCCGGGCGCCGTCGATCATCCCCTCAATAAGGTCCATCAGCCCGTCCTGTAGGCGACTGATCGCATTCGCCTCACCCCGGAACATCGCCTTGAGTGTTTTCTGCGTCAGCAGGATGCCGAAGAGCAGAAAAGTTGCCCAGAAGGCAGAGAGCCCCGGCGATTTACGTTCGATCATCAGGAAATACACAAGCACGATGATCGGCAGCAGATAGTAGAGGCCGGATTTGTAGATTTTGGCCACATCGGGCAGTTCGACCACCTCGGCGTTGGGATCATCGGGTTCCAGATCCGGGATCTGCGCCGCTAGATAGATCAGCCCGATATAGATGACGGCCAGAAGCGCCGAAAGGATCAACCCTGACCCTTCTGGAAACAGCGACACTATGGCCGCAACCGGGTACTGCGTCGCGTAGCAGAGCAAGGCAAAACCTGCGAAGAAGCCGAACATGCCCAATACGGTGTTAAACAGGTTGACCACCTTGTTGCCGATGGTCGGCATGTTGTTTTTCACGGCTTCCAAGTGAACGATATAGACAAGTGCGATGTAGGAAATGATCGCGGGCAGGAAGGCATGTGTGATGACCTCCACATAGGATATCCCCACATATTCAACCATTAAGAAGGCTGCGGCACCCATAACCGGCGGCATGATCTGCCCATTTACAGATGATGCCACCTCGACCGATCCGGCCTTTTCGGCGCTGAAGCCTACACGTTTCATCAATGGAATTGTGAATGTGCCGGTAGTGACCACGTTGGCGATGGAAGAACCAGAGATCAGACCGGTGGCGGCAGAGCCGACAACAGCGGCTTTTGCCGGGCCACCACGTAGGTGGCCAAGGGCGCCAAACGCCATTTTGATAAAGTAGTTGCCCGCACCCGCCTTATCGAGCAGCGCACCAAACAACACGAAAAGAAACACAAACTTCGTCGACACCCCAAGTGCAATGCCGAACACGCCTTCGGACGTGATCCACATATGGCTCATGGCTTTGCGCAAGGATGCCCCGGCCCAGCGGATTTGATCCGGAACCGCTTCGGATGACCCGAAGAAAACGTAGAACAGGAACACGAACGCGAGGATCACCATCACTGGTCCCAGCACACGGTATGATGCGATAAAGAGCAGGATTAGCCCCGCAAGTGCGAAATAGGCGTCATAGACATCCGCCAAACCGCCATTGCTGACGATCTTTTCGTAGAAGAAATAGCCATAGAGCGCCAGAAATGCCCCGACGATCCCAAGCGCCCAATCGTAGTAGGGAATGCGGTCCCTGGGGCTGGATTTGAACAAAGGATAGGCCATCGCAGCCAGGAATATGGCAAAAGCCAAATGGATTTGCCGCGAGTTGTTAATCAGATCACCCGGCAGGACGTAGGGGGCGACGGGCGAAGCAAGAAGGACCTGAAAGATCGACCAGATCAACGCAACGGCAGCGATAAATACACCAACTGCACCGGTCGGGCTGCGGGCACCACTGTCGCTTGCCGCAACCAGTTCCTGCAGTTCTTCTTCGCTTAGTGCACGGTTTTCATTCGTTGACATTTGTCCCCCCGCCGCCGGTTTCCGGCTTTTCCAACAATCAGGTATCCGACATCGTTGGCCAGATTTGGTGTCAGGGGCCGCTACCGGCCCCCAACGATATCAATGATCAGGCTCGATTATTCGATCCAACCCTGTTCACGGTAATATTTCTCAGCGCCCGGGTGCAGCGGCGCGGACAGGCCGGCAGTGGCCATCTCTTCGGGCTTGAGGTTGGCAAATGCAGGGTGCAGGCCGGTAAAGTCATCAAAATTTTCGAAGACAGAGCTGACCAGCGTATAGACGACCTCTTCGGACACGTCAGCAGACGTGACAAAGGTCGCACCCACGCCAAATGTCATCGTGTCAGCGTCATTGCCGCGATACATGCCGCCAGGAATTATGGCTGTACGGTAGAAGGAATTGTCGTTCACTAGCCCGTCAACGACGTCACCTGCGACCTCAACAAGGACGGAATCGCATGCTGTCGTGGCTTCCTGAATGGAACCAGAGGGGTGGCCAACAGTATAAACCATTGCGTCAATCTGGTTGTCGCAAAGTGCGGCTGACTGCTCGGCTGCTTTAAGCTCTGTTGCCAGTGCGAAATCACCGGTGGTCCAGCCCATCGCTTCCATCAGGACTTCCATCGTGCCGCGCTGACCAGAGCCGGGGTTACCAATATTTACCCGCTTGCCCTTTAGATCGTCGACCGTCTGAATGCCGCTATCGGCGCGGGCGACAACGGTGAATGGTTCAGGATGGACAGAGAAAACGGCGCGGAGACCTTCGAAAGGACCGGTTTCTTCAAAACGGGAGGTGCCGTTATAAGCGTGGTACTGCCAGTCAGATTGGGCGACGCCGAATTCCAGTTCGCCTTCGCGAATGGTGTTGATGTTGTAGACAGAACCGCCCGTGGATTCGACCGAACAGCGCACACCGTGGTCGCGGCGCCCCTTGTTCACAAGACGGCAAATCGCACCGCCAGTTGGGTAATATACGCCCGTTACACCACCTGTGCCGATCGTGATGAACTCTTCTGCATATGCAGTTGGAGCCATCATCGCAGTGGTGACCGCGGCGACGGCCGCGAATTTCAGTTTAGCGAACATATTCATCTCCCTTTGGTTGTATGTTCTTAGGTTTTCAGAGATCCCAGACTTCGGCAAGGACCCGATTGGCACCCTCCACTTCCGCGATCCTTGCGCGGGCAGCCGGGCCTGACCGGCTGACCAGAACCCCGATCAGGGTTTCCACAAGGAACATCGTGACGACGTAGGAGGAATAGAAATGCGGGCTGTCAGTAGGCACAAAAAACCGTGCCGCCGCATGTTTGAGCGCCGGACAGCTATGGGTGTCGGTTATCAGGACGACATAGACACCCTGTTGTTGCGCCAGTTCGGCCGCCCGCAGCGCGCGGCTCGAAAATGGAGGCTTGGTGACGATGATCAAAACGTCGCGCTGGTCGAGGCCCGCGATGCCTCCGCCAAGCGACGCGCCCATCCGGCTGGCCATCGCCCAGTTATCGGCGCAGAAGCTGGCCATGTAGGACAGGTATTCAACGACACCGGTTGACCCAAGCGCGCCCAGCAAGAGAACCTTGCGGGCCGCCGCAATACGGTCGACGGCAGCATCGAGCATATCGCGATCCACCGTTTCCATGAAGGATTGCAAATTTGCCTGGCAGGCGGCGAAATGCGCGTCCAGAAAATGCGCTTCCTGTTTGCTGTGATCCTGCTGAAGCCGTTCGGCGCGGTCGGCAAACCTGTTGACCCGCAGGTTGATTTTCTTGCGCATTTCTTCGCGCAAATCCTCAAATCCGTCATATTCCAGTGCCCGGGCAAGGCGCGAAAAGGCCGCCGGTGAAATGCCACTGTCGCGCGACACAGTCCGCAGCGTTCGCGTGGCAGTGTCCACGGGATTCTCGATGACATAGTCAGCAGCAGAGCGCAGCGTCTCACTTAAGTCACTGTATCGTTCCGATAGGCGCATTTCGAACGACAAATTCAAGGTCCCCTCCCAGATCACATGACTGTCCGTTTTGTTTCATGCATTGTCAACAATTGATTCATCTGTTTCATTCACGCCGAACCCAAACGAACGGACAACCCAATGTCACATGTATTTCCGCGTCACACCAAGGGATCAATGCCCGTCGCCGTTCGGGGTGACGGGATTTATATCTATGATTCAAATGGGAAATCTTATCTGGATGGATCAGGCGGCGCTGCAGTGTCCTGCCTTGGACACGGTGATCCCGATGTAATTGCCGCAATCAAGACACAGCTCGAATCTCTGGAATTTGCGCATACCGGGTTTTTGACATCCGAACCTGCGGAGGCGTTAGCAACTCAATTGGTGAAACACGCGCCTTTTGGAATTGATCGGGTCTATCTCGTTTCTGGCGGGTCCGAAGCGGTTGAGGCTGCCTTGAAACTGTCACGCCAGTACATGATCGAAATTGGCCAACCTCAGCGAACCCGTTTCATAGCACGACGCCAAAGCTATCATGGGAATACTCTGGGGGCATTGGGCACGGGCGGAAACCTGTGGCGGAGGGAGCCTTTTGACCCTCTGATGGCGTCGGCAAGTCACATTGCACCCTGCTACGAATACCGAGGGCGTTCCGAAGGCGAGAGTGTTGAACAGTACGGTTTGCGTGTCGCAAACGAGCTGGAGGCTGAGCTGAAACGCGTAGGGCCTGAAACCGTAATCGGTTTTTTAGCTGAGCCTGTTGTTGGGGCAACCTCCGGTGCCGTGCCTGCGGTCACGGGCTACTTCAAACGCATTCGTGAGCTTTGCGATCAATACGGGATCCTGCTGATCCTTGATGAGGTCATGTGCGGCATGGGGCGAACCGGGACGCTTTTTGCCTGCGAACAGGACGACGTCCGTCCCGATATTGTCACGATCGCCAAAGGTTTGGGTGCAGGATATCAGCCGATCGGCGCAATGTTATGCACAGCTGACATTTACCGAGCCATCGAACATGGTAGCGGTTACTTCCAACATGGCCATACTTATGTGGGCCATCCCGTTGCCTGTGCTGCTGCCAATGCCGTCATCACAAAACTGACAGTTGGTGGCCTGACGAAGCAATCTGCGGTGATGGGAGAGTATCTCGGCAAGGCGCTGCACGCCGAATTTGGGCAACACCCGCATGTCGGCGACATAAGGGGTCGCGGCATGTTCCGCGGACTGGAGTTTGTGAAAGATCGCGAAACCAAGACACCATTTGACCCCAACAAGAAACTGGCTGCGCGCCTCAAGGCTAAGGCGATGGATAATGGTCTGATTTGCTATCCGATGAATGGCACAATCGATGGACGCAGTGGCGATCACGTATTGCTTGCCCCACCTTTCATCAGCACAGAAGCACAGATCGACGAATTGGTCGGCAAACTGTCTGACAGCCTTGAAGCTGTAATCTGATGGCGCTCCCGCTTATCATGGTGGCACCAAACGGCGCGCGACTGCAAAAGACAGATCACCCTGCCTTGCCTGTCACTCAAGAAGAGCTCGTGACCTGTGCAAAAGCGTGCTTTGCAGAAGGGGCGACTGCCATTCACGCGCATATTCGCGACGACGAAAATCTTCACTTGTTGGACGCGAAAATCTACCATGATCTGGTTCAGGCCCTACACGAGAGCGTCCCGGAGATGGCGGTTCAGATTACCACCGAATCTGGCGGGCGGTATGCACCTAAACATCAGATGGAAGTCGCCCTTGCCGCTAGCGCCGATATGGTCTCAGCCTCAATTCGTGAACTTTGCCGTGTCAGGCAGGATGAAGTGCGGGGGTTCCTTGAGGAATGCAAGGATCGCGGCATCACCCTGCAACACATCCTTTACGACACTGATGATTGCGCCCTGTTTGAGACCGTCCTAGGCGCCGACACATTGCGCGACCCCGATTTGCAACTGCTTTTTGTCCTCGGCCGGTACGGGCGAAATCCGGCGCAACCGGAAGACCTCGGTAAATTCCTGGACTGGATGGCAAGATGCAATATTACACCAGATTGGGCGGTCTGTGCCTTTGGGGAACATGAGGTGGAATGCCTTTTGAACGCTGCCAAAAACGGTGGCAAGTGCAGAACAGGTTTTGAGAATTCGTTCCACTTGTCGGATGGGACCATTGCAGAGGATAATGCCGCGAAGGTTGCTGACCTCAAGGCACTAATTTTAGATGCCCCGGTGAACGCGGCCTAGCGTCAACCAGTGGTTCTGTGGTCAACGACATCGCCTATCGTTAATCACCCGTATTGTTGAGGCCAATTACTGGAAGCTCAGCGCTCAAACATCAAAATCAGGTGGTCACATTCGTCCAATCCAGAACAACTTTGCCAGAATGCCCTGACTTCATCTTCGCAAAACCTTCCCGGAAGTCCTGAATGTCAAACCGATGTGTGATGACCCGCGCAACATCCAAGCCATTTTGCAGCATTGCGATCATCTTGTACCAGGTCTCAAACATCTCACGACCGTAAACACCTTTGATCGTGATCGCCTTAAAGACGATCCGGCTCCAATTCACGGGCGATGAACCCGGCGGAATCCCTAAAAGGGCGATCTTCCCGCCCATCACCAGGGCCTCGATCATCTGATCCAGCGCCACCTGCGTGCCTGACATCTCCAACCCGACGTCAAAGCCCTCTTTCAGGCCAAGTTCATGCGCAACTTCGTTCAGGTCCTCTTCGGTGACATTCACCGTGCGCACCGTGGGCACGACATGTTGGGCAAGTTGCAGCCGCTCGTTGTTGATATCGGTGATCACCACGTTACGGGCGCCCGCGTGGCGGGCAATGGCGGCAGCCATGATGCCAATCGGACCGGCGCCGGTAATCAACACATCCTCGCCCAGCAACTCAAAGCTGAGCGCAGTGTGAACGGCATTCCCAAGCGGATCGAGAATGGCCCCGATCTCATCCGGGATATCATCAGGCAATGGCACGACATTGAACGCAGGCAGCTTGAGATATTGCGCAAACGCCCCCTGCTCATTCACGCCAATGCCCCGCGTCCCGGGATCCAGATGGAACTTTCCCGCCCGCGACTGGCGGCTTTCCTTGCCGATCAGATGACCTTCACCAGAACAGCGCTGTCCCAGTTCAAGTCCCTGCACATTGCGTCCGAGTTCAACGATCTCACCGGCGAATTCATGGCCCGTAATCATCGGAACGGGCACTGTCGTAGCGGCCCATTCATCCCAGTTCCAGATGTGGATATCCGTTCCGCAGATACCCGTCTTTCTGACTTTTATCAGGACATCATCCGGGCCGATTTCCGGCACCGGGGCTTCGACCATCCACAACCCCTCTTCCGGGTAGGATTTCTCCAGCGCCGTCATTGTGTTCCGGGTCATCCGATCACTCCCAACGCGCGGCCTACCTTGCCAAAGGCAGCCAGTGCCCGATCCAATTCCGCCTTGGTCAGTTTGGCATTCATCTGTGTACGAATGCGGGCCTGGCCGCGCGGGACCACAGGAAAGAAGAAGCCTGACACATAGACCCCTTCCTCAAAAAGCCCTGTCGCCATGTCTTGCGCCAGTTTCGCGTCACCCAGCATGACGGGGATAATTGGATGCTCGCCGTCCAGCAGTTCAAAACCCAGCCGACCAAGACCTGCCCGCCAATAAGCGGCGTTTTCGAATAGCTGGGCGCGCAGGGCCGCGCCCTCTTCGACCAGGCGGATCGCCTCGATCCCCGCGGCAACAATTGCCGGCGGCAACGAATTCGAAAACAGGTATGGCCTTGCGCGCTGGCGCAGCAAATCAATCACCTGTTGCGGGCCAGCGATATACCCACCGATAGCACCACCCAAAGCTTTGCCCAGCGTGCCAGTCAGAATATCAACCTCAACACCGAAGTGATCCGGCGTACCGGCGCCGCGGGACCCCATGAAGCCCGTGGCATGGCAATCATCCACCATGACAACCGCATCATATGTGTCAGCCAGGATACGAATGGCTGGCAGGTTCGCCAGATAACCGTCCATGGAAAACACGCCATCCGTAGCGATCATGACGTGCCGGGCCCCCTCCGCGCGCGCCTGCTTCAGCTTGGTTTCAAGGTCCGCCATGTCGTTATTGGCGTATCGATAACGTTTAGCCTTACAAAGACGCACACCGTCAATGATTGAGGCATGATTCAAGCTGTCAGAGATAATCGCATCCTCAGGACCCAAAAGTGGCTCAAAGAGGCCACCATTGGCATCAAAACAGGCTGCGAACAGGATGGCATCGTCCTTTCTCAGGAAATCAGCCAACCGTTGCTCCAACGTTCTGTGCAAATCCTGCGTGCCGCAAATAAACCGGACACTCGCCATGCCGAACCCGTGCTTGTCCATCGCTTCGGTCGCAACCCTGATCAGGTCTGGGTGATTGGCTAACCCCAGATAATTATTTGCGCAAAGATTGATCATCGACCGGTTACCGACCGAGACGGTTCCAGCTTGCGGTGAGGTGATCAGCCGTTCCCGTTTGAAAAGCCCTTCGGCTTCGATCTGTTCAAGCGTGCCGGACAGGTGAGACAAGAATGCGTGCGACATAGGTAACCTCCCTTTGCTTGCATTCTGTCATATTGGATGCACTTCCTCAATACAGGATTTCCGTTAAAGCGCACAAATTTCCGCTAAGGCGATCCACCGGAAGATTTCACAATCAAAAACACCCGCGCAGCGCCATCCAGAGCGGCGATGGAATGGGCGACATCCGCGCCGTAACGCGCTGTATCACCAACGCTTAAGTCTTCGATAGCCGTACCTGAGGTAACCCGAACGTTTCCCTCCAACACCGTCAGTTGTTCGGCCGCGCCTCGCGCATGAGGCTTGCTGTTCAAAACACCGTTCGGTGCAAACGAAATGTCATAGACCTCGTGCCCACCTGCCTCTTCAGGCGGGGAAAGGATAAGGATGCGACAACCTTGACCCATATTGTCGATACTGGGCACATCGGACGCCTTTAACACGACAATTTGGTCTCCGCCGTCCTCGTTCTCCAGCAACCCAGCAAAATCGACCTGCAACGCGCGTGTCAGGTTCCAAAGTGTTGAAATGGTGGGGCTGCTTTCGCCACGTTCGATTTGGCTCACCATGGAGCGTGACACACCGCTGAGATTCGCAACAGCCTCAAGTGATAGACCCTTTGCGCGGCGCGCCTCCTTGAGTCGTGCCGGCAGCATATTCAGAATATCGTCATCTTTTTCCGTCATGGCGGAAATCTACACCGAACAATAATGGCCGCAAGTTCGTATTCCTACTGATGCAGTTGCGCGCGCAACTTTCGAGTTGCTTGTCGCACATTGCTTTGGATGGAGTGCAGTCTGGCTCATGTGGTTCGCCATAGCCACAGCTCCCGGATCAGGCCTCGTTAGTTGCTCATGAACATTCGGACACAATAGCGCAATCTCGCACGGGAACAGGCACAAAGCCGAGGTTTTGTCGTCGAAGTTGAGCCCGATTTATCAGCAAAGTCACGGAGCCGGTCGATTCTTCAATATCGCTCCGATTTGTTGACTGTCCTGATAGGGTGGGATTTGATCATGCAAACTTGGCAATATAGGTGCTCCAGCGCTATTACTCCGAGTGGCCTCTGTAGCCCAAACTCCCCGCGTTTTTCCGTCGATCCCGATATGCATAGTCTGCCATATCCGGCGTTAGGGACCGCCAGCCGTCGACAGTCGAAACGCAGTATCGGTGAATCAGGGCTTGCAGGCTCCATTCACGTTCATCCCCGGTCCTGATGCCTGTGCTTTTGATCAGCGAGTTAAGGTGTTTTGATGTTACGTAGAGTCATCCAACATCACTTTGTACGTTCGGTCTAAGGAAGACGCGGCGCAGTGTTCCGTCGTCTGGCGCTGCCCAATCCACCCCGACTAGTTGCTGAGGCCCCGACAAACCCTGTGTTTGCCGAATGGGCATTTCGAGCAACGTCTTCGAAGTTAGAAAGTTATGGATCGGGACGTCACTGAAATTCTGGCGCCGACCCTGCATACCACTTGGCTGTCGCAGCCATTCCAAATCGAGATCAGACCAGATCGACAGCGACACGCGTTTCTGCAGTGCTTGTGTTGCAGGAAAACCAGTTCCCGGGCTTGCACTTTTCAGGGCAATGCTTCTCATGAAGCCCGGTTGTCAGGTTGGATCCATGAAGTGAATCCACAACCTGGTCTGTTGACCAAAGCCGTTTGAATCCATAGGTCACATAACTGAAAACGAATACTGGCTTTTGAACGCCGAACAGTTGAGCATTTTCGACCTCTGTAGCGCCTTGACCACAGATTTCAGGACGCGTAGCCAACACCACAGGGGTTGAATTTCCACGTTGCATCAAGCATAGCCCGACATAATCTGCAAGACGGTTCGCGCCTAGTTGAGGAATATCGTTCCGTGAATACTGCTTTTTCGTATGAAAACCATGGAAGACGAGCACAGAATGCCAGACGCGCAAGGATCCACTTCTCTAGATCGTATGTTGGCCCGGATAGAAGCACGCATCGCGAAAGTCGGGATAATTGGGATGGGGTATGTTGGTATCCCGCTCGCTGTTGCAGTCGGTCGCGCCGGATATCCTGTTTTAGGGTTCGATATCCTTCCAGAGCGGATCAGCCAATTGAACTCCTGTCAAAGCCCTATTGGGCATATTCCCAATAGCGAACTGGAAGAAATCAAAGTTACTGGCTTCGAAGCGACAGATGATTTTGCGCGCACCGCCGAATGTGACGCCTTGATCATTTGCGTACCAACGCCCTTGGATAAGACCCGTGAACCCGATCTGAGCTTCGTCGTTTCTACAATGGATATGATAGCGCCACATTTTCGTGCTGATCAGCTACTAGCATTGGAAAGCACAACTTGGCCGGGCACCACCAACGAAATCCTGAAGCCCTATGTTGAAAAAGCGGGTCGAACAGTCGGTGAAGACTTCTTTCTCGTATATTCACCAGAGCGCGAAGATCCCGGCAACGGCAAGTTCGACACACATACTATTCCGAAGGTTCTTGGCGGGGACACAGACGCCTGCCGGTCTGTTGGCGTTGCGCTTTATAGCGCCTTCATTTCTGAAGTTGTTCCCGTCAGTTCAACCAAGGCGGCTGAAATGACAAAGTTGCTGGAAAATATCCAGCGTTCCGTGAACATCGGCCTGATGAATGAGATGAAGGTAGTGGCTGATGCCATGGACCTCGACATATTCGAGATCGTCGATGCTGCGGCAACCAAACCCTTTGGTTTCACTCCATACTACCCTGGCCCAGGGATTGGGGGCCACTGTATACCAATCGATCCATTTTACCTGACATGGAAAGCGCGCGAGTTCGGTCTGCATACCCGGTTTATCGAGTTGGCTGGGGAAATCAACGCCAACATGCCCGAATATGTCGTCAACAAGCTTGTTCGGGCACTGTCGGAACGTGGCAAGGCACTGAGTGGCTCCAAAGTGTTGATACTTGGCATCGCGTACAAACGGGACATCGAGGATGTGCGTGAAAGCCCCTCTGTATTTGTGATGGAAATTTTGCGTGAATGGGGTGCCGATCTGTCCTATACAGACCCGTATGTCCCAAATTTTCCTGTTATGCGAGAGCACAAGTTCGATCTGAATTCTGAGGCCCTGACACCCGAATTACTCAAGCAACAGGATGCCGTGTTGCTTCTGACAGACCACACCAAGTTTGACTACGATTTGATAGCACGGCATGCGCCTTTGTTGATCGATACACGCGGCGTGTATCGACGGCTTGGTCTTCCTGCACTGACCGCCTGAGGTGCATCTCATGGCCACTGATGGGACAGCCACCCGTTTCAAGAATGTGTTTGTGTTGAGCACAGGTCGATGCGGTTCCCAAACTTTTGTTCGGGCTTGTGAACATTTCACGAATTACAGTGCAGGGCACGAAACTCGATCGCGGGAATTGGGCATTACGCGACTGAATTATCCCGCTAGTCACATTGAATCCGACAACCGTCTATCATGGCTTTTGGGGCGACTTGAACAGCGTTTTGGTGAAGGCGCCTTCTATGTTCACCTGAAACGCGATCCAGCAAAGGTTGCCGAAAGTTATGATCTCCGATGGAGTCACCGGTTTAGCATAATTGATGCCTACAATCGGTCGATATTGATGCAAGGCGATTACAATGTAGGCGCCGCGACAGATATGGTCGATACGATTACAACAAATATTGAATTATTTACTAAAGATAAACCACATGTGATCGAAATCGACATCGACGCGCCGCAGGAAGGATTCCTGCGATTTGCCCAATTGATCGGAGCCGAGGGCGACATTGATGCCGCCCTGTCGGAATTTGATGTTCACCACAATGCCCGAGTCGCAGTGGCATCAACGACAACTACCAGTAAATTGCTGCGCCCATGGGAACTGACGAAGGCCTATGAACTGCTGCAGGTTGAATACGACAAATTGAAGATCGATACGTCTTCCGCTATTTTGGCTGAACGCGAGAAACGCATCAAAGTGCAGAGGTCACGAAAAAAGTTAAAAGAAAAAGTCAGGTTTCTCAGTTTCACGCTTGGTATATTGGCAATCCCGATGTTGCTTATTCTGGCGCCTCTCTGGTTACCCATTGTCATCGTAAAGGAACTGCGCCGCAAAAACCGCAGAAAGAGCGCAAAGAGACAAGAACAGATGATTCAATCTGTGTGTGCTGCGTTCCACTTGCGTGAAACCGAGGGACCCGAAGCTGCGGTCGATTTACTACGAAACTCAAGCGTCGGATCGGCTGATGGGGCAATCGGATTATTTCGAGCTATGGACGCCGATAGCGACGAGGTTTGGGCTTCTTTCATGAACACCTGGGCCAGATCGCACAATCTACCCAAAGTCGAACTGAGACCTAATTTAGGCACGCGTTTCGAGCGGATCACATTCCCAGAAGTCGCAAAAGTAAACTCTCCTGATCTGGTGACAGTTATTATGCCCTGCTTCGACGCAGAAAGTTCGGTGACTCAGGCAGTACAATCTATCCTGAACCAGTCTTGGCAGAATCTCGAAGTGATAGCAGTAAATGACGCATCCTCAGACGGCACTGGTGCAGTTCTGGAAAAAATTGCGCAAGGTGACGACAGGGTTCGAGTTCTACATAACAGTGTAAATGTGGGGCCATACGTGTCCAAAAATCGAGCCTTGCAACTAGCGCAAGGAAAATTTGTCACTGGGCATGATTCTGATGATGTTGCGCTGCCAGATCGTATTCAAAGGCAAATAGCTTCATTGAAGGCTCACAAAGATGCAAAGGCAACAATCGGATTCATGGTGCGACTGGATAGTTCCGGTGCTTTTGATGCGCCGGTCAAATCACCTAGTCGTACATATGATGGAATGGTCCGGCTCTGCCCAATCTCAATGATGTGCGAGTCTACCACGTTACGCGAAGTTCTGGGCGGTTGGGACAGTGTAAAGTTCGGTGCTGACAGCGAATTGATTGAGCGTATGGAAAAAGTACTGGGTGACAAATTCGTTCGCTCGAAACGGGTTTTGATGCTTTGCCTGAGTGGAGAAAACAGCCTCACCAACGATCCGCATACCGGGACGGGCAAAACGGGTGGACTGTCACCTATAAGGAAAGCATATATTCGATCTTATCGTGCATGGCATCAGTTGGCGCCAAACGGTACATTGGTGATGCGATTCCCACATGATCCAAGACATTTTGATGCTCCAGAAAAAATGGTTGTTCCATCGGAAGATATTCGTCGCCTGATCTCGCATGACTAGATGTTTCAACCTAACCTGATTACCAATTGGTTTGGATTCTGATGCCGCTTCCGTTAGAAAACTCAAGCACAGGTAGCAGATACGCGTCAAACAAGACAGTTGGGGTCGTGGGTTCGAATGACGCCGCACATAGTGTCGAAATGTCAAATTCTAGTAGTGACTCAGGTGACGTTCTATGACGATTCTCCCCTCTCGACGTAGAAGGAAATGAGTTGAAAACCGTTCGCGACGCTCAAGTGCCCGTGCTCAACGCACTGATCCAGTTTTCGGCTAAAGTTGGAGCAAAGCTTTACCTCGCGGATGGTGTAACATCACCGCGCCCGACGATCTGGTTTTGCGGCAGTTTGGCGCAGCGGGCAGAGTTGCAAAGGCTACTAAACCAACGGGAAATCCGTGTTTTTTCACTGCGCGCAAGGAACCGGCTGGTCTTCAAGCCAAGCGCTGCAAACGCGGAACATACGATTGTCTATCAGAAGTACGTTCATGATAATATCGTTGTTCATGGCGCGGCCTCCGGTATCGAAGTCGTATTCTGTGGTTTTGATAACGACGCACAGGTTTGGAAAAGCCTTCGAGCTGGCGTCGAAAGCGTTGCGTCTGCTTCATATCTCTCCACCTTGAACGAAGTAGATTTCGAGGGTGTGCGAATACCAATCATGGGCAGCGCCGAGGCATTGGCCGAACAATGCAGCGCCTCTCGCAAAATCGACCTAGTTTATACTTGGGTTGATGGCCAGGACACTGCGTGGCAGGCGAGAAGGAAGACGGCTGAAGCAAATTTTGGGCGAGGATCCAAAACAGGTGATGAAATGCACTCGACGCGTTACGATTCCCACGATGAGTTGCTTTACTCGATCCGATCAGCGCAGCGATATTTCGTGGATTTAGGTAACATATATGTTGTTACGGATCGCCAAACACCGACCATTCTAGGTTCGTTATTGGACAATGTGACAATCGTCGATCATCGCGAAATTTTTGCCGACCACACAAATCTTCCAACCTTTAATTCCCACGCGATCGAAGCAAACCTACACCGGATATCTGGCCTTAGTGAACAGTACCTTTACATGAATGATGATGTGTTCTTCGGAAGCGCGATGTCGGGGGCTGATTTTTTTGATGAGTATGGGCGTTCTTATCAGTTTTTCTCATCTGCTGTCAGTTTACCGCATCAGTCTTTCGGCAAAAATACAGTGGCTGCTGACGCGGCTGGGATAAACAACCGAAATTTGTTGCTCAGGAAGCTTGGTGTCTTTGCTTTCAGGAAGTTTCAACACACAGCGTTACCAACCCGACGCTCCCTCATGTTTCAAATGGAAAAGGATTTGGCAGAGGCATGGACCGCAACCCTGCCGAATACCGTTCGATCTACAGAGGACTATTCGATTGCGGGCGCCCTATATCAACAGTATGCGGGGGCGCTTGGCCACGCTATTCCTGGTTCAATTCGCTATGCCTACTTTGATACCAAGGTTCGGAGTAGCATAAAGAAGGCACGATCTCTGATTCAAGACGATTGGCTGCGCCCTCAAATGTTCTGCATAAACGATACACTCGCAACGGATGGTGCAGCAGAGACGAAACAGTGCCTCATGAATATCATGCGAAGGGTATTGCCAAGCGATAATGGCGAAATACAACCGCTGAGTCGGCCCCAAAACAGATGTCGTAGGCGATATGGCCTCTGGGGGCCACGCATACCAGAATTGTAGATCAAAGTACCTATTTATTCCCCGAGCGTCGCGATTGTGCCACCCGAGCGTCAATCGCAGCTGCATAAGTCCATTTCGCCCACCAAGGCCGCTGGGTAGCCAACGTTCCTTTCCGTTCGGGCTAGTCCCTGATCTCAGTCGCAGCGACGCCCCATAGCTCTGACTTGGGTGCCCAGCCTTTGTAGCCGCCCGCCGTCAATCTGCACCATTCAGCGTTACATTGCCCGAGCCGGGCGATAACACCGGGTTCCAGCATGGCGTTTTCAAGGGCGTCAGTTTCGGGGCGTGAACGGAGCGCGGTGCTGTCGCCATCAATCAGCACAGTCCTTGACCCAGATAGCATGGTGTAGTGAACCCACCCTCCTTGGCCGTCGCGGTCGATGACCCGCCGCCAATGCCCGTATTCGGCGATTACCTGCAAGGGCATGTTTCGCCGCTGGAAAACCCAGTCGATCCTGTGGGTGAGGGATGGCCCGCGACGCACATTTGCTTCCGCCGCTTTGAGTGATACGAAACGCGGCAGCGGCAGATTGGTTTCGGGGCCAAGGGATGCCGCGTTGGTTTGGTCTGCCTGACCTTTGGTGGCGCAGATACTGATCGTCAGAAAGACGACGAAACCGAAGATGCACCACGAAAGCGCGCCTGCGCGGAACCCTTGCACCAAACTGACCATCGTTTGCCCTTAACTGCCCAATTTTATGGTGCGCAGTTCTTGTGCTGCGCATCCCTTTGGCGCAACCTGCCATTAATGCGCTGTTTTGAAAAGCCACAGGAGGGTGTTCCATGCCAGGTAAGCAATTGAGTGTTGTTGTGACGCGACGGTTGCCGGAGGTGGTGGAGACCCGCATGAAGGAGCTGTTCGACGTTGAATTGCGCGAAGATGACACCCCCATGACCTCTGAGCAGCTGGCCGATGCGATGGGCCGGGCGGATGTGTTGGTGCCGGCAATTACCGATCATATTGACGCAAAGATGCTGGCCCGTGCGGGCGAGCGGTTGAAACTCATCGCCAATTACGGTGCCGGTGTCGACAATATTGACGTGACGACTGCCCGACAGCGCGGCATTCACGTGTCCAATACACCCGGTGTCGTGACCGAAGATACCGCCGATATGGTCATGGCGTTGATTTTGGGTGTTACCCGCAGGTTGGCGGAAGGACTGCGTCTGGCCCAGTCGGATGATTGGCAGGGATGGTCACCGACCGCGATGATGGGTGGCCGCATCAAGGGCCGTAGGTTGGGTATCTTGGGTATGGGTCGGATTGGGCAAGCCGTGGCCCGCCGTGCCGCCGTTTTTGGCATGCAGGTGCATTACCACAACCGCAAACGCCTGCGCCCGGAAGTGGAAGAGGAACTGGAAGCGACCTATTGGGAAAGTCTTGATCAGATGGTGTCCCGGGTTGATGTACTGTCAATCAATTGTCCGCATACCCCGTCGACCTTTCATCTGATGAATGCCCGCCGCCTGAAGCTGATGAAACCGGACGCAGTGATTGTGAATACATCACGCGGCGAGGTTATCGACGAAAACGCCCTGACCCGGATGCTGCGCGCCGGTGAGATTGCCGGTGCCGGTCTGGATGTGTTTGAACGGGGGCACGAGATCAACCCGCGACTGAAAGAACTGCCAAATGCGATTCTGCTGCCGCATATGGGGTCGGCCACTCTGGAAGGCCGGATCGAGATGGGCGAGAAGGTCATTGTGAATATCAAGACATTCGCCGACGGTCACAGGCCCCCCGATCTGGTTGTGCCAGCGATGCTTTAGGCGCCCGCCCAGTGGGAAGGCAGCAAGTTATGCGACAACCCCCGGTCGATGATCTCCCGGTAATGGCGCATGGAGTGGGCCAGTCCAAATTCGTTCTGTCTCGGCGAAATACGCCGTACCGTTCCCAGATGAAAGAAACTGCTGGGCAGTTTTGGCACCGGATCGTCACCCCGGTTGATCAACAAGCACTTGCGGTCGTGTTTCACCCTGTTACGCGAGAATTTGGGCCTTGGCCCAGCAAACCCGATGGCTGGGACCTGGTAGCTTTTTGACAGGATTTGCGCTGCTGCCGCCCCTAGCGAATGGCCAATAATAAATTTTGGGTTGAGGTTGTTGACCAGAAGCCAGTGAAAAATCACCGAAGAGTAAGCCAGAAAACCCTGATGCCAGGCCGTGCCCGTTGCCCCTGTTTCCGCCTTGTCGGCATTCATGATCAGGTTGCGACTGCCCAGTCGCAACGGACGTAGATTGAAATTCAAATAGTCACGGACCGAATTTGACCCGGGCAGAAGCAGAACACCCCCCTCCAGCATATGGGCCTGCACGTCCCTGTCTGGGCATGAATGGGTGATTGCCGGGCTTGTGATGCGGCCAGTTTCATAGCTGGCCTCGGCCAGAATCGCGGCGTCTTCAATTGAAAATCGCATATCTTAAATCCTCTCGACCTGAAGCCTAACACAGGGCGACCCATGATCGTCCAGTAAGGAAACCCGGACCGATCACTGTATCTGCGATGTTTGAACCGTGGTGGAGCCCGCCGCTAGGGAAAGGGGGTTTGCCACAGGCTTACCTTGCAGATTTTTGGGATTGCAGCGAATGTCGACCCTTGAAGCCGACAAGGGTTGATCAATGGAGATTATGTGTCTGAACGGTTGGGGCGGGAAGCTGCATGAAGACCTGTTACGTTACCTCCAGACCGCAGGTCCTGACATTCTTTGCCTGCAGGAAGTCGTCCACAGTCCGGCATCAGAGAAAGAATGGCTGACATACCGCGACGGTGATCACGTCCTGCAACAGCGGGCAAATTTCTTTCGGGATGTGTCCGGGGCCTTGCCGGATCATACTGCGATTTTCTGCCCAGCCGCGC
Source organism: uncultured Paracoccaceae bacterium (assembly GCA_947500055.1). GTDB lineage: Bacteria > Pseudomonadota > Alphaproteobacteria > Rhodobacterales > Rhodobacteraceae > Yoonia. The sequence continues at coordinate 401,500 of CANMQO010000003.1, forward strand.
AGGGCGTGCTTTGGGACGAAAACCTGTCGGTCCCCTCGCAATGGGGTTTGGCAACATTTGTGCGTAAATCGGTTCCGATCATTGGTCAGGTTCAGGGTTTTGTTCACAAGGCCTATTCGCCGGTTGGCTATGGTTCCCACCCCCGGTCACGCAGTGCCCATGGCATTCGAGTTTACGACGACAAAACGCGTCGTTCGATCAGCGTCACGCATATGCACGGTCTGCGCGACCTGAACGGAAAAATAGACACACCCGAGCGTGCAGCACAAGCAAAGCGCCTTCTTGAAATGTCCCGGCAAGTGTCAGAGCCGGAAGACATTATGGTGGTCTGCGGAGATTTCAATGTCGAACCCGACAGCGAGACGCTTCGGATACTTGCGGATTCCGGTTTGTTTGAATTGGTGACCGGTCGCGGCTTCACCAGCACGCGCAGTTCTCATTACAAGAAGCCAGGGCAGTTCGCCGACTACATGCTGATAAATAACGCTGATGCAGTGAAGGGGTTCGACGTGGTGTACGATCCTGAAGTGTCGGATCATTGCCCATTGGTTCTTCGCCTGTAAGTCCTGCCTTGGGGCATCAGCCAGAAGCGGTTTTCCGGTTCCGTTTTTCAACGACCGGACTGCAGATTGGTAGAGCACATTGACCTCTCACAAACTAGGCTCTTGAACGTTGCAAGCCGCCCAAAATATTGGCGTCGCTTCACTTGGCGTGCGCAGCAGGGGTTGTGTTATCAGCCCTGAAGTCGGCTGGCCCTGGTTGAGCCAGTTCCTGTTCGACAAAAGGGTAGCAGCTTAGATAAGCGGTTGCGAAGTGTGTTGTTATGGCCTCGCAAGGCAAAATTGGCCCAATCCGGGTCCGTGGTTCAGTCGACATGACCGTGCATCAGGCAGTTTGATGATGCAGACAAGCAAATGCCGCCATGGACCGTTGATACCCTGCGCCGAAGTATATATTTGTCGCTGACGCAACAACGGTCTGATGTTCAATGCAAGAAGAGCAAGGCGAAACTACAGGAATGGCTGATCGGAGCGTCAGGCGCTTGCTGAAGGAGGCAGTGCCGCCGCGGTGGAAGATGATCATTGTTTCGGTCATTTGCATGATTGGCGTGGCCGCTACGACGGCTGGATTGGCCTATTCGACAAAGCTCATTGTGAACGACGTTTTTGTAGCGGAAGATACCGCATTCGCTTATTATGTCGCCGCACTCGTCATGTTCATATCGCTCGCCAAGAGCGGTTTTTCCTATGCGAATGGCATTGTATCCGTCGTATTTACGCGTTCAATTTCGGCAACTTACCAAAAATCATTGTACGAGAGCGTCCTGATGAAGGACATGTGGCACTTTCTGGGAAAACACTCAGCGAACCAGATGGCCCAGATCAAGCTTTTCGGGAATGCCTGCGGAAAGGTTGTCGTAAGCCTCGTCAACAAGTTGTTAACGGAGACTTTGACCCTCATCTCGCTGATTGCCGTCATGATTATGCAGGACCCGCTCATGACGCTGGTCTGCGGTCTCCTCTTCCCTGTTGTAATCTGGCTGGTCGGCAATCTGACCAAACGCATTCGAAAGATTGCAACCGCCGAAGCCGCGATGGAGGGTGCATATTTCTCCATCGGGGCCGAAGCGTTCGATGGTATTAAGACCGTGCGCACCTACGGGTTGGAAGGCAAGATCATCAAGAACTTCAACGCAGCGATTGATACCTTGGAGGATCGTGTCCTCAGCATCGCGCGGATCACAAATGCAACCGGACCTATAATGGATTTTATTGGTGGGCTGATCATTGGATCGTTCGTTCTGTACGCGGCGTGGCAAACTATCACAAACGACAAAACACCAGGTGAGTTTACGGCTTTCATCACCGCCTTCCTCATGGCCTATCAACCGGCCGAAAAGATAACAAAAATCTGGGTGGATATTCAGAAAAACATCATCTTCGTGGAGAGAATGTACGCCATGATGGATGCGGGCCCAGTTACACGTCGTTATGGTGACGAGACATTGAAAGGCGTTTCAAACGATATTGCTTTCGAGTCAGTTTCGTTTGTCTACGGAAAAGGTGTGAAAGCGGTCAACGACGTTTCGTTCAGTATCAAATCGGGTGAACGCGTTGCAGTCGTTGGGCGCTCAGGAGCCGGGAAAACCACGGTTGTTGATCTTCTGTTGCGGTTCTTTGACCCCACAGAAGGCCGCATTAAGGTCGGTGGGGTTGATCTGTCCAGTGTTTCCGAGAAAGCTATCTACAGGAATTTCGCTTTCATCAGCCAAGATGTTTTCTTGTTTGATGGTACGATCCGCGACAACATCAGGGATGGCCGTCCCGAAGCAACTGATGAAGAGATTGAACTGGCCGCACATCGCGCGTCGCTGACAGATGTCTTGGGGAATCTGCCCAAAGGGCTTGATACAACCGTGGGTCCAAATGGGAAATCGCTTTCAGGCGGTCAAAAGCAACGGGTTGGAATTGCGCGAGCGCTGGCAAAGGACGCGCAAGTCTTTATTTTTGACGAAGCGACAAGCGCCTTGGATGGCGATAATGAACGATACATCATGGAGAGTATCGTTGACGGGTTAGGCGGCAAGACGGTCCTATTCATCACCCACCGGGAGTCGACACTGAAATATGTGGACAGAGTGTTGCACATGCAGGGCGGAGAACTTGTCGGATTCGATAATATTGAGGCGCTGAGGTCATCAGACCCTGACTTCAGAAGTCTGTTCAACATGGATGATTGAGGTCAGGATTTGCTTGCCTGAATTGCCTCTCATCGGATCTATTTGATATCGCCTGCGGCAACTGTCCTTGGCGGAAACGTTGCTTCGCGCCTATGTGACATTGTAAGTCTTTCCCCTGCGCTGGGGAGGACGTGCGGTTTGACCTGCTTTCCTTCAAAACTCAGACGGTTTCGAACCCGATGCCGCAAGAGCTTGCGGTCACAAACGCCATCACCCGAAAGCGCATCATAATCGCAAACTCACTCGTCTAATCAGATCAAAAAAGGACTTCTCAGACATCCTGAGAAATACAGTCGCTGGAAGTGCCCAAGGGCGAAAAAGTTGTACTTTGTGATCCGTCTGACTCGGGTAAGTCTACATTGATACGCAGCATAGCCAGGCCGGAGTCTCTAGACCCTGACGATGCTCAAGTTGCCGCCATGATCCTTCAGCGGATTGTCGGAATCTCGGCGACTTTGCTGGCAACATGGGCGTGGCGTTCCTGCACGTTGACTTGTTTCCTCCCTAACAGCGTTGCAAAATCTGATGTTGGTACCGCGCCCCATTCGGCGATGTGGCAAGAGGGGCTTACGGGACAAAACCATGGCGCTTCTGGAGAGGGTTCACCTTGCAGATTGACGGATCATTTTCCCGGTCGAGCACTCTGCAGGCAGCCCAAGGTCCTGTCGTTGGATGCACCAACATCGGTACTCGACCCGGAAATGGTCGACGAGGTCGCTGATATCGTGCATGACCTCCCGCACGAAAGAAAGACAATGATTGTCGAAAAATCTAAGCCGGGCGCGTCTTGACGCACCCCAACACCCTCGAACCCGTGCTTTTCTGAGCATGATGGACCATGGCCCACGCGCCTGAACAACAGGAGAATTTGATGTCCGTTTCACCCCCTCTCGTTTTGGACGCAGACGCAATCAACGCGGTTTTACCCAAGGTTGACACGATGGGTGCCATGCGCGCACTCTTTACAGAGCTTGGACGAAAGCAAGCTGTGCAGCCGCCGCAAACAGTTACGGTTTTTCCAGACGAGAAAGGTGACTTCATCACTTATCTTGGGGCAAGTACGGGCGCAGGACTGTTTGGCGCCAAGCTGTCGCCTTATCTTATGCAAGCCCATAAACCGATCATCACGGCATGGACCGTTTTGATGTCAATGGAAACGGGACATCCCATCCTGCTCTGCGACTCCGGACATCTCACGACGGAAAGAACCGCTGGTACAACTGCGCTTGCGGTCGATCATCTGGCAAAAGCAGAAGCCCGTATTTTGACCGTCATTGGCTCGGGCGCGGTCGCGAAAGCTCATTTGCGCCATGTGCGCAAGTTGCGCCCATGGGCTGAAGTGCGGGTGTTCTCCCCCAGCCTTTCTTCAAACGCGGAACTCAGGAAGACTTGGCTGGCAATTGATGACCGTGTGGTTTTCTGTCGGCATGCCCAGGAGGCCATCGCCGGCGCTGATGCAATCCTCTTATGCACGTCTTCTGGCACGCCTGTCATCGACACGGTCGATGTGAAGCCGGGCACCTTGATTACGTCGATCAGTACCAATGTTGCAAATGCGCATGAAGTACCGCCCGCCTTCCTGGCAACAGCTGAGGTCTATTGCGACTACCGTGCGACCACCCCGGCTTCAGCGGGCGAAATGAAACTTGCCTCAGAATCTGGGTGGTCTCCAGATTCTATCCGTGGAGACTTGACAGAACTGCAAACCGCAGAATGTGAACTCCCATCGGGAGATACGCCCGTCTTTTTTCGATCCATCGGTTTGGGGTTAGAAGACATATTCATGGCCCGCGCCGTCTACGACGCCGTACTGGCCTGATTCAAGCGTAAGGATAGAGACATGGAAATCAAACCCTTCGGCGTCGAAATGTGGATGGACGAATTTGAGACGAAATGCAGGTTCAATCTTGCTGAAACATGCGTGGAGTCAATCACGCTGGGTGAACTTTTTGAATTTGCCGGCATATCCGAACAGATCATGGATGATCTTTCGGATATCAAGATGACATATGGTGCGATCAGGGGGTCCGACCGGTTGCGCGAGGCGGTTGCCAGCCTCTATGAGCGGCAGACCCCGGAAACAATCCTGACGACCCATGGCACAATCGGAGCCAATTCGCTTGTTCACCAGACGCTAGTCTCGCGGGGGGATCACGTTATCTCGGTCATCCCAACCTATCAGCAGCACTATTCCATCCCGGAAAGTATCGGTGCGGATGTCGAGCTGTTGCATCTTAAGCCTGAAAACCGGTTCCTTCCTGACCTTGAGGAACTGCATGCGATGGTGCGGCCGGAAACCAAGTTGATCGCGATCAACAATCCGAACAACCCGACGGGCTCTCTGATGGACCGCGACGTGCTTGAAGCAATTGTTAAGATTGCCCGTCGCGTTGGGGCGTGGCTTTTGTGTGACGAGGTATATCGTGGCACCGATCAATCGGGGTCAGGCTATACGGCAGCTGTGGCGGACATTTATGAAAAAGGCATAAGTACCGCTGGTATGTCGAAGGCTTTCTCACTTGCTGGTCTGCGGGTCGGATGGATCGCGGGGCCAAAAGAAATGCTCCAACAAGTGATGGTCCATCGGGACTACAACACGATCTCTGTAGGTAAGCTCGACGAGCTTCTGTCTGCGATTGCGTTAGAAAACTCTGACAAAATCCTTGAACGCGCTCATATGATTACACGGAAGAACCTCAGGATCCTAAGTGACTGGATGGACGGTGAGCCTTTGCTCTCCTGGGTGCCGCCAGAATCAGGCACCACGGCCCTGATAAAGTACGATCTACCAATCGATTCCCGGAAGTTTTGTATTTCCCTGCTTGAGGAGGAGGGCGTGATGCTGACACCAGGAAGTGTCATGGATATGGAGGGCTGGTTTCGTCTTGGCTATGCCAATCCGACAGAAGACCTGAAAGTTGGGCTGACAAAACTCTCAGCATTTTTGGAACGTCGAAGGCAGAGCGCTTAAGTTCAGCCGCAACTTCGGATGCCGCCAGTCATTCATCCACTTCCTTTTTGAGATCGTTATAGACGGTTGCGCGGCTCACGCCGAGAACCCGCGCAACATACGCAGCGGCGTGTTTCTCCGACAACGCCCCTGATGCTTCCAGAGACAAAACCAGATCTTTTCGAGATGACCTATCTAACGCATCAACCCTCATATCGCGGGCATTACACCAGTCCGTCACGAATTTGTTCACGCGTTCGTGCCAGTCTTTGCGGAACAATGCCTCGGGCCGCGAACTGGATTGACCAGTGGGCAAAAGCGCTTGAATTGCGCGTTGCGCAGTCTGTAGATCGGTTTGGTCAAAGTTCATGCAGATGAGAAAGGGGGCCGAGCCATCACGTGCTCTCTGGACGACACTGATCGATCTGATCAGCTGCCCGTCCCAATTGATCTTCTCATAAGGACCAATCACCGTGTCACTTGGAAGAAAATCGATTTCTTCCAGGTTTGATGGGTCCCCCACTTCTCGGTGTGACAATGGATTCACGATATAGGAAATTCTCGCTTTCGATACATTGTGCACCACAACTTCGACACGAGGTCCAAAAAGTGCTGCGACCGCATCGGCCGTCGCGATTGCATTGTTTAGTAGTAGATTTTGGTTCTGCATCTTCGTCTTGGATTTTCAGTTTCGGTTCGGTCAGCATTAAGCAGTTCTACCATGGCAAGAAAAAAAATTTTTGCTTGTCCTGTAGCGGGTTACACCATTGCAATGATCCGGGCGGGGCCGCCGCTGCATCCGCTGAATCTGGGCGCGCCGATGATCAAGGTTGCACCGGCCTCCGGTACATTGTCGAGGCTTGCGATAGTCTCGATCCCGAACCGGGCTCATTTAGTTGATGCGTCATGTCTTCAACCATCCTGTGCCTAACTTCTGTTGCAGCTTTGGCAATGGACAATGTTCCAACTGTAAGGCCCGATACAGCTGCTGCTGACATCGTAAAAAGGCCGCGCCGCAAAAGCATCCAGTTCTTGACCGTACTCATTACGCAAACGTCGCATATGATCGCATCCCTTCTACAAGCACCTAGACAACCTAGTCCAATATGGTATTTCTAGTCTACGTCTACTTTTTAGTGACAGGTTCCCGCGTGCTCATCAAAAAACCAGCGATAGAACGACTGTTCGATCTGCCACGCGCTGCCGAAGCCGTTCGGATGTCCTATATTGCGACATCCGAAAGCGATGTTCAGGCACCTGAGGTGACCTATCTTGGTTTTCCGGCTGCGAAGGGCGACTGTCATATTAAATCCGCACATATGCGCGCCGCGCCGCTATTCGTCGTAAAGATTGCAACTGGATTCTATGCCAATCCAGCCAAAGGTCTTCCAAGCTCAAACGGTGTGAATCTGCTGTTTTCCGCGGAAACAGGTGAGCTTGTTGCGACATTGCAGGATGAGGGATGGCTGACAGATATGCGGACGGGGCTTGGGGGTGCGATTGCAACGTTGGCGTTGGCGCGCAAAAACTTCCAACGGGTTTTGATCGTCGGCACTGGAATCCAGGCCCGGTTGCAAGCGCGATGCCTGAATGCTCTTCGTCCGGAGGCGCCAATGCGGTTTGCGTTTTGGGGCCGCAGGGGTGATGCGTCAGAAACAGTCGCGAACGAACTGCGAGAAATGGGCATCGATGCACATGCAGTACAAGAGCTTTCTCTTGGATGCGCGGACGCAGATGTGATTATCACAACGACGCCATCAAAAGAGCCGCTGGTTGCGACAGAATGGGTGCCTCCGGGCGCACATATCACAGCGATCGGAGCGGACTGCCCTGGAAAACAGGAGCTTGCCGTGAATATTGTCGCGTCAGCGGATCTGAAAGTTTCTGATCTCGCCTCGCAGTGCCTTCACCATGGAGAGTATCAAACGGGCTACGCGGCGCAGTTGTTTAATGAAGATGACATAATCTCCCTGGGCTCTGTCCTCTCCGGTAAACATCCGGGGCGTACGGATCGCTCACAAATCACCGTTGCTGATCTCACAGGGCTTGCCGCTCAGGACGCAGCAATTTCAGTCGCAATCCTGGATGCTGCCAAAGCGAACCCACAACTGATGTCTTTATCCTGATGCCTCAACCTTCCGACCTTATCATTCAATCTGCGGTTCGATCTATCGAAACTCGCCGACGAATTTCCTCTCTGGTGCGGCAGACGCCTGTCATCTCCTCCCGCATATCATTGGCCGAAGGCACACAACTGCTTTACAAAACAGAGAATTTTCAGACCACCGGCTCATTCAAGTTTCGCGGTGCGTGCGCGAAACTCAGCTCGCTGCCGACAGATATCCCGGTTGTCACTGCATCATCTGGGAATCACGGGATCGCTTGCTCTGAAGCCGCACGAAGAACCGGACACAAACTGACCGTCGTTCTGCCGGAGAACGTCATCGATCAAAAGCGCCGAGCCATCGAGAGTTATGGTACGCGGGTGGTCGTAGCGGGTGCCGACTCTTCTTTGGCCGAAGTCGAGGCACGCAAACTTGCTGAGGTGGAAGGCTCCGTCTACGCCTCGCCGTACAATGATCCGGTCGTGATCAGCGGGCAAGGCACGAGCGCCCTGGAACTTTTGGAACAGTGCCCTGTTGTCGATAACATCTTCATCTCCATGGGGGGTGGCGGTCTGATATCCGGGATTGGGGCGGTTCTGAAATCTTTTTCACCTCAAACACGTATCATCGGGGTCAGCGCCACAAATACCGCAGCGTTGGCCGCTTCGATCAAGGCCGGCGAAATCGTCGAAACGGCCCACTGTGACACATTGGCGGATGGCGTTGCTGGCGGGGTCGATCAAGGATCCGTTACCTTGCCGATGGCCAGTGAAGTGATCGACGAGATTGTGCAATGCGATGAAGATCAGATAGCGAATTCTCTGCGTGTCTTAGCCTGGACTGACAACATGATCGTCGAAGGGGCTGCAGCTCTGGCCCTCGCTCCACTTCTTGCTGAACCCGAGCGCTATGCCGGACAGACCAACATTGTTCTTCTATGTGGAGCAAACTACGATCGTGCGCAGATATCCAACGTGTTGCGGGCAGATTGACAATCGAAGTTCTGGTATTGGCGCCGTTCTGCTTGAACGGAAAATATGTTGCATGATCAATCTTAAATACTCGAAAATTATGGAACGAACCAGCTCATGCAACCGTCCCGCCCAAAGGGTTCTGGTGCAGGGCCCGTGTTGGTCACCGATCAAATCCATTACCCACGCCACTCCTTCCGCTCGCGTAAGGGAGATCGGCCAAATCACTGCTTGTACCCCTTTGATAAGGCTGTAGACGAACTGAAGCCGCAGGCAAGGGCTATCTCCGCAATTGGCAAATTGGTGTATTCGAGGACTGCGCGCGCCTTCTCCAGCCGCTCTGCCAGATATGAAGATTTCGGGGGGCACACCCGTCGCCGAAACGAATTTCCGTTCAAGCTGACGCAATGACAAACCCAGTTGCGTGGCGACAGGGAAGCTGCAGATCGTTGAACCGGTCAGTGCTGACCTTGATCCCGCAACCACTGCGTACCTCACCCCCGGTAAATGACTTGATCGAAAACGTGAGGCGCTGATTGGGATCCAGCCGCCCCGCCTTATCCAGATAGTCCAGCGCAACTGACAGCTGATCCAGTGGAAACCCATCGGCGCACAGGAAACAGATATCAGCCAGTTTGGGCGCGTTGGCCTCGGGAATACGCGAGTGTTTCATGGGACGCCGGGGTCATTCGATGTCAGCCGTCGGCCTTTGGACGTTCACCCTTTGCGTCATACGGGGTTCGCAGATGGGCCGTCGCATCAAACCGCGTGCCCGACAGGTCAATCTCAAACCTACCGTTGCGAAGATACTCTGCGGTCACAGGTTCGGGAGCGTCCAGTTGACACAGCGCAACTGCCGCGCCCAGAGTATGACCATATGCAGCGGAACGAACTTCGCCGATCTCGGTCCCGTTACGAAGAACGGCCTCCCCGCCCCACAGTTGCGGTTGATGATCGTCAAGCACCAGTTGCACGATTCGCGTCTTCAGGTGTTCGGGGTCTTCTTTCGCCGCCAACAACGCCTCTTTGCCGATGAAGCCGCATGGCTTTTCGAAATCAACGGCAAAGCTCAGCCCGGCCTGCAACGGCGTGATGTCAGGGGTCAGTTCACGGCTCCAGGCACGAAAGCCCTTCTCGAGCCGAAGACCTTCAAGCGCGTAATAGCCTGCGTCTCGGATACCGAATTCCCCACCGGCGCGCATCAAATCCTCGTACACGCCGACGGTGAACTCAACTGGCACGACCAGTTCCCAGCCCAACTCGCCGACATAGGTCATCCGGTTGGCCAGAACTGTGGCATAGCCCAAATCGATCTCTTGTACCGTGCCGAAGGGGAAGGCATCGTTGGACAGATCGGCCTTGGTCAGCTTTTTCAGCACTGCGCGCGAGCTTGGGCCCATCACCGCCAAGACCGACCAGGCGGCGGTAACATCAGTCAAGAATACATACGCGTCTTCCGCAAAGTTCTTTCGAATCCAGTCCGCGTCGTGCACTGCCTGCGCCGAGCCGGTGATCAACATGAACTCTTGCTCTTTCAGGCGCAGAACCGTCAGGTCGGACTCGTAACCTCCACGTGCGTTAAGCAACCCGGTATAGACCGTCTGCCCGATCGGGACGTCCACGTCAGCGGCGCAGATCCGATTCAGCTGAGCGCATGCATCGCGTCCCTGAACCAGCAATTTCGCAAATGAGCTTTGGTCAAAGACGGCCACCGCTTCGCGCGTCGTCTTGTGTTCGGCAGCCACAGCATCATGCCAATTCTGTCGGCCAAAGCTGTATTCAATCTCAGGCGCGTCGCCTTCTGGCGCGAAGTAGTTCACCCTTTCCCAGCCCATCTTTGACCCAAATACCGCGTTCTTCGCTGCCAACCGATCATAGAGTGCCGAGCGGCGGAATGGTCGGGCGGAATCCAATTCGCGGTTGGGCCAAGGCATTGCATAGTGCAGACCCAGGGTTTCCTTGACCCGATCATGCAGCCAAGTCGGGTTATTGTTGAAATTCGCGAACCGCCGGATGTCGACTGCAAACAGGTCCGAGGTCGGCGCCCCTTCGACGATCCATTCCGCGAGTGCGCGACCTGCACCGCCAGCACTGGCGATGCCCATGCTGTTGAACCCTGCACCGACGAAGAAGTTCTTTAGTTCCGGCGCTTCACCGAGCAGATAGTTGTTGTCCGGAGTAAAGCTCTCCGGCCCGTTATAGAACTGGCGCACGCCCGTGTCGGCCATGTCAGGTACGCGGATAAGGGCATTTTCCATCAGGATTTCGAATTGATCCCAATCATCTTCCAAAAGCTGGAAGAAGAAGTTGTCGGGGATCCCATTCATGCCCCACGGCTTTGCGTCGGGCTCAAACCCACCCATGACCAGGCCTCCCGTTTCTTCCTTGAAATAGATGTACCCGTCAGGGTCCCGCAGCACCGGCAGGTCGGGTTTCACCCCTTTGATGGCCTCAGTGACGATATAGTAGTGCTCAGCGGAATGCAGCGGAACGTTCACGCCACACATCTTGCCCAGTTGGCGGGCCCATTGACCACCGCAGTTTACGACGACTTCGGCCTTTATAGTGCCGTGATCAGTCACAACGCCGCTGGCCGTTCCATTCTCGGTCAGGATGTCTGTGACCTTGATACCCTCGATGACCTTTGCACCGCACATGCGCGCACCTTTGGCCAGGGACTGTGTCAAATCGGTCGGGTTCGCCTTGCCGTCACCAGGCATCCAAAGGCCACCTTTGACATCATCGACTTGCATAACTGGCCACTTTTCTTGTGCTTCTTGCGGCGTGATCACCTGAACGTCGACACCTTGCGCCCGCGCTGCGGCAGCAGTGCGCAACAACATTGTCATTCTGTCGTCAGTTCGCGCGACGGTGACCGAACCACATTCCATCCAGCCGGTCGCCAGCCCGGTCTCCGCTTCAAGCTGTGAATAGAGTTCGGTTGAATAGCGGATCAGGTTTGTCATAGCTGGCTGACTGCGCAGCTGGCCGACCAAACCCGCCGCGTGCCACGTCGTGCCGCAACTCAGCTGGCCCTGCTCAAGCAGCACAACATCGCGGTGCCCCATCTTCGTCAGATGATAAGCCACGGAGCAGCCAACGATGCCGCCCCCTACGATTACGTATTGTGCGCTGGTTGGAAGTTGCGTCTTGTCCATTGCCTTGCTCCATAAGCGGGGATTCCAGTTGGACTCAGCTTACGTATATTTTGCAAAACTTGGCAAATGTTTTCTTTTTTTGGCTTACACGAGAGTCAATGCAATCGACTGGTCATCCAGAATATTCGATATATCAGCCGGTACCTTTGCATCCGTCACCATCGAGAGCGGCCGGGGCCAGGGCTTCATTGCGATTTGACCGACCACCCCGAACTTAGTCTTGTCGACAAGCAGTACAGGGTTCTGCGCACGTTCCATCATCAGGTGTCTTAGATTTGCCGCCTCAAGCGAAAAATCGGTGAACCCGCCGCGCGCGCTTAAGCCGCCAACGCCGATCAGGGCAAAATCCGCATGGTATCTACCCAAGTGGTCGAGGGTGTCGAGACCGATCGTCGCGTTTTCCGAGAAGTCGAGCCGCCCACCCAGAACGATGACCTCCCTCGCCGCAGATACAAACACAGACCCGATAGTCAAATCGTTGGTATATATAATTAAATCACGACGTGTGCTTGCCAGGACCTTGGCCGCCGCAAGGGTGGTCGAACCGTTGTCAATAATCACACTGGCTCCATCGGCGATCATGTTCGCCACGCGAGCTCCGATCCGCGCCTTGCCCTCGGGGTTTGTCTGAGATCGGTCCACCATCGAAGGTTCCCGCGTGAGGATGCTGGTCGCTCCTCCCCGCACCTGGTTAAGTCTGTTCTCCTGTGCCAGTTGCTCGATATCTTTGCGGATCGTCTCTCGGGAAACCCCCAAACGTTCAGTCAGCGACCGGATCGACACCGCCGGCTGCCGCGACACTTCGCGCAGGATGATCGCATGTCGTTCTGATGGAAGCATAAGGTTTCCTTTCTAACCGCCCGCCTGCAAGTATTGCCAAACTTCGCCAAGATGCGCCAGATCAGAGAAACCATGACAAGCCGGACCGCCATATTCAATCGCCGGCCGTTAGATGCTTGCATTGAGCCCAAGCATTGTGTCGTCGGCAATACTGTCCTTTCCACCGCAGAACGGACGAGGGCGCCGACAGCTCGACGGCACGTTTGGATTGCCCGATCGCTTCTTGGCAAGTTGGCGGCCGGCACCGTCCTTATCGACCCAGTCCGGCACGGTTATTCCGGTTTGGATAGCACTCCTGCAGCCGATATCTGCAGGGTCGGGTGCAATGACATCGTCGAAGGATCAGTGCTTCACGTTCGCTTACGGCGGCCCGCTAGAATAATCAGTCCAGTGACGTCCCCGCTCTTATCGATTGGTCTGCGGCAGGCATGCGTCTAGCGAGGAACGCGCCGTAACTCATAACGCGATCCACGCGCCATTTCTTCCTGATGACCGAACGCAGGCGTCGATGAAGGCGACGCCGTGCACGCCATGTTGTATCGTCGGGTAAGACACCATGGGCTCTGAGCCTGTCGAACACCTGGCCGAACGAATGGCGCGCGCCGCCTAGGCATAAATATTTGCGAAGGCTTCGGAAAACCCCTCGGGGTGGCCGGGCGGTAGTAGCGTCAACCGACGCGCAGCCTCACCCGTTGAGTACGATCCGCGCGTTATCAATTGTGTGGTACCGCCCAATGGGGCGAGCTTCAGGACGTTCGGCTCTTGCTGTCTCCATTCAACGCCGGCCTTCGCCTGGACCTGTCACGTTTTGATGCCGCTCCAAGTGCTCGTTTAGGCCACTTTCCTTTCGAAGGCGACCGGGCTTTTCCA